>JAFDYX010000021.1 GCA_018267215.1 Bacteroidota bacterium
CCCCGCCATTGCTGGCAGGGTTGCCGTCCGGCCTGCATGTATTAGGCCTGCCGCTAGCGTTCATCCTGAGCCAGGATCAAACTCTCCATAGTATTCTCTTTACGCCTCCCAAGCGGGATTCCCCGCCCTTCGGCTCCCTACTCCGGCCGCCACCGTTACCGGTGACCGGCCCTTTCAGATTATGTATTTGTCCTTGGTCTCATCGTCTCTTGTCCGGCACCCTTTTGAACCTCCCGGCTCTCAGGTACCATTTATTAGAATCGACTCGCGGGAAAACCTCTATCGGCCGTCCCGCGGGCCCGCTATCAACCTCATCTATTCAATGAACGTTTCCCCCTTCCAATCCTCTCGGACTATCAGGAAAATCGTGGGATCCCTTTTGCCCCATCAATTCAACCCGCCTCCCCTCTCAAAAACAACTACCTACCCCAAACGGGAGCGCAAAGGTACAAGAACTCGTTTTTTTAGCAAAGAGGAGGGCAAAAGTTTTTAGACTATTTATCCACATGCCTCTACAATATTGAGATACAGAAAGTTACAATTAGAAAAATATGATCAAAAAATCATTTTTTTTGTTTGAAGATAGGTACTGTGCTGCAGGCTTCGCCAAACATCACACTGGATGCCACTGTATTTAGTTTGTTGATTGCTTCTACATAAGCTGAGGTGGGAACTTCTACTTTGCTGCATCCCTTCACTGTTACTTTTGCGTTCAGATATTTATGCCAATCTACTTTTTGTAGTTGCCCCAGAAAAAGATATGTTTCTAAATCTTGTAAAGAACCCACCACGACAGACTTGGCAAATGGTTGCAATGCAGATGCCACCATCATGAATGCCCAAGTGGGGATAATGGCATCGACTGTGCATTGCATAGCTACTTGTTTGTCTTTGTAAAAATTCCAGTTGTGATCTTTAATGTGTTGCCGAAAATCTTTTTCCCGGAGAATGATTTCCTGATAAAGAAAGTCTTTCAGATCGAAAACTACTCTTTCGCCAGGCACATACAACTCTTCCAAATCGAAGGTAACTAAGCTACTGGCCGCAACGCGGTTGACAATTTGATTTTCCATACTTCTTATCCAAACATCAAGAAACGGATTTTGGTTTTTTTACCAAAAAATCTTTTAAGTAAAGTGGCTCAAAATCTTCGACAGATTCGACATTGCCTTGTCTTAATTTTTCGTCCCCCAATTCTCCTAAAATTGCAGCTGACGGGTTTATACCTTCCGTAAATGTTGCGTGTGGGTGTCGGATTATATCCTTGCATTTGGAGGCGCCATCGCCAAAGAAGAAAATGGGGTGTTGGGTTAAGTAATCGGAAAAGCTATTCTCATCAATAATTTTTGCTGTTGTTTCTTCTACCCGATTACCTCTGCTGTCAAATAAGGCACAGTAAACCTCACTTCTGCGTGCATCGAGCATGGGGCATAAAAAAAAACTATCATTCAAATTGTCTTTCTTTGATTTCATGAATTGATAAAGGAGCAACTCCAGCGTATTAACAGTTATCAACGGAACATTGAGTGCATAACAAATTCCTTTTGCCGTAGCCGTGCCAATTCTAAGGCCGGTGTACGACCCGGGGCCCGAGGATATAACCACAGCGCTCAACTTTTTTTTGTCTGCCTCACTTTCTTCAAATAATTGGTTGATAGAAACCGAAAGCAAAGATGCGGTTGATTGCTGAGCCGGGCTTTCTTTGAAAGAAACTAAACGGCCATCCTGATGGAGCGCGCAGGAAAATGTGTGCGAGGAAGTTTCTAAACTCAAGATCAAAGCCATCAGTTAGGCGACAGCTGTTTATGGTAGGACGTTAAATCGTTCAGTGCCTTGCGGGCTGCAAGAATCTGGCCATCGCGTGGAATCTGGTACATCATTTGGCCATTCATCTGCCCATAATGAAAAACAATTTCCTGTTCGAGGAGTTTTTTTATATCAGCCTTAAATAGCTGGCTTACCTCTTCACGGCTTTGTTTGATGCGGCTCTTTAATATGTTGATGGCGCCAATCAGTTGTTCTCTATTTTTTTCTTCCCGGGCAGAGATCATCAAGTCGTTCACCTTCTTTTCCAACTCGGGCATAAACTCGAATTGCTGTGTCTTTACCCACACTGCAAATTTTTGATACGCTTCTTCATTGAGGCTGAATGCAGCCAAATCGGCTGGTACTTTTTTATTTTCTCCACAATACCTGTTGGCATACTCAAATATCAGTCCTGATGAAATAAGCCCGGCCACAGCCTGCGATATGGTTTCATCTTTCACCGTTATATCCGGATCAAGCCCGGCATCATCATAGACCTTGCGGCCAGCTTTTGTTTTAAATTCTCTTTTAACAGAATCGGCAAATTTTGAAACAGAGCCATCGCTTTTTCGGTGCGCATAGTCAATTGCTTGAATGCACCGGCCACTGGGGATGTAATACTTAGCGGTGGTTACTTTCAGTTGTGCATCGTAAGGAAGCTGGCGTGTGGTTTGCACTAGCCCTTTGCCAAAGGTGCGCTGCCCCAACAACAAGGCGCGGTCATAATCTTGCAGCGACCCGGCCACTATTTCTGATGCCGAGGCTGTGCCTTCGTTTATCAAAATAGCTAATGGTATCTGCAAGTCTATTGCTGCGCTGAGCGTGGTGTATGTTTTATTAGAATCCGTTGACTTTCCTTTTGTAGAAACAACTTCTTTTCCTTTGGGAATAAAAAGCCCCGCAATATTGATAGCTTCATACAGCGACCCTCCGGGATTATCGCGCAGGTCGAGGATCAGTTTTTCTGCTCCTTGCGATTTTAATTTAATGACCGCTTCTGCCATCTCGCGGCCTGCACCCGGGGTAAATTCATCCAGCTTGATGTAGCCTGTATTTTTGTCGATGAGCCCTTGATAGGTAACGTTGCTTATTTTAATCCGTTCTCTGACAATTTTAAATTTCAATGTCCCCGGCTCGCCATATCGTTTTACCTCAACGAGTACTTCTGTTTTAGGGGCTCCTTTTAAGAGTGCGCTCGATTCGTTCGTAGCTTTTCCCTGCACGTCTTTTCCATCAATCGAAATCAGTTCATCACCTACATGGATGCCGGCCTGGTAGGCCGGAAATCCGACATACGGATTGGTCACCACTGTTTTTCCATAGATACGCCCGACTAACGCTCCGATGCCCGCATATTGACCGGTGGTTTGAATGCTAAATGCCTCTGCGTTTTCTTTCGAGATATAATCCGTGTAGGGATCGAGGCGGTCAAGCATTCCATTGATGCTGATGTCCACCAACTTCTTGGGGTTGGTTTCATCCACATAATATTCGTTTACTTCTTTGAGCAAGGAAGCGTAGATGTCGAGGCTTTTGGCAATGTCAAAATATCGTTCGGCCGGCCGGGCGAAAGCCAACGCTGCAAAGACTACGCACGCCACTCCGGCTATCTTCAAATTTCTGTTACGCATCTTTTTCATTGATTTTCCTCAGCGAAGCAATCATCTTTTCGTGCATTGCAGATGATGCCAATATTTTCCCTGAAGTGTAAATATACGCAATCAAAAATTTTTTATCCGGCTTCAATTCTATTTTATTGAGCCGGTAGCCTTCGCGAATGCGCCTTTTAATGGTGTTGCGCTCTGTGGCTTTTTTAAACTTTGTTTTAGGAACCGAAATCAGCAGTTTGTTTACTTGAGCATCGGCTGGCTGGGGCAGAAATATGATTTTGAAAGGACTTAAATAGAAAGAAGAACCCTTGGCAAAGAGTTCCTGAATTAATTTCTTGCTGCTGAGCCTTTCGGGCTTTGAAAATGAAAATTGCCCCATGAGATTGTTCCATCCCGAGCGGGCATGGTGTTTTACTTAGACCTTGTTTTGGAAGTCCCTTCATCAGAAACCGTCAGTTTTTTACGGCCTTTCTTTCTGCGAGAAGCTAACACTCTGCGGCCATTGGCCGTAGCCATGCGCTCGCGGAAACCGTGCTTGTTTTTTCTTTTCTTGCGCGAAGGTTGATACGTACGTTTCATGAGTCACTCTATTAAAGGGCTGCAAATATGAGAGTATTTATTTGAATTGCAAAGAAAAAGCGGCCGCTGTCCCCTGACAACGGTCGCTTCTTTTATTTAACCTCTAATGTTTATTTTTTATCGGCTGATGCTGCTTTTGCCTTCGCCTTGGCAAAATCGCCTGCTTTTACGATGTTAATTTTTGAAAGGTCGAGGTGTTTTTTTATGGCTGCATTTACTTGCTCTACTGTTAAATCCATTACTTTTTTCTCATAACCTTCATCCCATTTCAAATCGCGTTTGATAAATAAGTAATTGTTCAATGTTCCTGCCAGCGAGCCGTCTTGCGCGCGGCTAACGGTGCGGCCTTGCGACCAACCCGTTTTGGCCGCTGCTAATTCTTCGGCAGTAAAACCTGTTGCTACTACTTTATTGATTTCATCTTTAAAAGCGGCTTCGAGTTTATCCACGTTTTCGGGAGCATAGATGGCGTAAGCAAGGAAAGTCCCCACATGATCAAGCGAACCTGCGTTAAACTGCGAGCCAACGCCATAACTCAACCCCTCTTTTTGACGGATGCGTGTAGCCAAACGAGAATTTAAAAATCCTCCGCCCAGCATATAATTGCCAATCACCATGGCAGGGTAATCTGCATTGTCATCGCGGAATTCGAAATTGTATGCGGCTACGAAAAAGGCATTTGCCTTATCGGGGGTTTCAAACGACTCGTTAATAGTTTTTACCTGGGCTGCTTTATTTTCTAAGCGTGCAACTGCACTTGGGCTTTTCCAGCTTCCAAATAATCCTGTAACAAGTGTTTTCACTTCATTCTCATCAAAATCGCCTACGATGGCTAACGTTGCCGCAGATGCTCCATAGAAATCTTTATAAAATTTTTTCACTTCCTCCAACTTCACACTTTTTATTTCGGCAACGTCTTCATCGGGGTTCGTTGTGTAACGCGGGTCAGTTTTGGGGTATGGGTTAATGTGGCGTTGGATACTCGTGAAGGCGATAGCCTGCGGCTCGCTGCGTTGTGCTTCAATACTTGCCATTTGTTCGTTTACCAATTTATCAAATTCATCTTGCGGAAAAGAAGATTCTTTCAGCATTTCGGCTACAAGATTTAATGCTGCTGCCAGATTGGGTCTTGTGGTAGAAATATTTACCGACACGTTGGGTGCGCTTCCGCCAATGAACACATTGGCTTTGAGTTTATCGAGTTCATCTTTCAACTGTTGGCGTGTGTGTTTCGTTGTGCCGCGCATCAACAAGATGGCAGCAAAATCTGCTGCAATACTTTTTCCTTGAAGTGATTTTTCATCACCCAACCTGATTGTCATTCTTGCTTCAACCGATTCGCCACGGGTTTTTTTGGTGAGCGTGGCCAACTTCATTCCGTTAGACAATTCTGAGCGCTTGGTTCTCGATTCGATATTGGCTGGAGACGGATCAAACACTTCGCCTTGGCTTACAGTTTGGGTGCCTTTGTAATCTTTTACCAACGCTTCTACATCGGGTGTGGCTGGGATTTCGGAGCGGTTTGGTTTTTCCGTTGGAATAAATTCGCCTACGGTTCTGTTATCGGGTTTAATATATTGAGTAGCTACACGCTTCACGTCTTCGAGTGTTACGGCCTTCACGCGGTCGCGTGTAATGTGCAGCAACCGCCAATCGCCCGTGCCGATGGCTTCGCTCAGTTCAAGACCAATGCGCTCAGAAGAATTGAACATCAATTCGGTTTGTTTTAAAATTTCTGTTTTGGCGCGGTCAACCTCTTCTTGTGTGGGAGAATTTTTTGATAAATCATCCAGCGTTTGCAGCATGGCGCTCTTGGCATCGCTTAGCGATTTGTCTTTCAACACCTCGGCAAAGGTGAGCAGTAAGCCCGGTTCTTTTAATTGAAAATCGTTAGCGCCTACAGAGCTCGCTTTTTTTGTTTCCACCAATGCTTTGTACAAACGGCCTGAAGGTTCTGTTCCCAAAATTCTTGACAGAACCGCAACAGCAGGATAGTCGGCATGAGAACCCGCAGGGATGTGGTAAGCGGCCATTACCAACTGCACATCGCCCACTCTGCGCAACGTAACGGTACGTTCGCCATCTTGCGTGGGGTCTTGGGTATAAAACCGAGGGAGTTCGCGTGTTGGCTTGGGTATCGCTCCATAATACTGATTGATCATTTCCAATGTTTTGGCTTCATCAATTTTCCCGGCCACCGTCAACACCGCGTTGTCGGGTTGGTAATATTTTTTATAGAAAGCCTGCAGTCGGTCGATGGGCACATTTTCTACATCGGCACGCGAGCCGATGGTTGATTTTCCATAATTATGCCAATCATAAGCCGCAGCCATCACACGCTCCATCAGCACGCTGAAGGGGCTGTTCTCTCCCATTTCAAATTCATTGCGCACCACGGTCATCTCGCTTTCTAAATCTTTTTTGGCGATGTACGAATTAACCATGCGGTCGGCTTCCAAATCAAGTGCCCATTTTAAATTTTCATCCGTGGCATTAAACGTTTCAAAATAATTGGTACGGTCGAGCCAGGTGGTGCCATTGGGGCGCGCACCATGCGAAGTCAGCTCTTGCGGAATGTTTGGATGATTGGGAGTTCCTTTAAAGACCATGTGCTCGAGTAAGTGTGCCATGCCTGTTTCGCCATAGTTCTCATGTTTCGAGCCCACCATGTAGGTAATGTTCACCGTGATGGTTTGTTTGGAGGGATCCGGGAACAACAATACGCGCAGGCCGTTGGCCAATCGGTATTCGGTGATGCCCTCCACGGTGGTAATTTTTTGCGGAGCCGGCAACAGTTTATCGGGTGCGGAGACTACCGGTGTTTCGGGTTTTGTTTTTTCTTTCTCTTTTTTCTTCTGGGCAAAAGACGCAAGAGAGCAAGCCAACAACACAAGGAAAATAATTTTTTTCATGTGGTTTTTAATTTTGAGTTGGGTGATTTGTGTGTAAACAATTTTCTAAGAGTTGGCGAAGCCAAAAAAATCAATTTGCTTTACCAATTCCATGGGTAAAAATAAAGTTTTTCTTCACACCAAAAACCTGTGTGCCGGCTATCGGCATGGTGCGGGCAAAAATATTTTGCTCGAAAATGTGTCTGTTTCTCTTCTGGCGGGTACGCTCACCTGTTTTATGGGTCCTAACGGCATTGGCAAATCCACGCTGATCAGAACATTGGCCGGCCTCCAACCCACTTTGGGTGGAGCGCTAACTAATGTCGGCTCTAAAAAAATGGCCTTGGTGCTGACCGATAAAATATCTTCTACGAACATGACGGTTTACGACTTAGTAAGCTATGGCCGCTACCCTTATGTGCGGTGGGGGATTTCTTTTTCTAAAGATGATCACCGCCTCATTGCGCAGGCCATCAGCGAAGTGCAGATAGAATCTTTGGCCGACAAACGATTAGAAGGTTTGAGTGATGGCCAACTGCAACTGGCCATGATTGCCCGTGCTTTGGCTCAGGAAACGCCCATCATTTTGCTGGACGAACCCACCGCACACCTTGACTTGAACAACCGGGTAAAAATAATGAAGTTGCTGCAGCGGCTTGCCCACGAAAAAGAGAAAGCCATTTTAGTGGCTACACATGAATTAGATTTGGCATTACAATTAGCAGACACCATCTGGCTCGCTACGCCCGACAAAAAAATTATTACCGGCATGCCCGAAGACTTGGTGCTCGACAATTCCTTCGACAATATTTTTCAGTTCAAAGGCTTTGATCTGAAGACCGGGAAAATTCAGCACAAACCTTTTCGCTCGCAGCAGATTAAACTGATCGGTGCCGGCCATCAGTTGTTGTGGACTAAAAATGCTTTTGAGCGTGAAGGGTATTTGATTTCTGATGAAGGCGATACCGTAGAAATAATATCAGAAACTGCCTCGTGGAAATACCAAGGCAACTCGTTCAGTTCGCTTCAATCGTTGATGGAAAAAATCAGTGTTGATTCAGTTTAACAGACCTGCCTCAGACTTCTTATCATATTTTTTTGCCAAGGAAAATTTCACGCTGTTTCTTATTTCTTTAACTCCAAAATCTGGATGTGGTCTCCTTCTGTTGCCTTCCATTTTTGAAATTTCCCTTTGTTGGTCATGATGATCCATGTCTTAGCAAAATCGGAGGCTTCGCTTTTGATGACCACGTACTTGTCTTCATGCCATGTCCACTGAAAAGGAGTTTTGTCTTCATGGGTTGTGCCCAACACCGTGTAGCTGACATTTTTTTCGCCCGAGCCATTTTTATTAAACTGGATCGTGCCGATGTTGTGCAGCGCCACGCCCTGTTGCCCCGGGGTGGTGTTTTCGTATCGTTGCACCGACCAAGTACCTACCATCCGGTGCGCGCAGGAAGTTAAAAACACTACTGCCAAAAAAACTACCGATGCTTTAAATGCTCTAGCTTCCATATTTTTAGATTTTAGATTTTTTAGAAAACGCCTACTCTATTTCTTCTCTCTTAAAAGTAATAAATAAATCGGAATGCCGAGCAGTGTAATAATCAATCCCGGCCAGGTATAATTAGGTTTAAAGAAAATCAACAGCAGACAGAAGGCCGTGCCCATTAAAATATAAATGATAGGCAGCACCGGGTAGCCAAATGCTTTGTAGGGACGTTTGGCATCAGGGCGTTTTTTTCGCAAAATAAAAATGCCCACAATCGTCAGTATGTAAAACACCACTACTACAAACGAAATCATATCGAGCAGGTCTCCGTATTTTCCGCTCAGGCACCAGATGGAAGCAAGGATACATTGCACCCACAAGCCATACTGCGGCACCGAAAACCGGTTGAGTTCTCCGGCCTTTTTAAAGAACAGCCCGTCTTTGGCCATAGTGTAGTAAGCGCGCGCGCCTGATAAAATCAAACCGTTGTTGCAACCAAATGTCGACACCATAATCATCAAAGCCATCACCACCGTGCCGGCCGCACCAAAAATTACATTGGCTGCCACCACGCCCACGCGGTCTTTGTCGGCAAAAGCAATTTCCTGCAGCGGCATCACAGAAAGGTACATCGTGTTGGCCAGCACATAAATAATCGTAACGATGAGCGTGCCTAGAAATAAACTCAGCCCAATGTTGCGCTCAGGCCTTTTCATTTCTCCGGCAATAAACGTAACGCTGTTCCACGAGTCGCTGCTGAAAACAGATCCCACCATAGCCGAGGCGATGGCACCCAGCCCCAGTATTGTAGTATAGTCTAAGAGGCTATGGTCTTTGGCAATGCCCTGCAGGTTCCAGGCATTATCCCAGTTGGCGTGCCACACATCGCTCTTCATCATGATAAACCCAAAAGCAATGAGCCCGAAGAGCGATACAATTTTGATGACGGTAAAAAAAGTTTGCAGGATTTTGCCACTCTGCACGCCACGCGAATTGATATACGTTAACAGAACGATAGACACTATGGAAACCAATTGTGCCGGAGATATTTTCAACAGTCCTAAATTCAGCAGCACCAAATCTTCGCTAAAGGCAGGAATGAGGTAAGCGGTGAATTTGGCAAAAGCCACGCCCACAGCGGCAATGGTGCCGGTTTGGATGACCGCGAAATAGCACCAGCCATATAAGAAAGCGATGAGCGGGTTATAGATTTCTTTCAGGTAAACATACTGGCCGCCTGCTTTGGGGAACATGCCGCTCAGCTCGCCATAACTAACGGCTGCCGTGATCGTCATAAACCCGGTGATAGCCCACACGGCAATGAGCCAGCCTCCGCTGCCCACATTGCGCACGATGTCTGCGCTGACAATAAAAATACCGGAGCCGATCATCGAGCCGGCCACCAGCATGGTGCCGTCCCACAGGCCGAGCACGGGTTTAAATTCTTTTTCACTCATAGCCGGAAAGATAATTTTTTATCTTTATGAAAACCCGACTCGTATGAAAAATTTCTACGCTCCATTTTTACTTATTTTTCTTTTCTCTTGCCAACAAAGCAAGAAAGAAATAAAAATCATCACTGCGGACGATCACTATCAAGCACCTTATTTTGAGGATTCGCTTCGCGCAGAAAAGATTTTAGCGTACAAATCGGTGATTGATTCCGTATTCAAGAATTATTCACGTATTAAACATAATCCTTCCATTGCTTATGGAATTGTTGTTGATAACAAGTTGATTTATTCCAACGCCACCGGCTATGCTAATCTTGAAAAGAAATTTTTGGCTGACGACAAATCGCGCTTTCGCATTGCTTCGATGACCAAAAGTTTTACGGCCATGGCTATTCTCCGCTTGCGCGATGAAGGCAAACTGCAATTGACTGATGCGGCTGCCTATTATATTCCTGAAATGGAAGCGTTGAGCTATCCAACAAAAGATGGAAACCCAATTACAATCTTTAATTTACTTACCATGTCGGCAGGGTTTCCGGAAGACAATCCGTGGGGCGATCGCCAACTTTCTGATACTGATGATGAGCTAATGGGTTTTGTTAAAAAAGGAATTTCCTTTTCTACCAATCCAAGTTCGCAGTTTGAATACAGCAATCTTGGGTACGCATTGTTGGGGAGAATTATATCGAATGTGTCGGGTCAACATTATCAAGATTATATCATCGAAAAAATTCTGCGACCGTTGGGCATGAATGATTGTGAGTTTGAGTATGGAAAAATTCCAAGCGAAAAATTAGCCCTTGGCTATCGCTGGGAAGACAATCAATGGAAGCCCGAGCCTTTATTAAAAGATGGTTCTTATGCATCCATGGGCGGAATGATTTGCACAATAGACGACTTTGCAAAATACATGAGTTTTCTTCTCTCGGCTTCGGTAGTGCAAAATGCCGCTGAAGTTGGGCCCGTCAAAAGAAGTTCTGCCAGAGAGATGCAGCAGCCGTGGATGTTCCGCGGGTTATATTCTAACACTAAAGACGGCAACGGAAATATTTGCCCGCGTACCACAAGCTATGGCTTCGGCCTCGGTTGGCGCAACGATTGCCATGGCGATATTGCCGTTTCGCATAGTGGCGGCTTGCCCGGCTTTGGAAGTGTTCACATTCTTCTTCCTGATTATGGCATTGGTGTGGTTGCATTCAGCAATCTCACTTATGCAGGTATGGGGATGCCCACATCCAAAGTTCTGGATACCTTAATAATATTAGCAGAGTTAAAGAAAAGAATTTTTCCTGTTTCCCCAATCTTGAAAAAAGTACAGGAGCAAATTATGGGGATGCTCCCTGATTGGAATAATAAGTTCGATTCGATGTTTGCCGAAAATTTCTTCCCTGATATTTCAAAAGCCCACCGTAAAAAAGAAACCGATGAGCTGTTTTCAAAAATTGGAAAGATAGTTTCCATTGGGAAAATAAAACCCGAAAATTTATTGCGTGGCTCTTTCGAAATAAAAGGAGAAAAAGGAGCTATTGAGATTTTCTTTACACTCACGCCTGAAGCAGAGCCTAAAGTGCAATTGTTGGAATTTGGGTTGAGTCAATAAGTTTTATCCAATGCTAGACAACCAGAAATCATGAAAGCAACAAGCAAAAAGGCGGTGTTACCCGCCTTTTTCTATTTCAATTTTTGCTCCTACTCGCTCTTCTTTTCGCGCGGAGAGGTTTTTGTTTTTTTGCCTTTGATGGTGAGCACATCGCCCGAGCCTTCGTAGTCGGCAACAATTGTTCCTCCTTCGGTTATCTCCCCTTTCAATATCTCTTCGGCTACGGGGTCTTCCAGATATTTTTGGATAGCCCGGTTGAGCGGCCTGGCGCCAAACTGCTGGTCGTAGCCTTTTTCGGCTAAAAAGTCTTTGGCTTTTTCTGTCAACTCTACATTGTAACCGAGTGTCAGTATGCGGGCAAAAAGTTTTCCTAAGGAAATGTCTATAATCTTATGGATATGTTCGCGTTGCAGCGAATTAAACACGATCACATCATCGAGGCGATTTAAAAACTCGGGACTGAAAGCGCGCTTCAATGCCGTCTGAATCGTGCTCTTCATCAACTCTTCTTCGTTTTCACGCTTGGCTTTGGTGGCAAAGCCGATGCCGGCACCAAAGTCTTTCAAATCGCGCACGCCAATGTTGGAAGTCATGATAATGATGGTGTTGCGGAAATCCACACGCCTTCCTAAGCCATCGGTTAGTATGCCGTCATCTAATACCTGAAGCAAGATGTTAAACACATCGGGGTGCGCTTTTTCAATTTCATCGAGCAGCACCACGCTGTAAGGCTTGCGCCTAACCTTCTCTGTCAGTTGGCCTCCTTCTTCATAGCCCACATAGCCGGGAGGTGCGCCCACCAGCCGTGACACAGAAAATTTTTCCATGTACTCGCTCATGTCTATGCGCACCAGGGCATCGTCCTTATCGAATAAATAAGTAGCCAACACTTTGGCCAATTCTGTTTTACCCACACCGGTTGGCCCCAGAAAAATAAATGAGCCGATCGGCTTTTTGGGATCTTTCAACCCCACACGTGTTCTTTGAATTGCTTTGGTTAGTTTCTTGATGGCTTCTTCCTGACCGATTACTTTGCCGCTCAGTTGGTCGCCCATGCCCAGCAGTTTGTTGCTTTCTTTTTGGGCGATGCGGTTGGCCGGTATGCCCGTCATCATCCCGATTACATCGGCTACGTTGTCTTCCGACACTACATATTTTTCGGTGCGGGTCTTTTCTTCCCACCGCACTTTTGCCAACTCCAGTTGTTCTAACAACTTTTTCTCACTGTCGCGCAGGCGGGCGGCCTCTTCGTACTTCTGGCTTTTTACAACCCTGTTTTTTTCTTTTTTCACTTCTTCAATCGCCTCCTCAAACTTCACGATTTCTTCCGGCACATGGATGTTGTTGATGTGCACACGGGCTCCGGCTTCATCCATTACATCAATGGCTTTGTCGGGCAGAAAGCGGTCGCTGATGTAGCGATCCGAAAGTTTTACGCAAGCCTCCAGCGCTTCTTTGGTGTAACTGACGTGGTGGTGATCTTCGTATTTTTCTTTGATGTTTTCTAATATCTGTATGGTTTCATCCACAGAGGTAGAGTCAACCATCACCATCTGAAAACGTCTGGCCAATGCGCCATCTTTTTCAATGTATTGCCTGAACTCATCTAACGTGGTGGCGCCAATGCATTGAATTTCGCCACGCGCCAAGGCGGGCTTAAACATATTGGAGGCATCCAAAGATCCGGAAGCACCGCCTGCTCCGACTATGGTGTGCAGTTCGTCAATAAATAAAATAACATCGGGCGATTTCTCCAGTTCATTCATCACAGCCTTCATGCGCTCTTCAAACTGCCCGCGGTATTTGGTACCGGCTACCAGCGAGGCCAAGTCGAGCGTTACTACCCGTTTGCCAAACAGCACACGCGATACTTTCTTTTGTATGATGCGGAGCGCCAGCCCTTCGGCAATGGCTGTTTTACCTACACCGGGTTCGCCTATTAATATGGGGTTGTTTTTCTTTCTTCGCGACAGGATCTGTGCTACCCTTTCAATTTCTTTTTCGCGCCCGACTATCGGGTCGAGTTTGTTGTCTTCGGCCAAGCGCGTTAAATCGCGGCCAAAGTTATCGAGCACCGGGGTGCGCGATTTTTCTGATCCTTTCTTTTCTTTGCCCGGCCCGGGTGTAGCTCCGCTTCCAAACATTTTAGACGAATCTTCATCCGGATCGTCTGTGTCGGAAGATGCCTTGGGGTTTTCGTGCTGGTATTCGAGCATCTCTTTCACAATGTCGTAGGCCACATCAAACTTGTTTAATATTTGGGTGGCTAAATTATCGGGGTCGCGCAAAATAGACAACAGTAAATGCTCGGTGCCGATCAGTTGTGCTTTAAAAACTTTGGCTTCGAGATAAGTAATTTTTAAAATTTTTTCTGAGGCTCTCGTCAGCGGTATGTTGGCCACATTTTTTATTTCTTGTGTAGCTGTTCCTTTCGAAATTTTTTCAATTTCGGCACGCAGTTGGTCTAACTGCACGCCTAATTTTTTCAATATCGCTACGGCTACTCCCTCGCCCTCCCGGATCATCCCCAAGATCAGATGTTCGGTGCCGATATAATCGTGGCCCAATCGCAATGCCTCTTCCCTACTTAACGTGATCACCTCTTTTACCCGATTAGAAAATTTCGCTTCCATGTTTGGCATACCTCTTATAGTGTAAATGTAAATGTTTCGATTTGATAATTCAAAAGCCTAAAAGCCCGGTTCGGACTGACCTAACGTTAACCCCTGCCTATTCGTTCATCGGCAGCAGATGCCGCCAGCAATTGATGAGCCGAAGGGCCTTCGCAAAACAGTAAGTCAATAAAGCTAAGGTTGGGTACAAATACATTGCCAAACACCTGCACATAGGGTGTGGGTTTATAAAATTTTCTCTGTTCGTTTGACTGGCTGACTGACATGGTGTTGCGTAAGTCTATGACTGACAGGGGCTCTGCTTCATACCGATCCGTCAGCGTTAAGTTTTTGTTTATCCGGAATGTTTTCAGACAGAATGACAGCAATGCTAAGTTGAGATCAATCAACAAAGAATAATTGCTGAACAGAATTGCCCTGAGGTCGTCACTATAAAATTCAAAGTAAGGAGCATTGCGGTAAGCCGACTCTATCGTGCGCCAATGTGTGTTCCTCCATTTGTTTCCGTCTTCTATTTGTATCTCATGGGTTGGTATTTTACCGTGACGGTTTTTTAGGGGAACCGATAAAATTTTTAATCCTTGTGCGGTATTGACATAGCAACGGTTGCGGTAAGTCTGCTTCACAAAATATTCGTGTTGGTCTATTCGCACAGAACTGAACGGAGCCAGTGCGCAGAGGTATTCGAGCGAGGGCAGATAATGTATCTCGATGATTGCCTCCCTCACGACAGGTATTCTTCAAAATTGCCCAGACCCTGCCTCACCAGCACCGGCTCATCTCCGGTAAAATCTACAACGGTAGAAGGAATATTTCCGCCCGTGCCACCATCAATCACTAAATCTACTTTGTGTTTAAAGTCTTCATAGATTTCTTCGGGGTCGGTGGTGTATTCTTTGATGGTGTCATCGTCTTTGATGGATGCGGTAATCAGTGGGTTGCCCAGCTGCTTGACAATCTCTAATGGAATGGTATGATGAGGAATGCGGATGCCCACTGTTTTTTTTGTAACGCCCAATATTTTGGGTACTTCGGTGGTAGATTCAAAAATAAAAGTAAACGGGCCGGGCAGTGCTTTTTTTAAAATTTTAAAAACAGGCGTGTCAATTCTTTTGACAAACTGAGAGATGTGGCTCAGGTCGTGGCAGATAAACGAAAGATCCAGCTTGCCGGGTTTGATGTCTAAAATGGCGCACAGCCGCTCTACAGATCTTCTGTTTTTTAAATCGCATCCTATGCCGTAAATCGTGTCGGTAGGGTACACTACGATAGCCCCGCGCTGCAACAGTTCTACCACATGACGGATTTTTCGGGGCTCCGGATTTTTCGGGTGTATCTTTAATAACTCGGCTTGCATAGCTGCCACAAAGATAGCCCATCCATGCATCTGTTTAATCAATGTTCATTTTGTAATTTTGAAACTTGATTTTTTGTTAACACATGAAAGAATTCAGCATCCGCAAACTCGTTATCTACGTTATCGGCTCCACCCTGCTGATCTCGTTTTCTTTTTACGCCTATCAGATTTGTTATACCCCCAACATACTGGTAGATCGCGAAGATCGGGCTTTCATCATCCGCTCGGGCGATACTTTTGCCGACATACAAAAGCGGCTTTACGATCAACAGTTCATCAACGATGCGGTGTCCTTTAATTTTCTGGCCAGAATTTCGGGATATGATAAATCGGTGATGAGTGGCCGCTACCTGCTGCGCAGGAATATGACTAACCTGCAGGCGTTGCATGTGCTCAAATCCGGCCATCAGGAAAAAGTGAATGTTACATTTTCTTACGTGCGGCTGCGTAAAGAATTATCAGAAAAGATCACTAAAAATTTGGGGCTTTCTGCGGGCGAGTTTAACGATGCGCTGGATCATTTCATTTCAAAAAATCAGGAAGGTTTTAACAAAGACAATATTTTGTGCCTCTTCATCCCCAACACATACGAAATCTATTTTAATATACTCCCCGAAGATTTAGTGGCGCGGATGGATGCCGAGTACAAAAAATTCTGGAATGAAGAACGCCTTGCCCAAGCCAAAGAAGTAGGCCTCACACCGATTGAAGTTTCTATTTTGGCCTCCATCGTTCAGGCAGAAACCATCAAGCAAGATGAAGCCCCCACCATTGCCGGGCTATACCTTAACCGACTAAAAAAAGGCATTGCCCTGCAAGCCGACCCCACGTTGGTTTATGCCGTAGGCGATTTTACGTTGAAGCGTGTGCTCAACGGCCACAAGCAAATCAAATCTCCTTACAATACCTATATGTATCCGGGTTTGCCTCCGGGGCCGATCAATGTACCTCAGATTGCCAGCATTGACGCGGTGTTACATTATCAGCACCACGATTATTATTACATGTGTGCCAAAGAAGATTTTTCGGGTTACCACAATTTTGCTCATAACTTAGAAGACCACAACAAAAACGCGCGCAGATACCAGCGTGCGCTGGATATAGAGATGGCCAAGGCAGAAAAAAATAAAAAATAATGTACCGCTCAGAAATCAAAATCAGAGTGCGCTACGGGGAAACCGACCAGATGGGCTATGTCTATTACGGCAACTATGCCATGTACTATGAAGTAGCCCGTGTAGAGAGCTTGCGACAGTTGGGCATTACCTACAAAGAATTGGAAGATGGCGGGGTGATGATGCCGGTGTTGGAAAATAAATCGAAATATTTTTCGCCTGCCTTGTATGATGATGAGTTGCGCATCGTTACCACAATTAAAAACAAGCCGGGCGTACGCATTTCGTTTCATTACGAAATCTTTAATGAGTCGGGCAAACTGATTCATGAAGGAGAAACCTTACTGGCTTTTGTAAAAAAAGAAACCGGCAGGCCTTGCCGCCCGCCCGAGTACTTCGACCAAGTGTTAAAACCTTTTTTCGGATGAAGTACATTACCCGCAAGCGTATCTTGTATTTTCAAACTGCGCGCAGCTCGCGCCACTGGCTGAAAAACATTAAGTTTAAGCAGTACAACAATCTTTCGCTATACAAGTTTTTAAAAATCTTCTTCTTTAACATAGCCGAAGATGAAATCCTGGATCGTGCCAACGGGGTGGCCTTTAATTTTATTTTGGCCATATTTCCCACCATCATTTTTTTGTTTACCCTCATTCCCTACATCTCACTTTATTTCCCCGACATTACCACCGGCACCATCATGAAGTTTATGTCGGATGTCATGCCCGACACCATGTATGCAGCTGCCTCTTCTACGATATTGGATATTGTGAGCAAGCACCGCGGTGGGTTGCTCACCTTTGGTTTTTTACTCGCCATTTACCTTTCTACCAACGGCATGGTGTCGCTCATGCGGGCTTTTAATGCCTGCTATCGCACGGTGGAAAAAAGAAACTGGTTTAAAACGCGGCTCACCGCCACAGCACTCACGCTCATGCTTTCGGTTGTTTTGATTTTGGCCGTAGCCTTGTTGATAGCCGGACAAATCGGTTTGAATTATGTTACCCAGCACTTGGATCAACTCAACCTGCATCTGGATCAATACATTATTTATGTTTTTGTTGCCATCCGCTTCATCATTGTTTTCATTGTATTCTTCATCGCCATTTCCTGTATTTATTATTTTGCCCCGGCAGTCCACTACGACTGGCGGTTTTTTTCGATAGGCTCCGTCATTGCCACGCTGGCTATTCTGGCCTTGTCGTACGGGTTTTCATATTACATCACCAATTTCGGCAGTTACAACAAAGTATATGGTTCCATTGGGGTGCTCATCGCACTGATGGCGTGGGTGCAGTTGGTAACGATCATCCTTTTATTTGGATATGAAATCAATGCAAGCCTGCATTATGCCCGAAAAATGGAGGCAGTTAATATTTTTCAACGCACGCAACGGGCGATCAAGTCATTTCGCTAATTCTTTTTGCAAGAATAAATTTTCGCATTAGTTTTGCAGTCCGAAAAAACAGGCCGTTATCCAGAGGAGTGTCCTAAAGGTATGACCTGCCAAAGGAGACGGAAAGATTTTGTTAAAGATCTATTCTCCTTCAAATAGGAGTAAATAAAGAGGAGTGGTAGAGCGGTTTATTGCACCGGTCTTGAAAACCGGAGACCCTTCACGGGGTCCGGGGGTTCGAATCCCTCCTCCTCTGCACCAACCCGGACTTACACACTGTCCGGGTTTTTTATTGTTCTATTTTTAATTTTCGTTTTTCGTCAGAGGGCTTTTGTGCCGTATCAAAGCAACGACTACAATGTTGTAACTTTCGTATTCAGATGAAGGTGAAAGCATTTTCTCTTGTTTTAGGATGGCTGCTGCTGTCGGCTTCCGTTGTTTCGGCACAGAAAATTACCGTGTCGGGCAAGGTGATTGACAGCGAGACGAAAGAGCCCTTGCCTTTTGCTTCGCTGGGTATTATCGGCAAACCCATCGGGGTTATTGCCAACGAGCAGGGCGAATTTGATTTTCATATTCCGGTTGATTACCGCAACGATTTTCTTTCGGTCAGTATGTTGGGCTACCAGCCGCACGAAGTGCCCGTGTGGTCAGTTACCACCGACCAGCCGGTGGTGATTGAGTTGCAGGCGGCTGCCGTGTTGCTGAAAGAAGTCGTTATTTCAGATTCGCTCAAGGCCGGAGAAATCGTTCGTTTGGCGCTTGCCAAAATTGAAGATAACTACCCCATGAAACCCTTTCAGTTGGATGGCTTCTATCGCGATGTAAAAAAAATGGGCGGCACTTATATTTCGCTGCTGGAGGCTGCCGTAAAAATTTATGATGAAAACTACCAGGCGCCACGCAATAAATTTAAACTTCGCGAACGCGTGGCCTTGAAGGAAGTGCGCAGAAGCCTGGGATATAGCAGCCGGTTTACTTCCTTCTTCGACAAAGACAATCTGCTGGAAGATTTGCTGCTCAATAACAACATCCGCTATCGTCAATTTCCTGACGAAGACATTTTTTTTAAGCAACTGAAACGAGAGGGTATCAGCACTTATCAGGGGCATACCGTGTTTGTGATCTCGTTAAAGAAAGATTACTTCCTGCGGATTTATATTGACCGCGAAACGTATGGCATCGTGCGGTTGGAGTATGAAAACGACCATCAGGAAAAATTAGAAAAAATGCGAGGCCTGGAAAGTCGCTTTGTAAAAATCAAACGAACGATTGACTTTAAGTTGTTTGAGGGCAAACTCTACCTGAATTACCTCAGCGTTACATCGCAAGTCAATTGGTATGAACACAAGACCGGCAAATTGAAATTTGAAACCGAGTTGTTCCGGCAGTTGCTGGTCAACCATGTTTACCCCAACCCGCCCGAGCGAATCGGGTTATGGCAAAAAATGCGAAACTATGGGCTGCAATATCAAGATCAACCCTACAACAAAGAATTTTGGGATCACTACAACGTCATCAAAGAAAGCCCGCTGGATAAAAAAATTATTGAAGACCTGGGAAAAGAAATTCCGCTAGAAAAACAATTTAAGGACAACTGACTTCAATGGTCACGAACCGGATAAGAGTTTGAGTGCTTCCTGCCTCAACTCTTCTTTATTGATGGGCACTACGCCTACATGCTGGCACACTAATCCGCCCGCCAGATTGCTCAACTCGGCTATCAGTTTGGCATTGCATTGAAGGGCTGTGCATAAGGATGCTACACTTACCACCGTATCGCCCGCACCCGACACATCTGCAATTTCGCGTGCGTGTGCCGGCAACTTAACCTGACTGCCCTGATAGTCAATAAACACACCATGTTCGCTCAGTGTAACCATCACACCTTGCGCATTCAGTTTTTGCCTGAGCAATTTGCTGGCAGCTTTCACCTGATCCAGATTAGCAGCGGCCACTTCAATTTTTAATCCTTCGCGAAGTTCTTTCAGGTTGGGTTTAAAAAGTGTTACTTCTTTGTACGACAAAAAATTTCTTTTCTTAGGATCCACCACCGTAGGTATTTTCAGTTGTGAAGCTAAGGCTACGGTTTTGGCAATGATGTGGTCGTTCAACACACCTTTGTCGTAGTCTTCAAATATTACTACCTGACAGGTGGGAAGGAGTTTTTCAATCCGTTGCCACAACTGCTTTTCTTCTTCGGGGTGCGCTTCCAGATCTGACTCTTCATCTATGCGTACTACTTGCTGGTGGCTGGCGATCACTCTCGTCTTGACGGTAGATGGCCGGTGTGTGCTGACAACAATGCCATCGCGGGTCATCCCTAGTTCTTCCATCAACTGGTGAATGCGCTGACCGCTGTCATCATCGCCCACGAATGCACATAGTACAGCCTCAGCACCCAGTGCAGCAATATTCACGGCTACATTTCCTGCTCCGCCCAATCGAAAATCTTTTTTCTTTACCTGCACTACCGGCACGGGGGCTTCGGGAGAAATGCGGTCGGCCGAGCCCCAGATGTGGCTGTCGAGCATGACATCGCCTATGATGAGCACCCGCTGTGAAGAGAAAGAATCAAATAGTTTTTCGATACTCATCTTGTCAATGTTATTTTAAAGTGGCGAGCGTTTCCTTCATCCTGCGCAGCGCTTCGCGCAAATCTTTTTCGGAAGCCGCATACGAAAGCCGCACACAGCGTTCATCGCCAAAGGCACCGCCCGGCACTAACGACACATGTCCCTTCTCCAACATCCACAAACAAAAATCATCGCCATTTTTTATCGTGGTGGCTCCATCCGTTTTGCCATAGTATGAACTGACATCGGGGAAAAAATAAAATGCCCCTTGCGGATAGTTGGCTTTTACGCCCGGTATTTCTTTCAGTAGGTTGTAAACTATCTCTCTGCGCTTGTGGTATTCTTCCACCATTTTTTTTGTGGGTGCCAAGTCGCCTGTAATAGCGGCCAACGCACCGCGCTGCGAAATAGAGCAGTTGGCAGAGGTAATCTGACCCTGCACTTTGTTGCTGCCATCGGCAATCCATTTGGGGGCGGCAATGTACCCCACGCGCCAGCCCGTCATGGCAAAGCCTTTGGCAAAACCATTTACCGTAATAGTGCGGTCAAACATACCCGGCAGCGAGGCCATGCTGGTTTGGTCGCCTACAAAATTGATGTGTTCATAAATTTCATCGGCTATCACTAACAAATTAGGATGTTTTAATACGACCTGAGAAATTGCCTCCAATTCTTTTTTTGAAAATACCGAGCCGGTGGGGTTACAGGGCGAAGAAAAAATAATTGCCTTAGTTTTAGATGTGATGGCCTGCTCTACCTGGGCTGCGGTAACTTTAAAATCATTTTCTAAAGTGCCCTTCACCAGCACCGGGGTGGCTTCGGTGAGCCGCACCAGCGCATCGTAGCTTACCCAAAAGGGAGCGAAGATGATTACCTCATCGCCCGGGTTTAAGATGGCCAGCATGACGTTGGCGATGGATTGTTTGGCGCCATTGCTCACCACAATATTTTCTGCTTTGTACGGAACGTTGTTTTCTTTCTGGTACTTGACAGCGATGGCTTCGCGCAAATCTTGATAGCCCGGCACGGGTGGATATGCAAAATACTTTCCATCGTCTATCGCCTTCTTCGCTGCCTCGCAGATGTGGGCAGGAGTTTTAAAGTCGGGCTCTCCCAAACTCAAACTGATTACATCCACGCCTTTGTTTTTAAACTCGCGGGCTTTGGCGGCCATGGCCAACGTGGCAGATTCTTCTATGGCATTGATACGGTTGGAAAGTAACATCGGATTAAATTTTTTTAAAAGCTCAAAATTAAATAAATGATTGGATGAAAGAAGGGCAGCCAACAATTATAACCAAGTAACTTCATAGATTTTTCTTGGATATTGAAAGAATTGAAATTTAATTTGAAGCTGACTCATTTTCCTGTTTATGAAAACTCCTCATTCTATTTCTGAATACCACGACATCTACCGCGAAAGCATTACCCATCCCGAAAAATTCTGGGCAGAGATAGCCGATAGTTTCCGTTGGAAAAAGAAATGGGATAAGGTGCTGGAGTGGGATTTTAACAAACCGGAAGTGAAATGGTTTACAGGCGGCAAATTGAATATTACCGAAAACTGCATTGACCGCCATTTGCCCGACAAAGCCAACCACACGGCCATCCTTTGGGAACCCAACGACCCCAACACGCCCGCGCGCAAGATCACTTATAAAGAATTGCACGAACAAGTGTGCCGCGTGGCCAATATGTTAAAAGCCCATGGCGTAAAAAAAGGAGATCGTGTCTGTATTTATCTGCCCATGGTGCCCGAGGCCGCGTATGCCATGCTGGGCTGTGCCCGCATAGGCGCCATTCATTCCGTGGTGTTTGCCGGGTTCTCCTCCGGGTCGTTGATAGATAGAATTAACGACTCGCACTGTAAACTGGTGCTCACGGCAGACGGTGCTTTTCGTGGCGACAAGAAAATTGATTTAAAAGGCATCGTCAACAACGCAGTAGAAAAATGTCCTTCGGTCGAAAAAATTATTGTGTTGGAGCGCACCAAAACACCTGTAGATATGAAGCCCGGCCGCGATCTGTGGTGGCATGATGAGATGGCCAAAGTTTCCGACACCTGTGCGGCAGAAGAAATGGATGCCGAAGATATGCTCTTCATTCTATACACCTCCGGCTCAACGGGCAAACCCAAAGGCATGGTGCATACCTGCGGAGGGTACATGGTGTATTGCGACTATACTTTTCGTACCGTGTTTCAATACAAACCCGGTCAGCTATTTTGGTGCACAGCCGATGTGGGTTGGATCACCGGCCATTCGTACATCGTATATGGACCGCTGTCGGCAGGGGCTACTACCTTAATTTTTGAAGGCGTCCCCAGTTGGCCCGACATGGGCAGGTTTTGGCATGTGATAGAAAAACATCAAGTAAATATTTTTTATACTGCCCCTACCGCTATCCGTTCGTTGCAAACCGCATCAATAGATTTTGTTAACAAACATGATCTCTCTTCCCTGCAGGTTTTGGGCAGTGTGGGCGAGCCCATCAATGAAGAAGCCTGGCATTGGTACGATAAAAATATAGGCAAAGAAAAATGCCCCATCGTAGATACGTGGTGGCAAACCGAAACGGGCGGCATCATGATTTCTCCGATAGCCCATGTTACCAAACTAAAACCAGCTTTTGCCACGCTGCCTTTGCCCGGTGTGCAGCCGGCCATCATGGATGAACACGGAAACATAATGACAGGCAACGGGATAGAAGGAAGGTTGGCCATGCAATTTCCGTGGCCTTCGATAGCGCGCACCATCTATGGCGACCATCAGCGATATAAGGATACCTATTTCTCTACGTTTCGGGGCAAGTATTTTTCGGGCGATGGATGCAAACGCGATGAAGACGGCTACTATCGCATCACCGGAAGGGTGGACGACATCATTATCGTTTCTGGCCACAACATGGGCACGGCAGAAATTGAAAGCGCCATCAACGAACACTCGGCCGTAGCCGAGTCTGCGGTGGTAGGTTTCCCTCACCACCTGAAAGGGCAAGGCATTTATGCGTTTGTCATCTGTTATGAAAAACCCCGGGAAGAAGAAAAGCTGAGAAACGAGATCAAAGAAACCGTAGCCAAAATCATTGGCCCTATCGCCAAGCCCGATAAAATTCAATTTGTAAACGGATTGCCCAAAACCCGTTCGGGAAAAATCATGAGGCGTATTTTAAGAAAGGTGGCCGAAGGCGAGTTGTCTAACTTAGGAGATACCACCACCCTGCTCGACCCCAACGTAGTAGAAGAAATAAAAAAAGGAGCACATTAAAATAATGACGATCGCCAAAGCAACTCCGGAAGATGTTCCTGCCCTGAATAAGTTGGTGAACTCAGCTTACCGGGGCGACTCCTCGCGCCAAGGCTGGACTACCGAAGCCGACATCTTGGATGGCACCCGCACAGATGAGGCCGCCATCAAAGAATTTATGCGCGAGCCGGGATCCATTATTTTAAAGGTGCAAGAGGGAGCCGGCATCATCGGGTGCGTCAGGCTGGTGAAGCACGGCCATAAACTCTACCTCGGTATGTTTGCCGTTGACCCCAGTGCGCAAAACAAAGGCATCGGAAAAAAAATATTGTTGGCAGCCGAAGCAGAGGCAGCCCAACAACAGTGTGCAGCTATCTACATGACGGTGATTTCCGTTCGGGCGGAGTTGATTGCCTGGTACAATCGCAACGGCTACCAACAAGTGGGCGATAAAAAACCGATGGTATTTGATAACCCCAGTGGGGGCATTCCAAAAACTGATTTATATTTCATTACTTTGGAAAAAAATCTCAAGTAAAAAAAGAACATGGAAATCAGTGGTAAAATTATCAACCTATTGCCTTTACAAAGCGGGCAGGGGAAAAACGGAACTTGGAAAAAGCAGGAGTTCATTTTAGAAACTCCCGGCCAATACCCCAAAAAGGTTTGCCTTTCCTTGTGGGGCGATAAGGTGGATGAAACTAAAATAGGTGTGGGCGATCAAATCACCGCTTCTATCAACATCGAGAGCCGCGAATACAATGGCCGTTGGTACACCGATGTGCGCGTCTGGAAAATCCAGAAAGGTGCCTCCTCCAATCAAAATGATGTACCCCCTCCGGCAGAAGGACGGTTTGTGCCCGAAGCCAATGCTACGGACGATTTGCCTTTTTGATTTTATCCTTTGATAGCCGCAGCCGGGTTTCCAAAAACGGTTTCTCCGGCTTTCACCGAAGCAATCACCACAGAGCCAGCCCCGATACGGGCACCCTTGCCGATGGCAACACCGGCCACAATGGTAACGCCCGAGCCAATGAACACTTCATCTGCTACGGCTACTCCGGTATTGATCACTGAACCAACACCTACCTGCACATAGCTGCCCAGCATGGCGTCCACGCCTATAAACGAACGGGCATGAATGAGGCAATGGCTCCCTATTTTTGCTCCGACAGAAATAATTGCTCCGGTGTCAATAAAATTTCCATGGCCTATCTCCGATTTGGTTGAAACCGATGCTTGTACGTGGATGGCATTGACAGGCTGCACGTGCCTGACTTCGTTGAGCATCTGAGAGATACTTTTTCGCAACGGTGTTTCATCTACCGCTACAAACGCTTCGCATTTTTTGCCGATCAGTTTTAAAAATCCCTGATCGTCTGTAGAGCCGAGTACCACACTTTCGTCTATTTCTTTTTGATGCAATTTTTTGTCGTCATCCAAAAAACCATATACCACTACTCCATTTTTTTCAAACAATTCTTTGGCGGCACGACCAATCGGGTTGGCACCAAAAATAATAACAGGATTTTCCATGCGGCAAAGATAAAGAGTCAGGAGATAGGGATGCCGATTTTTTTTGCTCCCTGCATGACAGCCTTATTTTTATAAACCAGCATAAAAACAAAGAAGGGTAAAAACCCAACCCGGTAGCGCGAAAGTGTGCCGAAGTTGGGCGTAGAGAGCGCCAGAAAAACACAAAGGACTACACAATAACTAATGGCTGCTAAAAATAATGCCGACACTTTAAAATCTCGGTTTCTATAAATGCTGATCAGTTGAGAGAAAAACAAAAGAAGAATAACTGAGTTCTCGATAGAAGCCAGCCACCCCGGCCAACCGTTGCCTTCACCGATCATCGGGCGGAAAATTCCGGAAACCAACGCCCACGGAGAATTGATCAGCATACTGACGACTGTCGGCTCTAATTGATAAAAATGGATCAGGTTATTGTCGTCCGAAATCCGCACAAACACATCGTGATTACTAACTACTACATCTAAGAACCGATATAAGTAGAAATTAGGATGCAGCAAGCTGGCACCTACGCCTGTCATTACAAAAAGTATGAAGAAGATCGGCACAGAGAAACGAGCGAGCCGGGCAAAGCGGTTTGTTAAGTACACAAGCCCCCCGGCAGAAAAGGCGCTGATAAAAAATACTCCGGCCCAATAATATTTTAAAGCCCAAAGAATGAAACAAGCAGCCACGGCAGGTAGCCAAAACCATTTTTTAATTTTCTGCTCTGCCATCCATTCTAAAAAAACACCAGCCAAAAAATAAAGCGAAGCCAGCGTAAGCGTTTCTTTTTCGATGCCGCTGCTCCAAAAAACAACAGACGGAAAAAATAAAAATGCCACAGTCGCTGCCAAAGCAGAACCGGGAAGGTGACGAACAATTTTATGATACAAGAACCATGACGACACAAAAGCGATAAACGAGAAATAGGCAGTTGCAATCCAATAACTGTTGCCACTGATCAAACAGAACAGGCTCAGCAGTTTTACAAAAATGAGTGAACGGAAGCTCCCGGTAACTACTCCCGGAAAAATCTGGTCATCGCTGAAGTCAGCCAATAGTTTGATATAATTTGTAAAATCTTTTTTTGCGATGGAAGAAAGTTGAACGGCATCGTTAAAAAACTGCCATGTGTCGTTAGCTAAGTAATAATGCAAGTACAGCAGGCCAACGGCAGCCCCTCCGCACAAGTGAAAAATTAGTGAACTCCAAAAAAGTTTATGGCGGGTCGCACCCCATCTTTTTGCTAAAAAAAATGCCAGACTAAAAATGATGACGAGATGAGCAATGTAAAAAATCAACTTCACTTGTTTGGCTTTAAAATAGCGATGCCGATGTTGCAGTTCAGGCACTGCCTCGTCTGACAAAAATGATTGTATAATTCAATCAAAGCTTGCGAGTCGAATGCGCTTTTTATCTGAAGGCCTAATGTATTCCATTTTCTGGTGATGACATTATTTTCAAGTGGCAGGTGTTGCAGCAGATTTACAGCGCGGTCAACATATTGTTGTTCGTCTTTCTGTTTTCCATAAGCCACTAACAAAGGTGCAACTGTGTTGATCAGTATATTCTCAATACTTGATTTTCCCATGGAAGGAACTTTGCCTTTGGCTTTCAAACCAAAACGATAATGAGTTTGCCAATAGGCAGATGGGTGGATAGTAAAAATATTTTGATAAGCAGAATGATCATCAGCTAAAACAACGGATGAAAAAATAGATTTAGTTTGAAACATCAGCGCAGCTAGTTGGGCGATTCGAACGGTGGGAAAATTGGCCGGGCGCAGTCGCAAAAATTTCCATTGGCTGACATTCAGTTGTGTTTCTTTGAGTGAAAACTTGTGTGAGAGAAATTCATACTCATTGAACAGTGTGGTGATATAGTCGTCTTTTGTCTTGGTGGGCAGCATCCCGGCCTGGCCAAAAAGTAATGCCTCGATTTGTATCAGCTTATGTTGCTTTTGTATGATTTTATAGGGCAGCGACTTGCTCAACTGAAAGAACGGATCGCTGTTTACTTTGAATCCAAAGTTTTTTGCCAGCAGTTGATAGGTTGTTTCTTCCCAATCGCCTGTGTTCAGTTTTAACAACTTCGTTACTTCGTTGGCTTTGGTTTCCAGCCGCTGCATCAGAGTTTTGTCGAGCATAGAAAGTTTGGTCAGCTCTTTCACATTGGCAAAAGATTTTTCGCAGGCAATGGACGTGGGGCTGTTCATTAGCCTCCGGTATTCCTTTATCAGAGATTGATCTACTCTGTCCTTCAGTTCGAGTGTGGGTATTATTTCCTGGCGGTTCATCACCGGCTTGTCGTTTTCCCACACCACATGCAAAATCACATTTTCATAAGCTTGGTCGGCTTGGTGTCGGTGCGCATACCAGTCAGAGCTTTTGACATGTATTTCAATATTACCAACCCACTCCATTTTTCCGATTTTAATTTTGGCATTGAAAAAATCAGGACCTGCGTTTGTGTTGAGCGTACCGGTTTTTATAATGGAGAGCTCTTCACCTGCCGAAGTCAACAGGTTGTTCTTTTCAAAATATTGAAACTGCCAGAGATAGTGAAGAAAGGATTCGTTCATCGGTTTTCTGTTGACTAAAATTAATGCGTAAATCCAAACCTGAAAATACCAATGATCGTCATGATAATCATTCCGAGCATGAGCAAAATTCCAATGGCGGCAATAAACTGCAAAAATGTATTTGTTCCGTGCAGGCAAATTTCCCTTGGGTCATATTCATTTAAAATCTGACCAATCCTTTTCTGACGTTTTTCTTCGACTAACCACACGCGAAACAACCCCGAAGGAAACCGAATAGGGTTCGATAAACAAGCGGCTAAAATTTCTGTCCACCTCATTCAGCTACCGGCAATACTCATCCAGCAACCGGCTCATGCTTTGCTGAAGTTTGTTGGCTTCTTTGCGGGCGGCTTCGGCAAAATCTTCTTTTGTAGAGGCATAAATGATAGCGCGTGCCGAGTTGATGATCATACCGCACTGCTGGTTCATCCCTTCTTTCGAAACTACCTCCAAGTTGGCGCCTTGTGCGCCTACACCAGGCAACAAAAAAAAGTGGTCGGGTGCCAGCCTCCGGATGGAATCTATTTTCTCTTCGTGTGTGGCGCCCACGACAAACATCATCTGGTCTGGCGTAGCCCACCGCTGGCCGGCAAAGATCACTTCTTCGTAGATAAATTTTCCGCTACGGGTTTCCAGCAATTGAAAATCTTCGCTGCCCGGATTAGAGGTGTGCGCCAGCAGAATAACCCACTTGCCTTCAAATGCCAAAAACGGTTTCACCGAATCTTCGCCCATGTAGGGCGCTACGGTGATGGCATCAAAGTCCATATTTTTAAAAAAGGCGCGGGCATAGAGTGTAGAAGTGTTGCCAATGTCGCCCCGCTTGGCATCGGCAATGCTCAAACATTCGCTCGGGATATAATCCACTGTCTTTTGTAAACTCTCCCACCCTGTTGCTCCCAGCGATTCATAAAAAGCTACGTTCGGTTTGTAGGCCACGGCAAATTCGCGGGTGGCATCAATGATCTGTTTGTTAAATTCAAAAATCGGGTCATCAGTCTTCAATAAATGCCTGGGTATTTTTTCCATGTCGGCATCCAGCCCTACACACAGGTAGGACTGTTTCTTTTTAATTTGTTCGAAAAGTTGTGCTCTATTCATCAGGTAAAAATAAAAAAAGCCGCGCAAAGCGGCTTGTACATTCGTTGAATAAAATATTATCGTAAATCATTCGGGCTTACACCGGGATGTTTTTTTAGATCGAAATCAAAAAATGAATCATCTACTTTAACATTGGGCGTAAACTTGGTGATGGTGTATTTGTAGCGGTTGCCTCCACGGTCGAACATCGTCCAGCTTTGCACGCTTCTGTCTTTTTTAGAGATCAGCATTTTTATTTTAAAGTATTGGGCGTCTTTTTTTTCGGGCACCAGATCCACTTCATCACAAGGTACGCCACCTTCGGTTTGCTGGCCCAACAGCAAATACTTAAATCCTTTTTTGTACATCTCAAAAATTTTGGAAGGATTCAGGTCGTCAGATTTCGGGTCGAAGTCATCTATGTTTACTTCTTTTTGTTCGGGCAAATAAGTCCACACAGTTTTGCCATTGTTGTAAACTTCCTGCTCGGGCAGCGCCAATACATATTTGTTGCCCTTCACGGTGATCTTACCTTTAAACTCATCTTTCACACCGGCCGATTCGTTGGTCAGGGCAGCCGAAAGTATAGCTTCAAATGAGGTGATGGCTTTGTATTTTTTGCTCATCGCTTCCAGCACCTCCAGTGCTTTGGGGTCGTACTGGGCGGCAGCGACATTAACAATGATAAGTGCGGAAAGGAAGAGTAAGATTTGTTTCATAAGAGATTTAAAGTTCTAAGTTCAAGATTTGATGTTGGTTGGTATTCCTGCTTGATGTTAAAATTAAGGTTGACTGTGTTTTTCTTTTAATGTATTCAATAATTGTTCCAAACTTATTTCATCGCGGATCAGCACCTCGCGGGCTTTGCTTCCTTCAAACGGCCCTACGATGCCCGCTGCTTCGAGTTGGTCTATCAGCCTTCCGGCTCTGTTATAACCCAGTTTCAGTTTTCGTTGGATCAGCGATGTGCTGCCCTGCTGGTGTGCTACTATCAGGCGGGCGGCCTCTTCAAACATAGCATCGCGGTCGGAAAGATCTACGGATGAAGCTCCTCCTTCATCTTCGCCTTCAAACTCCGGCAACAAGTAGGCTGAGTCTGGGCCGCGCTGCGAGCCGATGAAGTCCACAATTTTATCTAACTCGGGCGTATCCACAAACGGGCATTGCAGGCGGATGATCTCCGAGCCGGCCGATAGCAACATATCGCCTTGCCCTACCAATTGGTCTGCGCCTCCGGTGTCGAGGATGGTGCGCGAGTCAATTTTAGAAGTTACCCTAAACGACAACCGTGCGGGAAAGTTGGCTTTGATCACCCCGGTAATCACGTTCACCGATGGACGCTGGGTAGCCACCACCAGGTGAATGCCGATGGCTCGCGCCAACTGCGCCAGCCGTGCAATGGGAGTTTCCACTTCTTTGCCGGCTGTCATCATCAAGTCGGCCAGCTCATCAATGACCAAAACAATGTAGGGCAAAAAACGGTGTCCTTCTTTGGGGTTCAGTTTGCGGCCAACAAATTTGGTGTTGTATTCTTTCAGGTTTTTGGCTCCGGCATCTTTCAGCATTTCGTACCGGTTTTCCATTTCGATGCAAAGCGAGTTCAGCGTATAAACTACTTTTTTAGTGTCGGTGATGATGGCCTCTTCGCTGTTGGGAAGTTTGGCCAGATAGTGACGCTCTATTTTGCTGAACAAACTCATCTCCACCTTTTTCGGATCTACCAACACAAATTTTAATTGGCTGGGATGGCGTTTGTACAACAAAGAAGTGAGGATAACATTTAACCCTACCGACTTGCCTTGCCCCGTTGCGCCCGCCACCAGCAAGTGTGGCATTTTGGTAAGGTCTATCACATACAACTCGTTGGAAATAGTTTTGCCCAACGCTACCGGCAGTTCTTTGTCTGTCTTTACAAAAGCCTGGCTGGCCAATACAGATCGGATGCTGACCATCTCCCGGTTTTTGTTGGGCACTTCAATACCGATCGTTCCTTTGCCGGGAATGGGCGCAATGATGCGGATGCCCAAAGCTGCCAAACTCAGGGCTATGTCATCTTCCAGGTTTTTTATGCGCGATATTTTTATGCCGGCCTCGGGCACAATTTCGTATAATGTTACTGTGGGGCCAATGGTAGCTTTGATGCTGCTGATGCCGATTTTAAAATTGGTGAGTGTAGCTACAATTTTATCTTTGTTGGCATTGAGCTCTTCTTGTGTTACCTGCACCTTTCCGGTTTCGTACTCGTTGAGCAACTCCAGCGGAGGGAAGCGGTAGCTGCTTAAACTCAGCGTGGGGTCGTACTCGCCTTTTTCTTCTACTAATTTTTCTGCCAACACATCGGTATCCGATTTGGGTTCTTCTACAATTAAATCCAGATCAGGTTTTTTCTCATCTGTTTTTTCGGGTGTTACCTCTAGTTTGATTTCCGGCTTTGATTTTTCCTCCACCGGTTCTTTTACCAACAACACCGGCTCAGGGATTTCTTCTTCCTGCTTCGGCCAGTTATCGCGCTCATCGGTATAAGTGGAAGTGTCTGTGTCTTCTTCTTGCGGAAGGAGTGCATCGTTGCCCATCGGTTTGGGATTGCGCACAAACGAGGGCAGGGTAGTTACGTTGAAGTAGTAAATGATGAAAACAAAAAGTGAGAGTATCAGGATAAGGAATGTGCCCCAGCCGAAAAGCCCGTCTGAAATTTTGGCCAGCTCATAGCCTAACCCGCCACTTAAAAAACCGATTTCGGTAGCGCCCGCCAAACTATGTGTAATGTAGCCGAGCAGCAGGCTTAGCCACAGTCCGGCAAAAACAGAAAAGACAAAAACAGAAAAAATATTGAGTAGGTCGCGCTTGTAAACCAACCGATAGCCCAATAAAAAAACCAACGGAGGAATAAAAAAAGCAGAAATGCCCAGCCATCGGAAGATCATGAAGTGCGAAGTGATGGCTCCATACAGCCCGAGCCAGTTGCCGGTTTCTTTTCCCGACTCTACTAAAGTGGCATCGCTCATGCCTTCAATTACACTTTGGTCGGCTTTGCCGGTAAATAAATACGAGAGGAACGAGGTAAAAAGAAACAGCGAAACAATGATCAGGAAAAAACCGAATGCCAGAACAAACCGGGGGTCTTTAAAAAATCCAAAACTGAAGCGCGACTTGGGTTTGCCGGCCTTGGGCTTCTTTTCTTTTTCGGGTTTCTTAAAAGTATTGGTCTTGAAGGTGTTTTCGGCCATTGCAGTTTAAAAAATAACGTAAAACTAAGTAAAAACAACAGAAGATTTATTTGTGTGGTTCTTTTCCGTAGAAAGCTTTCTTCTATCTTCGTTTCCTAAAATTATTTTTATGAAGCACCTCCTTGTTTATGTCCTTCTGCTTGTGGTTGTTTTTTCGTGCACCTCTCCAAAAAAAGAGAGCCCACAGTGGCCCGATGTGAAGCCTCCGGTGGCGGCCATCCAGCCTTTTGAAATCGTAGCCAAACATGGCCACAAGCGAACAGATAATTACTACTGGTTAAAAAACCGCGAAGACACGGCCGTAATCAATTACCTGAAGGCCGAAAACAAATACCTCGACACGATGACAGCGCATACACGCGCCTTCCGTGAAAAATTATACGAAGAAATGAAAGGCCGCATTCAAGAGAAAGACGAATCGGTGCCTTATAAAGAAGGAAATTATTTTTATTACACTCGCTTTGGAGAAGGATACGATTACCCCATCTACTGCCGTAAAAAAGGAACGATGGAGGCAGCCGAAGAAATTATTGCCAACGGAAATGAGTTGGGCAAAAATCAAAAATATTTCAGCCTCTCTGTGGTGAAAAGCCATCAACATAATTTGATGGCAATCTGTATGGATACGGTGGGAAGGAGATTTTACACCATCAGATTTAAAGACATGGCTACCGGCAAAATGCTGGCCGATAAAATTGACGGCACCACCGGCAATTTGGTGTGGGCCAACGACAACAAAACTATTTTTTATACTACCCAAGATGCCAACACGCTGCGCTCCGACAAAGTATTTCGCCACACGCTCGGCTCAAAAGAAAAAGATAAGTTAGTGTATGAAGAAAAAGATCAGACCTTGTCGAGCTACGTTTACAAATCGAAATCAAAAAAATATATTTTCATTTCCTCCGGGCGCACCGATGCCAACTTCGTGCAATTTCTTGATGCCGACAATGTGAACAGCCAACTCCTACTGATGGAGCCATTGCAAAATGATGTAGAGTACGAGGCAGATCATCTGGGCGATAAATTTTACATACGCACCAACTTAAATGCAGTGAACTACAAATTAGTAGAAACTCCTGTAACAAAACCCGGCAAAGAAAACTGGAAAGACCTGATTGCCCACCGCGACAATGTTTTTGTGCGGGGCGTAGAACTTTTTAAAGATTACCTGGCCATCGAAGAAGAGAGCGAAGGGCTGGCAAAAATCAAACTGATCAAGTGGGCAGACAAATCAGAAACTTCCATAGATTTTGGCGAACCCGCCTATGTGGCGGGCATTGACAATAACCCGGAGTTGGAAACCAACGTCATCCGGTACAGTTATCAATCTATGACCACGCCTCCCTCTACATTCGATTATTTCATCGAGACAAAAGAAAAAAAATTGCTGAAGCAGCGTCAGGTGCTGGGCGGGTTTAAACCGGAAGATTATACCACCGAGCGCGTGATGGCCACTGCCCGCGATGGTGCCCAAGTGCCCATTTCCATCGTGTATAAAAAAGACCTTTTCAAAAAAGACGGCACTAATCCTTGTTTGCAATATGCGTATGGCTCGTATGGCTCTACTTCCTATGCTTCCTTCAGTTCCAACAGGCTGAGTTTGCTCAACCGTGGCTTTGTCTATGCGCTGGCTCACATCCGCGGTGGGCAAGAGATGGGCGGCAAATGGTATGAAGACGGTAAGATGTTGAAGAAGAAAAACACCTTCACCGATTTTATTGACTGCTCAGAATATCTTGTTAAAAATAAATATGCAGCCCCAAATAACCTGTTTGCTTATGGCGGCAGTGCCGGTGGGTTGCTGATGGGCGCCATCACCAACATGCGCCCCGACTTATACAAAGGAGTAATTGCCGCTGTGCCTTTTGTAGATGTCATCACCACGATGATGGACGAAAATATTCCTCTGACCACGTTTGAATGGCGCGAGTGGGGCAACCCCAACATCAAAGAGCAATACGAGTACATGCTTTCTTACTCGCCCTACGATCAGGTAGAAAAGAAAAATTACCCCAACCTATTGGTAACTACCGGCCTGCACGACAGCCAGGTGCAATACTGGGAGCCGGCCAAGTGGGTAGCCAAACTACGTGTTATGAAAACAGACCACAACGTGCTGCTGCTCTACACCAACATGGATGCAGGGCATGGCGGAGCCTCCGGGCGTTTCCGCGCTATCAAAGAAGAAGCCATGCGGCAGGCATTTATGCTCGACTTGGCGGGGATAAAAGAGTGATGGTTTTATTTCAGTGCCGTCTATTGTTATCGCTTATGCAAAACACAAACCGATTCCGTTTTTTCAATGCCGATCAATCGGTGCGAAACAGTAGATGGCATTTATTTTCTTTGCTCATGATCGTTGCCCTTGCCGCACAGGCGCAAACTTATAAAGTGGCCACGTACAATCTGCGCTTTGATAACCCCAACGATGTGGGAAATCTTTGGAAAGACCGGATGCCTTCTGTGGCCAGCCTGATCCGCTATCATGATTTTGATGTGTTCGGCACACAGGAAGGCCAACCCCATCAACTGCACGATCTAACCAATGCGCTTCCTCAGTATGTTCGCTATGGCATAGGCCGCGATAACGGAAGCGACCAAGGAGAGCACGCAGCTATCTTTTATAAAAAAGATAAATTCAATGTTTTAACCTTTGGCGATTTCTGGTTATCGCAAACACCCGACAAGCCCGGGCTGGGCTGGGATGCCACCTGCTGCAATCGCATTTGCTCCTGGGTGCTGCTGCAAGACAAAAAATCTGATTTGAAATTTTATTTTTTCAATACCCACTTAGACCATCAGGGAAAAGTGGCACGAGCTGAAGGCAGCAAACTGATTCTTCAAAAAATAAAAGAAATAGCGCGCGAAGCTCCCGTTATCCTCACTGGCGACTTTAATGCGGGGCGTGCAGATGAGCCCTACAAAATTTTAGCGCAATCGGCACTGATACACGATAGCCATGCGGATGTAAAATATCCTTACGAGAACAATACTTCATTCAACGGATTCGATCCCCACTTTCAAGGAACAGAAATCATAGACCACATCTTCATCAGCAAACAATTCACTGCTTACAAATGGGGCTTACTCACCGACACCTATTTTGGAAAATTCCCTTCCGATCATTTCCCCGTTGAGGCCGTGGTGAGTATGGGTTCGAAGGAATGACCTCCCCACCGCTATAGTTGAACAAACCTCTTCAAAAAAATTTAAGCGTAGAAACCAACCAACTAGAGACAGTTCATTTATATTAAGGCAGAAAGATATCTTTGTGGGTTTTTATTTTATGACAGGCCACATCAGCAAAAAGAGCAAACGGGTTATTTTCATTCTGGGGTTACTCACGGCCATTGGCCCGTTTTCTATAGATATGTATCTGCCGGCTTTTCCGGCCATCGCCAAAGACCTGCATACGTCAGTAGCCCATGTGATGCTGTCGCTTTCAAGTTTTTTTATTGGCGTATCGGTGGGGCAGTTGTTGTATGGGCCGCTGCTCGAGCGATATGGAAGGAAACGCCCTTTGTATGCCGGCCTGGTGCTCTACCTGCTTGCTTCTGTTGGCTGCGCGCTGGCAACTTCTATTGATACGTTGATTGTACTCCGATTTTTTCAGGCGCTGGGCGGATGTGCCGGCATGGTAGCAGCCCGCGCCATCGTGCGCGATCTTTTTGAAGTGAAAGAAAACGCTAAAATATTTTCTACCCTCATGCTGATAATGGCTGTATCGCCCATCATTGCGCCTACGCTGGGCGGCTATGTAACGGCAGCCTACAGTTGGCGAATTGTTTTTGTTTTGCTGATCGCAGTTAACTTGTTGATCATCGGAGGAGTATATTTTTTGTTGCCCGAAAGCAAGCCTCCCGATTCTAATTTTTCGCTGCGCCCGCAAGCCATCACAAAAGGTTTTACCGCCATCCTGACGCACCCGCAATTTTATGTCTATGCCCTGACCGGAGCTATTGCCGCCTCAGGACTGTATGCCTACATCAGCGGATCGCCTTATGTGTTTCTTAACATCTTCCATGTAAACGAAAAACAATACGGATGGATTTTTGCTTTCATCGCAGCCGGCATAATCGGCTCGAGCCAGATAAACAGTTTTGCGTTGAGGAAATATACAAGCGAGCAGTTGGTGTTGTGGGCGCTGGCTTGCCAAGCCTTGGTTGGCATGACGATGGTGGCTTTTGTAGCGCTGGGTTTTGTTACGCTCTATTCGCTGGTTATCCTGATTTTTCTTTTTCTGTGTTGCCAGGGTTTTGTTTTCCCCAACACTTCGGCCTTGTCGCTGGCTGCCTTTGGCCATCGTGCCGGCAATGCTTCTGCCATGCTGGGGGCAGTGCAGTTGGGCATCGGTGCGGGGGTGTCGGCATTGGTCAGCGTGTTACAAAACGGCACGGCCTTGCCCATGGCCGGTGTCATGGCCGGTTGCTCTACCCTTGCCCTGACTGTTTATTTGTGGGGGAGAAAGATGAAAATCAAAAAGCCTACGTTGGAAGAAACCGAAGAAGAAGATTTGGAGATGATTAGCAGCTTATAAAGAAGTTGTCATTCAAAAAAAATCTCTTTCGTACTTTGTTGTTCATATCGAAGTACAGTGTCAAAACTAAAATTATGTTTATGAAATCTCATCGGCTTGCGTTTATCAATCTACCTTTCTTTTTGGTGGCTTGTCTCGCCATTCTTTCTCCAACAAGTAGTCGGGCACAAAACAAGCAGATTGTGCGGATGGCTAAGATTAAAATTGACTCTGCTCAATTAGATCAATACAAAGCTGCTTTGAAAGAAGGAATAGAAATAGCTTTGCGCACAGAACCGGGCGTGCTGATGCTGTATGCGGTGTACGAAAAAGGAAAACCAACTTGCGTAACGGTGATGGAAATTTATGCCGATGAGGAGGCTTATCAGTTTCATATCCAAACTCCTCACTTTAAGAAGTATAAAGAAACGACACGGGCTATGGTCAAGTCGCTTCAATTGATGGATGTGTTTCCTATTGCCGGTTACATGAAAGAAACGAAGATTGCGAGATAGCACCGCAAAAAAACAGGCAACAAATTTGTTGTGTTGTCAGTTTTTTCTTCTTGATAAGACGTTGAACGGCTAAAAACGGCTGTTCACCATCTGTGCCAGTCTGTTAGTCGGCAACGAGATCAAATCATTAACTTTATCGTGCAATTTTTGAGCAGTGAAGATTTTAGATCAAATTCCCAAAATATGGAAGCAGGTGTACGGCCTGATCTGCATTTGGTATTTTATCAACTTCACAGCCAGCGCAATTATTGAATGGAAATTTGAAAATCCGGCCACCTACGTTTTATGGAATGCCCTCTTTTTGTATGAGGCTTTGTGTGTTTACATCGTATTGATTTTTTTGTGGTCGCACTGGCTGTCTAATTTTAAAATGGCCGTACAGATAATAGGCCACACCGTGGGGTTGTTGTTTTTCTTTCTTACCATGGGCACACTCTCGTATTTTTTTACCGACTACATGGATGGGCTCGTCTATTTCGACCATTGGAAAGAATATATGTTGGCCTTGCTCAGTTGGGATGCGTTGCGGTTTCACGATCAATACATCATTACCGTAGGTATCTATTATGTGATCCGCTACTTTCAGGGGCTGCAAAAACAAGAGCAAGAAAAAAGTGAACTGACCATCAAAAATCGCGAGATGCAAATTTCGTTGTTGAAATCGCAAATCAACCCGCACTTTCTTTTTAACACACTCAACTCCATCAGCACCTTAGTGCACAGCAGCAAAGACCAGGCGCGGAAGCTGATCACGCAACTGTCGGATGTATTTCGCTATGCGCTGGATGCCCACGGTGAGCAGATGGTGAGCTTGTCTAAAGAAATTGAGTTTCTCGAAAACTATGTACGCATCCAGCAAGTTCGTTTTGGCGATCGTTTGTGTTTTGAAAGGGATATAGACCCTACGTGTTTAAGTATTCGCGTGCCTCCTATGATATTGCAACCGTTGGTAGAAAACTCCATCAAGTATGGCATCGGCCCCAAGCCCGAAGGAGGCACCGTGGCGCTCACCGTGCGCAGATCAGGCTCTATTGTTTTTTTTGAAGTGAAAGACAATGGGCTCGGCACCAAGGCCAACCCCGTGATGGACGGAAGTTCCAGCGGGATCGGCATGTCTAACACCGACATGCGACTAAAAAGTTATTTTGGGCCGCAATCTAAACTGCGAGTGCGTTCCAACGAAAACGGATATGCTGTTAGCTTTTATATTGAAGAGCGCGATCACATCGTAAAAGGTAAGATTACTCAAGATGACTTAGAAAAAATTATTTATGAGCACCCACAAAACAACCTGTCTGATTATTGACGATGAAAAATTAGCGCGCGACCTGCTGCGCGAATACCTGGAGGCCATTCCGGAAATTGAATTAGTCGGAGAAGCTGCCAGCGGAAATGAAGCTGTTGATAAGATTGATAAACTAAAACCCGATCTTATCTTTTTAGATGTGCAGATGCCGGGCCTCACCGGCTTTGATGTGCTGGACGATATTACGCACGAGCCTTACGTTATTTTCGTTACGGCATACGATCAATATGCTATTCAGGCTTTTGAAAAAAATGCCGTTGACTATTTATTGAAGCCGTTAGACCACGAGCGTTTCAAAATGGCCATTGAGCGTGCCTTAAAGAGAAAGAAAACCGAAGCCGGAAACATTGAAGATTTGCTGGGAAGCCTGCGGCCACAACGGCAGGCAGGAAATTTTGAATCGCACATTTTTGTGCAGAAGTCAGAAAAACTGTTTAACCTGCCGGTAGACGAAATACTCCACCTGGAAGCCTCTGGCGACTATACTATCATCACAACAAAAAACGATCAGTTCGTCAGTTCGTTAGGTATCGGCAAGCTCGAAGAAATCATAAACCCCGATAAATTTATACGGGTACATCGCTCCACTATTGTGAACATCCATTACCTGAAAGAAATTGAACGCCATTTCAACGGAGGTATGGTGGTGAAAATGCAAAACGGAAAAAATTTTCCGGTGAGCAGAACGTACGCTAAACATATACGCAAAAAAGTAGTTTGATCTGTGCTGTGTTCAGAAGCAAAAAATTTTATAGAAAGTTCCGTTGCGAATAAACCACATAGGCACAGAGGGCACAGTAGGTGCATTCTATGTGGCCTATGTTTCTATGTGGTTCAATAAGGCATTTTACAGTTAAGCTTTAACCATTTGTTTCCTTCATCTCAGGGTTGATCTATTATTTTTTGAAGCCTGGGCCGCGTACACTTCGGCCTGGCATAGCACCTGTGTGCAATCCATTTTTTAAAACTGCCGTGCCATTAACAAAAACATGCGACACACCGGTAGCATATTGATGAGGATGTTCAAAAGTAGCGTTATCGGCAATCTTCACCGGGTCGAAGGCTACCACATCGGCATAGTTACCTACCCGCAGCGAACCGCGTTTGCTGATCTTTAAATTAGAAGCCGGCAGCGAAGTCATGCGTCTGACGGCTTCTTCCAGTGTCATAATTTTTTCTTCGCGAACATACTTTCCCAAAAGCCTGGCAAAACTTCCGTAAGTACGCGGGTGGGTGCCTCCGCTCGCAAATGATTTGGTAGCCGCAATGGAAGCCGCGTCCGAGCATATACTTACATAAGGCAACTGCAGCATCCTTTTTACATTTTGCTCCGCCATCAAAAAGAAAATACAAGGAATGGATGACCTATCTACTACGATCAGATCGAGCATCGTTTCATTGGCATTTTTTCCATGTCGTTTGGCTATCTCGCTTAGTCGTTTGGATTGGTATAATTTATTCAACGAATCTTTTCTGAACCCCAACACCATCACATCTTTTGGGTCTGAATTGCGCGAAGGAATTCCCATCTCCAGATCATTTATTACTTTTTTTCTGATAGCCGGATTAATCAGCCGTTTGCACATTTCATTCATTCCTCCTTCTTGCACCCACGTGGGCAGCCGGGCTGTTAACCCTGTGCCGCTGGCATTGTAGGTGTACATATTGGCCGTAATTTTCAATCCTGACTTTTGGGCGCTGTCAATTTTAGAAATGACTTTGTCTATCTTGCTCCAGTTCCATTGGTTATTAATTTTCAAATGATAAATTTCTGTGCGGATGTCTGCTTCGCGCGCAATGCGAAACGTTTCGTCTAAGGCACTGAAAATATGATCGCTCTCGTTTCGCATGTGGGTAATGTACATACCTCCAAAGCGAGAAGCCTCCCGGCACAAGCTGATCAACTCTTCTGTAGAAGCATAATCGGCTGGAGCATAAATCAATGAAGAGCCCACGCCCATCGCTCCTTCTTGCATTGCCTCTGCTACCAATTGTTTCATCTGGCCCAACTCTTCGGCATTGGGTTTTCGGTTTTCATAACCCATTACATACGTGCGCACCGTGGTTGCTCCGACAAATGAAGCGAAGTTGGTGCTTGTCTTCTTTTTTTCCAGATAGGAAAAGTATTGACCCAGTGTTTCCCAGGTAGAGTCTTTTAAATTTTTTTTCTTCCGTGGCCCCGGGCTCCACCCTTCGCCAAAAACTTCGAGGGTAACACCTTGTTTGATGTCGCTCATCGAGCGGCCGTCTTGCAGCAGTGAGCCATCTGCCCAGCTCAGCATATTAATAAAGCCGGGTGCAACGGCCAAGCCTATCACATCTATGTCATTCTTGGCCACAGCGTTTTTGAGATCACCGATAAACGCAATGGTGTCGCCTCTGATGCCTATGTCTGCCCGAAAAGGTTTGCCTCCCAACCCATCGTAAATCAGGCCATGGCGTAAGATGACATCAAATTTTTTTTTCTCTGTATAAAATGATGTGAGGCTAAGCGCTACAAAAACAAGCGGTAAAAATTTCATCGAACGAATCTATAAAAATATTATGGGCATGCCACACCCTTCACGTAACTTTCAATGGAACCGATTGCCTCGGCTTGTTCGCTGCCGTCAAACCCATGGATGTCGGCATACGTAACTTGTTTTACATATTCCTTCAAAAAAGCTTTTGATAGCGGAGTGTACGACCAATGCCATTTTTCTTCTTCGTACCCCGATCTTCCTCCAGCTTTGTTGGTATAAGGCTGGCAAAATCCATAGTCGGCTGCATGTGCCGTAAGCCATTGATATACTTTTAATCCTACTCCGCTTTGGAAATAATTATTTTCTAATGAATTTAAGTCCATGTCAGTGCCCCAATGATGGCGTGATGTGCCAGGCATGCTGCTATACAACATAATCAGCCTGCATCTTTCTTTCAGATCGCTGACGGTGGTTAAGTTAACACCATCTACTTTTTTTTTTCCGTTCCACTTATTTTCCCAGATTTTTTTTTGTGAATCGAAATTGCGGGTAGCAGAGATAATAATGAGCGGCACACTGTCTTTTTGGGCTGCTACCGCCATCTTTTTAAAAGCTTCAAAAGTTTCCTTTCGGAGATATCCGTTCAGCGCGCTACCTTGGGCATATTGTGCAGTGAGTTTTACAAAACGCGAGTCGGCAGAAGGATCAAATTTGCCAAGTAAGTAAAGTTTATCAACTGAGTTTTGATTCAGTGAAACAGCCAAAAGCAAAAAAAGCCAAGTGGTTTTCATCCTTCGGCATTAAAAAATTTTAAATGCCCAATATCAAACGGCCCGGGTCTTCCAGCATTTCTTTTACCCGCACCAAGAAGCTGACGGACTCGCGGCCATCTACAATACGGTGGTCGTAAGAAAGAGCGAGGTACATAATGGGTCTTACCACCACTTCTCCTTTTTGCACTACCGCGCGCTCTACAATATTGTGCATGCCCAAGATGGCCGACTGTGGCGGGTTGATGATGGGAGTAGAGAGCATCGAGCCAAATACACCTCCGTTGGTAATAGAGAATGTGCCACCGGTCATCTCTTCAATTGAGAGTTTGCCATCGCGGCCCTTTGTTGCCAGGCGCACTACTTCGCTTTCTATTTGTGCCATCGTCAATGATTCTGCATTGCGGATCACCGGTACCACCAATCCGCGGGGAGTTGATACGGCAATGGATATGTCGCAATAATCATGATATATAATTTCATCTTTATCTATGGAAGCATTGACTGCCGGAAACTCTTTCAATGCAGCACAAACAGCTTTGGCAAAGAAAGACATGAAGCCGAGCCCCACACCGTATTTTTCTTTAAACTGATCTTTGTACCGGCTGCGCAATTCCATCACGGGCTTCATATCCACTTCATTAAAAGTGGTGAGCATGGCTGTTTCGTTTTTCACCGCTACCAACCTGCGCGCAATTGTTTTACGGAGAGATGTCATTTTCTCTCTTCGCTCGGTGCGCAATCCGCCCGCAGCAATCACCGGAGGCACCGCAACTGTGGCCGGTTTATTTTCTTTAGGTGTAGGCTGTGCTTTCACGGCATCTTCTTTGGTAATCCGCCCTCCCACACCAGAGCCCGAAACTTGCGTGGATGGAATTCCTTTTTCATCCAATATTTTGGCCGCAGCAGGCGAAGGAGTTCCGGCCGCATAAGAAGTAGTAGCTGATGGAACTGTGGTGGTTGTAGTTGCAGAAGGTGTCGTGGTTGTTGCCGGTTCGCCTTCCGTTACTTCAATTTTACAGATCAATCCGCCTATCGGCAGTGTAGTTTTTTCCTTCGCTACTATTCGCAAAATACCGTTGGCTTCGGCCGGCAACTCAAACGTGGCCTTGTCGGATTCTACTTCGGCAATTACCTCATCAAGTTTTACCCGGTCGCCATCTTTTTTTAGCCAGGTAGAGATGGTTACTTCCGTAATAGATTCGCCCACTGCGGGCACTTTCATTTCTTTGATGGTTCCGGTTTGCATAGGTTTTGAAGCTTGTGGGGTTGTGGTAACGGTTGGTGATGGAGTGGATGGAGAAGATGGAACTGATCCACCTTCTGCAATTTCGCAGATGACAGTGCCTATTGGAACGACCTCTCCTTTCGGCTTGGTAATTTTTAAAATCCCTGTTTGTGGAGCCGGCAATTCGAATGTTGCTTTTTCTGATTCCAACTCAGCTATCACTTCATCTTGTTTTACAAAATCTCCATCTTTTTTAAGCCAGTTGGCAATCGTTACTTCTACAATTGATTCGCCAACGGTAGGAACTTTTACTTGTTGTGCCATAATTTTTTTATAAAATGGTTTATATCATTTTTTATTTCTTTCAAATAACCACTCAGAAACAGGGCCGGCCTTGGTTAACGCTGATCGTACTTTCACAGCCTCTTCTGCTGTTCAATCTAATGCCTGGTTAACAATTTTTTGTTGCTCTGCATCGTGCACTTTTTTGAAGCCTGTGGCCGGAGAGGCGCTGGGCTTGCGCGAAATCAAATCCACACCTTGCAGGTTGCGCAAAACATAACCCCAATAGCCCATATTAGCCGGCTCTTCTTGCGTCCAGACAATTTTTGCTCCTTTATATTTTTTAAAAATTGCATTCAACTGTTTTTCCGGCCAGGGATGCAGTTGTTCTACCCGTACGATAGCTACTTCTTTTGTTTTCTTTTTTGATTGTGCCTCTAACAAGTCGTAATAAATTTTGCCTGTGCACAGCACTACTCGTTTCACATTTTTAGCATCTGCATTAACATCATCTATTACTTCCTGAAACGATCCTTTGGTAAAATCTTTTAATGGAGAAACAACTAAGTGATGGCGCAACAATGATTTAGGAGAAAGCACTACACATGGCTTTCTAAATTCCCACGTTACCTGCCTACGCATCAAATGGAAAATATTAGCCGGTGTGGTAGGATTACAAACTACCATATTGTATTCCGCGCACAATTGAAGAAACCGCTCCGGCCGTGCGCTGGAGTGCTCGGGGCCTTGCCCCTCGTATCCGTGGGGGAGCAACAGCACAATGCCATTCATGCGCTGCCATTTCGACTCGGCACTGGAAATAAATTGATCAATCATCACCTGCGCACCGTTGGCAAAATCACCAAACTGTGCTTCCCATATCACCAAGGCATGAGGAGTTGACATGGCATACCCATATTCAAATCCTAACACACCAAATTCAGAAAGCAGCGAATTGTAAATATTGAATTTCTGTTGGCCATCTTCAATATGATCAATGCCACAATAAGGCTCATTGGTGTTGGCATCGAAAAAATAAGCGTGACGGTGGCTGAAGGTGCCGCGCTTTACATCTTGCCCCGACATGCGCACCGGTACGCCTTGTGCCAGCAGCGAACCGTAGGCCAGCAATTCGGCTTCGGCCCATCCCAAAATTTTGGTTTCGAAGAAGGCACTCTTCCGGTCTTTCAAAAGTTTTTCAATCTGCTTGAGCGGCTTAAATTCATCGGGAATCGTAATCAATGCTTTCGCTACTTTATCAATTTGTGTTTGCTTGATTCCCGTTTCCGGAGATTGGTCGAAGTCTTCAGGTTTTGATTTGCGCAACTTCTCCCATTCATTTTCAATTTTTTGTGGCGTGTAGGGCAACGGTTTTTGCTTCACTTCATTCAATCGGTCTTGAAGTTGGTTGCGGAAGTTTTTATCCATTTCATCAGCCAGCGTGGCATCTACATCTCCGCGCTCGATCAGCTTTTTTACATACACCTCTCGCGGGTTGGGGTGCTTGGCAATGAGGTTATACAACTTGGGTTGTGTAAACTTGGGTTCATCGCTTTCGTTATGACCGTGCCTGCGGTAACACAGCATATCAATGAAAATATCTTTCCCGAATTTTTGTCGGTACTCCACGGCTAAGTTGGCACAGAAGGTAACAGCTTCGGCATCATCGCCATTTACATGAAGAATGGGTGCATCTACGATTTTAGAAATGTCAGTACAATAAATACTGGTACGGGCATCATCGTAGTCAGTTGTAAAACCAACCTGATTATTGATGACGAAATGGATCGTGCCCCCGGTGGTATAGCCCGGCAACCCCGACATCTGTATCACTTCGTAGCCTATGCCCTGACCGGCAATGGCTGCATCGCCATGAATTAATATGGACAACGCTTTACTCAGGTCTCCATGATATTCATCATCTATCTGGCCACGCGTGTAGCCGATTACCAGCGGGTTTACGGCCTCTAAATGAGACGGATTGGGAGTGAGTTTTACATAGATTTTGTTTCCGGATGGCGTGCTGATGTGGCTTGAGTAGCCCAAGTGATATTTCACATCACCATCACCCATCGTCAGGTCGGGGTTAATGTTTCCTTCAAACTCGGTAAATATCTGTTCGTACACTTTGCCGAGAATATTAGTGAGCACATTCAAGCGGCCGCGGTGCGCCATGCCAATAACAGCCTCCTTCACGCCTAACTCTGCCGATTTATTGATGATGGCCTGCAATGCCGGTATGGTGTTCTCTCCGCCTTCCAGCGAAAACCGTTTTTGCCCTAAAAATTTGGTGTGCAGAAAATTTTCAAATACTACGGCCTCATTCAATTTGGTAAGAATGCTTTTTTTATAGGCCAGATCGGGATTGTGGTTAAAAAACTCCTTTTCTACTTTTTGGTAAAACCATCCGCGCACTTCATCATTGCGAATAGAGTTATACTCGAAGCCGATGGTTCCGAGATAAAGTGCTTTTAAGCGTTCTATTATTTTTCGCAGCGAAGATTTAGGCATTCCAATATCAGCGGCCACATCAAACTCGGTATCCAGGTCGGCATCGGTAAGTCCAAAAATAGTATGATCCAACTGCACACCATGATCTCTTCGCTCGCGAATGGGGTTGGTGTTGGATTTGAGATGCCCAAAAGTGCGGTACGCAAAAATCAAAGACCTCACGCTGGTTTCTTTAATGCTGGGGCCATCAACTGATTTGCCCTGACCGTTTTCACCAAAACGCTGGGTGGAAAAATCATATCCTTCAAAAAATTTCTGCCAGGTAATATCAACCCCGCCCGGATTTTGTTTGTAGTTCTGGTAAAGCTGATCAATATAGCTTACGTCAGCGTTAGAGATGTATGAGTAATTGTCCATATTTTTTTGCGTGTGAAATCAAACCTAAGAAGAATAATAAAAATAATAAAACCTAATAATCGTTTACACAAATATAATTTTATTCCGGTATTTTTGGGTGTTTTGTTAGGCTTGGGCTTCTTCTGTTCATTTTTTGGCTTCTTTAACTCAAATTGAAGTTGGCTGATATAAAAAAACGCTTACTTTTGCACTCCTTTTAAAATCGGACGAGATCCTAAATTAAAACAACATGGTAAAAATCAGATTGGCCCGCAGAGGCCGCAAAAAATTAGCAATGTTTGATGTCGTGGTGGCCGATGCCCGGTCGCCTCGCGATGGCAAGTTCATCGAAAAAATTGGCACTTATAACCCCCAAACAGTACCTGCTTCTATTGTTTTAAAAGATGACAGGGCTTTTTATTGGCTGATGGTAGGCGCTCAACCGACCGACACCATCCGGGCGGTACTCTCTTACCGGGGGGTGATGTACAAAAAGCACTTACAAATCGGAGTAAACAAAGGCGCACTAACGCAAGAACAAGCTGACGCAAAATTGGCCGACTGGATCAATGCTAAGCAAGCTAAAATTCAAGCCAAGATAGATAGCGTAACGAAATCTAAAGCAGAGCAGATTAAATCTCGCAAAAGTGCCGAAAGCAAAGTTCGCGAAGCGCGTGCTGAAGCCATTCGTAAGAAAAATGAAGTGCCTGCTGCCGCACCGGCTGCTGCCGAAGAAGCAGCACCTGCTGAACCTCAGGCTTAATATTTTATTGAATAAAAATATGCTAAAATGCCGGCACGTCTGTGTCGGCATTTTTTGTAGGTATGAATATCAACGAATATTTTAAAATCGGGTACATCTCGAAAACGCACGGGCTGAAAGGCGAAGTAACTGCGGTTTTTGAAAGCACCATTGATCTGGCCGGGTTAACAAGCGTTTTCTTGAGCGCTGCGGGAAGTTTAGTCCCCTATTTTATTACCTCCCTGTCTGACCGTGGCGACAAATCGTTTATAAAATTCGATTCTGTTAACACGGTGGAGCAAGCTGCTGAGCTGAAAGGATGTGGAATATACTTGGCCAAAATATCTCGCCCTAAACTGAAGCGCGGGCAATTTTATGAGGATGAATTAATCGGGTTTGAAGTTGAAGACGAAAACCTTGGGCAACTTGGTAAAGTAACTGACATAGAGGGAGCCGGAGAAAATAAGTTTTTGCTGGTGGCTGGCAACCAAAAAGAAATCCTCATCCCGGTTCATTCGCCCTTTATTAAGAGCACGCATAAAACTCAAAAAATAATCAAGGTAAATTTGCCTGATGGCTATCTTACAATTTAAGTACAACGCCTTGTACCGGATACTTTTTTCAGAAAAGCCAAACTTCGTAAAATGTGTATCTTGAAGCGTGAGTAATTACAAAGAGAAATTATATTGGGCTCTCCAAATAAGTGGCTGGTTCCTGCATGGATCATTTCAGGTAGTAGCCAATTTTTTAGATACCGGCACGCTGGACAATAAACGGTTGATCTTTTTTTCTTACGAAGCTGTGCTGTGCCTGCTGGTAACCCACACTTACCGACAACTCATTAACCGGGGTAAGTGGTTAAGCCTAAACATGTCTATGCTGTTGTTTCGGGTAGTAGCCAGCGTGTTACTGATGGGGCTGATCATGTATTTTCTGCGAATACCCGTATCCATTTCATTACACCTCTTCAACTCACCTTTGGCTTTTGATTTAACATTGGTATTTGGACAATCTATTTATTACGCCATTATCTTCTTTTTGTGGTCGGCCATTTATTTTATCTACAACTATTTTGAGCGCTACAATAAATCGCTGAAACTGGAGGCCAAGGTGAAAGAAATTGAGTTGAATAATTTAAAGGCTCAATTAAATCCACATTTTATTTTCAATGCCATGAACAGCATCCGCGCCCTGATTGATGAGAACCCGGTTAAATCAAAGCAGGCCATTACCCAGCTATCCAACATTTTGCGCAACTCATTGGTAACGGAAAAAAAGGGGTTAACAAAATTCAATGACGAACTGAAAGTTGTAAAAGATTACCTCAGCTTAGAAAGCATCCGTTTTGAAGAACGGCTGGAAATCCATTACGACATTGCTTTAGGCTCAAGCGATTTTTGGGTACCTCCTTTTATGATCCAAACGTTGGTAGAGAACGGCATCAAACACGGCATTGCCCAGCTGACGGAAGGCGGGTTCATCGCCATCAAAACAAGTGTAACCGAAGAAGACGAACTCACAATACAAATCATCAACAGCGGGCACTACGTGGTCGAAAAAAAAGGTGGGTTAGGCTTAGCCAACACCATCCAACGCCTCAAACTTTTATACGGAGATGCCGCTTATCTAAAAATTGGCAATGAAAAAAATAATTCTGTTTTAACTGAAGTGAAAATTCCTCATTTATACAACTTGTAACCACAAAAGATATGAAAGCTTTAATCATTGATGATGAGCGTCTGGCACGCAAAGAGTTGGCCAAACTACTGGAAGAGCATCCCTCCATTGAAGTAGTAGGCGAAGCCATGAATGCAGACGAAGCTGAAAAAATGATTGAAGAACTGAACCCCGATCTGCTTTTTCTCGACATACAGATGCCCGGGCGAAACGGGTTTCAGTTGCTGGAATCGCTCGATACCGTTCCGTGGGTAGTTTTCACTACGGCATTCGATGAGTTTGCGCTGAAAGCCTTTGAAGTCAATGCGCTCGATTACTTGCTTAAACCTATTCAGCCCGAACGACTCAGCGAAGCGGTGCATAAGATACTTGAAAAAGAGAAAAACAAAATCGGCCGGGCACAAGACAAAAAGCTGGGCTTGGAAGATCAGGTATTTGTAAAAGACGGTGAGCGTTGCTGGTTCGTAAGCCTCTCCAATGTGCGCATGTTTGAGTCAGATGGAAATTATATCAAAGTATATTTTGATAACAACAAACCCATGATCCATAAATCGCTCAACGCCTTGGACGAAAAACTGGATGAACGTGCTTTTTTTCGTGCCAGCCGAAAACACATCATCAACCTGGGCTGGGTAGAAGGCATTGAAACTTGGTTCAACGGTGGCCTGATGGTCAGGCTTCGCGGAGGCGACAAGGTAGAAGTAAGCCGCAGGCAAGCTTCTAAATTTAAAGAAATGATGAGTTTATAGCTCAGTAATATCACTTGTGAAAAACAGCCATGATAAAAAATAAAATACTCAACTCAATCATAATCTTTTTGGTAAGTTGTGTGTGCTGCCCAAGTTTTGGTCAGCAACCCACGCAAGTAATCGCTTATTTTTCCGGCAATGCAGCGCAAGTAAAAAACATCAATGTTGAACCGCTGACAGAAGTAATTTATAGTTTTTGTCACCTGACTGGCAATAAGCTTACGGTTGATTCTGATGCAGGGAAGCTGACCATCCAAAATTTAGTTACTTTAAAAAAGAAAAAGCCGAGCCTGAAAATTATTCTTTCTTTGGGTGGCTGGGGTGGCTGCGAAGCTTGCTCCAATGTATTTTCAACACCCGAAGGCCGCCATGAGTTTGCTGCTTCTGTACTTGCCTTGTCAGACGAATACCATACTGATGGCATTGATTTAGACTGGGAGTACCCGGCCATCGAGGGATACCCAGGCCACACATTTGCACCCCACGACAGGCAAAATTTTACTCAACTCATTCATGCTTTGCGCGAAGCATTGGGATCCTCTCGCGAAATTAGTTTTGCAGCAGGAGGGTTTAAGAAATTTTTAGTTGAGTCCGTAGATTGGCCGGCCGTTATGCCGTTAGTAGATCGGGTAAACCTGATGACTTACGATTTAGTAAATGGCTACGCTACTGTAACGGGGCATCACACATCGCTTTATTCATCCGACAAACAGCCCGAGTCCACAGACTTTTGCGTGAAATATCTTGAAAAATTAGGAGTACCTAAAAACAAAATGGTGATAGGTGCTGCTTTTTATGCCCGTGTGTGGGAGGATGTGGCCGATATCAACCACGGGCTTTTTCAAAAAGGAAAATTTAAACAGGGAGTAGATTATAAAAATTTTCAAAGTGAATTATCAGAACTACAAGGTTTCCAATCATACTGGGATGAAAATTGCCAAGCTCCCTATCGGTACAACTCAGCTAAAAAACTCTTTGCCACTTTTGACGACACAAAATCTATTCGCCTTAAAACTCAATATACTTTGAAGGCAGGATTGCAAGGCCTTATGTTTTGGGAACTGACACTGGATGCCGAGAAAAATGGATTGCTGTCGGAAATCGCAAAAACTATTTCTGATTTCAAAAAGTAGGCTGAAGCAACTCCTCTAATATCAACTATCAGTTCAGGTTTGCTCAGAACTTTCTAAAGAGGCAAAATACGGGTGTAACAAAAAAGCCTCGATTAAATTCGAGGCTTCTTCATTAGGTTAAATTTATACCAACCTTTAGGCAGTTGCAGAATGCTGCTCTACTTTGGTTTGGCGTTTCATAACTTCTGATTTTTTTGCTGTATAGCCGCAGTAACCGCATTTATAGTGCAACATTCTTTCACCATCTTCGGTACCAGTGGGTTGCTTCAAAACTTCTTCTTTTACAATTTTAAAGGTTTGGTAGTTGCACTCAGGGCACTGCAGCGCGTGTAGGTGGCCGGCATATTTTTCTATTTGAATATCGTCTCCATTCTCACCTATCCACACATCATAGTCCACTGAAAATACATTCTCTTCGGCTTGCTTCCCCTCATCCAAATAAACGTCTTCCTCTTCTTCGCTCAAAAGCCTCATCGGTTTACCTGTTTTAGCAGATATCCGGGGTTTATAGCGCAACACTTTCAATCTCTTTTCAATGTAAAACGGATAATAAAATTTCAACAGCGTTTGAATGATTACGGCAACAATCAATGCCATCGCTACACTAATGAAAAGCCGGACACCTATCAAGACAGGAGTTAAGTGTGTGATGTTAGAATTGGCAAAAAAGCAACCGGAAATAATGATAAAGACAACGGCAAACCATAATGTACTGATTTCATGTTTACTGATGAAATCATACTTATCCTTACTGCCTTTGGTAGTGGTGAGTTTAATAAAATAACCCAAGGCAATCAGTAAGCCCAAAGCCGCACTAATCAAAGCGATATTTAAAGCCAAATGATTCCATGAATCATAGTTTTCGGGGATTTCCTCCTCCTCTGCCTGAGCTAACGCCAAAGTAGGAAGCACCAGCAAAAGTAGCAGGGAGGCTTTCTTGAGGAATTCTTTGTTCATAAGGGGTGTCTGTTTTACGTTTTTTTAAGAAAATCAAATATAGCTAAAGAAAGTATATTTTATGATAAAGGTCATAAATATAGTGATATTGATCTAAAAATAAGGCATAATCTTATATTTTAAGCACAAACTTTTAGAAAGTAAAAATTCTTATTCTTTTCCGGCATGTGTTACGCTTGGCGGCAAAATAGTGCTAATGCCTCCGCGGTTCCGCCAACGTTTTCGTACATGCCTGCATGACCTGTTTGGGGTAAAATATTCAGGATTGAGTGCTTGGCCGTTCTGCCCATCTCCTGCATTATATCAACAGGTATGGATTGATCTTGATCGCCCCCGAGCAACAAAACTGGCCTATCGAAATTTTTTAGGGTTTCTATGTGCGAAGGCCTGTCGCGCATGGCGGCAGCATAGGCCATGATCGCAGCAGGTGATGTTTGGGCGGCAATCTGATAAACAGCAGAAACTGCCGGATGGTCTTTGCGATAGAACAGGCTGGGCACAAACGTATCTATAAAAGGCGTGGCTCCGTGGCTCCTGACAAATTCTATTACTTTGTTTCTATTAGTCTTCCGTTCTTCAGAGTCAGGAAAGGCAGTAGAATGAAAGAGACCAACGGCTCGAAAAAAACTTTCTTCTTGTGCCACCATGGCCATGGTAACATATCCGCCCAATGAGTGGCCGATAACAATTGGTTTTTTAAGGCCAACTTCTTTCATCCATAACAAAACACTATTGCCAATGTCAGCAATAGAAAATGATCCTTCAGGAAGCGGGCTGCTTCCAAAGCCGGGCAGGTCTAATGTATAAACCTCCCATTCGTTAGAAAGGAAAGGAACTGTATTCGCCCATATTTGGTGTGTTTCACAATACCCGTGGATAAGCACCACCGGATTTCCCTTTCCGGATTTGTGGTAAAAAATTTTGTTCATGATTTCAGGCCTTCACCAACTCAAGCATGGCCATGGCTGCCTGTAATATTCCATTGGTATCAAACCCACATTCGTGGTAAAGTTCGGATTGCTCGCCATGCTCAATGACGGCATCGGGTATGCCGAGTCTTTTTACTTCGGCCTGATAATGGTGGTCCGCCATAAACTCAATTACCGCACTGCCCGCCCCTCCCTGCACGCAGCCATCTTCCACGGTGATAATTTTTTTGAATTTAGTGAAGACTTCGTGCAGCAATTCTTCATCCAGCGGTTTTACAAAACGAAGGTCGTAATGGGCAATGTGGATATTTTTTTTCTCCAGCTGGCTGCAAACATCTACTGCATAGTTTCCGATGTGGCCAATGGTGAGAATTGCCAACTCATCGCCATCCTTTATTTTTCTGCCTTTCCCTATTTCAATTTCCTCAAAAGGTGTTTTCCAATCAGGCATAACACCCTGACCTCGCGGATAGCGGATTGAAAATGCATTTCCCTGACGCGGCAACTGAGCCGTGTACATTAAATTTCGCAGTTCTTGCTCATTCATCGGTGCTGATACGATCATGTTTGGCAAGCAACGGAAGAAGGCCAGATCATAGGCTCCGTGGTGCGTGGGTCCATCTGACCCGGCAAACCCTGCTCGATCCAAACAAAAATTGACAGGCAGGTTTTGAATGCACACATCGTGTATCACCTGATCGTACGCACGCTGCATAAAGGAGCTATAGATATTGCAAAACGGCACCAGCCCTTGTGTAGCAAGCCCTGCGGAAAACGTAACGGCATGTTGTTCGGCTATGCCTACATCTATCGCGCGTGCAGGCATTTCTCTCATCATGATATTTAATGACGAACCCGATGGCATGGCCGGAGTAATGCCAATAATTTTTTCATTTTGTCTGGCCAACTCTACCAATGTGTGGCCAAATACATCTTGGTATTTTGGTGCCTGTGGCTTGTCTTGTATTTTTTTATGAATCTCGCCCGTAATCTTATCGAATGTGCCGGGCGAGTGCCAGGTGGTAGCATTCCCTTTTTCGGCCGGGCCGTACCCTTTTCCCTTTTGGGTAATGCAATGTAAAATTTTAGGGCCTTTAATTTTTTTCAGATCTGCCAGTACGGCTACCAAATGATCTACATCGTGGCCATCTACCGGGCCAAAGTAGCGCAGGTTAAGCGATTCAAATAAATTACTTTGGCTGAGAAGCGTAGATTTTATTCCATTTTCAATTTTTGAAACAATGTCTTGTGCATTCTTGCCAAACGAAGAAAGCTTGCCGAGCATATTCCATACATCGTCTTTCAGGCGATTGTATGTTTTGGATGTAGTAATATCCGTCAGATAATCTTTCAGCGCTCCTACATTGGGATCAATGGACATGCAGTTGTCGTTGAGCACAATCAGCAGGTTGGTGTCTGCTACGCCTGCGTGATTCAGTCCTTCAAAAGCCATTCCACCCGTCAGCGCTCCATCGCCAATGACGGCTACATGCTGTTTGTCGGCAAGGCCGATTGTTTTAGAAGCGAACGCCATACCCAACGCTGCCGAAACAGATGTGGACGAATGGCCTACGCCAAAGGCATCGTATTCACTTTCTTTTCGCTTGGGAAACCCCGAAATGCCTTGATAAACCCGATTGGTATGAAAAACATCGCGCCTGCCTGTCAGTATTTTGTGGCCGTAAGCCTGATGACCTACATCCCACACTAACTGATCATAGGGTGTATTAAAAACATAATGCAGTGCCACGGTAAGTTCTACTACACCCAAGCTGGCGCCAAAATGGCCGCCATACACCGATACGTTATCAATAATAAAATGCCTGAGCTCATCACAAAGCTGAACCAACTGTGCCTGATCGAGCTTTTTCAGATCGGCAGGGCTGTTAATTTGCGCCAATAGTTTTCCGGGTGTAATCAGCATATTACAATTCTAACAAACAGAGAACAGCAAATACAAATATGGGTTCAAAAAAGTTATACAGCAGCAATAGAGGCCGCAAATTTACTTATTTCATTTTGAATCAATTTTTTCAGTGGATTTAGATATTTTTGCAGCCTTTGAAAGTTATGGCACAAGAAAATTTTGAAGTCCGGTTACCCTTATTTGAAGGCCCTTTCGACTTATTGCTGTTTTTTATTGAACGCGATGAGTTGGATATTAACGACATTCCCATTTCCAAAATCACCAGCGATTTTTTGGAGTACATCCACCGGCTGGAAACCTTAAATATCGAAGTGGCCAGCGAATTTATCTTGGTGGCTGCTACGCTAATGCGCATCAAATCAAAAATGCTGTTGCCACGGCCTCAGTTGGATGAGCAAGGCAATGAAATTGATCCACGCGAAGAACTGGTGAAGCACCTGATGGAGTACAAAAAGTACAAATCAGTAATTGATCAATTCCACAAAATGGAGGAAACCGAGTTGATGAAAGAAAAACGCGGCAACCTGATGAAGGAGTTGAGGCAATTGGCCGAAAGCACCAACGTGGAAGCCGAACTTCAGGATGTGGACTTATTTAAGCTGCTGACTGTTTTTGAGAAAGTATTAAAACGACACGAAGAAGAAAGAAACAGACCGATACATCAGGTTATTCAATATCCTTACACCATTGAAGGCCAAAAAGAATTTATTCTGAAAGAAGTAATTAGCCGTTCGCGCGTAGCTTTTACCGAGCTTTTCGAAAAAGCACCTACGCGCATTTCGCTGATTTTTAATTTCCTCGCCATTTTGGAAATGCTGGCAACCGGTGTATTAACCATTCAGGTAGGCGAAGGATACAACAACTTCTGGGTATCGAAACAAGAAGAAGTGCCGCAAGAATAAGAAGACACTAATACACTAACAGACCTTGTGCCTTCAGGAAGTTGAGTTCGCTCACTTTGGTGCTGTAGGCAGCCTGCGATAGTTGATATTGCGCGTTTTCATACGACTGCTGTACTGTGCGGTATTCAATGTAGGTGGATAATCCCTGCTTAAAACGCTGGGCAGCAATGTAAAGATTCTGATTCGACAACTGCACACTCTCCTTCCCCAGTTCTACAATCTTCAAATTATTTTCAAAGCTTAAAAACGCTTTATACAAATTCGATTTCTCCTGAAACTCCGAAGCCTGAAGGCGCACGTTATCGGAAGCAATCTGCATGTTCGTATTGCGGATGGCCGTGCGGGTGGTGAGGTTGTTCAAAACTGTCCACGAAAAAATAAATCCGCCATTATATCCGAAGTTTCGGTTTAATCTCATGAACCCGATATCGTTGGAGATATATTGATAGTTATAATTTCCTGTCAAGCCGATCTTTGGCCAGGCATTCGCCCGAAATTCTTTCAGCGCTAAGCGGTCAATCTCCAATGTCTTACGCCCAATTAAAATTGAGTTATTGTTTTTAATCGTATTGCCCAATGCTCCGGCATATTCCGGTTTGGTTTGAATAATGATAGTATCGGGAACGCTAAACTCCGTATCGGGCGCACGTTTTAAGACTGTGTTCAGATTAACCCGTTGCTCATTCAATAAATTTTGCTGTTGTGTAATTTGTACCAGAATACTGTTGTAATCAATTTGAGTTTGCAAAACATCCACCTTCGAACCGATGCCTGCCCTCAGTTTTTCTTCAGCTAATTTTCGCTGGTCATCGCCCAATGCCAATGACGTTCTCAGCGATTTAATGTATTGCTCGATACTGATCATCTGATAGTAGGCGGTGAGTGCTGACAGCAATGTGTTTTCTACCGTTAACCGATATTGCAAATTGCTCAGTTCTTCGGCTCGGTTCAATTTCTTTTTGGTGGCAAACATTTTCAGGCCATCAAAAAAATACCACGTTACTACCAAAGCAGGTGTGTAGCTGACCGAATTGAGGGTTTGATTATCAATATTTGCTGCCGGGTTGGAATATTTGAGTGTGCTGGTGGTGCGACCAAATCCCAGCGGCCCCTGCGGGCTGCCGGCAGCAATAGAAACCTGAGGAAGCATACCCGTAGTACCTCCGGTTACTGTGCCCCCGGTAGATTGTCCGCCTCCCACCAAGCCTATGTTATTATTGTTTTTGGCCACCTGCACATTGTTGCGCGCCACCTCCACATCAAAATTATTCTCAATCGTAATTTTAATCACATCTTCCAATGTAAGTACGTCTTGGCTCTTGGCTGAAAAGTTTGCCAACAACAGAAAAAGGACAATCAGTTTACTCGTGATTTTAAGCCGAAGCCTGTGCTTATAAAATTTTTTATTCATGCGTGTCTAAAAATTTCTTTGATCAATATTTTTTGAGAATGGGTTGCCTCACAATGAAGGAACGTGCCCATCATACACTTGTTCTTTGGGTAGTTGCGGCAAATCGAGTTCCTCTAATTCTTTGTCAATGTGTTTGCGTGGCCGCGATAGATAAGAGTATACTGCCGGAATAATAAACAGCGTGAGCACCAGAGAAAACATAATACCGCCCACAATGACGATACCGAGTGGCACGCGGCTGGTACTGGCATCGCCCAGCGACAGGGCAATGGGTAACGAACCTAATGCCATGGCCAGACTGGTCATTAATATCGGACGAAGACGCAAACGCGAGGCCTCCAACACAGCTTCAAATTTATCAAGTCCTTCTTCCCTTTTTTGGTTGGCAAACTCCACAATTAAAATCCCGTTTTTCGTTACCAAGCCAATCAGCATGATCATTCCAATCTGCGAAAAAATATTGATCGTCTGATGAAACAGATACAATGAAATGAACGCACCGCAGATGGCCAGCGGCACTGTAAACATAATGGTGAGGGGGTCAATAAAGCTTTCGAACTGAGCTGCCAACACTAAATAGATCAATACCAAGGCAAGCAAAAAGGCAAACATGGTATTGCCCGAACTCTCGGCAAAATCGCGTGAGGTGCCTGCCAATGATGTAGCAAACGAATCGTCCAGCAGGGGTTTTACCATTTCCTGCATAGCGGCAATACCATCGCCTACGGTTTTGCCTGGCGCTAAGCCTGCTGAAATGGTAGCCGACTTGTATCGGTTAAAATGATAGAGTGCCGGGGGTGTAGCCGACTCTTCGAAGGTAACCACGTTATCAATAGACACTAACTGGCCTGAGCCGGTGCGTACATACAATTTTTTTAAATCTTCGGTGTCATCGCGATCTACCCGCAACACCTGCCCAATTACCTGATATTGTTTTCCTTCGCGTGTAAAATAACCAAACCTTAAATTACTGTAAGCCAATTGAAGTGTCTGCGAAATATCCTGCACACTAATTCCCAGTTGGGTTGCTTTCAGGCGGTTTATTTTTACGCGTAATTCAGGCTTGTTAAATTTTAAATCTACATCTACCCCTTGCAGCACATGGCTTGCATTGGCTTTCTCTAAAATTTTGGGTAGCACTGCTTGCAGCTTATCGAAGTTATTGTTTTGAATGACAAACTGTACGGGCTGCCCGCCCCGTCTGTTGGCAGAAATAGTTTGCTCTTGCATAGCAAATATTTTTCCTTCCGAAAACCGTGGTATGTTTCGCTCCACCATTTCTACAATCTGCTGCTGCGAGCGGTTGCGGTATTTGGGGTCAACTAATGTGGTTCGCACGTAGGCTAGATTTACACTGCCGGCACCCGTAAAAGAAGGTGCTGTAACAGAAAGTAAAATGCGGGCTTCGGGGATGGAGTCCTCCATAAATCCCATGAGTTTATCCGTGTAAGCATCCATAAAGTCGTAGGATGTTCCTTCCGGAGCCGAAACCGTAAGCCTGAACTGGCTGCGGTCTTCCAGCGGTGCCAGTTCTGATTTAATATTTTGGCTTAAAAAATATAAGGCAGCCATACATAAAGCAATAATGAAAAACGCCACCCAGCGTATTTTCATAAACTTGCCCAAAAATTTGTGATAGCCATTTTCCATGCCGATAAAGAATGGTTCTGTCCATTTATAAAACCGGGAGTGTTCATGATTTTCGCGCGTCAGTTTTACGCTCAACACCGGTGTGAGCGTCAGCGATACAAATGCTGAGATCAGCACGGCTCCTGCCACCACAATACCAAACTCGCGGAATAACCTGCCCACAAATCCTTGCAGGAAAATGATAGGCAAAAACACCACTGCCAGTGTAATAGACGTAGAAATTACAGCGAAGAAAATTTCTTTAGATCCCTCTTTGGCAGCACGGTACTTATTCATGCCTCCTTCCAGTTTCTTATAGATATTTTCCGTCACCACAATACCATCGTCCACCACCAGCCCGGTGGCCAGCACAATACCCAGCATGGTCAGTACATTGATGGAAAAGCCACACAAGTACATGATGAAAAAGGTGGCCGTCAGCGAAACGGGTATATCAATGAGCGGGCGCATGGCGATGAGAAAATCGCGGAAGAACAAATAGATGATCAGCACCACCAGGATAAAAGAAATCAAAAGGGTTTCCTGCACTTCGGAGATAGCCCGGATGATAAACACAGTTTGATCGAGTGCGATGTTCAGTTTAATATCGTTAGGAATTTCTTTTTTAAGCTGATCCATCCGTTTGTAAAACTCATCTGCAATAGAAACATAGTTGGCACCGGGCAGTGGCACGAGCGCCAAGCCCAACATCGGAACTTGCCTGTCTTTTAAAATAGATTCTTCGTTTTCCGGTCCCAGCACAGCTTGCCCTACATTTTTCAGGCGTATGTTGCCCGTGGCAGTTGCTTTAACAATGGCGTTATTGAAATCATCTTCGGTGTAAAACCTGCCGAACGTACGAACGGTAAGTTCGGTGGCATTGCCGGCTATTTTGCCGGAGGGCAGTTCTACGTTTTCCCGGCTCAGTGCATTTTGCACATCCAGCGCAGTCAGGTTATAGGCGCTGAGTTTGGAGGGGTCTAACCAAATGCGCATGGCGAATTTTTTCTCTCCCCAAATCTGTATGCTGCTTACACCTTTAATTGTTTGAAGCCGCTCTACCAATACGTTGGTGGCGTACTCGGTAAGTTGATAAGGGTTTCGGGTGTTGCTCTGCACCGTCATGCTGATGATGGCATCGGAGCTGGCATCGGCCTTAGACACAACGGGCGGCAGGGTGAGATCCAACGGCAAAGAACTGCGTGCTTGCGAAACTTTGTCGCGCACGTCATTGGCAGCTGCTTCGAGGTCAACGCCCAGATCAAATTCTACGTTGATGAGGCTGCGGCCTATGCTGGAGGTGGAGGATATGTTCCGGATACCGGCAATGCCGTTGATTGATTTTTCCAGTGGCTCCGTAACCTGCGACTCGATGATGTCGGCATTAGCACCAGAGTAAGTCGTCATCACGTTCACATTGGGCGGGTCGATGGCGGGGTAGTCGCGTACGCCCAAAAATTTAAAACCGATCACTCCAAAAATGACGAGGATGATGCTCATCACAAACGAGAGCACCGGCCTTCTCAAACTCAATTCGGAAATGTTCATGACTCAATTATTTATTTGCGTACCTGTTCAACTTCGTAATCTTCACTTTCGATTTTTTCCGGATCGACATGAGCGCAGTAGTAACAATGGTATCGCCCGGTTTCAGTCCTTTTAAAACTTGTACGAATACCGAATCGCGAATGCCGGTTTCAACTTGCAGAACCTGCACCGAATCTTTTCGCAACAATAAAATCTGCTTGCTGCGTGCCTGCGGGATAATAGCCTGTGAGGGCACCATCAGCGCATTGTTGATTTTGCCCATTTGCAAATTAACACGGGCAAACACACCGGGCAGCAACTCGGGCGAAGTCTCTTTTACAATTCCTTTGATGCGCAGTGTGCGCGTAACCTGATCTACATTTCCCTCTGTAGCGATGACAGTAGCCAGATGGTCTTGCGTGCCGCCATCTACCCTGAACCTAACCGTGTTGCCCGGCAAAATTTCTTTGGCATATTTTTCGGGTACCGAGAAATCTAACTTCAACTGACTTACCTGACGTAAACTGGTGAGGATGTCTGACGGAGAAACGTAGGCTCCCAAACTGACAAAGCGGAGGCCTAACTTACCATCATAAGGTGCGCGGATCTCGGTTTTGGCAATAGCTATTTGGGTCGTCTCAATGTCGGCTTTCAAATTATCAACCGCCAGCACACTCAGGTCGTAGTCTTGCTGGCTGATGCCGTTGATGGCGAGCAGTTCTTTCTGGCGCTCGGCCTGACGCTGAGAGATGCTCAACTGTACTTGCAGTTTTTTTAGCTGAGCCAACAGGTCTTGGTCAAATAACTTAGCCAACAGGGCTCCTTTCTTCACCGACTTTCCTTCTTCAATATCGAGTTGAATGATGCGCCCTGTTACTTCGGTTCGTATTTGTGTTTCTTCCACCGGCAGCAGCGAGCCGGGCACTTCCACATTTTCGCTCTCCACACTCGGTTGCACAATAAAACCCTCTGCGGTGACAATGTTAGACCGGTTTGTATTGGGTAAAACAATTTGCTTCTTTTTACAAGAAACTGCTGCGGCTAACACAAGCCCTGCCAGTATAATTCGCACAATATTCAACATTTAAAATTGGGGATAATTTTAGAATTTAAATTTAACAAAATTGGTTCGAGGAAAGTTTATTCCTTAACAAAGTGAATAAACCGCTCATGTAATTTAAGCACCTGTGGGATGACCAGCGAAGTTTCGTTATTGTAGATCAGGCTATCGGCTAACTTGATTTTTTCTTCTTCGGGCATCTGCTTACTTATTATTTTTTCAATCTCTTCTTTCGTGCGGAACGGATCACGGGCGAGCACGCGTTGTGTGCGCAACGCCATCGGGGCTGTCACAACAACAAGATGATCTAACTCTTTGTAAGCGCCAGATTCAATAAGTAATGCGGCTTCTTTAATAGCATAAGGAAAATGAGTTTGCTGCGCCATCCATTGCCGGGAGTCTTCCGCTACCCGCGGATGTACCAGCCGGTTTAATTCGCTCAGCCGGGCAGCGTCTTTGAAAACCACTTCGCTTACATAGTCGCGGTTGAGTTGTCCGTTTGTGTATGCCTCTTTTCCAAATTTTTCTTGTATCTGCCTAACCAAAACCTCATCTTCAGTCATCAGTTGCCGTGCTCGTTTATCGGCATCGTACACGGGCGCTCCTAAAACTGAAAATATTTTGCACACCAAACTTTTGCCGGTACCGATGCCGCCTGTAATGCCTACCCGAAGTGGTGGTGTTTTTGTCATCTATGATCCGGCAAAATTACAAGAATCAATTTTCTCTAAGTGCTACTGAATCAATTTTACGGATTTGTGCATAGGCCGGCACGCCTGACAGCCTGGGCACCGCCCGTGGTGTATGTCTGAAAAGGTTTTTATTGATGTGTGCCGTTATGTTTTTCATCTGTTCATTGAATTCCGCAATATGTGCTGCCGGTATTTGAAATGTTGCCTGCACGCTGTCGTGCAACAGGTTCATTGGGTTTCCTGTATCTACTTTCAGTTTTACTTCTACTGTTTTTATCTCTGCTACTTCAAACATAATCTGGGCAATCGAGGGGTTTCGTTTTACCATCTCACTGCCGGGAAAAACGATTTCTACTTCGTCCCGATAATCTTCAGCTATTTCTTGCAGACTTACTTTTAACACGATTGAATCAGGTAACGTATGTAAAATACTCTCGGGTCCCTCCAGCCTGACGGAGTCGGGCAGCACTACAATGGGGCTGGTGCGCCCATAGCCGTTACGAAAACTTAAATCAGTCAGGTCTGGCACTAACTTATATCGGTGAAAATCTTTCTTATCTATTTTCAGGTGAAGCGTATCGGTTACGACAAAATTAATTTGAAGCTTGCCTACCTGACTGGCCAGCCGGGGCGCCATCGTACTGCCCACTATTTTCTGTATTTCATTGGGTCGCTCTAACGAAATAATGACTGGTTGTTTCTTCAAGCCGAAACGCTTGCGAAACAAATCCCACCCGCTGCCTGTTACATTCAGGGTAACAAATTTTGGCAGTGGTGCGGCTATGGCATACTTTTCCCCGTCAAACTCAAACAGTAAAGGAAATTTTATGTTAGTAGCGTATTGTTTGTTGAGCGAATTGAAAATCCAAAACAGTACCGATGCCAAAACACAAAGTACTACGGCTCTCCAGTTTGTCCGGTCAAAGCGGAAAAGATTTAAGAGGATATTTAAAATTTTCACGGCTCCTGCGTGTACTAAAATACCGAATCGAAGCCTTTATTCAAAAAAACTACTCGGCAGGTTTTTTAGCCGCTGCCGTTTTGGTAGAATCCATGGAGATGGCCGATTTCGAAAAACGGATGCGCACACCGCGCTCTGCTTCTAAAATAAATGTGTCGCCTTCCAATTCTGCTACACGGCCATGTGCTCCGCCAATGGTAACCACATAGTCTCCTTTTTTAATTTCTTCGCCAAATTTTTTCTGCTCTTTGGCTTTCTTCTGCTGAGGGCGGATCATAAAAAAGTAGAGGATGCCAAACATCAGCACCATCATGAGTGGAAATGCGTAATTGTTAGATTGAGCTTGTAGTAAGATAGAATGCATGGTATTAAAATTTAAGGCGCAAAATTATCCGATTGCCGCCATCCGGCAAAAGGAAACGATCAGGTTATTTATTTTTTAAGAAACGAGTTAGTTAGGTGTCGGGCCATTGGCACCGGTGGACTTGGCGATAACCATCGCTTTAAATTTGATGGTTGTTGTTTTGGGCCAGGTATTAGCCGTAACGGTGATGGTTTTATTTTGTACACCTGTTTTGCCGTGTGTGTCGAACTCAGCCTTTACAAAGCCTGTACCGCCAACCGGTATGGGTGTTTTCGTCCAGTCGGGCACCGTACACCCACAACTGGGTTGGGCATTTTGAATGATGAGTGGTGCTTTACCCGTATTTGTTACCTGATAGGTGTAGGAAACTTTTTGCCCTTCGTTAACAGTGCCAAAATCGTGGTCGGTCGTACCGAATGAAATCACTGGCAGTGGCCCTTCGGGCATTTTTTCCGGTTCTGCAGCCACAGCGGGCTGATTGGGGGTGGTGGGAGTGGTGGCGGTTTTATTTCCCTCTAACTGTGTGATGCGGCTTTCTAACTCGGCAATCCGCTTTTCGGCAGCCCGGTCGCGGCAGCCTGTTAATACCACAGCGATGATGACAGCTATTTTCAGTATGTTTTTCATAATCTTTAATGCTTAGATTTCAAAAATATGACCCGTGCTTGCGCTTATCAAAACTCGATAGATATTTTAACAATACGTTAACTACTTTTTCCGCGGAGTTGCTCCAGCAGCTCGTCCACATCGGTAAGCAACTGCTGCGCTTTCCCTTTTGTTTCGGAAACTACTTTATGTCCTTTGGATTGCGCTTCGGAAGTAAGCGGGGTTTCTTTTCCGCTCGCCAAGTCTTCCAGATAGTCTTGCAATAGCTTTTTGTACTTAGACAACTGAAAAGAAAGTTTCTCGCGTGTGTTCGATCCTTTATCGGGGGCATACAAAATTCCCAGAATAGCGCCTGCGGCTGCGCCCGCCAAAAAAGCCATTAAAGCATTACTACTTTTCTTTCCCATAACAATTTACATTTTTAGAGAACGCAAAGATAAAAAGTATTTCCCCATTTATTTGTTGTCCAATAAACCACGTCCGCTCTTTTTCAGCATACCCGATTCTTTCATAGACTTGGAGATCACATCTAATATACCATTGATAAACTGACGGCTTTTGGGGGTGCTGTATTCTTTGGTCAGCTCGATGTATTCATTGATGGTAACCTTTACCGGAATATTGGGGAAATGAATCATTTCGGCCAAGGCCATCTCGATGATGACCCGGTCGGTGAGTGCCAGCCGGTCCACTTCCCAATTGCGCGTATTCTTGGCGATCAGTTCCCGGTAGGGAGATGCGAGGTTGATGGCGGCATTGAACAGGGTTTCGGTAAACTCGCGGTCTTCATCCCAATTCAATGAAAGTTTTTGCAGTTGCGTCTTATCTCCGGCCAATGATTTGATCGTTTTATCAACCATGCTTTTAACAATCTCTTTATCTTCTGCCCAGCGGATGTCTTGCTCATCGAAATAATCGTTGATAACCGTTGTCCCTAAAATAATTTTTCTGCTGAGGTATTTAATAAATGTTTTTTGGGATTCCTCATCGGGTGTTTTTTCGGCTATGAACTTCTGGTAGGTTTCATTTTCTTTCAGCACATCCCGATACCAGCCGCGTACTTTGTCCATCCGGTTTTCCCATCCGCTGTTTTCTTTGAGTATTGTTTTTTTTAACTCATCGCTTACCCGCCACGATTTGATCCACAGGTGTTGTGCAAAATTTTTACTGTCCACTTTCTTATCGGCTGCCGCCAAGTCGGCCAATGCTACCATTAAACTGATGACACTGTGGTAAAGACTTGCCAGCTTCTCCATTTCCACCACAATGTTTTTTGCCAAAAAGTTTTGATCTTTTTTGATGGATTGATGGTACAGCGCTAACGCCTTATCTACAGCCTGTGCCACAGGGGTATCATCTGTGGTGGCTTTGTCATTTTTTATTTTTTTGTCAAAAAAATGAAGGGCAGCTTTCCGTTGGGTTCGCAGTAATTCTTTGTCCTGCACTTCCATGGAGTTCAGGTCGGGGCTGAAGTGCTGCTCGATAAAATCATGTGCCAGTTGCAAGTCTGCTTCTTTACATTGCTGGTAAGCAAATAAACTTTGCATGATTTTGATGCGGATGGTACGCCTGTTGAGCATGTGGCAAGAACGTTTTTTTGAAAAGCACAAAATTACGAGGTTAGCCCGAAACGCAAAAAGACTTTGATGGATATGTGTGTTATTTGCGAACTTACCGCCTCAATTACCCGTTCATGCCATTTGTTGATTTGCCGGAATGAAAGAACTGCTCTATCTCAATAAATACCTTTACAAATACAAGTGGTCGCTGATCTGGGGGCTGGTGTTTGTGCTGATCTCCAATGCTTTTCAGATTTTGCCGGCTCAATTAGTGCGGCACTCCATTAATCTGGTAATTGAAAACATCAACGTGTATCGTTCATTTGCCGGAAGCGCACTACAGCCGGCTTTTTTCTCTGAATTTTCGCACGGTGTTTTAATGTATGCCTTGCTGATTTTGGCCATGGCCTTGTTGCGCGGAGTGTTTCTTTATTTCGTCAGGCAGACGCTGATCGTAATGAGCCGGCTGGTGGAGTACGATTTAAAAAATGAAATTTTCGAGCATTACCAATCCCTACCGGTTAGCTTCTATAAGCGAAACAATACGGGCGATTTGATGAACCGCATCAGCGAAGACGTGGGGCGTGTGCGCATGTACTTGGGGCCTTCTATTATGTATGGCCTGCAGTTGATTTCTCTTTTCGCCATGCTCATTCCTATTATGTACCATGTCAGCCCCAAGCTGACTATCTATTCTCTGGTGCCGCTTCCGTTTTTGTCGGTAGGGATTTTTTATGTGAACAATATCATAGAAAAGCGGAGCGAGGAAATCCAGCAGAGCCAGTCGCGGCTCAGCACGTTTGTGCAAGAAGCTTTTTCGGGCATCCGGGTGCTCAAATCATTTGCCCGCGAGCAGGAGTCGTCTGCTCATTTTGCCCACGCAAGCGAAGCCTACAAGCGACAGTCTATCCGGCTTACCAAAGTAGATGCTTTGTTTTATCCGGTGGTATCTGCGCTGGTCGGCCTCAGTATTGTGCTTACTGTTTATGCGGGAAGTGTTGAGGTAATCAACGGCCGCCTTTCTATTGGCAACATTGCCGAGTTTATCATCTACGTCAATATTTTAACGTGGCCGGTAACTTTGCTGGGCTGGACAACAAGCCAAGTAAAGCGGGCAGAGGCCTCTCAAAAAAGGATCAACGAATTTTTGCGACAGCAAACAGATATTGTTTCGCACAAAAATGTTGAGCGCGAAATTTCAGGAGCCATCGAATTTAAAAATGTTTCCTTTACCTACCCCGACACGGGCATTGTGGCCTTGAAGAATATTTCGTTCGCGCTAAAGCCCGGTGAGTCGTTGGGGATCATCGGCACTACCGGCTCCGGAAAAAGTACGATCGCCAGCTTAGTGTCCAGATTGTACGATACTACCTCGGGGCACATTACCGTGGATTCGGTTCCTATTCAAGACTATCACTTGGTCTCTTTGCGCAGGCAAATCGGGGTGGTTCCTCAGGATGTTTTTCTGTTCAGCGATACCATTACCAACAACATAGGCTTTGGGCTGCCTACGCCAAACGAATCTGTCATTATACAAGCAGCCAAAGATGCTGATGTGTATGAAAACATCCAGGGTTTTCCGCAAGGGTTTGCCACCCGCGTGGGCGAGCGGGGCATTACATTATCGGGCGGGCAAAAGCAGCGCGTTTCCATTGCCCGCGCCATTGTGCGCGAACCTAAAATCCTCATTTTGGATGATGCCCTCTCGGCTGTTGATACGAAGACCGAAAACAATATCCTCAACAGCCTGAAAAAAATTATGGCTAACCGCACTACCATTATTATTTCGCACCGCGTTTCTTCGGCCAAACTGGCCAATCATATTTTAGTAATTGATGACGGTGCCATTGTAGAAGAAGGCACACACGAAAGCCTGCTCGAGCGGGGCGGTGTTTACAAAGAGTTAGTAGAAAAGCAGGTGTTGGCAGAACAGGCCGAGGAGCCCTCAGAAAATATATCGTAACCCTACCCCTCCCTGAAAGCGGTGGTAGCCGGGGTCAACCAGCGCATCGGTGTACATCTCCACTTCAATAAAGGCAGACACGGGCAATGAAAAATAAGAATATTCAAAACCTGCCAGCACCACAGGGCCAAACGTAAAGCGGTTTATGGTAAAGTTGCCAAACCTGTCTTCGCCATACGAGCCCGCTTGCTGGTAATTATATTCGTATTTAATTTGCGTATTGCGCCATTGCCAGCCGGCTCCGCCATACAGCATCAGCCCTTTTGAAATTTTAGAAGCATCCCACTGGTACAAAAATTTAGCCTCTAAAAATAAATCACTCAATACTTTGTGCGAGTAGTAGGTTAATGTTGATTTCTGGCTTGATATGGGATCTGTGCTCAGGGTGTCCCTCTTAGCAAGGCCATTAAAAAGACCCCGGTAATATTTGTTGTACAACCCACTGGCGGCCTTGCCCCCATCTACAGCAAACGACCAATGTTTTGACGGATAAAATTTATAAGAGAGGGCAAACGGATCGCCCACTTTAAACCCAATGCCCTGATAAGGATATTGGCTGGCTTCAAAAATGGGGCACATTACTTTGGCTTTTCTGTGCGAAACCCGCGGCACAGAAAAACTGCCGCTTTTAATGCTCTTCCGCACTTGGGCAAGTGAACCCTGACTTAGAAAAAGCCCAAGGATGGAAATGAAAAAGTATGTTTTCGAGAAGTGCATTAAAGCAAAGATAAACCTTTTGCGCAAACGGCTGAATACTGGCGTTTCAATTACCGCCTAACGCTACACGGCCTCTTTGTATTGCATTCTGTGCAGTTGGGTGTAATATCCGTTTTGGGCAAGCAACTCCTCGTGGCGGCCGGTTTCTTTCATCTCGCCCTTGTCTAATACTATAATTTTATGGGCATGCTGAATGGTGGACAGACGGTGGGCTATCACAATGGATGTGCGGTGTTCCATCATCTTGGCAATGGCATTTTGCACCATCTGCTCTGTTTCAGAATCAATGGATGAGGTAGCTTCATCCAGTACAAGAATTTTCGGATCGTACACGATGGCCCGTATAAACGACAGCAGTTGCCGTTGCCCCATTGAAAGTGTGGCACCCCGTTCCATCACATTAAAATCGAGCTGGCCGGGGAGGCGTTCGATAAATTTTTTGGCGCCCACCAACTCTGCGGCATGCCAGATCATGGCATCCGTTACCTCGGTATTTCCCAGCGTAATGTTATTTCGAATGGAATCGGAAAACAAAAAAACATCCTGCAGCACCACTCCGATGTGTTTGCGCAAAAAAGCCAGATTATATTCTTTGATATCCACACCATCTACTACTATTTCGCCTCGGTTAATTTCATAAAAACGGTTGAGCAAGTTGATGACCGATGATTTGCCTGCACCCGTAGCGCCCACCAGGGCAATGGTTTCTCCCGGGTTGATTTTCATTGTGAAATCGCGCAGCACATAATTGGCATCGTGGTAAGCAAACCACACATGATTAAAGACCACTTCTCCTTTGATCTGAGTGGGATTGTGGGTTCCGTTGGCTGACAGGTAATGGGGTTCATTTAACAAATTCATTATCCGCGAAGAACTGACGATACCCATCTGCAATGTATTGTACCGATCTGCGATCATACGGATGGGGCGAAAAAAAAGCTGGATGAACATGATGAATGAAATGAGCTTGCCCAGCGTAACTCCCGTTATCACTTCATTGATGGCTTCTTTAGAACCCCACCATACCAGCAACCCCGTGCCCATGGCCGCAATGATTTCCGCCACCGGAAAATAGACAGAGTAATAAAGTACAGATTTGAGATGGGCGTGCCGGTGTTCGCGGTTGATCGCTTTAAATTTTTCATATTCTCTTTTCTCTCCTCCAAACAGTTGTACGATGCGCATACCGGTGATGTGCTCTTGCACAAAGGCATTTAAGTTCGACACAGCATTGCGCACCTCGTTGAAAGCCACCTTTATTTTTTCTTTGAAGACGTAGGTGGCCAGCAACATCAGCGGTATGGTGGACAAGCTGATCAGCGCCAGTCGCCAGTCCACATAAAACATAAAGGCGAGGATAAAAAAAATCTGTAACAAGTCGCTGGCCATAGCGGCCAGCCCTTCGCTAAACACATCGGCCAATGTTTCTACATCCGAAATGATGCGTGTTACCAGCCTGCCGATGGGTGTTTTATCAAAAAAAGGAAGGCGCAGCCCAATCAGGTGGTTGTATAGTTTTACCCGTATGTCGCGCAAAATAAATTGCGCTATCCGCCCCGAAATGTAGGTGTGCGCATATTGTACCACGGTCTGGATCACCAGTAAAACAAGTACCCAAACCATTACCACCACCATGCCGCGGTAGTTGTTATACTGTACGTGGTGGTCTATGGTGTATTGAATCAGCAAGGGGCGCAACGGTGAAAGAAAGCCCAGCGCCAGCGTTAAAAAAATTACCAGATAAAAACGTGCGCGGTAAGGCCGCACAAACGTCATCAATTGACGAAGTACTTTTAAATCAAGGATATTGCCGCTGCTGACTGCCTCTTTTTCCATGTGTGTGATAAGCCTGTCCGACTTAAAAAAGTGCGTAAATGTGCGAAAAACAGTTTAGATTTTGTTGAACGATTTTTTTGGGAATGAGATTCCATTCATTTAATTGTTATCTGACAATCAAAGGTTTCCGGTGGAGTATGTTATCAATTTGTTAACAGAATGTGAGGAATTAATAATCCATTGCAGATAAATGTAGATAGCAATTAATATACTTTTGTTGGCAGAACTCTAAAACCTAAACTAATCTCTATGACGAAAAAACTACTCTTATCATTTGCCTTGGTGCTAATGGCTTTTGCGGCTGTCTATGCGCAGGGTGTTACCACAGCCAGCATTAGTGGTGTAGTGGCAGACAAAGAGGGTAAAACTTTGCCTGGTGCTACCGTGATAGCCATTCATGTTCCGTCCGGAACAAAATATGGCGCTTCAACACGAGTTGATGGCCGATACAACTTGCCTGCTGTTCGTGTTGGTGGGCCATATACTGTAACTGTTACGTTTGTAGGTTACGAGGAACAAAAACAGTCTATAGATTATTTGGGATTGGATCAAAATTATACTGCAAATTTTAAACTCGGTGAGGCCACCCTAGATCTTTCGGAAGTGCAAGTAACAGCTCAAAAAGATCCTGTACTAAACTCAGAGCGCACCGGTGCAGCTACCAGTGTGCGAAGAGAGCAGTTTGAAAGACTTCCCACTATTACCAGAAGTTTTCAGGATTTTACTGCGCTTGACCCCCGCTCCAATGGCTTTGGTTTTGGTGGCCGAAGTAATTTGTATAATAATTTTACAATAGATGGTGCCACCTCGAATAACGTGTTCGGATTATCTGCACTACCCGGTGGCCAAACCAATTCTCAACCTATTTCAGTAGATGCCATCCAGGCCATTCAGGTTAACTTCGCTCCCTATGATGTTCGCCAAGGTGCTTTTACCGGGGCGGGAGTCAATGCGGTTACCCGAAGTGGAACAAATGAATTCTCGGGCTCAGTTTACAGTTTTTATAAAAACCAGAATATGGTAGGCACCAAAGTGGCCGGTGTTACGCAAAGCAACGCTAATTTTGCTTATCAAAACACGGGGTTTAGACTAGGTGGCCCCATCATCAAGAACAAACTATTTTTCTTTGCCAATTATGAGTTTGAAAAAAGTATCAGCCCCTCTACTACCTATCCGGTAAATGCCTCTGGTGATCAGCCCACAGCTATTACAGATCCGAGTAATCCGGCTTATGGGTCAGAAACAAACCTGCAGCGAATTTTAGATTTTTTTAAGGCTAACCCATCTTTAGTCAATAACTATAATCCGGGATCTTACAATAATTTTGATGTGCCCACACAAAGTCAAAAGTATCTGGCTCGTTTAGATTTTAACATTTCAGACCAGCATAAACTCACCGTTAGGTATAACCAATTGAATGCCTTTCGGGATGTGACTCCCAGTAGTTCAGGGGGGATCGGTTCATCACCGAATGGTGGCAGAACTAATAGTGTTAATTATGTGCCGTTCTCCAATTCTTTTTATCGCCAACAAAATAATCTTTACAACATCATTGCTGAGTTGAACAGCACCTTCAGTAATAAATACTCCAATACCTTTACAATCGGATATTCTGCTTTCCGCGATCCACGCGAGCAAGGTGGTGGCGGGGCTGTACCTGCCTTCCCCACAGTTGACATTCTCGGCCCTAACGGACAAAACTTAACGACCATTGGACCCGATCCGTTTACGCGCAACAATCAATTAAACCAAGACATTATCCAATTGAATGATAACTTCAATATTTACAAACCCAATCACGTCATCACTATTGGAACAGCCAATGAATTTTTCAAATTCATGAACGTATTTACACAGCAAATCAACGGGGTTTATCAGTATAGCAGTATCAGCAATTTCCTCAATAATATTACCAGCCCTGCTACGGGTAATGCACCTACTCAGTATTTGCTTCAGTATTCAGCCGTAGCAGGAAATCCTGCTCCGGGTGCCAGTTGGAAAGCACAACAACTTGGCTTTTACATCCAAGATCAGTACACCGGATTTAAAAATGTAAAATTGACTTATGGTATGCGGGTAGATTTACCTACATACCCGGGTACTCTTCCTCAGAACCCTATTAGTGATGGCTTAACATTTGCCAATGGAGAGAAAATTCAAGTGGGGCAACTACCCAAACTCAGCCCTCTCTACTCTCCCCGCATTGGCTTCAATTGGGATGTTAAAGGAGATAAGACGCTTCAGTTGCGCGGTGGAACGGGTGTGTTCAGCGGCCGTGTACCATTTGTATGGTTATCCAACCAAGTTACTAATAATGGGTTATTGTTTGGTTCAATCATTGCTCAGGGAGCTGCTGCTCAGAGCTATAATTTCAGTCCAACCCCACTAACATCCAATGGAGGGGCCTCTCCGCAATTTGCCATCAATGCTGCGGTTCATAATTTTAAATTTCCTCAAGTATGGAGAACCAACCTCGCTATAGATAAATCTTTGCCTGGTGGCTTGATTGGAACTTTGGAATTTATTTACACAAAAAATATCAATGCCGTTTACTATCGCGATGCCAACCTGAATGCGCCTATCCGCAATGTGGATGGAGATGGACGCCCCCAATACTCGGCAACCATTGCCCCCAACCCCAGCGTTTCTACCGATGCTAACGGTGTGCCTTTGTGGGGCAGGAGGGTAAACCAAAACATCACACAAGCTGTGATGCTTGACAACACTAACAAGGGTTATCAGTATTCCGCAACAGCCCAGTTACAAAAGACTTTTGAAAAAGGGTTTTACGCCACGGCTGCATATACCTACTCTGACTCTCGTGATGCGTTCAGCGAAACCGGATCAACTGCCAATGGCAACCTCACTAGTTATCCACAAGTTTCAGGTATGAATACACCCATACTATCCTACTCTTCAAACTTAGCTCAACACCGTATTGTGGCTAGTGCATCCTACCGAAAAGAATATTTAAAATATGCTGCCACTACTATTTCTGCTATTTACCAAGGTTCGTCCGGGTTTCGGTATTCCTACACCTACAGTGGTGATATTAATGGTGACGGAAATGCAAGCAATGACCTTATCTATATCCCCCGCAACCAAAGTGAAATTTTGTTAACTACTTCTGGCGCCTCCGACACCCGGTCAGTTAGCCAGATTTGGCAACAGTTAGACAATTACATCAATCAAGACAAGTATCTAAGCCAACATCGTGGTGAATATGCTGCAAGGAATGGTGCGGCTGCTCCTTGGTTTAATGTATTGAACTTGCGTTTGCTGCAAGATTTTTACATTGAAACAAAAAATGGCAAGCGCAACACATTACAGTTTTCTTTTGAGGCCATCAACTTCCTCAACTTGTTAAATTCTGATTGGGGCGTTGTCAGAACTCCGGCTCGGACTGCCTTGTTAAATTTTATTGGATATGAAAATCAGGCCGTAACCACTCCTAATTCACAAACCAATCCGTTATTGCCGAGCAATTCCTACACCACTACGGCTGCTTCGGGCAGGCCTATCTTCACGTTTGCAACCAACCGCGATGGTAGTGCATTAACCAATACTTGGGTGAATAACACTACGTCAGCTTCTCGTTATCAATTGCAAATTGGCGTACGTTATATTTTTAACTAAAAAATGACACTATCATGAAATATTATAAATCCATCATTCTGATCATCGTAATCGGATTAGCTGCTCAAGGTTGCTCTGATCCAAGTTACCCTAACCCACAAGTTTCATCTGTTACCCGGTATGCTAAAGTATTATTTGTCAATGCCTCTCCCGATGCTCAAAGTTTGGTATATCAGGTTAACAATGCACAAGTAGTAACTTTAAATCCTCAAGTAGTGTCCGGTTACTTAAATGTTAATCCGGGCTCTGAGCAGATTCGAATTAAAAATGCAGTGTTTGGAGTTGTCGGAAGTGACACATTAGCCTTAAAAGCTGACCTTGTGACCCAATCCACCTTAACGGGATCAGCCTCCTATACAGTTTTTGTTGTAGATTCTGTTAATCGTCCTTTTACCAAAGGTTCTGGTTTTACATCTAAGCCGGGTGGGCTGACTTTCATTGGGCCTTTGTCCGACAATTTGGCTATACAAGCATCTAAATCAGGAATTAGATTTTATAATCTTGCACCTGGCTCACCAACTGTATATCTGTCAAATGCTGGTGCTTCACTGGGATCTATTAGCAATAGCACGGCCTATCGTGCGGGAAGCAGTTCATTCTCTTCTGTTGCTCCTAATACTTATACGCTGCAAGTAACTTCAGGAAGTATTTCGGGTACGCTATTAGCTTCAACTACCGTAACTCTTTCTCCGGGAAAAGCTTACTCTGTATTCTTAACAGGGAAAATAGTAAACCCCGGAGCCATTGTTAAAGTTGCCTATGCCTTGAATGTAATTCAGCATAATTAGTAAGCCCTGTTTCTATTAAAAAAAGGTTGCCGGTGAAGCAGCCTTTTTTATTTCTCTGTATTTTTCTACCTTCCCCAATGGCCGGAAGGATTTTATGTATTCTTCTTTTCTTTTGCCTCGCATGTTGCGAAAAGAAGGAGCCCAAAAGCAACTTTGCCGCGCAGCCTTTGTTGCAGCGCGACCTGGGCGACATCCAAAAACGCGGCTACCTCGAAGTCATCATTGACAATAATTCTGTCAGCTATTTTATTTACAAAGGGCGCACGATGGGTTTTGAGTACGAATTGCTGCAACGACTTGCCGCCTCCCTGCACGTAGATTTAAAAATACGGGTGATTGCTGGCATTGAAGATGCGATTGACAAGCTGAACCGGGGCGAAGGCGACATTGTGGCTTTTCCGCTCACCATCACTCGCGAACGGGCTGAGATTATTTCGTTCAGCGATACGCTGTTTAAAACTCCGCCTGTATTGGTGCAAAAAAAACCTAACCACTGGCGCATGTTGCCCCCAAGCCAGGTAGAAAAAAAGATATTGCGCAACCCCATAGACTTGGCCGGGAAGGAAGTACATGTAAAAAATGGTTCTGCCTTTATTAGTCAGCTTCAAGCTATTTCAGGTGAGGGCGGTAAAAAAATTATTATCCACGAAGACAGCGCTGATGCCGAAACGGAGTCGCTCATACACAAAGTAGCACTGGGCGAAATCCGGTACACGGTGGCCGATCAAATGATAGCACAGGTAGGTGAGCTCTATTATCCTAACCTTGATATCAGCACTGTTATTAACCAACCTCAACCGATCGGCTGGGGTATAAGAAAAAATTCTCCCGAATTATTAACAACCATTAATCAATGGCTTGCTCAAACCAAAAAGCAAGGAGTATTTCAGGTAATCTACGATCGCTATTTTAACAGCCCTCGTTTTTTTGTACCCCTGATATCCACTGACTTCACACCATTGAAAACAGATAAACTCAGTCCGTATGATGAGCAATTAAAGCAAGGTGCTACCCGATTGGGTTGGGATTGGCGGCTGCTGGCATCGGTGGCATTTCAAGAATCTAATTTTAATCCGCGTGTAGAGTCGTGGGCAGGTGCCATCGGGCTCATGCAGGTGATGCCCGAAACAGGTTTGCATTTCGGTATAAAAAATTTGTGGGATCCTGATCAAAATATTGTTGCGGGCATCCGTTTCCTGAAATTTTTGGATGACTACTGGAAAAAGACTGTAACAGACGACAGCGAACGCAAAAAATTTGTACTGGCCTCGTATAACGTGGGGCTCTCGCATGTGGACGATGCCCAGAAGCTGAGCGAAAAATATGGTGGAAGCCCAGACCTTTGGAACGACCATGTGGAGTATTACCTCAGCCAAAAATCTAATCCTAAATATTACCGCGACCCTGTTTCGCGTGCCGGCTATTGCCGTTGCTATGGCCCGGTGTTGTATGTCAAGCAAGTGCTGCAGCGTTATGAAGAATATAAAATCAGAATTGTTGCATCCTCTTTCAAGGAACACAACAATTTTTCTTCTTACGTGGGGGTTACTCCAACGGAATATCTCCCGGCTGCTCGCCAATGACTTCTACTTTTGGCGGAAGTAATTTGTACATCACCGGTGTAACCAATCTGGAAAGCAGTGTGGAACTGATCAGCCCACCTATGATTACCAAAGCGAGAGGCGAGTACAACGGATTGCCTTCGATAGCCAGTGGGATCAGCCCGCCAATGGCAGTAAGCGAAGTGAGCACGATGGGTACAAAACGGATTTCGCCCGCGTGTTCGATGGCTTCATCCAAAGGCACACCGCGTTCGCGCAGTTGATGGGTAAAGTCAACTAGCAAAATGGAATTTTTTACTTCTATCCCTACCAACGCAATGAGACCCACGACAGCCACAAACGACATGGGGTTGCCGGTGAGAAACAACATAGTGATGGCTCCGATGATGCCGAGTGGAATAACAGACAGGACGATCAGTGTACTTTTAAAATTTCCAAACTCCAGTACCAGCACGGCAATAAATCCGAACGCGGTAATCAAAATAATAGTGCCCAACCCGCCAAACGACTCTTGTTTGTTTTCTACTTCTCCGGCCGCCACGTATCGGTATCCTTTCGGAAATTTGTAAGCGTTCAGTTTTTTTAGTACGACATTCGTTACATCTTCATACAAGTATCCGTTTTTTACAAAAGCCATCACGGTAGAAAACCGGTCTTTGTCATAATGCCTGACTAAGTTGGTGGATGTTTCCATCTCCACCGATGCCAGTTGCCTGAGCGGAATGGCCTGGCCTATGGCAGAGTTTACAAAGAGTTTATCAAATACTTCATACGTGGTGTATTTTTCGCGTGGCAGCGTTACGTTGATATTGATTTTGTCTTCGCCTTCGCCCGGGGTAAACTGGCCTACATTCAAGCCTGCTACTCCGAGCCGTACCACCTTGTCAATATCGCTGACAGCCACACCTAATTGGCCTGCCTTCTCTTTATTGATTTTTACGTGCAGGTTTGTTTGTTGGTTAGCGATAGGGTTGTTCACATAAATAGTTCCTTCTGTTTTTTTCAAAATCTCCTCTACGTCCATCGAAATTTTTCGCAGCGTGTCGAGGTTTTCGCCAAACAGGCGCAAGGCGATGGGCGCTTCTAAAGGCGGGCCTTGCTCAAAATCTTTTACTTCAATTTTGGCATTGGGGTAGTAGAAGAACTTGTCGCGTAGCTTGTCAATCAGCACCGTTTTTTTCTCGGGCGTAAGATTGTTCAACTGCACAAAAAACTGAGCAAAGTTGGGCGACTCGCTCCGTGCTATTACATTGTAGTATATCCGCGGGTTGCCTTTCCCCACATTAGCCGTGAAGTAGGTAATGTCTTTTTCTTTTTTTAATTCACTCTCCACATAGCGCGCTACACGATCTGTTTCATACAAACTCGTGCTGCCCGGCATTTCTATGTTAATGAGGAACTGAGGTTTTTCAGATTTTGGAAACAAGCTAAACCCCACAACAGGAAACAACGACAAGCTGGCTACAAACAAAGCCAGTGCAATGCCGAGTGTGGCCCAAGGATGGCGCAACGCCCAATGGAGTATGCGCGTGTACGATTGGCTGATAGCCTTTTTCAATACACGCAGAAAAATATTGCCTTCTTTCGAGGTGTGTGTTTTCAACAAACGGCTCGATAAGAACGGCACGATGGTGAGCGACACGACTAAAGAAGCCAGCACTGTGGTAATGACGGCCATCGGTAAGCTGCGGATAAAATCTCCGGCTTGTTCAGGTAAAAAGACTAATGGCAAAAAGGCAAGGATCAATGTTGCGGTACACCCCAATACAGCTAACCCTATTTGTTTGGTCGCTTCAATGGCGGCCTCTTTTTTAGATTTGCCGGCACGCAGATAACGTTCTATGTTTTCGATCACTACTATTGAATCATCTACCAAAATCCCCAGCGCTACAATTAAGCCGACAATACTCAACTGATTGATGGAGTAGCCCAACGTATCGAGCATAAATAAGCCCATAAAAATGGAAAGCGGAATAGATATCATCACTACCAGCGCTGCCCGGTTGCCCAACGGCAGCAATGTAACCGATACCAGCAGAATGGCGATCATAAAATCTTTGGCAAATCGCGAAAGCCGTTTTTGCACACTCTTCGCCTGATCGAAGTTTTTTACCATCTTCATATTGGAAGGCAACTCTTTTTCAAACTGCGCCAACACGGGTGTAATCTGATCGTCCACGCTAAAAATGTTTTGCTGATCTTTTTGTGCAGCCGTCAGCAGCACACTCCGGTAGCCATTGAGCCGGGTAAAGTGCGTTTCATCTTCATAACCATTTTCTATTTCGGCTACATCTTTCAGGTACACAATTTTTCCGTTGGCGGCATATACAATGGTGTTTTTTATTTCTTCTATGTCTTTGTACTCCCCACTTGTTTTTACATTAAACCTGCGGGCTCCCATTTCAATATTGCCTCCGGGTATATTTACATTCTCGCTTTGAATGGCGCCTAATACATAGTTTAAAGGGATGTGTTGCTGTGCCAGTTTTTCGATGTTCAGCAGCACCCGAACATTCTGTTCAGGGTAGCCATGTGTTTCAATTTTTTTCAGGCTCTTTACTTTCTCAAGCCGGCTTTGCAATAACTCAATTTGCTTTTTCAGATCGCTGTAAGGTGCCGTTTCCGACACTAAGGCCAGTTGCAGAATATTTACATCCGTAGAAGAAAATTTGATGATGCGTATATCATAAATATCCTGTGGCAATTCGCCCCGTAAAGAATTTACCTCACGGATGATCTCCTGGTATTTTTCATCGGGATCCATTTCGTGTTTGTAGTCCACCCGGATAGATACTAACCCATCATACACATCCGATGTAATCCGCTTGATATTTTCCAAATCGCTGAAGCGTTTCTCCATGGGGTCAACCACCAGTTTCTCCATATCAATAGGGCTGGTGCCCGGATATACGACAATAATGGCAAAGGAGGGAGCTGTGGTTTCAGGGTCTTCTCCGCGCGGCATATTGAACAACGAGTTCAACCCTAAGGCCACCATCAACACAAAAATGATAAGTGTAAACTGCCAGTTTTTAACTGAGAACTCAGCGATTTTCATAATCAGGTTGTTACGGGTTGATTACTATGGTGCTGTTTTCCGTTAAGAAGCCTGAGCCCCCGGTAACAACTTCCTTCAATGAATCGGGGTGTTGAGAAAGATAAGCGTACTTGCCCTCCAAAAAAGAAACCATGACAGGCACTTTGCGAACAGATTGATGATCGGTGTTGACCACAAACACAAAAGCATTTTTTCCCTGTCCATCTACGATTGATTCTACCGGAACGCGTGCCAGTTTTATTTGTGTGGAAGGGAATATTTCTACTTTGGCAAACAAGCCGGTAGCTAATTTTTTATTTCCGGGTATAATCTGTACTTCGGCCTGATACAAACCATTCATCGGGTCGGCTCCTTCATTGATGCTATTCAGTTCGCCTTCCATCGGTTCGTTGGGGTAGGCATCTGTAGTGATCTTGGCCTTATCTCCTTTTTTGATCCGCACCCAGTCAACATCGGGTAATCCTATTTTAACAATCCAATCATTTTTTGCAGCCGAGTTCAACAGGAGCACCGGAGTACCAGCACCAATCAACTCGCCTTCGTTGACAAATTTTTTGATGATTTTGCCTGTGTGATTAGCACGTATTTCAGAAAACTTGTAGTTAAAAGAAGCGATACGGAAATTCTCCCGAGCCACGTCAAAGGCAGTTTGCAGATTTTGCACCTGCTCTACCGTGGCGGCAGAATCTTTCAGCAGGCGTTGGCCACGGCTCAGGTCGCGCTGGGCTTTGGTCAAATTATTTTGAGCCTGTGCTACCTGTGCCTTGATTTCCGTTAAATCTAACGAAGCCAACAATTGTCCTTCGCGCACAGCATCGCCTTCGCGCACAGCAATTTTTGAGATGATGCCGTTAACTTTAAAAGAAAGTTTGGATTCTGTTTCGGTGCTGATCAGCCCCGAACTGATTACCGACCGGCTGTATTCTATTGTCTGCACGGCAACAAGTTGTACGGCTACGGCTGTTTCATCAATACCGGTATTCTTATGTTGACTTTCTTTTTTGCCGCATGACACTATACTGAGGGCAATGACAAGAAAAAATAAATGGATGGTTTTTTTCATAATGAAAGATTATAAGCTACTGATAGTTTTTTGAAGTGCTGCTGCTTTGCGCAGCCATTCGTATTTATTAATAGTATGTGTAAGTTGGGCGGTAGTATAATTATTTTGTGAGTCTATAAATTCAATCAGCAGGGCAGTGCCCCCATTGTATTTAGACCGGATGATGTCGAATGATTTTTCTGTAGTGCGCACACCGTTTTGTGAAACCCGATAAGCCTGCTTGGCTGTGGCCAGCTCGTAGTGCGACTGGATAACTTGCAGTTCAATCTGTTTTTTCAGCTGCTCCATTTTATTTTCTGTTACCTGATAATCTATGCGTGCTTGCTGCACACGAGTTCTTTTCTCTCCTCCTTTAAAAAGATCCCACGTAAGCCCGAACTGTACTAACCAGTATTGCTGATCGCTGCCGAAAGTGTAATAAAACCCTTGGTAGCCTACATCGCCCACTACATTGATTTTGGGAAGGAGTGCATTCCCTTTACTAAGGCTGATCAGTTGCTCGTTGGCATGAAGCCCATTTTGCAGTTGAACCACCTCTTGTCTTTGCTTGAGAGCCGTTTGCGTCAAAACTGAAATTTCATCCTGATCTATCGGTGGCAACGATAGCGTGGTGTCTTTTACAATCGCAGCATCTAATTCGCGATTGAGCAAAAAATTAAAATATGATTTTGTTACGGCTGTATTTTTTTCATTTTCCAAAAATTGTTGTTCCGTTTTCATGAGCTGGTACTCGGTGTTGAGCACAATATCTTTGGTTGCTTTGGCATTGGCCACCAGCGTTTGGTTGACCTTCAGCACTTGCTGTAATGTGCGGTGCGTGTTTTTTAAGATTTGAGCTGCCTCCGCACTTTGCAGATATTGAAAATAGGCAGACGCAATTTCGTACCGGAGTTGGTTTTCATAGGCTTTTTTCTGAGCCTGTTGCACTGTCATCATCTCTTTCTGAGCTTTGTAGTTAAAATAGATTTCCGGATTAAACAGTGGTTGAATGATCCTCACTTTGGTATCGTGAAAATTGTTGGCTAAGAAATTAGTCGTTTGGTTTGCAATCTGCGGATAAACAGGCGCACCATTGTGCAGAGCAGCGTTAATGGCGTTCAGATTTTGATAAACCGGATTTACCATATCGCCCACGGGGATAGAAATTTTTCGGCCGCCATCTGCCAACTGATAGGAAGCATTGATGCCGGCATACGGCAAGAACAATGCCTTTGCCTGAGCCAGATTTTCTAAGCTTCGTTCATAGTTAAGTTGTTCTTGTTGTAGTTGCAGATTGTTCTTCAGGCCTTCGCTGATGTAGGCTTCCAGCACAGTAGATTGCGCAAAACTATTGTGCGCAGCCCAACCTATTAAGATCAATAAAAATATTTTGGTTTTCATCGTTAAATTAATTAACACTGTTTAATGAAAGGGTAAATTTTTTTATTTCTTTAGCTTTTGCAGTGTCTGAATAAATGTGCTGAGTGTTTCATTCATAATCTGATCTAATTTTCTGTTGCTTTCTCTTTCTTCCTTCACGCGACCTAAATGTCCGCTCAGGCGCAGGGCGCAGAGTCCGTGTGTAAAACTCCAGGTCATCATGGAAAACTGGTGGGTATCAAAATTTTTAAAATATCCTTTTTGCTGGCACTGGGCTACGGTTTGTGCCAACGCATCAAAAGCCATGTCTCCTTCCTTCCATTCTGTTTCCTGGCAGTTGGCCAAATGTTCCATCGGCTCAGAACGGATGAACAGCAGCTTATACATTTCCGCATTTTTAATAGCAAACTTGATATAGGCTTTACCCATTTCGCTAAGACGCGCGAAAGGATCGGCAATCTTAGCCAACGGCTGAAACTGTTTGTTCAGCATCTCAAAAGCCTGACGGTGCAGGGCGTGGATGATCTCGTTTTTATCTTTGAAATAAAGATAAATAGTAGCCGGACTGTACTCGATGGCTTCTGCTACGTTACGGATACTTACATCATCAAAGCCTCTTTCCAAGAAAAGCTTGTACGCAGATTTTAAAATAATCTCACGCATTTCCTGACGGTCGCGTTCTTTTCTTTCTTTCACTCCCATGGCACAAGAATACGCATTTTTATAAACACTGTTTAGTATTTTATCACTGTTTTCTTAAGTCATAGCCTAACTCACTGAAAACCAAAGAAAAAAAGTGCATTTGGCAGTGAAAAATCTATTTCCCGTAAAGAATTGCTTAAGAATTGCTTTTCACATTTATCCGGATTTAATCATTGCGTGAAACCTCTCATTATCATAGCTGTTTGGTTAGCGGGTGCAACAACAAGCTTCTGCCAACAACTGCTTCTTCGCACCTCATCGCGGCTTGAGGTTTTCCGTCAACAACCTGTATCGGTAAAACTTGAGGTAAACAACCTGAAAAAATATTCTATCACCATGCAAGGCCAGCCGGCCAATTCAAAAATAGAAGGCAATCGGTTTATGTGGACTCCACAAACTACCGACAAGCATTATTATTTCGTAACATTTTCATTACTCGACTCGCTGGGCAACATAAAAGATGAGGCCAATCTTGAGCTTTCTCACAGAGCGGAAAAATTATCTCCTTCCATTGAATTTGATCGCCCATTGAGCGATACTATTGCGGTAGAAGAAAACCAGCCGTTTCTGTTGTCCGCTCGGTTGAAGGGCAACGCAGCCTCGCAAGTAACTCCCTATTTTCTGTTCAATGAAAATGCAGGCCTGCGTTCGTTCGACAGTTGCCGCATTGAGCAGATGGGTGACCAACTGACTTTTCGATGGGTTCCCTCTAATGCCGAAGCAGAAAGAAGATATGCCAAATTCAGGATTACATTGGTGAGTTCCGACAGCACAGTGGCAAGCCGTGTGCTCACCTTCAAAATAAAAAACATTGATACGCCTCCGTCTTTCCGTTACCCGATTCCTGACACTTTATTTTGGGAACCAGGCAAAGAGATGAGTTTAGATTTTGTAGCAGATGATGATGGCCACAAAAAATTGAATTACGATTACAGTCCGAAAAATAACTGGTACAGGATAGCAGGCAGCAAAGTTATTTTTAGTAATACCGATGAACCGCTGCGCGAACCTACTCCGCTACAACTCACGGTTACCGTCAGCGATGAAGCTCACCAGATTGTGAAAAAAATTTGGGTGATTCCACAAAAAAAGCGCAAGTCTATAGCCGTGGGCGACTTTACCAAAAAAGAATTTGAAGAAGGCGATTCGGTTATTACATTTTTGAATGTTTCGGGCGATGATCCGGAGCGATATATATTTGGGCTGAGCGATCTTTCTTTGCCCCCGGGCATAGGTAGCTTGTCAAAAAATTTAGAGCTTCAAAAGTTCAGTTCTTTCATCAAAGTAAAATCCAAAGGTGTGCTGCCGTATAATCTGGTGGACAGAGATTATACTTTTAATCTCGCCATCTCGGTAACAGATAAGAGCGACTCGCGAAAAGTTATTTACAAAATATTAGAGATTTCAGTGGGAGACCGCCCGGATCCCACCAACATAGGTCAGCAAAAAGATTCGTTGCTTACCACCATACAACGGTTTTTAAAAACCGAAAATGTTTACAAGAATACGCTTGAAAAGATGCAGGGGCAAATTAACCGGCCGTGGTGGAAAAAGGCGGCTGTCATAACCGGAGCACTTTCGGGTGTCATTGGGTTGGTACAAAGCCAGGAACAAAACAAATCCATCAGCGCTATAGCTGCTTTGATCTCGCTGGCATCTATCACCGTAACAAACTTGCCAAGTTTGACCGAGTCAACGCTTTCGGAACTGACCGACAAAATTGCCAACTCGAAAGGACGAATAGATCAACTGCAAGAAAGTGAATCTGAATTTCGCTCTTCCTGGTCTGCCGAAATTGATCGTACTACTTTTTATCGCCTGAAAGCTGAGATCATAGAAAAGTTAACGAAAGGACGTTTAAAAAGAAGTGAAGATGTTTGCTCGCTTTGGAAAGACAAGACGCTGAAACGAAAAATTATACAACTGTTGAAATCAACTTCTGAAGATGAGAAAAATAATAGCGCGCTGAGGGCTCTCTTTCGTTGTGCAGATGAAAAATAATTTCATGACCCAATGTTTCTTAAGATTTGCTGAAGAATTGAAATCTACCTTTCGGAGGGTTCAATATAAAGTTGACAAGGAAATATACGGAAATCTGGCTACGATGAAATGAGAATTGGTGTCTCTTATCCAAGCCAATTGGCAAGGGACTCTATCGCATAGAAATAATAAATGAAAGTAGGTTTGTGGGTAATTTGTTTGTTAGGTTTAGGTAACTTGGCCAGCCGCCTCTTAGGCTGGCCATTTTTTTACAAAGCACATGAAGGTACTGATCATTGAAGATGAGCAAGAACTGCAAACGGCCATCTCCAGCTACCTGAAATCGGAAGGGTATGTGTGCGAACATGCCGTTAACTTTAAGGAGGCCTCAGAAAAAATCGACATCTACGCTTATGATTGTGTTTTGGTTGACATCGGGCTGCCGGATGGCAACGGGCTGCAGTTAGTTGAAATCTTAAAAAAAGAGTTGAAGAATTCCGGGGTTATTATCATTACGGCAAAAAATTCGCTGGAAGATAAAATCTTTGGGCTTGATGTGGGTGCAGATGATTACCTGACTAAGCCATTCAACCTGTCTGAACTTAACGCGCGTATCCGGGCTGTGTTGCGCAGAAGAAAATTTGAAGGGAAAAAAGAAATAGAGTTTAATGAAATACGTGTTAACCCCGACACGCTGCAAACTTATGTACAGGGAAAGACCGTGCCGTTAACCAAAAAAGAATTTGACCTCCTTGTTTTTTTTCTTTCCAACAAAAAAAAGGTGCTTACCAAAGAATCTATAGCCGAGCACCTGTGGGGAGATTACATTGATTCGGCTGATAATTTTGATTTCATTTATGTGCACATCAGCAACCTGCGCAAAAAATTGGTTGAATCCGGTGCTTGTGATTACCTTCATACCGTCTATGGAGTGGGCTACAAGTTTACCGATACATGAAACTGCTCAATAAAACCACGATCTATTTTATCAGTGTGTCGTTGGTTATCTTTTGTCTGGGTGCCATTCTCTTTTATACTTTCTTTGAAATCATCATTGATCGGGACATCAACCACAAGCTGCACGAACGCAAAACCTATCACCTCAAACAATTCGAAAAGACCGACAGCTTGTTACTGTACCAACGCTACTCGGCCAATATGATTTATATTCAACGCACCGGCCGGCCCGAAACCGATCAGGAAATTCTTTCTGACACAACCATTTATGATGACGTGCTGGAAGAGCCCATCGCCTACCGTCAACTTTCTTTTGTAAAAATTGTTCATGGCAAAAATTATTTTATTCAGGTGCGAAGAGCAGCCGTAGAACACCGGGCGCTGCTGGAAGGAGTTATCCTGTTGGAAGGTTTGCTCTTTCTGGCCTTTGTGGCTGTTTTATCCATCGTGAATAACAAACTGTCGAAACGTTTGTGGCAGCCTTTCTATTTTATACTCGATAAGATCGGAAAATATAAAGTGGACTTAGCTCAAAACTTGGTCTTGCCAAAAAGTAATATCGAAGAGTTCAACGAACTATCTAAAACTATTGAGGTAATGACCGATAAGATCAAACGAGAATTTAATATCCAGAAAGAGTTTACAGAAAATGCTTCACATGAAATACAAACACCGCTGGCTATTGTAAAAAATAAATTAGAGATACTCCTTCAGTCGCCCGAGCTCTCCAAAGACCAGATGGATCTGATCAACTCAGCATCTGTGGCGGCCAACCGTCTTTCCAAGTTAAACGAAGCGCTGATCATTCTTTCAAAAATAGACAACCGCCAGTTTCATGAAGAAACCACTTTGTGCATCAATGATGAAATAGATCAGCTATATGCTAATCTGGAGGAGCTCGTTAAAATGAAAGAACTGCAGGTAGAAAAAAACTATGGGCAAAGACTAACGATAAAAATGAATTCGCATTTGCTGCGTATCTTATTGGAAAACCTCGTTACCAACTCCATTAAACATAACTATGTAGGAGGAAAAATAAACATTGCCATTGCCGACCAGACTTTGGCGGTGAGCAACACAGGCGAAGCACTGAATTTGCCGCCCGAAAAATTATTTCATCGGTTTGTAAAGTCCAATCTCAAATCGCCTTCATTAGGTTTGGGACTGTCTATTTTAAAAGCCATCTGCGATACCTATTCGTTTCAGATAGCGTACCGTGAGGCGGGCGGATATCATACGGTTTCCGTCCTATTCAATCCTGTGCAGCCGGAAGATATTCTGGTAGAGGAGAAAAAAAGATAAAGCAACATCGCCAAAGAAAAAATGATCACTATGCTGTGCACAGCATAAAAAAAGATACAATTTATTATCTCAGCGCTTTCGGGGCAACGATAGCGACAAACAAAGCGCTAACCCCAAGGCAGCAATCCCCACACTAATGTGCCCCAAGAAATACAGGATAACAACAGCGGATGAAGTTGACAATTCAATTACATAGTCAACAGGATGTAACTTGGTTTTCATTTTGAATGACAGTTTAGGTTGACGGGATGAATTAACTCTTTCCTTTCGAGAATATGCCTGTCATTCGTCAGGTCAATTTATGATTAAAGTCAGTGTTGTTCTTTTTGCTTAGCTAAAAAACAAGTACTCGTACAACCACACAACATCGTTTAATACTGTCATTCTTACTTTACTTCTAATTCATCTTTTGAGGGAAGTTTAGGAAATGGATTATGCGGCTCTGCCTGATACCAAAAGGCAACCGTGGCAATATCATCCTGCAATGGAAGATAACGGCCATCATTGCGCCAGCCTAAATCCTGAATGGTAACTTTTAAGTCTTTATCAAACCTGATCGGGTCAGCAATGTGCCAGCGGTACATTCCAAAACGTTGCATGATGTCGTAATGCCCATCTCCGCGAATGACCTGATGAAGGCCGGCATAGGGTGTTCTAAATTCTGTGTACTCCAGCGACTCTTTTCCCTGGGCGTCTTTTTGATGCGAATCAAAATCATACGAGCCGCAGAAATAATCTTCTGTGCCTGTACCGCAAATTGTTGGGAATTGATTGTCGCCATCCATAAAAAATTTTATTTCTCCTTCGCCCCACCAGCCGTTGTCGTGCGATTCGTATGCCATCAATGTTCCCACGTAATGGCCTTTGCCTTTCACGTTGTCGAGGATGATGTAATCTTGTTTATATGGAATCCGATCTACCCTGCGGAATTGTGCATGGAGGTAGGCGGCATCCTGCGGAACTTCGGTGAGTGTGTAATCAATTTGATAATAGAGCACCATGTCTTTGTCGTCTATGTTTTCCATGGTGATCTTACATTTCTTGCGAAAGGGCATCGGCCAATAACAATTGAAGGCGCTGCCGGGGTTGACAGTAACGGCCAGCGATGTTAGTTGCGAATATTTTTGCCAGGCCATTCCAAAAAAATCTCCTACCGGTACTTCAATAGATGGAGTTGTTTCATCGTCCCAATAAAAACGTAAAATAGAGTAACGCCAGTTGCCGGTGGGGGTCATCCAGATGTGCTGGATGGCCCCCGGGCCGGCTATCTCGGCCATCGTAAAAATTGTCTTCGATTTAATTTTTACACTGGGGCTCAGTTTCCATCCTTGCCCTAAATCGCGTGCTGCGCGCGAACCGGTACCTTCGGTAGCCATACCTCCTTTGCCTTTTTCGCCTGTAAAATTTTCAGGAGAAATAGAGCGCGTTTTTGCATCTGAAAGACGAAACAAGTTGCCCATGTTTGTATTTATGCCATCAAATTTTTGTGCATAACTAAATACACTCAGCAGCAGGAGAGGAAGAAGAGGTAGGAATTTCATAGGTTCGGATTTTTGAAAAAGTTAAGGATAACTCAATCAATTCGCAATAGAATAGAAAAAATAGGATAGTTTGTTTTGACATCTCTTATCCAATGGCATGTTACCGCTATATTTTGTACAAATTCGGCTGACGAATTACTTTTGCACCAGATTACATCTACTATTCCATTAACAACACTTATTCTTGTAGGATCATAAAAAAATTGAAACAATTATTTTAAAAACAATAAACTCTATGCGGCACGTCATTTTTTTATTTTTTATTGTACTGACATTCAATAGTGGGCTATTTGCCCAACAAAGTCAAGAACCTTGGAGCAGCAGCCAACTAATAGAGCCTGCAACACTTGCTTCTAAAATTAATCTAAACCAAACAGGTAATCTTTTGATACTATCAGTCGGGCCCGATGCTGTTATCAAAGGTTCTGTTGGTATAGGTTCTGCCAAGGAACAGGCAAATGTTAAAAAACTGAAAAGCTATCTTAAAAATATTTCTAAAGACAAAGAAGTGATTATCTACTGCGGCTGTTGTCCTTTTGACAAGTGCCCCAACATCAGGCCTGCATTTAAAACATTAAATGATATGGGCTTTAAGAATGCTAAATTGCTCAATCTGTCAAAAAATATTAAAGCAAATTGGATAGATAAAAATTATCCAACAAGCGACTGATCATGAAACTAAAATTTTGCTTTATAGTCCTGTTAATTATAACAGGAAGTTTGCATGCACAAGATGAAATTTTAAAAATCGGGCAACCGGCTCCTGAAATTTCATTACCTGACCTCAACGGAAATACTACAACGCTTTCATCTTTAAAAGGCAAATTGGTGTTGATAGATTTTTGGGCAACTTGGTGTGCCCCTTGTGTAAAAGAGCAGCCCGAACTAAAAGCCATTTACGATAAACATCGTAATCAGGTAAAGGCTGAAAAATTTGAAATACTGGGTGTGTCATTAGATAAAAGCAAAGAGCATTGGCAAAAGGGTGTTGCGCGTTTTAAAATTAATTGGTTGCAGCTAAGTGACCTGAAGTATTGGAAAAGCCAGGTGGCAAAAGATTATGCCATTACGGAGCTGCCTTTTAACGTACTAATAGATGAGCAGGGCAAAATTATAGCTATTAACTTGCACGGAGCAGCTTTACAAAATTTTATAAATAATTACTTGAGTCATCAGAAATAACACAGCCCCACTTTATTTTGAGGGACATTCGAAATAAACTACTCTATCTTTTTTCGATTCTTCTACCTCTTGACATTCAGCGCATAGGCGCTCTTTTTGGAATCGTGAAACTCTTGATAAACAACTTGCCAATCTTTGAACTTGCCCGTATATCCTGAGTGGTTGCTGTTGTACTTCCTCACCCACTCTTCTATCGCCTCGGTTGTATGCCCGACATAGTATTTACCTGCTGCCTCGCCTCAGAAAACAAAATGTAAAAAATGGACTCCATACAAAACAAAAAAACCCCAGAATCGCCTCTGAGGTTTGGTGGGAGCTGAGGGGTTCGAACCCCCGACCCTCCCGCTTATCGGGCGGGATGGAAGACCACGTCTTTGTTCAACGGATAAATGACGTGTCGAGAATCCCGCTAATCCCGCTAAACCCACCAACCCACATCTATCCGCGGGGTTATGAGCCGGTGTTGGCAGCCATGTTTATTTAATAATCAATCAATTGTAAAATAAAAGTAATTTTATAATTACTTTATGTAATCTAAAGTTGATTTTTAGTAATTTATACATTACATTTGTAACCTAATCATAAAATATGAAAACTAAATTCCTTTTCCCGAATCAATTTAAACGAATTGGATGGATTTTATTAATCCCATCAACAATTCTCGGAATCTTAATCATTTTTTTTGACTACAAATTCAAATTCTTCGATTCTAGTGTATTTACAATCTATACTACAGAATTTGGAGTCAAGAAAACTATTTTAGGATTTTTTGATGGCAATTATGCAAATACAATTGCTGGAATTCTATTCTTAATTGGAGCAATACTCGTTGCATTCTCAAAAGAAAAAAATGAAGACGAGTTTATCGCTAAAACAAGATTAGAATCTCTAGTCTGGGCAACTTATGTCAACTATGCAATTTTAGCATTGTGTACACTATTCTTTTTCAATATGGAATTTTTGCTTGTAATGATTTTCAACATGTTTACTATTTTAATCTTCTTTATTATTCGTTTTTATTATATCCTTTATAAGACAAATAAATCTTTGAGCTATGAAAAACAATCTTAAAGTTGAAAGAGCAATTAGAAATATAACTCAAGAAGAATTGGCAGTAAAAATAGGCGTAACAAGGCAAGCAATTAATTCAATTGAACTGAATAAATATGTTCCATCAACAGTTCTTGCACTCAAGTTTTCATTATATTTTGGTAAAACTGTCAATGAACTTTTTACATTAGAAGAATCTGACTAAACAAATCAAAAAGCTCTTTCGTCAACGACTGAGCTTTTTTCACATGGCTGCCAACGTTCCGGTCGTGTGCCCAACATAATGCTTACCGGCTGTGTGGGAAAACAAAATATAGAAAATAGATGCCATGCAAAATAAAAAACCTCAGAATCGCCTCTGAGGTTTGGTGGGAGCTGAGGGGTTCGAACCCCCGACCTTCCCGCCTATCGGGCGGGATGCCCTGAACCTCCAATAAGTTTTTCAATCCGGGACTTACTCTTCCATGACTTCACTTCTAACTCACGTCTATAGGCCTGTTCTTTCGATGCATACATTTCGATATAGACTGTCCGCCAATCTTTGAACTTGACCGTATATCCTGAGTGGTTGCTGTTGTACTTCCTCACCCACTCTTCTATCGCCTCGGTTGTATGCCCGACATAGTATTTACCTGCTGCCTCAGAAAACAAAATGTAAAAAATGGGCTCCATACAAAACAAAAAAACCTCAGAATCGCCTCTGAGGTTTGGTGGGAGCTGAGGGGTTCGAACCCCCGACCCTCTGCTTGTAAGGCAGATGCTCTGAACCAGCTGAGCTAAGCTCCCTTTTTTAAGGACTGCAAAGGTAATGGAGATTTTGAATTGAGCAAAAAAGGAATTAAAATAAGTGCTACGAACTGATCTTTCTGAAAAAATCTGATGCCTCCAGCACCAATAGCTTAGTACCCGTTCCAAACTGAATGTTGGCCACTATGTCTTTACCCATTTTTTTCACAAAATTTACTTTTCCCCTTCCGTGGTGAAGGTGAAAAAGCTCATCATCTGTTTTCAGTTTGAGGAGTTGCTCCTGAGAAAAAGCCTCGCCCACGTAGTCGGGTAGCGGTGAAATGATTGGCAAATGTGTTTCCTGAGGCTTTTCCTGTGCGGGGCTGTCCATAGATGTTGTATCAACTACTGCTGCAGATGCATCCGGCTTAGGAAGTCCCAAGCCCAAGCGATCGAGCAGGGCGTATCTTTCTTCCTTATGTTCTACTGCTTTTTTAAGTGCTTCGCTCAGTTCTTCTGTTGCTTTTTGCACGGTGTCTATACGCAGCGATTCATCGTATTCCAAACTATGAAATTCACCCACATCAAATGGAGCCACTGATTTCAAATCTTTGATCAGCACCACCGGCAAGTGAAGCGCCTGCCGTACAGCCAGCACATAGGCGGCATCTGCATAGCCTGCGCTGATATCGCAAATCACTACCGGGCAGTCAACCAAGCCTTTTACTACATCCAACGGTTGGCTGCCGGGGTCATTCAGTTTTTCCGGCCAAAAACCTGCCAGGCGGCAAGCCGGAATGATCACATAATCATATACTCTTTTGAAATGTCCCGGTGGGTAGGTGCTGGGCTCAGCAGGTGGCGATACAATCAAACATCTGTTTTCCATATTATTTGAAATTTCCTTCTGAAAGTTATTCTCAATTTTAAGATTATCCAAGTCGTTATAATAGATGGCACAGCCAAATCATGATCTGTGTGCAGCCGCTGATGATACATTGGTTTTGTGTAGCTTGCCTGAACATGCGTATTCTGTTATCAACTCTATTGTTAGTTCTGTCTTGTTTCGTTTTAGCCCAATCAAGCAAAGAAGACAGTCTTTTGGCTGTTTTAAAAACGAGCACGAAGGAGGCGGTAACTTTTCGTGTTTACAAACAACTGGGCGACTTGAACAGCGACACGCGAACTGCCCCTGCTATCTATTATTATCGGAAAGCCACTTCCTTTCCATTTCGCACCGAATATTCATCAGATTTTGTGGCGTGCCTTCAATCGTTGGGCACACTCTATCAAACGCTTGGCCGGTATGACTCTTCCATTTTATTATTTCAACAAGCCATTACGCTGGCGCAGCAGTTTCATGTACCAAAAGAAATAGGTCGGGCTTATCAGGGGCTGGGCACTTCATTCTGGCGGCTGGCCCGGTTTGATACTGCCCATTATTATTTTAACCAGATGCTGTTGCAAGCTCTAGAACAGAAGGACATCAACCTGCAAGGCGATGCGCTGAACAACTTGGGCAATATGCTGGCCGATGAGGGGAAGTATGCCGAAGCATCAGAAAAATATATTGCCTCGGTAAATTGTTTTGAAAAAATAAAAAACGAAGACAGCATGGGCCGTGTGTTGGGCAATCTCGGCAACGTGCAAAACATCATCGGACAATATGATAAAGCCCTTGATTATACGGCCCGCTCGCTTGCCATAGCAGACAAGCTGGGCAACCAGCGCAACAGTGCCTTTTGCCATCAACTGAGAGGAAGGATTTACCGCAAACTGAAAGACCGCGAAAAAGCATTGGCAGAATACCAGCAGGCATTAAAAATTTATGTTCAGACAAAAGAAAATCTACGGCAGTCTGAAACACTCAACAGCATTGGCAACATATATTTTGAGCAGGAAAAATTTGAAGAAGCAAAAGTAAAATATGAGCAAGCCTACCGAATAGCTCGCAAAATCAATCATCTTTCAATTCTGGCATTTTCTTATTCCAGTTTGGGGCAAGTATGGTACAAGTTAAAAAACCCGATGCTGGCAATGCGCTATTTGGATTCCTCCATTGTTATGGGGCGGCTCATTAAAAACAGATACTTGGTGCTGGATGCCTACGACATGAAAAGCCAGATCTATGCCGACCAAAACAATTTTAAAGAAGCGTGGCTGCTTCAACAAAAATTTTCTTCTCTGAAAGACAGCCTCAACGAAGAGTCAAACCTAAGCACAGCACAAGAACTGGAGGCCAAGTACCAAAACGAAAAAAAGCAAAATGAAATTACTTTGCTGCATCGCGACAAGCTGCTGCACGAAGCGGCCATCAGACAAAGCCGCACACTTGATGTAGCATTGGGAGTTTTTGTAGTGCTGGCATTGGTTATCGGGCTGTTGATTTTTAACCGCCAAAAAATGATGGGCCATGCCAAACGGCAGATGGAAATCGAAAAAATCAGAAATCAGATTGCGCGCGACCTGCATGACGACATGGGCTCTACGCTCTCCAGCATTAATATCTTCAGCCAACTGGGCGAAAAAGATGAGCGCAACCCCACGCTGGCAAAGTACTTTCAGCGCATAGGCGAGCATTCTTCTAAAATGATGGAGAACATGGCCGACATGGTGTGGGCTATCAACCCCGACAACGACACGTTTCAAAAAACGGTAACCAGGATGAAAGAATTTTCTTCTGAAATATTGGAACCAAAAAACATCAGTTATCAATTTGATGTTGAACCCTCACTCCATTCTATTTCGCTCCATTCTGCCAAGCGCAAAAATCTGTTTTTAATTTTTAAAGAAGCGATCAACAATGCCGCCAAGTACAGTGAAGGCAATTTTATCCGTATCGTTTTTGAGCGCAGTGAAGATTCGCTGGTACTGTCTATCCTCGATAATGGAAAAGGCTTTGACTCCGCCCATCATCAGGCCGGCAACGGGTTGGGCAATATGAAGGAACGCGCAGCAGGCATGGGCGGAGCCATCAACATTACTGCTACACCGGGCAAGGGCGTGAGCATACAGGTGCGCGTGGCCATCACATAATTATGGTATTTTAAAAATCTTCAGTTATAGTTTTCTTTGACTGCCAGAAAAACGATGATAACATCTGTACTGATTTATGAAGACAATGAACTGCTGCGTGAAAGCTTAGGCAGCATGCTTTCGGCCAATCAACAATATAAAGTAGCCGGGGCTTTTGGCAATGTCTTGCAGGTGCTGGATCAGTTGAAAGAATATAAACCCCATCTGGTGCTGATGGATATTGATATGCCGGGGTTGAGCGGTATTGATGCGGTGAGTAAAATCAGGGCAGCCGGATGGAAAACACCCATCCTGATGCTCACCGTTTTTGATGACAACCGGCATGTGTTCGATGCTATCTGTGCGGGTGCCTCGGGCTACCTGCTGAAAAAACATTTGTCTTCTAAGTTATTTAATGCGCTGGAAGAATTGTTGGGCGGTGGCGCGCCCATGTCGCCCAGCATTGCCGGCATGGTCATTCAGTCTATGCACAAAAGGCCTGCGCAAAATAACCCTTACGGGTTAACCACACGCGAAACAGAAATGTTAACATCTCTTTCTAAAGGGAACAGTTATAAGTTGGTGGCCGCTGAGCTAACCATCAGCATTGACACCGTTCGCTCGCACATCAAAAACGTGTACGAAAAACTGCAGGTACACTCGCAAGCCGAGGCGGTAGCCAAAGCAATTGGCGAAAAATTAGTGTAGCGAGACCTTTGAGGTTTCTAAAAATCAATTAGCGAAAAATTAGAGAGAGACCTTTGAGGTTTAAAAAAACCTCAAAGATCTGCGGTAGATAAAATTTAAAGCAGGAAGATTGGCGTTAGTTTAAGATCACATCATTATGTGATGTTTAAATGAAATTCTGTGCGGAATTTCACGGTTGCAAAAATTGCATGATAGCTACTAAAAAAAGAGGCATCGGTAAATCCCCTAAGCCAAATAAAAAAATGATACACACTCCATTTTCGTTTGTCAAAAAAAATACTGGCCTGTTTATTTTTTATCTGTTGATGGCGCTTGCTGCCCGGGCACAAGTGGTCAGCAACTTTTCAAGTGGAGCAGATGGATGGACTGCACCCTCTGCATCTGGAGGAGGAGTGTTGAATTATATGAGCACCGGAGGGAACCCCGGAGGATATATTTCTGCAACAGGCTACAACATTGTAGGTATGGCTGTTGTCCCTGTCTATTTTTATTTCGTTGCCCCGGCAAAATTTTTGGGCAATGTAAGTTCTCTCTACAATCACACTATTACATTCGATCTGCAACAAGGCACAGCGCAAACCCTTGTTTCGCTAGCCGATGTAATCCTTTCCGATGGCACAACTACGCTCTATTATTATAGCTTGCCTGGTCAGCCTGCTACTTCACCGGGATGGGCTTCTTTTAGTGTAACCGTAAATGAGCTTTCCGGAAATTGGAAGACCAGCAACAGTTCTACAGGAGCAGCAGCTACCAAAAACCAAATCAAAACTGTGCTTCTAAATCTTACCTCATTCCAGATCAGGGGAAGGTACGGTGCTGCGATCACTACGGGGAGTATAGACAACGTAGTAATGAATACCTTGTCCCCACCCTCACCACCTACCATCACTTCCTTTAGCCCTTCATCGGGTTTGCCGGGCACCCCAGTTACCCTCACGGGAACGAACTTCAACACCACAGCTTCGCAAAACATAGTTTACTTCAACGGCTCGAAAGCATCCGTGGTCAGCGCCACGGCCACACAACTTATCGTTACCTCTCCTTCCAAAATTTCGTATGGCGCCATTACCGTTACCAACACGGCCACGGGCACGCAGGGCGTAAGCCCCGGCAACTTCAATCCGCTGTTTGATAATAACAAAGATTTTGGCGGGCGTGTGATAGCCTCCTCATTTGGAAAATATGTGGCCTTCGGCCCACCGCCTGTGTATAGCCCATGGATGACTGGTTTAAGTATAGGCGATTTAGATGGCGATGGCTGGCAAGACATTCTTACTTCAAGCAATGATACAGGAAGCAAATACGCACAAGTTTATCGCAACGCCCAACAAACGGGCGGCATCAGTGCAGCCTCATTTGCAGCACCTCTCACTTTAACTTTGCCTAACAGTCCAACTTCAGGAGCTGTGTTGCGTGTAGGACAAACAGCCATAGCTGATATGGACAGTGATGGTAAGTTGGATGTGATTGTGAACGTAGGTTACAATTTGGGGGGCAATGACGACAATAGTTTTATTATTTTTTTGAACCAAAGTACACCGGGCACGCTCGCCTTTGCCAGCCCCTATATTTTTCAAGTGCCCGTGGCTGTCAACAACAATCAAGCCATAGCGGTGGCCGATATGGATGGCGATGGCCGCCCCGAACTGTTTCTGTCGCTACAAAATAGCGCGTCCCCATTGGGCATCATGCAAAACCTGAGCACCCCGGGCAACTTGGATTTTGCTTATCCGATTAATGTGGCGCAAGGTCAGACTTTTGGAGTTGACATTTCGTTGGGCGACCTGAATGGCGACAACAAACCGGAAGTTATTTTAGAAGCCTACTTAGGCAGTGCTGTTTATGCTTACGAAAATACTTCTACTGTGGGCAACATTTCGTTGGGCGTGCCTTTTCAAATCAGCACGGCTACTACGGATAAAATCAAAGTACTGGATTTAGATGGAGACGGAAAGAACGATATGCTCTTTAGAGACTACTACAACGTGCGGATCAAAAAAAATAATCACACCACCGGCCCGCTATCGGCTGCCGATTTTGCCCCGGATATTCTGATGAACCAGCAAATAACTTCGGGTATCAGCTCTTACCCGTATGTAGAGGCGGCCGATGTCAATGGCGATAACAAGCCCGATCTCCTGACGGGCGATGGCACCAACATGGCCGTCTATCAAAACAATTTTACATCGGGTGCAATTTCGGCCAGCTCGTTTTATGCCGGCACCACCTTTGAAGGGAGCGGCAACTCCAATCAATATATTTTAGCAGCCGATATAGATGGCGACAACAAACCTGAAATTTTAATACGCCCCAATACGGGCGCGATGTTTTGGGTTTACCACAACGAAAGTTACCCCGTGCCGCAAGTCAATTCTGTTTCACCTGCCAGCGGTAACGTGGGCAGTTCTGTTACACTTACGGGCAGTTTGATGAACACCGCCAATGCTACAGCCTCCGTGCGGCTCGCCAAAACATTGGCCAGCTCTGCCACCGTAAGCAACACTACCGTTACGGCAACAACACCTTTGGGCGCAAAGAGCGGAGCATTCTCTGTAACCGAGCATGGGCTTACTTCATCGAAACCTTTTACGCTGCTGTTCACCACCAACCGGATTATCAACGCATCGTCATTCGGGCCGAGTATTGATTTTGCATTGGGAAGCAACGTGCGCGATGCGCTGGAAGTAGCCGACTTCGATGACGATGGAAGAACAGACGTAACTGTGATTGACAATTTTGGCACAGGAAAAATTTTTCAAAACACGGCAACGGTGGGTCAGCCGATCACGGCCACATCGCTCACACAAACGGCCACCACTTATACTGCGATTTATAACGTAGTTGCTTTTGATATAGATGGAGATGGCAAAACCGATTTGAACAACGGCAATCTATTGCAGAATACTTCCGGCAGCGGCAGCATTTCATTTAGTACAGTAAGCACCGCAGCTGTTTGTAGCCCGGCCGTAACCAAAGGCGATTTTAATAAAGACGGCAAAATAGATTTGGCCTTAGTGGGTGGTGCCAGCGTGCAAGTGTATGAAAACCTGAGCCGCACAGGGGCTTTTACACCGACAGGCACATTCCAAAATTTTGGCGGAGGGGCTATCAACATTCCGGTGGCAGCCCAGCCAACCGGAATGATAGCGGCAGACTTTGATGGCGATGGGTTTGACGACCTCGTTACCGTTCACGCCACTACCAACAATGCCACGTACAATCTCAATACAAAAAGTATGGGGCCCATTACCACCTCAAGCTTTACATCGTTAGGTAATTTCAACACCACCGGTTCGCAGCCCTACGACATCACCGCCAATGATTTTGATGGCGATGGAAAAATTGATATAGCCATTACCTACTTCAACTCGGCTTTTGTGTCGGTACAACTGAACACCTCTACCTTAGGCAACATCAGTTTTGCCAACACCGATGTGCCCGTGGCCAACAGCGGCTATAAAATTACTTCGCAAGATCTGGATGGCGATGGCAAAGCAGAAATCGTCATCATCCACAGGCCGGGTGTAGGGTACGGTTCGTTTACCGTGCTGCAAAACAAATGCACATCGGGCACAGTCAGCTTCACGGCTACCAATTTCCCCCTGGCGCGATACGTGCAAGCCCTAAACATTGCCGACATCAACAGCGACCAAAAGCCCGACATCCTGATTGTGGGCACAGGCGGGGCAACTACTCCTACCAATGCGCTGATGGTGTTTCAAAATAATATTGCTGTTGTATCTATCACCATCAACACACAACCCGCCAATGCCGCGGTGTGCAGCGGCACAACCACCCAGTTTACTTCGGCTGCCTCGGGCACTACCAACATCGTTTACCAATGGCAATATTCTGCAGATGGTATTGCTGCCTACGCAGACCTCACGAATACGGGCGGCTACTCTAATGTTGGCACAGCAACTTTGTCTGTCAATACTACCGGCAATTTCGGGGCAGGCTTTTACCGCTGCCGTGTGAATGGGGATTTTGCTGCGCAAGTCATCAGCAACGTGGCGCAACTCACCGTCAACTCAGTTCCGGGAGCGCCCATCACCACCGGGAGCTCTAACTGCGGATCGGGCAGCATGATTCTTTCGGCCAGTGGCGGCACCAATGGAAACTACATTTGGTACGACCCGACCAACACCGTGATAGCGGGGCAGGTCAATTCTACTTACACTACACCTGTGCTTACTGCATCAGCCACTTATTCGGTCGCCATCACCAACGGCTCTTGCACCAGTGCGAAGGTAACGGCAGCGGCCACCATCAACACAGCACCTGCTGCGCCCACCACTACTGGCGCATCGGGTTGCACCAACTCAAGTGTTACGCTCACCGCTTCGGGCGGCACCAATGGAAACTATATTTGGTACGACCCGACCAACACTGTGATCGCGGGACAGGTCAATGCTACCTACACCACCCCCGTGCTTGCTGCATCGGCCACTTATTCGGTCGCCATCACCAACGGCACTTGCACCAGTGCGAAAGCAACGGTAACGGCTGCCATTTCTTCCGGCAACTGCCCTCCCCCCGTCATCACATCGCAACCCTTGGACACCAACATTGGCGGCATGATTACACTCAACTTAGTGCCCTTGATTTCCACACCCGGCAGCACGCTTGATCTGACTACTTTGCAGATAGCATCGCCACCTTCCAGCGGGGCTACCGCAACGATCAGCCCTTCGGGCGTTCTCACCATTAATTATAACGGCATCAGTTTTTCGGGAACAGAAAATATTTCTATCAAAGCGTGCGATACCAACGGCAACTGCACTACCCAACAGTTCTCTATCGAAGTGGCCGGAGACGTGGTGGTGTTCAACGGTATCTCGCCCAACGGAAACAATCCGGTATTCTTTCTTGAGTACATCAATATTATTCCTGATACAAAAGTCAACACCGTTCAAATTTTTGACCGCTGGGAAAATTTAGTGTGGCATGGGGCTAACTACGACAACACCTCGGTGGTTTTTAAAGGGGTGGGCGACAACGGTGCCGATTTGCCCTCGGGTGTATATTTCTACCGCATTGACTTTGCCGGTGGCAAGAACAGTAAAACGGGTTTTATTTCGCTGAAGAGGCAATAAAGGCATAGATACAATGTGTATAAGCAATAAGCCACATTACTACTCATTACTACTTACGTTGTTGAATGATATCATCCGATTTTTTTAACTTCCGAAATAATTGAAATCAGATGAACCATTCAAACCCAACTCTCCTGTCTTTCGCGGAATATAAAAAGCCCGTTCTGTTTTTCTTAATAGGGCTGGGCTTTTTGTTTTCTTCTGTGAAATCTTCGGCTCAATACACCAAGTTGTTCGACTTTGGAAGCACATCCAATGGCATGAATCCTTACAGTGCGCCCATTTCAGACGGAACATTTTTATATGGCACAACACGCAATGGAGGAGCCAATAATCTTGGAACGATTTATAAAGTTAAAACCGATGGCACCGGCTTCACCAAGCTACTCGATTTTAATGGAGTCAACGGAAGCAATCCGATTGGTGCCCTATTCTATGACGGAACTTTCTTGTATGGCACGACATACAGCGGTGGTGCTAATAGCTCGGGTGTTATTTTCAAATTAAAACCGGATGGCTCCGGTTATACAAAGCTGTTTGACTTTAATTACTTAGTAACCGGAGGGTATTCTTATAGTTCATTGATATCCGATGGTACTTATCTTTATGGAACCACAAGCCAAGGCGGGTCAAAATCATACGGAACAGTTTTCAAAATAAAAACAGACGGCACTGGTTTTTCAACCCTTCTCGAGTTTGATGGCACTACCAACGGTGGGCTTCCCTATGGTTCGCTGTACTCCGATGGTACCTTTCTTTACGGAACAACAACCGGGCAATATTTTTCTTTTGGCTCCATCTTCAAAGTTAAGACAGACGGCACAAGCGCTTCCATCATATATCAATTCACCGGCACGAATACTAATCCTTATGGGGCATTGATTTCTGATGGTACATTTTTATATGGTATGACAAACGGCATCGGAAGTAGTTATCAATATGGAACACTATTTAAAATTATGCCCGATGGAACCAGCTTTTCTGTCATCGTTAATTTTAATAACAGTTCACCAGGCGCTACCCCCACAGGTTCGCTGGTGTATGACGGTACTTATTTATATGGAACTACTACCGAGTATGGTGCCAATAGCCGAGGCACAATCTTCAAAGTAAAAACTGATGGTAGTGGACTGACCAAAATTCTTGACAATGATATTGGAACGTACGGACAAAATCCTGAGGGCACTTTGCTTCTAAGTGGAAGTGTGCTGTATGGTGTAAAGTCCGGTGGAGGAGCAGGTGTGCCTCCCTTCTATCCCGGTACGGTCTTCAAAATCAATACCGATGGCAGCAGCTATACAAAACTATTTTTCTTTGACACTGAGGGAGGTAGTCCATACGGTTCACTCTATTCCGATGGAACCTTTTTATATGGAATGACCAACAAAGGAGGGATATATAATGATGGCACGGTTTTTAAAATTAAAGCCGATGGCACCGGCTTTCAAAGACTATATGATTTTGATGGCACAAATAGTAGCAGTGGTGCGTCTCCTTACGGTACGTTTATTTCTGACGGAACATTTTTATACGGAATGACCAACGGTGGCGGAGTCAATTCGTCAGGAATAATTTTTAAAATTAAACCCGATGGAACATCTTTCACTAAACTACTCGATTTTGACAATACAAACACAGGAGGCAATCCGCATGGTTCGTTGTACAGCGATGGAACGTTTCTCTATGGAATGACTCCCTACGGAGGAATTAATTCTGCAGGAACGATTGTCAAAATTAAACCGGATGGATCAGGCTACACCAAGCTATTTGATTTCTCCTCTTCCAGTGGCGGATACAATCCCAATGGTTCACTCATCTCAGACGGAACATTTTTATATGGCACCACCTACTATGGCGGCACGAATGGTTACGGCACCTATTTTAAAATCAAACCGGACGGAAGCGGCTATGCTACTATTATTGATCTCGATTCTAACACTAGTGGAATTTACCCCAATGGTGACCTCACTTCTGACGGAACGTACTTGTATGGGATGCAGTCGGGCGGTGGAGTAAATGGTTATGGTACTATTGTAAAAGTAAAGCCAGACGGAACAGGCTTTGCAAAACTATTGGATTTCAACAATTACATCGGAGCCAATCCCTATGGCTCACTTGTTTTGAACGGAACGTATCTCTATGGAATGTGCCAAAACGGAGGATTAAATAGTTTGGGCACAACGTTCAGAATTAAAACCGATGGAACCGGTTTTTCAAAAATGCTTGACCTTTCCGATGGAAGCTATCCGCAAGGCTCATTGATTTCTGATGGATCTTTTCTTTATGGTATGACTGCCAATGGAGGTGCCAATGGTTATGGCACTTTATTTAAAACTACGTTAACACCTTTCGTTTCCATTTCAAATATCGTACCCGCAGATGGTGTGGTCGGCACTTATGTTACCATCAATGGAGTTAGCATTGACCCAACCCCGGCTAATAATATTGTTAAGTTCAATGGCGTATCAGCACATGTTGTTTCAGCAACAAATACATCCTTAGTGGCCATCGTGCCGGCAGGGGCAACTACCGGATCTATTTCTATAACCGCAGGCACAACCGGTACAAGCACATCTGCTTTTACTGTTGACACGGTTGCTGTGATGGTGGATGTTACCGTTCAAAATTGCCATGTTAATTTTTTGCCACCTACTTATGATTACATCCAACCTCGCAATTATCAGGCAACGGAAACATTCATACCAGCTAATCCAACAGACAAAGTGAAAATTTCTTTTTCATCAATCAATCTTTCTGGAGATGCCTTGTATGTATATGATGGTCCCACTGCCTCCTCACCTTTGCTTGCCACTTTAAATAATAATAATACACCGTTAAATATTGTGGCTACCGGGTCGGGCGGAGAATTGACTTTTGTGTATAAATGGGGCGATGGCACTACTGATTGGCAAGCCACCATCACCTGTGTGGCGAGCGGGCCGCCTCCGGTAATAACAACTCAGGCATTGGCTACCCAAATAGGTGGAAAAATTACACTCGATTTAAAGCCATTGATCGCCACTGCCAATCTTGACTTAACTTCTCTTCAGGTTGTAACTCCCCCAACCAGCGGGGCAACCGCAAGTATTGATGCCAACGGAATACTTACCATTGACTACCATGGGATGTCATTTGCAGGAACAGAACAGATTACAATCCGGGCATGCGACATAAATGGCCAATGCGCAACACAAGATTTTAGCTTAGAAGTAGCGGGCGATATTGTGGTTTACAATGGCGTGTCGCCCAACGGGGCTAATCCTAAGTTCGTCATTCAATATATCGAGATACTGCCCGACACAAAGAATAACTCTGTTTACATATTCGATCGTTGGCAAAACCAAGTGTGGCATGGGTCTAATTATGACAACACCTCAATAGTTTTTAAAGGCATCAGCGACAGTGGAGGAGATTTGCCTTCTGGCGTTTACTTCTACCGGATTGATTTTGCAGGCAACAGAAAAAGTAAAACAGGTTTCATTTCACTCAGGAGATAATTCAAAGATCAAGACGAGACAATAAATAATTAAGTACAAACACATCAACACATTAACACATCAAACCCTCCCATGAAAAAAATATTTACCCTCCTTGTTGGGATCTTGGCCTTTTCAAGTTTGACGGCACAGCAAGATCCGTTGTACTCGCAATACTATAACAACCCCATGTTGATCAATCCCGCATTTGCGGGAAGCAATGAGCGGCTATATGCGAGCGTGGCTTACCGCAGCCAGTGGAGCGGCATCCCGGGTGGCCCCACTACCCTCAACTTCAATTCGCACATGACCGTAGCCAACAACAAAGTGGGTGTGGGTGTGGTAGTAGTGCAAGATAAATTAGGCGATATTAACAACACGTTTTATGGAGGCACTGCCTCGTATCGCATCAAGCTGCAAAACTCCATGCTCTCTTTCGGCATGCAGGTAGGAGCTGTGCAGTACGCCACCAATCTCGATGGGGTGACGGTATCTAATACATCCGATCCTTTGTTTGTGCCTTTTACCGTTACCAAGTTTAATACAGGAGCAGGTATATTGCTTACAAGCGACCGCTATACGCTAAGTGTATCTGTGCCTCAGCTTATTTCTAATGCCACAACTTTGAATTTGGGTAGCCAGTCTGCCCAGCTGCAGGTGTACAGCCAGAATTTTTATCTCTACGGTTCTTATCTGTTTTATCTGAGCGAGCGTGTTCAGTTCAAACCTTCCACACTCATCCGCGCTACCAAGGGCACTCCCTTCTCGGCCGACCTGAACGCTAACCTTGTCTTCAACAAACTCTACACAGCCGGCATCTTCACTCGTAAGTTCAATACGTACGGAGTTTTAGTACAGGCCGTGATGGGCAACTACCGGTTTGGGTATGTATTTGAGCTCCCCGGAAAAGGTTCGGCTCTTCATTACAACACACACGAAATAAGTTTGGCTTTGTCGCTGGATGTACTCCACTCGCACAATCACTCCAGCCCCGGCTATTGATATTAAACCGGAATAACTACTGTAAACACCGTGCCGTGGCCAGCTTGGGAGGCAACTTCAATACTTCCGTGAAGTTTTTCTACTGTTTCCTTTACGATATACAACCCCAGGCCTGAACCTTGCGATTTTTCGGAAGCCCGATAAAACATTTCGAATATTCTTGGCAGATGGATGGGCTCGATCCCAATGCCATTATCTTCTATCTTTATGTGCAAGTTGCTTTCTTTTTTTTCAGCATGTATTGTTACTGTCTGATCCGAGCGGGCAACATTCCGATATTTTAAGGCGTTACCAATCAGGTTATTTAAAATTACCTTCATGCGGGGTTTGTCTGCGTACACTATTAAATCATCTTTTATTACATAATTGATCAGGATGTTTTCTGCCTCTGATCCAATTTTCAATCCGTCAGAAACATCTTTTACCAATTCATAAAAATTAAAAAAATCTTGTCGCAGTTCCTGGCGGGCATTGCGGGAATAGTCTATAATTTCCTGGATGAACACATCTAAGTCTTTGACGCGCGCACCCATGAGGTTGAGGCAGTGCCTGATTTCTTCCACATCATGGGTTCGTTGGGCAATCTGAATCAGCCCCAATAGCGAACTGAGCGGAGCGCGTAAATCATGCGAAGCGCTGTACACAAACCGATCTAACTCTCTGTTCAATTTCATCAACTGTTGGTTGCTCTGTACGATCTCTTGTTCGGATCTGTAATTGATGTTGATAGAAAAAACCATCAATGCGAAAGTCACTAAAAACGATACCATAAAATTGGTGATGACGCTGATTTTTATGTAAAGGGTTGAATAGATTTGAGGCTGTATCAGCGGTGGTAAATCCATGTAATAGGCCACAAAAAAAACAAGGATAGCCAACGCTGAAAACAAAAAACCTTTTTTTATTTGTTCATGCCCACACAAAGTAAGGGCTACCAGCATATACACAATCAGGTAACTGCTTACCCCGGTGTGGTTGACATCGTTGTCGGTAAAGGCATACATCAGAAACAGCAGCGTAAAAAGAAAAATACTATTGGCCATCTTAAACTTCACATTGCGGTTCAACAAAAAAACAATGGCGCAAAACACAATCAACAATCCATAGTACGGCAAGCTGGCATACATACCGTTGGCCAAATCCAGGCACGTATAAACAATGCCCACCACAATGCCTATCATACACAATTGCCCGCGCAGCAACGCACGTCTGTACACATTGGCAGATGGAAATGTGGCCGCGTTCAGGAAGAAACGGTTAAACCAGTTTTGGTTCATTTATAACCGAAGATAGAAAATATACGCGAAGGTTTTTATAAAAAATAGAAATGATGGGCTGCCGGGGGTTTGCTGCGGGTTAATACCCTTAGCCCTTTTTTTCTTTCAGCAACTGTTCTACAATTTCGGTTTTTTTATCGCGGCTCATGGGCAGGTGCTTTCCGCCTACAATCAAGTCGCCTCCATCTATGGAAGTAATGGCACTGATGGCCACGATAAAGGATTTGTGTGTGCGAATAAAGTGGGGCGGGGGCAGCATTTCTTCTACTGTCTTCATGCGCATGAGGGTAACAAATTTTTGCGAAGGAGTATGTATCACCACGTAATTTTCCATACCCTCTACATGAGTAACATCGCGTAATAAAATTTTTTCATAACGGTGGTCGCACTTGACAAAAAAGAATTCGGCTGTTTGTGGCGTGGGTTTGTTTTTAAGTAAATAAAAATCTCGTGCTTTGTTAGTAGCTTTCAGCAATCGTTCAAACGGAAAAGGTTTGATGAGGTAATCTAGCACATCCAGTTCATAACCTTGCAGGGCAAAATTAGGGTACGCGGTGGTCATCACAACCATGGGTGGCTGCTTGAGCGATTTCAAAAACTCAATACCTGTAATTCTCGGCATCTGGATATCCAAAAACATCAGGTCTATGGGCTCGGCAGCTAAAAGACGGTTAGCTTGCAAAGCATCTTCGCACACGCCTATCACTTGAATAAAATCAATCTGCTCCAAATAAGATAGCAGCCCCTCGCGGGCCAACGGCTCGTCTTCTACTACAATGGCTTTCAGTTGTACGCTCATGCTACGTGCAGCGTTAGCATAACTTTATAGGAGCCCGGCCGCTCCACTATATTCAAAGAATGTTTGTTGGGGTAGATCAGTTCTAATCTCCTCTTCACATTTTTGTGCCCTATGCCTCCGGGTGCTATCCGTGCCAGGTTGTCTGTTGTATTATAAAAGTGGGCATTGAAGCGGTGGTCTTCGCGCCAGAGCCTCACTATAATTTTATTTTCCTCGCCCGAATAGCTTGAAACATATTTGAAAGTATTTTCTAAAAATGGAATGAGCATAAACGGGGCTACTTCAAAGCCCTGCAAGTCTTCTGACGTGTGGAATTCTATTTTCGTTTTTTCACCTTTTCTGATTTGCTCTAAGCTGACAAAGTTGCGGAGGTACTCTATTTCTTTCTCGATACTTATTTTTTCAACCGAGCAATCGTATAATTGAAAGCGGAGCAGATCAGACAGGCGTATCAGTGTATTGGCAGCCTGGTCGGGGTCTTTCTTGATCAAAAAATAAATACTGTTGATGGCATTAAATAAGAAGTGTGGGTTTACCTGCGCTTTCAAGTATTGCAGCTCGGAAGCTATCCGTTGTTGTTCCATTTTTTCTATAGAGCGGTCTGTGCGCATTTTATCTACTACCAATTTTCCGGCACACAAAATCCCTGAAACAAAAACGATCGTCAATACGCCTGTCATAAAAACAAGAAAGGGACTTTCCGAATAAGGTTTTACTTTATAAAAAAATGAGTAATACATAAAAAGTGAAATAGCAATGGATTGAACCACCACCAGCACAAGTGTGATTAAAAAAAACAGCTTGTATTTTTTAGCATAGAGATATTTTGGAAAAAGGTAATATGCAATGGTGTAAAATGTACTGGCATGAAAAAGAAAATAAATAAACGTAACAAAAAATAACTTCGGCAGGCTTGGGCTGAAGGTTTTGTACGAATAGGTATAAAATACAAAATAGCCTATCCAAAAAATAACATGGTGTATCTTATATCTGTATAGCTTTTGAAGGTCAGTCTTCATTTTTTAATGTTTTTAATTTGGCCTCTTCCTGTTGCCTCGTCCTAAAACGAAATTACACTTTCACTTCTATCTATTAAAAAAGGATTGACCAAAAGCATTAAATTGTTGATAAAATGTACAACTGCCTGCCTATCCTTCTACCGAAACAAGGGGGAGCGTATTGAAAACATTTGCCTGATCAGTTGTTTCTCCGGCCTTCTATTTATCGGGTTTAGTGCAGGTGGTCAAGCCGGAAGAGCAAATGGTCAAAAAATAGTCTTCATCAACAGGAATGATCCGTTACAACAGAAAAAAACAATCAACATGAAAACAAAAATTTTATTTATTGCAGTAACTGCTTTAATGTTAAGCCGGGCTGATGCGCAGCAGATGTTTACTGTGGATGTGAAGGGACAGGGCAAACCGATTATTTTTATCCACGGGTTGTACTGCTCTGGCGAGGTGTGGAATGAAACCGTAGATCGGTACAAAAAAAATTACGAATGCCATGTGCTTACGCTGGCCGGTTTTGGCGGCAATGCCCCAAAGCTGAGCGAGCACTTTCTGGAAGACGTAAAAAATGATGTGGTGGCTTATGCCAAGAAGCTGAAGAAGCCCATTTTAGTGGGGCACAGCATGGGTGGTTTCATTTCGTTTTGGGCAGCAGCCAGCGGAACGGGTGTATTTGAAAAAGTGATTGCCGTAGATGGCCTCCCGTTTCTCACGGCCATCCAAATGCCGGGGTCAACATCTGAAACAGCCAAGCCCATGGCGGCAACAGTAAAATCTCAAATGGGAAACCAAACACCCGAGCAAATTGAAGCCGGGCAGAAAATGTATTTGCCCACCATGATTACCAGCCCCGAGCGTATTGCCCAAGTTGCCAAAATTGCATCGAGGTCAGACTCAAATACCCAGGCTGAGGTGATGTACGAAATGCTCACCACCGATTTACGGCAAACAGTTTCCTCAATTGATTGTCCTGTATTGTTAATGGGAGCATGGATTGGCTACAAGCAATATGGCGCCACACACGAAAGGGTAGAAAAAGGTTATGCCCAGCAAGTGGCTACCATAAAAAATGCTAAAGTAGAAATAACAGACACGGCCAAGCATTTTATTTTCTACGATGAGCCGGCTTGGTTTTACGAAAAATTGGATGCTTTCTTGAAATAGCTTTATACTAACAGTAGCCGGTAAATATTCCGGCTACTGTTTGCTGGGAGGGGAGGCTCACATAAGAGCCTTTTTGATTTTTATTTTTCTCGCGGTCGCGCTCTAATTTCACCATCCAAAAAGATACCAGCAACAAAAGCAGAATCAAAATAATGGCTACCAAAAATGAGAAAACAAAAATCCGCCTGGTCCATTTTTTTTGTTTTTCGCGTTCGTGTTGCTTCAAAAGCGAGGCATAGTTGCGGTGGCGGTGCAAGGTGGCATCGGCAAGCAATTCTTTTCTAAGTTTAATTTCACTCTTGGCCATACCTGATTTTCATATTGAATTTCTTGCGAAGTTTATCCAATGCCCGGTAGGTGCGCATCTTGGCCCCGCTTTCGGTAATCTCGAGTATAAATGCAATTTCCTTAAAATCCTTGTCTTCAAAAAAACGAAGTTGCAATACTTCCAGCATATCGGTAGGCAGTTCTTGCATCAACTGCAACAGTTGTTTGATCTGCTCTTCAGAATAATCTTCCTGCTGCACAAACAACTCGCGCAGACGCACTTCTTCGAGGCTGAAGATTTTTTGTTTTCTGGTTTTTCGGTAGTGTTTGTTTACTTCGTTGGCGGCAATGCGGTAAAGCCAGGCAGAAAAAGGGAGCCCCCGGTATTCAAACTTGGAGAGGTTATTTAATGCCGATAAAAATGTTTGCGAGCACAGGTCGGCCGTTAGTTCTTCATTGTCAATCTGGTTGTAGATAAAGCGGAAGATGCGATCAAAATATTTTTCATACACTGCCCCGAAAGCGGAAGGATCTTTCTTGGATCGGTTAATCACTTCATACTCTTGCCGTATCTCTTCTTCCGTCATACAATGAAGATAGTTTAAATTCTTACATATCTTGCCGTCATGAAAGGATTGGCCTTCAGTTCGCTCCGGGTCGGAAAAAAATACCGGCTTACCAACTTTGGTGAATCCAGCGAGTTCATTGTCGAGCGCATGGTGGGGCGTGAAGATTTTGAAATAAAGGATTTATACACACTGGAACGATGCCGCCTGAAAGACCTTTTCAAATTCGGAAAAGGAAAAGATTTTGAGATACGAGAAATGGATTGACCCAAGTGAATGAAGAACCCTCAACTGAGTTCTCCATTCACCCGGCCAACGGTTACAGGCCGCCCACCAATTTGTCTTTGGGGTATTTCACTTCGTACTTAAAAACTATCTTCTTGGTTTCGTTGGGCTGAAGGGATAAATCCCAAACAAGTTTTCCGGTTTCTTTGTTGTATTTCGCGTTGGCTAAATCAACGGCAGTAACTTCGATCTGGCTGTTTTGCGAAACGGGAATTTGGTCTTCGAGCGTGATCCTGACAGGCTCTGATTTGGTGTTGCGCACAGACAACTCCCACGCATAAAATTCTCTTTGGTTCGATCCGATAAATTTGCGCGAAGTAAGTTCTTTCAGTTTTTCGCGCTTCACCACAATCCGTTTGTCGCGGCCAAGCGAAAGCGAAAGTGTGTCTTTGATATTGTTCGGGTCTATCTGCGACTTGCCCGTGAAAGTGCCCTCAAAGAAAATGTTGGCTTCGCCCGGCAGCAAGCTCAATTCCTCCCAGCCGGTAACTTGTGCCAATAAAAATGCGTCATTATCAAGTTTAGGAGCAGCCGAATATTGGTAGGTGGCTTTCAGTTCATAATTGCGGATGTCAACCAGCGTTGGTTTGTTGGCCGATAAAACAGTGTAGGGCAAAGAAATATCAAACTCGGTATTCAACGAAGTTTGTACGGTCGAAACATAATCGGCCAGTGCCGGGGCTGGTACTACCTCACCTGCCATCTCTTCGGCTTCTTTTTTCATAGCTTTCGAGCGGAGCATTTTTAAATTATCTGTCATAGAATATGTTGCCCGGGCGGGTTGATAAAAATTAAGATACCAGGCGTACAACTCCGGCTTCAGGCCACTTTGGTTGGGGTTGGCCGTAGATAGTTTAAGTTTTACATTGTTCCAGTCTTCGCCTGTGCTTTGAAAAACATTGGCTTTGTAACTCAACTGAATCGGATTTTTTGTGTTGATCGCACGGATGTCGTACTGGGGCATCCACCCGGCATTGGTTACCACGTAGCTGATCTGCAAGGTGGCAGCGGCAGGTGAATCAGTCGAAACGCTAATTGCAATCTCGCTGGTGTTGCGTTGGTACAGTTCGTTCTGTGTGTTGATTTGGCTCTGGATTTTTTGCATCCTCTCATTCAGTTTTTTGATTTTATCGTCTTCTTTTATCCGCGACAGAGCAATATCGTTCAGCCGCGTACGGTAAAAATCTGCCATGGCTTTCAGTTCATTCACCGTTAGGTTTGTATTGGCGCCCCCTATTTTCTGGTTGCTTATCAACAGCTGTTCTTCTTTGTTTAGTATTTCTTTCTGGCTCTGCTCCATTATTACCTGTGTCTGCACTAACGATAGCGAGTCTTTCAGTGTCTTCAATGCTTTGGGCATACTCAACTCCGACAAATAATTTTGTTGATGGCTGGTACCGAGAATGATAAAGTTGCCGCGCCCCGATACCTGAATGCTGTTGGGATCCAGCATGGAGGTGAGACCGTCCACCACCAATGTTGACTTGCCGGCAGGCAACGTGGCATGCACTTCGCGTGTTATTTGTGCCCGGTTGAGGAAGACCGTTACATCGGTAATTTTGGATGTGGTTTTTTGAGTTGGTTGTGCGGCAGCCGCTAAACTGGCGGCCAGCATCAGGGAGGATAAGTGAAATTTCATATTGTTGTTTTATTGGTCAGGATGCTACCGCTTCCTGCTTTCCATAAAGCAAAGTTAGATTTTTTTTATCCTTACAAGTGTTCTGTTAGGGTGAAGGAATCGTTTGCGGCAGCTTATCAAAATATTTTTAGTCGTATTTTTTTGCAGAATTGATTCTCTTTCAATTTCTTCGCTGTTGTAAATGCAATCATCGCATCTCATATCTATCTCAGCAGCTACTGTTTCCTTCACAGGAACAGGCGCTACTATTATTACCACCACCATTATTACGGGGTAACCCGTTGCATACACCATATCCCCCCTACCATTATGCCGTTTCCAGGAAGCGGCCTCTGATCCATCCTATTCCATCCTATAATTATAAAAATGAAAATCATAAAATTTGGCGGCTCATCGGCTGCCACACCCGAACGGATAAAATCTATTTTAGCCATTGCCCAAAATTATACGCATGAAGAAGTGGCATTTGTGTTCTCAGCCTTTGGTGGTGTTACCGATCAGCTGATACAAATCAGCCAGCAAGCTTTAGAAGGAAACACGCAATACAAACCTCGGCTGGAGGAATTGGAAAAGCGCCACCTCGATGCGGTGCGGGCACTCACCCCGCTGTCCACGCAAAGTTCTATTTTGGCGCAGGTAAAAATTCAGATTAACGAACTGGAAGACGTACTTCAGGGAATATTTTTAGTGAAAGAACGCACTGCCCGCACATTGGATTACATCATGAGTTTTGGCGAAAGGCTTTCCGCCTACATCATCAGCGAAGCCTTCCGGGCACAGGGCGTGAAGGCCGAGTTTCTCGATGCCCGCAGGGTTATCCGCACCGACAACCAATTTGGTTATGCCAAAGTAGATTTTGAAATCACCAACAAGTTGATCCGCGATCACTTCAAACAACATGAAGATATTCAGGTCATCACAGGCTTTATTGCCACCTCCGAAAGTGGCGAAACCACTACGCTGGGGCGGAGCGGGTCTGACTACACGGCCGCTATTTTTGCCGGGGCATTGCAGGCTTCATCTTTAGAAATCTGGACGGATGTAGATGGCATGATGACGGCCGATCCGCGTTTGGTAAAAAAATCGTTCACCGTGCCGCGCATGAGCTACGAGGAAGCCATGGAACTTTCGCACTTTGGCGCGAAGGTAATTTTCCCGTCCACCATGCAGCCTGCTATGGCGCATCATATACCGATCGTCATAAAAAATACTTTCAACCCTCAGGCAGAAGGCACGCTGATCAGCGCGGATTCTGTAAACGGCCGGATCGTGAAAGGCATTTCATCTATGAACAACATCAGTCTGCTCAACGTGCAAGGCAGCGGGCTGCTGGGTGTAGTCGGTGTTTCGATGCGATTATTCTCTACGTTGGCTCGAGAGAAAGTAAATGTCATCTTGATTTCGCAGGCCTCTTCCGAGCACTCGATCTGTTTGGCCATTGAAAGCAGCGATGGCAAGAAAGCCAAGTCGGCAGTAGAGAAAGAATTTATACATGAAATTCAAGATGAGTTAATTGATGAGATCAACCTCGTCAGCGGACTTTCCATTATCGCGGTGGTAGGTGACAGCATGAAGCAACATCCCGGTGCCAGCGGCCGCATGTTTAGTGCGTTGGGAAAAAATGGAGTGAACATCGTTGCCATCGCACAAGGCTCTTCCGAGCGCAACATCTCCACCGTTATCCAGCAAAGCGATGTATCGAAGGCGCTCAATGCGCTGCACGATGCCTTCTTCCTCTCCGATAAAAAAACAATTCATGTTTTCTTAGTTGGTACCGGCCTGATCGGCCACACACTGATCAAACAAATAGAAGAACAGTTTCAAAAGCTGGCAGCTCAAAATAAACTGGAAGTAAAATTGGTAGGCATTGCCAACAGCAAAAAAATGTGGTTTGACGAAAACGGACTTCCGCTTGCCGGGGCTATTGATCGTATGAAGGAATTAGGCGAGTCCATGCACCTGGCCGACTATGTTTCAAAAATGATAGAACTCAATTTACCCAGCAGTGTGTTTGTTGACTGTACCTCCAGCGAAGCGGTAGCGGGCAGCTACGAAAAAATTCTTTCCGCCAACATTTCGATTGTAACCCCCAACAAAAAAGCCAACTCAGCCGGTTGGGATAATTATCGCAAGTTGAAAGACCTCGCCTCTAAACGCGGAGTCCGGTTTTTATATGAAACCAATGTGGGCGCAGGCTTGCCCGTCATCAACACCCTCAACGACTTGCTGCTGAGCGGAGACAAAGTCATCCGTATAGAAGGCGTGCTGAGCGGCACTTTAAATTTTATTTTCAGTTCTTTTACCAGCGGAAAAAAATTCAGTGAGGTGGTGGCCGAAGCAAAAGCAAAAGGCTACACCGAACCCGACCCACGCGATGACCTGAGCGGTATGGATGTGGCGCGCAAGATTTTAATCCTCGCCCGCGAAGCTGGCGTGCCCGTAGAACTGTCGGATATTAAAATCGAAAACCTCGTTCCGGCCGACTGCCGCGATGGCTCGGTAGATCAGTTTTTCGACCGCTTAAAAACACATGACACGCACTTCGAAAAAATGCGAAGTGAAGCCGAAGCTAAAAATGAAAAGCTGCGCTATCAGGCCATCTTCGAAAACGGAAAGACATCGGTAAAACTCGGTTCGGTAAAAAATGATCATCCATTTTTTTCTTTATCAGGGAGCGATAATATTATTTTGCTCACTACCGAGCGTTACCACGAGCGCCCCATGGTCATCCGTGGGCCCGGTGCCGGTGCGGCCGTTACCGCTGCCGGTGTGTTTGCAGACATCATCCGAATCGGAAATTACGCTAACTGATATGAGCCAAAAAATAAAAGCATTTGCCCCCGCTTCGATAGGCAACGTCTCCTGTGGTTTTGATGTACTCGGTCTGGCTGTGCAGCAGCCGGGCGATGAGGTGGAGATTACGCTCAACGATTCCAAAAAAATTACCATCGAACGGATTGTGGGAGATGGCGGAAGGCTGCCGCTTGAAACTGAAAAAAATACTGCCGGTGTGGCCGTTATCGAGTTTCTGAAATCTATCGGCCAGGCTCAGGGTGCTTCCATCGTGCTGCACAAAAATTTGCCGCTGGGCAGCGGCATGGGCTCCAGTGCCGCCAGCGCGGTAGCTGCGGTAGTGGCCATCAACGAATTGATGGGTTTGCCGCTCGCTAAAAAAGAGTTGCTCCCTTTTGCCATGGAGGCCGAGCGGGTAGCCTGTGGTTCTGCCCATGCCGACAATGCTGCCCCCAGTCTGCTGGGCGGATTGATTTTAATACGCGATAATCATCCGCTCGACATTATCGAGATACCCACACCCCGCGAATTATTTTCTGTGTTGGTACATCCGCACATAGAAGTAAAAACACGCGATGCGCGGTCGGTGTTAAAACAAACGATCTCATTAAATGATGGTATCACCCAGTGGGCCAACACGGCTGCCTTGGTGGCAGGCATGATGAAAGAAGATTATGAACTCATCGGCCGCTCGCTGGTAGATGTGGTGGCCGAGCCTTTGCGCGCTGATTTGATTCCCGGGTTCAGAGCCATCAAAAGTATTGCCCTGAAAAATGGTGCTTTAGGTTGCGGCATCTCCGGCTCGGGGCCAACGGTATTTTGTTTGTGCCACGGTCGGGGCAATGCCGCCCGGGCAGGCAAGGCAATGCAACAAGAATTTTTAACTATGAAATTAGAAAGCGAAGTTTTCGTTTCAGAAATCAACCGCCAAGGAGCCTACACAATACACTAAACCGATTATGAAATTTTACAGCACCAACAGCCGACAACATTTAGTAACCTTTGGCGAGGCAGCCGTGCAGGGGTTAGCGCCTGATTCGGGTTTATACATGCCCGAAGTGATACCTTCCTTCCCTCCGCACTTTTTTGAAACACTTCATCAAAAATCATTTCAGGAGATTGCGTTTGATGTTGCCCGCGTTTTTACGGAAAAAGATATTCCATCCGATCATCTGAAAAAAATAATCGGCAGCACCATTACCTTCGATGCTCCGCTTGTCAAAATTGAAGACAGCACATACGCCTTAGAGTTGTTCCACGGGCCTACGCTGGCCTTCAAAGATTTTGGCGCTCGGTTTATGTCGCAAGCACTGGGATATTTTGCGGCAAATGAAAAAAAGGAAGTGGTGATTTTAGCTGCTACCTCTGGCGACACTGGCAGCGCAGTGGCCAACGGTTTTTTGGGCGTGCCCAACACTAAAGTAGTGGTGCTCTACCCTTCGGGCAAAGTGAGCGAAATACAGGAGAAGCAATTTACCACGCTTGGAAAAAACATCACGGCATTGGAGGTCAACGGCACGTTTGACGATTGCCAGCGTTTGGTGAAGCAAGCTTTTTCAGATCGCGAGTTGAACGAAGAACTTTTTTTAACCTCCGCCAACTCGATCAACATGGCGCGTCTGATTCCGCAAACATTTTATTATTTCTATGCCTGGTCGCGGTTGCCTCAAAAACAAAACGTGGTGTTTTCTGTGCCGAGCGGAAATTTTGGAAACCTGACAGCCGGATTGATCGCCCAAAAAATGGGCTTGCCCATTGCACATTTTATTGCCGCCACCAACCGCAATGATATCGTTCCTCATTTTTTGCAGACTTCTTTGTTTCAACCTAAACCTTCCGTTTCCACCATCAGCAATGCCATGGATGTAGGCAACCCCAGCAACTTTTATCGTATGCTGGATTTGTTTGGAAATGATTTCAACAAAATAAAACAAGCAATTTCGGGCTATTCATTTTCTGATGAAGAAACACAGGCAGCGATGCAATCTGTTTTTGCAAAACAGAATTATGTGCTCGATCCGCACGGGGCCGTAGGTTACCTTGGACTGAAAAAATACCAAGCCCATCACCCGGAAGCTACCGGTGTGTTTTTAGAGACCGCCCATCCGGCAAAGTTTAAGGAAGTGGTAGAACAAATATTGAGTCGAAAAATTCCTATTCCGGAAAAACTAAAATCATTTTTGGTCGGCTCAAAAAAATCAATACCTCTTCAGGCAGATTTTACATCATTGAAAAAGATTTTAAAAAACTTGTCATCCGGTTCTCCGGTTTAATCTCATATCTGATTATGGATTAGATTTGCATCATGGATGAACATCTGTATCCCTACTCGCACCTCAGCAGGTTTGCTAAAGAAATCTTTTTAAAAATCGGTTGCCCGGAAGAACACGCAACTACAGCGGTCAACTCCTTACTGCGTGCCGATTTGCGCGGCATAGATTCGCACGGTGTGGCACGGCTCAGCGGCTACGTCCGTTTGTGGGAAGCCAAGCGTGTCAACAGCCAACCCAACATTCGCATAGTACATGAAAGCCCCAGCACGGCCGTAGTAGATGGCGACAGCGGCCTGGGGCTGGTGGTAGCTCCCCAAGCGATGGAGATTGCTATCAACAAAGCCAAGCAAGTAGGCACCGGCTGGGTGGCCGTAAAAAATTCTAACCACTTTGGTATTGCCGGCCATCATGCCATGATGGCTTTGCCGCATGATATGATCGGCATGGCCATGACGAATGCCAGCCCGCTGGTTGCGCCTACTTTTTCGGTGGAGCGATTACTGGGCACCAACCCCATCGCAGTGGCTATTCCTGCCGGCAGCCAGCCGCCATTCGTTGCCGACTTTGCTACTACCACGGCTGCCAACGGCAAGCTGGAAATACTTCAGCGCAAAGAAAGAGAAGCGCCACTGGGTTGGATTCAGAAAAAAAATGGCGCGGCATCAACTAACCCCAATGAATTAAAAGAAGGAGGCGCATTGATTCCGCTCGGCAGCGACCGCGAGCATGGAAGCCACAAAGGTTTTTGTCTGGGCGCTTGGGTTGACATATTCTCTGCCGTATTGAGTGGCGCCAACTACGGGCCGTGGGTTCCTCCTTTTGTTAGCTTTCTGGCTCCTCCGGCTGACCCGGTAGGCGAAGGCATCGGCCATTTTTTTGGCGCTATGCGCGTAGATGCTTTCCGTCCTGCCGATGAATTTAAAAAACACATGGACAACTGGATCGAACGGTTTCGTTCGGCAAAAACTGTTGACGGAGAAACCGGGGTAATCATCCCGGGCGATCCGGAAAGAGAATTTGAAACAGAGCGGATGAAAAACGGCATACCGCTCAATGCAAAAGTAGTGGCCGACTTGCGCGAAGTGGCGGCTAAATTTCAGGTACAATTCGATTCTTCTATTTCTGCTCACCCCTAATATTCTGCTTGTGAAACTGACCTTGCTTTTATCGTTGATAATTTCTTTGCACACGCTGGCTCAACCCAAGCCGCGTGGCCGAGACTTAGGGATTCCCTTCGATGGGGTGCCGGGGAAATGGAATGCCATTACGGATGTACCCGGTGTGGAGGTCGGCCATCAAACAATCATTCGGGGCGAAGGCAAATTAGTGGTAGGCACCGGGCCGGTGCGCACGGGTGTTACGGCTATATTACCAAAAGGAAAAAAATTTGCAGGCCGGCTATTTGCCTCTTGGTTTACACTCAACGGAAACGGAGAAATGACGGGCACCACCTGGCTGGAGGAGTCAGGGTTTTTAAGTTCGCCTATCCTGATCACCAATACGCACAGTGTTGGTACCGTTCGCGATGCCGTTATCCAATGGGCAACCGAACAAATGCCCAAAGCACCAAACTATTCTCCCGACTTCAGCCTGCCTGTGGTGGCCGAAACCTGGGATGGATTTTTGAATGATATTGATGGGTTTCATGTAAAAAAACAAGATGTCTATGATGCCCTCAATCATGCAGCTTCCGGTGTAGTGGCCGAAGGAAATGTAGGCGGAGGTACCGGGATGATCATCCATGGATTTAAAGGAGGCATAGGAACTTCCTCGCGGCTTGTCAAAATAAAAGATCAGACTTATACAGTCGGGGTATTAGTGCAGGGAAACTATGGCTCGCGCGATATGCTGCACATTGCCGGTGTGCCGGTCGGAAAAGAAATTACCGACCTGCAAGAGAAGCCGGGCAAGTGGGGCGAAGATCAAGGCTCGATTATCGTGGTGGTAGCTACCAATGCTCCGTTTCTTCCGCATCAGCTTCATCGGTTGGTAAAACGTGTGCCGTTAGCCATCGGTATCATGGGTGGGCGCGGAGGAGATTCATCGGGTGATATCTTCATCGCTTTTTCTACCGCCAATGCGGAAGCCAGCAACACCGATGCGATAGCTAACATTGAAATGATCTCCAATGAAATGATTGACCCGTTTTTTCGCGCGGTGGTGCAGGCTACAGAAGAAGCAATCGTCAATGCATTGGTGGCTGCCGAAACGATGGAAGGAATAAACGGCAACAAAGTTTATGCGCTGCCACACGATCGGCTCCGGGAAATTTTAAAAAAATACAATCGGCTGGAAAAAAAATAATGGCATTCGGGTTTTGCTGTCAAGCAACTGTCAAATCAACGGTGTTGATCCATGGATTCCCCGCAACTTGATGATACCTCCATTCAGATTTCAGAAAGAAACGTATATCCTGGTAACAATGGGCGAGTTGAAAACACTGGGTACTTTGTAGAGCACATCGTACATCACCAGCCCACCCAACGACAGTCTGTTTCCCTGCGAAAAAATATATCCCACCCCGAACAAAAACCGGGGATAGGTAGAGCGGATGGGCTCGCCATTGCTGCCTATTGAATTAGGATTGGGCGCACTGATCACTTCATACTCGCTCTGGAAAAAAATGGGGTTGAGTGTATAACGAATAAACGGGCCGCCACCATACTGGGTGTAGTTTACGCCAACGTTTGGGTAGTTGTAGCGCTGATAGGTGCCCATTGCGCCCACCGAAAACTGGTCAGTAATCCGATAACCCACCATGGGCAAAAGCGAATAATAATTGTAGCTGAAGCCGGCCGCATCTGTGCCAAACCCCAACCCACCTCCCATCGAAAAATAAACCTTGCGGGAATCGGCAGGTTGGCGATTGTTGTTTTTTCTGAACGAAGAATTGAACTGTGCCCAGCTACTGAGCGCGAGAAACAATGCTCCGATCACTAACACGCACTTCTTCATAATCCAATCAGTTTTCTTGAATAACAAAAATGTCTTCGGTCGGTTTTTTCATCAAGTATTTTTCGCGCGCAAATTTTTCCAGCAACTCTTTATTGGTGGTCAGTTCTTGGCGGTCTTTTTCCACTTCCTTGATTTTTTCCTGATAAAATTCTTTTTCGTTTTCCAGCGAACGCAACTTCGAACTCATTTTAAAGCGGGTGATCAAGTCATTGGAATCCAAAAAAAGCATCCACATCAAAAATGAAAAACAGGCTACCGCATAAAAATTTCGATACAGCGGCTTAAGTTTATTTGACATAAGTTTAAAAAATGGTTTAACGAAGGTAGCAATTTCTTTTTTTATTCAATTAGCCACCACAAACCGAAATGTCTTTTGCACGGTGGCTCCCGAAAACCGGATGAGGTATAGTCCGTTGGCCAGCGAGGACGTGATCAACGAAAATTGGGTAAGCCCGGCCGCCTGCTGCGGGAGGCTCTGCTGAAAAACAACTTCCCCATCGCTTTTAAAAATCGTAACATCTACATTTTCAACAGTGGTGGCAATCCAGTCGAGATGGATCATACCTGACGTTGGGTTGGGGTACGGATTAAAAACCACATCGCCTTCCAAGCTAATACACTGTTTGCTGCTCTCCGGGTTTACATCTTGCGGCACTACCACCTGGGCACACACATAAGTCAATGCGCTCGATACAATCGGCAAGTTGAGCGTTTGCGAAAAAGTATTTTTGGGTTGGATGATGGCCGGCAGTGTCTGCTTGATAATCCCTCCGCCCCCCAAGTCAATGTCCACTTCAGGATTTACCAACGGCACATTGCCCGAGTTAAAAACCGTTAAGAAAGGTTGCGATGTATTGGTGGCCGGGTTGGCCGTGAGCGAAAATACTTTCAGCGTAGCATTCGGCCGGGGTATCACCACACTGATCCACACACTGGTCGTATCGGTGCAGCCGATTGCGTTGCTGGCGGTAAGGGCTGCTTTGTACTCACCCAATTGCGTGTAGATAAAAGCAGGGGACGTAACCGTACTCGTTGAGTTGGCCGCATCACCAAATTGCCATAAAGAAGAAACTGCCGAAGATGTGTTATTGAATGTAACACTTAACGGAGCAGCCCCTGCCAACACAGAAGGTGTGAAGCTTGCCACCGGCCCATCGTAGATGGACACATTTTTGGTAACCGAATAAATACACCCCGACTGCCGTGTTGTAGTCAGCGTTACGCCATACCCGCCCGATGATGTAAACAAGTAACGCACAGGAGAGCCCGCGCCAGATGCCGAGCCGAAGTTCCAACTCCAGGAAACAGTGGGGTCGTTTCCACCGGGGTTCAGTTCCTGAAATATTGTAGCATTGCGGGTACATGGATATTGTATGCTGAAATCCAGCACGGGTGGAACAGGCACATTGATTGATTTAGTAATAGAATTGATGCACCCATTGGTAGCCGTAACCGATAATGTTACCGCATTAGCTCCCGCTGACGTAAACATAAATGGTGGCGGGCTTGCCCCTGATACAGGGACTGTTGCTCCCGGAAAATACCAATTGTAAGAAGTGATGCTGCCTGTTGAGGCGTTGGTAAATTGAGTATTTTGATTTTGGCAGGCAACCGAATTAGTAAACCCTGCTTGGGGAGAAGCTAAAATAGTAATAACAGAATCTTTGGTGGCCGTACACCCAAAATTAGTTGTTGCCTTTAAACCGACAGAATAACTGCCGGCAGCCGTGTAGGTGTAAGCCGGGCTTTTTTGCGTTGACGTTCCATTGGCGGCATCGCCAAAAGTCCATTGCCACGAAGTAACGTTGCTATCAGTTAAAAACCCAGTGTTGTTATCGAACTGAGCGGGGTAGTTGGCACACGAGAAAGGCGGAGCTTCAATAGAAAATTTTGGTTTAGGATTAGAGTAGATGGAAATATTTTTCGAGAAAGAATTATTGCAGCCTGCGGCATTAGTGGCGTTGAGCGTTACTGCATACGTTCCGGTGCTGGCGTAGGTGTTAGATGTGCTGGTTAGTGTGGACGTGTTGCCATCACCAAATGCCCAAGTATAAGCCGTTACCGATCCGCTGGTGGTGTTGGTAAATGTTATAGGTGTGGCAGCACATCCTGTAGCCGGTGCATTGAACCCTACGGCCGGGCCGGTGAGCACTGTGCCAATCGTCTGCACCGACTGCGTAGAGCAACCGGGTATGGAAGCTACAAGCTTGATGGTTTGTGCGCTGGCCGATGCCAACGTATAACTTAAATTTTGGTTGGTGGAGACCGCGCTGCCGTTCACGCTCCACTGCCAAGTTGGATTAGAGCCTGTATCAGATGTTGAGGTGTTTGAAAAAAAATAATTTTGATTGGTGCAAACAGGCGATGTGCCGGGCAACAAAAAATTCGCTTGGGGCGGATTGAATATTTGCAGTGTATCTATCGCGGTGTTTTGGCAACCGTTGTTGGCTGTTACAGTTAGTGAGGGATGATATGTTCCTGCTGAGGTGTATGAGTAGGCAGGGCTCGAAGCCGTTGAAGTTCCGCCATCGCCAAAAGTCCAGGCATAGGAGGTGATGTTGCCCGACAGGTTAGTTGCTGTGAAATTAACATTGGCATTGGCGCAGATATTTTGGGTGGAGAAAGAGATGTCGGGGGCGAGCGTAGAAGAAACGTTGACTGCTTGCGTAATGACAGATGATCCAAATGAATTTGTGGCCGTGAGTGCTACTTGAAAATTACCACTGGCTGAGTAGCTCACCTGTGGCGATTGTATCGTAGAGCTAGCAGGCGATGCTGAACAAATGTTAGGGTAGTAAATCTGATACACATTGCCTGATGCATCAGCTGCATGAATCACCCAAACAGAATTATCCTTTGTGATTGATAGTCCATATACCACAGAAGAGATTGAGTTGTTAATGTTTCCTTCGTTTACCAATGTTGGAGTGGATGTTAAATCGCTTCCAAACTGTAGCTTACTGAATACATTATCGATCGAGGCAACAAAGAGAAAATAATTAATTCCATCCCGAGCCATTCTTAGTCTCCCTAAATTTGAAACAGGTATATGATATATCATAGTGATTGCTGAGGGATCAGAGAAAAGGCTTGCACCAAAATCCACACGAAATACATGGCCACTGCCATAGTTGTTCATAAATCCGTACCAAGTGCCACAGTCATTCACCAAATCAATATCACCAATGCCATAAGCTAATGATACCGGCACTGATAAGCTCGAAGTGATTATGTCTGAAGCGATGGGAGATGATAAATTAGAGCCAAGCCTTACAATGTATAAATTGTTGGCTGCTAACGTGACAACGCAAACCCATCCATTGGCAGTATCATAGCCCAAGGAAAGCCCAGAACTAAAAGAGAGTGCAGGAATATTAGAAACTATAGTTGATATTGTAAAATTGTTTGAAAGATTATTACCGAAGCTCAGCATCAAAATTTCATTCGAAGAAACATTGAGGATAAACCCATACCACTGACCGGCTACTTCAATCACACGTATTTGGCCAGGGTTGTTCAATTTTCCATTTGGGTTGCCAAGATTCTCCACAATAGTAGCAGGCTTGCTCACTCCATTAGTATATTGAAGTCGATATAATGTGTTTGAATAAATGCCTAAGTCAAAGCCAAACCAACCAGTTGTTGTTTTCACTAATTCTATTCCGGGTCTTCCACCACCGCTAGGCAAGTTAAACGAAAGGTTAGCAGTAGGTGAATTATTAAAGTCACCGGTGCAAAAGTCCCATTCATAATTAAGCGCATTAGTTGATGAGTTGGCAAGCGATACCTTTTGATTGGAGCACAAACTACTCTGCATCGAAAATACGGGAGTGGGGCATTGCCCCAGACACAAGCCCGGCCACAACCCTATACAGCAAAAAAAGAAAATTCGGTTCATTATCAATACTTCATATATTCATTCCCTTGTTTGCATGTAACTGCTATGTCCAACCAATAAGTACAACTTTTAGTTTTTAAAAGTATCCACATCGTTCCATCTTTTGTTCACCACCACAGGCACATTCATTGCCATGATTTCTCCCATCTTGGTAGCCGATGATGCTGGAATATAAGGCATTGTTTTTTTACCCCGTATTGTTTTTCGTAAACCACGAAATATACTCCAAAAGTTGAGTGCCCAAATAATACGGCAAGTTCATCAACCAATAGGGTTTGCCTGTCGGGGTTTTTGTTTTTTCTACCTTAAATAGTCCTCCATACATGCGCACCGCATAGGTGTGGGGGCACGCGTCAACAAACTGATGAAGTGATTTGAGCGAACCCGTTTCTCCTGATTTTATCTCTACCGGAACCACCAGACCTTCATACGCAATAACCAAATCAACTTCTGCCTGAGATTGCCTTTTTTCGCGCACCCAAAAATTCGGCTTGTAATTGACTGTCGCCTGTTTCGATATCCATTCCTGAGTAATCATGTGCGGAACAATTGCCCCGTGGTAAGCACTACTCCAATCTTTCGCAGCCAGCATCTGGCTTTGTATGCCCAATGAATGGTTGACTAAGCCTGTATCTAAAAATTGTAATCGTGGTGATTTTTTTAAATCTGGCTTTACCGGAACGGATAAATCTGTGGTGGGATAAACCAATCTGATAACCCGGGCATCATCTAAGTTGCGCAATGCTTCGCCTACCTCGCGCGAGCGATAGTTGGAGTTGCCAAAGCCCTGAAATTTGATGCGTTGATCCACATACAAAGGGGCGGTTTCCATGATGTGTTTGATAATCTTGCGCTCGGTGCCATTCGATGTATATTTTTCCACATCGCTTTTATACGTTTCCCAAATGCTTTCATACACGGCCGGAAGGGCGGCCATATTATTTTTTTCAATATCGGTCTTCACCACTTCGGGCATACCGCCAATGAGGATATAGCGATGAAAAAGTTGAAGCAAAATTTTGTGTGCCGTAGGTTTTACAGGTGCTTGTCTAAGTTGCTGAGCCACCAGGTCATTGCCCGTTGCCTCAAGGTATTCATCAAAATTGAGCGGGTTCATGTAAACAAATTCAACCCTGCCCACCGGGAAACCCTGAACTTCGTGGAGGGCAAACTCCAACAGTGAGCCTGCGGCAATTACATGAAGCGCTGGAAGTTCTTCATAAAAATAACGCAGCAAATGAATAGCTTGAGGTTGGGCTTGTATTTCGTCTATAAACAATAACGTATCCATCAAGTTGGTTGACGGAATGCGGTAAGCTAATAGCAATGCCTCAACGATGGACTTGACATTATCAAAATCTGTAAAATAACTTCTGTCTGATGGCTTTTCGAGGTTTAATAAAATTTTGTGTGTATATGTTTTGGCAAAGTCATTCACCAGTGTAGTCTTGCCCACCTGACGAGCTCCCCTTATAATAAGCGGTTTTCTGTTATTGGATTGTTTCCAATTTTGAAGGTAACGTAATATGTGGCGATTAAAATTCAATTTTTAGGCTGTTTTACAATTTTTGTAACATAGTCATGGCTATTTTTATTATTTTTTGTAACAAAGTAATATCAATTTTATACAATTATTGTAACAAAGTTAAAGCATTTTTATCCTGGGCGTTATATACTTGCAGATAGCGTTCAATACCAACAGGCAAACCGAGTTGCTATGTATAATACTGGCTGGGCACAATCTCTTTCAGTATATTAATTTTTTACTGCATTTGTTTCTCAAAAACATTAGCAAGTGACTTATACACTTTCTCGGCAACTGAAAAATCGCGGTACGTCAAAGCTAGCAACCGGATGCGTTTAGTTCTTTCTTCATTCGGCTCTTTAATGATCTTATCTATTTTTTCAATCGCAGATTGATAAGTCTGTTCATTTAATTCATACAAAACTGCACCCGCATTATTGCTTTCGATAATTTCCGAATCGTCTGAAATATTTAACGGTATAATCACTGGCAATCCCATAGCCCAGTATTCTCCATTTTTTATAGGAGTACAATATCGTTTGGAGGGTAGTGGTTTCACCGGACAAATAGCAAAATCTGCCAACCCCATATAAAAAGGAATCTCCCGATGTGCTACAAACCTATTAGTTATTATGGAATTGGGAATCTTTACTCTGACACAATGTGCGTTAATTTCTTCGCGCGAAAAATCAGTTAGCAGCAATACTCGAAACTGGTCACCCCAAAAATCATATGCTGCTTTGAACATATCAAATATCTCGCTCTCCAAATAAATACCGCCAAATTTTCCGGCATACACACAAGTTATTTTATCGGCTAAGTTTAATTGGTTTATTAAAACTTGGTCTTTCTTTTTTGTCAATGAAAACAAGGAAAGGTCAACACAGGCCGGTTTAACAAAATAATTTTTGATAGCAACTCCGTATTTTTCCTGGGCATATTCGCGCATTCCCTTCGTTGCTGCAATGATGAACTCAGCTTTTTGAGTCTGCTTTTTTTCCAACCAAAACAATAGCTTAAAAGCGATACTATTTTTTTTCCATGTGCCATTTTCTACCATTGCCTCAGCATGAGGCTCATAACTGTCAATAACCAATTTTTTGCCTGTAACCATTGACAAGATATAACCCACAGCCCCTGCGGGCGTGCACCAGCAGTGGATAACATCTATCTTGTTTTTTCTAATGATTCCGTGCAAGTGCATTCCGCTTCGTATCCACATGAAGAGAGCAGCCCAACCAAAGGGTTTATAATGCAGAGGTATCCATCTTAGCCCTTCTTCTTCCAATTGCTTTGTAACAGATTCTTTGTTTTTTGCCAGCCAGCCTCTGTCTTTTTCAAGCGTAACCAAGAACACTAAACTGGCGGAAGGCAGTTGTTTTTTTATAATCCGGACATAGGGCAATGTGTAGGCTTGGATCAGTGCCTCGTTATAACTCCAGTATGTAATTATTAAAATGTTTTTCAATGGACAGAGTAAGGTAAGACCAGATTTTTAATAATTACCAAAAAACGTTTTTTAAAAATCTCACGAGGTGAAATAAGTATTGCCTTCCATAAATAATTAATCACTACTGTCTTTTTTTCTTTTGCCAAGGAAAGATGAAGTGCCGCATAAGTTAAAGCACTGGCCTGAGCCCATTGGAGCCGTTTGCCGTAAGACAGTTGGTTGTGTGGGTTGTTCATTACTTTATCTATAAATAAATCTACTTTTGTTTTAATCCGTTCCTTATTAACAGTCATCACACTTCGATCTAAATGATTTACAATTGCTGATGTTACGGCATGATGGTAGTCAAAATTAAATTTTGCAGCTAGTCGTATCCATAGTTCCCAATCTTCAAGTGACGCCATCTTTCTATCTTCACAAAATAAATTATTCAAAAAATCTTCTCTTCTTATAAACACTCCGTTGCAACTGAGGAGATTCCCCGAAAGAATTTTTTTATTGATAGCTGAAACTGTAAATGTTTTTAGTAACCGACCCTCCTCGCTAATCATTTCAAAATCCTGATGAAATACTACAGGGTGAAATTGCTCAATAAAATCTGCAGCCTTTTTCAAATGGTTTGTGTACAGAACATCATCCGAATCTAAAAAAGTGAGGTATTTGCCTTGGGCACATTTCCCGCCAAAATTTCTAGCTGCCCCACGTTCACTATTTTCTATTTTATAATATTTCAGTTTCTGATTGCTCAGTTTTTTTACAACAGATTCTGTGTCGTCAGTACTTCCGTCATCTACAACAATTATTTCGAAATCATTAAACGTTTGACTTAAAACTGATCGAATAGCTTTTAGAATTAAATGACCTCGATTATACGAAGGAATCACAATGGTAAAAAGCGGCTGCATTATTGAGCCGTTAAATGAACATCAAAAAAATCGCTCTTACTGCAAAACGCTGACTTATCTAATACGGAGTTCTTCCACCTAATGGAATAATTTAGTTCGAGCAATAAATCATAGATGGACGCAATCGTCTTGGTGTTGTCAATCAATGAAGGGTGAATTGCCAAAATTATAGCCGGTTTATATCTGAGCAGAGTTTCTTTTGCTCCTTGTAAAACTTGATACTCCGCACCTTCAGCATCAACCTTAATCAAGTCCAAACGAGTGAAATTATTTTCAGTTACAAAATCATCAAGTGTAGTGGTTTGTACTTTAACTGATTTTCGTTGTCTGTCGACCCGTGCAACCAAACTGTTGGCGTTGCTCCCTTCATACTCATCGACATAAAAATCCATTTCTCCCTTCAAACTTGAAAGTGCTTGATTAATACATAGTACTACGGACGAAAGCCCATTTAATAAAATTACCTTTTGCAAAACAATAAAAGTTTGTGGTGTCGGTTCAAATGAATAAACTCTACCTGTCGATGAACCTAGTTTTCCCATGATGGAAGACATTAAGCCTAAGTGAGCACCAATATCAATTGCAACAGCCCCAGGCTTAAGGTTTTTTTTTATAAAAACAACGTTTTCTTTCTCATAGTCAGACTGAAAATATCTGGACCACTTTGGTGGGAATCGGATTGTAAAACCATTAATTATTCGCGGAATGCCTTTGCCCCAAGTAATTTTATCAACGAAAGAGTAAATGTTATCTTTTATTTTCTGATTCATCTCACAGTTTGTATGTGCTCGTGTATTAAATTATAAAATGGCAAGTTGGTCTCAATCGAAAATCGATTCAGAATTATTTTTTTTAAATTTTTTCCCATGCCATCAATACGATGGGTGTCATGATAAACAGCTTCAATTTTTTCTATCATCTCCGGGATGCAATTTTCCTTTGAAACTAAAAATCCATTTACACCATCTTGAAGATACTCTTCTACATCGCCCACCGACCTACAAGCGATTACGGGCTTTTCTAACAAGCCTGCTTCTTTAATCACTACCGAACTTGAATCGAGCATTGAAGGGTGTACAAAAATATCGCAAGCCTGTATGTAATCAATAATATTGGTACGATGCCCAAGCAAAAAAACGTATGCGTTCAATTCTTTTTTGCTCACTATTTCTTCAAGATTTTGTAATTCTGGTCCCTTGCCTAATATCAACAACTTAACATCAAGTCCTTTTTCAGTTAATGCGTGAGCTACCTCAATGGCATAGTCTGCTCTTTTAGGTTTCACTAATCTGCATGCTGACAGCAACAACAACTTAGCTGGGTACAATTTTCTGATTTCTTTCGATTTTTCAAAGTCAGGTATATTATAAAAATTGAAATTGTAAGCAAGCCTAATAACTTGAATCTTAGCCGCTTGAATTTTTTCAACATTCACCATAAATTCTTTGCAGCGAGTTGAAACGACTATTACATTCCTGGCCAATCGATAAACAAGTTTGACCAACAAAATAAAATTTCTATTGTTGAACAGATACGGCTCATCAATCACATGTCGACAAACAAATACCTTAGCATAGATAAAGTATTGTGCCATCACTGCGGGAAGTGCTGCTGTTTCCAAGTGAGCATAAACAACTTGAATTTTGTTTTTTTTACAAAAGCGGATCAAGAAAAAAGTATGATTTAGGAAAAAGAACAACGGATTGCTTTTAACAACGTGAGCGCTAGCGTAAACGCCAATTTTTGCACATGCTTCATGGTAATGGCCGTGCTCGGCTTGGGTAAGGAGATATACCGAGTGACCTTGGTTTACAAATGCCTGCATAAGCGACTCGGTGTCGCGCGAACGGTCATTAAATGGCGTGTAAAAAAGAATGTTCATTGGTTGATTCTGCCTGCCGGAATACCTACCACTATACTTTCAGGTGGAAAACTCTTATTCACTAAACTGTGTGCACCTACAACTGAGTTTTTCCCTATCTCAACACCTTTCAATATTGTTGCTTTAGCACCTACCCAAACATTTTCATGCAGCACGATTTTACCAACTTCATAGCCTGAGTTCTTGATCAACCGTCCACTACCATATGTGTGATTTTGGTCACGGATAACAACCATCTCACCGACAGAGCAATGCGATCCTATGACAATGTGATGATTGGCTACAATCATGGAATCAGCACCAATGTATGCTTCTACTATTTTGAGTGTAGCATTTAGCTCTACTTTGATGTATACACCTTTTGCAATGTGCGTATTTTTTATTTTGCATATTGCCCCGTCACAGCAAATAATTGTTGCCCCTTTGCCGATGTAAGTATGAAAGTCGATCTTAAGCGAAGGGTACATAATGCGATAATGTAAAATCAATACGTATGACCTCAGTTTATCTAACCAAGAAAAAAACAACCTGTATAACTTACTGAACCAAATCATGTGATGTTAATATTTGTTGTTGGCTTGATTGCTGCTGTAAGAGTTTGATACTTTGTTCTACAATTTGTTGGTAGGCATTTTTGACCGTCATCGTTTTTGGAGGGAGAAGTATGTCTCTGAACTCAGATAAAAATGAAAATGCTTTAGCCTGAGAGATATTCAAATCAATTCCGCGTTTGGGAAGATACCATGAGTATACTATTTTTCGTTCTTGTTCTAAAAGTTTTGAAAATTTTACTGAGTTACTATTGGGGTTGGCTATGGCAACAAAACCTAACCCTCTATGAAATGCAATTTCAGTTTTCATAGAAGAAATGCGAAGAGAGTATTCCAAATCAATAATTTTAAACTTTGTATTAAACAAGCCTACATAAGGCAGTGACGATTTTCTGATCATAAAACTGAGGCCACAAAACAAGAAAGGTTTTTTTGCCTTTACCCATGCTCTATAACCATTGATGTAGCTACTTTTGTTAAACGCAATATCTTTTTTGAAAAAGTGATGGCTAAATCCATCAAATCCCATGATGTCAATTTTTGCGTTAGCAAGCATAAATTTTTTACAATCGTTGATTATAGCGAAAGAAAAAACATCATCATCGGTAATGATTTTGACCAGTTCACCTTTGGCCATGAGCATGGCTTTGTTAGTGCCGTGGGCTTCGCCAAAATCTTTTTCAGAAATAAATTGATGTATTTTATTTTGCTCTTTAAGCAGAGATAGAAATTCTACCGTGCCATCCGTAGATCCTCCATCCACCACTACAATTTCCTCATCAGCTTGGCACGCGCGGATCAAATAAGGAAGTGTTACCTTCAGGTATTCTACTTTGTTGAAGGTGGTCAAAATATATGAAAGACGGATCATCAATAACCTAATTCTTTGGCAAAGGTGAGCATCTTTTCTGATTTTCTCATTTTTATAGGCTTAGCTGGCACGCCTGCATAAATAGTCCAAGGTTTGGTGTCTTTTGTTACTAGCGCGCAAGCCCCTACAACGGAGCCCTCTGCAATGGTTATGCCTGGCATGATAACTACGTTAGTGCCTATTCCGGCAAAACATTTTATTGTGATCGTGGAAAATTTTACTTCGTCTCTGTATTGTTGGGGTACGGTAACACTTGTAAACCCTTCACCCAAAAATGAATCGCTACCTGCTATCAATCTAGTGCCAGCCGCTATCGTAACAAAATGATCCACAATGATGGAGCTTTTTTCTCCACCAATGGCGGTGATGTATGGACCCAAGTGAACGAAGTCGCCAATAGTAGCGCGGGTGGTCAGATAAAAACCAGAGTCGATAGCTACGTGGCGACCAACGCTGACTAAATGTGGTCTTCTGATCTCAACATTGGCACTGATGAAAACGTCTAAGCCACACTGTTTCAAAAGTTGATAATCATATTGTTTTAAATCTGCCATTCTTTAATAAGGATAAATCGATTGATAATATTCGATAGTACGCTTCACTCCTTCATCAAACGCTGTGAATTGAAATGAGTTAAACACTTTTTTAAACCTCGTGTCGTCCATCACTTTTTTGGGTGCACCATCGGGCATGTTGGCATTCCATTTTATTTCAAATTTATTACCGAAATAGTCATGAATAATTTGCACCAGCTCTCGCACACTCAAACCAAAGTTTTGAGCAATGTTAACAGGTTCGCTCAACCCAACCATGTTTGGGTTTTGCAAAATTGCATAAACCGCTTTCGCAAAATCTTTTGCAAAGAGCCACTCGCGAATGGCTACACCTGTACCCCATATTTCAATCTCCTTTGATTTATTTTTTTCTGCTTTCACAAATTTTGAGATGAGTGCATTCAACGCATGCGCTTTATTCGGGTTGGTAGAGTCAAAAGGCCCATACATGTTGGGTACTAATAAATTTATGCTACGGATTCCGTATTGCATGGCAAAGCTTTCACCAACAGACCACAGCAATCTGCGCGTTGATCCATACGAAAGTACGGAGCGATGCAAATGGCCATCCCACCAATGGTCTTCTACAAATGTATCGGCCTTGGCCGGATACGCGCAGTTGGCGATAGGATTGATCACAATCGCTTGAGGATTTACTACAGCTAGTGCTTCATACGTATTCAAGATCATACGGGAATTATCAAGCATTATATTCGCAGCATTTTTAGTAACATAATTGAGACTGCCCACGTGCGCGGCACAGTTGATCACGAGGTCTGGTTTTGCCTGTTCAAAAAATTTATTTACCTCACTCAATATACGCAAGTCGGTATGCGATTTTCCTTGCAGGGTATGAAATGAAACCTGTCTTTGAGCCAAAAGCTCAGCAACATTTTTTCCTACAAAACCTGTTGACCCAAGCAATAGTATTTTCATCACCAACCATTTTTTATTATTTCTACTATGTACGTAGCCTTTTCTAAATCAATTTCATCGTGAATAGGAATGTGTATCTGAGTACCATCAAATCTTGCTTGATTAACAAGGTCTTTCTTTATTCCTCCAAAAATATCATTCCTATCAATACGTTGGTGCACCACCGAAGCCACAATATTTTTTGATCTGAGTGCTTTTATAAAATCCCGTCTGCGCTGAACGTGAAAACCAAACAACCAATAGGCACTTTGACGATCTTCCTGATAATCAAACAAATCAATTCCATCTACCTTTTTCAATTCTCTTCTGTAATAATTTGCCGTGGCAATTCTTTTCTCCAATCGCTCTTTAAATCCGTTTAAATTGGCCAGCCCCAATGCAGCAGTGTAATTATTCATGTGATATTTATAGCCTAACTCTTTGATATTGTAACTCCGCTCGCCCAGTTCACTCACTGGTGAATGAGTCCGGTCAATGCCAAACCATCTTTTGGTTATTGCTTTTTCAAAATCAGTTTTGGTTTTGGTGCACAAGGCTCCACCGTCTCCAGTGGCGAGGTGTTTGATCGCCTGAAAAGAAAAGCAAGTAAAATCAGAAATGGAACCGACAGGCTTCTCTTTATAGGTGGCGCCCAGTGCATGAGCTGCATCTTCGATTATCAACAGGCCGTGTTCTTTAGCAATAGAATAGATTTCATCCATATCGCATGGATACCCTCCCCAATGCACGGGCAGGATCGCTTTTGTTTTGCTAGTGATTTTTTTTTTGACAGATTCAACTGAAATATTTCCTGTTCTGTAATCAATATCGGCAAAGACCGGCACGGCCCCTTGCTGCACAATAACTAAACCAGTAGCCACAAAAGTTTGCGCGGGCAAGATCACCTCATCGCCTTGTGATACCCCTGCCAATACTAGAGCTAAATGCAACGCTGAAGTGCCTGAGTTCAGTGCTACACAGTTCTGTAAGCCAAGGTCAGTTTCTATCTTTCGTTCAAATTGCGAAACGATTTCTCCTTCGCTCAGAAAAGTAGAGTCCAGCACATTAGCTACTTGATGCAAGGCATCAGGATGGATAAATGTGTTGAACAGATTAATTTGCTCCATGTATCTCGATAATCAATTGGATTTGTCCATCATCTTTCTTAGTATTATTTCTAGTTCTTCTATATCAACTGTCAAATCAAAAAAATTACCTGGCTTTGTGTCAACATATTCACAGTTAAGATAATAATAATTGCATCCAACAGAATCGGCCAATGAATAATAATAATTGTTTTCAGTGTCATTTTTTTTTCTGAACTCCAACACATTGGATTCTGGCTGCATAAAAATTACATTTGTCAAATTGGCCCCATGCAATGAGATCATATTTTTGCTGTGATAAGCTATTTCTATTTGTTCGGTAACTGATAATTTTTCAAAGTGAATCACTTCAAAATCATATTTTTTTATCAGTTTAACAACTTCATCTTCATTTAGCACCTTTCGGTATTTCGCAGCACTGCGACTAACATAAATGTTTGTGCTCTGATGACTATTGTTTTTGAACAAGGGCATAAAGTAATCCATCAATGTTTGACGTAGTTGGATAATATTTTTTGGATTTATTTCTCCGGATGTGGTAATTTGCTTTGGCACATAAAGCGTAGGACAATGCACGTACGCATTGACCGGCAGTTTGTAGATAGATTTTACTTTGAATGCATTAAGTGTTTCGAGAATGTAAGGATATTGATAATGTTCAGGCAATATAAAAACACAATCTTGTGCCAATTCTTTTACAGCTTGCAGACGAGGCAACGCATCACACATCCAGTGAAAAATAGCGTTAGACCAGTAGTCATAACAGAGCAGATATTTTTCTGATGCAGGCAAGCTAATTCTCCTCCTTTTGATTCTGTTTGAAAGTACATGTAATGAATTATAGATTCGTTTGTGATCCGGATAAATTAAGAATTGCTTTTCTAACGACAGCCAACTAAAAACGATACCTTCTGGAGTAACATTGGCATTTGAATAATGGTATAAATGCACTGGCTTTAAAACAACAGAAATAGCCTTGGAAAAGAGATCGTTATCACCAGACGCTAAGTTAACTGGAGCTCTGCGTGTAAAAGATGTTTGGCCATACAATAAAGTTTGATCCATAAGCTCAGTCCGTTTTTTGGCTTATCCAATCTAAAGCAGGCAATAATATTGTATTGTTAAACTGATAAGAATAAACTCCTCGTGCAAGGCATCTTTCATCCATTGGATCAATCAAACTAAAACTCAATTTGTCACGTTGCAGATCAATTAACCGGGTGGGTGCTGGGCTATACAATCCAAATCGGAAAAAATATTCACCAGCCTTAAGTAAGTTTTTTGGAATGCGGGCAGTTGATTTATATAAGCCCGGAGTTTGTTTCTTCTTCCCATCAAAATCGTTGGGCGTATCAAGGGCATTAAATAGCTCTGTGCCTGTGTAACTGTGCAGCTCGATGCTCACGTTTACTGGTATGCCAGCATAGTTTTGCCAAGTCAACTCAACAAAAATATCTTCGCAGGTTTCATGGATTGTTGAGAGTTCTCTTTTGTAATTCAAAAGTTTGGCCTCAAGCAAAATCGCCTCAAGTTTTTCTTCCTTTGGACAAAAAATTTCATGGCCTGATTGGTTCACTCCTTCGTAGAGATATTTTTTTACTGCTTCATTTATCGATACAATTCCATTGGTTTTTCCTTTGTCAATGAAAAGCCCTTTTGCACAAAGACTTTGAATAGCCGCCATATTATGGCTGACAAACAAAATAGTTCGTCCGCTTTTACTCACGTCTTCCATTTTGCCCATGCACTTTTTTTGGAACTCTGCATCGCCCACGGCCAGCACTTCATCAATCACCAAAATTTCAGGTTCTAAGAAAGCGGCCACGGCAAACGCCAGGCGTAATTGCATGCCGCTGGAATAATGTTTTAATGGTGTGTCTAAAAATTTTTCTGTTCCGGCAAAATCTACAATAGCATCGAAATGTTTTTCAATTTCTTTGCGCCTCATACCCAAAATGGAGCCATTGAAAAAAATATTTTCTCTTCCGGTCAGTTCGGGATGAAAACCGGTGCCCACTTCCAGTAGGCTGGCTATGCGGCCACGCATTTTTATTTTGCCTTCAGTAGGAGGTGTGATCCTAGAAAGGATTTTGAGCAGCGTAGATTTGCCCGCTCCGTTGCGCCCTACAATACCCACCGAATCGCCCGGATAAACATCAAACGAAACATCTTTCAGTGCCCAGAAATCTTCGCGTACTATTTTCGAGCTGGTCAATAAGTTACTGAGCGAATCACGCAAACTGGCATACCCTCCGGTTTGGTGGCGAAGGTTAAACCGCTTGCCGAGTTTTTGTATTTCGAGGATAGGCTTCATTATGCTAAATCCGCAAAATATTGTTCAGTCTTTCTAAAATATAATAAACCCACAAGGAGAAACAGTACCGTAGAAAAAATGCTGATACCCGTTAATTGCAGATCAGCCGGCTCTACTGCAAAAGGTAAACGAAACAGATCAATCGCTGCACAAACCGGATTGAGTGAAACAAGGTATTTCAGTATTGGGTATTTCAATAAGTTAACCGGGTAGATCACGGGCGTTAAAAAGAAAAGAGCCTGAATTAAAAATGGAATAGCATAGCGAAAGTCGCGGTACTTTACATTCAACGCAGCCAACAAACACCCTGGCCCCAATGTGCCCAGTGTAGCTAACACCAAAGCTAAAGGCCAAGCATAAATCAATGTGAGCCAATCTACCGACAGGTGATAATAGAATAGCATACCTATAAATACGATGAAGCCAAAAATAAAATCGAACAAGGCCGCTATGATGGATGACACCGGCACCACTAGCCGGGGAAAGTACACTTTTTTGATAATGGCTGCATTGGCTATCATGCTGTTGCCTGCGTTGTTTAGTCCGGATGAAAACAATGTCCAGATAAGCAAGCCCGAGAAAGCAAAGACAGGATAAGGCAACCCTCCGGTTGGTACTTTCAGGTTTTGACCAAAGAAAAGAGTAAAAATAACTACTAAAAAAAGTGGTTGCAGTAATGCCCACGCTACACCAAAAAAAGTTTGCTTGTATTTTACTTTGATATCGCGCCAGGTAAAAAAATAAAACAACTCGCGGTAATGCCAAATTTCTTTGACGTTAACTAAGTGGCCGGCCGGCTCTATCACAAATTCTTCTTCCGGGGTTTGGCTCATACTGTTGCCAGAGTCTTGGTTTTTTCGATCTGGTTGAGTTGGTAAAAGATATCGCTTTCAATAATCTGGCGCACTCCTTCCTCCAACGAAACAAAATTGCTAACCAACTTCGCCATTTTGGTAACGTCCGGCTTTCTGCGTGTCATGTCGCCTTCTTTCAGGGGTGGTAAGAATTCAATCGCAGATTTGGATCGGGTGATTTCAATTATTTTCTGTGCCAGCTGAAGAACTGAAATGCTTTGGTCGCTGCCGATGTTTACTACATCGTTTATGAAGATTCCTTCTTCTAGGCATTTGATAATGGCTTCCACATTATTTTTTACAAAACAAAATGTGCGGCTCTGGCTTCCATCACCATAGATAGTTAATGGCTTGTTTGCCAGTGCGGCTTTAATAAATTTAGACATCACAAAGTCAATGCTCTGCTTAGGACCATACGTGTTAAAAAAGCGCAACACCGTGTAGGGCAAGCCATATTCTTGATAATAGGAACGGCAAAAGGCTTCGCCTACATTTTTAACAATTGCATACGGCAGACGCGAATTGAGCGGGGTGGTTTCTTCATGTTGCGGAAACTCGACAGGCTCACCATACACTTCAGAAGAAGAGGTGAAAAAGAATCTCTTTACACCTGTGTTCTTGCACAAGCTGAGCATGTTCTCTATTCCGTGAATATCTTCCAGCACACTCACCGGCCTTTCCAGCGTGCGCTTCACCCCTACCACCGCTGCATAGTGAAATACATAATCAAATTTCTGCGAGGTAATGACAGCGGCAATATCATTGTGTTTGTTTACATCGCATTTAATGAACTGACAATGCTCGTGGGGAGGGATTTTGCGCAAATCGCCTGTGGAAAGATTATCTACCAACACCACATGTACGCCTCGCTCCAGCAAGCCCTGAGCCAACGAACTACCCAAAAACCCGGCTCCCCCGGTAATCAATATCTTTTTCATAAGATTTAATTAGCAAAGGTAAATTTTTTGTTGAATGAATCCCACCGGTCACTAATTGTGGTGTTACCATTACTTTTTCTTGTCTTTCTATGATGTAAAGACAATCTTTTTGAGGTGGCTTTTACCAGTAACTCATCAGTTTCACATCAAAATTGATCTGTGGGCGTCCTCTCTTTTCGTTTTGTGTCTTGTCGAGCCCCTTTACCACGTCTGCCAGTTCACAAGCTTGTCTATCTCTGAAGGAATGGATCGCCTTGCCCATTTTTTTCTGCGGCTGTAACTGAGCGCTGTGCCCATCAAACTCAGTTGTCTGTTGTTTTTCCCACACTCAAAGTTAGCAGCACAATTGTCTATTAGTTATTTTTACATGGAATTTTTCAAAACTCTCTTTTATTTAAAGATGTCGCACAGAAAGACATACCATTTTAAATACATCACTAACTGTAATATGTGTGGCAGTTCTACTGCCGAGCACAAAATATTAGGGAAACGACTCAATCATTCGCAAGGCAAAAACCCTTCAAAAAAAATTGGGATCACTGTTTCTATTATTAAATGCAAAAACTGTGGCCTGATCTATTCCAACCCCCAGCCAATTCCTGCAAGCCTGCAAGATCACTATGGAGTTCCTCCCGAAGAATACTGGAAAAAAGAATACTTCGTTATAAACGACCAGTATTTCAAAAATGAGATTACTACTCTGATGAAATTGCAGTCATTCAATAAAGGAGCAAAGGCACTGGACATTGGTGCTGGTCTTGGCAAATGTATGATTGCTTTGGCTAATGCAGGTTTTGATAGCTATGGCTTTGAACCTTCTAAACCTTTCTATGAAAGAGCTATACAAAAAATGGGGATTCAAAGCGAGAAACTTAAGCTTGGGGCAATAGAAGATATTGAATATCCTAATGACCATTTTGATTTCATCACATTTGGAGCCGTTTTAGAACATCTTTATTCTCCTTCTGAATCAATATACAAAGCGATGACTTGGCTAAAAAGTGGAGGCATTATGCACATTGAAGTGCCTTCTGCAGATTGGCTGGTTTCAAAACTCTTTAACACGTTTTACAGGCTGACAGGGACAGACTATGTTACTAATCTTAGCCCAATGCACGAACCATTTCACCTTTACGAGTTTTCATTAAAATCTTTTGAGTCAAATGCACCAAGTAACGGTTACGAAATTGCATTAAGCAATTATTATGTGTGTCAAACATATCTCTCAAGTTTTTTCGATTGGTTTTTAGTTCCAATAATGAAAGCCACTAATTCAGGAATGCAGTTATGTGTTTGGTTGCGAAAAAAATAAAATTTGATTATAGCTATCAATGATTCAAGTATCTTTCTTTCTTCATATTATATTATTGACGTAAGATTGAAACAGGGTGCATGGTAAAAAAAAAATTATTATAATTTCCCCCTATCCCTTTGGCGAAGCCCCCTCGCAGCGGTTTCGCTTTGAGCAGTATTTAGATCATCTCGCTGGCAGGGGCACTGAGGTAACGGTTAAGCCATTTTTAAGTTTGGCCACATGGCGCATCTTATACCAGCCCGGCAATGCACTGAAAAAGGCTATGGGGGTGGCTTCCGGTTTTATCAACCGTTTTTTTGTTTTGTTTACTCTACCGCGTTATGATTTTGTGTTCGTCCACCGCGAAGCAACACCCATCGGGCCGCCTGTTTTTGAATGGATTGTTGCCAAAATTTTTAGAAAAAAAATAATTTACGATTTTGACGATGCCATCTGGCTGCCCAATACTTCCAGCGAAAACAAAATTATTGCCTGGCTGAAATGGCATGGCAAAGTAAAGTCCATCTGCCGGTGGAGCTACCGCATCAGTTGTGGCAATGAATTTCTGGCAGGGTTTGCAAAAAAATATAATCGGCAGGTTACTGTAAACCCCACTACGATTGATACTGAACACTTGCATCAGCATTCTGAAGAATTAAAAAGAAAAAATGAGAAGGTAATTATTGGGTGGACGGGCACACACTCTACCCTGCTGTATTTATCTGCGCTGCAAGAGGTGTTTCTAAAATTGGCCGATCAATTCAAAGACACCATCGGCTTTCTGATCATTGCCGATAAACCACCGGACATGAAAATTGAGTTTGAGTTTGTGAAGTGGAGCAAGGAAAATGAAATGAAAGATCTGTTGAAGATGGATATTGGTGTTATGCCCTTGCCGGATAACGATTGGGCCAAAGGCAAATGTGGGTTTAAGGCCTTGCAATATATGGCGCTCGAAATTGCTACGGTGGCATCTCCGGTTGGTGTTAACTCATCCATCATTGCCCACGAAAAGGATGGACTTTTGTGCTCTACCTCAAATGAGTGGTATGCAGCCTTGAGCCGATTAATTGAAGACGCATCCCTAAGAGAAAAAATCGGGAAAGCCGGGCGAGCCAAAGTGGTTTCGCATTATTCGGTGGTTTCTAATTCATCTAATTTTTTGTCGCTGTTTGAGTAGTGCATGAGCACCAAACTCACAGCAAAAAAAGGAAGCAAGGGTATTTTGTAGCGCGACAGTGTACCAAAATTAAAGGTGCTCACCCCTACGGCAAAAGCAAACGAAAGAGAAAAAACCAAAGCAAAAATAACATTAGGGTCTGCCAGTGTTTTTAAAATACGCCCTCTTTTTTGCACGACTATACGAATGAGCAAAACCAAAAACACGGTACCTTCTAATGCCGACAAAAGCATCAAAGGGTTTCTCACTTCCCATAAATAAGGACGAAACAACGAAACGTTAATGGCTTGTGGCGCCAGGCGCACCATCGAGCCAAAGCTGCCGTCCAGTTCGCCCAGCGAATAGCCCGAGCCGGCCTCGCGGCCAGACCAGTAACGGATGTCGTAAGCAGTAACCTTGGCCGTTTCGGCAATTTTTTCTACCGAATAACGGTCGTCTCCCTCGCCCACCTTCACCACAGAATAGTAGCTCGAAAAAATAATGACCACCATCAAAAAAGGAAGGATCATAGCCCTGGCAACACGAGACCGCACGCTACCCAGATTGTTGGCCACCACCCACAGAAGAACGGACGGAATGTACGCTTGAAGGATAAATTTTTTGATAGCAAAAATCAGGTAGAGGCTTATCAGCAAAATAATGATGTTGGAAAACCGGATACGCTTCACAAAAAACAGTTGATAGAACTGATACGTTGCCAACCCCAGGCAGCCCATCACAACGGAATCTTTGAGTATGCCCGAGCCCCAAAAAAATACGGAAGGGATAAACAGAATAGCAATGGCCAAGCTCCGGTGCAGGTGGGGGTACTGTCTGTAAAACACCTGAAACAACGACCACATGCCCGCAAAACTGAACACAGCAAAAAATATGGCCGTAGCCGAATACGATGAGAAGGTGAACAGATCGAAAAAGGCGGCAATCTTTACAACCACTAATGACTGTGGATCGCGAAAAAAATAAATCTGCGATGCATATTGATACACTCCGTTGTAATCATACGCATCGCGAAAAAAGATGCTAAACCCTTTTAAAGGTGCCTCTACGATGGCCTCCCACACATGGCGGCTGCCGTGGGTGTGGTAGTTAAAGGTGTCGCCCCCGTCATAGTAAAATTGATAAACAAACCCCAGCGCCAGTGCGCCAAAAATTTTAACGGCCAGCCCCGGCAAAAAATATTTTCGTGTTACTTCATCGGTAAACCGCGGCCGCAAGAAATAAGCAAAAAATAATATCAGAATGATAACCGGAGGGGTAACTATCAAATCGCGTATCTCCATAGCATTTAATCCCTGCTTGCCTTTTCTAATTTTTTAAGCCTTTGTTTGGCATCTTTGTAGGCTTCGTCTTTGCGGCCTGCTCGTTTCTTTACCAAGTTAAAATATTTTTTGGCTGTTTTTTTATCGCCTTCGCGCGAATAGATTTCGCCCAGCGAAATCAACGAGTACAAATAATAGCCTGAGTCAAACGCTTTTACTTCTTCCGAAAATTGGATAGCCCGCAGATAATATTCTTTGGCTTCCTTCAACTGGCGGGTGATTTCATAACCTTGTGCCAAAAAAAATGCCGCATACCTCCCACTCACGGCCTCATAACCAAACCGTCCGCTGTCAATCCGTTGGATCATCAGCTTGGCATGCACTTGCAGCAGGGGCATGTTGCCGGTGGAGTAGAGCATGCGTACATAGTAACGGTGGAAGTAGGGATTGTTGGGATAGGTTTGGTGCAGGTATTCGGCAATCTGAAAAGCACCTTGTATATCGTTTTCGTATCCGGCCAAAATGCGCATGAGCCACACCATGGCCTCGGTGCGGGTATAAAATGCGTTGTAGGAAACTTCCTTCAATTGTTTTAGTCCTAGTTTTTTATCGCCATGGCGGAAGAGCCAGAAAACCGGCTTGAGCGACTTATAATTTTCGGGCACCCACTCGCGAAAGTAGTTGTACAAGGCATCGCCAAAAAGCAATTCGGGGCTGAGGTTGGCTTTTTCGCGGCACACTTCCATGTACTTCAGTGCAGCCTTGCCTTCGCGGGCCGCTTTGAACCAGTCTTTGCGCTCTACGTCTGCATACAGTTCTCCCTTAAAGCCATAGGAGGCAGCCAGAAAAAAAGCCGCCTCGATTTTATATTCGGGATAGTGCTTGTACAGGTTTTCGGAAACTGCAATGGAACTGTCCATGTAAGCTAAAAAACCGGCATCGTATTTTTTTTCTTGCGGATTGGGAACGATTTTCCACCACTCGGCCAGTCCCATCAGAAAATACGGAAGCGGATGCCACCTGTATTTTTCTTTAAACCTGCGAAACAAGGTCTCGGCCTTTTCAAAATCATAGTTATACAAACTGTTCAGCGCCTCAGTGGCTTCGGCCTGCACGGTAAAATCAGAAATCAGGATAATCGTTGTGTCTTTTTTAGTAACTGATTGTGCTATTGACTCCGAACTGAGAAAGAATAGCCCAGCGAGCAGCACAGCAAGTCTCATGCTTCCAGTTTGAGGAAATGGTTTCGCTTCTTTATTTTTCGAACCCCGAATCTTGAATCTTGAACCTTGAATCTTCATCTTTGGCACATGACCGAACCGCAAACATCACTATTTTCTTCCGATAAAAAACTAACATTTATCGTTCTGTGCCTTGCCTCTGTTTTGCTGCTTTCCGTTAAAAAATATTTTATTGAATACGAAACGGCTGCCTTCGAATTTCTGCAAGATCGCCCCGAGGGAATGATTTTAAAGATGATCAGCGCCCTGCAGTTTTTTTCAATTCCGTTTATCTATTTGTGGAAGTTTACTGTAATCGGGTTTGTGTTGTGGGTAGGCTGCTTTCTGTTTGGCTACCGCATTACCTACAGTCAGTGCTGGAGTGTGGCCATGGCCGCAGAATTTGTTTTTGTGTTGCCAGAGATCATCAAGATCGGCTGGTTTCTTTTTGTGAAAACAGATCCCTCATTGGCCGAAGTTCAATCCTTTTACCCGTTATCGCTGATGAATTTTTTTGATGTGTACAGCATAGACAAACGGTATGCCTATCCGCTGCGGGCATTGAGTGCTTTTGAAGTGCTCTACGTTTTTGTGTTGGTGCGGGGCGTTAGCTTTTATTCATTGCAGGCACATAAGCAACAGCGCGCCACCTGGTGGATTGTTTCCTGTTCGTATGTTCTGATCTTCCTACTGTGGCTTGTTTTTTATATCGCGGTGTATCAATAATGATTTTTATCCTTCTATAAAACGGTAGGCTATCTTTGCCGTCCAGCAATGCAGTAGGCCACAGTCGTATGTCGAGAGAAAATCATTAAATTCGTGACCCATGAAAACAACTGACTTAAATACAGAGAAAGAAAAACTTGAGATCATAAAATGGATTGCTAATCTCAAGGACAATACCGCCATCGAGCGACTGAAAATGCTGAGAGCAAGCCCCAAAAGAGCAGACTGGTGGAGCGAAATAACTGACGAGGAAAAAGCAGCAATAGACAAGGGGCTTGCAGACGTTAAAGCGGGTCGGGTAAAACCCCATGAGGAAGCGAAAAAGCTTTATGAGAAGTGGTTATAAGCTGATGTGGTCTGATCGGGCGCTGTCCGATCTAAAAAATATTATTGACTATTTAACTGAGAACTGGACACAACGAGAGATACAAAATTTTGTCCGCAAACTTGATAAAAGACTCCACCTCATTTCTATTAACCCAAATTTATTTCCCCCAACAGCTCGAAGGCTGAATATACGGAGGTCTGTTTTGACAAAGCACACGGTCATCTATTATAGGGCAGAGAAAAATATTATTACGATAGTAACTCTTTTTGATCCGCGACAAGATCCTAAAAAATTAAAACTCTCAAGCCATAAAGTGAAACCAATATAGGCAGCATACCGCCTGCTTTTCATTAGGCTGTTGCAAAATCTAAGATTGCCTCGTTATTTCATTAAAACGATTACGGGTCAAGCTATTGCTTACCAAGCAGCAGCGCGCCACCTGGTGGATTGTTTCCTGTTCGTATGTTCTGATCTTCCTGCTGTGGCTTATTTTTTATATCGCAGTGTATCAATAAAACCTTTTTCAGCGTTCAGGCTCTTATAAATTGTTTAATTTCGCGACTTCGTAATTTTGATTCATCAACTGAGATAAAATAAAATGAAATTTCAGAAAGCTAATAACATTTTCGGGTGGGCATGTTTTGCCGTAGCCTTGATTGCTTACTTCCTGACCATGGAAGAAACGGCCAGCTATTGGGATTGTGGCGAGTTCATTGCCGTAAGCTACAAGCTGCAGGTGCCCCACCCTCCGGGCGCTCCGCTGTTTTTGCTGATGGGCCGCATCTTTTCGTTTTTGTCGTTTGGCGATGTAAGCAAAGTAGCTTACTGGATCAACTTTATGAGTGTGCTGGCCAGCGCCTTCACTATCTTATTTTTATTTTGGTCTATCACCCTGTTTGGCCGTAAGCTGATGGGTATAAAAAAAGATACCGACATTATCGATAGCCAACTGTGGACATTGATGGGCGCAGGTGCCGTGGGCGCACTGGCTTATACCTTTTGCGACTCGGCCTGGTTTTCGGCTGTAGAGGCAGAGGTATATGGTATGTCATCTTTCTTTACGGCCTTTGTGGTATGGGGTGTGTTGAAATGGGATGTCATCGAAGACGAAGCCCAAGCCAACCGGTGGCTGCTGCTGGTAGCCTACATGATCGGCCTTTCCATTGGCGTGCACATGCTTAACTTGGTAACGCTGCCCGCACTGGGGCTGATTTATTACTTCAAAAAATTTAAGACTACTACTTGGGGTGTCATTGCCACATTGGCGCTCAGCGCTGCGCTGGTGTTGTTCATCAACGACTTCATCGTTCCGGGCTTGCCTACGCTGGCCGGCCACTTTGAAATCTTTTTTGTCAATACACTCGGCCTGTTTTTTGGCTCGGGTGCATTGGTATTCACCCTGCTGGTAGTGGGTGCGCTGGTGTATGGAATTTATTTCACACATAAAAAAAACAAACCCACCTGGAATACCTTCTTATTAGCCACCGCTTTCATTCTGATCGGGTACGGATCCTATGCGCTGGTGGTTATTCGCTCCAACTACAACACACTGATTGACGAAAACTCGCCTAAAGATGTCATGAGTTTTGTGCGCTACCTGAAGCGTGAGCAATATGGCAGCCGCCCGTTGCTGACCGGAGCTTACTTCACAGCACGGCCTATCGGCTATAAGTTTGGCCCTCCGGCTTATGTAAAAGGAAAAGATAAATATGAAGAAGGCGAACGCAGTGTTGACTACGAATACGACCCGAGCGAAACCACGCTGCTGCCACGCGCCTGGAATTCGGAACATGCCGCCACCTACCGCAGCATGATGAATCTGGCCGAAGGACAACGCCCCACCTTTGCCCAAGACAAAAAGTATATGTTCAACCAGCAAATCGGGCGCATGTACATGCGCTACTTCATGTGGAATTTTGCCGGCCGCGAAAGCGACATACAAGGTGCCGATTGGCTTCGCCCGACAGACTGGTTTAAAAAACTGCCGCAGGCACTGGCCGAAAACAGGGGACGCAACAATTTCTTTATGATCCCCTTCATCCTCGGGCTGATCGGTATGTTTCACCAATTCACCAAAGACACTAAAAACTTTGCCGTGGTGGGTTTGCTTTTTGTGATGACCGGAGTAGCCATTGTGGTGTACCTCAACTCGCCACCGGTAGAACCACGCGAGCGCGATTATATCTATGCCGGTTCTTATTATGCTTTTTCTTTCTGGATCGGACTGGCCGTAATCGGGCTGGCCGACTTCTTCGGCCGGTTTATAAAAAATGCTAAGGTTACAGCCATTGCCGCCACCTTGATCGGTCTGACTGCTCCTGCCCTGATGGCGCAACAAGGCTGGGATGACCACGACCGCAGCGACCGCTTCTTTTCGGTGGACTCTGCCAGCAATTATCTGGAGTCGTGCGAACCTCAAGGTGTGCTCTTTACCGGAGGAGACAACGACACTTTCCCGCTTTGGTATGCCCAAGAAACCGAAGCCATCCGGCCCGACACGCGCGTGCTGGTACTCAGCTACTACAATACCGACTGGTACATTGACCAAAGCGCTCGCAAAGCCAACCTCTCCGAGCCCATGAAATACACCATTCCCCTGAGCGAGTACAAACAAGGCGGCCTGAATGATTACCTCACTTATGCTGACATGAAACTAAAAAGCATTGACGCCAAGCAATACATAGAACTGTTGGCCAAGCGTTACCCTCAATTGATTGATGGCGACCGCAATGTGTTGCCCAGCAAAATGATTACCCTGCCGGTAAACAAAAAAGAAGTGATCGCCAAGGGGATTATCCCAAAAGGAATGGACAGCTTAGTAGTGGACGAAATGAAAATCCGTGTGAAGAGCAACACGCTTTTCAAAAGCGACTTGGCCATTCTGGATTTTCTCACAACCAACAATTGGGATAGGCCATTGTATTTCAACCCGAACTCAATCGGGCAGATCAATATTGACCTTCGTCCTTATGCGGTGCAGGTAGGCAATGTCTATCGCATCTTGCCGGTGCGCAACCCGCGCAAAGACCGCGATTATCTGGTGGACACCGAAAAGAGTTTGGATGTGATGATGAAAAAATATCGCTACCGCGGACTGGACAACCCTAAAGTATATTACAATGACGACTACAAGGGATTTGTACTTAATACACGAAGCTCCTTCAACGGAGTGGCACAGGCATTGATTGATGAAGGTCAAAAAGACAAAGCAAAAGAACTGCTTTTGTTCAGCTTGAATAAAATGCCCGATCAAGGTGTTCGTTATGATTTCACCGCCTCCGAAACAGTTGACCTCCTGTTTCAAGTAGATGAAAAAACCAAAGCCCTCGAAATAGCCAAACTGATTGGAAACCGTGCCGTAGAAATGGCTACTTACCTCACTTCCGATGGCCAGGGCTACAGCGATGACTTGCGCAACAATATTGTGATGCTGAATATTTTGCAGCGCACACTTTATGAGCATGGAGAGAAAGACCTCGCCAAAAAATACGAAGATGCCGTGCAGCGGTTTATGGGCTACCTTCAGATCAATGAAGGCGGGAGCAGATAGAAAATAGTGGGTTTATTTTTTAGCCATCAAAAACAGATCTAACGCCTGCTCGGGCTGTTGCGATAAAATATAATCTTCTTGCCGTATGCCGGCCACCAGGTCATCGGCTGCGGCTTTCAGTTTGTTGCGGTTAAGGCGGTTCATCATTTCGTAGGGCACGCGCAATACAGAGGCAGGCAGTTTGTGTTGTAGGTCAAACACATCCCAACGCATCAGTTTCTCTACCGATTTTTTGTTGCGTTCGTAATACTGCATCACCTTTTCATTTCCGGCTACACCTTTCATCTCTACTTGCGAGAAATATTTTTTTGCTAAGTTGGTCAACTCATCGGCTGTATATTCGCGCTCGTGCCACGGATTGCGCGAAAGCGACATCGGCCGGTTGGGGGTTGTTAGCAGCGCCTGTCCTCCGGGGCGCAACACACGACTGATTTCCTGCAAGAAAAAACCATCATCAAAAATGTGCTCAATCACCTGAAAGCTGATTACGCTATCAAACGAATTATCAGCGTATGGAAGGGGTGGAATATTTCCACTCTGAAAATTTACAGTCGGAAATTTTTGTTTTAAGTTCTCCACCACGGCTGTGATTTTATCAATAGCAGCGTAGGAGGAAACTTTTGGAAGCAGATGATGAATACCTCGCCCCTCGCCACAGCCTACTTCCAGTAAATCGCCCTGTACCCAATCGGCCGCCAGCACATACGCCCGCAGCAACCGCTGATGAATGGGGTTGTCGGATGTAATGGTTTCGGATGCAATCTCGGTGGTATAAACGGCCATAATAAAAAATTGTGGCACAAAAATAACTCAAATGATTAGATTTAACGTTTGAAAGATGTGAACCCTTCCTTATGCGATTTTATCTTCTTTTAATATTCATTGTGTGCGGCCTCCAAGAAAATTATGGACAGTCGATAGCGGCCAGCAACTTCCGGCATTGGTACGATCCGCAAAACGATGTAGAGTTGCAAATACGCCCCATCCGCATGGCCAACAAAATTATGGTGCGCTACACGCTCATCGTGCGGCAGGGGTCGCCCGAAAAATATGCTATTTCCTGGGAGGCACGCAACTCATATACCGACCGTGACGGTGTGCGTGTAGTAGAAAAAGATTCTGTTCTTTCTTCCACCGCCAAAGACCGCAGAGGTTTTTTGATTTTTGATGTGCCCGTTAAACCCTGGCTCCTGGTCGGGCGTGTTACCCACAACTCCAACGGGCGCAGTTGGGTTTACTTCAAACAGATAGAATCCATCTACCCCATAGACGGCTGGATGGAGGCCGGGGGCGGAACCATTACAGAAAACCATTTAACCATCAACAAAGAATATACTGCCCGCAATGGCGATGGAAAAATGCTTACGGTATCTTATTACAAATCAGATTTTCCTGCAGCCCTCCCTCCGTTTGCCGAAAAGGAAGGACGGAGCGAACGTTTTCTTTTTCATGATTCACTTTTCAGAATAGAAAGTGGAGCAAAATTTATCCCCCGGCAGGAAGGCCTTTATCTTTTTCAGGAAGACACCACCGCTGCCCGCGGGTTTTCTTATCGCGTAGTCAAACAAAATTTTCCGCGCTTTACCAAAGTAGATGAACTGATCGCCCCGCTGATCTTGATAACAGACGGCACAGAGTACAACAACCTCACAGCCGCCAAAGGCGATAAAACTGCTTTTGATCGCGTCATCTTGGGCATCACAGGCGATAAAGAACGGGCCCGGCTTTTCATGAAAAACTTTTTTCACAACGTAGAGTTGGCCAACATCTTCTTTTCATCTTATAAAGAAGGTTGGAAAACTGACCGCGGCATGATCTACCTTGTGATGGGCTTGCCGGACGAGGTGAGCAAAAACAGCGGCAACGAAATCTGGAATTACAAAACGATCAACACCAAATTTACCTTCGTAAAAAGTGGCAGCGTGTACGATCCGGAAAATTACATTTTGTTGCGCGATAAAAAATTTACCGATGCCTGGTACGGCACCATTGACCTGATCCGCAAAGCCCGCTTTCAATAATGGAAAAAAAAGAAATGGTATTTGGTACGCGCGCGGTGATGGAAGCCATTAAAGCCGGACGCGAGATTGAAAAAATATTTATTCAAACAGGCTTGTCCAATGAATTGATCCGCGAGTTGATCAACACGGCACAAGCACATGATGTGCCCTACTCATTTGTGCCCCAGCAAAAGCTGAATACCATGGCCAGCAAAAACCATCAGGGGGTGGTTTGCCTGCTCTCCATTGTTCAGTATGCTTCGCTGGAGGGAATTATTGACAAGTGTTATACCGAAGGACGCGATCCGTTTTTTTTAATTCTCGACCGCATTACCGATGTGCGCAATTTCGGAGCGATGGCCCGCACAGCCGAGTGCGCGGGGCTGCATGCCATCGTCATAGGCGACAAGGGCAATGCGCCCATCTCTGCCGATGCCATGAAGACCAGTGCCGGGGCATTGAACCATTTGCCCGTATGCCGTGTAAAAGATATGCGCGACACTTTTCGCTTTCTAAAAGAGAACGGAATACACATTGTAGCCTGCACCGAGAAGGCCGAGAAAACTTTATTCGAAACAGAACTGCACGGGCCGGTTGCCCTGGTGATGGGCTCCGAAGAAGATGGCATCTCTCCGCAGATGCTGAAAGATGCCGACAGCCTGGCAAAAATACCCATGGAGGGAAAAATTGCTTCGCTCAACGTTTCCGTGGCGGCCGGAATTGCCATTTATGAGGCCATCCGGCAAAGAACCCTAAAACATTAGGGGGGCATTAGCATCCGTTCAAATTTTAATCAGAAATTTGCTCCGTGGTTTCTCTTGAAGATTTTTTATCGCTACGCCATCAGCTGCCGGTTGCAGATGTGCGTTCGGAAAATGAATTTGCCTCCGGGCATATTCGCGGAGCGATCAACATACCCATCCTCAACAATGAAGAACGCGCAGCGGTAGGAACAGATTACAAGCAAGTAGGCCAAGCCGAAGCCATCAAAACAGGGTTTCGCTTAGTTGGCCCGCGGCTCGAACACCTCATGCACGAAGCCAAAAAAATTTCTGACGGCCACGAACTGTTAGTGCACTGCTGGCGGGGGGGCATGCGCTCGGCCAACTTCTGCGGGTTTGCCGCCATGGCTAAAATTAAAACCCGGTCGCTCACCGGGGGCTACAAAGCATATCGGCAGGCAGCACTCGAGTCATTTAAAAAACCCTTTCAGTTCATCATTCTCTCGGGTTGCACAGGCAGCGGCAAAAGCGAAGTGCTGCGTGCCTTAAAACAGCAAGGAGAGCAAGTGATTGATCTGGAGCAAATAGCATCTCATAAAGGCTCGGCATTTGGGCACTTGGGTATGTCTCCCCAGCCTACTACCGAGCAATTTCAAAACGACTTGTTTGAAGAAATCCTGCAATTAGATATTTCAAAAAGAATTTGGGTAGAAGATGAATCTATTTCGATCGGCAAAATATTTCTGCCCAACGATTTTTGGATAACGATGCGGAAAAGTCCGCTGGTAAGGCTGGAGGTGGATAAGCCGATACGCATACAACGGCTGGTAAATGAATACGGAACAGCCGACAGAGAAGATTTTTTGCAGTCCATGATAAAAATTACAAAGCGATTAGGCGGGCAACATTTCAATGCGGCCAAAGAAAAATTAGAACAAGGCGACATGGCCGCTACGATCGAAATCTTGCTTACCTACTACGACCAAACCTACACGGAAAGCATGGACAAACGAAAAGACAAATTTTTGAAATCTGTTGAGTGGGATGGCAAAAACATCAATTCCTTTGCAAAAGGGTTGCAATCTTCAAATTTTCAAATCAATTAATTTTCAAATTAAGAATGGATATTAAACTCACCCAATACTCTCACGGAGCCGGTTGCGGCTGCAAAATTTCTCCTGCCGTTCTCGACACGATATTGCACTCCGATATTCCAAAACAAAAATTCCCCTCGCTCCTTGTCGGCAATGAATCGAAAGACGATGCTGCCGTGTATGATATAGGCGATGGTACTTGTATCATCAGCACCACCGATTTTTTTATGCCTATTGTGGACGACCCTTTTACCTTCGGTGCCATTGCCTCGGTAAACGCCATCAGCGATGTGTATGCCATGGGTGGCGAGCCTTTCATGGCCATTGCCATTCTCGGCTGGCCGATTAACAAAGTTGTCCCCGAGGTAGCCAAGTTAGTGTTGGAAGGAAGCCGTAAAGTGTGTGCCGATGCGGGGATTCCGCTGGCGGGTGGCCATAGCATTGACTGCCCCGAGCCGGTGTTTGGTTTGGCTGTTTCCGGAAAAATGAAAAAAGAAAATTTGAAACGCAACGACACGGCAAAAGAAGGATCGCTTCTCTATCTCACCAAAAAACTGGGCATCGGCATTATTACTACGGCACAAAAGAAAGGTATCGTGAAGGAAGAACATTTGCAGCAAGCCATTGATACCATGCTTACCCTGAACAAACCGGGAGCACAGTTCGGTAAACTAAATTACATCAGCGCCATGACGGACGTAACGGGTTTCGGTTTGCTGGGCCATTTGTGCGAGATGTGCGAAGGCAGCGGCCTCTCGGCAGAAATAGAATTTGCGAAAGTGCCGCGTTTCGATTTTCTCCAGGAATATCTCCAGCAAAAATCTACTCCCGGTGGCACGCAGCGCAACTGGGACAGCTATGGGCATAAAATCGGAACGATCAGCGATGAGCAACGGGCAGTTCTATCAGACCCTCAAACAAGCGGAGGTTTATTGGTAGCAGTGGACACAGATAAGAAGAATGAGTTTGAATTGTTTTCAAAAAGTCTCGGTTTGCAACTGCAATCTTTTGGCAAGTTGATTAAGAAGACAGATCATGTTGTGAATGTTTTAGCCCCATAGAATACGCCTACTGTATTCTATGTGCCTATGTGGTAAACCAACGATAAATAAATTTGAGATGCGAATGTTTATTGAAACCACATAGATACATAGGCTACATAGAATGCACCTACAGTGTTTTATGTGCCTTTGTGGAAAAACCTATACTCAAAAAAAATATCAGCCTTCTGATTTTAAACTGGCAGGTAATTCATTTAAGAAGCGAAAATAGTTTTGAGTTATCTTCTAAAATTACACTTGGCCGTGGGGCATCGTAGCTCATCAACGAACCGTTTTTTCCGATAATAGCATATTTGGGTATCGTATTAATACCCAAGTATTTCATTAAGCTCGCATCGAATGCTGCAGACAGCCTATACTGATTTTCTTTGATGCCTATTTTTTGCATTGCTTGCTGCCAGGGTTTTTCTGTTTTATCCAACGAAATAAAAATAAAATCAATGCCCTTATTTTTTAATTCAGCAATCAACTGGATTTCTTTTGGCATTTCGGCTATGCAGGGACCACACCAACTGGCCCAAAAATCAATGTGTATTATTCTTTGAGTTGAAAAAATTTCTGATAAAAATACTTTTTTGCCTTGTGAAGATATTAGTTGTTGAGAAAGAATATTTGGAGGGAATGGCTTATTCAAAATATCAAACTGGTGCTTCATATCTCTAATCTGCCTAAGCCTTGTTTCATTTTTTTTAAATGCCCGCGTAACCCAATTGTATAATTCTTCTACTTGGGCTTTGTTGTGTTTTGTTCCATTCTCCACAAGTGAATTGTAAATGAACAGTAACAAATGATCTCTTACACGCCCCGCAAAATTTGCTTGGGCAGAAGAAATCTTTTTGCCTACATAGGCAGAATCATAGTATTTGCCTTTGGGTGATTTTATATTGTAAAAGCATTCATTAAAATTATTCAAAAAAATTACATACTCTCGAAAATAAAGAAGGTCGTCTTTGTTTAAAAGTGAAAAATCAATTTCACTAAAATATCCGGGCGGCAACTGTTCTTTAAGTATTTTTTCAATGTATATTGGATTGATCATATCTTTTAGGTGTTCTATTGACAGTAAGTTTTTTATCAACACTTTACCATCACTCGAGTAATGCAATGAATGCTGTTCAAGAAAATGAATGGCCTTGTTGTAATGGGCTGTAACTGCTTCTTTGTAACCTTTTATTGAAGCCGAATTATCAAACGAAAAATCTCTGATGGAAACTCGTTTTATTTCCGCGCTCAGCAGTGGAAAAAAACTTGCTTCTTTTTCCACAGCGTTCATAAAATCAATAGATATTTCGCCCTTTAAATTTTTGTTGATGTTTACCGAGATCGTGTCGTTGGGCATCGCTACAAAAAACTGATTTAGTAATTGCAGTTTTACCGGATGATCTAACGGTATTCTGAAATAAAATCTTCCACTTACCGAATCAATCTCAGTGGTGATGATTGAGGATTTAAAAATAACGGCATCCTCTAAGTATTGTAATGATATTTTTTTTTGATCTGCGTTTTCCCAATAGCCCTGCACAATAATATATCCTTTGCATGTAAAGGATATAAGCCATGCTGAAATAAATAAGATAAATGACGTACGCATTTTTTGTAATTTAATCACTTAAAGCCTTGAGCCGGTTTAAGTTGTGCCCGGCTTAAGGTCTGCTTGCACAGGCTAAGAAACACAAGTGCATACGGAAAAGGCAGCATCTGGGTAAGCAGCACAGCTACCCGGGCAAGAGTTGGACATAACAGTTCCTAATACATTGTTAGCCTCATCCTTGCAGTAAGTTGTACAATTTTCCCCGCCCGGGCGTGTTCCCGCCAAAATCATTTTCATCTCCTCCCGGCTCAGTACATCTTTAATGTTGCCCAAGCTCATTTGTTTTGTTTTCATAAATGTAATGGTTTACGGTTATTGATCTCGCTATTTAGGTTTGCTTTTATGTCCATCCTATTCATGAGCTAATGAATAATATTCCGGCTGTGAATATTTTGACTCCATAGGATATGCCTACTGTGTTCTATGTGCCTATGTGGTAAACCAACAATAAATAAATTTGAGATGCGAATGTTTATTGAAACCACATAGATACATAGGTCACATAGAATTTTTCTTGTGTGTTTTATTTGCCTGTGGTAAGCAACGATAAACAAATATTAGAACGGGCTAATGGAGTTTAGATTTTGCAACTCTTCGCCAGCAACAAAAAATCCACCATCACCAGCGCGGCCATGGCCTCTACAATGGGTACTGCGCGAGGAACTACACAAGGATCATGACGGCCTTTGCCGGAAACAGTTACTTCATTTCCTGATTTATCAACACTCTGCTGGTCTTGCATGATGGTGGCCACGGGTTTAAATGCCACATTGAAATAAATATCTTCTCCGTTGCTGATGCCGCCCTGTATGCCGCCCGAGTGATTGGTCTTAGTGCGGATTTTATTTCCGTCATGGTAAAACTCATCGTTGTGTTGCGAGCCGCGCAATGTGGTTCCCTCAAAGCCACTGCCGTATTCAAAACCTTTCACGGCATTGATGCCGAGCATAGCATGGCCTAATGCGGCATGCAGTTTATCGAACACGGGCTCGCCTAAGCCTACCGGAGCGTTTTTGATCACCCCCGTTACCACTCCGCCAATGGTGTCGCGCTGCAGGCGTACTTCGTCAATCAAAGCGATCATCTTCTCTGCGGTTGCAGCATCGGGGCAACGAACGATGTTGTTTTCGGTTTTGCTGAAATCTAATCGAGTGTAATGCGGGGCTTTGATCTCGCCTACCTGCGAGACATAGGCATTGATTTCTATTCTCGATTTTTTCAAAATCAATTTAGCGACAGCTCCTGCCGCCACCCGTGCGGCTGTTTCGCGGGCTGAACTCCTTCCGCCTCCGCGATAGTCGCGCACTCCGTATTTAGCTTCGTAAGTGTAATCGGCATGCGAGGGGCGAAAGCTTTCGGCAATGTGGCTGTAATCTTTGCTCCGCTGATCTGCGTTTTCAATCACAATGGCAATTGGTGTTCCGGTTGTCTTCCCTTCAAAAACTCCTGATAAGATTTTGAATTTGTCTTCCTCTTTCCGCTGTGTAGTAATTTTTGATTGGCCGGGCTTTCTGCGGTCCAACTCTGATTGAATGAATGCTTCATCCACTTCTACACCTGCCGGGCATCCGTCAATGATGCAGCCGATCGCAGCCCCGTGCGATTCGCCAAAGGTTGTTATCGTAAATATTTTTCCAAAACTATTGCCCATAAAAACTTGAAGTTAACGGTCAAGATTTGTTGTCGGTTGCTATTCTTTTAGTCAGCATTGCGGCAAACCGAATGATATGCATTGACCTTGTTGTCAAACAAGTTGTAAGTATTGCTTTTCAATGGTTACATTAAAATGTATGTCCGCTTTTAACGCTTTGAAAACCTTTAAAACAGTATCTATTGTCGCGCTGTTTGCGCTGCTTTCTAATTTGGAAATTTGTGCTTTTTGCACACCTATTAATTCTCCTAATTGTTCTTGCGTTAATTTGCGTTCCTGTCTTGCGGATTTTATCATCCGGCCTAAGACGTCCATACGAAGTTCATATTCATATTGGTCTCTTTTTTTTGTGCCTTTCTTGCCAATGTATTTATCTTTCATTTCAGCAAGCGAGTATGATTTTATTGCTGCCTTTGCCATTCTGTTATTTTTTAAGTTTGTTTTCAAAATATTTTTTCCGGATGTTAATCGCCCTGTCAATTTCATTGGCAGGAACTCTATCTACTTTTTTAATGAAACCATGTGTTGCAAAAACCAATGTTTCAGCTTGTTTGTCTTTATCCCAAAAGGCCAGCAACCTAATTTGCACTCCCTTAAACCTTGTTCTAAATTCCCAAATATCCTTTTGAAGTTTCTTGAAAAGCTGAGGGTCATTACTTTGTTCTGCCAGATCAATGTTATAGAACACTTTCCTTGCTGCTTTGGGATCAAGCCCAGCAATGAACTGATCAGCTTCTTCTAAAAATCTTGTTTGAAAATATTGCAACCAAAAGCATTTTGACAAAGATAAAATAAGTTTCTAAAATTAGAAACTTTGTTTTTACCGGCAACTCATGGTGAATGTGAAAGACGATGTCTGACACTGTGGGAAGGCGGCCCAAATTTAGTTCTTCCTAAAAAGCACAAAAGCCGTAGCCGATAAGATCAAAACGATGAAGCCGTTCACTATCCAGGTCATCCGGGTCTTATCAGAAATTGTTTTGATGGAATTGTCGGCTCCTTCTATCCGATCATAAAAAGAACCAAGATCGTGACTGCTGATGGACTGATTTTTTTGACTCTCGCCCGTTACGGTTGCGGTTAATTGTGATTTCAGCGTATCGTATTTTTTGCTTTGAGGATTAAAAAATATCCATTGGAAATAATCGCCCAACTTAAATGTGCCGGGTTCTTTGGGGATGATAAAATAGCTGAATTTTTTTGTGCCGCTTACGTGGCCTGCCTCCCGGTTGATGTTTTGCTTGACGTTGGGCTCATAAAAATCAAATGACGGAGTGCTGCCCAGATTGGGCTTGGCTATGCTCGAAATATTTCCTTCGCCATAAATGGCAAAATCGTACGACACACTCTGCCCTGTTTTTAAATCCGTTTTGCTGATCCGTTCATCTAATTTGTAATTGCCCACGGCAACTGCATCGCGCAACGGATGGGGCGGCAGTTCTTTCACTCTTACAGTCTTGGGTTTCGAGTGAAAGGTTTTAAAATCTTCTTGTCTGCTCTGCCCAAAAAAAGATGGGTTCTTGGCTATTTTGTATTTGATCATCTCCAGCGCAATGCTGGGGAAAACTACGGGCTGGCTGTTCAAAGGAAAAAAGGTAGCCTGATAAATTTTATATTGTGTATATCTCTTCCCACTGATGACGATGGCTTCGCCATCAATGTTTTCGATGTTGAAGTTTTCTTCCCAGCAATTGGTGGGTCTCACTTTTTTCAAAATGTCGGCAAGCTGGCGGCCTAAGTCATGAAACTGCATGGGGGCACGGTTGTTTTCTGCTACCAGAAAAGAAAGCGTAGCCGTAAACCCTTCGCCCACATATACTTCGTCTTTGTTGGTGGTCAGCGCCAGCAAGGCATCCTCTTTTATATCTACAAATTCTGTGGGTTGTTGTTTGCGCCCAAAAAAATCGTCAAACGGATCGCGGTCAAACATATTTTTAAAAGGATCGTTTGACTGTGCCTGCACGGGCGGCCCTACTTTTATTTTTTTCCCGGTTACGGATATCACCTGATCGTTTACTTTCATTTTAAATGAAGGAACAGTGATCAGACCCTGGCGCATCGGCACGTACGTCATAATGATACTTTGCGAAGAACTGATTTGGCCGTTGATAATGTTGGTTTGCGAAGAGGAAGAAGTACCCCGCCTTTGCAGCCCGGCTATGTCGGGGAAGTTTTCGTATTCTTTCAGTGGCGCATTGTTCACCGTAATGGTGATCGTCCAAGCTTGGTTTTGGCCTATTTCGTCCGGCCCCAGTTGCACCTGTGCATTTTGCGAAAATGACGGAGCAAAACAAAACGCAAAAAGGATAACAAAAATTGTGTTTTTCATAATGATTTTAACTGCAACGAGTTGCGCAACTCGTTGCGGACACAAAAATAGAATTCTTCTTTCGAGATACTAAAACCTTTTCTTATCTTCATCGTCTGATAAACTTAGAAGTATTAAATTGTGAACTTAATTTTTTAAACATGAAGATGCTCAGTTATGTCAAGAAGATCCTCACGCGAGTGAGTTTTGACGCCCGACTCTTCGAAAAAGAGTTGCGTAAGGCTATTAAAGTTTTAATTGCCGAGGAAGTCCAAGAGCTCAGGAATTGGTGCTACACCAATTATGGAAATCAATACGAAGCTATTTTAAACCGCTGCTTCGTGCTTGCATGAAAACCAAATTTGTAAAACAATTAGAAAGCCCGCCTTTGAGCGGGTTTTATTTTTTTATGAAAGATCGTCATGGCAAACAAAGTGAAGCAATCTTGGAGATCGCTTCGTTGCACTCGCGATGACGTTACTTTTGATGAATAAAATCAATATTGCGTTTCAGCCCTGAAAACTTCGTGCGCTTTACTGCCGATTTCTTAAACAGTTTTTGGAAAACGTCTTCCGTTAGTTCGTGCCAATCGCTGCTGTTCATTTTTTCCAAATCAGGGTGTGGCATAAAGCGGGGCTCGTGGTGCGGAGTAGAAAAACGGTTCCACGGGCACACATCCTGGCATATATCGCACCCAAAAATCCAGTTTTCAAATTTGCCTTTTACATCAGTCGGAATTTCTTCTTTCAGTTCGATGGTGAAGTAAGAAATACATTTGCTTCCATCTACCACATAGGGTGCTACAATGGCATCGGTGGGGCAGGCATCTAAGCAGGCCGTGCAGGTGCCGCAATAATCTTTTACAGGGCCGTCAGCATCCAGTTCAAGGTCAATAATCAGTTCGGCCAAAAAGAAAAAACTGCCGGCATTTTTGTTGAGCAGCAAAGAATTTTTTCCTATCCACCCCAGCCCGGCTCTCTTAGCCCAGGCGTGCTCCAGCACGGGGGCGGAATCAACAAACGCACGCCCGTTTACTTCTCCGATTTTTTCGCGCATCTGTTCTACAAAAATTTTCAGCTTGTCTTTGATTACGAAATGATAGTCTTCACCATAAGCATACTTGGCTATTTTCAATTTATCCTCCGAAGCCTTGGCGTAGGAGGATTTGTCTTCCTTCGCTAAAGCTACGGATGATGAAGAAAAGTAATTGTACATCAAACTCACCACCGATTTTGCGCCCGGCACCAGCAGGCGCGGATCTAAACGCTTGTCGAAATTTTCGTGGAGGTAGCGCATCTGCCCCGCATACCCCTGCTTCAGCCATGCCTCTACCCGCGGAGCTTCTTCTTCCAAAAACCCGGCTCTGGAAACTCCGCAAAAACTGAAGCCCAAATCGGCTGCAATGGATTTAACTATTCTGGTGTTTTCGGATCGGTTCATCTGGCGAAGAAAGTTAATTGTTAAATGCGAAAACTCACGCTGCCAGGTTTATTTAGGTGAGAAGGGAAACCATTAACTTTGCGCCCCATGACAACCGACAAAATAAAATCTCTTGCCGAAGCGACAACACAAGTGAAGGAATGGCAAAAAGCCGGACAAAAAGTGGTGTTCACCAATGGCTGTTTCGACTTGCTGCACCTCGGCCATGTTGACTATCTGGAAAAAGCGCGAAATCTAGGCGACAAATTGGTGCTGGGTCTTAACACAGACAGCTCGGTGAGCCGCTTTAAAGGGCCTCAAAGACCTTTGCAAGATCAACACGCCAGAGCGCGGGTATTGGCAGCCCTGCAGTTTGTAGATTTAGTAGTGCTTTTCGATGAGGACACACCTCTTGCTTTGATTTCTCAACTTGTGCCCGATATTCTCGTAAAAGGAAGTGACTATTTGGCAGACAACATCGTTGGCGCAGATGTTGTTAAGAGCAGCGGAGGGGTGGTGAAAACCATTGATTTTGTACCCGGTTACTCCACCACCCGCATTGTAGAAAAAATAAAACAAGCATAAACACACAAGCTATGGGATTTGGAGCCATCATTATCACCGGTTTTTTTATGATCGTAGGCATGATCGTCAGCTCGCGCCTCAAATCAAAATTTAAAAAATACTCGGAGATACAATTAACACGCGATTTAACAGGGGCTGAAGTAGCCCGGCTCATGCTGGCCGATAACGGCATCAACGATGTGCAGGTAATCAGCGTGGAAGGGCAGCTAACCGACCACTACAACCCGGCCAGCAAAACCGTAAACCTGAGCCACGATGTTTTCTATGGACGCAATGCAGCCGCCACGGCCGTGGCCTCGCACGAGTGCGGCCATGCTGTGCAACATGCCCAAGCTTATCAATGGCTGCATTTCCGCTCGGCCATGGTTCCCATTCAAAACATCAGCGCTAAAGTGATCAACTTCATTTTTATTGCCATGATGTTTGGTGCCTTTGCCATAAAGGGATTGTTCTCATTTGAAACTGCCCTGCTGGTAATCATTGCCTGCTACGGAGTGTTTGCGCTGTTTGCGCTCATTACCTTGCCGGTAGAGTTTGACGCCAGCAAACGGGCGCTGGCCTGGATAGAACAACGCGGCATCGTTACCCGTCAGGAGCATGACATGGCCAAAGATGCGCTGAACACTGCCGCCACAACCTATGTGGTGGCCGCCATCGGTGCTATTACCATGTTGCTGTATTATGTCATGATTTATCTCGGGCGCAGAGATTAATTCTCATTAAAACAAAACTTATCTTTGAGGCTTGAGCGCTAACCGCTCAGGCCTTTTTTAACGATTAATTTTCTTTTTACACATGAATTTTGAACTGACCGAAGAACAGCTTACCGTACAAAGTGCAGCCCGCGATTTTGCCCAAACCGAATTATTGCCCGGTGTTATTGAACGCGATACCGAACAAAAATTTCCTGCCGAGCAAATCAAAAAAATGGGCGAACTCGGCTTCATGGGCATGATGACCAATCCGAAATATAATGGCGGTGGCATGGACACCATATCGTATGTATTGGCGATGGAAGAAATTTCCAAAATTGATGCCTCGGCTTCGGTGTGTATGTCGGTAAACAATTCGTTGGTATGCTGGGGGCTGGAAAAATTTGGAAATGAAGAACAAAAGGAAAAATATTTAAAGAAGTTGACCACGGCTGAATCCATTGGCGCATTCTGTTTATCAGAACCGGAAGCAGGAAGCGATGCCACTTCGCAACGAACGATGGCCGAAGACAAAGGCGATCATTATTTATTGAACGGAACAAAAAACTGGATCACCAACGGCAAGAGCGCCAGCGTTTATCTGGTGATTGCCCAAACACATCCTGAAAAAAGACACAAAGGCATCAATGCATTGATTGTGGAGCGAGGAATGCCCGGCTTTGTGGTAGGCAAGAAAGAAGATAAGATGGGCATCCGCGGAAGCGACACACATTCACTGATGTTCACCGATGTGAAAGTTCCTAAAGCCAATCGCATTGGTGACGATGGTTTTGGTTTTACTTTCGCGATGACAACATTGAACGGTGGGCGCATTGGAATCGCTTCGCAAGCACTCGGCATAGCAGCAGGGGCTTATGAACTGGCCGTGAAATATGCGAAAGAAAGAAAAGCATTTGGCAAACATTTGAGCGAGCATCAGGCTATTCAATTTAAACTGGCCGACATGGCCACGAAAATAAATGCTGCTCGACTTTTAATTTGGCAGGCTGCCCATTTAAAAGATCAAAAGAAAGATTTTGTGAAAGCTGCCGCCATGGCAAAATTATTTGCTTCGCAAATTGCGCAAGAAGTAACCACCGAAGCCGTGCAGATTCACGGAGGTTATGGTTACGTAAAAGAATTTCATGTAGAGCGCCTCATGCGCGATGCCAAGATCACCCAGATCTATGAAGGCACAACTGAGATTCAGAAAATGGTTATTTCGAGAGAGTTGTTGAAGTGATTTGAGTTTTAGCTTTAACATTTTGGATCAATCTTTCAGAAATCCACAATCTCAATTCTAAAATGTTGTTACCTTTGTCAAACCCTTTTTGACTTTGGTTCGCAAGTTTTTTCCGTTGGACAAAAACTACCTGCTGGAAGAAGCCCAACTCTCCCTTCAGGATGAATTGCTCACCCGCTTAATTGAAATCGTAAAAAATACTTTTACGCAGCAAACCAATCTGCTGGGTTTGCTCGATGATTTTGGTTTGAAGGTAAAAAACTACCATGCCGGCAACCTTAAACCATTAAGTAATTTTTATCAAAATATTTGCGGGGTTTATCGTTTCAAAAACAGCGACAACCAACTCGAGTTTGTGTGGGATGGCCGCGAGCATTTGGAAACTTACAAAGAACAATGGTCTAAAACTTTTGTAAGATGGGTAAATGATTTCTGCCAACAAGAACTCTTTGTGCAAGCCGTGTTGGACTTAACTGTATTTCTTCCTGAAAACCGACACGCTGATTTGGCCGAAAACCGGATGAACAATTTTATGCTACGCCAGTTTGGGGTGAAGATGCATAAAACAAAAGGTTTGGTCGAAATGAAGGTGGCCTAAGCCTATGTTTTCTTAGTGCCTATGTGTTTAAGACTTCTGCCTTTAGCAACTCACAAATTTTATAGCGGTCGTCATGAGTGTCCTCGTGAACGGCTTTCAGCAACCCATAAACATTTTTAATTCCGATTTTCTCACACCACTCAAAAGGCCCATAAGGATAATTGGTGCCGAGCTTCATGGCAAGGTCAATATCAGTTCTTGAAGCTACGTCTTCTTCTATGGCAAAATATGCTTCGTTGATAATCATGCAGATGATCCGCGGTGTAACCATGCCGGCTTGGTCGCGCACGATTTTAAATTTTGTGCCCAGCTGTGAACAGGTTTTCTCCAACAAAGAAACTGATTCTTTTCTGCACACTGTCGTCTCTAAAATTTCACGATTCAGAAAAGAAGGAAGTCCACAAAAACCAAATACATGGTCGGGCGCTGTGTGGGGCATTAACTTCGATAACGTTGTTTTAACTGAATTAACAAACACAGCTTTGGATGCTTGCCGCAGATAAGGTGCTACATCAGCAGGCTCAAAGTCAAAAATAACTGTTTCGGGGTTGTGTTCTGTGGGCAAATGGCTTATATGAGGTATATGCAAATAGGAATGACCCACTCCAAATTTGGCTTTACATTCTTGAAAATTATTTTCGCCCCCGATAACAATTAGCTCCATTTCAATGAAAAGATTTATGATCTTTGGTTCAAAAGTAAAAGATTATGGCAAAAGAAGTAGTTTATTCATCTCATGCTCCCGAGCCTATCGGCCCGTACAGCCAAGCCATTAAGGCAGGCAACATGCTCTTTATTTCCGGGCAGATTGCCATTCAAAAACCTTCGGGCAACCTGATCACCGGAAACATTGTTGACGAGGCTACGCAGGTAATGAAAAACCTTTCGGAAATATTAAAAGCCGGAGGAATGGATTTCTCTAACGTAGTGAAGAGCACTATTTTTTTAAAAGACATGAACAACTTTCCAAAAGTAAACGAGGTGTATGGCTCTCACTTTAAAGAGATGCCTCCGGCACGCGAAACCGTGGAAGTAAGCCGCTTGCCCAAAGACGTAAACGTAGAGATATCGTGCATTGCGATGAAGTAATTTACAGTAACACAATAGTTTTTTAAATGTGGGGGAGCCCCCATCAAAATAGCTACAGTTCTGCTGTTAGTTTGAGATAATAAGTTTTGCCTCTGGGAATGGAATTATTCGCCCTCAAGCATCCAATTTCTTACCTTTGAATTCCTTTTTTAATACATGAAAGAAGTCAGAGTTCGTTTCGCCCCAAGCCCTACGGGTGCATTGCATATCGGGGGTATTCGCACTGCATTATACAATTACCTACTGGCACGCCAACAGGGCGGCACGATGATTTTACGCATTGAAGACACTGACCAAAACCGGTTTGTGCCCGGGGCAGAAGAATATATTTTAGAGTCACTGCAATGGGCGGGGATAGAGATTGATGAGGGTGTCAGCAAGGGAGGGCCGCATGCGCCTTATCGCCAAAGCGAACGAAAACCGCTCTACCAAAAATACGCACAACAACTGATAGCCGAAGGCAACGCATACTATGCATTCGATACAGAAGCAGAACTGGAAGCCATGCGCGAGCGCCTCAAACATCAGCACTCATCCGATCAGCAATATGGCAGCGGCACACGCATGCAAATGAAAAATTCGTTGACCCTGTCAGCTTCTGAAGTGAGCCAAAAAATTAATGCCGGAGAACAATATGTTATCCGGTTGAAAGTACCGGCCAACGAAGAAATTAAATTAAACGATCTTATCCGGGGCGAGGTGCAGGTCAATTCTTCTACCATAGACGACAAGGTGTTGATGAAATCTGATGGCATGCCCACCTATCATTTGGCCAATGTGGTGGATGATTACCTGATGAAAATTTCGCACGTTATCCGTGGGGAAGAATGGTTGCCCAGTGCGCCTCTTCATGTTTTGTTGTACCGCAGCTTCGGGTGGGAAAAGGAGATGCCCCGGTTTGCGCATCTTCCACTGCTGCTCAAAGCCGATGGCAATGGAAAATTAAGCAAACGCGATGCCGACAAAGCAGGGTTTCCTATTTTTCCGCTCAACTGGACTGATCCCCGTACCAATGAATTTTCTAAAGGATTTCGCGAAAGTGGGTATTTACCGGAGGCCTTGCTCAATTTTCTCGCCTTTCTCGGTTGGAACCCGGGTACCGAACAGGAAATTTTTTCAGTTAAAGAATTAATCCATTCGTTCTCGCTGGAACGTATCGCTAGGCATGGCGCAAAATTCGATATCCAAAAAGCACAATGGTATAATCAGCAATATTTAAAATCAAAAACCAGCGAGGAACTGACAAAATATTTATTGAGTTCATTAGCCCAAGAAAATATTTCATGCATGCCCGAAAAGGCTTTAAAAATCTGTGATGCCATGCGCGAGCGTGTTTCTTTTCCACAAGATTTTTGGGAACATGGCAAGTTTTTTTTCATAGCTCCATCTGTGTTTGATCAATCCGTTACATCCAAGAAATGGAATAGTGAAGTGGTGAAATTCCTCGATCAATTTATCTCTCACCTAAAAACCATTGAAACTACTGCCGCTAACGAAATAAAAATTGCTTTAGAAAAAACATCGCACACCACAAGCATTTCGTCAGGAAAGATGATGCAGCCACTGCGCATTGCCCTGACAGGCGGTGCTTCAGGCCCTGACCTGATGGCCATTATAGACATCCTAGGCAAAGAGGAAACTATCCAGCGGATACAATATGCCATTACCTCCATTCCGGTAAAAACTACTTAATATGGCTTCGGATAAAAAAAGTAAATTGAAACAAAATGCCAAGCCCCGTGTGCATGAAGAATTGCGGGGGTTTGAAGTGTCAATAGATACCTTTGGTGAACTCAAATCAAATTTGCCGATAGAAAAATTAAACCAGTTTCTGAACGAAAACGTAGATGACAAAAAGTTGGCAGAGCGCAACGACTATCAGAAAATAAAAAGAACTAAAAAGAAAAAATAATTATGCCGGTATCACACGTTATTGATTATCAGATTAAAGGGGAGAGCATCCAAATTGTGGAGGTCGAACTTGATCCACTGGAGACCGTCATAGCCGAAGCTGGCGCTATGCTTTTCATGGAAGACGGAATTACTTTTGAAACAAAAATGGGCGATGGCTCAAACCCCAATCAAGGTTTGTTCGATAAATTGTTTTCTGCCGGAAGCCGCCTCCTCATGGGTGAGTCTTTGTTTATGACTCACTTCACCAATCGTGGAAACAAAAAAGCTAAAGTCGGATTTTCTGCCCCTTACCCGGGCACGGTTATTCCGGTAGAACTTTCCCGCTGCCCCGGCCAAGAGTTAATCGTACAAAAAGATGGATTTCTGTGCGCGGCTTATGGCACCAAGCTTTCTATTTTCTTCAATCGAAAAATTGGGTCGGGATTGGTAGGCGGGGAGGGGTTTATCCTTGAAAAACTTCAGGGTGACGGAAAAGCGTTTATCCATGCCGGAGGAACAGTAATTGAACGCGAGTTAAATAATGAAACCTTGCGGGTAGATACCGGCTGTGTGGTTGCCTTTGAATCTCAAATCAATTTTGACGTAGAGGCGGTCGATAGTTTAAAATCTATGGTGTTTGGTGGAGAAGGGATTTTTTTGGCTACGCTACAAGGAACCGGTAGGGTGTGGCTGCAGTCAATGCCTATCCGTAAATTAATACAAGCGCTCGCACCCTACGGAAGCAACAGTCGCAAAGAGTCGAGTTCATTGTTAGGAGGATTATTTGAAAGCTGATGTCAACCACCATAAAAATAGGACTTATCCGCGAAGGAAAAACACCACCCGATAAGCGAGTAGCTTTTACGCCACGCCAGGCACAAGAAATTCAGCAACGGTATCCTCATGTTAAAATCATTTGCGAGCCCAGCGAAATCAGGTGTTTTCAAGATTCTGAATACACAGCTGTTGGTGTCTCTGTAGGCGACATCAGTTCGTGCGAAATATTAATGGGGATAAAGGAAGTACCTCCCAAAAACCTAATGGAAGGAAAAACTTATCTGTTTTTTTCTCATACAATAAAGAAGCAGCCTTACAACAAGGGATTGCTTCAGGAAGCTCTCCGCAAAAAGATAAGGCTTATAGATTATGAAGTTTTAAAAGATACGCAAGGCAACCGGCTCGTAGCCTTCGGAAGGTATGCCGGTATTGTGGGAGCCTATAATGGATTATGGGTTTACGGCAATCGTTACAAAAAATACAGCTTGCGCAGGGCCTTTGAGTGTTTTGACATCAACGACCTGAAGATTGAACTGCGAAAAGTAAAATTGCCTCCTGTTAAAATAGTATTGACCGGTGCTGGCCGTGTAGCCAAAGGTGCCATGGAAACATTAGATACCGTAGGAATCCGGAAAGTGAGCCCGGTTGAGTTTTTATCAGGTCAATTTAATGAGCCTGTTTACGTGCAGTTGAGTAGTGCAGATTACCATTCCAGAAAAGAAGGAGGAGCCTTCAATCGGGAAGAATTCCACCTGCATCCGGAACGGTACAATTCCGAGTTTATAAAATTCACAAAAGAAACTGATCTGTTGCTGGCGGGAGCCTATTGGAATCCGCAAGCGCCCCGGCTTTTCTCTTCCGATGATACCAAGCATCCTGACTTCAAAATAAGGGTAATAGCAGATATTACTTGTGATATCAACGGGTCTGTGCCATGCACTAAAAAGCCCAGCTCAATACCCGATCCGATTTATGATTATAATCCTGCCGATGAAAGCACAGCGAAGCCTCTTTCCTCTGAAAATAATATTACAGTGATGGCCGTAGATAATCTGCCGTGCGAATTGCCCCGCAGCGCCTCAGAAGAATTTGGCCGCGACCTGATAGACAAAATACTGAACCCGCTGCTCGGTGATGACCATGAGAAAATAATTGAGCGAGCTACTATCACCTACCAAGGCAAATTGACGAACTACTTTTCTTACTTGCAAGATTACGTTAACCCCACCAAATGATTTTTTTGTATAGCATAACGGTCGGTATAGACAAAGACTTAGAAACTGAGTGGCTTGCGTGGATGAAAGAAATTCATTTCCAAAAAGTAATGACTCTCGGATATTTCGAAAACTACAAAATATACAAAGTGTTGACCCACGAAGACGAAACTACCGTATCGTACAACATTCAATATTTTAGCGACTCCATTGAAAGGGTAGTTTATTACCTCAACAACGAAGGCAAAACATTAATGGAAGAGCACCGCGCTCAGTTTAAAGACAGGCACGTAGTATTCAATACGCTGCTGCAAGAAGTTTGAGAATCGGTACTCGCTCTCCAAAATAAGAAAGGCCTCCAATGGAGACCTTTTTCTTATTGAGTATGTTACTGCTCTTAGTATTCCCAAAGATTGTGCTCTTTTTCCATCAAGGTCATTTCCTCTTCCCAACGAGCAAATACAGACTCAGAGTAGGAGCGGCCATTATTGGCGAATATCTGTTGAATAGTGGCGTCATCCGGGTTTTCTACTTTCCTGATCACACCATGGAATAATCTCAACTTAAAGGCATCGACAAATGTTTTGCCTTCGGAAGGGTTATACCTGTTTTGCCAAAGAACCTGTTGGCGCTCTATCAAGTTTTTGCTGTGTGCTATGCGGTTTACTTCTTTTGCCAGTTCTTTATAAGAAATATAAAACCGGTATGCCAATTTCTCTGAGGCATTGTTCGGGTCTTCTAATACTATCCCAAGTGCAAGGATATCATAATAAAGGCGTGACCTTCTCTTATCGAAAATAACGTCTTCGATCAACTCAAGGCCAATTATGTTTTGGTCATTAAGCGTAACATTCATCGGACCGAGATCTTCCCAATTAGCAGAATTGGTCAGGGGATTAGGATTAGGTGCTGCGCCTTTAGCAGGTGCATCAATATTATTCCGTAACCGAAATGCGTGGCTTGTACCATCATCTCCCGGATAAACAACAATATCGCCAGCCAAATAAGCTCTTGTTCCACCCCAATCTCCCTGTGTTTGTGAGCGAACATAGTTTGTGCCCATGTTCATGGCCGTTGTATCAGCCAATTGTTCACGAAAATCAGCTGGGTCGCCTGTGTTACTTCCGAAAGTGTGTAACTTTCCTTCTTTGAGAAGAGTAATAATTAATTTAGAGATAGGTGATTTTCTGGAATTAAATCCAGCGTTGATTTTTTCATTTAAGTCTATCACGCGGCTTACCCTGAACCGATATAATTGTTCGTAGTAAGGGATTCTTTCAATTGAATTGGGATTGGAAATAGTATCCTGAGCTCCCGCTACAAAAGACATCAATAGACAAAAGAAAACAAACGCTACAGCCTTCATGTAAATTAATTAATTCTAAAGTTGACACTCATCTTCGAACCGTTCACCTGCTTGGTAGAGCCATCGTAAGCGGGTCGTTGTACTTGCACTTGTGAAACAGAGATATTATCTCCCTTCCTCACATTGTATTGACTTAACGGAATGGTGCCCGATCTTATTGTAATGGGAGAGCCTCCATTGATCTGCATGATTAACCCCGATACAAAATATTTATTATCTCTGTTGTTGTTTTTAGCAAAGATCTGATCAATAATCTCCGGTTCAATTCTAACAGAGGCAGTACCGGCAGGAACACCCTTGGCAATGTCAATCGTGTTCGGGCCGGCCAACACTTTGGCAATAGGCATCGGAGCATCTTGGGTTTCAAATTTATTTGTACCAATAGACTGCCCCCCTAAAAGAACGTTTACATTACACTGTGCACGGGTTGGAAGTATGGCAAATTTACCTGGCCCGAGTTTATACGCTTTACCTTGCTCGGCCGGGATAGACAGATCTAAAGAAGAGAGGTCTGTCAATCCTTGAATATTCACATTCACTTCTGTTCCGCAATCGCGGTACAAGGTAGCTGCTGCGGCAGACCCAAAAACTGCCACCGGTCTGATTACTTTGTAATCAATGCTTCTATCGAGTGGTGCGCGGCCGGGGATGTTGATTTTAACTTTATAAGACATTTTTGCAACTCCGTCCACATAATTGCTTGCAGAAGCTAAAAATTTAATCTTACCCATCTTCACTTTAGATGACAACCCTACATCCTTGTCTTCTAATTGTAGTGTCTGGCCATCTTTAAACATGGTAGGAGATATGCCTGATGCAGAGCCAGCCACAAACAAATCACCTTCATAGTAATTGCCGGCTACTACCGAGTTAGTTTCTGCCTGCACCATAGGCACCAACTGGTCAACCTCAAAGACCACACCCTTGGTTATCCTGTTCAATGAATCTAATGCTGTTGCTTCATATTCTAAAACATCTGTTTGCTTTTGGCTCACCATAGCAAGCGCAGCCATCAAGGGAGTACCTTCAAACGAGAATTGTAAAAAGTTTTTAGTTTCTTGTTTTTTGTCATTCTTAAACTCATCAAAGTCCTCGGCTTTTTTATTCAACTTACCAAAAGGCTTTTGTAACTTCATGATGTCGTTAAGCGACTTGACGTAGTCTTTTAACTTTTTCTCATAGTCTTTACCGGTAGCCCGAGTTTCATTCAGCATTACTTCTTCGGGGTTATTTTGGTTTTGAATCAAATTTTCCCCTTCCAGTAGTTTTTTATCAGAACCGGTTTTGAGTTCTTTTTTCACTGCATCCAGATATTCAATTGTTGACTTGGTCAACTCGCGCACTTTTTTAGCACGATCAATCGCATCCAATACTTTGGGGTCTGCGCTGGTAGATTTTTCTATAGCTGCCAGTTTAGCGATGTTCTTATCGCGATCATCGCTTACCAATTCTTCCAGTGTTGTATTGAGGATAGCAAATTTTTCGATGATGGCGGCACTTACGTTCAACGCTAAAAGAGCGGTGAGCACTAAGTACATCATGCCAATCATCTTTTGCCTCGGGGTTTCCTTACCACCTGCCATGGTTATTTGTTTTTATAGGTGAAATATCCTTGAATAATACTATTTAGTTTAGAGAAACCTCAGTTTTTACTGACCCTTCATGGCTGTTAACATACTGCCGTAAACTTTGTTCAGCGCAGTGATATTATTAGTTAATGAGCCCAACTCGGCAGTAAATTTAGCTGTGTTGTCTCCCACTTTTGATAGCCCCTGCATAGCACCTGTTAAACTTTCGTAGAACTTGTTCATGTTCTTGGTGTGCGAGTCGGCATCTTTTACCTCCATTTCATAAAGGGCATTCAGAGCGGCCAGATTTTTTGTAACGGCCTGTACTTGCTTGTGATATTCGCTTGTATCTTTTGAGGCATCTGACATGGCCTTTACTGCACTCATGGCTGTGCCATAAGATTTGTTCATCTCTGTTAAAGCTGTAGAGGCAGCCTGAACATTTTTTGCGTATTCATTGGTGGCTACTGCTGCATTAGAAAGATTACTCATTTGAGAAGTTGAGGTGGCCAAATTGTTCAAGCCTTTGGCTAAATTACCTAACAGGTTATCATCAATCTTGTTCGCTTTCAGCATTTCACTAAATGTCAGAACCGGATGATCTCCGCTTGGCTTATTGCTTATTCTGGTAGCTGTGGGGGTAGCTGACCCTTCAAAATCTTCTGCCAGCTCAGGGTACACTTTGCTCCAATCCACCTCTGCGTGCTTGGGTTCAAATGCACTTAAGAAAAAGATTCCGGCCTCAACAGAGAGACCTATGATCAACATTTCGTTCGCTCCGTTCCAGTGTTGAATTTTGAACAATGCACCAACGATTACGACTGATGCACCAATGCCATAAATTTTTGGCATTATTGTTTCGTAGAGTAGAGTTGAGAAGCCGCCTTTTTTGTTTGCCATGGTTCTTAGGGATTTAAGTTTAGTCCGATTTTTTTCTAAATATAGTTCAAGTTTTTAATTATTGAAATTCTGAGCCTGACGATCTGCCCAAGTTAGTCATGGCACACCGGAAACCGATATATGCCCGGGTTGAGTCTTTGTACTCGTATGTGCGTGTTCCTGTCTCCAAAAAATAGGCTACATCTTTCCACGACCCACCCCTGATCACCTTCCGGGCATTGTATTTTTCTTTTGACTTACCTTCTTTGTCGTAGGCAGCTTTGTCTATAAACTGAGGGTTAAGATCCCAAACGGTGGGTACCGAAGCGGGGTAAAAATCATCTAAGCACCACTCTGAAACATTACCCGCCATATCCACCAATCCATAATCGTTAGGGAGATAAATACCTACGGGTGATGTGTAAGCAAAACCATCATCATAATAATTTCCTCTGCCCGGTTTGAAATTGGCCAGCATACATCCTTTTGAATTGCGGATGTAGGGGTTTCCCCACGGGTACTTGGCCATATCGCGACCGCCACGGGCGGCATACTCCCACTCTGCTTCAGAAGGCAGGCGGAATGCCGGCATCGGGGGTTGACCTCCGTTTACCTGACGCCAGTTATTTAAAAATTTTGTTCTCCACTCTCCAAAGAATCTGGCTGCCTCCCAGTTTATCCCCACAACAGGGTAATCTTTATAGCCCGGGTGTTGCCAATAATAGTCCACCAAAGGATCGCCCATGTGGTGGGTAAAGTCTCTCATCCAAACTGTTGTATCTGGATAATATTTTGATTTAAAGTCTTGCGTTGATACTTGTGGCATTTCGGGAGGTGCGCCTTGCCCGCTTAGATAAGAGGTGGTAAACTGAAGATACTCATCATTGGTAATCTCTGTTTCGTCCATGAAGAAAGGACCAATAGTAACCTGTTTATTAAAATTGATTTGTGTAGAAGCCGGATCTTCGTCTGCCTGCCCCATGTGAAACGTACCGGCAGGGATAGGTACCATACCGTAAGGAATGACCTGCGCCCAGCCTGGTCTCCTTTCTATGGTGGACTGTCCTACTAATTCACCTTGCGAGTCACCGCCTCCTTTTTTCTTTCCGATGCCCAACAATCCGCAAGAGCCAACTATAAACCCGCACAGAATGAATAGAAGTCCATACAGATTTTTACGGTTCACCATTTTTTTCATAGAGTCAAATTAAATAAAATTTCTGCTTTCATGTAAACGAACAGAATCGAAAGTTATTCTTTTTTTGGTTCTTTTTAAAAATCAAGGATAGCAAAGTGAGTAAAAATCTAATTAAATCCCAAAAAAAATATTTGGATTTAGTGTCTGTAACGAGGAGTGCGCACGACTTTTTTACCGGCACCGGGGCTTGTGGGCAACTCATACGTCAGCATAAATTCGTGAGAAGTAGGTTGTTTGGCTGCCTGATTTTTAATGATATAATCAAGGGAATAGCCCAATTTCATCGACTTATCTTTAAAAAAGCTGTAGCCAAACATTAAGATGGCCGCATCGCCCTGACGAAAAGATAAGCCCCCCCACATGGTATCTTTCAGGTAGGCAATAGCGCTCAGATTGGTTGTTGTTTTAACAAAATCGCTTTGAACCAAGGTGGTGAAAAGAAACTTTAAATCGAAGTTAACTTCGTGTGTATAGCCAGCCGTAAAATAACCATGCGTTTGCAAGGGGTTGCTTATCCCTTTGCCAAAATTGAAGGATCCTCCGGTCAGGTGGTTGAAACTGGTTCCCACATAGAATTTTTCCTTTCTCCAAAAGACTCCGGCTGCCAAGTCTGGTTTTATCTGGGTAAGCGATCCTTGGTTTTCAAATCCCTCCGGATCAACCGACCTATAAAAATTAGTATTGATGGTTTGAGAAAATATGCCCGCTCGTACACCAAAACTCAGCTTACTGTTTTTTATTCCCAAATGATAAGCATACGATGCTTGTGCCTCCAGATTGTTAAAATTAGCCAGATTATCATGTACAATGTAACTGCCAAAACCGCTATTGAGTTTATAGATAGGTGTTGTAAAAGTAATCAACTGGGTAGTAGGCGCGCCTCCATCTCCATAGGTTGGGGCATAACCCAGCCACTGGCTCCGGTGAAGTGCCGTAATTTTGGTTACGCCTTCCACTCCGGAGAAGCCGGGGTTGTAATACAAGTTATTAAACATGTATTGCGTAAACTGCGGGTCTTGCTGAGCCCAGGCAAATGATGCCCTCACCAGCAAAAGGATACCTGCTAAAAGTAGTCTTCGCATATTTTTTAAATAGATACCAGCGTTTAAAGGTAGGCTAATTATTTCAACACTTACATCAAAATGTAATTAAAGTGTAATAAAATCCACTTCCCTGTAAAAACGTAACCCTGAAATAGTTATTTAATACCGTTTGCTTTCTTAATATACAGCTCCAAAGCACCGGCCATAGAAGGAGCATTAGGCAAGGGTGCTTCAATGTCAAGAATAAAACCGTTGTCTCTCACAGCCTTAGAGGTAGTGGGGCCAAAGGCGGCCAAGCGGGTATTATTCTGTTTAAAGTCGGGAAAATTGACCATGAGTGAATTGACACCTGAGGGGCTGAAGAAAGCGAGCACATCATAAAAAACATTCTTCAGGTCTGTAAGATTGGCGGCTACGGTGCGGTTGATAATTGCCTCTGTATAAGTAAAGCCATTTTCTTTTAAAAAATCAGGGATATCATTTTTACGGATATCGGAGCAGGGATATAAAAATTTTTCGTTTTTGTGCTTCTTTATTATTTCCAGCAAGTCTTTGGTGTCTTTCAGTCCCGAAAAAATCTTTCTTTTTCTAATGACGATATATTTTTGAAGGTAATTAGAGGTTTGATCGGAAATACAAAAATATTTTGTTTCCGGTGGCATCTCAATCTTCAGTTCGCGGCACAGTATAAAGAAATGGTCAACAGCGTTACGGCTGGTAAAAATGATGGCGGTGTGTTGGAGTATCTCTACTCGTTGCTTGCGAAATTCCTTTGCCCCGATTGGCTCCACCTGAATGAATGGCCTGAAATCAATTTTGAGGCTGAATTTCTCTGCCAATTTAAGGTAGGGAGAGTTAGGGTCGGTGGGGGCTTCTTGAGTAACTAAGATGCTTTTTACTTTTCGCATCCGGTCGGTAGTTGTTTCAGTCATATCAGCACGTAGCGGGTTCAGGACTTAAAACAATAGCACTTTAAATAAAATCATCAGAGGAAAAATTTCCGTGATGCAAAGGTAAAAAAATAAATGAATAGAATGGAAAGGCGAGCGTTTCAATAGTTTAAAATATATGATAATAGTTCCTGCCAATAGCATCAAACACCCGATATACAGCAAAGAGGCATAGTTTATTTTAATGGCAAACGAAAAACTAAGCAGGGCGATTAGCGCCAGCAGGATAAGGATAGTCAGAAGGATGCGCACAAAATTAAAAAACTGAAAACCTGTTATCTCCGGCCACGAAAATATGTGTGCGGCTACCATGTCAACAAAAAGTTTTAAAAACAACAAGCCTAATATAAGTGCCGATAGTATCAGCCAGTTTAACAGGCTATGCGATACCGTATTGAAGTTAAAATATTGCAATAAAGTACCCGTGTCTGAGTAATGGGCAGCAATGATCAGTGCCAAGGCTGCCATGAGGCTGCCATAAGCATAAAAAAGCAAATTCGCGCTGGATGTAATGCGCAATAAGTTGGGGTTTTCATCCAGCCCGACTGAATAAACCAACTTAGCTACATTGAGATAATCTGACATCAACTGCGGGTTGGTCCTTAAAAGAATTGTAAAAAAAATCAATACAACCAGTGTGGCTAAAATCAGGAAATCTCTATAGGCTGTTCTCTGGCGTTCGGGATTAAGGTTGGCCGGTGGATGGGTTGAAACCAAGGTTGTGGTAAGGTTCGAAATTTTTTCATCTTGAAAAATACCAAACTGCACTGTTGTCAGCCCCAACTCTTTTAAACTGTCGCAGCTTAATACTATCAGTTCCTTTGAGTGAGTGCTCAATACCGAGTTCAGGAAAAGATAAACCTGTTTGTTGCTTTTTATTAAAATAAATTTCCCAGCCGCTACCGACAAGTCTGCCTGGAAATGAATGGCTCGGGTGGCTTGGCCGCTAAATGGAACCATCTCCTTTCCATTATATGTTTCCCAACCCTGCTTAAAATCTTTAACAACATAAAATTCTTTTTCTGCTTGTGCCCCTGCCGCAAGCGAGAATAGGAATAGTAAAAAAGAAAAGCTGATGGCTCTCACAAAAAGCATCAAAGTTATTGATAAAACTTGTTCAATTTTACGGCTTATCACTCATGGCCGGAATTTATATTCATATTCCCTTCTGCAAACAAGCGTGCCATTACTGCGACTTCCATTTTTCTACCCAACTAAGCAGCAAGCCTAAATTAGTAGAATCTATCTGCCTGGAATTGATCTTGCAAAAAGACTACTTGGGAGGAGAAAAAATAGAGACAATTTATTTCGGGGGTGGCACTCCTTCTCTATTAAGCGAGGCAGAGTTGCGCGCCATTGTTGAAACACTCTCTACCCATTTTACCATAACGGCCTCACCGGAAATCACGCTGGAGGCTAACCCGGATGATTTGTCTGATACCACGCTCTCTGTATTAAAAGGTGCCGGCATCAACCGGCTGAGCATTGGCATTCAGTCTTTTGACAATTCTATTTTAAAATTTTTAAATCGTGCCCACTCTTCTTCTGATGCGCTGAATTCCGTAAAAGCTGCCCGCCAGTTTGGTTTTGAAAACATCAGTATTGATTTAATTTTTGCCATTCCGGGGCAGTCTCCGGATCAGTGGGCAAAAAACATACGCACCGCCATAGCCCTTGCACCCGAGCATATCTCCTGCTACTCGCTCACCATCGAAGAGAAAACAGTTTTTGGCAACTGGCAGAAAAAAGGGAAACTGATAGCCGAAACGGAAGAAGGGGCAGCCATGCAGATGGAGATGCTAATGGATTTGCTTGAATCGGCCGGATTTGAGCAATACGAAATTTCTAATTTTGCCAAGCCGAGGTTTCGCTCGCGCCACAACAGCAACTACTGGCATCAGAAAAAATACCTCGGCATCGGGCCGGGCGCACATTCGTTCAACCTCACTTCACGGCAGTTTAACGTACGCAACAACTGGGCTTACATCAACTCCATGGCACAGGGTATTGTGCCTTATGAAAGAGAAACGCTGACACGTGCCAATAAAATCAATGAATATATCATGACTTCTTTGCGCATGGCTGCCGGTTGTGATTTGGATTTTTTGAAATCAACCTACCAGTACAATCTTTTAGCCGAGTCTGCCTCGCAATTAAATGAGTTTATTCAGAATGGATTATTAAACTTATCTAACGAGCATTTATTTCTTACGCGAAAAGGAAAATTAATAGCTGATAAAATTGCCGGAGATATTTTTGTCGAAGAATAGTTTTATTTTTGAACATGACCGAGGAAGAGAAAAAAGTATATATGCTGCTGAAGGCTGTCATTTTCCACTACCATGGGTTAGATGAAGCCGAAAAGCAAGATTTAGAAGATACTTCCCGGCAGTTGGCTGCCGATACAGCCCTCGCTTGGGCGCTGGACTTTATCAGTACCGATTACATCACCGCATTTGAGCGCGCACGTGCCTACCTGAACGAAATCATTGGCGACTACCCGCGGCAAAAGCGCAACGAATTAATTAATATGGTATGGCAAGCCAACAACCTGAAGGGCTACGTAACAGAAATGGAAGCTACAGCCATGCTCAAGTTGGCTAAAGACTGGGGTGTTGAGAAAGAATTAATTGCCCTGGTAACGCAGTAGATCAATTTAATTCTATTTCCTTCCACTCAGATTTTATCTCGGCCAACATCCATTGGGTGGTCGTATCATAAACCAATTGATCATACATCATCGGGAGGAGGTTCACCCCCCGCTCGGAAACCGTGCCCCATTTTTTACTATTGCAAACAATTTTATTGCCGTTCGCAGCATTTTGTAGATGATCATACCGAGGTTCAATCAGCACATTGCCGCGGATATCTGCCAATCCTTTTTTTGTGTCAACCTCAATCTCAAACCGTTCGGGCGATATTTTAACGACACGATCATACCGAAGCGGTAAAATAATTTTCCCTTGTGGGTTGATCATTCCCTTTCTGCCATTTCGCGAAACAATGGCTACCCCGTTTTCAAAGCGGGAGGCCGAATCATAATTTGGGTTGACGGCAATATGATCTTCACCATCTACAAAACCCCATTTCCCGATCAGCTTCATGGCGGCTAATCCTTCATGAAATTCGCCAATACTGTCGTAGCGGTTGGCAATGCGCAACTTGCCTTGAGACCCCACAAAACCAAAGTGTCCATCTTTTTTAAAACCTCGGAATCCTTCGCTTTCGTTAAAATAAAAATCAGCTTGCCCGGACGGGGTTGCTTCATTCACAAACTGACCGTTGTAGTTAATTTTTTTTTCTAATCCGTTAGAAAAGACTTCCACAAAAAAATCTTTCTCAAATTTTAATTTATTGGGAGTGAAATATATCAGTTCGCCCGAAAACGACTTGATTAAAAAGTTTTCTGATTGCTTTTGTACGTACGTGTCGGCATGTACAAGTTGCAGAGACAAATCTTGCGGGGGCACCAGCCAATCTTCGTGTATGTTAATTACCCCGTATTGGTTTTTGAATTTTACAGACCAGTTGCCTTCACGATTTTCTTTTAGGGAATCAAACACACAATGGATAATCTCCCGCCCGTTTGAATCTAACACGCCCCAATAGCCACGGCTTCTGACGGCAAATGAATTTTCTGTTGCCGGGTCTATCTGCTGATAGTAGCGTTCGCTCAGAATATGGCCTTGTGCGTTGCCCAGTTGCCAACCGATGCCCTTCGTAAAATATTTTAACATTTGGCCTGCCTGCTTAATCGAATCGTACAAAAACGGAACGATGGTTTGCCGCGAATTGATCACACCAAACTTATTGTTTTCTTTTGCAATGAAAGAGCCGGATGGCAGCGGTGTTAACACCTCGTATTGCGTACTGATTACTTCTTTCCATTCTTTATCTAACAAGCCCCATAATGTTCCGTGCCTGATCAGGAAAAAATCTCCGGCCATTTTCAATTCGCCTGCCTGTATGCTTTTTTTTATTTCATTTTTTTCATTGATAAAAAACCACTGCGATGGCAACCGTGCTTTCGCTCTCTCTGCTGTCAGAATTTGGATTGACGAATATTTCGTTTCCAGTTTCATCATCCCCTCGCGGTCAACAAGCCCTTGCAGGTTATGCCGGTAAACAATGGCAAAGTTTTTATGAAAAGGAGAAATGCTGTCTATCGAGAAGTCGGTAATGGCTTTTCCGTCTTCCGAAAAGAGGGCAATTTTATTCTGCTCGTTAGCTACTGCATACCGCAAAGTACCCAAGGGCAAAATATTATTATAGCGAACCGGTATCACTGTTCGGTTTTCTAAATCTACCAGCCCAAACTGGTAGTGAGCCCGGCTGAGGTTAAACACAATAGCCCGAAGCCCGTGTACGCTGATGCCATCGTACACGAAAGGAATTTTTATTTCTCCGTTCAGGTTTACACAACCTGACTTGACATGGATGGCATCAGTTTTTTTTCGCCCCACCAGATAATCGCCAGAGGCATGGGTGAGCGCTTCAAATTCAGGTATTGACTTGACGGGTTTTTTCAGGTTGATAATACCCCACAAACCGTTTTGTCTGTAGCCGGTAACATCGTTTACCACAGAAAAGCTACCATCAGACCACCCGAGTGCATCAAACATAGGCGGAAGGATAACAGTACCCTGCGAATCTTTGATGCCTACTTTACCATTCTCTTCAAAGGTTTGATAGTCCGCAGCCGCTACACCTGACGACAACAGCACGAACATCAACACTCCAATTATCTTCATCTGGCAAATGTAGTTCAGTTTAACTACGAATAAGGAATTTTTCAGACCTTTGTTTGGTTGTAGAACAAAACTAATCGCTATGTATATTGAACAACTGTACACCAACTGCCTTGCCGAGGCTGCCTATTATATTGAATCGGATGGCGAAGCAGCCGTCATAGACCCGATACGCGAAACCGAACCCTACTTGGCGTTAGCCCAAAAAAGAGGAGCTACGATCAAATATATTTTTGAAACTCACTTTCATGCAGACTTTGTTAGCGGCCATATTGATCTGAGCAAAAAAACAGGAGCTAAAATTATTTATGGTCCTTTGGCAGAAACAAATTACAAAGTGCACAATGCCACTGACGGAGAAATTTTTTCTTTGGGCAAAATCAAGATAAAAGCACTGCACACACCGGGGCACACCCCTGAATCCACATGCTTTTTGTTGTTGGATGAAACCGGAAAAGATTATGCCCTCTTCACAGGCGATACATTGTTTGTAGGAGATGTGGGGCGCCCCGATTTGCTCGATGGAAAAATAAGCCGCGAGGAATTAGCCGGTATGCTTTACGACTCGCTCAACAAAAAAATCAAGCCGCTGGCTGACGATGTCATTGTTTATCCGGCACACGGCCCCGGCTCGGCTTGCGGGAAGAACATCGGCAAAGAAACTTTTTCAACCATTGGCGAGCAGAAAAAATTTAACTACGCCCTGAAGGCCGCTTCGCGCGATCAGTTCATCAAAGAAGTCATCGAAGGTATCTTGCCTCCTCCTCTCTATTTTTTTGAAGATGCACGCATCAATAAAGTAGGGTACGATTCGATAGACGAGGTTGTGAAAAGAAATAACCGGGCATTGAGTGTTGATGATTTTGCACAAGCCGTCAATCAGGGTGCGCTGATTCTCGACACACGCAAAGCTGACGATTTTGAAAAGGGATTTATCACCGGTTCAATCAATATCGGCCTGAACGGTCAGTTTGCTGTTTGGGTAGGCACCTTGATAGACATTAATCAACCTGTTGTTTTGGTAACTGATGAAGGAAGCGAGCATGAATCAATTTTACGGATGGCTCGTGTGGGATACGAAAAAGTGGCGGGCTACCTGAAGGGCGGCATCAGCTCGTGGAAAAAAGAACTGGATAAAATCCACTCCATCCAGCCCGGCCAGATGAAAAACGAAATGCAACGGGGCGTTACAGTGGTGGATGTGCGTAAGCTAAGCGAATGGAACATAGGGCACATCAAAAATGCCGTGTTGTTGCCTTTGGCCAATATGCCCGGCTCTCTCTCGTCTCTCGATCCTTCGAAACCTTACTTAGTGCATTGTGGCGGTGGTTACCGGTCAATGAGCGCAATCTCGCTGATGAAGAAAAATGGCTTTACAAACCTGACTAACATTTCGGGCGGCTTTGGCGCTATGCAATCGGCCGGATTGGAAATAGAGAGAGAAGCGGAAGCTGTTGTTTAGAATTTCAATGTTCAAAAAAATAATTCGATACTAAAATCGCTAATCTTAAATCAATAATCATCATGGCTCATTCTCAAACAAAACTCGGCCCCAACACTGCTACACTGGTAGGTGAGCTGCCGGCCGTTGGCAGCACGGCTCCGGCTTTTACATTAACTGCCAACGATATGAGCGATAAAACGCTTCGCGATTTTGCCGGCAAAAATATTGTGCTCAACATTTTCCCCAGTGTAGATACCAGCGTGTGCGCTGCCTCCATACGCGAGTTTAACAAGCGAGCGGCCGCCCTTCCCAACACAGTCGTTTTGTGTATCTCCAAAGATTTACCTTTTGCCCAAAAGCGATTTTGTGGTGCCGAGGGGATTGATAAAGTAATCACGCTCTCTGATTTTCGGAGCAGAGGTTTTGGTAAAGCCTATGGCATTGAACTAAGCGACTCTGCCTTTGCCGGACTTTTTGCGCGGGCTGTGGTTATCATTGGCAGCGATGGAAAAATAAAATACACCCAGCTGGTTCCGCAAATTGGCGAAGAACCAAATTACGATGAGGCTGTAAAGGCAGTTTGATTTTTCTTTACAAAAACTCTAAGTTTAGTGGGTTAAATAATACTTCTTATGAATTTCCTTGGTATTCCACTCAACTTCAAATTAGTTTTAATTGTGTTGCGCGCGCTGTTAATTGGATCTGTTGTAGGCTACGGTTAACTTTATTGAATAGGCCAAAAACTGCAGTTCTGCTCTGCGCTTTAGGCTCGAGTTTTATAGCCATATATCGTTTGAAGAATCAAAGTAAAATAACACCCCTATGAGCAGCGAACTCATTTTCATTGTTGAAGAATCACCTGAAGGTGGATTTGAGGCCAGGGCTTTAGGCCAATCCATTTTCACTCAAGCTGAAAATGAAAATGAGTTGAAAGAAAATATCAGAGAAGCAGTGCTTTGTCATTTTGATAAATCCCCTCCTTCAGTCATCAGACTCCACTATGTTAAAGACGAGATGATATCTCTATGAGGTTGCCGCACGATCTTTCTGGAAATGATCTCATAAAAAATCTTCACAAACTGGGATATTTGGTAACACGTCAAAAAGGAAGCCACGTACGGCTGACTTGCATTATCGAAGATGGGCAACACCATATAACAATACCCAACCATGACCCCATTAAAATCGGAACCTTGTCAAAAATACTTTCTGAAATAGCACAAGTTCATCAAATAAGTAAGGAAGAGATAGTCAATAAATTATTTTGACACAATGTATCGTTTATTCATTTGTTTTTGTTTTTTCTTTTTCCTGTTTCTATCCTCAGCAAACTCGCAAGCAGTTTATTTCATTACTGCCGACCGTGTCTTTGATGGAGAAAATTTACACACCAATTGGGCTGTTGTCATCAGCGGAGATAAGATCACAGCCGTTGGCCCGGTTCAACAGGTTGCCGTTCCTCCTCAGGCCATCAAAGTAAACTACCCCAACTCCACCCTTTTGCCTGGGCTGATTGAAGCGCACACTCATTTATTTCTATATCCTTATAATATTACCAACTGGGACATGCAGGTTTTAAAAGAAACCGACAGCTACCGCACCATTCGGGCAACTGTGCATGCCAAGAATACTCTCATGGCGGGCTTCACCACAGCGCGCGATTTAGGTACGGAAGGCGCAGGCTACTCGGATGTGGCGTTAAAGCAAGCGATACAGGCCGGCATCATTCCGGGGCCGCGATTAATAGTGGCCGGGCGCGCCATTGTAGCCACGGGCACGTACGGCCCGAAAGGATATGATCACGACCAGCAGATAATGCTGGGAGCAGAAACGGCCGATGGCAACGACCTCATCCGCGTAACGCGCGACCAGATCGGTAAAGGTGCCGATGTTGTGAAAGTTTATGCCGACTATCGTTGGGGCAAAGAAAATGAATCCATGCCTACGTTTTCAATTGAAGAACTCTCCCTTATCGTGGAAACAGCCAAAAGCAGCGGGCGGGCAGTGGTAGCACATGCCAGCACAGCCGAAGGTATGCGCAGAGCGGTTATGGCAGGCGTGGAAACCATTGAACATGGCGATGGTGGCACGCCTGAAGTTTTTAATTTAATGAAATCAAAAAATGTAGCGCTCTGTCCTACTTTAGCAGCAACTGAATCAATCAGCAAATACAAAGGCTGGCGAAAGGGCATTGACCCCGACCCCGAGGCTGTAAAAAAACATAAAACAAGTTTTAAATCTGCCATCGAATCGGGTGTAACGATATTGGTGGGTGGCGATGTGGGCGTTTTTGCGCATGGCGAAAATGTACTCGAAATGGAACTGCTGGTAGAATATGGATTGTCTCCGTTAAACACTTTAAAGGCGGCTACCCAAGTAAATGCCCGGGCGCTGCATCTGAATAGCCAGGTGGGCTCGCTGAAAGAAGGATGGATGGGAGATGTGGTCATTGTTTCAGGCGATCCGACAAAAAATATTTCAGACTTAAGAAATATTAAATTTGTGATGAAAGAAGGAATCGTTTACCGGCACGAAAAATAATTTACAATGAACCGTAACCAAGCTTTAAAAACAATTGCCACCACGGCCATCAGCTCATTAGCACTTCCGCAGATTGCAAAATCCATGAGCGCACTACCCGATGAACTCAAAGGCAACATTAACCACAGCGTATGCCAGTGGTGTTATAGTGACATCCCTTTAGAAAAATTATGTGAAGCCTCTAAAGAAATGGGCATCCGATCTATAGATCTGCTCAACTCCTCTCAGTGGGCTACCGCCCAAAAATACGGACTTACTTGTGCTATGGCTTATGCCAGCGACCTGGGCCTGCAAAAAGGTTTTAATGATCTATCTCTACACGATAAACTGATTAAAGACTATACTGCAAACATACCCAAAGCTGCGGATGCAGGTTTAAAAAATGTAATCTGTTTTAGCGGCAACGCACGTGGCCTCACTTCTGAGCAAGGTTTGGAAAACTGCGCGCGCGGGCTGGAGCCTGTGTTAAAGGTGGCAGCAAAATATAATGTTACCATGAGCATGGAGTTGCTCAACAGCAAAGTAGATCATCACGATTATCAATGCGACCGCACCACGTGGGGCGTAAAGCTGTGCGAGAAGCTCGGCTCCGAAAATTTTAAACTTCTCTACGATATTTATCACATGCAGATTATGGAGGGCGATGTGATTGCTACCATCCGTCAATACATTAAATATATTTCTCATTTCCACACAGGCGGAGTTCCGGGTCGGCACGAAATAGATGAAACGCAGGAATTAAATTATGCTGCCATTATGCGAGCTGTCGCCCAAACAGGTTTTAAGGGATTTGTTGCGCAAGAGTTTATTCCTTCTAGGGCAGACAAGTTAAACTCGCTGAAACAAGCTATCGGCCTCTGCGACATTTGATTTGCTATCTGTTTGCTTCCCGCAACATTAATTTTTTTCTCAAAAAATTTTCCGCTGGAAGTATCAGCAATGCGATTGCTACCTGCAGGAAAAAATCTAATACCGGTGAGTCTTTTACCGAAAAACTTGTATTCGCTGCAGCCTGTACAAACTGAATGATCATCACAATGGTTAGCAGTGAAAGCAACTGGCTTATCAAACGGTATTTTGGGTTGCCCGAACTCAGACGGATAGACAAAAACACCATACCTCCGAACAAGATCACTTCTAAAAGATAAAACCAAGGCTGCTTCCAATAGGGAGGCTCTACTTCGAGCACTATTTCTTCTGTGTTGGTGATTTTGCCCATCAAATCGCGTGTCTGCACATTCACTTTGTACTTGCCGGAAGGCAGATAAGAAAAATTTACAATGTTGTTGCTGGCCGACCAGTTAGTCCAGTCGCTGCTGAGCCCTTTTACACGATAGCGGTACTCCACGGCTTTCGCTCCCAGGTAGCCCGGCTGCATAAATTCAAAAGCTACTGTAGATTCCAACTGACTGACTTTTATTGACCGGTTAGGTAAAAATCTATTTTGTTGCCCCCGCACTTCTTTTAAGAAGAGGGGATATGTGCGTAACTCTTTTGTGATGGTAGTAGGCGAAAATTTATATAACTCATTGTTTGATGTTATCACCCACAAGTTATCTCTATCGGCAGGGGAAATAAAACGGATGTTTGAAAACAAACTGAGCCATTCTAACTTCAAACTTGCCTGCATGCGCTGATCAACCGTGCGCCAGCGGTGGCCATCGAAGTACCAAAAATATCCTGCCGATGCAAAATATTTTTTTGTGCCGGGAAGTGAATCGTATTTTTCAAACCGGTTTTCTTTCAAAACATAACGATGAAAACTCCCTCCGGCAGCCATGTACACTTCGCTGCCATAAGCCAAACCTACACTTTCGTCTATGGTGGGGTTGGAAAAGGCTACATTTTCAATGTCTGTAATTTGCCCGTCAACGGTTTCTATTTTGACAGTTTTGGTTCGGCCACACAGCCAGATGTTTTCCAGTTTGTCTTCAAAAATATAGCTGACATATTCATTTAAAGTGTCGAGCAGTTTAGTTTCTTTCCAGTTGCTTCCCTCCAACTTAAATGATTTTATTTTGTCGTCTTGTGTGCCCGCCAATAATTGCGAGATAGAGGCTGACTTGAAAATGGCACGTACCGGGTCGTGTGTAATTATTGAAACTTTTGTTCCGGCTACGGAAGCCACCCCAAAATTTCCCCCTGCCAGCAACTGGCCATCAGTTTCCAACAGGCGAAATACCTTGCCTTCTATCCCACTTATTTTTTTATACACATAGTTGGTTGACTTTACTGCTTGTTTAATTGTTGGAGCTATTTCGGTTTTACTCACTTTGTTCTTTTTTTTCAAAAATGGGAATATCCCTTTTCTGACTTTTTCATCTTTAACGGATGGCCCGGCCTCATCGGAAAGAACCTCTTCTGTTATCTCTTGTTTTGTCAACACAAAAAGACCAAGCGTTGTGCCTACATACGTCTGCCCTTCAAATGTTTTGGCACAGAGCAAATTTCCTTCTAAGCCGGTATAATGCGTGTAGGAACGAAACGGAAGAAAAGGAGCTATGCGGGTGAAGCCATAATCGTGCGCTACCCACAAGCCCTGGCTGTGGTCTGCCATAACCGCATACACTTCGTTGTCGGGCAAGCCGGTATAGAAATTTGTAATTTCTTTTGTCTCGCCTGTTTGCGGATTGATAAAAACCACCCCACCGCGCAATGTGCCGATGGCAACCAATTCTTCGCTCAGCCATGCAGCATTGACAGCCCCGTTTTGGTTGAGATAGTCTTGGGCTGCTACTTTAATTTCTACTAACCCCGTTGGGCTGGCTAGAAAAAAACGACCACCGGAAACACTCAGAAGAGTATAATTTTGAAAGGATGAGGAGAAATCTATTGACAGGTTATCAATCCATGGGAAAGTAGGAGCTACTAATTTACCATCTTGAATTTTCAATAATCCGCGATCTGTTTTTACATATATATTGCCGATGATTTCAAGCAGGCCGCTTAGTTCATCTTGAGATTGGATAACAGACTCTACCTTGCCGCTAGCTGGCAGCAAAACAAAAATGCTGTGACTATTGGCGAAATAGATTTTGCCATTATTTGTTATGCTTGAAAAAACCTGTGCGGCTGCCGGTTGATCTTTTGAAAGTGATACATATGACTTGGAGTTACCTGCATCACTTATCAATTTACCAAATCCAAAAAAGCCACCCACAAACAATTCATTCTGCCAACTGGCAACAGTATAAACAGGGCCTTGTGTATTAATCAGGTTCCAATTGCGGCCGTCAAACTCCAACACGCCCGATTTATTGGCAAAGTACAGAATACCTTTTGTGTCTTGCACCATGCCAAAGGTGAGGTTGCTGATCCGTTCATCAGGCGGAGCAAAGTGCGTTAAAAAATAATCTCCCGATTGCGACCAAGCCGCCTGCGCCAATAGACAAAAGAAAAAGAAAATCTTTTTGCTCATAGCTATTAAAAAAAGTCATCAAATTTAGAAGAATAACTTAAAGATGCTATTAACTGATGCGGCTCCAGTTCACAGTAGTTTTTCTTGCTGCCTGCACTTGTGCCAAGACAACAGCGTTTTCAGGCTTTGCTAAAGTAGGGTCATTGTCAAGAATATTTTTAGCCGCTTCGCGCGCCTGCTGAAGAATGACTCCGTCTTTACCTAAATCGGCAATGAGCAAATCCAATGAGCCACTCTGCTGTGTGCCCATCAAATCTCCGGGGCCGCGCAGTGCTAAATCTGTTTCAGCTATTTCAAAACCATTGTTGGTGCGCACCATCGTTTCTATGCGAGTTTTAGTATCGGCTCCCAATTTATAGTCCGTCATTAAAATACAATACGATTGTTCTGCTCCCCGCCCCACGCGCCCACGCAACTGGTGAAGTTGCGAAAGCCCAAAACGCTCGGCACTTTCTATAATCATCACCGATGCGTTGGGCACATCTACCCCCACCTCTATGACGGTGGTGGCCACCATCATTTTGGTTTCGCCTTTTATAAAGCGCTTCATTTCAAAATCTTTTGCCTCGGCCTTCATCTGCCCGTGCACAATACTGATCGCCACATCGGGAAATGCCCGCGACATGCTCTCGTATCCATCCATCAGATGTTTCAGGTCCAGTTTTTTAGATTCTTCGATCAGTGGATAAACCACGTACACTTGCCTGCCGGCTTCTATCTGTGTGCGGATAAACCCATTTACCTTCAGGCGTTGCGAATCAAATTGATGAATGGTTTTAATCGGCTTTCGTCCTTTTGGCAATTCATCTATCACAGAAATTTCCAGGTCACCATACAAAGTCATGGCCAATGTGCGCGGAATGGGTGTGGCTGTCATCACCAGCATGTGAGGATAAACAGAAATATTTTTTTGCCATAGTTTGCTCCGTTGTGCTACACCAAACCGATGCTGTTCGTCAATGATGGCCAATCCAAGATTTTTGAATTTAACTTCCTCTTCCAACAGGGCGTGTGTGCCGATTAAAATATTCAACTCTCCGTTTTGCAATTGTTGATGGATGGGTGCGCGCTGGCTTTTTTTTACCGAGCCGGTAAGCAACGCCAGCGATATTCCCATTACATCGGTATATTTTTTTAAGTTATTGAAATGTTGTTGTGCCAGTATTTCGGTGGGAGCCATCAGTGCTGCTTGCGCGTTGCCGCCTATAACCAGCAGCATGCAGATAAACGCTACAATGGTTTTGCCGCAGCCCACATCGCCCTGCAGCAGGCGACTCATTTGTTTTCCGGATTTCATGTCGGCATAGATTTCGCGGATGACGCGCTTCTGTGCTTCCGTTAACTCAAACGGCAAATGTTCCTTGTAAAATTTTGTCAGGATAGCAGCATCGCTGAATGCCTGTCCTTTAAACTTATCTTGCCGCACTAATTTCATTTTGATGAGCCGCAGTTGTATGTAGAACAACTCTTCAAACTTAAGCCAGTACTGTGCAGCCTGTAAAAGCTCTTGTGAGGAAGGGAAATGAATATTTTTGAGCGCCTCTTTTTTACTAATCAATCGGTTTTGACGGATCAGATAATCGGGAAGTGTTTCGCGGATATGGTTTTCTGCCAGCTTAAAAATTTCTGTCTGAAGTTTGCCGATGGCCTTGCTATCAATGTATTTAGAGCGAAGCCTTTCGGTTATCGGGTACACCGGCTGAAAAGAGTTTCCCTTCAAGCTATTTTCGCTTACCGGCTCAATTTCGGGGTGGGCAATGTTTATTTTTTTTCCAAACCGTGTCGGCTTGCCAAACACAACGTATTCTGCGCCCGGTTTTACTTTTTGTATAATCCAATCTATGCGCTGAAACCACACCATCTCCATATCGTTCTGGCCATCGGTAAAATATCCGATCAGCCTTCGTTTGTATTTATTGCCAATGATTTCAAAATCGGTAAACCTGCCTCTGATCTGCACATAGGGCATGGTATCGTCTATCTCTATTATCCGGTAAAATTTTGTGCGGTCTTCGTAGCGAAAGGGGTAATACTGGATAAGGTCGCCAAACGAAAAAATCTTCAATTCTTTTTGAAATAAAGCTGCGCGTTGCGGCCCAACGCCTTTCAAAAATTCAATGGGAGTATCAAAAAAATTGTTCAATGCCGTTATCGCGGTTAGCCCGCGTTAAATATAATCGGCTCATGGCCACATGGGCAAATAAGTTACTACGGTTTCCACTGAAGCGTGTTGATCAGATGCCTCGCTTCATTTTTCATAAAATCAATAGCCGGGGCTAACGAATCGTTTTGCACGCGTGTATTAAAATACAGGGCGCCCCGCAAAAAATTGCGGGTGGAGTCAGTCATGGTAAATTGAAACTGGCTTGGCACTTCTCCCGCAATTTCTGCAATCACCACCGTTTTGCCGCTCGGTGTCTTGGTGATTACCTCATCAATGGCGTTGGCTTTGATTTGTTGCTTGCTGGTAAGGTTGTAAGCATCGTTCATCAGTTCTTTCAGCAACGTCTGACGGCCATTTATTTTTTTGTAAGTGATGTGGATGTTGGCCTTCAGGTCGGGATAATATATTTCCACAAAATGCTTTTCGGTAATCCACGAAGTGTCTTTCAGCAATTTGGCATGGCGTGAATATTCAAACTGATAGGGCAGCGAATCGGGCAGCAGCCTGTATTCTTCTTTAGGTAACACCAGCCGGTTGTAGCCTTTTGGTTTGGGCTGGTAGTCGTGCGTGCAAGCCACTAATAATCCATAAGTGATAGTAGCTATTAAAAGCTTTACAAGTGCGTTTGCACTGTTACTGTTTAACCTTTGACTGTTAATCGGTCTATTCATTTTTTAACTGCTTCTTCCTGTACGGCTACTCTCACGCGGGTAATTCTTTTCTGGTCAACATTTAAAACAGTAAACCGCAGCTTGTCGAAAGAAACCTGATCGCCAACTTTGGGCATGTGGTTGTTCAGTTCGAGGATCAATCCGCCCAGCGATTCGTTATCGCCTTTCACCTGATCAAAAAAAGAAGAGTCGAGTTCCAGCGTTTTGCACAAATCATGAATAGATGTTTTGCCATCAAACACATAAGTGTGATCATCCATTTTGCTGTATCCTAGATTTACTTCATCAAACTCATCGTGTATATCGCCCACAATTTCTTCGATCAGGTCTTCCAGCGTAATCAAACCGGCCGTGCCGCCATACTCATCCACCACAATGGCCATGTGCACATGCTTGCTTTGAAAATCTTTCAGGAGCGAGTCGAGTTTTTTTGTTTCGGGAATAAAAAATACAGGCCGCAATAGTTTTTGCCATTTAAAATCTTCTTTCTCATCTAAATGGGGCAGCAGGTCTTTGGTGTACAATATCCCTTCAATGGTATCAATGGTTTCGCGATAAACCGGCATGCGCGAAAATCCCCATTTATTAACCTGATCCATCAATTCAATAAAATTAGATTCGCCATCTACGGCAGAAATGTCCACCCGCGATTTCATCACTTGCCTCACCGAAAGTGTGCCAAAGTTTACAATGCCTTTTAAAATGTCTTTTTCTTCTTCTGTTGTATCGTTATTTTCGGTAGTCAGCTCAAGCGCTTGGTTCAATTCTTTTACTGTAGCACTGTATCCTTTTTTTTCTATTCTACGCTCTACGATTTTGCTCATCGCCATCAACATCCATGAAACAGGGCGGCATATTATTTCCAGAGTTTTCCACAACGAACTGACTCTACGGGCTACACTCAGGTTATGCTGTGTAGCGTAAACTTTAGGTACAATCTCACTAAAAAAAGTAAGGGCAAAGGTTACGATAAATGTTACGATACCTACAATCATCTCGGCCGGTTTGCGTGTGCCCGTCATCTCCCACATTAAAAAAGTAGAAATGGTAACAACGGCTACGTTTACAAAGTCGTGGCAAATTAAAATAGTGGCCAACAGCAATCGCGGGTTTTTTAGTAAGTCTATTAAGTTTTTGTCTTTGGTTTCGCTGGAGTGGCGGCTGCCCTCCAGTTGTTCAGACTTCAAAGAAAAAAAAGCAACCTCCGATGCGGAGATCACAGCGGAAACAACGAGCAGAACTAAAATGGCAGTAAAACCAAAAATATAAAACCAGTTGACCCCGGTGGCCATCAGGTCATGAAAAAAATAATTGGTGTCGGTCAGAAAAATTGTTCTCAAGTATTAGCCGTTCGTAAAACATGTTTCAAAATGGAAGGTCGTCTGTTGTATTGTCGGCTGTAGGCTTGTAGTCTTCCGTTGGTGCCGAAGCTGCTGGTTTTTCATACGCGCTGCCTCCCCCCTGTTTAGAACCCAGCAGTGTCATGCTGTCGCCAATTACTTCGGTGGTGTAGCGGGTTACACCGTCTTTTTCCCAACTGCGGGTACGCATTTTCCCTTCAATGTAAACCTGGTCGCCTTTGTGCAAATATTTGGCGGCCGTTTCGGCTATGCCACGCCACAGCACAATGTTGTGCCAATCGGTTACTTCTTTGCGCTCGCCCGTGGTTCTGTCTTTATAGACTTCGGATGTGGCCAACGTGAAGTTTACCACCATCACGCCACTTTCCAACGTTCGCGATTCAGGATCTTTACCTAAGCGCCCGACCAAAATTGCTTTATTTACACCTGACATATTGTTATTGTTAAAATGAAGCTGCCGGCTTCAATTTGTTTTGAGCCGAACGGCAAAGTTACCAAAAATTACGTTCTTCGGCTCTCCTTTAGATAACGGGCTACCAACATAGGCTTGGGCAATTGAGTGGCTTGTTGAGTGGTAAACCATTCATATCCTTGTTTTTTTAAGTCTGAATTGATTGGAGTTTTCGCTATTGATTTCAATTCAATAAACCGCACATGCAGTTTTTGATGTGTCAGCGCCTGCACAAAGGTTTTGCTTGCCTGATGTACCTCAAGTTTTTTCAACAGTGCATCCTCTTTCATCATTATTTCAATCTGCCTTGTGCGCGTAGATTCAACCAAGTAAAAATCATAAAGCCCGTGCCAGATATCTTTTTCTTTTCGTTGCCTCATTAAATATTTATTTTTTGTGCGGATGACGAAGTAATAAAAATATCGTTGTTTGATTTTTGTTTTTTTTGATTTGACCGGGAGCAGTTCCTGAAGACTTTTGCGGTTGGCCCGACACGACCGGGCATAGATACAATCCTCGCATTTGGGTTTTTGCGGCAAACACTGTGTTGCCCCAAATTCCATCAACGACTGATTAAAAAGATCTGGATGCTGGCGGTCTATCAGTTGGTTGGCCAGCGAAAAAAAATATTTTTTTCCTTTACCGGAGGCAATATCTATGTCTATTTCAAAAATTCTAGACAAAACCCGAAACACATTTCCATCCACCACGGCTACGGTCTCACCAAATGCCAAAGAAGCGATGGCCGCTGCGGTGTACGGCCCGATGCCCGGAAGTTTGATCAATTCGGCAAAACGTTCCGGAAATTTTCCGTTGAATTGCTTGACGATTATTTTGGCGCAGCGATGCAGGTTGCGCGCTCGCGAATAATAGCCTAACCCTTGCCAGAGCCTTAACACTTTCTGCTCAGGGGCGTTGGCTAAGTCAGCAAGCGTTGGAAACTGCCTGACAAATTTTTCATAATAGGGCAGCCCTTGCGCCACGCGTGTTTGCTGTAAAATAATTTCTGAAATCCAGATTTTGTAAGGGTCGCGGGTGAGGCGCCAGGGCAACGGCCGGGCTTTTTCCTTGTACCAGGCAATGAGTTTGTCGGAAAATAATTTACTGTTCATCCATTCGATTGCGCGAATGTCTAAAAAAACATGGCATTCTAACGAATACTATTGCCGCTAAACTTCATCTGCGTGATTATCAATAAATTCATTTGCGTTTGATGGATCGAGAGTTAACTTTGCCCACTCAAAAAACAGTTATGACCAAGGCAGACGTAATTAACCAGATTGCTGATAAAACCGGTATAGACAAAGCAGATGTAACCGCTTCGGTAGAAGCTTTTTTCAACATTGTAAAAACCAACATGGCCAATGGCCACAATATTTATGTGCGCGGCTTTGGCAGTTTCATCAATAAAAAGAGAAAGAAAAAAATTGCCCGCAACATTTCGCGCAACACAGCCATCGTAATTGACGAGCATTACATTCCCAGTTTCAAACCCGCAAAAATTTTCATCAGCAAGATTAAAGGCAGCGAAAAAGTAAAACAACTGGCCGACAAACAGTGACGGCCACCCCACCAATTAGGAAAGTAAAAATTTCTGCTGACTAATTGAAACCAGCTTGCCCATGATAAAAACACGTATTTTATTAGTTATCGCCAGCGCCCTTGTCGTCATTCTGATTTTCATGCTGCCCAAGTCAGTAGTAGAAAATGAAAATCAATTAGCTGCCGCTGGGTCTTCGCACACAGACGGCCCCAACAACAAGATGCCGGCTAACCATCAACCTGCTTCGCCCGGACTAACCTCAGCTATTGCCGCAGCCCGAAAAGCATTTAATACTTCTTCAGATAGAAAAAATGCTATCTTTGCCGACTCTTTACAGACGCTATACGCGCAAGCCGGCAAGTTTGACAGCGCAGCCTGGTTTGGAGAGAAAGCTGCCACGTTCTTTAACCGTACGCCAAATTTTTTGAAGGCGGGCAATAGTTACTATGAAGCCTACACATTCGCCATGGACGAACAGAAGCGAAATGAGTTAGCCGAAAAAACCCGTCATTGGTTGAATAAAGTAATTGATGCCGAGCCAAAAAATTACGAAGCTAAAGTAAAAGTAGCCATGACCTACTTAAGCACTGGTGGGCCGATGCAGGGCATCCGGTTGCTGCGCGAGGTGCTGAAGGAAGACCCAAAAAATGAGTTGGCATTGTTCAACATGGGTATGCTTTCGGTACAGTCAGGCCAACATGCAAAAGCCATCAGTTGGCTTAACCAACTGATCGAGGTCAACCCGAAGCACACACAAGGGCAGTTGTTACTGGGTGTTGCTTACATGAATGCAGGCCAAAACGGTAAAGCGCGCGAGCAATTTGAAAAAGTAAAAAAAATGGATAAAGACCCGGCCGTACAATCGGCAGTGGATTCTTATCTGAGCGAATTGAAATAAAATTATTGTTCAACCCACCCCGACTGGTCGGGGTAAAACCAAAGTAAGATTATGCCAAGTGGAAAAAAAAGAAAGAAACACAAAATGGCCACCCACAAACGCAAAAAGCGTTTGCGCAAAAACAGACATAAGAAAAAGTAATTAACCACATTTTAAATTTTTTGTTTTGAGTAACGAGCTAATCATCAGCACAACTCAAAACGGATGTCGCATCGCCCTTCTGAAGGACAAACACTTAGCTGAGTTTCATGAAGAAACAGATGGCAGCAAGTTTGTAGTTGGTGATATTTACTTGGGTACTGTAAAAAAAGTGGTGCCCGGCCTGAACGCAGCCTTTATTGACATTGGGTATGAGAAAGACGCCTTTCTTCATTACCTGGATTTAGGAGCCAAGTTCAGTTCTCTGCAAAAGTTCACCAAACTTGTCCGCGCCAAGAAGATTACCGGGGGCAAACTGGATAGATTCCAGGTCGAGAAAGACATTGACAAGCATGGCAAAATAACGCAGCAGCTTGCCAAAGGTCAACTCGTTCCGGTACAGGTAGTAAAAGAACCTATCTCTACCAAAGGCCCGCGACTTTCGTGTGAGTTGTCCATTGCCGGCAGATACCTGGTAATGGTACCCTTTTCATCCGGGGTAAGCATATCTAAACGGATTTCAAGCAGCGAAGAACGCAAACGCCTGCAGCGCCTCATCCAGTCTATCAAGCCCGAAAATTTCGGCATCATCATCCGCACGGTAGCCGAAGGCAAAGAAGTGGCTGAGTTGGACAAAGACCTTAAAAATCTGGTGAAGATGTGGGACGATGGCATTGCCCGCATGGTAAATGCCAACCCGCGCGATAAAGTTATCGGGGAATTGAACAAAGCCTCCTCGCTGCTGCGCGATGTGCTGAACGAATCTTTCGACAGCGTGTGGGTAGATGACAAAAAGACTTTTGAAGAAGTAAAATCGTACATCCACCAGATTGCTCCTGACAAGGAGAAAATAGCAAAACTCTATACCGGCAAGCTCAAATTGTTCGAGCACTATGGGGTGGAGCGGCAGATCAAAGCTGCCTTTGGGCAAACCGTAAGTTTGCGCGGAGGCGGATACCTGATCATCGAGCACACCGAGGCGCTGCATGTAATAGACGTCAACAGTGGCAATAAAAGCAATCGCGAAGAAAACCAGGAAACTACGGCACTATCGGTAAACCTGGAAGCAGCGCGCGAAGTAGCGCGCCAACTGCGCCTACGCGATATGGGCGGCATTGTCGTCATAGACTTTATTGACATGCGAAATCCTGAAAACAAAAAACAGGTTTTCGATAAAATGAAAAGCGAGATGGAAAGCGACAAGGCCAAGCACACCATCTTACCGCTTTCAAAATTCGGGCTGATGCAAATCACCCGCGAGCGCGTTCGCCCGCAGATGAATATCGCCACTTTAGAGGTATGCCCTTCGTGCAATGGCACCGGCAAAATCAGCGCTTCTATTTTAGTAACCGACCAGCTTGAAAGCACCATTCAGTTATTGTTTGAAAAGCAAAACGAAAAAAATCTGACGCTGGCTCTTCATCCTTTTTTGTATGCTTACTACACCAAAGGGCTCATCTCAAAAAGACTCAAGTTGTTTTTTAAATACAAGCGTTGGGTTGATCTGATCAAGGATAGCTCTTTGGGTATTACCGAATTTCATTTCCTGAACAAGGATGGTGAGGAAATTGATTTAGGGTATAAAGAAAAAGAGAAAGAGTTGCCGGTTGAGCATGAGCTAATCGCATGACCGTGAAAGCCTCTTCAGGCCACGAAACTATTGATGTCATTGGTGCGCGCGAGCACAACCTGAAAAATATCAGTGTCTCGCTGCCGCGCAATCAATTCATTGTTATTACCGGCATCAGCGGAAGCGGAAAATCATCACTGGCTTTTGATACGATCTATGCCGAAGGGCAGCGCAGGTACATGGAAAGTTTCTCTGCCTACGCGCGGAGTTTTATCGGCAACTTAGAGCGGCCGGATGTTGATAAGATCAACGGCCTGAGCCCGGTCATTTCCATCGAACAAAAAACCACATCGCGCAATCCGCGCTCTACGGTAGGTACCGTTACTGAAATATACGACTTCATGCGGTTGCTGTATGCGCGGGCGGGCGAAGCCTTCTCGTACCTCACAGGCGAGAAAATGGAACGTCAATCTGAAGATCAAATTCTGGATTCTCTGCTCCATCATTTCACAGGAAAAAAAATAATTTTACTTGCTCCGGTTATCAAAGGCCGCAAAGGCCACTATCGCGAACTGTTTGTACAAATCCGAAAGCAGGGCTACACCAAAGTGCGTGTAGATGGTGTGGTGCAAGACATCAGCGCGAAGATGCAAGTAGATCGCTTTAAAATTCACGACATCGAAATAGTGATTGACCGAATCGTGCCAGTTGCAGACGATCGCTACCGTATTTCGCAATCGGTAAACACCGCCCTCAAAGAAGGAAAGGGTGTCATGATGGCGCTGGATGAAGTCGGCAAAGCCCACCACTTTTCAAAGTTTTTGATGGATCCCCTCACCGGTTTATCGTACGATGAGCCGGCCCCCAACAATTTTTCTTTTAACTCTCCCTACGGAGCTTGCCCGGTTTGTACCGGCCTGGGCGTGATAGAAGAAATTACGGAAGACTCCATCATGCCCGACAAAAAGCTGAGCATCAGCCGGGGAGGAATCCTGCCGCTGGGCGAATACCGCGACATCTGGATTTTTAAAAAGATTGAAGCTCTGCTGAAACAATATAAGCTCACGCTGACAACGCCCCTGAAAGAATTTCCCAAAGAAGTGCTGCACATTCTCATGCACGGTGATGTGATACCCGTGGCCGTGCCTTCCGTAAAATATCCGGGCACAGAGTGGAACACTAAATTCGAGGGCATCATCAATTTTTTACAAAAGCTGAAAGAAGACAGCACCGACAACGTAAAAAAATGGGTGGAAGATTTTACCATTACCAAAGTTTGCCCCGAGTGCCATGGCGCACGGCTAAAAAAAGAATCGCTTCATTTTAAAATTGATGGCAAGAACATAGCCGAACTGGCCGAACTGAACATTGATAAACTAAAAAAATGGTTTGACGGACTGGAAGCCCGGCTAAACGACAAACAAAAAATCATTGCCACGGAGGTATTAAAAGAAATCAGAAAACGGATCGGCTTTTTGTTGGATGTGGGGTTAGATTATCTGCACCTCAACCGACCGCTGCGCACCCTTAGCGGAGGCGAGGCGCAACGCATTCGTTTGGCTACCCAAATCGGCACACAGTTGGTTGGCGTACTCTATATTTTAGATGAACCGAGCATTGGCCTGCATGCACGCGACAATGTAAAGCTGATCAAAGCACTGAAAGATTTGCGCGACTTGGGCAACTCCGTTATCGTAGTAGAGCACGACCAGGAAATGATGCTGGAATGTGATTACCTGATTGATGTGGGGCCAGGGGCAGGAAGGCATGGCGGAAATATTGTGGCCGAGGGCACGCCCAAAGAATTTCTAAAAATCAAAAGTACTACCGCCCAATATTTGAGCGGTGCATTGTCTATCCGTTATTCAAAAAAGCGGAGAAAAGGCACGGGCGAAAAATTAACACTCAGCGGAGCCACCGGCAATAACTTAAAAAATGTAGATCTTGAAATACCGCTTGGTGTGCTCACCTGCATTACCGGAGTTTCAGGAAGCGGCAAATCAACGCTCATCCACGATACACTCTTCCCAATCCTGAATCAACATTTTTACAACGCACGCACCGAGCCGTTGTCCTACAAAAAATTTGAAGGGATAAAGTTGATTGACAAAGTCATTGAAGTGGATCAATCTCCCATCGGGCGAACGCCCCGGTCGAGTCCTGCTACCTACACGGGTGTATTCACTGACATACGCGACCTGTTTGCCCAAATGCCCGAAGCGAAAATAAGAGGTTATAAAACCGGGCGGTTTTCATTTAACGTAAAAGGCGGCCGTTGCGAAACCTGTGAAGGAGCCGGTCTGCGGCTGATAGAAATGGAATTTCTGCCTGACGTATTTGTGCCTTGCGAAACCTGCAAGGGCAAGCGCTATAACCGCGAAACGCTGGAAGTGCGCTTCAAAGGAAAATCCATCAGCGATGTGCTGAGCATGACGGTGGAAGAAGCCGTTACTTTTTTTGAGAACCAACCCAAGATTTTGCGCAAAATAGAAACGCTCAACGAAGTGGGGTTAGGCTATATTTCATTAGGGCAGCACGCCACCACACTATCGGGCGGTGAAGCCCAACGTGTAAAATTGGCCACAGAACTCAGCAAGCGCGACACAGGCAAAACACTTTATATTTTAGACGAGCCCACCACAGGCCTGCACTTTCAGGACATCGGCCACCTGCTCGATGTTTTACAAAAACTGGCTGACAAAGGGAATACCGTTCTGATCATCGAACATAACATGGATGTAATCAAATCGGCAGATTACATTATTGACATGGGGCCGGAAGGAGGAGCCCGTGGCGGAGAGATTGTAGCACAAGGTACGCCCGAAGAAGTATCTAAAAGTACAGCAGGTTATACAGGAAAATTTTTAAAAGCAGCCCTGAACGGGTAAGTCCTTACCTGCTCAAATACAAATTCCTTTCGGAATAAATCTGCATGAAGTAGTCGTCCATCAAATCATCAATGAAGTAAATGGCTTCACCGGTGGATTTCATTTCGGGGCCCAGTTCTTTTTTTACTTCCGGAAATTTGCTGAATGAAAAGACCGGCACTTTGATGGCATAACCATTTCGCTTGGGGCTAAACGTAAAGTCTTTCAGTTTCTTTTCGCCTAGCATCACTTTGGTGGCATAATTAACGTACGGCTCGTCATAGGCTTTGCAGATAAACGGCACCGTGCGCGAGGCACGCGGGTTAGCTTCGATGATATATACCTTGTCGTTCTTAATTGCAAACTGAATGTTGATCAGGCCAACGGTTTTCAGCGCTACGGCAATTCGTTTGGTGTAAGTTTCAATTTGTTTGAGCACAAAGTCGCCCAGGTTGTAAGGCGGCAGCACTGCGTACGAATCGCCCGAGTGGATACCGGCCGGCTCAATATGCTGCATGATGCCGATGATGTAAACCTCTTCACCATCGCAGATGGCATCGGCTTCGGCTTCGATAGCGCCATCCAGAAAATGATCGAGCAGCACTTTGTTGTCGGGCAGGTGTTTCCAGATATCAAGGATGTGGTGCTCCAGTTCTTTTTCATTGATGACGATTTTCATGCTTTGGCCGCCCAGCACATACGAAGGGCGCACAAGCAAAGGGAACCCAATCGTCTTCGAAACTTCCAGTGCCTCATCGGCATCGCGTGCTACGCCAAATTCCGGATAGGGTATATTCAATTCTTTCAACAAAGTAGAAAAGCTGCCGCGGTCTTCGGCAATGTCGAGCGCTTCAAAAGAAGTGCCCATGATTTTGATGCCGTACTTGTGCAGTTTCTCAGCCAGTTTCAAAGCTGTCTGTCCGCCCAACTGCACAATGACGCCCTCGGGTTTTTCGTGTTGGATAATATCCCACAGGTGTTCCCAAAATACCGGCTCGAAATACAATTTGTCGGCAATATCAAAATCGGTAGAAACGGTTTCGGGGTTGCAGTTGATCATGATGGTTTCGTAGCCCATCTCTTTTGCCGCCAACACGCCATGCACGCAGGAGTAATCAAACTCAATTCCCTGCCCTATCCGATTGGGTCCCGAGCCGAGTACAATTACTTTTTTCTTGGGCGTAACTACCGATTCATTTTCGCTATCGAATGACGAATAGTAATAAGGTGTCTTGGCTTCAAATTCTGCCGCGCAGGTATCCACCAGTTTATACACGCGGTTGATGCCCATCTCTTTGCGTTTCTTGTGCACTTCACTTTCGAGGCAGTCCATCAAGTGCGCCAGCTGGCGGTCGGCATAGCCTTTCTCCTTGGCTGTGCGCATTAACGGAACCGGAATGGTACCCACTTTATATTTTTCTATTTCTTTTTCTAACTGAATAAGTTCCCATATCTGCTCTAAAAACCATTTGTCTATTTTGGTTAGGTTTTGAATGGTCTTCATAGAGATGCCCAACTTCATAGCATCGTAAATGTGGAACAGGCGGTTCCAACTCGGGTTGGCCAGGCTGTGCAGCAGTTCGTCTTGCTTGGTCAGTTCTTTTCCGTCTGCGCCCAGTCCGTTTCTCCTGATCTCCAAACTCTGGCAGGCTTTCTGAAGGGCTTCCTGGAAGTTTCGTCCGATGCCCATGGCTTCGCCTACTGATTTCATCTGCAGACCGAGCTTGCGGTCGGCTCCGGCAAACTTGTCGAAATTCCAGCGCGGTATTTTTACGATGACGTAATCGAGTGCCGGCTCAAAGTAGGCTGTGGTTGTGCCGGTGATGGCGTTTTTCAGTTCATCAAGATTGTAGCCTATGGCCAGCTTGGCGGCAATTTTTGCGATGGGGTAGCCCGTTGCTTTCGAGGCCAGCGCAGATGAGCGCGACACGCGCGGATTGATTTCGATGCCAATGATTTCTTCATCATCATCGGGGTTTACCGAAAATTGTACGTTGCAGCCTCCAGCAAATTGGCCAATGCCGTTCATCATTTTAATGGCGAGGTTGCGCATGTGCTGATAGACCGTGTCGGGCAGCGTCATGGCAGGCGCCACGGTGATGGAGTCGCCTGTATGGATGCCCATCGGATCAAAATTTTCGATGGAGCAAATGATGATCACATTTCCTTTGCTATCGCGCAGCAACTCCAGCTCGTATTCTTTCCAGCCCATGATGCTCTGCTCTACCAACACTTCGTGGATAGGCGAAGCCTGAAGGCCGCGGTTCAGGGCAGCATCAAAATCTTCGGGTTTGGTTACAAAGCCTCCGCCTGTTCCACCTAAAGTAAATGATGGGCGGATTACTAATGGGAAGCCGATCTCCTGGGCAATTTCTTTTCCTTTTAAAAACGATGTGGCCGTAGCTCCTTTGCAAACACCTACGCCCAATTCCAGCATTTTCAGCCTGAATTTTTCGCGGTCTTCGGTAGTTTCTATGGCTTTAATATCTACTCCGATAATCTTCACGCCATAGTGCTCCCACATGCCTGCTTTATCACATTCTATACACAAGTTAAGTGCAGTTTGGCCGCCCATGGTGGGCAGCACGGCATCTACATGGTGTTTTTCTAAAATTTCTTTGATGGATTTTTTTTCGAGTGGCTTCAGGTACACGTGGTCTGCCGTTACCTTGTCGGTCATGATCGTGGCCGGGTTGGAGTTGATCAGGATTACTTCAATCCCCTCTTCCCGCAACGAACGGGCTGCCTGCGAGCCTGAATAATCAAACTCGCACGCCTGGCCGATGATGATCGGCCCACTTCCAATGATTAAAACGGAACGGATACTTCTGTCGCGGGGCATAGTTGGCTGGATAAAATCCCGCAAAAATAAATCATGGCAAGAGGATTATTCGGTTTTCAGGAATTTTTTTTTCCTTATCAACCTGTGCGCTGTTATTGGGCTTTAATGACTTTCTCTGTCAAGATTTTATTCGGTACCTGCACCCGAAGAATGTAAACACCCGGAGGGAACGAAGAGAACGGCAAACTTATTTCCGCATGTGTACCTTCTACAGAGATATTTTGGTCATAAACGATTTGCCCCAAAGAATTAAACAGCAAAAGCCTCGTTTGCGAAAGGTCTTGTTCATCTATGACAATGTTTAATGAGGAGGAAGTAACAGGATTTGGATATGTGCTAAACCCATGAGTAAAATTTTCTATTGCTGTAACAACAGAAATAGAACTTAATTTTGTGTTGGTACATCCATTGGCAGCTGTTGCCGTCAGCTTTACTGTATAGTTTTGGATGGCCGTATATTGATGGGTAGGGCTTTCGGTTGTACTATTTTGGTTGTCGCCAAAATCCCAATACCAGCTTACAGCATTGGTGCTTTGGTCGTTAAATGAAATTGGTGTATAAATTTTCAAATCGCCTGTAGTCGAAAAGTTGGCCGCAGGCCCGGGACGAACAACTACCGACACTGTATCAGAACGCGTTGAGCAACCGAGCGCATTGTCTTTTATCCGTACTGCATATTTGCCGGTTGTCTTCACGGAAATAATGTTGTTTTTGTTTCCGGTGTTCCAAATGGTAGAGTCATCTTTGGCCACTGACAATAAAACGGAGTCGCCCTGGCAAAGAGTGGTTGCCTTCGATGCCAAAATTTTAGGGTTGGCCTTTACCGTAGCTTTTACTGCCGCACGCACACTCTCATACGAGTGGTCGGCATTCGATACAAAAAAGGTGGTGTCATGCTGCAAATTACCTGTCGTGTAGTTTGTGCCTGTAAAAAACGGAGTGCCTCCGGTAAACGATTTGTACCAATTGATTTTAGTAGCTCCGCTTACATTGAATGTTGCGGGGGCCTGATAGCAAGTTGCCACAGAATCGCCCGTAGGTTTAGGCGCTTTGAGAGTATAGTTGTAAACCGAATCGGCATACCGCGCAGATTTTTTCAGGCTGATAGAATCAGGTGCTGCCTGCAAGGCAAAGGCAACAGTTATAGTTTGGCCGGCACTGATGTTGAACGGGCCCGTTGCCACCACATGGCTTACATCACCTCCTGCTCCACTGTATGCGGGAAGCACACCTGCCTTCAGCCGTGCCCCGGCACTACCAATGGTGGCCGAAATGGTTTGATATTTTTCGACTTTGGTAAAACTTCCGTTTGCTGTGTTGCTATAAAGTCCCCACGGGTTGCCGGCAATAGAAGAGTTGTTATCAATGGCATAGTAAGCAGGCGACCCTGTGAGGACTTGAATACCTGCATACGGTTTGGCAGGTGTGGCCTGAGCCGAATGTACGTACCCCATGTTGTTTGTATTATCCCAACCGGCCTTGTCGTGCTGACCGCTGGGGCTCACATCCCAATCGGCAAATATTCCGAAGTAAAATTGATTAAGCGGGTTGGCCGTTGGGTTTTTGATTTTGTATTCTACAATAACAAATTTATTGTAAACAGAATCTTGCCAGACTAAACTTCGGTAGTCAACAACCACTTGCTGTTGTGCCGGTGTAGCAGCATTAGATATCTCTCCAAATATTTCAGAATAAGAACGCGCGCCCGGTTGAGTTTGTTTGATTGAAACCGTAGAAGAGAAATCCTGATCAAAGCCACCGTTCATTCCCCGAACGTTATTGAACAAATTCGTTGCCGATGTACCCATGATCAAACCCATTTCATAGAGTAACGAGTTTTGATTAAAGACAAAACCCGATCCTTTGGCCTGGTTTTGTGTGTCTTCGTATCCCATGCGCCCAATGGACGTAATCGTTGTTGTTATTTTATTTGAGTTAATATCTATGTAAGAGGGATTGAAAACAAACGGCACATACTGGTAATCAGAATAGCTGCCATCCGAATAGGTAATTAATAAATTCACCTGCAAGTCTTGCGGAGTATTGGGGCTGATGGTAAACACAAACGGGGTAAGGCTATTGATGAAGGTAGCACCACCGGCAATAACTCCCGGTGAAATAGTACCTTGTGTAATCGTAATAAACGATGACGATGTAGTGATAGAAATTTTAATACCTGCAGAGGTACTCTGTAGCTTATTGTTAAAACTGAACGATAAGTAGGCCTTGTCTCCCGATGCTGGGGCGATTCCATTTGCATTTACCAGCTTTGGATTGCTGGCTCTGATAGATGGCAGCGAAAGTGTAAGCGCGCGGTACACATCCAATCTTCCCAAGCCAAGCTGATTAATTCTGCCCGGGTTAGCTGTGTACAGTGCCGATGCGTTGGCCGTAACCCGAAGTTGTTCGCCCACTTGCACAGCAGAAAATGATGGGTTCTGCGCCCACACTAACGCAGCAGCTCCGGATGTAATCGGAGCAGAAAACGAAGTGCCGTCCACCGTTCCGCCATTCGTAGCCGTGGTGTACGTGTTGTTGTACTGCGTGGTGTAAATGCCCACACCCGGAGCCGATAAATCTATTGTAGTGCCATAGTTAGTAAAGCGCGGAGCTACATCGTTTTGATCGGTGGCAGCAACAGATATTACGTTGTTATACGCTGCAGGATAACTTGGTGCACTTATGCCACTATTTCCGGCCGAAGCAATGATCAAACAGTTTTGGTCTAACACAATAGAGTTAATAATGTCTTGCACAATCTGGCTTTGTCCTGAGCCGCCAAAAGAGCAATTAATAATTCCCCGAATGCCATGCCGGTGAAAAAGATCTGCCGCATACATCATTCCGAGCAGCGTGGCATACTCCGTTCCCTTGGTCACATTTTGGTTGTCACCTGTGTGCTTGGTAAACATCAACTTTGTTTTGAAACCCACTCCGGCTATACCTATACCATTGTTTGCACTGGCACCGGCACAACCCGCTACCCACGTGCCATGATTCAAGTCGCCCGCATTGCTGACGGGCGGATTGGGATTAATGGAAGGATCTCGGTCGCCATATTTTTGTGGCGTGTAATCTGATTGGTAGATATTCATGGTATCTGCACCAATAAAATCCCATCCTTGGTAGTCATCTATAAATCCGTTGCCGTCATCATCTATTCCATTAACCGGATCCCATTTGTTTTTGAAGAGATTAGGTTTCAGATCAGCATGATTTAAGTTGCCGCCTGTATCAACAATCGCAATTACAACCGTAGTATCTCCTTGATTGATATCCCAGGCTTTGAAGGCATTGATCACGCCCAAATAATATTGCGATGACAGAAGCGGGTCGTTGGGAGTAAAATCGCTTTTCATCATATACTCCGGCTCCACTATTTCAAAATATCCTGTTGCGTATAGTTTGTTAATGTACTCTTCCACGTTTTTGGCCTGATCGAAGGATATGCTGAAATAGTTGGAGATATCAACAACGGGAGCTGCCGCCCGCTCCTTGGCTTTTAAAGATGCGTGCTGTATCATTTCAGGTGTGGCTATCTGGCCAACCCGGCTGACCGGCAAATCTTTTACTCTCGCAGAAACACTATTCAACAAAGACATCAATTGATTTTTGTATTCGCTGCGAACCTTTACCAACACACGGCCTCTCGAATACGCTGCACCGGAGGGCATTGTAAACTTGATACCTGATTTATTTTGAGCCTCTGATGAGATTGCCCACAGTACTATCATTATGAAAGTAAATATGCTCTTCCTCATGCCTTATTCGTTTTTTTTGCCGAATTAAAATTAGAAAAAAATATTTCAATTGATTTTGACAAGGATAGCCGTGCTTATATCAAGTTACGCGCTTTCAGTTCGAGGTACTTGTTGATGGTGTTGACCGAAAGTTTTTCGGGCGATGTCAAAATGTGCTGCACTCCATGCGCGATCAATTCTTTTGCAATCCGTTTTTTGTCGCTGGCAAATTGTTCGGCTATGGCCTGATTATAAATTTCTTTCAGGTTATCTGTTTTCTTATCTATCAGCGTGTGCAATTCTGTATTTTCAAAAAATATAACTACCAGCAAGTGCAAGCGGTTTAGTGCCAGCAGGTACGGAAGCTGTCGGTGCAAGCCGTGGATGCTTTCGAAGTTGGTATAAAGTAGCAGCAAACTCCGTTGCGAAATAGATTGGCGCACACGGGCATAGAGTGCAGAAAAATCTGTTTCAAAAAAAGCAGTCTTTTGGTTATACAATATTTCCTGGATAACAGCCATTTGGTTGTTGGTTCGGCCTGCCCGTAAAAAGTTTCCTATCCGATCTTGAAAAGTAACAAGCCCTGCCTTATCAGATTTTTTGATAGCGATGTTTGAAATGACCAAGCTGGCATTAATGGCATAGTCCAGCAATGTCATTCCGTTGAAGGGCATCTGCATTACCCTCCCCTTATCAATGAGCGAGTATACTTGCTGCGATTTTTCGTCCTGATATTGATTGACCATCAGTTTAGATTTTCGGGCAGTAGCTTTCCAGTTTACCGTGCGAAAATCATCTCCGGATACATATTCTTTAATCAACTCAAATTCCTGATTATGACCGATGCGCCTGATTTTTTTTATTCCTGATTCGGTGAGGCGGTGATGAATGGCCAACAATTCGTATTTGCGCATCTGCATATACGAAGGATATACCGGCACCATTTTGTCTGACGAAAACTGAAATTTTCTAACCAGTAATTGGAGAGGCGAATGAACCAGCACATTGACCGCCCCAAAAAAATATTCTCCCCGTTTTACCGGCCTCAACCAGTAGGCTATAGATTTTTTTTCTCCTGCATGCAGGTAAAGTGTAAACTCAACGTCTCTTCGTTGAAACTGATGAGGTGTTTCATCATAAATGCGCAGGTATGACTTGAATGGATAATAATTTTGTAAATGGATGAGTATTTCATTCTCATCGCCATTGGAGAGTTTATCTGCCACTTCTCTGTTCCCGGTCAATCCTTTCTTAACCCGATAAAGCAACAGCGCATCTGCGACAACAACTGCCAGCAGCACGAAAAAAAAGATTTTGGGCAAAAAATATAATCCCTGAAAAATAAACGTAAGGATAAAAAGTCCCGCTATGCTTCCGAGCAACGTAAATAAACGATTGGAGAGAAACAGGCTGCGGAAAAATTTTTTCATTTATCTCGGCAATTATCGTGGCACTTCTACCTTGTTAATGATCAACTTGATCACGTCATCGGCCGAAATGCCTTCCATTTCTTTTTCAGGACTCAGCACCACGCGATGGCGCAACACAGGAAGCGAAACCACTTTGATGTCATCCGGGCTGACAAAGTCGCGGCCATGGATCAGGGCATGAGCTTTCGCACTGACCAAGATAGCCAGAGAAGCCCGGGGCGAAGCACCCAAAAACAACATCGGGTTATTTCGTGTTTCGTTGACAAGCTGTGCTACATAACGGATGAGGTTAGCTTCTACATGCACTGCGTGCAAAGCCTGGCGCAGTGATTGTACCTGTTCGGCCGACAACACAGCGTTAACATCCGTCAGCGGTTGTGCCCCGTTGCGCTGCTGGTGCTTTGTCAAGATTTCAACTTCATTATCCAGCGTAGGGTAGTCAACTACGATCTTAAAAAGAAAACGGTCTAACTGCGCTTCCGGCAGGCGGTATGTTCCTTCTTGTTCGATGGGATTTTGCGTGGCTACCACCAGATACGGACTTTTCATTTTGTGTGTCTTCCCATCTACGGTTACTTGCCTCTCTTCCATCACTTCAAACAAAGCGGCCTGCGTTTTGGCAGGCGCGCGGTTGATCTCGTCTATCAAAATGAGGTTAGAAAATATGGGGCCGGCTTTAAACTCAAACTCTGATGTTTTGAGGTTGTAAACTGATGTGCCCACTACATCAGACGGCATCAGGTCGGGTGTAAATTGTATGCGCGAAAAATCTACCGAAATAATTTTTGATAAAAGTTTTGCCGACAATGTCTTGGCCACACCGGGTACACCCTCGATCAGCACATGGCCATCGGCCAGGATAGCGGTAATCAGCAACTCTACCATTTGCTCCTGGCCTACAATAACCTTTCCTATTTCTTTTTTTATTGTGTTTACCTGCTCTGTCAGCAAACCAAGATCAATGCGCGACTGAAAAGTATTTTCTTCCATAGTTTAAAATTGTTTGTTCCAAAATTTCTGAATGTGGTTGGTTAATAAAGTCAATTCTTCTGCCGAAATTTTTTCTTTAGTCAGCACCAAGCGGATGCTGTCAGCCAAGTGTTGAATGCTCTGCTCATCTGCTCCGGTTTTAAGTGCAAGAGATGCAACATAAGCTGGCGATTGGGGCTGGACTGTAAAGTAGTAGCGGCTTCGGAGCGCCTCCTGAAAGAAAGAAATTTTTTTTAAAGCAATGCTTTTGTGGTCTTTGCTTTCGTAATACAATCCGGCAATGGTGTTTACAAATTCGAGTGTTGTGTTGGCCGGTGGTTTTACTATGGGGATGATCCGTTGCTTTCGCTTGGCTTCGAAAACAATAAAAATAAGAATTGATACGATCGTTATGTAATAGGCCCACCGGAGCGGTTCGTTGAGCAAAATAAAACGCAAGGGAGAGGCAGTTTCCATGCGGCCTAACTGGTAATATTCCGTGCGCAACATATCGCGCTGCGGCAGATAAGAAAGCAGTGCCGATATAAACTGATGATTCTCATCTTTTAACAGATAGATGTTGGTAAAGACAAGCGGCAGGCTGCTCACCACAAAATAACCTTTGCCAAAATTTACTTTGATGGCAACTGCCTTTTGCTTTTCATTTTTGGCAATGATGGTTGTGCTAACTGCTGTAGAATTTTTTTTGAGCGAATCTGTGGGCAACAAATAACTGTAGATGTTCTCGCGCCTAAAATAAAATTTCTGGGCAGTGTCTAACAGGGTATTGCAGAGATGAACGATGGTTGAGTCGCTCTGTTGAAAACTATTTTTATTTTCAAAGAAATAATCTTTTGTCTGAATATCCAGCGTATCGGCCAACTTACCTCTGATACTATTAGCTGAAATAAAAATCGTTCCGCCCCGGTAAACATAGTTCAGCATGGCTTGGGTGTCAACTGTGTCTGGTTCAAAATGCTGCGCGAGGATGAACAGGTTTTTTGGTTTTGCGAGCGAGTCCTTCAATTCATAAAAAGTTTCATATCTATTTTCAACTTTTTGTGTTGCCGCCATCAGTTTGTTCAGCGCATAAGTGCCATAGGGGTTTTTATCATCGTGTGCCAGCGTAATGCTCCAATCGTATTCTTTGTTTTTGCTCAAAAGTAGAAAGGCCAGTAATGCTCCCAGACAGGCGAGGTATAAAATATATTTCCAGTCTTTGGTCATTCTTCCGCTTTTGTTTTCCAGGTGTAAAAAGTGTCTTTCACTTTGCTGAAAACTTCTGATGTTACCTTAAAATTGCCGTACCAGGCATAATCAAAATAAAAACTCAAATCCATCAAACCATTTTTTAATTCCGGATGGTTGACTTCCTCTACATAGTCGTGGTTTGTTTTGCCGGGATTCCAGTCAATGAGTTGCCGGTCGGAAAGAATTTTGAGTGCATAAAGAAATACCAGTCGCGTAGCCAGCCTATAGTCGTTTTCTGAAGTGGCCTCGCTGATCAATTTTTCAAAATCCATTTCATGGATATTTTCATGAAGCACTTGGTAGGATGGGGCGACATCGCCACCTTTCATAAAAAAACTAAAGGCATTAACCTTTAGCAGAGACATGATCAAGAAAATAACCAACGCCCCGCCAATCAGGTAAACCAATATTTGTCCGAGGTTCGTGTTCAATGCTCCGGTAAAAAGATTGAATATCCATTCGCTGATCCATCTTTTAAACCGAACCCACAGGTTTTCAGCTACCGTGGGCGGATGGTTGTAGATCAGGTCAGTATCCGATTTTAATTTTTTAATTTCTTCGGCAGAGAATTTTTTGTGTACCACCGCAGTAGTGTCTGAAAAAGAGTAGTGTAGTTCTTTCTTTAAGGTATCTACAGTTATTGCAGTTGTATCTGTCTTTGCCTGCAAAGGCAACGAGGCAATCAGAAAAAAAATGAGAGCAGCCGTGCTGCGCGTATGCCAGTATGGAGGCTGCTCTTTCATCTAATTGGTTAGCTAAAAGGTTTCGTTCCGATCGGTGGTGGGCGCTTGTTTTCCAAAGCTTTCAATATCGCCCATCAACCCTTTCGCTTCTTTTTGTTCCACCAAGTTGAAATACTGAAATACCAAGCCCACTTGAGGTAATGTTTGCAGCAGCATTTGCGCCATGTAGTATAAGGTGAAGAAGATGTATGTGATCGTCTTCATCGAATCAGATATTTCCGGAGTGCCGTCTGATGCACCATGTATCATGGTGATGAACATGAACGCATAATAAGGAATGATAAATATGTACGAAATAGTACTGCCGATGAGCGAAAGAACGAACGCGATGCCGAACGTGCTCCACCATTTTCCTTTAATGAGTTGCAGCGAACGGCCTGCGGCTTCAAAAAAGCCAAGCCCTTCGTGTGCCTGAATAAAAAACAACAACGCCATACCAATCATCAGGTAGATAAAACCGACAATTGCCGCTATGATCCACAACACCATGAGTGCGGTAGAAGCCATTTTAAATAAACCTGCCAACAAAGCTATCGCTACTATCAATACAACAGCGAGTATCAATATCAACAACAGCGATCCTGCGAATCTCCAAATTAAAGGGCGAGCCGCTTCCCACACATCTGCCACCCGGATCTGGTTTGTTTTTTTCTGATAATACGTTTCAATATATCCGTTGATGGTGGCCAGCGTAATGACATAACTCAGTATTAAAAACAAATACATCAGCATCATTTGCACGCCAAATGTTAAAGAAGAAAAGTATTTGAGGCTCTCTTGCGGGTTTGTTTGCGACCTCGTTACCGATGAAAAAAGATCAGAAAAAAATGATGCCAGAAAAATACTGCCGATGAGCACGGCCGGGCCGGCAATCAGCAAAATACTTTTTGCCAGTGGTTTGAAATTTTGTTTGACAAACTCGAATGTGATGTTGACTTTTTTTCCAAAGTCGCGCGTTTGGTGAAATTCGATAGTTTTAAATTCTTCCATTTCGGTTAAGTTGTATGGGGTAGATAACAAAATAGTAGAGCAGCAACATAGCCGACAGGCCGATCACCAGCAACTTCAAACTCCAATGCATCCATGCATAGCGGGTGATAAATGATTCAATAAAGCCGGCCAAAATAAAAAACGGAACAAGGCCCATCGTAATTTTCAATCCTTTCTTTGCCCCCATTTTAAATGAGGCCAGTCTGGTATAAGTGCCGGGAAACAACAAGCTGTTGCCCATGACAAACCCTGCCCCTGCCGCTATCACAATAGACGACAATTCTATTGTGCCGTGCAGCATGATAACCGGAAAAGCCTGAGCCAATTGATGTTGCTGATAAAAAAACATAACAAATGTGCCCACCATCAGGCCATTGTAAAAAAGATACAGGCCAGTACCTAACGAAGCAAACAAACCGAATACAAAAATTTTAAACGACACGGCTATATTATTCAGCGTGATCATCAAAAACATATTCATTTCTTGTCCACTCGAGTAAACCTGTGTAGGGTTGCCGTGTTGTATGTTTTCTAATGTCATATTCACATACTGATCTCCTAAAATAAGTCTTACAAAAGTTTTATCGTAAGCCACTGAAACGGCACCTATTGCATTGGCTATCAAAAAAATGATTAAGGCATAAAGCAATTGCTTGCGTGAGTGGTAAATAACCTGGGACACTTCCACCTTCCAAAACATAACAAACCTGTTTTTCTCTTCTCTTTTGTTTTTGTAGATGGCGCGGTGTACACTGCCCGCCAGCGCATTCAGATATTGTGTTACCCGGCTGCCGGGGTATTGTGTTTGAGCAAATGAAAGATCATCCGTAACCTGAATAAACAACTCGGCCAGTCTGTCCGGCCTAACTTGTTGCTGGTTTTTTATCGACTTCTCAAATTCCTCCCAGCGGGGTTTATTCCGTTTGATGAAGGCCGCTTCTTGCATGTATCAATTGCTCACTTTGGCAACCTCTTCCACTTTATTCCAAACACGGAAAAGATTTTTGTAGCAAATTTTTTCGATGTCGCTTTCGGTATAACCGCGTTTCAGCAACCGGTAAATCAGGTTCGGATATTTTGAAGGATCTTCCAGGCCTTTGGGCAACATGCCGCCCACACCGTCAAAGTCGGAGCCAAATGCCACATGGTCAATACCGGCCAGCTTTACGATGTGGTCAATATGGTTGGCTATTACTTCAATATCCACCTCGGGAGCCGGATGATCTTTCTTGTATTGTGTCATCAGTTTTTCTACTTCGGGATCAAAAAATTTCAATTTTTTCTCTTGCATGATTTTGCCTATTTCCTTGAACGACCGGGCTTGGTAATTGGCCGTGGCAGAGTCAACAAACGCAGTGTAAAAGTTTACCGAAATCACGCCATCCTTTTCTCCTAATTTTTTGATCATGTCATCGGTCATATCTCTGCGAACGGTAGGTGCAAAATAGCGGGCTGAGGAGTGCGAGGCAATGCACGGTGCTTTGCTCAGTTTCATCACTTGGTAAAAAGTGCTGTCGTCCACATGTGAGATATCAACCATAATGCCTACGCGGTTCATCTCCTTCACTACTTCTATGCCAAACGGGCTCAGTCCATTCCATTTGGCTGAGTCGCCCGAAGAATCGCAGATATGATTGTTTTTGCTGTGTGTCAGCGTAATGTAGCGCACGCCCTTGTCGTAAAAATATTTTACATTTTTTAAATCCGTGCCGATGGGCGATCCGTTTTCCATGCCCATAGGCAAAGAAATTTTTCCGGCTTTAAAATTAGCTTCTACTTCTTGTGGATTTTTTGCATGCGCAAATTTATCGGGGAGCAGGCGCACGATGTCGTTTACATAGCCGATCAACGAATCGGCCAAACCTTTTCCATAGTCTTCGTTCTTTTGGTAATCGGCAGGGATGTAAATAGACATAAACGGAGCGGTGAGGCCTCCCTTCTTGGCACGCTCATAATCAAATTCTCCTTCTTTTGTTTTTACAACTGAGTTAATGCTGTCTGTCGTAAAGCCGCTGCCCTTCAGGCGTTCGGGTAAATCCACGTGGCCATCGGTAATGATATATCGGTGCGCCAGTTCATCTGCATATTTTTGCAGCGCCTCGTCATCCATCCGGTCAACGGGTTTTTTTTCGGCACAACTAATGGCTAACAACAAAAGGAAAACATAGCTCAACTGTTTCATAAGAAAATATTTTTGTGAAAGTTAATAGTTAAACCTTATTCCTTAAACTTTATTTTTGGGGCAATTATATGAATACTGTAGGGGTCAGAACTACCCAAAACGTTATTATCCAATACCCGGTGGCCAGTGTGGGCGAGCGCATATTAGCTTATCTGGTGGATCGTATCATTCAAATAATTTATATCATTGCCATAGCTACTTTATTTATCCGGCTGGGGATAACTCAACTGTGGATTTGGATTACAGCCTTGCTTATCCCCGTGTTGTTGTTTCGCTTGGTCTTTGAAATTTTTATGAACGGCCAGACCCCCGGCAAAAGGCTGCTTAAAATTCAGGTTGTTTCATTAAACGGAACAAGGGCATCCATCGGTGGTTTTATCCTTCGGTGGATTTTTTCATTAATAGATTTTGGCGTGTTGGGCGGAGCTATTGCCGTCATCATCGTGGCTGCCGGTGGCAAAGGCCAACGCCTGGGCGATGTAGTGGCCGGAACCACCGTAGTAAAATTAGCCGCACAGCAAGAAGTATCGGCAAACCAGCATTTCATTACGGCTGACGAAAACTATATCCCTTCTTTTGCACAAGCTATCCAGCTTAGTTCGCACGACATCGAGTTGATGAAACGTGCCCTCGAAGCTGACGAGTTGCTTGACAACCCCGAACCTCTGCTAAAGCTAATTGAAAAAATAAAAAATCATTTGGGCATTGTGTCCGACCTCAGCGCTTCTGCTTTAGTGCGAACACTCATCAAAGACCATAGTCATCTCACTTCTGATTGACACCGATGATCGAAATCACCAAAGCCCAGCTTTCGTTGCGCAACGGCCAAGACAAACCCGAAGTGTGGATAGCCTACCATGGGTTGGTGTATGATGTGAGCAAATCGCGCCTGTGGAAAAACGGCAAACATTATGAACACTGGGCAGGGCAAGATCTTACCGATGAACTGAAGGATGCACCCCACACACAAAAAGTGTTCGAACGGTTTTCGGTAATCGGGAAACTGAAAGTTGAATCAAAAAATTAAGGTCTCCACCAACTTCATCAGATCCTTTTCGGAATTATAGAGGTATGGCGACACGCGCAGTGCTTCTCCGCGAACTGAAACGGCAATCTTGTTCTCTTTCAATTTTGCCCTCACTTCTCGGATGGATTTTTGTTGTGGCAGACGGATACCGAATAAATGGTGGCCGCGCTGCTCTTCTCTTTCAATCCAATAGCCTGCTTCGCGAAGGCGGGTTATAGGCCGGGCAGAAATTTTTTGACAATATTCTTGAATGCGCCCGGGAGTCCATTGGTTGATCTGCTTCAGTGCAGCAGTCATCATCGGCACCAAAATAAAATTGCTGCGTTCGCCTACATCGTAACGCAATGCCCCGGGCTGGTAATTTGCTTCATAGGTTACCAGACCAGAAAAGTCTTCGCTGTTTTTTCTGTTGATCCAATTCTCTTCAATCGGAATTCCCTGATCGAAATAATTTCCGTAGTAGGCCAAGCCGATGGCATAAGGACCCAGCAGCCATTTATAGCCACCACAAATCAATGCATCGGGCTGAATCGTGCGGACATCGAAAGGCAAAGCGCCCACGCTTTGTGTGCCATCTATCACTAACAGCGCGCCTACTTCGCGGGTTCGTTTTCGTATCTTCATCAAATCAAACTTAGTTCCATCAGCCCAATGCACATGGCCGAGCGCTACAAGCCGCGTAGCCGAATCAATGGAGTCTAAAATTTTTTCGTTCCAAATTTTTCCACGATCTTCTAAAAACGAAGGCGGATGGATTGTTTTGATGCTCGCCCCGCTTTCTTTCGATAAATTCATCCATGGGTAAACGTTGCTGGGAAATTGCTCGGCTGCCACAATCAGGTTTTCTCCTCGCTTCAGTTTTATATTTTTTGCCGCATTGGCTAACCCATACGATGCTGAAGGGATAATGGCAATTTGATTTTTATTTTTTGCATTGATCAGTTGGGCAAACTCCGATCGCAACTCATCTGCTCCTGTAAAAAAATCTCCGGAGGAAAGAAAAGAAGGGTTTCTTTTAGAAAGAAGACCTTGAATCCCTGCTTTCTCCACCGACTTCAAAAGTGGAGACATGTAGGCACAGTTAAGATATACCGATTGTGCCGGCAGAGAGAATTTTTTTCGTTGGTGAGGCAAGTTTTTCATCATCTTCAAAATTAACTTGTTTGTTGAATCATTTTCTATGAAATATTTTGAACACCGGGTTACCCTTTACTGCCCGGTACAATTAAACAAAAATGTCTGATATGAGGGTGCCTGCAGAATATTTCAGAGGAATAGAGTATGTTCAGATTTCTTCTTTGCCTTACGAGCAGCAAAAGTTTATCCGGGAATCTGTTTCTTATAAATCCATTATCACCATCCTGAAAGAGGATGAGTTCATCCACGACTGCCTCCAATACCAGCACTATCTTTTATGGTATGAAAATGAGTTTAAAGTGAAAAACGCAGAGGCAGCCTGAACTTCTGCTTTATATCTGCAAAGATTTTTTTGCTGAAAGATATTCGTTCCACAGTTCTCGCAAAATGGCTGCTGCCGGTTCTATCTCTTTTATAAACGAAGCGCCCTGCCCCACTTCCAGCTCTCCTTCATCCAAATCGCCTTCAAAAATTCCGCGCTTCGCTCTTCCTTTCCCTAACATCATTTTCAATTCCTCAGCCGAAGCACCGGCTTTCTCTGCTTCTGCTACTTGCTGATAAAAATTATTTTTTATTAACCGTACCGGGGTGAGTTGCTTCAGCGAAAGCATCGTTTCTCCTTCTGCCAGGCTAACTATTTTTCTTTTATAATTTTCATGGGCGGATGACTCTGCACTTGCCGCAAACCGTGTTCCTACCTGCACCCCATCGGCACCCAGTGCCTCTGCCGCCAGCATCGCTCTGCCGGAGGCAATGCCGCCCGCTGCGATAACAGGTATTTTCACGCTGTCGCGCACCAAGGGCATCAAACACAATGTAGTGGTTTCTTCACGGCCGTTATGCCCTCCGGCCTCAAAGCCTTCGGCTACTACGGCATCTACACCTGCCTCTTCACTTTTTTTTGCGAAACGCGAACTGGACACCACATGCACAACCGTTACTCCGCGATCTTTTAAAAAACCAGTCCAGGCTTTGGGGTTGCCCGCAGAGGTAAACACAATTTTCACTTGCTCGCTGGCAATTATTGTCATCAGTTTTTCAATTTCAGGATAAAGCAACGGCACATTTACCCCAAATGGGTTGGCCGTAGCATTTTTGCATTTTTGGATATGTTCTTTGAGCACTTCGGGGCGCATAGAGCCCGCACCAATCAACCCCAAACCACCCGCATTGCTGACGGCCGAAGCCAGCCGCCAACCGCTGCACCAAACCATGCCGGCTTGTACAATGGGGTATTGAATATTAAATAGTTTTTGAATGGTAAAAGCCATGCCTAAATGTAAAACAAATCACAATTTATCAATCCGGGTTTCCGGCTGTGCTAAAAACATGTTTTATTTGTGCCCACTCATGCTTTTCAAGTTATCCACAAACTAAGAATTGAAAAAAATGTATGTAAATTATTGTAAATCAGTCGCTTAATTGATGTAAAATGGTCAATGTTGATAAATGTCTGTTTTTGTGGAATTCTTTTGCTCGAAAATGTAAACCCCTGAATTTTACGATATTAACCAATTAATTTCACCGATCTTACATAGCCGTTAAGCTTATAATATTTGATGCCTGACATGAGAGTAATCGTTTTCTTCTTTTGTTTTTTCATCTTCTATTCAGCCTCATCGCAGGAACTGATTAAGCTGAAAGACCTTCAAAAAATAATTAACTCCCCTCAGCAAACTACTATCATCAATTTTTGGGCTACCTGGTGCGCTCCTTGTGTAAAAGAACTGCCCTATTTTGAAGCATTAAATAGAGAAAATAAAAACGTGAGGGTATTGTTGGTAAGTATGGATTACGACTTAGACCCCAACCCCGAAAAAGTGAAGCGCTTTGTAGCGCGAAAAAATATAAAATCCAAAGTGCTGATCTTAACCGAAGAGAACCCCGTTTCGTGGATTGACAAAATAGACAAAAACTGGAGCGGTGCACTGCCCACCACCCTTTTCATCAGCCCAACACATCAACGGAAATTATTTCAGGGCGAATTAAAGGAAGGTGACTTGGAAAAATATGTTAACGAAATAAGCCAATGAAAGAATCTATAAAAATACTTGCTTTCTTTTTTATGCTGGCTTTCTTATCCGGCTGCATGAAGAAAGATGTTGTACTTATTACCAACCAAAACAAGCTACAGGTATTGACCGAGTACGGAAAACAAAACCCTGAAAAAAAAGTAATGATAGAAACCGGCTTCGGTAACATCACCATCCGGTTGTATGACGAAACCCCGTTGCACCGGGCTAATTTTGTGAAGTTGATAAAAGACGGGTATTACGATGATAACGCAGAGTTTTATCGCGTGGTAGAAAACTTTGTGGTGCAAGGTGGTGTTCCGCAGAAGAAATTGGATTACACCATACCGGCCGAGTTTAACCCGGCTTACTTCCACAAAAAAGGTGCGTTGGCCATGGCGCGGCTGGATGAAAATAACCCGGGTAAAGAATCATCATCTACTGAGTTTTATTTTGTGCACGGCAGTAAATATGCCGATTGGGAATTTGCCGATGAAGAAAAAGAACTGGGGCTGCATCTTCCGCCCAATCAAAAACAAATTTATACAACCTTGGGGGGCGAGATGTCGTTGGATGGCAAATACACCGTCTTTGGCGAAATAGTGGAGGGGCTTGATGTCATTGATAAAATTGCTACCGTGCGCGTGTATGTAGAAAAACCTTATAAAAAAGTACCATTTAAAATTCGAGTAGAAAATAATTAAAAATAATTTTTATGAAGCTGTTGATTTCTCTGTTGTTAGTTGGCCTGATCAGTTTTTCGTTTACAGAAAAAAAAGGTTATGACATAGGTGATGTGGTAACTGATTTTAAATTGAAAAATGTAGATGGCAGCATGGTGTCGTTGGCCGATTATAAACAGGCGAAGGGCTTCATCGTTATTTTTGATTGCAACACTTGTCCCGTATCAAAAGCATATAACGCTCGGATCATTGCATTGAACAAAAAATATTTTTCGCAAGGCTTTCCAGTCATTCTGATCAATCCCAATTCTCCTGAGTTGGCCGAAGGTGAGTCGTTCAAAGAAATGGTTTCGTATGCCAAAGAAAAGAAATACAATTTCCCTTATCTGTATGATGAAACACAGGAGACTGTGCGCCAGTTTGGGGCAACCAACACGCCCCACGTTTTTGTGCTCAACAAAACAGCGGCCGGACTGAAGGTGGCATACATTGGCGCTATTGACGACAATACCCGCCATGCAGACAAAGCCAAAAATCATTTCGTAGAAGATGCCGTCAACAGTTTGCTGGCGAGAAAAGAGGTTGCCGTTACAAAAACTAAAGCGATCGGGTGCTCGGCAAAAATTAAAAATTCTTAAACCCCTACGACTGCCGGTCTATCAGGTTTTTGGTAAACTCGCGCAAGGTGTTTGCCTTTTCTTTTTGTGAGAGCTGTGCCAATAGGGCAAATCCTTTGTTAAAATAATCATTCATCCGCTCGGTGGTAACCTCTCGAATTTTTAGGTCATCATAAATTTCGCGAACAGCCTTTATTTTTTCTGATGGCTTAAACTTTTTGGCGCTGATCAGCTTGTGTAATTTTTCTTTTTGCTTGCCGTGTGCTTTTTTCATAGCCTGAGTTAGCAAAAATGTTTTTTTGTTTGCCAAAATGTCGCCACCCACCTGTTTGCCGAATTTTTTTTGGTCGGCATACACATCCAGCAGATCGTCTTTTAACTGAAATCCGATGCCTATATTAATTCCGAAATCTCGAAGCAGGTGCTGGTCTGCAACTGGCGCCTCAGCCAGTATGGCGCCCAATTCTAAACTAAAACCAAGCAGCACGGCTGTCTTTTGCCTGATCATGTTGATGTACTGACGCTCGGATATTTTTGAAGCGGTCTCAAACTCCATATCCCATTGCTGGCCTTCACACACCTCGGCTGCGCATTGGTTAAATCGCGATAGCACTTGTTTAAGTTTATTTTCTTCCAGCCCTAAAAACTGTTCATAAACTTTCACCAGCATCACATCGCCCGAAAGAATGGCCGTGCTGACGCTCCACTTCTGGTGTACCGTGGCTTTGCCGCGTCTGAGCGGAGCCTGATCCATAATGTCGTCATGCATCAGTGTAAAATTGTGAAACATTTCAATGGCTACAGCATACGGAACGACACGCTCAGCATCTGCACGATAAACAGAATAAGATAATAAAGTGAGTAGCGGTCGGATGCGCTTTCCGCCTAATGTTAAAATATATCGGATCGGTTCATATAACGACCGTGGTGCTGACCCAAATTTTTTCTTTCTGATCTCCGCTTCAATCTGTGCAATGTATTTTTCTACCATTCTTTTTCGTCTTCAAAAATCAGATCAATAACACGTCTGTCCACATCGGTTTTTTTTACCCGCACCTCTACCTCGTCTCCCAGTCTGTAAATCTTGTTCCTCCTTCTGCCGATGATGCGGTGGTTGCGCTCATCATATTCATAGAAATCGTCTTTCATATCGGCCAGGCGCACCATGCCTTCGCATTTTGTTTCTACAATCTCTACAAAAATTCCGAAGTCAGTTACACCTGTAATAATTCCATCATACATTTTATTTTCAGCCATGCTCATGAATTCTACTTGCTTGTATTTGATGCTGGCTCGTTCCGCATCGGCCGCTCTTTTTTCGCGTTCGCTGCTGTGGCGGCAGCGTTGTTCGTATTCTTCTTTGCTTGCCGATTTACCTCCATCCAGATAATGCTGCAGCAACCGGTGCACCATCATATCAGGATATCTGCGAATGGGCGAAGTAAAATGTGTATAGTGTGGAAAGGCCAGCCCGAAATGCCCTCGCGGTTCGGTAGTATATGTAGCTTTCGCCATGGCCCGAACGGCTAATGACTGTAGCACATTTTGTTCCGGTTTACCTTCAATCTCTTCCATCAGTTTGTTGAGCGAGTGGGAAATTGTGTGTTCGTCAGGATTGATTTTATGTCCAAACTGTTTGGCAAACAAAGAAAAGTCTCGTAATCTATCAGGGTCGGGCGAATCGTGAACACGGTAAACAAAAGTATTAGTGCCCTCGCTCTTTTTCATTTTAAAAATAAAAGTAGCCACCGCACGGTTGGCCAGCAGCATAAACTCTTCAATCAGTTTGTGTGCCTCTTTCCTGATTTTAGGAACTACCGCCAAAGGCTTGCCGGCTGCATCAAGTTTAAATTTTACTTCTGTGGTTTCAAAATTAACGGCTCCTTTGGAAAAGCGCTCTTTGCGGAGAAGCCCTGCCAACGAGTTAAGTATTTTTAATTCGTCTGCAAATTTTCCTTTGCCGGCCTCTATCACTTCCTGAGCCTGTTCGTATGAAAAGCGATAGTCTGAGTGAATGGCTGTACGGCCAAACCATTCTTTCGTGATGTGGGCGTGGTCGTCTATTTCAAAGACTGCGGCAAAAGTAAGTTTATCTTCATTTGGCCGGAGTGAGCACAGTTGGTTACTTAATTTTTCGGGTAGCATCGGCACCGTGCGGTCCACCAGATAAACCGATGTGGCACGGTCGTAGGCATCTTCATCGAGCGATGTGCCCGATGTTACGTAGTGCGTAACATCGGCAATATGTACGCCAATTTCATAATGACCATTCTCTAATTTTTTAAATGAGATAGCATCGTCAAAATCTTTGGCGTCTTCGGGGTCGATGGTAAACGTAAGTGTATCCCGGAAATCTCTGCGATTTTTTATTTCGGAAGGAGAAATTTCGTCTTTAATTTTTTCTGATTCGTTCAATACTTTTTCAGGGAAGCGAAAAGGCAGATCGAACTCCGCCATGATGGAATGGATCTCTGCTTCATTTTCGCCTGTCTTCCCCAGAATTTCGATGACCTTGGCCTCCGGGTTTTTGTCTCCTTCAGGCCATCGGGTTACTTCAAATAGTACCTTATCATCATTTTTGGCTCGGCTGATATTTTCAGGGTGAACAAAAAAATCGGTATAAATTTTTTTAAAGTCTGGGATGATGAAGGCATAGTTCTTCGACAGCTCTACGCGCCCCACAAAACGGTTGCGGCCTCGTTGCAAAATCTGAGTTACTCTTCCTTCGGGATGTTCGCCCAATTTTTTGCTCAGCACCTCTACTTCTACTTTGTCGCCATGCAGCGCCCCGCGCAAATCGCGGGTATTGACATAAATATCTTTCTGATCTTCCGTGCCCGTGGCGATGTAGGCAAAGCGGGGGTTAACATGGTCAACCGTGCCGCTAATAGATTTTAGTTTTTGTGCGGTGGTATAGCTGCCATTGGATAGTCTTCTGACACTCCCTTCGTCTGTCAGCGCTTCGAGCACATCAGAAACTTCGTTGACGGCAAACTTATTTTTTGCGCCCACTTTGCGGGCAATCTGTTTGAAGTCGAAAGCTTTGCCGGGGTTGTCGTTTAATAATTTGCTGACAGTACGATGAAAAGAATTTTTTTGTTCTTTTTCTTTCTTCGATTTTTTTTCTTTAAAATTTTTCTTTGACACTTTAAATGGATACTCAGGTGGAATAAATAATTTTTTCTTCAGGCAATGACGGTAAGTTCTTCATCTTCAAATATAATTGGGCTATAGCCACCACATCGGCCACACAATAGGTAGTAATCTTAGATAAGTTTTTTTCTTTGTAGTACACTTCGTTTACCTGACTGCCATCCATCGTGCCCTTGCTGGAGGGGATGTCGAACAGCGCCAGTAGCAAATCCAAAGAAGTATAGTGCTTGTTGTCTCCAAACTTCCACATCTCCATGGTATCAAGATGGGGCACTTCCCACGGCTTCTTTCCCGATAAATTTAGAAGTGGCGGGAGCGCAATTCCATTTACCAACATGCGCCTGCTGAGGTAAGGGAAATCAAATTCTTTTCCGTTATGTGCACAAAGTTTAATTTTAGCCGGATCAGCTTTGTCAATCAACGCCTTAAAATCTTCCAATACTTTTTTTTCGTCATGGCCGGAGTAGGCTTTTGTTTTCAGTAGCAATTCTCCCTTTTCATTTTCAGAAAACCGGGCTACGGCTATGACAATCACTTTTCCAAACTCGGCATAAATGCCTGCGCGAAGTTGAAACAATTCCTCATCTGTCTGTCCTTCCTCGCGTTTAAAAAAATTTGCCTTTCGCGCCCATTGCGCCTTAAATCGCTCGGTTAGCTGCTGATAATTTTCCACGGCACCAATTGTTTCGATGTCGAGAAAAAGGATGTCGCGAAGATCTTGCTGCATCAGTTATTAATAATAATCTCTTTCAGTTCAGTGATAATGGCCGGTACGTTTTTGTCTTTAAACATTTTGTTATAATTGCCTACATCGTTTGTCATGATAGTTTGCATTTCTTTTTTATACTTGCCCCAGTCAATCTGTACATCGTGAAGCCGGTCTTTCACCCCTTGTGTCAGGCGGGGGTCATGAGTATCTGTGGCGCTGCGCACTTGTAAAAATTCTGCATTGAGCCGGTTACGGAAATTGATGGCATCTTGAAAATTTTTAGAACGATTCTCCATCAAGTTAGATTCCCACCGGTCTATTTTCTTGATGATTTCTTTGCCGGATTGAATCAATTCTCTGGCGGTGGGTTCATTCTTTAACAACTCGTTATAGTTTTCAATCTGCTTCTTTACTTTGTTCATGTGGGTGATGGAGTTGTGCATCTCTTGCACAGCCTCATCCATTTGTGAAAGCAATTGTTGTTGCATTTTCCAATCTTCGGGGCTTACCTGTAGCCGGGGGTCGGCAATCAGGTCGAATGCTGTTTCAGACAAATTATTTTTAAACTTCATCACAGCTTTGTAGTGGCCTGGGGCTACACGATACCCTCCCAAGTCGCCATAAATATAAGTACCCGGCAAGTCGGGTAGCGCTTCCGTACGGAAATCCCATCCAATCCGGTTAAGTCCTGCCTCGCCACTCAGCAAAGTGGGCGGAGGTACATTTCCGGGTTTTGCATTTTCATCTTTTTTATTTGTGTACATGCGAATTGCTTTTCCTTCCATATTAAAAATTTCAAGTGAAATTTTGTTGGTGTCGGCTTTCTCTTTTAAGTAATAGGTAAAAATTACGCCATTCATTGGGTTTTGCCCTATGCCGGCAGGCACTTCCATCCACGAAGGGGCAAAACTCGTCAGGCGGACAGTGGGTTTAGGCTGATAGATTTTCAATGTCGAAGAAAAATCTCCTTTCGATTGTTGTATCGGTGCCAGATCATCTAAAATCCAAAAGGCACGGCCGGCAGTAGCCGCGACCAAATCATTATCATGTATGATTAAATCCGTAACAGGCACGACTGGCAAATTCAATTGTAATTTATTCCAGTTCATTCCACCATTGTATGAAATGTAAAATCCCCGCTCGCTTCCGGAGTATAATAGATCTTTTACTTTTTTGTCTTCACGGATCACTTTAATAAAATCGTCCGTTTCTATTCCGTTGTTGATCTTCGTCCAGGTTTTCCCATAGTCAGTTGATTTGTACGCCAGGCTGCTGAAGTCGTTAAATTTATAACGGGAAGCTGCTATATAAACAGTTGCTTTGTCGTGTGGAGAAACTTCGATAGAGTGAATCATCCCCTCGGGCAAACCGGCAGGAGTAACATTGTTCCAGGTTTTGCCATCATCCTTTGTTAGATAAACTAAACCGCAATCACTACCGGTATAGATCACTCCCTTTTCGAGTGGCGATTCGATGACATAATATATCGTGTTGTAGTTTTCGCCCCCTGCTCCTTCGTTGGTGATAGGACCTCCGCTGAAATTTTGCTTGGTGGTATCGTTTCGGGTAAGGTCTGGGCTGATCGGATCCCATTTGATGCCCCCATCTACTGATTTGAATAATACATTGCCGGCATGGTATAAAATTTTAGAGTCGTGAGGTGAGTTGATGAGCGGTGCATTCCAGTTAAAACGATACTTCATGTCTTTGGGCGCATACGCTAGATTGGTTGCGGGATATTCCTGAATGTTTTTTACTTCATTTGTGCGCATATCCAGCACATCAATCAATCCTTGATAACATCCACCATAAACTAAATTGGGATTGGTAGGGTTATCAAAAGCAATCCAGGCGCTCTCGCATCCGGGGCCTATCAGCCAATCTTTGAAAGTAATACCCATCCCGTTAGTACGGCTGGCTATCATTACCGATGTGTTGTCTTGCTGACCGCCATATACCCAATAAGGAAAACGGCTGTCAACATTTACCCGATAAAATTGTGCTGTTGGTTGGTTGTTTAAATCAGACCATGATTTTCCATCATCGAAAGATATCTCAGCGCCTCCATCATCAGCAATGGCCTGGTTGGTATTGTCGTTAGGATTAATCCAATAATCATGCGTGTCACCATGGGCGATGGGTACATTTTGAAATGTCTTTCCTCCGTCAATAGATTTCATGGCCGGTGCATTTAATACATAAACTGTATTTTCATTTTTTGGATCAGCAAATACTTCCATGTAATACCAGCTACGCGATGTAATATTTTGATCATTGGTCTGCAAGCTCCATTTTTTTCCACCATTATCTGATCGGTATAAACCGGCTTTAGATTTTTCCGCTTCCACAATGGCATATACTTTCTCGGGGTTGGCTCTCGAAACGCAGAGGCCAATTTTTCCCATTTCTTTCGGGAGACCTTCCATTGTTTTATTCCACGTTTCCCCGCCATCTGTAGATTTCCAAACGGAAGAATTGGGGCCGCTTTCTACTTTCCACGGGTAGCGTCTGTGCTGCCACATGGCCACATACAGCACACGGGGATTGGTAACATCCAAACTCAGACTGCTCGCACCCGTATTCTCATCCACATACAATACTTTCTTCCATGTTTGCCCTCCGTCTGTTGATTTATAGATACCCCGATCCGTACTTGCTCCATGCACCGGGCCCTGTGCTGCTACCCAAACCACATCGGGATTGCTAGGATGAATGGCTATATCGCTGATGTGCCTTGTTTTTTCAAGGCCGATATTCTTCCATGTTTTGCCCCCATCATTGGATTTGTATATGCCATCTCCATAGCTGGTCATCACACCTCGCACAGCATGTTCGCCCGTGCCTACATAAATAACATTTGGGTCAGACGGGCTAACTGCGATCTCGCCTATAGATCCAACCTTAAAAAATCCATCTGAAATATTTTTCCATGAAAGGCCTCCATTCTCTGTCATCCAAACACCTCCACCGGTATAGCCAACATAGTAAACATTCCGGTTTAACGGGTGGCCGGCAATGGCATTGGCTCTGCCGCCTCGGCCGGGGCCTATGTTACGCCACTTTAGTCCCTTATAATTTTCTGTATCAAATACAGAAGCCGATTCAACTTTTGATTTAGATTTTTGAGCCGAAAGGTTGAGGCAAACTATTGCACCCATCAGCATGGTTAGTAATTTTTTCATGGGTTAGAGATTGAGGGTTATACCCCAATGTAAAAAAAAATATATTAGATTCCACGAAGTTATTTCTACCGGTTTTTCAACAAACGGATTGCCTTTTGAAAATAGTCTTTAATAATTCGCCCGTTGTGATGATGGCCTTCTTTGATTACCCATTTACCATTTACCAGTGTGCCCAATATGCGGCTGGTGTCGGAGGTGTAAACAAGCGTAGCCATTCTGTTTTTTTCAGATGTATCGGCTTGCAGATGGGTATTCGATTTATACACCACCGCATCAAAGGGGTTGCCTACTTTGAAATGACTAGCAGATAAATTGCCCATGGCTTTTCTGCCCGAAGCAACGGATTCATTTACCATGCAGGAAGCCGCATCGCCTTCAAAGGTATTGCGTTGGTTGGTGATTAACCGCTGGCGGTAATCAATCATTCGAAATTCTTCCAGTGGGTTTAGGCCAATGTGGCTGTCGGTGCCGATGCTCCAATGGCCACCCAGTTTAACGTATTCTTTCATCCTAAAAATTCCATCTCCCAAATTTCCTTCCGTGCTGGGACACAGCACTACGTTAGCTTTGGATGCCGCCAGTTTTTTTAATTCCTCGTCATCGAGGTGGGTGGAGTGAACCAAATGAAAACGCTCGTTTACCGGCAGGTTTTCCAGCAACCACTGCATAGGCCGTTTGCCACAATAGGCCAGGCAATCATTCACTTCTTTTTTTTGCTCTGATACATGCAGATGGAAAGGCAAATTTGCCGGGCCAGAGTTGAAAGTATTTTTTATGTCGGACGGCTCTACTGCACGCAGCGAGTGTACACTAAAACCTAAGGTTGCTCCTTCATAATTTTTTATAGTTGCCCGCGATGCTTCCAGCAACTTAAAATAGTCTTCCGTGGTCTGAGAGATAAACCTGCGCTGTCGTGGTTGCGGGTCTTGCCCAAAATTTCCTTTCTGATAAAAAACCGGCACTAATGTTATTTTGATTCCGGCAGTCTTTGCCGCAGCAATCATCCGCTCGCCCATTTCAGCTAAATGGGTGTATGGCTTTCCGTCTTTGTCGTGGTGCAAGTAATGAAACTCGGCCACACTCGTATAACCTACACGCAACATTTCGGCATATAAAATGGCTGCGATAGCCTCCGCCTGATCGGGATCTACCGAGAGGGCACACTTGTACATCTCCTCGCGCCAAGTCCAAAAATCATCGTTGATACCTGACGGGTGGTTTTCGGCCAAGCCTGCCATAGCATATTGAAAGGCATGCGAGTGGGCGTTTTGAAAACCGGGCAAAGCAAAGCCTTCTACATTTTCAAATTCATGATCAGGCTTATCGGACGAAAGGCTTTGAATGACACCCTGTTCATCTACTCCAACAAATGCAGGTGTAAGCCAGCCTTCGGCCTGATACAATGAGCTAAACCGAAAATATTTCATCAGTTCTTTTTCTTTTTCAAGAGATTTTGCAGTTTATTCTGCAACATATTTTGAACAGGATTTGTTTTGGCCGTATCTGTTTTTGCTTTGGCCGTATCTTTTTTCCCTCCCAATAAATTATTCACTACATCCTGCGCTTGCGTTCCTTTCACAGCATCTTGCAAGGCGTCTTTGGCTTTCTCTTTGGCTACATTTGTTACGGCCTCTTTCACTTGCTGTTTTTGCTCTTGCGACATCAACTGAATTTTGGGATTTAAGAACGTGCCGCCCAAACCGATATTCAATGGTATCTCTGTGTTGGTTGCGTTGCCTCCCACCAAGCTTTGAAATTGCGACCCCAGTTTGCCAGCCGGTACATTCATTTTTAAATCGTAGCCGATAGTGCCGTCTAATGAAGTAGCTCCCGACACAGTGGTAGCATAATTTCCAAATTTAATATTGAAAGGCTTCACCGACAATTTTCCGTCTTTAATGTCGGCCGACATCAGTACGTCTTTCAGCGTAACCTGATCTGCATCTGATAATTTGGTAAGAGATGTAATGCCCGAAACTAATTTCGACTGGGTTACTGCTGCTTCTGCTATTTTTATCAGCCCCGCACCATTTACCGTGTTCAACTTAGGCATCATGTTTTGTTGCAGTTCTCCATTGATTTTAAAATCGGTGCCAAATTTTCCCTGTGCCATTCCGGCAATGGGCGCATAGGTTTTGATGATTGAAAATGAACTGGCTGCCTGCTGAATGGAGAGGTCGCTTACCTGCAAGCCAAAATCATATTTGGGGTGTTGCAAATTTCTCGTGTCATACGTTCCGTTTACGGCAAAGGCTCCTCCAAGAAGGTTGAATTTTACGTTGTTCATTTTTGCCATTCCGTCTTTTACCATAATATCGCCCAGTGCGTTGGTAATGACATAGTCCATCATCTTCACGGTTTTAAGATTTGAATGCAAGAGGAAGTCTATGTTTTTGGGAACTGGGATGACGCTCAGTTTTGATGTGTCTTTTTTATCGGTTGATTTTGAGTCGGTCATAAACTCATTCAGGTCGAGCAATGTTGAATTAAAGTTCAGGTTGCCGCTGATCGTTTCTGTTCCGAATACATAGCCGATGTAGTTGCTTACTGCACCGCTTACATTAAAATCGCTTTTGCCGATTGTGCCTGAAGTGTTTTTCAATTCAATTTTTTGAGGATTGAAAACCGCATCTGATTGTGAAATGGTAACAGCGTATGGCAATGTGTTTGAAGCAAACTTAAAATTGGTAAGCGAAGCCGCCCCGCTTGTAGGCAGTTTATCGTAACGTTTGGCAGTAACATCTGAATATTTTCCTTTCGTTTCGATGTTGGCTTTTACTTTGCCGGCCAGTGTCATGCCATCAACCGGAAAAATTTTGGTCATCTTCTCTATGTCAATGCTGCCATTGGCTTTGAGGCTCCACGTATAATCGGCCAGGTTTTGAAGCAACAGATCAGCTGTAAATTTTTCGCCATCCAGCAGCATCGAAAAATTATTTACGTTAATTGTTGTTTCAGCCATTTTCCCTGACGAGTTCTTGACGGTAGAATTAAACTGTAAATCTTGCAACGGCATGGGGAACTTCGAAGACTTTACATATCCATCGCGCAATGACATGGCCGCATCAATAGCCGGAATAATTTTTTTTACGCTATCATAAATTCCTTTGGCTGAAGCATTGGCTGAAAAAGTTCCTTTCATCTCAAGTCCATCCATTGGCACAATTTTGTTGATCTCTGCCAAATTGAGGGTTGCTTTCAAGTTGCCATCCATGCGATAGTCTTTCAGATTTTCGATGAGCAAGCGCGCATCCAATGGGTTGGAGCCAAAATCCACATGCAATTTTTTCAAATCAACTACTGTGTTTTCAATAACTCCCGTTTTGTTGTCAACCATCAAATCCATATTAATGTTGTTGACAGCCGTGGGCAGTGAGGGATATTTAAACATTGCCTCTTTTACCTGAGCACTTAGGTTGAAGGCAGGCATTTGTTTGTCGCTGTATGTGCCTTTTACAAAACCTGAGAACGCCAGATCTCCTTTGGTTTCAATCTTGTTAAAGTCTTTGGAGTAGATGCCCGGCACGAGCGACAAAATACTTTTAAACGAATTGTCCGGGCTCTTGAACTGTATGTCCATGCCAAAATCTTTTTCATTCATCTTGAACCAGCCATCAAAACCTAAAGCAAAGTCATTGAGTTTGGCTTTGTTTTCTTTGAAGGTGTATTTCGAATAATTTTCGCTGACCTGAATGACCGCTTCTACCGATGCTTGTTTATGGCTGATGTATTCTACCCCACCATATTTTACGGTAACAGAATCTGCCGAAGTCGTTGTCGTCAAGTCAAATAATTGCTCATTGAAGTTTCCGCTGCCTGAGTGGTTTACATTTTTCAGCGACAAAAAGAAAGGCATGGTGGCATCATCGTAAATTATTTCGGCATTGTTAACGACCCATCGGTCTATTCCAAAAGAAAACTTGGATGGCTCTTCTTGTTTTTTGGCTGTGTCAGCAGATGGGTACGTAATATTGTAATTAGCACGGCCGTCTTTTAAAACCTTAATGTTAATTTGGGGTTGATCTAACGTAATGGCTTTTACCCTAAGCTGACTGCCAAACAAAACGTCTTTTAAATTTATCTCTACATCAAATCGCTGCACTACAAATAAATGTTCTCCCACAAACGGTTCATGATTAAACACACCCAATTTTTTTATCTCTACACTGACGTTGGGAAAATGCCTGAGGAGAGAGAGGCTAAAATCGTTGGCATCAAAAACTACATCTGCGTTGATGGACTTGGCAATTTCTTTGTCAACCATCTGCTTGATTTTGTCTTTAAATAAGATGGGCAATACAATCGCTGCTATCAGCAATAGCCCTATGAAAGCAGAAAATCCAATCAATATTTTTTTTAAAATTTTCATCGTATCACTCTATTTTATTATTTGAATATTTTTCTGTTTAAAACCAACGAACCATCAGGTTGATTAATTGTTTTCTGAATTTGAAATAAGAAGGATGTAACAAATAGGTGATGGCAAATCCTCTCTTTTGCACTAACACGGGTTTTTCGTTTGAGAAAGAAATAAATCCATACTGCCCGTGTGCTTTGCCGATACCGCTGTTATTTACTCCACCAAACGGCAACCCCGGGTGGGTAAACTGCATCACACACTCATTTACACAAACAGACCCGGCCGAAGTTTGCTGAAGGATTTTTTCACGATTTTTTTTATTGTTCGTAAAAATATAGAGAGCCAACGGTTTGGGTTTTTGATTGATGAAAGAGATAGCCTGATCAATTGTACTGAATGGAACAACCGGAAGGATGGGCCCAAATATTTCTTCTTGCAAGGCGAGGCTATCCTCTGTTAAACTGCTTAATATCACCGGGTGGATAAAATTTGTATCGCTGTTTACTTCGCCCGACCACTCCACTTTAGCACCTCGGTCAACTGAGTCTTTTATCATCCGGTTAAGCCTGTCGAAATGTTTTCGGTTTACAATCCGTCCGTAATCGGGCGATGACTCGCTCACTTTATCTCCCTGGCCAAACATTTTTTGTATTTCCTCTTTCAGCGCCTGAACCAACTGCTCCTGCCTCTTTTCTTCTACCAGAATATAATCCGGAGCGATACAGGTTTGTCCGTTGTTGATAAATTTTCCGAATGCAATTCGTCTGGCCGCTTCTTCTACATCTGCCGAAGCATCTACAACAACAGGCGATTTCCCACCCAACTCTAGTGTAACAGACGACAGGTTTTCTGCAGCTGCTTTCATTACCAACTTGCCCACAGCCGGACTTCCTGTAAAAAAAATATGATCAAACGGCATCGCCAGCAATTCCTGAGCTACAGACTGATCTCCTTCAACTACAGCCACCAAATCTTCGTCAAAAAATTCTTTGATAATAGCCGCAATGGCACGCGAAGTATGCGGAGTCATTTCCGATGGCTTAATGATAGCAGTATTGCCGGCTGCCAAACAGGAAATTAATGGCCCCAAAGAAAGGTTGACAGGGAAATTCCACGGGGCTATAATGAGACAAACGCCTTTGGGCTCGTAACGCACATGCGATCGCGATCCAAGATATGTAAGCGGTGCATCAATTTTTTGTGGAGCAGACCACTCATCGAGGTGTTTTAGAGTATGTCGTATTTCCGTTAGTACCGGATAGAGTTCGGATAGATCGGATTCTGTTTCAGGTTTTTTAAAATCGGCATATACTGCCTCTGCTATCATTTTCCTTTTCGACAACAAAAAATCGGCAAATTTCTTCAGCCTTCTCTTTCGCTCTTTCAGAGGCTCGCTTCTCAGCACAATACTCCGGCTCTTTTGTTTTTCAAAGAGTTGGGTCAATGTGTGGGGTTTATATGGAGCAAAATCAGTCATTATCAATTTTTTTTGAAAGTTAATTTTTTTAATCCTTTTTTTATCTTACTTCATGCAGCAATAAAATGCTTTGTCTAACCAATCAGTTTGGCAGTCTGTTTTCTTATGACACACCTAAAAATTGAGGAAGGAGATTTCTATAACAAAAGTAATACGGGAGAGGCTTCAATACCAGAGAAACAGTGCTCAGTTTGTAATTTTGCTTCGTGTAAAATCAGTTATCCAGCACCCTAAGTTCTACTCTTCTGTTTAGCTTGCGTGCTGCTTCTGTATCTTCAGTAGAAATGGGTTGAGTGCCTCCAAAAGCTTTTGTTTTGACGTTATTCTTGTTGGCGCCTTTCCTGATCAAATAGGCTTTTACGGCATCTACACGTTCTTGAGAGAGCTTCATGTTGGCTGCCGGTTGCCCGATAATATCCGTATGGCCTTCCAACTGAATAATCATTTTGGGGTTTTTAACTAACATTTTGCCGATCGAATCCAATTCGGGGAACGAAGCAGGAAGGATATTAGCTGTTCCGACATTAAAATTAAGCGTATGCAACCTTACCAGTTTTTTTACCAGAGGTGGTTCTTGTGCAATGGTAGCTTTGGCAATGGGCAGCCCCAACTCTATATTTTTAACTACCTTTTTTTCGGCATTTGCTTCGGCAGGATCAAGAATATATTTCACCGGGGCATAACCTGTGGCCTCTACTTCAATGGAATACTTATCGCCATCAAACAATGGAAAGCTATACGTACTGCCGGAAAGAAAGCCCATCTTACTTCCATAAGGCAAGCTTTTATATGAAATTTTTGCCACTACCGGCTGCTGGGTTGCGGCACTAGTGATATTCCCCTCAGCTATCACTAAGGTGTCTTGTTGAGCATTTGCTGCCAGGCCAATTAAAATCAAAATTGCACTGACGAGGGTTTTCATAAGGCTGTTATTTTTTTAAGATCTTAAATTCCACGCGCCTGTTTTTTGCATTGCCAACTATCGTCCTGACGTTCAACACCACGGGTTTAGTAGCTCCAAAGAACACTACTGAAATTCGGTCTTTGGTTACTCCTTTACCAACCAAATATTTTGCCACTGCATTTGCCCTTCGCTCCGACAATGCCATGTTGTACTCTGGTGTGCCGATGGGGTCTGTATGGCCTGCAATTTCTACCTGCATAGACGGACGCTCTGCCATTAAAGAAACAATTCTGTTCAACTCAGGGAACGATTCGCTCTTCAAGGTGGCGTGGTCAAAATCAAAAAAGATATTATTCAATGTAATAGTTGCGTTCTCTTCGATTGCAGCCATTTGAATCGGTTCTAATTTTACGTCTTCAACAATTGTGCCCGGTTGTTTTGAGTTACGTAAATCTAAATTTTGGTTTTCAGAAATATAGTCTTTGGCTTGTGCCCTAAAGCCGTACAGTTCTCCGCCCGGCAGATGGATTTCATATTCACCGGTTTTAGGATCAGAGTAGGTTACACCTACCTCTTTTCCATCTTTCAATCTTTCATAAATAATCTTTGCTCCGAGGGGCTGCCCTGTTTTAGCATCAATTAATTTTCCTTTTACGATAATGATCGGTTCAGGATTTTTAAATAACGGTTGCTTAACGCGATAGATATCAAAGTTATCCGGAGTAACAGCACGCGAAAAATAGGCATACTCACTGGTGGATGGGATGTTGAAAAACATATCGTCCAGTTTAGTATTAATTTCTCCTCCCATGTTTTGTGGACTCGACCATTTAGTCCAGGTGTCGTCCAACCGTTTTGAAACATAGATATCGCTACCTCCGTAACCGCTAAATCCATTAGAAGAAAAATAGAGTGTTTTGTCATCTGATGCAAGGAAGGGGGTAACTTCATCTCCTGCGGTATTAATAGCACTCCCGAGGTTCAAGGGTTCAGACCACGTGCTGTCGGGCTGCTCAAAGCTAACGTACAGATCACGCCCTCCGTGGGTGTCTTCTCTATCCACCGACATCAGCAACGTCTTCTGCGTGGTTGATAAAAAATAATGTGCCCGGTCGCTGTAATTGTAGTCGTTCTTAATGTTCAATGTCTTGGGCTGAGTCCATTTGCCTCCGATGTTGTTGCTAATCGAAACACCCGACACCATCTTTCCATTGTCTTTATATTGATTGCCCAACACCAAAACAACAGCTTTGCCATCGGGGGTGGCTGTGGCAACAGAGTTAACAAAGTTGGGGTAGGCATTATTCAGTGCCGGGCCGGCATTCTTTGCTAATGTCCACTTTCCGTCAGGGCCAAGTTCTGAATACCAAATGTCTTCTTTGTCTTTTACTCCACCTGTATTTTCAGGATGATTTTGCCTGCTGAAATAAAGTGTTTTACCATCGGGCGAAAGCAGGGCATTCAAATCGTTGTATTCGCTGTTTACGTTTTTATCCAAGTGTTCAATCACAAGGCCTTTCTCCAACAGTTCCGGTTTATCAATATTTGCTACAATCGGATACTTGGAGTCAGATATCGCTACGGCATCTATCGAAAAATAGTCGGGCAATGCTTTTCCATCAAATTCTAATTTTACTGCATTGACTTTGTAGGGGGTTTTTTCAAAGAATACCGTCAGCATTCGAGCCATAACAGGAAGTGCCTGTGGGTTGTAGGTGCCCACTTGATGTTCACCACCCGATTCATCATAAACAAAAACCCGGAACAGTGCGCCCGGATTATACGACTCGGCAACAGCTACCTGTTGTATCTGCATGGGGTTGGCATACCCTAATTTTATGTACTCTGATCTTTTGGGTTTATCCGGTGTCCAGGCATTGGGGTTTTGGCCTCCGGCAGGCAACACATTGGGCTTTCCTAAAGCCTGAGATGCCGCATACTGAACGGAGGTCAGTTCGGTAGAAAATTCTATTACTTTAGAAGCCCACTGAACAGACTGGCTAAAAGTTAAAAAGGAAGTTGCCAAGAATGTGGCAGCAAGTAAAAATCTCTTCATACGCAATGAAATCAAACTCGAATTAAGGGATAAACATAATTAAAAATTTAAAAATGTAGAAAAAATTACATTTAACTCGTTGGCGTGCTCCGTTAAATGATTGGTTTGCGCCCTAAAACAAAAGATTTACTCCAGAGAAGTTTTATTGAACAGCAAAAACCCTACATGCAACAACACACCCAATTGACGGTTGGGGTCATCGTAATAATTTAAACTTAAACTGATAGGGCCTACCGTAGAGTGCATGACTAAATCTGCCATGCCCGCAAAATATATCTGCTCCAATTGCTGTTCTATCTTGGCTCTTTGGTCAGCCCCTTCCGAAATAATCTGTAAGGGTTTGAACACATATCCCTCCAGCCGGAAATCCAAATTTTTTCTGATCGCAAAAACGTTGCGCCAGCCTACGGCCGCATAATTAAACGCACGGAAGTTTTTAAGCAACAACGTGCGGCTGTCTTGCAATGGATTAAAAGCCGGGGCATTGATGATGGTTCCAAAATAATTGGTAAATGTCGGTTGGTTTGATAACACACCCTCTATCAGATACCCCGAACTGTAAATTCCTTTTTTAATATACTGTTCGATTGAAACCTTGGCCTGCAGCCAGCTTCGGTTGTTCTGCTGAGGGGTTCTAATCTGCGAAGTGGAGCCGGGTACAAATTCTTCTTGCAACGTAAAATAATTGCCCGAAATTGTAAATGCCTTTCCTTGCGAAGCATACTGTTTTCGGTTTAATGAGTTGAATGAAAATCCAACACCTAATCTGGCTCCGTTTAACCCCAATTGATCTAACGTATCGGTAGAGGTTAACACCTTGGTGTCAATATATCGATCATCATTATCAAAATATGCGCCATTGACAAATGCCTTGATCTGATGTGCTACGGGAAAGCCTACGCTCAAGCCATATTTACGATCATACCGGTTCAGTACGGTGGGAGAAAATTTCTGGGCGATGATATCACTCCCCTGCAAAAAATTCCAATTGTTAATGGTTACTTCCGGCTCGGCATAGAATTGTCCGAAAAAAGGGAAATCAAAACGCACTTTTAGCTGACCAGATTTATAAAAATCGCCTGTGGAAAACCCCAATTGCGTATGCATCAGCACGCGCTCGAAGGAGTAGTAATTCAGGCCCAGATAAATGTTGCTGATGTTTCGTGTGGCAATAATCCCACCAAAATCAACTTGAAAATTGTTGGTTTGTCTTTTGGCTAATTTAAAGTTGTAATCCTTAGATACCGGGTTGTAAACAAAACTGGGAAACACATTATTAAAATAGTCGTCTGATATCAACTGGAAATAACCTTTTGTAATATCTCCCAAATACAGTGGACGCTTACCGTTTTTAAAAAAGCGGTTTAGGTATTTTTGCTGGCTGCGGTCGAACCCATCGAATGTAATCTGGTTTACCTTGATAGGCGCCAAAGATGAATTAAACCTGTTTCGTTTTTGTGCCACGTCTTCACATGTTATCCGCGATTTAATCTTACGTTTTATTTCGTTGATCTGACGCATGGTTTGCGCATAGCCGCTATCAATTAATGCTTTGGCGCTGGCAAAATCAAACCCCGAAAATTTCTTCAAATTAGGTTGAATGTAAATACCTGTGAGCGGTATTTTTGACGGATCGGATTTATCCAACAACATATACAGCAGCGAACGGGAGATCAGTTTTTCATCTTCCCCGTACGGGTACTGGTCATATACTTTAGATGAAACGTTAACGCCTACTACTACATCGGGTTTAAAAATTTTTTGCATGACATCCACCGGAAAGTTATTGTAAATGCCACCGTCAAATAAATATTTCCCTTCAATCTTAATAGGTGTATAGAAAAAGGGAGCAGTTTGCGTAGCCCGCAGAGCATCGCTGAGCGAGCCATTAGCAAGCTCCACCTGGGTCTGCGTAAAGATGTCGGAAGCCATAATGCGGATTGGTACAAAAAGACTGTCGAAATTATTTTTTGAGCCGGACGAAGACTGTGCCAGTTTTTCGGCAATAGCAAAATTTAATGCCAAGTCGTTGGCTAAGCTGCTATTTAAAATAAAATTGAAAGTTGAATCGAGCGACAGGTTAACTTTCAGAAATGAAGGGCCTTCTTCTTTTTTATGATAATAGTAACTGTTTTTTTCTTCAATCTTTCCGTTGACCCAATTCAAAAATTCTTTTGAGGTCATGATGTCTTCAATTTGCCCGGGGCTCATGCCGGCCGCATAACATCCGCCTACGATACCGCCCATGGATGTGCCCACAATGTAGTCTATCGGAATCTCATTATCCTCCAGCGCCTTCAACACGCCAATGTGGGCAAGGCCTTTAGCGGCACCTCCACTCAATACCAGCCCTACTTTTTGCTGTTGGGCAAAAAGAGAACATGAAAAACATAGAAGAGAAAATATCAGCCCAACCTTCACCACAAGAATTTTCAGAATTGATCGTTAAAATTAACCGATCGTAACCACACTCAAAAACTTCAAGGTGTTGTGGCTACGTTAAATAATTTTTCATCAAAAGAAATAGACTGTAAGCGCAGCATGGTGAGCACCATGACATCGTCATACTGCTTCCAATTATTTTTTTCAATCGGCTTGGCGGGAGGTAAATCCACCCGTAGGGCATCAACCTGTATTCCGTTTTTCCAAAAACGGTAGCATAGGTGCGGCCCTGTTGCCAGCCCTGTGCTACCCACATAACCAATGGTTTGGCCTTGTCGCACATGCGTTCCTGCCACAATGCCTGCTGCTATTTTAGACATGTGTAGATAGCCGGTGGTGTAAGTTCCGTTGTGGCGTATCTTCACAAAGTTTCCGTTGTTGATGTCGTATTGTGCTTCAGCCACCACCCCATCTCCCACACTGCGGATGGGTGTACCCGTAGCGGCCGCAAAGTCTGTCCCCAGATGAGGCCTGAAAACTTTTACCACCGGATGAAACCGGCTCAGCGAATAGCGCGAGCTAATCCTTGTAAACTCGATCGGGTATTTTAACAACGCTTTGCGCAAGCTGTTTCCCTGCTCATCAAAATAATCAATGCCATCGCCTTGGTCGAATGGAAAAGCATAATAATCATGATCGGCATGGCGAAAATAAATTCCTAAAATCTTGCCGATGTTGTAGGGGTTGCCGTCCACAGAATTTTCCTGATAGATCAGTTTAAACCGATCACCTTTTTGTAAATGCTGAAAATCAACCTGCCAGCCAAAAACGTCCACAAATTTATTGGTTAGTTCGGGTGAAATTTTCAGTTGGTCAATCGTTTCATAAAGTGATGAAAGGATTTCCCCACTCACAGATTTTTCTTCTGTTTTTATTTCCCGTTGATGGGTTTCTACCGTCAATGTATCGGTAAAATGAAAAATGGAATATTCAGTTGGGCTTGTTTCGTAAATCAATGCCACAGCCGTTTTCGCTGAATCATTTTGTGTGATGACTGTATATTTTTTTGATTCGCTTATTTTTCTGAAATCAAAAACAGATTTAGGCAACAACGAAATTTGTCGGTTTATTTTAGCGGGCACAAAAGCACCGGTTAGCAAGTTGGCAAACAGCTCATTTCGTTTGACACGGCCCTCTCGGATGTCCATCTGATTAACTTTGATACCGTATCTGAAAACCGGTTGTTCTACGGGTATAAACTTTGAAGAATCAATCGCTACTTCATAATCCGCAGGGTGCTCAAAGAACTGTGTGTAGTTGGCCAGCAGGAAGAGAGTCAATGCCAGCAGCAACGAACCAGCGGATGTAAAAAGGAAAATTTTTTTCTTGGTTGTCAAGACACCGAATTGATTATTACCACAATGTTAATGGAAAATCATTTGGCAGACTTGAATTTTGTTTTCCCTTCATCCAGAAACCGAACGAAATGGTCAACACTTAAATCGTATGGCTTGGGTGCTACCAACACTTTTTCATCATTGCCTACCAGCACATAAAAAGGCTGTGCGTTATTGTTAAGGGCGGCAATCTGCAAGTCGGCATTTTGTTTGCCTATTGTTTTCTTCACTTTTTGATCATAGGATGACGTGTACCATTCGCTTTCGGGCAGTTCGGTTTTATCATCCACATAGAGCGCTACTACTACATAATCTTCTTTCAGTCTTTTCAACACTTGCGGGTCGCTCCATACACGTGCTTCCATTTCGCGGCAGTTGGTGCAGCCGTGCCCGGTAAAATCTATGAACAAAGGTTTGTGTTGCTGCCGCGCACAAGCCAGCGCTTGTTTGTAATCGAAGTAGCCATTGAGGCCGTGCGGCAGGTGCAAAAACTCTGAGTACTTGGGCACATCGCAAATGGTATTGGGTGTGTCGTTTTTGTTAGCCGCCAGCAAATCAAAATCATGGGTTGTCATGGGCGGCAGGTAGCCAGCCAATGCTTTCAATGGCGCTCCCCACATGCCGGGAACCAAATACACTGTAAATGAAAATACGATGATAGCCAATGAAACGCGCAGCACGCTCACCGTTTTGTCTTCGGCATCTTTTCCGGTATCGCCCGGCATGCGAAAACCTTTCATCAGGTAAATTCCGATCAGCGTGGCAATCACAATCCAAATGGCGAGATTGACTTCCCGATCTAAAATGCGCCAGTGAAAAGCCTGGTCGGCAATACTCAAAAACTTAAACGCCAAGGCGATCTCTACAAAACCCAACACTACTTTTACGGTGTTGAGCCATCCGCCCGACTTAGGAAGAGACTTTAGCCAATTGGGGAAAAATGCAAAAACCGTAAAGGGGATAGCAAAGGCCAGCGAAAAGGCAAACATACCGACTACCGGTTTTAAAAGTTCGCCTCCGGCAGACGAAACCAAAATACTTCCTACCAACGGCCCCGTACACGAAAATGAAACCAGCACCAAAGTAAAGGCCATAAAAAATACGCCTATCAATCCGCCTTTATCTGCCTGTTGATCTACTTTATTGATGAACGCACTCGGCAAAGTAATTTCGAACAAACCCAAAAAAGACAAACCGAAAACGATAAACACCAAAAAGAATATCAGGTTGGGGATCCATTCCGTAGCCAGGTGGTTAGCCGTTTCGGGGCCCATCAGCGGAGCCAGCAACACGCCAATAATGGTGTAGATGGCAATGATGGATAAACCATAAATCATGGCCTGAAATGGATTGCCGCGTCCGGTAAAAAAACTCACCGTCATGGGGATCATGGGGAAAACACAGGGCGTAAGCAGTGCGGCCAGCCCGGCTAAAAATGCCAAAAGAAAAAAGCCCAGCAGCGACTGATTTTGCTTTTGTTGCATCCAGGACGGATCGAGTTGCGGGCCTTTTACTTCCGTATATTTTTGGTCGTTTTTCGGCATCGCTGACCGGGCAGTATCAATTGCTTGCTCGACCTTATCTTTTTTGTCGTTGGCCGGCACTGCAACCTTCGCAACGGGTGTCGGCTTCTCAGGCAGTGGGCTTCCTGAAACTTTAATTTGATCAAATAGAAAATCTCCTTCGCCCGGCACACATTGGCCGGTTAGTTCCGTGCAGACCTGGTATTCATAACTGCCCGAGATTTTCAGAGGCGATGAAAGCACTTTTATCTTCTGCCTGAACTCGGCCGTGCCCTTGAAAATTTTTACATCACATTCAAAAATCTTGTCGTGCTTGTCTTGTGGATTGATGGCAACGACTCCGCCTACTTTTTCATAGCTTTTGTCGGGGGTAAATGTAAATGTCGTTTTGATGGGACCATCTTCGCAGGCAAACTCAGTAGAATACAAATACCAGTTGGGGTCTATGGCCGTCCGGAAAATCAAGGTAACCTCATCGCCAGTTTTCACCTCGCGGCTCGATACTTCGGTCGTCCATTTGGCCGGCTTCAGCACTTGCGCGTATCCTGCTGAAAAAACCAGCAACGTAAAAATGGCATTAATCAGAAAATGAGGTCGCATGATTTTCTTTTTTTCAAGGTGCTAAAATAACGAACGGTTTCTAATAAAAGTTTAGTCTTTCTTCGTTATAAGGATTTTAACAACATCCTACAAACTGATGATTCTGCCCGGCTTTTCAACGAAATAAAAAATGAAAATATTTTGCGAAACTGAAAGGTTGCATATATTTGCAACTGATTGGTTTCAATTAAAATACCAAGACAAATGCGCAGAGACATTTTTCAAGCACTGGCAGACCCAACCAGGCGGGCTATCATTGTCTTAATTGCAGTGCAGGCCATGACACCCAACACGATTGCCGAGAACTTCAAAACAACCCGGCAAGCCGTCTCAAAACACTTACGCATTTTAACTGAATGCGAACTCGTAAAACAAGAACAAAAAGGGCGAGAGATTTATTACTCTCTCGAGATTGACAAAATGAAAGAAATAGATAAGTGGTTAGAACAATTCAGAAAGATTTGGGAAACCCGATTTAATCAATTAGACAAATTATTAGCAACCATTAAAAAAAAATAAAAGATGTTGAACAAAGAGAAATCCCGCAATCCGAGAAACAATTTACAATTTGAATTCACGGTTGATAAATCAACCAAAACCGTTTTGGTAACAAGAGAATTTGCCGCAGGGCTTTCACTTGTTTGGGACGCATTTACCAAACAAGAAATCCTTGACCAATGGTGGGCACCAAAACCATTTCTGTCAAAAACAAAGATTATGAATTTTGAAGTTGGCGGGCGAAGGTTTTATGCCATGGTAAGTCCCGAAGGGCAAGAGCATTGGGCTATTCAAAAATATACTTCCATTAGTCCGAAAACCAATTTCAAATTTCTGAATGCCTTTGCCGACAAAGATGAAAACCCACAGTTGCCCGGCTCTGATTGGGATTTAAGTTTTATCGAACAAGGTGAAACCACAAAAGTGCGTATTGTTATTTATAATGACTCTCTTGAGCGAATGGAGAAGATGATTGAAATGGGCTTCAAAGAAGGCTTCACCATGACTTTAAATGGATTGGATATATTATTAAAAAGTAAAAATCATGAGAAACGGGATTAGAGAAAGCAAAGCTCCAAAACTGTTGGCGATGGTTGGCATGATTTTATTTTGTGTTCTTCATATTCAGGCACAAATAAATAAGCCTAATGCCAGTGGCTACGCACCGGTTAACGGCATCAAGGTATATTATGAAGTATTCCTGCCTGCCGAACAGGCAGATGGCAAGGTTACTCCTTTAGTTTTATTACACGGTGCATTTTATACAATTGATATGAACTGGGCAGGATTGATACCCGAGCTATCAAAAACCAGAAAAGTAATTGCCATTGAAATGCAGGGACATGGGCTCTCACCCTATTCTGAGAGAAAATTGGATATTAAAACTTTGGCAAGCGATGTGGAAAAGGTAATGGATTACCTTAAAATAGATAGTGCAGATGTGGCTGGTTATAGTATGGGTGGTTCAATAGCTTACCAGTTTGCTGTGCAAAGCCCTAAACGATTGAGAAAATTGGTGATCATTTCTTCTACATATAAAACTAATGGCTGGTTACCCATAGTAAATAGCGCCTTTAAAGATTTTAAGCCAGAATTTTTTGATAACACACCGCTACAAACCGCATACGATGCAGTAGCACCGGATAAAAACAATTGGAAAAAATTTGTAACTCAAATGATTGATTTTGCTGGCGTCTCATTCGATGTTGGTGACTCCAACATTGCTAAAATTACTTCACCTGTATTGATTATATCTGGCGACAATGATGGGCTGGATAAAGTTGAGTTGATGAAAACCTATAAATTGTTGGGAGGCGGTTTGTCTGATTTATCACCCATGCCAAAATCGCAATTAGCTATTGTTCCTTCGCAGGGGCATGTGAGTTTAATGACGCAGACAACTGTCATCCTGAATTATGTAAACAATTTTTTAAAATAAATAGTAGAAGAAGTTGCTTAACCCATGCTCAATCCATTTCTTCATTGCGTTACCTGCTCTGTATTTGGATTATATTCTTCCATTAATTATTCTTGCATCCTTTTAACTCTATGGAATTACTATACAAACCTTGGCCTTGGTATCTTGCGGGCACAGTTATTGGTCTTACCATTCCGTTGCTTTTGTGGATGGACAATAAACGGCTGGGTATATCTAGCACGCTACGGCACATTTGTGCTGCCTGTGCTCCGGGTACTATTCCTTTGTTTCAGTACAACTGGAAAAAAGAAATATGGAGCCTATTTTTTGTCGGAGGCCTAATCGGGGGCGGATTGATCGGAGGCTGGATTTTTGCCAACCCCGAGCCGGTTGCTGTTTCTGCCAGCACCTCAGCCTATTTTTCTTCGTTAGGCATCGTGCAAAACAACCAGCTTATGCCTACAGAATTTTTTAACTGGCATACACTCTTTTCCCTCAAAGGATTTTTATTGATGGTGGTGGGTGGATTTTTGGTTGGCTTCGGCACCCGCTATGCCCAAGGTTGCACATCGGGGCACGGTATCTTAGGCTTGTCTGCCTTACAGTGGCCATCGCTGCTGGCAACGGCTTCTTTTTTTCTGGGTGGGATTTTATTCTCCCGCTTTGTTCTGCCATATATTCTGTTGTTGTGATTTAGTGAGAGATGAAAATTGATTTCTAAAATTATTGTTGATGAAAAACACAGGTTACTTATTAGTTGGAGTTGTCTTTGGTCTTGCCCTTACGAAAGGAGAGGCAATTTCCTGGTATCGCATTCAGGAAATGTTTCGTTTCGAAAGTTTCCACATGTATGGCATTTTTATGACGGCAGTATCGGTAGGGTCTGTTTCTATTCTGCTTCTGAAAAAATTGAATATCAAAACCAGGATGGGAGAGCCTATTGAAATATCTCCAAAGCATTTTCATCCGGGCATTATTATCGGAAGTTTAATTTTCGGTTTCGGCTGGGCGTTAACAGGAGCCTGCCCCGGCCCTCTCTACATACAAATAGGATCGGGCTATGGAGTTGTTATCATTACGCTCCTATCGGCTATTGGCGGAGTTTGGGTTTTTGGAAAAATACAGCACCGGTTGCCGTAGTTAAAAACATATCGCTGCACGCATAATGAATAAGGGTTTATCTTTTGGCCTCATCGAGCTTTTGCAACAAAACCGTAAAACCTGAAATCTGCAGAAACAGTATTTGATATAGCCGCGGTTAACTCTTGCCAATCGTTAATGAAATTTTTTTCCTTCTCTCATCATTACCAAAATTTTCTTTAACCTTTTCTCTCTTGTTTCCGGTTTCTTTGCTGTTTGCAACCGCCATACGATGGCAAACAAGTTTGCCTTGTTTAATCCATCAAAAAAGGTTTTTGCTTTTTTATTTTTTGAAAGCTGTTTCAAAAAATCTTCTGGCACTTTCATGTTTTTAGACGAATCGTACGCCCGTTGCCAGCGGCCATCGGCTTTGGCCAATTCTATTTGTTGCATACCTGCCTTTTTCATTTTGCCTTCCTGAATCAGGCGTTCAGCTTTTTCGGCATTTCTTTTAGACCAAATACTTCTGGGTCTTCGTGGTGTAAATTTTTGAATGTACGATTTAACATCATACTTGTTCGCTTGCCCGTCTATCCAACCGTAGCACAACGCTTCTTCAAGCGCTTCGGGGTAGGTAACAGTTTTTTCGCCCGAGTCCTTTTTAAAAAACCGCAGCCAAACTCCGTTTGTTTTGGCATAATTCATAGCGAGCCACTTTCTCCATTCTTTTGAAGAAACAAACGAGACAACCTGCATCTCGTTTATGGTTTTGGGTGTTGGTGCCATTATTTCACTTCTATTATTACGATGTCGGAAACTGTCAAAGCTTCCTATGCTTTTTGTTCATGGAAGCTTTGTGTGCAGCTACGTTGCCTGTTGTCAAAATTAGTTGGTTTCGCTGTCGGTTAATGTTAGTGCTATTGCCAAGTTTTTGCAGATACTAAATTTATTTGTTCAGGCGATTCATCTTTGGCATTACTTTCTGCCATCCTGTCATTTTTATAACAGGTGGAATAATATTTGAGTACCTCCGTTCACTTAAAAAAATAATTATGCAAGAAAAGGGCACCATTTCCATTCATACCGAAAATATATTTCCCATCATCAAAAAATTTCTCTATTCCGACCATGAGATTTTTTTGCGTGAGCTGGTGAGCAATGCGGTTGACGCCACTCAAAAACTGAAGAAGCTTTCTTCTTTGGGTGAGTTCACCGGTGAACTGGGCAACCTGACGATTGAAGTCAGTTTTAATAAAGATAAAAAGACCATCACCGTTTCCGATAAAGGACTTGGCATGACAGCCGAGGAAATAAAAAAATACATCAACCAAATTGCTTTTTCGGGTGCTGCCGAGTTTGTAGAAAAATTTAAAGACAAAGGCGATGCCAAAGACATCATTGGCAAATTCGGCCTCGGGTTTTATTCGGCCTTTATGGTGGCCGATAAAGTGGAGTTGATTTCAAAATCATACCACGAAGGCAGCGAGGCTGCGCGATGGGAGTGCGATGGCTCGACCGAATTTGAGTTGACCGAAGCGAAAAAAGAAACACGCGGCACAGATGTAATTCTCCACATCAACAAAGACTCAGAAGAATTTTTAGACGAGTGGCGCATCAAAGGTATCTTAGAAAAATATTGCAAGTTCCTCCCGGTCGAAATCAAATTCGGAACAAAAGACGAAAGTGTTGAAGATGGCGTTGATAAAGACAACAAGCCGAAGTATAAAACCGTAACCCAAGACCGGATCATCAACAACACCAATCCGATCTGGGCTAAGGCACCGAGCGAACTGAAAGACGAAGACTATCTTAAATTCTACAAAGAGTTATACCCGTTCACAGAAGATCCATTGTTTTGGATCCATTTGAATGTGGACTACCCCTTCAACCTCACGGGCGTATTGTACTTTCCTAAAATCAAAAATGATTTTGAAATCCAGCGCAATAAAATTCAGTTGTACTCGCGTCAGGTGTTTATCACCGATGAGGTGAAAGACGTAGTGCCCGATTTTTTAATGTTGCTTCACGGAGTGTTGGATTCACCCGACATCCCGCTGAACGTGAGCCGCAGCTACTTGCAGAGCGATGCCAACGTAAAAAAGATAAGCAGCCATATCACCAAAAAGGTAGCCGATAAGCTGGTGGACATGTTCATTAAAGACCGTAAGGAATTTGAAAAGAAGTGGGATGACATCAGCGTGTTTGTTCGCTATGGCATGATCAGCGATGAAAAGTTTTACGACAAATCGAAAGAGTTTGCATTGCTTAAAAATGTGGACAGTCAATATTTTACGCTCAAAGAATACGAAGACAAAGTAAAAATCAATCAGGTTGACAAAGACAAAAGCATCATCTATCTCTACACGACCGATGCCGCGAAACAACACTCCTTCATCGAGTCGGCCAAAGCCAAATCGTATGATGTATTGCTGATGGACGGTGTATTGGATAGCCACTTCATCAGCCACATCGAACAAAAATTAGAGAAGACTCAGCTCAAGCGCGTGGACAGCGACATCATTGACAAGCTGATTGCCAAAGATGATAAGGTAGCCAGCGTGCTCAGCGCAGAAGAGGAAGAAAAAGTGAAAGCAGTTTTTGAAGCTGCCATCGGCAATAAGAGCATGACGGTAGCGATGGAGTCGCTTTCGCCTGACGACCTGCCCGTAACCATCACCATGAGCGAATGGATGCGCAGGATGAAAGACATGGCGCGCACCGGAGGCGGTGGTATGAACTTCATGGGCAGCATGCCCGATAGTTACAATGTTTCGATCAACGGCAACCACGGCATCATCCAAAAAATATTGAAAGCCGAAACAGACGAGCAAAAACAAAAGTTGGCCAAGCAGGCTTACGATTTGGCTTTGCTCTCGCAAAGCATGCTAACCGGTGCTGACCTGACCAACTTCATCAAGCGGAGTGTGGAGATGGTTTCGTAACAACACCCATTCAGAAACTCAATTTTGTTTTCGGTTGGCTCTGATCATCTGAGGAAACCCTTGCTTGTTGGAAAACGCAGTAAGCGCCATAACGATGCGTTTGGTTTTTGTTTGAACCGTTTTTGCGTCTTCAATCCATTTGCTGAAATAACGCTGATGAGAGCCCGGTAGTGTTTTGAAAAATTTCAACGCATTTTCGTCTTCTTTCAGGCACTTCATAAAATCGGCAGAGGGTTCGATCTGGCGTTTGTCCAGCGCCATTTCCACCATCAATTTATCACCCATTTTTTTACCGATCTCCTTCCTGATTTTTCCGTTCAGTGGGATGATGAATGTGCCATTGCCCATGGGCAGCAACGCTATTTTCTCAAATTGAAAATGATCTAACTTCCCTTTCACCCGATAACCGACCTTCACTCCGGGGTTTAGTTTTTTAGCTTGAACGGGTGTGATCTCGATGTACGTCCAGCCGGTTTTTTCGCCTTGCTTGTCAAACTTTAAGATTGTGGTGTTGAAGCGAATCATATCCAAATCTAATCAAGCCATGTTAAATGAGTATTGAAGGCGTATTTAAAAATACGGGTGTTGTCATAGAGTCCGATTTTCAAAGTAACTTTGGACTCTCAAATCCGTTAAGCGAATAGTTAATTTCAGTCATGAGCGAAAATAAAAATTCAACCTACCAGATCAGCCTTCCTTTGATTTTGTGCATTGGGGTGGCTGCCGGCTTATTGATCGGAGCTAATATCCATTCGAGAAAAGTAATAACATCTGATAGCGCTGAAATAGAAAAACTGCGCGAGGTGATGTCGCTGGTACAACATGAGTACGTTGACAAAGGCAAAACGGACGCAGTGGTAGAAGATGCCATCACCCACATACTCAGTAAGCTCGATCCGCACTCGGCATACATACCCGCCAAAGACAAAATTGCTGCCAACGAAGACTTAAAAGGAAATTTTGAGGGCATCGGGATTGAGTTCAGCATTTTCCATGATACGCTGGTGGTGGTAGCCGCTTTAAGTGGTGGCCCATCTGAAGCAGTAGGCTTAAGGCCGGGCGATAAAATTATTAAAGTGGACGACAAAGTGATCGCCAACACGCAGCTCACCAATACGGATGTTCAAAAATATCTGAAAGGACCCAAAGGCACCAAAGTAAAAATAGATGTGCAGCGAAAGGGTAAGCCTTCACTCTTGTCGTTCACCATCATCCGCGACAAAATTCCGCAAGCATCGGTGGATGCTTCTTATATGATTGACAGCGAAATCGGGTACATTAAAATCAGCCGCTTTGCGCAAAGCACGCACGAAGAATTTCATGCCGCGCTCGACCGTCTCAAGCAAGAAGGAATGAAGAAACTCATCCTCGACCTGCAAGGAAATCCCGGTGGCTACCTCGACCAGGCAGCTGAAATAGCCGATGAGTTTTTGGCCAAAGGAAATAAAATCGTTTTTACTAAAGGCCAGGAAAGTCGCTACAACGATAATATTGTGGCTACCGAAAAAGGAGATTTTGAAAAAGGGGACTTGATTGTACTGGTGAACGAAGGCAGCGCTTCGGCTTCTGAAATTGTAAGCGGGGCGCTACAAGATAATGACCGGGCATTGGTAGTGGGAAGACGTTCGTTTGGCAAAGGGTTAGTGCAACGACCGTTTGATTTGAATGACGGCTCGGAAGTAAGACTTACCATTTCGCGATATTATACACCCAGTGGTCGCTGTATTCAGAAGCCTTACACAGACCCAAACGATTATGATAAAGATATCATCAAGCGCTACAAGCATGGCGAATTTTTTCATGCCGACAGTATCCATTTTAACGATACATTAAAGTATTATACCACTAATGGCCGCACTGTGTATGGCGGTGGGGGCATTATGCCCGACTATTTTGTGCCGCTGGATACTGTCCATAACAGTAAATACTTCAACGAGCTGTTTGCTGCCAATGTCGTGCGCGAGTTTGCCTTCAATTACGCGGAAGACAACAAAGACCGTCTGGAAAAACTTGGCTTTGATGCTTTTAAAAAATCATTTCAGGTAGATGACGCCATGCTCGGCAAGCTGGTAGCTATGGGCGAGAAAGAAAAAGTGAAAGCCAACTCCAAAGACATTGCCAAAAACAAAGCTGTATTTCAAAGTTATGTCAAGGCTGAAATCGCCAGGCGTGTGTGGGGAAGCCAAAGTTTCTACCCACTCTTTAATGAGAACAACGAAATACTACAACAGGCAGTGAAGTTGTTTGACCGGATACCTGAACTGAACCGGAGCAAAATGTAATCATGCTGCACAAAACCAGGGGCATCGTTTTCCGGTTAGTTAATTACAGCGAAACTTCCATTATCGTTACTATTTTTACCGAAGCCTTTGGGCTGCAAAGCTACATAGTAAATGGAGTGCGCAAGAAAGCAAAGTCAACTTCGCTCGCCCTCTATCAGCCGCTCACCCTGCTCGACTTGGTGGTTTACCACCGCGAGAACGCCTCCATCATGCGCATCAAAGACGTAAGATGTCTTTATCCTTACGGGCACATCGCCCACGATTTTAAAAAATCTACCATTGCTCTATTTTTATGCGAAGTCGTGAATAAGTGTGTGAAAGAGGAAGCCCATGCCCACGAGCTTTGCGATTTTTTGATTCATTCTTTCATTCATTTAGATCAGATGGAAACGGACTCAGAAAATTTTCATTTGATATTTTTGATTCAACTAAGCAGGCATTTGGGTTTTGGCCCTACGCTGGCAAGCGAAATATCAGAAGGATGGATGGCCGATAGTGAAGAAGAAAAAATTATATCCTTATTATTGCAAGTAACTTATACCCATGCCATCGCCATCAGCAACCGGCAGCGCAGAAATATCCTTGACATGATTTTGCGTTTTTATACGCTGCATACCGAAAATTTTGGTGAGTTAAAATCTCTACCCGTCATCCGAGAAATAATACAATAGCTATGGAACATTTTGCATTGCCTATTCAAATCCGCTGGGCTGACATAGATCAGAACAGACACCTCCGTCATTCGGCCTATTATGATTATGGCGCGCTGGCCCGCATCACATTTTTTTCACAGCACGGCCTCACCAATCCTAAACTGGAAGAATTTCAGATCGGGCCGATTTTGTTCAGGGAAGAAGCGCTCTTCAAACGCGAAATAAAATTTGAAGACAAAATCTCCATAGACATGCAACTGGTTAAATCGCTTCCTGATTTTTCGAGGTGGAGCATCCGCCATACGTTGAAAAAAGAAGATGGCACACTGGCTGCCGTGCTGAATCTGGATGGCGCGTGGATAGATTTAGTGAAGCGAAAACTTGCTATTCCGAATGTCACCATTCAACAAATGTTTTCTGACTTTCCTCAGTCGAGTGATTTTACCTGGGGCGATCCACTGAAGAAGTAGCCCATCGCTCGATTACGCGGGGATAGTGTGCATGCTCTAACTTCAGCACATTGGCTGCTACAGTTTCTGCATCGTCTGTCGGCTGTACCGGGCATTTTACCTGAGCTAAAATTTTGCCTTCATCGTAGTGGCTGTTTACTTCGTGTATGGTGATGCCCGTCTCTGTTTCGTGGGCAGCTACCACAGCCTGGTGCACTTTGATGCCGTACATTCCCTTGCCGCCAAACTTTGGTAGCAGCGAAGGGTGAATATTTATTATGTGATGAGGATAGCGCGAGAGGATAACATCCGGTATAAGCCAAAGAAATCCGGCCAACACAATATGGGTAACCTCTGCCTGCCAAAGTGTTTGAGTTACTTCGCCTCCGCGAAATTGATCTTTGGAAAATACGATGGAAGGAATGTTAAATTTCTTGGCTCGTTGCAGCGCATAGGCTTCGGGGTTGTTGGTGAGAATGAGCACCACTTCAATTTGCGGATGCTGACGGAAATAGGTGATGATAGCCTCGGCATTGGAGCCGCTGCCCGATACGAAAATGGCGAGCTTGAGTTTTTTGTTCACACCGCGAAATTAATATTTATTATTCTCCCCTTCCTAAACAAAAACCATACTCACAATACCCAGCAGCAAAATCACCTTGCACCATTGGCTCAGAACATAAAAATCTTTTTTAGTGTCGGCTCGTACCAACCGCACAAAAAGAAAAAGCAACGGAACAAAAAGAAAAATAAAAAAATAGAACAAGGGCAACTGCCGGTACAATTGATTGATATAAACTACCGACACAAACAATAATGCCATGAGCCAATACACCAGCAGTTTTGCCTTGCGCACACCCCAAATGATCGGCAGCGTTTTGCACCCAAAAGAATTGTCTCCTTTTTGGTCTTCCATGTCTTTTACAATTTCGCGGATCAGTGTCATGGCGAAAGCAAAAATAGAATATATCGCTATCAGCGGACGATAGGGCGGATAGAGTACGTTAACCAAAAAAACTGACAGCCCCGTAAGCAGCGCTACTACCAGATTGCCGATAAACGGCTGTCTTTTCAATTCGTTGGAGTACCACCACAGCAGAAAAGCCGAAAAAAAATTGATCACCCCGATTTCCCAATTCAAAAAAAATCCCATCACCGTACCCATCACCGAAAGCACAGAGTGGAATAAAAGGGCATACCTGCGCGCCACGTCCTTGCCGATCACTACCCGCCCGGGTTTATTGATCAAATCAATTTTTACATCATAGTAATCATTGATAATATACCCACCGGCTGCTACGATCATCGTAGAAAGCGAGAGCAAAAGCAGCCTGAAATCCGGCAGCTTGTCAAAAGAAATTAAAAATACGGCTGTGCCATATTGAGCCAGGGCAATAATAAACAAATTCCAAAAGCGGGTCAGCTTGAGAAAACCACTAACTGAAAATTGTTGCGAGGCCATCAACAAAGATAACAACTGCTGCCCGGCAGCCACAAATTAAAATCGCATGGCTACCATCAGCAAAAAATTTCGGGTGGCTTGCGGGTAGTAATAATTAGCGGACAAAATTTGTCCGCCTGATATGTACGGATAGGTGTTTCCATTGCTGCTATACTTTACGTTCATAAAATTATTCAGTAATAAACTAACTGACAGTTCGCGCATGCCTGTTGGTTTAAACACATAGCTCAGCCGCCAGTCGTTTACCAAATACGGATCTATGGCTCGGCTGCGGTTAGAAGTATTATCTAAATATTGAAGCCCAACATATTTTGTCAGCAATCCTATTTCCGCATTTTTAAATGGCTTGTAGAGAAAAACAGAACCGGCAATTGCCCACGGTGAAAAAGCAATGTTCATGTTGGCATGGGCAATATTATTAGCGTTTCCGGAAGCATCGTAAAGCACTTCGGTAAAATTTTTTACTCGGTTTTGGCTCAGCGTCAGGTTTGCGTTCCACGTAAAATGTTGGCTTATTTGAATTCCGCCATCTACTTCTATGCCGGCACGATAGCTGTCGGCCACGTTTTCGCGAATAGGGGCGCCCACATTATTTAATTTACCTGTTAGCACCAATTGATTTTTGTAATCCATATAATATGCGTTCACATTCAATGCGATCTTACTCTTGCGCATGCGCCAGCCTGCTTCAAAATCGTTGAGCGTTTCATGCTTCGGAATGTTGCCGGGTTGTGCCTGCACAAAATCGCTGCGTACAGGCTCGCGGTTGCCCACACAGTACGATGCATACAGTTGCTGATCTTCTTTCAATGTATAGGTCATTCCGATTTTCGGGTTAAAAAAATTATAGTGCACATCAAAGTTTACATTTACGCCCGCATCTTCCGTGCCCAAGGCTTTGTAATCTACGCGCCTGTATTGCACGTCCACAAAAGCCAATAATTTTTCATGCAGTTGAATGTTGTTTTTCCAGAATACATTAAAATCTTCTTTCTTTCCGTTGTTGAAATAATAACGATAAAACGGAGGGATAGTGGTAGCCACTTGCGCCCAGACCACTTCTCCAAAATGATCGCCACTGTATTGATTATAAGCTCCGCCTAAAATAGAATTCCATTTTTCTTTTTCATAATTCAATGACCACGTCATTCCGTAGAAATGGTTGTCCAGCCAAAGTCTGCGTACCAAGCCGGAAGTTTTAACTGTATCATTCGCACCAAACACCGGATAGGCAATGTGGTAAGCAGCCAGGTTTTGTGCCGGCTGATATTCTTCGTAGTAACCGCGACCGTACGTGTAGTGCAGAGCCGCATTGGCCGTCAGGTGGTCGCTTGCCCGGTGCGAAAAATGTAATTGATAGTGGTCTTGTGCATAATTATCTATTTGATTTTTGTACGTGTAATAATTGTAGGTGCGGTGTGTGGCCAGCGAATCTTGCGGCACGCCATACCACGACTGATAGGTAATTTCTTTTCCGCCAAACACAATGGCTTTGATCATCGTCTTATTGCCATAGTACCCACCCGACAGGTAATACGATTTCAAATCGGATGTGGCCCGATCAATATATCCGTCAGAGCCGATCAGCGACAGCCGTCCATCGAAAGCAAACTTGTGGTTAAGCCCCGTACCAAAACCTACCGTGTGGCGGTGTGTGCCAAATGAACCAAACGAGTTGATGATATCGGCATAAGGCGAATCTTTACGCGTATTGGTTTGTAGATTAATAGATCCGCCAAAAGCACCCGAACCGTTGGTAGAAGTACCTACACCCCGTTGAATCTGAATGTTCTGCGTAGAGGTAGCAATGTCGGGCACGTCCACCCAATACACGCCTTGCTCTTCGGCATCGTTCAGCACGATGCCGTTGATGGTAACATTTATTCTGGTGGCATCGCTTCCGCGAATGCGTATGCCTGTGTAGCCAATGCCCGCTCCGGCATCGGATGTGGTAACCAATGAGGGAGTCCAGTTTAATACAAATGGCAGGTCTTGTCCGAAGTTTTGTTTTTGAATAACTGTTTTGCTGATGTTGGAAAAAGCCGTGGGGCTTTTTTCGGAAGCGCGCGTAGCATACACCACTACTTCATCGCTCAGTTGCTTTACCGTGTCGGCTGCCGATCGGTGTGGTTCGTTTTGGGCAAACACATGAAGGCCAAGCGTTATGCCGCAAAGTGTAAAAATAAATTTTAACATTTTAATTGTTGGTTTAAACTGGCAGAGCACACAGGGGAATGTGGTGCGTACGTTTAACCTTGCCTCCCTTCGGCCGCATTACCGGCATCAGGTTCTATGGGTATAATCTCAGCCCGTTCTTTGTAAGGCACCCCTTGCTCCAGATTTTCTGAAGCGGTGCAAATGTAGAAGAAGATTTTAATAGCGGCAAAAAATACCCGGCCGTATGAAAACAAAAACCAACTACATGATGTGGTTAAAATAACCCATCATGAAGAGTTTTGTACAAAAAATTCAGAAGCGCAAAATTACTTCAACACGCCCAGTTCTTTTCCTACTTCCGTAAATGCCTTGATGGCTTTGTCGAGATGGTGCATTTCATGACCGGCAGAAATTTGTACGCGGATGCGCGCTTTGCCTTTGGCCACCACCGGAAAGAAAAATCCGATCACATAAATTCCTTTTTCCAACAACCGCTCAGCAAATTTTTGCGCTAAGGGTGCTTCATACAACATGATGGGCACAATGGGGTGCACTCCGGGTTTGATGTCAAAACCGGCAGCCGTCATCCGGCTGCGGAAGTACTGCGTATTTTTTTCCAGTTTATCGCGCAACTCGGTGGTTTCCGAAAGCATGTTAAACACTTCTATACTGGCACCCACAATAGAAGGTGCTACCGTATTGGAAAACAAATAAGGTCTTGACCGCTGCCGGAGCAATTCGATGATTTCTTTTTTTCCGGATGTAAAACCGCCCGATGCCCCGCCCAGTGCTTTGCCCAGCGTGCCGGTAACGATATCTACCCGATCCATCACACCACAAAGCTCGGGCACACCCCGCCCGGTTTTTCCGAGAAAGCCGGTAGAGTGGCACTCGTCCGTCATCACCAACGCCTCGTATTGGTCGGCCAAGTCGCATATCTTATCGAGTTGGGCAATCGTGCCGTCCATAGAAAACGCGCCATCTGTTACGATGATGATCTGGTTGGCGCCAGCCTTTCTGGCTTCATCCAATTGAGTTTTTAGGTCGGCCATGTCGTTGTGCTTGTAGCGATAGCGCATGGCTTTGCACAACCGCACACCGTCTATAATAGAAGCATGGTTGAGCTCATCGGAAATGATGGCATCTTTTTCTCCCAAGAGCGGCTCGAACACACCGCCATTGGCATCGAAAGCGGCTGCATATAAAATCGTGTCTTCGGTGTGAAGAAATTCGGAAATCTTTTTTTCGAGTTCTTTGTGTATGTCTTGCGTGCCGCAAATAAACCGTACCGATGACATACCGAAGCCGTGGGTATCAATTGCTTTTTTTGCTGCGGCCGTTACCCGTGGGTGCGATGACAGCCCCAGATAGTTGTTGGCACAAAAATTAATGACGTGTTTTCCGTCTTGTGTTTTGATATCGGCAGCTTGTGGCGTGGTGATGATACGCTCTGTCTTGTAAAGACCGGCTTCGCGGATGTTTTGAAGTTCTTTTTCTAAAACGGGTTGGAGTTTTTTATACATATTTCGCTATCTAATTTTCAAATAAAGTTCTCGGTAATCCACTTTGGCGAATAATTGACTGCAATGTTCCTATTCTCAATTCTTTATGATTAGGAACAGGAATGGTGATTGTTGAATCTGAGGTCTTCTTCTGCATCATGATATGACTCCCTTTCTGTCTTACTAGAAAAAACCATTTTGAGAGAGGATCAAACAAAGTTCTCTGCCGGATAAAATACGCAACTTACCCAATGGCTACCTCTAAGCGAGTGATGAATACTTCTTGACGGAAGCGTTGTTCAATTTCTTTGCTTGACGCCTCTTCGAAAAAGAATTCTACCGCTTCCTTAAGATTGGATTTTGCTTCTTCTATGGTGTTGCCCTGGCTGGCAATGTCCAACTCAGGGCATAAAGACACAAACCCATCGCCTTCTCTTTCAATAATGGCTGTGAACTGGAAATTCTTATTCATGGATCAAAAGTACATATTTTAGGGCTCACTATTTTAGTTCTGTTTTTTAATAACTTCGCCCTGCATTCGTTCTAACATGAAAAAAACAAAGATTTTATTAATTGGAGCCGGTGGCCAACTCGGTGCCGAGCTTACGCAGGGATTGTGGAAAATATACGGGCAGGAAAATGTCATCGCCTCCGACATCAAAGACGCGCAAGGCGTATTGAAAGAAGGGCCTTACGAAAAATTTGATGTGATGCAGCGCGACAAGCTTTTTGAGTTGCTCAAGAAAAATGAAATCACGCAAGTATATCACTTGGCTGCCTTGCTCTCGGCCACAGGCGAAAAAGATCCGCGCTGGGCTTGGAAGCTAAATATGGAGAGCCTACTATTTGTACTGGAAGCCGCCCACGAACTAAAACTGCATAAAGTATATTGGCCAAGCTCTATTGCCGCCTTCGGGCCTACCACGCCCAAACAAAATACACCGCAAGATACCATCATGGATCCCTCCACGGTGTATGGCATTACTAAGCTGGCAGGTGAACTGTGGTGCGAATATTATTTCAGAAGGTATGGGGTGGATGTGCGCAGCCTCCGCTACCCCGGATTGATAGGCTGGAAAACTCCACCCGGTGGCGGCACTACCGACTATGCTGTGGATATTTACTTTAAAGCGATCAAAGAAAAAAAATACGAGTGCTTCCTCTCACCCGATACGTACCTGCCCATGATGTATATGGACGATGCCGTGAAGGCCACGATAGATTTGATGGAAGCCCCTGCCGAAAAAGTAAAAGTGCGCACCAGCTACAACATCAGTGCCATGAGTTTTTGCCCGGCACAGATAGCAGCCACCATTAAAAAACACATTCCCGATTTTACAATTACCTACCAGCCCGACTTCCGCCAAAGCATAGCCGACTCGTGGCCTAAGTCTATTGACGACACAGCCGCACGCCAAGACTGGGGCTGGCAAAATAAATTTGGACTGGAAGAAATGACGGAAGATATTTTGAAGAGTTTGAGGACTGCACAAAAGTGAATTTTTTGATAGGTACTGTTCATATATACTCGTTATGCCTCATGCTTGGACGACCAACAACAATTAACGAACAGACAGAAATATGCTAATATTTAAAGACACAAATTTATCAAATCACCGTTCGACAGCGAAGCGGAATTAGAACAAGTAATCGTAGACAATTACGAATACCTTTTCGGACCGACTTCTTTTTATTTACCTAAAGCCAAAATAAAGACAGCGGACGGTGTTGGCACAATTCCAGATGGTTTTGCAATTGACATCGGTCAAAAAAAGTGGTATTTAGTTGAAGCAGAATTAATGCACCATAGTGTTTGGAACCATATTGCGCCACAGGTGACTAAACAGCTTTTAGCATCTCAACAAGCTATAACAAAAAGAACTCTTGTTGACTTGGCAGTTTCACAATACAAAGCAGACACTTACACAAAAGAAAAATTCGATGAATTAAATATTGCGGAAATTAATGTTCGACAAGTTGTTGGCGACATTTTAGAAACAGACCCAATTATTGGTGTTCCTATTGATGGCGTGACCAATGATTTGCGTGACTGGGCGAGAACTTTAAAGTACAAGGTAAAACTTCCCCGCCCTTGTTGGTGTTGTGCGCAAGCTTGTGCGGTAGCCTCACCAACAAGAACACATATTTTGAAGTCAGCTCACCCTTCATGGTGTGCCAAAAATACCCAATCTTTTTCGTTCTTCTCATAAAACCTTGCGCTTGAATATTTGTACAATTCAGGATATTGGCAGAGCCCTGCCTTGACGGGATTGTTGTGCATGTACTCAAGTTTTTGTTCGAATGTCCTTGGTGTCCACAAGGGAATGACCAGTGAGTTGGTTCCCACACTTGATGTTTTCGGTCTTGGGCATCGACACGCAGTTTTGGCAACATCTGTGAATGTTCCTTCTTCAATAGTTTTAGTATTTGCTGTCCGGTGTATTTCAAGAAATCCCGCTGTACATCATCACGTTTGTGGTTGCCCAGCATCTGCCATATCAGATGGAAATGGTTGGACATGATCACGAACCCATAAACAATAATGCGCTGGTCTTTGACCAAAAAACTCAAGCTGTCGGTGATGATTTCTTTGAACCTGTCTTCTTTGAGCAAAGCCTTCCACTCCAGGCAGGTCACGGTAAGAAACTCCGCGTGTTGTTTGGCATAAACCATTGGGAAAGATAATGAAATGCGGCTTAGCTGTCGTCAGTTTTTTTCGTTTGTTGGTGAACCACGCTCCCTCCTGCGCACAACACCAACAAAGGCGGGGAAAAGGAAAGACAAGAAAGATATTATCAGTCGCTCGTTAAACTGGTTTCTTAGTTATCCGAGAACGTTACCATCAGGTTGGTAGATATACCAATGCGGAAGCCGTTGTTGATATACGTGCCGTTCTGAAAAGCGGTGGCAAACTCCAACCGGAACAGTCGCAAAATTCCGTTCACTCCATAACCTAACTCGGTGTAATTGTGAGCGACTGGCGTAGCTAAGTAATTCACAAAGAAATTTTCTGACACCCCCAACAGGCGTACTTTAGGTATGCGGGTAATCAAAAACTTTCTGAAATGATAATGCACGTTGGCAGAAAAATATTGGTCGTGTGTGCTGTAGGTGTAATAGGGCAGCAACCGGAAACTACCTACGGGGTCGGACGTGATGAATGGAGTTTCGTTACCCGCAAAATGTTTGTAATCCATAAAATACATCGAGCGGGCATTCAAAAACTTTCCCGCTTTCAAATTCAAATCTAAACGGCCGGTGATGCCCGTGCGCAGACTTTCTTTAAAGCCCACTTCGAGCAAATCGTAATCTACATCGCTGCCAAAAACTTGCGAAAATCCTTTTTTATAATCCAAAGTAAGTGTAGGCGAAGAACGGTCTGCGCGATATTTGTATCCATTCGATATCCGGTATTTCTGCCACGGCCGTGCCTCAAAACCAATGGAGCCGATGAATGCCGTGTGTTGGGCAAAGTTTGTGTTAGGCAACTCTATATTAACAGGCGCATTGAGTGTAAACCTCGTTCGGCTGTTGTCGTTAAACGAGTAGTTGTTGTTGTTAAAAAGCTCGTGCCTTTGTGCCAGCGACCATTGTGTACGGAAAAGATATTTATCGTTTATGCTTTTGCGAAAATTCAGGTCAATAAATTCGCGTTCGTATAGTTTCATCCAGTTTTGTCCTTGAAAAAGTGTGGTGAATGTATTGACAAGGGGATGGATCGGCTCATCGCTGTTAAACTGCTGAATGTAGCGGCCGCCACTCAGCGTAACTCTCGCTGTGCGCGTGCGGTAGTCGGCCCGCAAAAAGCCGGTGAGTTTTTCGCGTGCAAAAGCATAACGGAATGTGGGGCTGATTTCCAGCCGTTTGGTTTCGGGTCTTCGTTCGGGGTGCAGTGTATCTTTTTTTACCCATCTCCTGTACAAGCTAAGGCGATAGATGGCGTTCACTCCTTCCACGGTATTATAGCCACCCCAAGGTGCGTGAATAACGAAGTTGGAATTTTTATTGATTTTATAGCCGTTGCCGGTAACTATATCTGTCAGATGAAATCCTTTGTGCTTTTTTGATTTAAGTGTGTCGCCTTCTTCGCGCTTGCGTTGCACTTGGCTCAGGCTGTCGGTTTTTTTATAGCCGCGTATCTCTTCTTTGTCGAGTGGGGCGGGGCGTATGTTTGCCCAAAAGGTTGAATCTTTTTTGTAGGCTGTGGAGTCAACTGAATATTTCGATTCGGAAATTACGTCCGGTTCTTTTTGCTGTTGCTGTTCGGCTTTTTCGTAGGCACGTGTAAGCTGCCTGAGTTCTTTGTTGGTGATCTCTTTCCCTTTTTCGAGCCGTTGTTGGATCTGTTGGTTTTTTTGGTTGAATTGCTTTTTTATTTTTTTGGCTTCATCCTTTTCCAGTTTTTCATCTATCAGGTTTACTTCCGCTATCAGCGCGGGGTTCAGTTTAATCTTATATTCTTTAACCGTGGCGTGATACGATCCTACAAAATCAAACCCAAAAACTTTTCCGCTCACTATCGCTTCCTGCGAAACAGGCATCCATGCCTGCCCTAGTGGGTCTTTTAAGCGAGACATATCTTCAATGGGCTGATAAATCTGTTTCACCTTAAAATGAATGCCCAGTTTGGTGGCAATCAACTCTAAGCTGTGTATGCTCCACCAGTTTTCTACAATGAAAATAGTTCCTTCAAAAACATTGTCGCCTTTGCTGCGTGGGGTTACTTTTATTTTGCTTACCTCATAGCCCGCGTCTTTGAAGGTGCCCAGGTATTCAAATTTATAATAGGCAAATGCTTTGGGCGAAAGGGGCGATACGGTTTCGGCAATTTCGGGGGCATAAAAACTTCCAAAAAAATATTGGTTAGGCGAAGTATCGCGGTCTTTCCCCTGCGTGTAAACGGCTATTACTTTTTGTTCATACTTGTTGGGGCGGGTGTATTTTATTTCGTTTACCGACTCGGTGATAAACAGACGGTCTTTGGTGATGCCTTCTTTTTCCAGCATCTTTTTAGCCAACCACGGGTAGTCGCGCAGTTTTCCTTTTCCTTTGATATAAACTTTGGCTGTGTAGCTGTCTAATTGCTGAGTGTGAAATTTAGCTTTTGCAATGGCTTTGCGCATGATGGTGTAGGCGGGGTCTTCTTTGCCGGCCGTTACGGTTACGCCCTGCAATAAAATGTTCTGCTCTTTTAAAACCACATCGAGTTCTATAAACTCTTTTGATATATCTACCGTGCGCAAACTGGCTTCGTACCCGAGATACTTAAATATCACTTCATAGTGCCCCGCATCAAGCGGCAGTTCGTAGTACCCGTTTTGATCGGTCGTAGCGCCCAGCCCGGTTTGTTTGACATAAATGGAAGCATAGGGTAACGTAGTTCCGTCTTCGGCCTTGATCGTACCTTTAATGCCACCGGCAAAAAGTGGAGGCGAAATGAAAAATAAAAAAGGGATGATTTGTTTCATGTGTGCCGTATAGACGAAAGAACAGACCCAAAAGTTGTGCGTCCTGCTATTTATAAAACCCTTTGGTGCGGATCATCTGTTCTACCACATCGGGCACGAGATAGCGGATGGATTTATTGTTTTTTATACACTCACGGATGTACGTAGCCGAGATGTCGAGCAAAGGTGCTTCCACCAATCTTACATTTGCATGACTCTTCAAGGGAGAATTTGTTACAGGTGGCTGCTTCTCCCCTGACGACACGGCCGGGCGGGGGTAAACATACAATCCATATTGGTCTAAAATCTGTTGATAGTTTTTCCAACGGGTAAAGTTCTCGAGGTTGTCTTCGCCTACAATCAGTTTAAATTCTTTGTCGGGAAATTTTTCGTGCAGATGGGTTAATGTGTGGATGGTGTAACTCGGTTTAGGCAACAGAAACTCTATATCGCTCACTTCAAATTTATAGTTGTCGGCAATGGCTGCCTTCACCATGTCGTAACGATCAAATTCGTGCAGCAGCCCTTTGCTGGGCTTCAGTGGATTTTGTGGCGAAACAATAAACCAAACTTTTTTCAGGTCGGTGTTTTCGGCCATGATATTGGCAATGGCCAAATGGCCTATGTGGATGGGATTAAACGAACCGAAGAAGAGGCCGATTTTCATTTTAATTACAATACAATAGACTTCAAAGATTCAGAGAATGTTGATGTTCCAATCTTCAATGTTGCAGTATTAAATAATTGACTCTTTCAAGATTTAAACTCATCGTACAGCCGCTGCGCTTCTGCCAACGATTTTTCCAGGTTTTCGTTGAGCAGCACCACATCAAAATCTTTTTGGAAAGACATCTCAAAGTTGGCTTTAAATAACCTGCGCGACAAACTCTCTTCGGTTTCTGTTCCGCGGTCGTTCAGGCGCTGTTGTAGCACCTCCAGAGAAGGTACTTTTACAAAAATGGCCAGCCCTTTATCGCCAAAATATTTCTTCAGGTTTAGTCCGCCTTTTACGTCCACATCAAAGATCACATTTTTGCCTTCGTTCCAAATGCGTTCAATTTCTGTTTTCAGTGTGCCATAAAAATTTCCGGCATATACTTCTTCCCACTCTACAAACTCATCGTTATCTATTTTCTTTTTAAATTCTTCGGGCGTAAGAAAATAATAATCTTTTCCGTTCTCTTCTTTGCGTCCTCTGCGGTCGCGGGTGGCGGCTGAAATGGAAAAGCCTAAGTCGGGATTGTTTTTTAACAGGTGATGAACGATGGTTGTTTTCCCTGAACCGGAAGGAGCTGAAAAAATAATTGCCTTGCCACCCATCAGGCACTGATCGTTTTGATTTTCGATTTGATTTGATTGACAATGTCTTCGGGGCAGCCTCCGCCACAGCACTTGGCCTTCAACAGTTCGCGAATAGCCAAGTCCACATTATATTCTTTGTAACAAGGCAAACAATGATCCATGTGTTGCTTAAAATATACCCGTTGCTCTTCGGTGGCCTGGTCGTCCACTATCAACTGAAGCATTTCCAGGCAAGTGGGTTTTTTGCCATCGGCCTGGATAAACGGGTTAGGAGAAGTTGCCATAAATTTATGCGTTGTTGTAACCCATGGTTTTTGCGTACGATTTCAATTTTTCTTTCAGCAAATTTCTGGCTCGGTGCAGGCGGCTGCGCACCGTGCCGATCGGTATATCTAAAATCTTTGCCATCTCTTCATACTTAAATCCTTCGAGGTCGCACAAAATAATAACGGTTCTAAAATCCACATCCAATGCATTGAGGGCGTTGCTGATTTCATCGCCCATCATATCTTTCAACGACTCCACGCGTAAGTCGGGCGTAATCTGCCGATCTACATCTTCGGAGTTGTAATATGTTTCAACTTCCTGATAATCTACTTTGTTGGGCTCTTTGCTCTTCTTGCGGTAATCGTTAATGAAACTGTTTTTCAGGATGCGAAACAGCCACGCTTTGGCATTAGTTCCTTTCTGGAATGATTCTACAAACCGATAGGCTTTTAAAAAGGTATCCTGCACCAAGTCTTTGGCATCATCGCGATCCAGCGTTAGCCGGTAGCCAAAATTATACATGGAGTGGATGTGTGGCATAAACTCATCGTTGAAGATGGTTTGCTTCTCACTCTCTGTATAGTGCTGTCGGGCTGTATATTCTTCTGACGCTGATTCCATGAAAAGCAAAAATAAGGTTTATTTGATTTGAAAATGGGTTGATTTAAAAATTTGAAAATGAAAGAGTTGAAATTAGAGTCGTTGAAGTTTATGGACAATGGTCTTGTCTTAAATACTGTTCCTTAATTTCAAATCCAAAGTGTCATAGATACTGCGGACAGTCTTCTCCCGACTATTTCAAAAAACTTTCAAACTTAAATCAAGGCTTTTAACAGAATGAGTAAGAGCGCCCATAGAAATATAATCTACCCCACAACGGGCTGTGGCCAAAAGTGTGGATTCTGTAATTCCGCCACTAGCCTCGGTTTTACATTTTCCTCCTATCAGCCTAACAGCCTCTTGCATATCGGCCAAACTCATGTTGTCTAACATGATCACATCTACGGAGTTTGTGGCCAGCGCTTCTTTCACTTCGCTCAACGTGCGGGTTTCTACTTCTATCAGGAGTTTCTTATTTTTTGTTTTCAGGTATTCAACGGTTTTTGCAACTGCTGCCGAAATACCTCCGGCCACATCAATGTGGTTGTCTTTCAGCATGATCATATCGTACAAGGCAAACCGATGGTTTCTGCCGCCCCCGATGGCAACAGCCCATTTTTCCATGAGCCGGAAATTGGGTGTGGTTTTGCGCGTGTCCATTACCTGAGCCGAGGTACCCTCAATCAGTTTGCACAAGTGGTGAGTGTATGTTGCTATGCCGCTCATGCGCTGCATGCAGTTCAGTACCAGCCGCTCGGCTGATAAAATAGATTGGGCTTTTCCGTGTACTTCAAAAGCAACTTCGCCCGGTGCGATCGTGTCGCCATCTTTTTTTTTAGGATAAAGGAGTAGAGATGGATCTACTTCATGAAAAATAAGATCGGCCAACTCCATGCCGGCCACGATGCCGTGATCTTTTACCAGCAATTTTGCTTTCGTGTTTTTTTCTGATGAGATAGTAGCAAGCGTAGAGTGATCGCCTTCGCCTACATCTTCTGCTAAAGCAGATTGAATAAAGTGCCGGATGGCCGATTCCGTCAGGTAGGGCGGGCGGGTCATTACCTGGTAAAACTCATTTCGTGGATGAGGTACATTTTATCCACCTCGCGCACGCGCATAAGCACATCGTAGCTGTCGTTGCCGCTTTTAAATTTTCCGATGGCAAATTGTAGCCCTGCCTTTGAGGCACCTGAGTGTACGATGGTGAAATCGGAAGGGGTGTGTTTTTTAAAAAAATCGCGCAGCACAAATTCTGCCTGTGCCTTGCTGTATGTATTTACTTCCCCCTCGAGGGTCAGGTCAACCGTGCTGTTGAAATATTTAACCAACTCGCTGGCGTTGCCATTTTTAATGGCATCGCGCATGGGTGCAAAAATAGACTGTGCGGTTGCGCCCCACGAAACAGCCACTATCAAAACAGTTAAACAGGATTTCATCGGAGTCTATTTCTGCCAAAATTATGCCATTATTGGCAGACGTAAAAGTTTCTCTGATTTTCCTGGCAAAGAATTTTCAGTCAAAATACTTAGTTGTCGACAGCCGTCTCAATGGCGTCCATCTTGCTGTTATCATAAGCGCCATCGGTAGCATACACGATTTTGCCGTTGGCGTCCAGCACAAAAAAATAAGGAATGTCTCGCCTATCGAAAGAAAGCTCATCTTTATATTTCTTCAACTCTCCTTTATAAAACAAAATGTAGGGCAGCAGTTTAGGGTCTGTGTTCTTCATGGCTTTGCGCTTGGCTGTGCCGGTGGCGGCCGCATTGATGCCGGTAAACATGGGCACAAAGTAAACGTTCACATCATAGCCCATGCCTTCCATCATGCCGGTGGGTTTTTGAATAAACTTTCCAAAGATTGGGTTGAACCATGTGTTCAGTTCGTCTTCCGATTTTTTGGAATAAGCCAACCCCAGCAACGTAAACTTGCCTTTCACATCTTGCGGCAGGTTTACTTTTTTACTGTCCACCGTTTCGGCTGTCATGTCAGGGAAAATTTTACCTACTACCTGCGCAGAAGAGCTGACCGCTGCCATCAAACTCAAAATGAAAAAAACTGACTGGCTTAAATTCCAAAAATACACCTTCGTCATAAAACTTCTGATTTGTTGTCGCTTTCTCTCTTAAAGTTTATTGGCTTTTTGTTTCTCTCTGTGAAATCATTTTTAATCCTTCAATATCTTCTCAGAAATTTTGCCGCTTTTTTTATTTTTTAAAATTACTTTTTTGGCTCCGTAGTGTGTTACTTCTTCTTTGATCAGGTAATGCTCATTGTCATACGCCTGCAGGTGGCTGTCTTTGGTTACGCCCGTTTTGCCGCGCCAAATATTGAGACGCACGGGCTCCCACTGTTTGGTTTTGGCCGATTGATAGGCCGCATCTAACACAGCATTGACCACGTAGCCGTCATAAAATGTTTCTTTAGGTTGCGATTTATTTTCCAATGCATTAAACATATCCATAAACATGTGGTTGTAGCCGAGTTCGTTTAACTCATCGCCTACCGGAAATAACCAGCCCGAGTTGCTCTCGGCTTTTTCTGCCACATAGTCCGCACCTTTTCCGCTGGTAAACATTTCAAAACCGGTGCGCAGAAAATTATTTACCCAGATGGTTCCCTCCGAGCCCATCACTTCATCGCGCAAATCAAGGCCTCCGCGAAAAGTCCAGCTCACTTCAAACTGGGCGATGGCTCCATTTTCATATTTTATCAAACCGATTGCATGGTCTTCTGCGTCAATGGGTTTCACCTGCGTATCGGCCCAACACATGACTTCCATCGGCTTAATGTCTTTGCCGATGTAGCTGCGCGTGATCTCCACACAGTGGCAACCTAAATCCAAAATACATCCGCCTCCGGCTTGTTCTATATCCCAAAACCAATCGCTGTGTGGGCCGGGGTGTGTTTCGCGCGACTTGGCCCAAAGTATTCTGCCGAGTGCACCTTGTTTCACGCTTTCATGAGCTTTTAAAAATTTGGGTGTATAAACCAGATCTTCGAGGTAGCCATTAAAGATGCCTGCTTTTTCCACGGCCTCCAGCATACGCTGTGCTTCGATGGCATTGCGGCCGAGCGGCTTGGTGGTGATCACGGCTTTTTTATGTTTACAGCAAAGCATCACGGCTTCTTCGTGTAAATGATTGGGCAATGAAATGCACACTACCTCTACTTCTGGCCGGGCAATAGCTTCTTCCATGTTCGTAGTGGCAAACGGAACATGATAGTCGGCAGCAAATTTTTTGGTGCTTTCTTCCCTGCGCGAATAAACGGTTACAATTTTATCTCTGCTGCGATACCCTTGCAGCGAGTCGGCATAAAACCGGCCGATGAAGCCGGAGCCAAGCATGGCGATATTCATAGTTTTTAAATAAGTGGTTATGCGTTGCTATTTTCTAATTTTTCACAAGCTAAAATTTTTCAACCGTTTCCGCTACTGATCGTTAGTAGGTTTTCAAATTTTTTTAGAAAAATTTTGGTCTTCTATAATCATTTTCATTTCGCTGCACTATATTTTTATACGATCACATAAAAACTATCTGCCTCTTGAAAGAATTTGCTGCCTCCGGATTATACCATCCTCAGTTTGAAAAAGACTCGTGTGGTGTTGGCTTTGTTGCCAACATGAAAGGTCATCGGTCTCATCAAATTGTTTCTGATGCCCTCACCATGCTGGAGCGCATGGAGCACCGGGGCGCTTGCGGCTGCGAGGCCAACACAGGCGATGGAGCCGGTATTTTAATACAAGTGCCTCACGAGTTTTTCGTGGGCGAGTGTACCAAACTCGGCATCAAGCTTCCGGCCTACAGCCAATATGGCGTGGGGTTGGTGTTCTTCCCGCGCGACCCCAAAGTACGCGAAGAATGTCGTACCATCTTAAGTCGGATGATCAAAAAAATGAAGATGGCGCTGCTCGGCTACCGCATCGTGCCGGTAAGCACAACTGATCTGGGAGAAACAGCCTTGGCTTCAGAACCCATCATGGAACAGATTTTTATTAAACGCCTCGATGGCGGCACCGACCCCGATGAGTTTGAACGCAAGCTTTTTGTCCTGCGCAAATATGCCACCCATATCATTACTGAATCTGTAAAAGGAGTAGATGGTAGATTTTATTTTTCATCACTTTCCTATAAAACCATTGCTTACAAGGGCATGCTTACCTCGGGGCAGTTACGCCATTATTTTGCAGACCTGGAAAACGAAGAAGTGGTTTCTGCATTGGCTGTCATCCACTCGCGCTTTTCTACCAACACTTTTCCCTCGTGGCGGCTGGCACAGCCTTTTCGCTTCATCGCGCACAATGGGGAAATCAACACGGTGCAGGGCAACATCAACTGGCTGAAATCGAAAGAAGTCTTTTTTGCTTCTCCTTACTTTACGAAGGAAGAGATCAACATGATCCTTCCAATCTGCAATCCCCAACAATCGGATTCTTCTAATCTGGACAACGTGGTGGAGTTGCTGGTACACGCGGGGCGATCGCTTCCGCATGTGATGATGATGCTCATACCCGAAGCGTGGGATGGCAACGACAGCATGAGCCAGGAGAAAAAAGATTTTTACGAATACCACGCTAACCTGATGGAACCGTGGGACGGCCCCGCTTCTATCACTTTTACCGATGGAAAAATAGTGGGCGCTACTTTAGATCGAAACGGCCTCCGCCCATCGCGTTTTGTTGTAACCGATGACGACACCGTCATCATGGCCAGCGAAGTGGGTGTGCTGGATGTAGATCCTGCCCGCGTGGTCACCAAAGGCCGCCTGCAGCCGGGCAAGATGTTTGTGGTTGATCTGGAGCAAGGGCGGATCATCAGCGATGATGAATTAAAAAAAGATATTTGCACGCGGCAGCCTTATGGCAAATGGCTGCGCGAAAACAAGGTGAAGTTGAGTTCACTGCCCGAGCCGGGCGGAAGTTTTCATAAGTACGACCCTATCACCTTTTTAAAACGGCAAATTTCGTTTGGCTACACATCAGAGGATTTGCGCATCATCCTTTCGCAGATGTGCGAAACAGGAAAAGAAGCACTGGGCTCGATGGGCAACGACACTCCGCTTGCCGTACTTTCCAAACAGGCTCAGCATTTGTCCAGTTACTTCAAGCAACTGTTTGCGCAGGTAACCAACCCACCGATTGACTCCATCCGCGAGCGGCTGGTGATGTCGCTCAATACACATGTGGGCGGGTCGTTGAACTTGCTGGAAGAATCGCCCCAACACTGTATCACGCTGGAGTTGCCTACACCCGTTCTTTCTAATAATGAGTTGGAAAAAATCCGCTACATAGATCACGGCCACCTGCAAACCAAAACGATTTATACCTACTTTAAAGCCGACAGCCAGCCCGGCTCGCTCGAAAAAGGATTGAACCGCGTATGCCAATATGTAACCGATGCTATTGAAGATGGCTTTACCATTATCATCCTTTCAGATCGGAGCTTTGACAGTGGCCATACACAGATACCTTCGCTGCTGGCGTTAGCTGCCGTGCATCATGATTTAATCCGCAAAGGACTTCGGGGCAAAGTGGGCTTGCTGGTAGAAGCCGGAGACGTGTGGGAAACGCATCATTTTGCAACCCTGCTCGGTTATGGCGCCTCGGGTGTCAACCCTTATCTGGTGTATCAAACCATTCACGATATGAAGAAGAGAAATCTTTTCAGTGAAGAGTTGACCGAAGAAAAGGCAATCTACAACTACAAAAAAGCTGTAGGTGGAGAGTTGCTCAAGATTATGAGCAAGATGGGCATCAGCACACTGCAATCTTATCATGGTGCGCAGATTTTTGAAGCGCTCGGCATCAGCAAAGAAGTGGTGGATGTTTATTTTACCGGCACGGTTTCGCGCATCGGTGGGCTTACATTAGATGATATTGCCCGTGAAGCTATTGCCAAACACCAACTGGCATTTCCTAAAACAGCCAATAATTCCCCCCGATTAGAGGTAGGTGGTGTGTACCAATGGAAGCAGCGCGGAGAGACACACTTATTCAATCCGCAAACTATTCATCTGCTGCAGCATGCTACCAAGACGAATGACTATGCGCTGTTCAAAAAATATTCTTCGCTGGTTAACGAACAAAGTGAAAAGGCCATTACGCTGCGCAGTATTTTGAAATTCAAAAAGCCAAAAAAATCTGTCCCCTTATCAGAAGTAGAACCGAAAGAAAATATTTTTAAACGGTTTGCTACCGGAGCCATGTCGTTCGGCTCTATTTCTTATGAAGCGCATAGCACGTTGGCGGTAGCCATGAACCGCATTGGCGGCAAAAGCAATTGTGGCGAAGGCGGAGAAGACGAAATGCGCTTTGCCAAAAAAGAAAATGGCGACTGGGAAAATTCAGCCATCAAGCAAGTGGCCTCGGGCCGCTTTGGCGTAACAAGTTATTACCTCACCAATGCCAAAGAGTTGCAAATTAAAATGGCACAGGGTGCCAAGCCGGGCGAAGGCGGCCAGTTGCCGGGTCATAAAGTAGATGAATGGATAGGCCGTGTGCGCCACTCCACCCCGGGTGTAGGTTTGATCTCACCTCCGCCCCATCATGACATCTACTCCATTGAAGATTTAGCTCAATTAATTTTTGATCTAAAGAACGCCAACCGCGAAGCGCGCATCAGCGTAAAGTTAGTGTCGGAAGCTGGGGTAGGTACCATAGCCTCGGGCGTGGCCAAAGCCCATGCAGATGTTATCTTAATTGCCGGCCACGATGGCGGCACAGGTGCTTCGCCCCTGAGTTCTATTCGTCATGCGGGGCTGCCGTGGGAACTGGGATTGGCAGAAGCTCATCAGACATTAGTAAAAAATAAATTGCGGGGGCGGGTGGTATTGCAAACAGATGGGCAAATCCGCACAGGCCGCGATCTGGCTATAGCTGCCTTGCTGGGAGCGGAGGAATGGGGTGTAGCGACAGCGGCACTGGTAACTACGGGCTGCATCATGATGCGCAAATGCCACCTCAACACCTGCCCCGTAGGTGTGGCCACGCAAAACAAAGAACTGCGCGCCCTCTTTACCGGCAAGCCGGAATATGTGGTCAACCTCTTCACCTTTCTGGCGGAAGAACTTCGCGAGATTATGGCCGAACTGGGATTTCGTACCATAGATGAAATGGTAGGACAAGTGGAACGCCTACAGGTGCGGGACGACATAGATCATTGGAAGATGGCGCACCTTGATTTATCTGGGTTGTTGCACAAAGAAAAAACTAATTTAGATGCAGCCCAGTTTAAACAAGAAGAGCAAGATCACGGCATTGAGTCGGTACTCGACAGGCAATTAATCCGGTTAGCAAAACCGGCACTCGAGCACGCAGAAATTGTGAGGGGCGAATTTAAAATCACCAACCAAAACCGCAGCGTAGGAGCCATGCTCTCCAACGAGATTTCAAAAATTTATTTAGGGCCGGGTCTCCCTCCAGATACCATTCACATCAAGTTCAATGGCACAGCCGGGCAAAGTTTTGGTGCTTTTACTACCGGTGGTGTCACCTTCGAGTTGGAGGGCGATGCCAACGACTATTTCGGTAAAGGCCTCTCAGGCGGCAAACTGATTTTATATCCCTTCAAAGGCAGCACATTCAATCCTTCAAAAAATATTATTGTAGGCAATGTGGCCTTCTTTGGCGCCACCTCGGGCGAAGCCTATATACGCGGCATGGCAGGCGAGCGCTTTGCCGTGCGCAACAGCGGGGTAAATGTCGTAGTAGAGGGCGTGGGCGACCACGGCTGCGAATATATGACGGGTGGCACGGTAATAATTTTAGGAGAGACCGGAAGAAATTTTGCTGCCGGTATGAGCGGAGGTATTGCCTACGTGTGGGATGCCCACAAAACATTTGCTAAAAACTGTAATCTGGAAATGGTAGAACTTGAACCTTTGGAAACAGGGGATGAGGAACTGGTTTACCAAATGATTGAACGGCATCGGCAATACACCTCCAGCGAACTGGCCGCTCACCTGCTCAGCCATTGGCGGCAGGCTTCGCTACAATTTATTAAGGTCATCCCTACAGATTACAAAGCCATCCTGACGAAAAGGAAACAGGCACAGTTGGTGAGCTAAAAGGAGTTTTGCTAAGGGAAATTCTTGTAAATCTTTTTCCTCGGGAGAAATCGTACCAACCAAATTGTGTTGGCGCGAACAACTGCACCTATTCGGTAGGAATGATTTCCTGTAATAATTCTAATTCTGTAATGGGAGCGATAACCTCGAAGTAACTTTAACCCAGTGACGTGTTGAGGGCTTGAGGGAATTTCAATTTGGTTGATTTTTTCGCGGAGGACAATTAACAACGATAAATCTCTAACCTTATCAACATCTCGTTTGAAGGATCCTCGAAAATGAATTTTCACACGCTTGCTTCCTTAATTCGTTGGTCAAGATATTTTTTGAAGTTTTTGCTAGACATGCTTTTTGATTTCATCCCCTCTTGAATCATTTCCCCCAAGTATAAATCTTCCATACTGTCACCACTTACCATCTGCGAGGATTTGATGTGAGAGCGGATCAAACGGGAAGCTAGATTGGCTTCTTTTTTATTTTTGAATCTGGCAATTAATACAGCGGCCATGACTTTTTTATTTAAAGGTAAGGGAATTAAAATTTCTTTGTGACTTTTTAGTGACTTATGAATTATTGTATTCGATAAAAAGATTCTATTGGGCTATAAGCATTATTCTTACCGTTTTTTCGTGCAATCCAAAACAAAAGTCTTTCAATAGAATTTATTTTGCGACCTATAGTCGTCCGTTGAATGAACTGCCAAAGGATTTTAATGGTCAGCCTCCAATTCTTATTCACAAGTTCGTTGAGATTGAAAATGATGGGATAGCGATAATTGGTAATAGAAATACTCGTGAGGATTCAGCTATTCATTTTTATAAAATACAATTACAGGAAAGTTTTCTCGATTCATTGAATGGAATCGCAACTAAATACGAACATGATAAACACTTTCTAGGGCAAAATCCAAATGGGACCTTTGATGGTTATTATCAACCCTGCTTGTTAATTGAGACAAGGAATAAAAATGTGCTAATTGAGTATTGGGGTACTTACTCAATTCCTGATGACTTGAAGCCAATTGTTTCTGTTTTTTTAAAACTCGCAGAAGTGAAGCATCCCGAGGAAATCAAATATCCCCAAATAAATTCTATTCGTAAAAAGCTGGATTCTGTTCTCCTTCAACGGTCCAAAATGTTGCCGCCACCAATTAAGACTATAATAAAATTCCTCCCTCCAAAAGTTAACTCAACAGGGCACTAAAGATTGAGGATTTGCACATCCAATAAAATCATTTACCTTTGCCTCACTTATTTAAAGAATTTGTTTAGAGGGGACTTCCAGTCCCCTCTTTGTTTCTATGGATTGGAAAGAAAAAATAAAGGATTTAGCTGAAAAATGTCTGACTGACCCTGCTCACTTTATGGTGGATGTGGTCGTGAGCAAGCACAAGCCCATGAAGTTTACCCTCATCGTAGATGGCGACCACGGTGTAACCATTGACGATTGTGCGGCCATTAGCCGTAACCTGAACAACGCATTGGAAAACCTGGTGGAAGACCACTACACCATTGAAGTAACCACTCCCGGGTTAGACCATCCGCTGGCAACACACCGGCAGTATGTAAAAAACACCGGCCGCCAAATGAAAATACACCTGACGGACAAAAAAATTATCCACGGTGTACTTCGTGATGTGGCGACAGAAAAAATTATTATTGATGAAGAGGTGAAGGCGGGCCTGCCTACCGGCAAGGCAGGGAAAAAAACTGAAATCAAGCCCAGAGAAATACCTTTTACAGAAATTGAAAAAGCATTTGTAACCGTATCTTTTAAATAGACAGAACTATGGACGCATCCACGTTAATTGAATCGTTTGCCGATTTTGCCAAGCAGAAGAACATCGACCGCCCAACCATGATCCGCATTTTGGAAGATGTTTTCCGCAACATGATCCGCAAAAAATATGTGCAAGACGACAACTTCGACATCATCGTCAATGCCGACAAAGGCGACTTGGAAATTTGGCGCATCCGCGAAATCGTAGATGACGAAAGCGAAGATATTTGGGATCACGACAAAATCAGCTTGAGCGAAGCCCAAAAAATCGAGCCCGACTTTGAAGTGGGCGAAGAAGTTTCCGAACAAATTTATTTGGAGGACTTCGGGCGCAGAGCCGTTACCACCGCTCGCCAGTCGCTGATACAAAAAGTAAAAGACTTGGAGAAAGATATTCTCTTCCAAAAATATAAAGACATTGTAGGCGAGATCATTAGTGGCGAAGTCTATCAGATCCTCTCGCGCGAAGTGCTGCTGACGGATGCCGAAGGAAATGAAATCTCCATTCCGCGTGGAGAGCAAATCCCGAAAGACCGCTACCGCAAAGGCGAAACCGTTCGCTCCATCGTTCACAAAGTGGACATGGTTAACGGCAATCCGAAAATCATTTTATCCAGAACATCGCCTGTTTTCCTCGAGCGTTTGTTTGAGCAAGAGGTGCCCGAGGTGTATGATGGATTGATCACCATTAAAAAAGTAGTGCGCGAGCCGGGCGAGCGCGCCAAAGTAGCGGTAGAATCGTACGATGACCGAATTGATCCGGTAGGCGCTTGTGTGGGTATGAAGGGGTCGCGCATTCATGCTGTCGTTCGCGAACTGCAAAACGAAAACATTGACGTCATCAATTACACAGAAAACCTGGAGTTATACATTCAGCGCGCGCTGAGCCCCGCCAAAATTACCAGCATCAAAGTTGATAAAGAAAATGGCCGTGTGGCAGTGTTCCTCAAACCTGATCAGGTGTCGTTGGCTATCGGCAAGGGTGGTTTGAATATTAAATTAGCCAGCCGGCTGGTGGGCATGGAGATTGACGTATTCCGCGAAACAGATGGTACAGCAGAAGAAGAAGATGTTGACCTCGATGAGTTTAGCGATGAAATAGAAAGCTGGGTCATTGATGAACTCAAGCGTATAGGCTTGGACACTGCCAAGAGTGTATTGGCTCTGAACAAAGAAGAATTGGTACGAAGAACAGATCTGGAAGAAGAAACCATTGATCTGATCTTGTCGGTGTTAAAGAAAGAATTTGAACAATAAGAGCCGCTTTTTAACAGCAGCAAAAACAGAAATCGAAAAAAATAGGAGATATTTGAGTCCATGGCAGAAGAAAAAAGCATACGGTTAGGTCAGGCATCGCGCAAACTCAACGTTGGGCACAACACCATTTTGGATTTTTTAGCCAAAAAGGGCATTAAAATCGAAAATAACCCCAACGCTAAACTGACAGCGGAGCAATTTGCCATTTTGGCCAAAGAATATGCCTCTTCTGCATCAGAGAAAATAGAAGCCTCCATTCTTACCATTGGCAGCAGTGTTAAACAAGCCGAAACCGTAGCCCCCAAGGCCGAGCCTGAGGTGCATCGCAAGAAAGCCGAAGACGAGGAAAGCATGCTGATCAAAAACCTCGGCTCCAAAGAAATCATCAAACAAAAAGAAGAGCTTAAGCCCGACAAAGTTGAGTTTGAAAAACCCAAGTTGGAAGGCATTAAGGTTTTAGGAAAAGTTGACCTCGGCAAAAAGAAAAAAGAACCGGAAGAGAAAGCAAAAGAACCCAAGGTTGTTCAGAAAACTCCGGAACCGGAATCTCAACCACAACCTCAGCCACAAGAAGAAAAAGTGCCTGAAGTTGAATTGGTAAAAGCCAAAGCCGAAAAGCTGCAAGGCTTAAAAGTATTAGATAAAATCAATTTGCCGGCAGCCTCTTCCGATGCTTCAAAAAGTGCAGCCCAGCAAAAAAGGCCGCGCAAACGCATTCCGAATTTTAACGATTCCAAAGGCGCGAAGCCGGGCGAAAACAAACACAAGCACGCCCCGCGTGTTCAAAAAGTTGAGCCAACAGACAAAGAAATTCAAGAACAGATACGGGCTACTTTAGCTAAGTTAAGTGGAGGTCAGAAGAAATTTACCGGAGCAAAATACAGGAAAGAAAAACGCCAAGCTGTATCAGAAGCAGAAGAAGAGCGCTTGCAGCAAGAGCAAGAACAATCCAAAACACTTCGGGTAACCGAATTTATTTCCGCCAATGACTTGGCTTCGCTGATGAACGTATCGGTGAATGACGTCATCTCTACCTGCATGGGGCTGGGTATGTTTGTTTCTATCAACCAACGGTTAGATGCCGAGGCCATCACTGTTATTGCCGATGAGTTTGGTTTCGAAGTGCAATTCACCACATCAGAAGAAGAAACGGAAGAAGGTGTAGAAGAGGATGCAGCAGAAGATTTGCAGCCACGTGCTCCGATAGTTACCATCATGGGGCACGTTGACCATGGAAAAACTTCATTGCTTGACTATATCCGAAAAACAAAAGTGGTAGCAGGCGAAGCCGGAGGTATCACACAGCACATTGGCGCGTATGATGTAACTACCGCCAGCGGACAAAAAATTGCATTCCTCGACACCCCCGGCCACGAAGCATTTACGGCCATGCGTGCACGTGGTGCCAAGATTACCGATATTGTAATTATCGTGGTGGCTGCCGATGATGATGTGATGCCTCAAACCAAAGAGGCCATCAACCACGCTCAAGTAGCTGGTGTGCCTATCATTATCGCCATCAACAAAATTGATAAGCCGGGTGCCAATCCCGAAAAGGTGAAAGAGTCTCTTTCTAAAATAAACATACTGGTAGAAGATTGGGGCGGTAAATATCAGTGCCAAGCGATCTCTGCAAAAACAGGTCAGGGTATTGATGTATTGTTGGAAAAAGTATTGCTCGAAGCCGAGTTGCTAAACCTGAAAGCTAACCCGAGCAAAGATGCAGCCGGTTCAATCATTGAAGCCTCTTTGGATAAAGGCCGTGGTTTTGTTACTACCTTGATGGTACAAGGCGGCACGTTGAAGATTGGCGACATCATGGTAGCGGGTTCAAACCACGGGCGTGTGAAGGCTATGTTTGACGACACCGGGAAAAAGGTAAGTGAAGCAGGACCATCCACACCGGTACAAGTTTTAGGTTTGGACGGTGCGCCTCAGGCGGGTGAAAAATTTCAAGTATATGAAACCGACCGCGAAGCGCGCGAAGTGGCCAACAAGCGCAGTCAGATTTTGCGCGAACAAAGCATCCGTACCAAAAAGCATATTACACTGGATGAAATCGGAAGGCGCCTGGCTATCGGCTCATTCAAACAACTGAATGTAATTGTAAAAGGAGATGTGGACGGTTCAATCGAAGCCCTCTCAGATTCATTGCTCAAACTCTCCACTCCGAAAGTGGGCGTCAGCATCATTCACAAAGCAGTAGGCCAGATTTCTGAGTCAGATGTATTGTTGGCGTCTGCCTCCGATGCCATCATCGTAGGATTCCAAGTGCGCCCCTCGCCTTCTGCCCGCAAGCTGGCCGAAAACGAAGAGATCGAAATCAGGTTGTACTCCATCATCTACGATGCCATCAATGATGTGAAGGCCGCGATGGAAGGTATGCTCGACAAAGAACTGGAAGAAGTGATTGTGGGCAATGCCGAAGTGCGCGAAGTATTTAAAATTTCTAAAGTAGGAGCAGTGGCTGGCTGTATGGTTACTGACGGCTACATCAAACGCAACAATCAGGTGCGCCTGATTCGCGATGGTATTGTGGTGTTTGCCGGCAAGCTCAATTCTTTAAAACGCTTTAAAGATGATGTGGGCGAAGTAAAGACCGGGTTCGACTGCGGCATGGGCATAGATAATTTCAACGACATCAAAGTAGGCGATGTCATAGAAAGCTACGAGATGCGCGAAGTGAAAAAATCTCTTTGAGTTAACCCTCTTCCGTAATACTGTTTTTTTGTTTTCCAATCAACAGCACACCGACCAAAATCATGGCAGTGCCCAGCAGTTGCCAAAATGTAATGGCTTCATCTAAAAATACATTGGCCAGAATAATGGTTGACACCGGTCCTACGCTTCCGATAATGGCCACGTTATTTGATCCAATTTTATTAATCGAGGCTGCCACCATATACGATGGCAGCACCGTGGCAAAAATAGCCATCAAAAAACTGTAGGCATAAATAATGAAAGGCTGCTGAAAAAGTGAGCCTCCGTGTGCCACTACAAAATGAATTAACACGCCTGCGGCTGCAAAGCTCATGGCATAGCTGTTAAACTTGGTGGCACCCACCTTCGGGATAATCTGTCCGCTGCCCACCATGTAGCCCGCATAGGTAATCGCACAAATGAAAATCATTACCGATCCGAAAAAGAAATTTGGATTTTGAGCAGCGCTGAAATCAACTTCACCAAAAAATGCAACGGCCAATCCCACATAGGTAACTGCCAGCGCCAGCCACTGAACGGGCTTTACAGCTTGTTTAAAAATAACTGCCGACATCAGCAGCGCAAACGTAGGGTAAGAAAATAAAATCAACCGCTCAATACCGGCCGATACATACTTTAATCCTACAAAGTCGAGCAGGCTGCTGACATAGTACCCCAAACAACCGATGACGGCTATTCCTATCCATTCCTTTTTTGAAAACTTTACGTTGTCGCTTTTAGTGGAAGAAACAAAGGCGGCACCCACAAAAAACGGCAGCGAAAAAACCATGCGCAATGCCAGCAGCGTTAGCGCGCTGACAACCGCATCGCGATAAGCAAGCTTCACAAAAATAGCTTTGGTGGAAAAAAGGATTGCCCCGCCCAGGGCGATGAGTACACCTTCAACGAATTGATAGTTTTGCTTTTTCACTGCGGGGCAAAGATGAACTGAATTATCAGCGCCTCTTCGATTGGGGCAAACAATATTTTTTAAAACAAGTGACCGTTTGTTTGTGTATCAAAGAACCATCATTCACCCTTACATCCAATATTAAATTAAGCATTTGACTTTCTTTATATTTACTTCATCATCCTAAAATCAAGCACCATGAAAACACTCGCTTTTCTATTTCTGATTTTCATTTATCAATTATCATCTACAGCCCAGCCTCTCAACAGCAAGCAAATTGATGAGCTGGCCGCACGCTCCATGAAGGCATTTAATGTGCCGGGCATCGCGGTGGCGGTAATTAAAGACGGCAAAGTGATTCACTCGAAAGGCTATGGTGTGCGGTCGTTGAACACGATGGAGAAAGTAGATGAAAACACGCTCTTCGGCATCGCCTCCAACAGTAAGGCTTTTACTGCGGCTGCGCTGGGCATGCTGGTAGATGAAGGCAAAATAAAGTGGGATGACAAAGTGCGCGATTACATACCTGAATTTAAACTGTACAGTCCGTTTGTAACGGAAGAGTTTACCATTCGCGATTTGCTCACCCACCGCAGCGGACTGGGCTTAGGGGCTGGCGACTTGATGTTCTTTCCGGACTCCAGCGACTTCACCATCAAAGACGTAATCTACAACCTGCGGTTTCTGAAAGCTACCTCCAGTTTTCGAAGCAAATACGACTACGACAATAATTTGTACATCATCGCGGGCGAGGTGGTGGCGCGGGTGAGCGGCCATAGCTGGGATGAGTTTGTAGAGCAGCGTATCATGGAGCCGCTGGGCATGAAGAACACAGCCGCCTCATTCGATCGGCTGAAAGACAAGTCGAACGTAATAGATGGGCACGCTCCGGTAAACGGCAAAGTGCAGGTCATCGCGCGGAGTACCATTAAAGTAGGCCACTCAGCCGGGGGTATCAACTCCAGCATTGCCGACTTAAGCAAGTGGGTAATTCTGCATCTCAACCACGGAAAATATGGCAATAATTTTTCTAAAAAATTATTCTCCGAAGAAGTACACGAAGAGATGTGGACTCCCCAAACGATTATTCCGGTGCGCAACCCCGGGCCTTACAACACACACTTCGCTTCGTATGGGTTGGGCTTCGGCATCTCCGATGTAAAAGGCTATAAGCAAGTAAGTCACACAGGCGGGCTGGAAGGAATGGTAACACAAATTACTATGCTGCCGGAATTAAACCTCGGCATCATTGTGCTTACTAATCAGCAAGAGGGAGGGGCGTTTGCCTCGATTACTAACCAGATTAAAGACAGCTATTTTGGAATCAGCGGCACCGACCGCGTGTCGGAATATTCTGCCAACCGCAACAAAGCGCTGGGCAATGCCAAGCACCTGACAGACTCCATTTGGAATGAGATTGTAGTAGCCAGAAAAAATGGCAACACAAAAATTGATTGGAATGCGATCACCGGCACCTACACCGACCCGTGGTTAGGCGATGTTTTTATAGCCAACAAAAACGGCAAATTGTGGTTCGACTCCAAGCGGTCACCTAAACTAACCGGTGAACTATTTTATTTTCGGGGCAATACGTTTGTGGTGAAATGGAGAGACCGCAGCATGGATGCCGATGCGTTCGTTAATTTTTCGTTTGATGAAAACGGGAAAGGTGCGGGCATTACGATGAAAGCCATCTCTCCACTAACGGACTTCAGTTACGATTTCCACGACTTAAATTTTCATCGGGAAAAGTAGCGGTTAATTTTCGGCATAGTTTTTAACAAGCGGGTGAAAAATGGGAGCGCTGTTTTACGTCATATAATTGTACATTCATGAGGAAGCAGTTAGATGCTATATTTATTGATTGCTAACCAGTAACGAGATGAAACCAGAACATATTTTTGAGCGGCTGCGCAAGGGGGAAACTATTTCTGCCCACGATCCGGAAGCGTATAAGATGCGCGAGGCTTCATTTGCCACAAAAAAATTACTGGTGCAGATGAATAACTCTTCAAACCCCGAAGAAATCAGAAATTTATTAGGCCAAATTACGGGCAGCGAAATTGACGATAGTGTTGATGTCTTTACGCCCTTGTACATCAACTACGGCAAGCATACCAAAATCGGAAAGGGTGTATTTATCAACTTCGATTGCACCTTCTTGGATCTGGGTGGAATTACAATAGAAGATAACGTATTGATTGCACCGAAGGTAAGTTTATTATCAGAAGGGCACCCGCTATCTCCCGAGAGCAGACATTCCCTGATGGTCGGGCATATCCACATCAAAAAAAATGCTTGGATTGGTGCCGGAGCCATCATTTTGCAAGGCGTTACCATTGGCGAAAATTCTATTGTAGCAGCAGGCGCAGTGGTTTCAACAAACGTTCCTGACAATGTAATTGTAGGCGGTGTTCCCGCCAAAGTGATTAAAGAAATATAGCCGGGGAATCATTTGTGCATTGGCAACACGTTAGGGTTTGTTTTTTATTATTTTTTATTTTGTTACCAAAGTCAGTCATTGATCTCCTTCTCACTCCATGCATACATGATCAACACCTTCAGAAAAACCCGAAACAGCTTGCTCACTGAAAACAGAATTGGCAAATATCTGAGCTATGCCATAGGCGAAATTATCCTTGTGGTGCTCGGGATATTGATTGCCTTGCAGATCAATAACTACAATGATGCACGCAAAGAGCGCCAAAAAGAACTCGGTTATCTGAAAAATATCAAAAGCGATTTAATCGCCAATAATCTGGAGATGCAAAAATACATGGATGAACGGGCGGCATACATAGAATATGCTACAACAATCCTGTCATACTTTGAAGGAAAGAAAGTAGTAAACTGGGATGCCTTCAACAAGCAAACCATTGCCATATATAGTTGGCGCAGGTTTTATCCCATCAACAACACTTTTACCGAGCTCAATAATTCAGGGAATTTTGAAATTCTTTCCAACGACAGTATTAAAACAATGTTACTAGATCTGGATTCCTTCAACAAAATAGCCAAGGCAGAAGAAGATCACTTCCGGTTTGATTCTGAAACCTTAATCTATGAGCGTGTCTATTCTCTCATGGATCTTTATCCCATCTTACAAAAAGCAGAGGGAAAAGAAGATGATAAATTATGGATAGCTGCCTATGCGCCTTTTTTTAAAGACAGAAAACTAAAGAACGGTTTTTTAATGGTGCAGGTAGAGTTTTCAATCATGAACCAACAACTTAAAGACATGAAAGCCTTATCTGAAAAACTGATTGCAATTATAGGCAGGGAAATGAAAAAGCAGTAAACATTATTAGCGTGTGTTTATTTTATCCAATCAAATCCGTTATTAATAACCCATCGTTGTTGATATCCTTCGTACCAACACCGGCAACAATCAGCATTACCATTTCCGAATGGCTCGATATTCCCCTGCTTTAAAGACCAATTCTTTTGATACGATTGGCATTGCCTCGAAAACTAAACGCTCAAAAGAGTAGCGAACCAATCGTAGGCGTTGGTCAATTTGAACAAAAAAATAAACACAATCGCTGGCCGGAAAACGTTTTTTGAACGTGCTATGATAGAAGTCTTCATAGGAGTTGAAACTTTCGAGATAATCTTTGTAAACGATTTGATCGCTGCCCAACTCGCGAGCGTATTGTTTCAAAATTGTTTGCACAGTAATTCCTATCTGTTCTTTGGTGCGAGCAAAATCTACTTACTCAAATAAAAGCTCCTTGGTTTTTATTGCCAAGATATGTTGAGAATCTGTTTCGGGAGTGAGGGCATACGGAGGCGTCTTGTTGTATAGTTGCTGTATGTGCCAGATTGTATTTTTGTTCGGTTCAATTTTAAATAGCTGCCCGTCAATTTCGTTGGTTATAAAAATTATAAAGTAGATGTCTGTGTCAATCTTTGTAAACGCTGCATACGTTCGGGGCAAGCCCATTTGAAGGCTCTGCAAAGAATTGTTAATCCCTAATTCATCTTTATAAAATTTACCGTCCGGTTGTTTTTTATAACGCACCAAGGTCGTAAGCCCAAAGTTGCTCAAGACACCATAAATAGTATCGCCATACATAGCCGCACCGATGAGTGAATAGCGTGCGCCCGCCAAACCGCCAGCCTCTTCAGGCAAGGGCTTGCGAATTTGTTCAACACGATCAATCACCTGCGATTGTTTGCTTTTTTTGTGAATCAAAATTGTTTCCCATACCAATTTATTTCCGGGCTGCTCGGTACAAGTCATCTCGATGGTCAGTTCATCGTTCAGCACCTTAGAAAATAATTTATTGGCCATAACCGAGTTTGGATAGATCATGAGAATAAAACCAAGACAGGTGATTCGCATATTTTTTTAGGGTTCATCAATTCATCCTAATTTAACTCTACTTTGTCAAATATCGGATTTTAGCGAATAGGGTTTTGTTTTTGGTTGTGATTTGTTAGATAAAGTGTATTAGATTTTAACTTCCTCGCAGATTCTACTGTTAAGGGACTCTGCGGAAAGAAGAAGACCTGGCCGGCACTTAAACCTCACCCCGAAAGTTTCTCTGCTAAACGCAACCTTCTGCCACCCCTCTCCACCGGAGAGGGGTATAGATAACTTTCGATAACCGAATAAAAATTTTGGGGTGAGGTAAGAAGTAAGTTGTGGGTTATCCTAAGTCGAAGTGGGAGACTCAGTGAAGAAAAAAAATCTCAAATCAAAAATCACAATTCTAAAATCTCAATGCGCCTCTAACCAATTTTTTCCCACGCCTACTTCTACTTCCATCGGCACATCGAGGATCACGGCTGTTTTCATCAGCTCTGTTACTTTCTGTTTCACGATTTCTTGTTCTTGATGATGAAGGTCGAACACCAGTTCATCGTGTACCTGCAAGGTCATTTTTGTTTTTAGTTTTTCTTTCTGCAGCCAGCGCTGGATGCTGATCATGGCAATTTTAATGATGTCGGCAGCGCTACCCTGGATGGGGGCATTGATGGCGTTGCGCTCGGCAAACTGACGAGTGGCCATGTTGCGCGAGTTGATGTCGCGCAAGTATCTTCTTCTGCCCAAAATCGTTTCTACATATTCTTTTTCTCGGGCCGAGTTGATCGAGTCGTCCATGTATTTTTTGATGGCGGAAAATTCCTTGAAATACGATTCGATGATTTCGCTGGCTTCGGTACGCGAAATGCCAAGATTTTGCGAGAGTCCAAAGGCGGTGCTGCCATATAAAATACCGAAGTTTACTTCCTTCGCTTTGCGCCTCATGTCGGGTGTTACTTTGTCTAAGGCTACTTTAAAAACTTTGGCTGCCGTAGTGGTATGGATGTCGCGCCCGTTGTGAAACGCTTCCATCATGGTTTCATCTTTGGCAAACGAAGCAGCTATGCGCAGTTCAATCTGCGAGTAGTCGGCCGACATAAAAAGAAAATCTTTGCTACGCGGCACAAATGCACCGCGGATTTGTCTTCCTTTTTCGGTGCGGATCGGAATGTTTTGCAAGTTAGGGTTATTAGAACTCAGCCTACCCGTAGCCGCCACGGCCTGGCGGTAGTCGGTATGGATGCGGTGGTCAAAGCGGCTCAGCATTTTGGGCAGCGCATCTACATAGGTAGAGCGGAGTTTTTCGTTTTCGCGGAAGTCAATAATCTTTTTTGCGATTTCGTGTTCTTCCGCCAGCTTCAGCAAAACTTCTTCGCCTGTGGCATACTGGCCTGTCTTTGTTTTTTTGGCTTTGTCGAGCAGCTTAAGTTTATCGAAGAGAATCTCGCCCAGTTGTTTGGGCGAGGCAATATTAAATTCTGTTCCGGCAATTTTAAAAATCTCGGTTTGTATTTTGTCGCTGTCTTTCTTTAAAACGGAAGACATTGCCTGCAAAGCCGACTCATCCAACGCCACGCCTTCAAACTCCATGGCTGCCAGCACGCTGATCAGCGGCATTTCCACTTCACGGCTTAGTCGCCAATGACCACGGTTGTGAAGTTCTTTTTCCAAATGGCTTTTCAGTTGCAGTGTCCGCTCTGCGCGCTCGCCATAGTTTTTCACTTCATCAGTATCGCTGGCAATCAGTTGCACATTCAAATATTGATTGCAAAGAATGCCCAGATCGTGCGAGGCTTCGGGCTCTATCAGGTAATGGGCTACCATCGTATCAAACAACAATCCTCTTACTTCTATTCCTTCTTTCTTTAAAGCCAATACGCTTTGCTTGATGTTATGACCTGTTTTGGAAATAGATTCATGAGAAAAAATTTCAGCAAATTTTTGAACGGTGGCTGATTCTTTTACCGGAACAAAAAATGCTTCTTGGGCTGTCATGGAAAAAATGAGGGCTGTAATTTTGAAATCGAAATTGGCTGCCTCATCCGTTGCCACCACGATTGAAATTTCCTTTTGCGATTTTAGTTTTTCAACCAATACGTTCAGCTCTGTTTCATTTTCTATTTTGTTGTAAACAATCGAGGCGTTGCCTGTTTGGGTGGCGGGCTGGCCTGCCTGTGGTGACGCAAACATTGATAACTGTTCCTGTTTCTTTTCCGGCACAGCGGTTTGCGGATCCGAAGGAGCAAAGATCCGCGGCAGCATGGTTTTAAATTCGAGCTCTTCTAAAATCGGGCGCAGTATTTTTTCGTCCGGCCCTTTGTAGGTTAGTTGTGCTTCATCAAAAGCGATGGGCACATCTATCACAATCGTGGCTAATTTTTTTGAAAGGATGGCCTGCTCACCAAATTGTTCTACGCGTTCTTTTTGTTTGCCTTTCAGTTCGTGTGCGTGTGCAACCACCTCTTCAACGGTGTGGTATTTTTTCAGCAACTCAGCCGCAGTTTTCGGGCCTATGCCCGGTATGCCCGGTATGTTATCCGATGTGTCGCCTTGCAGCCCGAGTATATCAATTACCTGCGAAACATTTTCAATGTCCCACTTTTCGCACACTTCTTTCGGCCCGAGCACATCTACCGCATTGCCCATGTAGGCAGGTTTGTAGAGAAAAACATTTTCTTTTACGAGCTGTCCAAAGTCTTTATCGGGCGTCATCATAAAAACCTGAAAGCCTTTCGCGGCAGCTTGTGTAGCCAGCGTGCCGATAATGTCATCGGCTTCGTAGCCATCCATTTCTAAAATAGGAATGTTGAACCCACGGATAATTTCTTTTACAGTCGGCACGCCATGGCGAATATCTTCTGGCGTTTCCTGACGTGTAGCCTTATATTCTTTAAACATTTCATCGCGAAAAGTTTTGGCTGCCGTATCGAAGGCAACCGCTATGTGCGTGGGTTTTTGTTTTTGGATTACCTCCAGCAACGTGTTGGTAAACCCAAACGGCACTGACGTGTTGTGCCCTTTTGAATTGATGCGCGGATTTTTGGTAAAGGCAAAGTGAGCCCGGTAAATCAGCGCGTAGGCATCGAGAAGGAAAAGTTTTTTTTCAGTCATGGGGCGAAGGTAGAAAGAACGAGGGAAACTTAGCCGGGAAATGTACGCAATAGGTTTCGATTGATCTGAGCTTTGGCCTGCATGTGGAGAGCCCTTTATTGATAAAGATTTTCTTGGGTCTGAATGTCGTTAGCCTAAGCCTTGGTATATTTGGTTTCTAAACCCCCCATTACTATGAAGTACTCATTATTTTTCATCGTTTGTTTGCTGCTGGTGGCAGCTTGCTCTCAAGGCGTTAAGAAAGACCTTACTACCGGTCTTACCACAAGCTACAATGGCTTTGCCATAGAAGAAGTCTTGCTGGTAGATAGTGCCGATCAGAACTTAAAAACCATGCAAGTACCTTTGGCCTCGCGCTTTTCTGTTGTACTGCAGGGCATCACCAATTATCAACTGAAGGATGATAAGGCTTTCCCCGGACTATCTATGTCAGTAACCGACAGCAAAGGCAATGCAATTATCAATGAAGCCGATCTGTTTGCTTCCTCAGAAGGTTACTCTGCCAAAGATGCATCGGTGCTACGAGCTACTGTTACTGTTGGCAGCCCGATGCAAAGCGGACAAACCTACCACTGCAAAGTGCGTGTGTTTGATAAACAAAAGGCTGACTCGGAAATTGTTTGCGAGGTGGACTTCACCGTTCAATAACAACTCCGAACAAAAGTATGAAGAGCCTGCTCTTCCTATAAAGTGTGAGAACTTCGCATCTTGTGTTTTCTGTGTTTGTTTGGCTGCACCAACAGCCAAACAAATACATTGGCTTATCAAAATAAAAACGAAAGCGCGCTTGCGCCTTAACAGGAATCTGGGTTGCCTGATAGCGTTACCTACTGGCACACCTACCTCAGCACTATCTGCCTGCAAGATAGCTTGCAAACAATTTTTCTCGTTTTATTAAAACACTATCCGTCAGGCAAAATAGATAGTCGGATTTTGTTCTTTGATAAACTTACCAAAGAATTTGCTGATAAGAATTTCGAATTTAACCTCTCTGCTTTGTACAACTACCACAATGGCTGGCTCACGTCAACAAACTTGAAAATAGATTGGCATATTGACACTCCGGAAATTGCGATAGTAGATTTTAATCAGGACAGAGCCAATGATTATCAATTGAAAAGGCTTCTGCACAACGGAACTTTCAATGCCATTCAAACTACCATTGTGACAATAAAAAAACTCAGTTATCAACACATTATATTTTTGTGAAAAAGAGTTGGGTGAGCTTGCAGAAAAAAAGAGCTGTTTGTAAGAATTGCCAACTGTTCAATTGCTCACAGTAAAAATCCGGTTGACAGATTTTCAGTTTCGTGGTTTTTTTGTTAACTCGTTGTTAACCTAACTCTTTTCTATGGCCGGTACACCTCTGCAGCAATTTCTCAAATGGGAAAAGGAAATGGCCAGCCGCGTTTTCCTCCGTCAGCCTGTTAATGGGCAATGGCGGGAGTGGACTTTCGGACAAGCGGGAGAAGAAATCAGAAAAATAGCCAACGGGCTTTTGTCGTTAAACATGCCTGCCCACAGCAACGTGGCCATCCTTTCAAAAAATTGTGCTCATTGGATCATGGCCGATTTGGCCATAATGATGGCGGGCTATGTCTCCGTTCCGCTCTACGCCAATATCAGTGCTGCCTCCATCAAACAAATATTAGAGCACAGCGAATCGAAGGCTGTGTTTATCGGCAAGCTCGATGATTATCCTTCACAACAAAATGGTATCCCTTCGTTTACAAAAAAAATCAGCCTGGATTTTTATGGCATACGCGAAGGGATTTTAGTAAGCGATTGGCTTAGCAACCAACAACCCCTTGAAAAAACTTATGAATGGGCAGACAAAGAGTTGTTTACCATCATGTACACCTCGGGCACCACGGGTACGCCCAAAGGAGTGATGTTTCATCCCTCCGCTTTTTCGCATGTTACCGACATCATGATTGACTACATCAGCCGTGTCAGCCCGTTGCCTGCCCATCCGCGTTTGTTCTCTTATTTGCCGCTATGCCATATTGCCGAGCGCAACCTTACTGAAGTGTTAGGCTGCCAAACCGGTGCTTCTATTTCGTTCGTTGAGTCGCTCGAAACATTTGCTCACGATCTGCACTCCGTTCAGCCTCATCTTTTTTTTGGTGTGCCGCGTATTTGGTCGCGCTTTCAGGAAAAGATTTTGGAAAAATTACCGCAGAAAAAATTATCGCGACTGTTAAGAATACCGGTTGTCAATTTTATTCTGAAACGCATCCTGCAAAAAAAATTGGGGCTCGCCCATACTTTGCTGAAGGTGTCGGGGGCTGCGCCCATGCCCCTCGCGCTGCTGCATTGGTTTCATCATCTCGGTATAGATGTACGCGAAATTTATGGCATGACTGAAAACTGTGCCATCTCGCACGGTATCCAGGAAGAAATAAGTTTTGGCACCGTGGGCAAAGCTATGCCCGGGGTAGAAATAAAATTTTCAGAAAGTGGAGAAATTATGACGCGGCATCCCGCGCTGATGATGGGCTACTACAAAGAACCACAACTGACATCGGAAGTTTTTTCGGAAGACGGATTTTTAACCACGGGCGACTTGGGCGTGATGGACGAACAGGGCTTCGTAAAAATTACAGGCCGTGTGAAAGATATTTTTAAGACAGACAAAGGAAAATACGTTTCGCCTACCCCTATCGAAATCAAGATGTCAAAAAATCCAGACATCAGCCAAGTGTGCGTGGTGGGCGCAGGCATACCCCAGCCCATTGCACTAATGGTTTTGTCTGACCAAGCCAGACAAAAAAACAAATCAGAAGTAAGTACAAGCCTGATGGTATTATTAAATGAGGTGAATGACACAGTAGAAGATTATGAAAGAGTAAAAAAAATAATAATCCTACGCGATGAGTGGACAATAGAAAACGGATTGATGACGCCTACCCTGAAAGTAAAACGGAATGAAGTAGAAAAAATCTACCTATCAAATTACATGGCTTGGTATGCCCACAAAGAAAGTATTGTGTGGCTTTAAAAATTTCTATTGATGTGCTTTAGGAAGCTTCATAACACCACGCTGTCGGTGCTTACAGCTTAACACAAACATTTTTCAGTTCAGTAAAAAAGCGCAGCGCTTCCCAGCCGCCTTCGCGGCCTACGCCACTTTGTTTCATGCCGCCAAAAGGCGTGCGCAAATCGCGGTGAAGCCAGCAGTTAATCCAGATGATGCCGCTTTTTACTTGGTGTGCCACCCGGTGCGCTCGCTTTAGGTTTTCCGTCCATAGCGTAGCGCTTAATCCATACGGTGTACTGTTGGCATAGGCAATGGCCTGCTCTTCCGTATCGAAGGGCATGATCGTTACCACGGGCCCAAAAATTTCTTCCTGGTTGGTGCGGCACTTTTCATCGAGGCCAACGATAACGGTAGGTTCCATAAAATAACCTTGCGCACAGTGCCCCTCCAATTTCAACGCATGGCCACCCGTTAAAATCTTCCCCCCTTCTTGTTGGGCAAGTGTTAAATAGCCCATTACTTTTTTCATGTGCATTTCCGAAACCAAAGCACCGAGGTTGGTGGCTTCCTGTAGTGGGTCTCCCACCACCAATGCTTTCGTTTGCTTGACGAAAGCTTCTGTAAAGCGATCATAAATACTGTGCTCAACAAAGATGCGCGAGCCACACAAACAAATTTCACCTTGATTGGTAAAAGATGAACGAATGGAATTTTTTACTGCTTGGTCAAAATCACAATCGGCAAATACCAGGTTCGGATTTTTGCCGCCCAGCTCAAGTGATAGTTTTTTGAACATCGGAGCTGCTGTGGCCGCAATTTTTTTTCCGGTTACAGTGCCTCCGGTAAACGATATGGCAGTTACTGCCGGATGTTCGATGATTGCCTGTCCTGCTTTGCCGCCCAGGCCGTGAACGATATTTAAAACTCCGGCTGGTAATCCGGCTTCCATGCAAAGTTTTGAAAATAAGTAGGCCGTCATCGGTGTCAGTTCGGAAGGCTTGCCAACCACAGTACATCCGGCCGCCAGTGCGGGGGCAATTTTCCAGGTGAACAAATACAAAGGCAAATTCCACGGAGAGATACAGCCCACCACGCCAATGGGAAAACGCGTGGTGTAGTTTACCGAATCTTCTTCGTTCACATGTGCTTCGCTGGCGAAGTGCTGTGCTGCGGTAGCATAAAACCGGATGTTGGAAGCCGCGCGCGGGATGTCTAATGATTTGGCCAATGAGATGGTTTTGCCGTTGTCAATACTTTCGGCCAGAGCTAACTGATCAAGGTCGCGCTCAATCAGGTCGGCAATTTTCCAAAGAATTTTAGTTCGCTCTTCCGCAGCTGTTTTCGACCAAGCCGGAAATGCTTTTTGGGCCGCTTCCACCGCCAACTGAACATCGTCAGCTGTTGAATCGGGAACTAAGCTGTACACTTTTCCTTCTGCCGGGTTGATGTTTTCTAAAAACTGACCCGACAAAGGCTCAATCAATTTTCCATTAATGTAGTTGACAATTTTTTGCATCACACTTCGGTAATTAAATTATTGTAGGATTCATGTGATCCGATCCAAAACCAAATTATTGTTTCCTGCTCTCTGACTCCAATTGCTCGATAAGCGAAGCCTATCCTTACCGAATAAATGTTTTTATCAGAATGTATTTTTTTGAACTGAAGCGAAGGATGATTAATATCTGTCTTCCACAATTTAAATGAATCCTTTGCTTTACGTTGAATGTGCTTAGGAAGTTGTTCGAAACATTTCCAAAACTGCGCTGTGGCAAGTGACGTCATTCAACAAAGTCGAGTGGTTTTGCTTTTCCTTTTTTATATTCAGCCAATGCTTCGTTAGCAAGATTGACAAGTTGATCCTTGCTTCTCGCAAAAGAAATTTCCCATTCAATCTCGGAAAGGATAAGATGAGCAAGCGCTTGCTGATTGGCCTCAGGAAGAAGTTCTGCCTTTTCAATCGCTTTTTTCAGTTCTGCAATCATCATTCAAATTTAATCAACTTTTAAATACTTCCGGTTCTCCCACCATCTACGGGCAGGCTTACGCCATTGATATAGCCCGCGGCAGGCGTTGCCAAAAAAGCAATTGCTGCTGCTACCTCTCCGGCCTCGGCCATACGACCGGCCGGAATTTCGTCAATCATTTCCTGACGGATTTCTTCTTTTGATCGCCCCGACTTTTGTGACTTATTTTGAATCAGCGCATCTATCCTTCCGGTTTGGGTACTCCCCGGCAGCACATTGTTGACGGTGATGCCAAACGGTGCCAACTCCAGCGAAAGTGTTTTAGCCCAACTGGCCATCGCCCCGCGCACCGTGTTAGAAACGCCCAATCCTTTAATCGGAATTTTTACCGATGTAGAAATAATGTTGATGATGCGACCATATTTATTTTTTTTCATGGCCGGCACACAAGCCTGAACCAACATTTGGCTGGCGAGAAGATGCGCATGGATGGCCTTCAAAAAATCATCGGGCATGGCATCAATTGCCTGGCCGGCAGGCGGCCCTCCGGTATTGTTTACAAGAATGTGAATGTCGTTTTGCAAAACAATTTTTTCTGCCGCCACCTTCACCGTTTCCAAGGAAGAAAAATCTGCCACGGCATAGCGATGTTTTTGATGGGCTGTGGAAGGCAGTTCAGCTAACACGTTTTTCAATTTGTCTTCATCACGGGCTATCAAAATAACTGTTGCACCCAGTGCGGCCAACTCTATAGCGGCAGCCTTGCCTATTCCTTGCGTGCTCCCGCATACCAATGCTGTCTTTCCTTGTAAGTTTAAATCCATATCACAAATTAATTATTGTGTGTTCTCCATTTACCCGATTGGATGTACCCATACGACATGATAAACATGCCTGCCCAATAAACCAGTTCGCTTCCCCAACCCCAAGTGATGGGCCAGTCCCAAATTTCCAACACGAGGTAGGCATAAATAATATAAAATACCAATGTAATGACTTCGATGGCCAGGTTCACCTTTGTATGGCCGGTGCCGGTAACCGCATTTAGCCAGATACTGGAAAAAGACATCAGGATCAGAGCGATAGAGATAACCCGGATAACGGCTGTTCCTTCTTCTATAAACAATTGACCCTGGCCATAAATTGACAAAAAAATATCAGGGCGAATATTCAGTAACACAGTCAATGCCACACAACACAACATGCTCAGTTTTACAATGCGCTTGATCAATGGCAACACTTCTTCTTCTCTTCGCTGTCCGATTATATTACTCACCATCGTATTAGTGGTGGCGGCAAATGCCCACGAAAAAACACCAAACACACCAAAGATATTTCGCATGGTATTAGAAACAGCCAACGCGCGCGCTCCGTGATGCTCAATTAAAATATAAAAATATTCCCATGTGATGATGCTGATGCAGTACTGCAAAATCAGGGGAGATGATTTGAACAGCACGTGCCGGGTAGTGGTGGCATTGATTTTCCAGTTTTCAAAAAGCGCGAAAGTTTTATTCACCCCTTTGAAGTGGATAACGGCAAAAACTACGATCAACCCAGCTGCCTCGGCAATGATAGAGGCATAAGCTGCACCATTAAAGCCAATGGCAGCAAAACCAAAGTGGCCGTAAATCAATGCATAGTCAAAGAAAATATTAAAAATTGTTTCTGCCAGCGTTCCCCAAATGAGCAGCTTCGTTAGGTTAGTACCCACCAGTAGTGCATTGCGCATGATGTATAAATAGAGCAACGGCAACCCCCAAATGCGTATGTACAAAAATGAAATAGACATCTCAGCCGTAGCGGCTTGATGAATAGTAGCTCTTAATATGATTGGGGCAAAGGTGTAAGTAATGACAATGCCCAATACTGAGATGGCCAGCGACAGCCAAACGCCATGAAAAAAAAGATTGCCGATTTCGCGCGGGTTATTTTCTCCCGCCTTTCGGGCAATGAGCATTTGCAACCCATTGTTCAGCCCATTGCCGATCACTGCAAAGATGAGGTAATATACACCGGTGATGCCCGCACTGGCTAAAGCTTGTTCGCCCAAGCCGCCCAAAAAAATTGTGTTGGTGATGAAATTAAATTGCGGCACTAAAATGGCAAACGATATAGGCATTGCCAGTTTAAGGATGTCGCGATAACCTGTTTGAAGACGAAGTTCCATTTTTATAATCTTCAAAATTAGAATAAAAAAACGGGTGCGTGAGGTATATTAGAAAAGCAGGAAGGTTCAGTTTCTGTGTGCTTGCCGGTAGCATCCGGTTATTTCATTCCTTGCTTCATGGATTGTTTGAAGGGCGCTATCTTTTCTACAATTTCTTTTTGCAGCAAATGCAAAATCTTTTTCTTGGCAAAATGCTTGTGGAAAATTAAGCCTATGTTTCTGTACGGAATAGGATTTTTAAAAAAACTGACTTGCTCTTTTTCTTTTTCTGAAAAATTGGACAACGACAAGTAGGGCAAAAGTGTTTTTCCCTGGTTTGCTTTTACAAAGCGCAGGAGGCTGTCTATCGAGCCGGCTTTAAAATGAATATTCTGCGATGGGTTGATTGCTCGTTTGCTTTTTTCACAAATTTTTAAAACCTGGCTCCGCATACAATGGCCTTCTTCCAGCAACCAAAAATTATCGAGGTTCATTTTTTCTACGGCAATTTTTTGGGGCGATAGCTGAGAGGCATCGTACAGTACAAACGCCTCATCGTACAGCGGGTATTCGGTAAGTTCGCTGTCGTGCAGGGGTGTTGAAACAATACCAATATCCATTTCGCGCGATTTCAATTGTTTTAAAATTTCCGAGGTAGTGTCTTCTTTCACTTCGAGAGATAGCCCGGGAAATTTTTTGGAAAAGCCCTGTAAAAACAAAGGAAGAAGAAAGGGTGCTACGGTGGGGATACAGCCTATTTTCAGTGTTCCTTCTATTTCGCCTTTGATCTCTTTTACCAGTTCATTCAATTGCCCGATTTCGCGGGTAATTGTTTTTAATTGTTCGATCACGGCCTTACCTTCTTTGGTGATATCAACAGGTTTCTTTTTGCGGTCAAAAATTTTTACGCCCAGTTCATCCTCAAAACGGGAGATCATGGTGCTTAAAGTAGATTGCGAGATAAAGCATTTTTCTGCGGCTGTTTCAAAATGACGGTTTTCTGCTACGGCCAATATGTATTGAAACTGTTGAATGTTCATATCTATTGTGTAGATGATGTTATCTAAAATATCGTTTTTATAGAACAAAGGTAATGGCTAACTTCGTTGCTAAACAAAAATTATAGAACAATGAGCAACCAAGACCATAAAAAACTGACCAACCGTGTGGGCGCACCGGTTGTTGACAACCAAAACATCCAAACTGCCGGCAAGCGCGGGCCAGCCTTGCTGCAAGATGTTTGGTTTTTAGAAAAGCTGGCTCACTTCGACCGCGAGGTGATCCCTGAACGAAGGATGCACGCCAAAGGCTCTGGCGCTTACGGTACTTTTACGGTAACGCACGATATCAGTAAATATTCAATGGCCGATTTATTTTCGCAAGTGGGCAAGAAGACTGATATTTTCGTCAGGTTTTCTACCGTGGCGGGCGAGCGTGGGGCAGCTGATGCAGAAAGAGATATTCGTGGCTTCGCCATAAAATTTTATACCCAACAAGGCAACTGGGATTTAGTGGGCAACAACACACCCGTGTTTTTTCTGCGCGACCCGCTCAAGTTTCCCGACCTGAACCATGCCGTTAAACGCGATCCCAAAACTAATTTGCGCAGCGCCAACAACAATTGGGATTTCTGGACATTGCTGCCCGAGGCGTTGCACCAAATAACTATTGTAATGAGCGACCGGGGCATCCCTAAAACCTATCGCCACATGCACGGCTTTGGCAGCCATACCTTCAGCCTGATCAACAAAAATGGTGTACGCCATTGGGTAAAATTTCATTTCGTTACCCAACAGGGAATTGAAAACCTGTCAAACGAAGAGGCACGCAAAACGGTGGGTGGCGACCGCGAGTCGCACCAGCGCGATCTGTTTGAATCCATCGAAAAAGGAAATTTCCCTAAATGGAAATTTAAAATCCAAGTGATGACAGAAGAACAGGCCAATCAGCACTATCACAATCCGTTCGATCTTTCTAAAGTATGGCCTCACAAAGAATTTCCTTTGATAGACGTGGGCGAGTTTGAATTAAACCGCAATCCTGAAAATTACTTTGCCGAAGTAGAGCAGGCTGCTTTCAACCCCGCGCACATTGTACCGGGCATAGGTTTCTCTCCCGACAAAATGTTGCAGGGGCGCTTGTTCAGCTATGGCGATGCGCAGCGTTACAGGTTGGGCGTCAATCATGCACAAATTCCGGTCAATGCACCCAAATGTCCTTATCATAGTTATCATCGCGATGGTGCCATGCGTGTGGATGGCAACTTTGGTGGCACCAAAGGCTACGAGCCCAACAGCTATGGGCAGTGGGAAGAACAACCTCAATACAAAGAATCGCTTTTGGCTCTTCATGGGGGTGCCGGCCATTGGAATTTCTGCGAAGATGATCACGATTATTATACACAGCCCGGCAATCTTTTTCGCCTGATGACGAATGAGAAGAAACAAATATTGTTCAGCAACACGGCTGCAGAAGTGGGCGGGGCAGAGAAATTTGTTCAAGTAAGGCATATCCGCAATTGCTACAAAGCCGACCCCGCTTATGGCGAAGGTGTAGCCAAAGCACTGGGGCTTACCATGCAAGAGGTTAATAGCTTCGATTTAAAAAAATAAAGGACGCCTTCTGTTCATTAAAAACCTGTCGCATAAAGCGGTAGGTTTTTTTGTTGCCCAAAGACTGTGCAACAATGTGGTATTTATATTCTATTTTGCATGATGGGTTTGTTTAATGAATCAAGACGGATTGTCGTTACTTGCAACAAACGGCTGGCTCCCTCTCTCGAAAAAGAGATTATAGAATTAGGGTATGGCCAAGCCATTGAGCACACCTTTTCTACCGGTGTAGAACTTTTGGGCACGTTACCTGATTGCATCCGCCTGAATCTGAATCTTCACTGCGCCAGTCAGGTATTATTTTCACTGATGGAATTCAAATGCAACAATGCCGACCAACTTTATGATCGGGTGCTGAAGTATTCTTGGGAACGGATCATCCGGGAAGATGGCTACTTTGCCGTAACCAACCATACCGAAAACTTCTCCATCAACAACGAGCTGTATGTAAATGTCAAAATTAAAGATGCCATTGTTGACCGGTTCCGCAGGGAAACCGGTAGGCGGCCAGACTCGGGGTCAGAATTAAACCGTACAGTCGTGCATTTACACTGGCGCGAAAATGAAGCAGAAATTTTTTTAGACACCTCTGGTGAAACGTTGGCCAAACACGGATATCGCAAAATTCCGGGGCGAGCTCCCATGCTGGAAGCCTTGGCCTCCGCCACGATCTTAGCCACCCGGTGGGATAAAAAAACTACGTTTGTCAACCCTATGTGTGGCTCGGGCACGCTGGCCATCGAGGCGGCCCTCATCGCCACCAACCGCAGGCCGGGGCTGTTCAGAAAAAATTATTCATTCATGCACGTGATCGGCTACGAAGAAACCGTTTACCTCAGTGAACTAAAAAAACTGAAAGACCAGATCCATGATTTGTCCGATTTAAAAATCATTGCTACCGACATCAAAAAAGACGCAATTGATATTTCAAAAGTTAATGCAGCCGCTGCCGGTGTTGATAAACTAATAGAATTTAAGGTTTGCGATTTTGAGTTAACTCCTCTGCCTCCGCCACCGGGCATCATTTTTTTTAATCCTGAATATGGAGAGCGGATGGGCGATACGGCCGAGTTGGAACAAACCTACTCACGTCTGGGCGATTTCCTGAAAAAGAAATGTCAGAATTACACAGGCTATATTTTTACAGGCAACTTAGAGCTTGCTAAAAAGATAGGATTAAAAGCCAGCCGTAGAATAGAATTCTATTCTGCCAAGTTAGATTGCCGGCTGTTGGAATATGAATTGTATTCAGGCAGCCGCAGAAAAAACGATCTTTCCGCACAGCCCTAACCGCATCCGGTTTACAGATCATATTCAGCCCTTTTTCATGCCTCAGAATTATTCCTGATTTAGTATGCGCGCATAACAATTTTATCCTACCTTCGTTTATCTCTTACCATGAGGCGCGAAGAAACCATAGATCACCATATCCGAACGGCTTGGCATGGAATCTCCCGATTCTATAACCAGCAGGCATCTAAATTTGGTGGCACCATCTCCATTGGCTTTGCGTTGCTCACCATTCACGGAGATGAAGGAACACCCGCTACAAAAATTGCTCCTCAAATGGGTTTAGAGTCGCGCAGCCTGACACGGCTGCTCAAATCCATGGAAGACAATAAGCTCATTGTGCGCAAGGCCGACAAAAATGATAAGCGGCTGGTACGTATTTATTTAACGAAAGAAGGAAAACGCCAGCGCGAAAATGCCAAACAAATCGTTATCCGTTTCAATGAATCAGTGCGCGAAGAAATCCCTTCCCGTAAACTCAATGTTTTCTTTGAAGTAATACAACAGATACAAATGCTCTCTAAAAAGAATGAACCGGTCAAATAATAGATTAGTAAACGACAGACATAAATTAGAAATTGATTTCCTGAATATCGAAAACTATGAACAGAACCATTAAAAAAGTAGCCGTACTCGGCTCGGGCATCATGGGCTCACGCATTGCCTGCCACTTTGCCAACATCGGCTGTGACGTATTGTTGCTCGACATCGCCCCTAAAGAATTAACGGAAGAGGAAAAGAAAAAGAACCTCACGCTCGATCATCCTGTCGTAAAAAACAGGATTGTAACCCACGCGTTCGAGGCTACCTTAAAAGCAAACCCGGCTTCGCTTTTTGCCAAAAGCTTTGCTTCGCGTATCAAGCTCGGAAATTTTACCGATGATATGCCCAAAATCAAATCGAGCGATTGGATCATTGAAGTGGTGGTAGAAAATCTGGAGATCAAAAAGAAAGTGTACGAAGAAGTAGAAAAGCACAGAACACCGGGCACGCTCATCACCTCCAACACATCGGGCATACCCATTCACCTGATGGCCGCAGGGCGAAGCGATGATTTTCAAAAACACTTTGCGGGCACACACTTTTTCAACCCGCCCCGCTATCTCAAACTGTTAGAGATAATACCCACACCCCAAACCGACCCGGAGGTAACAAAATTTTTATTGCATTACGGAGATCTTTTCCTCGGCAAAACCACCGTGCTGTGCAAAGACACACCTGCCTTCATCGGCAACCGTGTAGGCGTGTGGGGGTTGCTGAAAGTAATTGACTCCATGAAAAAATTTGATCTCAACGTAGATGAAATAGACAAGCTGACCGGCCCGGTAATTGGCAGACCTAAATCTGCCACATTCAGAACTTCTGATGTGGTTGGCTTAGATACATTGGTGAAGGTGGCCAATAATTTATACGCGGGCTTACCGAATGATGAAGGCCGCGAAATGTTCAAGCTGCCCGAAGCTGTCAGCAAACTCGATCAAAACAAATGGCTGGGCGACAAAACAGGGCAAGGATTTTATAAAAAGACAAAAGGAGCCAAAGGCGAAACAGAAATCCTGACACTGGATTTAAAAACATTAGAGTACAAGCCCAAAGCCAAAGTAAAATTTGCTACCCTCGAAACGACCAAAACCATAGACAAACTGAAAGACCGCTTCAAAGTATTGCTGGCAGGCAAAGACAAGGCCGGTGATTTTTACCGCGATTGCTTTTTCGGATTGTTTCAGTATGCCAGCAACAGGATTCCTGAAATCAGCGATGAGCTATTTCGCATTGACGATGCTGTTAGTTGTGGGTTTGGTTGGGAGTTGGGTCCGTTCGAAACATGGGATGCCGTAGGTTTGGAAAAATCCATTCCACAAATGGAGGCAGCCGGTTATAAACCTGCACAGTGGGTGTATGATCTGGTTTCGTCCGGCAACAAATCCTTTTACAAAAGTGAAAACGGACAGAAAAAATATTACGACATACCGACCAAAAGTTATCAGTCCATCCCCGGAAGAGAAAGTTTCATCATCCTTGAAAATAAAGGCGATAATATTATCTGGAAAAATGCCGACTCCAAAATTATTGACCTGGGCGATGGTGTATTAAATTTTTCGTGGCACAGCAAAAGCTACACGCTGGGCAGTGCCGTGATTGAGGGCATGAACAAATCTTTAGACCTCGCTGAAAAAAATTATCGTGGGCTGGTGATCGGGCATCAGGGCGCAGATTTTTCTTTGGGTGCTAATCTTGGTTTGGTGTTTATGTATGCCATCGAACAAGATTATGATGAGATAGACTTCATGATCAAAGCTTTTCAAAATACTGTCATGCGCATTCGCTACTCTTCCATCCCGGTAGCTGTTTGTCCGCAAGGGCGCACGCTGGGGGGCGGTTGCGAAATGACACTCCATGCCGACATTGCACAGGCTGCTGCCGAAACTTATATCGGCTTAGTAGAAGTAGGTGTGGGGCTGATTCCCGGTGGAGGTGGAACGAAAGAATTTACCAAACGTGTGAGCGATAGTTTTCAGGAAGGTGATGTAGAACTGAATGCACTGCAAAATGCTTTCATGACCATAGCCACCGCCAAGGTGGCCACCTCGGCCGAAGAAGCCCGCGAGTTGGGCATCTTGAAAAAAGTAGATCGCATATCCATGAATCGCGACCGGCAATTGGCCGATGCCAAAGAAGCGGTGATTGAGTTAGCCGATGCGGGTTACACCATGAAGCCTCATGCCAAAAACATAAAAGTACTGGGGCGCACAGGGCAAGCATTGTTTTTAGCGGGACTGCAAGGTATGCGCATGGGCAATTACATTTCCGACCATGATGTAAAAGTGGCCAAGTGGATTGCCAACGTCATGTGTGGTGGCGACCTATCGTATGCGCAGGAAGTAAACGAACAATATTTATTAGACCTGGAGCGCGAAGCTTTCTTATCTCTTACAGGCGAAAAGAAAACGCTGGAGAGAATCCAGGCGATACTGACAGGTGGTAAACCATTGAGAAATTAGACATAAGCAGTGAGTATTTAGTATTGGGATATGCATAACTATAAAGAACTGAAAGTTTGGAAAAAATCGGTTGATCTGGCAACTGCTGTATATTCTATTACTTATTCTTTTCCAAAAACTGAGCAATACGGATTAACACAACAAATCAGAAGGGCTGTGGTTTCGATTAGCTCGAATATTGCTGAAGGCGCTGGAAGAAAGTACGATAGAGAGTTTTCTCATTTTTTAAGCATTGCATATGGCTCTCTATGTGAATTGGAAACTCAATTGTTGATTTCTGTCAATCTTGGATTTGTTTCCAATGACGAGATTTCTTCTATAATAAATGAAATCACAGAACTTCAAAAAATGATTTATACCCTAACAAAAACTATAGAATCAATTACTGTATAATCTCATTACTCAAGACTAAATACTTATATTCATGGACGCATACATCGTAGCAGGTTTTAGAACAGGCGTAGGCAAAGCAAAACGGGGAGGCTTTCGTTTTACACGCCCGGATGATTTGGCCGCAGAAGTCATCAAACATCTGGTAAAATCCATCCCGGGTTTAGAAAACAAAATGGTGGACGACCTCATCGTGGGCAATGCCGTACCCGAAGCAGACCAAGGGATGCAGATGGGGAGGATGATTTCGCTATTGGCGCTGGGCATAGATAATCCGGGCATGATTGTAAACCGGTATTGCGGCTCGGGCATAGAAACCATTGCTATTGCCAGCCACCGCATCCAAGCCGGACAAGCAGATGTGATTATTGCAGGCGGCACAGAGTCTATGTCGTTGGTACCTGTAATGGGTTTTAAAACAGCGCTCAACTATGCCATCGCCAAAGACAACCCCACCTACTATACCAGCATGGGCTTGACAGCCGAAGAGGTATCGAAGCAATTCAAAATTTCGCGCGAAGCACAAGATCAATTTTCATACGAATCGCACATGAAGGCGGCTGCCGCCTGGAAGGCAGGAAAATTTAAAGATGAGGTAGTGCCCATCACGGTAAAGGAAGTATATGTGGATGAAAACATGAAAAAGAAAACCCGCGAGTTTGTTGTAGCCACAGATGAAGGCATTCGGCCGGACACCACCGTAGAGGGGTTGGCAAAATTAAAACCTGTTTTTGCTGCAGGTGGAACGGTAACGGCCGGCAACTCTTCTCAGACCTCTGATGGTGCTGCTTTTGTAGCCGTGATGAGCGAAAAAATGATGAAGCAACTCAACCTCAAACCTATCGCCAGGCTGGTTAGCTATGCTACAGCAGGTGTTGACCCGCGCATCATGGGCATTGGCCCGATGGCGGCTGTGCCCAAAGCCTTGAAGATTGCCGGAAAAAAATTAGATGATATAGATCTGATCGAACTGAACGAAGCTTTCGCAGCACAGTCGCTAGCTGTTGTAAACGAACTGGGTATAGACCGTAAAAAGCTAAACGTAAATGGCGGAGCTATTGCCGTGGGTCATGCGCTCGGCTCGACAGGAGCACGTTTGTCTGTGCAAATATTCAACGAGCTGAGACGACAAAAGAAAAAATACGGCATGGTGACAGCCTGTGTTGGTGGCGGGCAAGGCGTGGCCGGCATATATGAGTTATTAAATTAAATACAAGTATTGAGTAGAGTGTATCGAGACTTCTTTCTGCTCAATAAAATAGAATTATGACTAAAATAGTCTCAAGACCAAATACTAAATACGCAAGACTATGAGCGCATCAGTAGAATCCAAAAAAGCTATCAAAGGCGGAGAATTCCTCATCCGTGAAACACAGGCACAAGATGTTTTTGTACCGGAAGAATTCAATGAAGAACAGCGGATGATCATGCAGCAGTGCAAAGATTTTCTGGCCAAAGAGGTAACACCCCGCCTCAACGACATTGACTCGATGAAAGACCCTAAGATCATGCCTTCTATCTTAGATAAGGCCGGTGAGTTAGGACTACTGGGTACATCTGTCCCACAGGAGTTAGGTGGCTTTGGCATGGACTTTAACACCACTATGCTGGTGGCCGAAGTGATCGGTGCGGGTCATTCGGTGGCCGTTGCGCTCTCCGCCCACACCGGCATCGGCACGCTGCCCATTTTGTATTACGGCAACGAAGAGCAGAAAAAGAAATACATCCCTAAACTGGCTACCGGAGAATGGAAAGCATCGTATTGTCTGACCGAGCCCGACTCCGGCTCGGATGCCAACAGCGGAAAAACAAAAGCAGTTTTGACAGCCAACAAAAAACACTATCTGATCAACGGACAAAAGATGTGGATCACCAACGGTGGCTTTGCCGACATCTTCGTAGTATTTGCCAAAATTGATAACGATAAAAACCTCAGCGCCTTTATCGTAGAAAAAACTTTTGGCGGCATCACCATGAATGAGGAAGAAAAAAAGATGGGCATCAAGGGTTCTTCCACTCGTCAGATTTTTTTCAACGATTGTAAAGTGCCGGCAGAAAATCTGCTAAGCGAACGCGAAAATGGATTTAAGATCGCAGTAAACATTTTAAACATCGGGCGGATTAAACTTGGTATTGCCGCTATTGGCGGCTCCAAGGCTACCGTCAGCCAAGCTGTAAAATATGCCAAAGAGCGCAAACAATTTGGCACACCGTTAGCCACTTTCGGGGCAATCAAATACAAACTGGCAGAGATGACCACAAAAATTTTTGCCAGCGAATCCGCTCACTATCGAGCCTCTCAAAACATTGACGACACCTACCGTGCGCTAACAGCTACCGGCCTCGATTCGGCAAAAGCCAGACTAAAATCTTTAGAAGAATTTGCTATCGAGTGTGCCATCTTAAAAGTACATGGCTCAGAAGTACTCGATTATGTTACGGACGAGGGCGTGCAAATTTATGGTGGGATGGGTTTTTCGGCCGAAGGGCCGATGGATCGCGCTTACCGCGATGCCCGCATCAACCGCATCTTTGAGGGCACAAACGAAATCAACCGCCTGCTCACCATAGATATGCTGATGAAGCGCGCGATGAAAGGTACAATTGATTTGATGACACCGGCCATGGCCGTGCAAAAAGAACTGATGTCTATTCCTGATTTTGGTGCAAGTGAAGAAGAAGGTGTTTTTGTAAAAGAGAAAAAAGTATTGGCCAACCTAAAAAAAGCAGGACTGGTAATAGCGGGGGCAGCCGTTCAAAAATTTATGATGAAGTTGTCGGAAGAGCAGGAAGTAATTATGAGCCTGGCCGATATGCTCATTGAAATTTATGTGGCCGAGTCGGTATTGTTGCGGGTAGAAAAACTTATTGGCCAGCAGGGAGAAAAAGCTTGTTCCATACAAAAAGAAATGGCACTGATCTACCTGCACGAAGCCGTAGAAAAAACAGCCTACTCCGGCAAACAGGCAGTCTATGCTTTTGCCGAAGGAGATGAATTGCGCCTGATGATGCTTGGGCTGAAACGCTTTACTAAAATTGATCCTTATAACTTAAAAGAGGCCAGAAGAAAAGTGGCTAACTATGTTATCGAGAAAGGAGAATATCCGTTTTAATGGTACCTCATCAAAAATAAAAGCCCGGTTAATCCGGGTTTTTTTATCTTCTTGATACCATTGAGTTAATGGCTACAGATTCTATCGCGTGCTAAATTTTACAAAGAAACAGGCATCGTTAATATTTCATCCACATACTCGCGAGAGTTACTCAGCCGCGGCACTTTATTTTGGCCTCCCAACTTTCCGCGCCTCTTCATCCAGTTATAAAATGTGCCTTCGGGCACGTTGTGTACCTTCGGTGCAACCAAAGCTATGTTGTGCGCACGTTTGGCATCATAATCTGAATTAACCTTGCGGAGCATTTCATCCAGTGCCTGCGTAAACCTGTCCATACTCTCGGGTTGCTTTTTAAATTCTACTATCCACTCGTGGCCTCCGCGTTTAGACTTTTCAAAATAGATGGGAGCTGCCGTGTAGTTGTCAATCACCGCGTTGGTTTGCTCGCAAGCAAAAGATATGGCCGTGTCGGCATTTTCTATGATGATCTCTTCCCCAAAAGCATTGATAAAATGTTTGGTGCGCCCCGATATTTTGATACGATAGGGGGAAAGGCTCGTAAACCTCACTGTATCGCCAATATTATATCGCCATAAGCCCGCGTTGGTGGAAATAACCATCGCATAATTTTTCTCCAGCTCTACTTCCGCTAAGCTAATGGCATCCGGATATTCTTTTCCCCACTCTTCCATCGGGATAAATTCATAGAACACACCATAGTCGAGCATGAGCAAAAGTTCGTCTGAGTCTTTTTGGTCTTGAATACCAAAAAATCCTTCGCTGGCATTGTATGTTTCCCAATAGCGCATCTGGTCTGATGGGATGATAGAACGGAATAAATTTTTATAGGGCTTGAAAGCAACAGCTCCATGAAAAAATACTTCCAGGTTAGGCCATACTTCGAGTATGTTGTTTTTCTTTTCCAGCTCAATCATACGCTGCAACAAAAGAACTGTCCAAGTGGGCACGCCAGAAATATGAGTTACGTTTACTTTGGAAGTGCCCGTGGCAATTTTATCAATTTTTTCTTCCCAGTTGCTCATCAGGGCAACTTCTAAGCTGGGTGTGCGGATAAACTCTGCCCACGGTGGCAGGTTTTGCATAATCACAGCCGATACATCACCATAGTGCGAAGTGGCTGTCGGGTCAAATTCATTCACCTGATAACTGCCGCCAACGGCCAAACCCTTGCCGTCAAAAATTTTTGTGTCCGGATAATTGTTGACATAAATGGAGAGGAGGTCTTTTCCGCCTTTAAAATGGCTCTCTTCCAAAGCCTCTGCCGAAACCGGAATGAACTTGCTCCGGGCATTGGTGGTGCCGCTGGATTTGGCAAACCATTTGATTTCGGTAGGCCATAAAATATTTTGCTCTCCGCGCATCAGCCGGTTGATGTATGGGAAAAGCTGTTCGTATGTATGAACGGGTACATGCTTTTTAAAATCTTCGTAGTTCACGATGTCTGCAAACGAATAGCGAGCGCCAAATTCAGTAAAGGCAGCTGTGGACAACAACCGTTTGAGCATCTCCTCCTGAACTTCGTGAGGGTATTTAATGAAAAGCTCAATCTGGTGAATCCGCTTTTTCATCACCCAGGTGAGTATGGAGTTAAGTATTTGCATAATACAACCTCAAAAGTAAGGCTGTGTGAGGGCAATCACCAAACTGAAAAAGTTAGAAATAAGAGAAAAAAGTACTCAGGTCGGCTCTTCTACTTTTGCTCTGCGCAACTGGAAATTTTGGCCGAGGTAAACTTTGCGCACCAGTGGGTCATCGGCCAGCTCTTGGGCGGTGCCGGCTTTGAACAGTTTCCCTTCCACCATCAGATAGGCCCGGTCGGTGATGGCCAGTGTTTCATCTACGTTATGGTCGCTGATGAGGATGCCGATATTCTTTTTTTTGAGTCGTGCTACGATGCCTTGAATTTCCTCTACGGCTATCGGGTCAACCCCTGCAAAAGGCTCGTCCAGTAATACAAACTTGGGGTCAACTGCTAAGGCTCGGGCTATTTCTGTTCTTCTCCTTTCGCCACCCGATAGCACCATCCCTAAATTTTTGCGCACATGGGTAAGGCTAAATTCCTCCAACAGTTTCTCTACTTTTTCTCTTCTTTCTCTTTTAGGAATACCTCGCATTTCGAGCGGGGCCATGATATTTTCTTCTACACTTAATTTTCTAAATACCGATGCTTCTTGTGCCAGATAGCCTATACCTCGCTTCGCGCGCTGGTACATGGGCAAACTGGTTACGTTTTCGGTATCTAAAAAAATGTTGCCTTCATTCGGTTTGATTAGCCCCACGATCATATAAAAACTGGTGGTTTTGCCGGCACCGTTCGGCCCCAGCAGCCCTACTATTTCGCCCTGCTCCACCTTCACGGAAACATTGTTCACTACGGTGCGCTTCTTATATTTTTTAACAAGATTTTCTGCTTGCAGAATCATGTGCTTGGTTTACGTTGTCGTAATTTTATTTAATCAAATTTAATGTCTTTCGTGCGTAGTTGAACTGATGTAATTCCGTTATACTGGTTTTCTTCTATGCTAAATGCCATCCTAAAAGTGTCGCCTGCGGCCAGCCTTTGGTAATGTTGAACCTGATCAAAACCCACCACCTGAAAAATCGAATCATTCCCTTTTTGTCCAACCAAAAAGCGCACGTGTTTATCTTTAAAAGAAGACAAAGAATTTACCACTTGCAAATTTCTTGCCTCAAATACCGGCTTCTGATTTTCCGGGCCGAAAGGTGCCATTTGTTTAACTATTGCGATGAACTTGGGTGTTATGGTTTCGAGCGAGATGGTTAAATCTATTTCTATCAAGGGTACCTGCATTTCGTCTGTTATAGAAGATGACACAACTTCTTCAAATTTTTTTTGAAAAGCCAAAACATTTTGTCTCTCCAATGTAAGTCCGGCCGCATATTTATGGCCACCATATTTTTCTAAAAATTCGCTGCAACTCTCCAATGCCTGATATAAATCGAAGTCCTTTACGCTGCGTGCTGAGCCGGTTATTTTATCATTTGATTGTGTCAGGATTACTGTAGGCCGGTGATATTTTTCAACACAACGGGCGGCCACAATACCGATAACGCCTTTGTGCCAGGTGTCTTTAAACAGCACAGTAGATTTGGCGTTGCGCAAAGTTTCGTTTTGTTCTATCATGGCAATTGCCTCTTCTGTGATGGAGAGGTCATACTCTCTGCGCAAATCATTTTTGGTATTAATTTTTTCCGCCAGATCATTTGCTTCTGCCTCTGTTTGAGAGATGAGCAATTCCACAGCTGCGCGGGCATGTGCCACCCGGCCGGCCGCATTGATGCGCGGGCCGAGCGTAAAGACAACGGCAGAAATATCCATGTCATTTTTAATGGCTGCTATTTCCTTTAATGCTTTTAACCCCGGCCGTGGGTTTTGATTTAGCTTTTGTAACCCGAAATAGGCCAGCACGCGGTTCTCTCCTGTGATGGGCACGATATCCGAGGCTATACTGACAGCCACCAGATCGAGAAACTCATACACTTCGTTTTCATCGCGAAATCTTCTGGCAAAAGCCTGAAGTAATTTAAACCCAAGTCCGCAACCGCTCAGTTCGTTAAACGGATACTGACAATCTTTTCGTTTCGGGTCGAGCACGGCCACGGCCTGAGGTATATCTCCTCCGGGCAAATGATGGTCGCAGATAATAAAATCTATTCCTTTATGCGAGGCCAGCGTTACCATATCAGCCGCCTTGATCCCCAAGTCGAGTGCGATGATCAGCGTGCATCCGTTTTCTTCGGCCCACATAATCCCAGCAGGCGAAACACCATATCCTTCGGAGTAACGGTCGGGGATATAAAAATGACAATGCGGATAAAAGCTTTTCAAATAACGATATACCATGCTGACGGCTGTGGTTCCATCTACATCATAATCGCCATAGACCAATATTTTTTCATCATCGTCAATTGCCTTTTTCAGACGGGTTACAGCCAACTCCATATCTTTCATCAGAAATGGGTCGTGCAAGTGGCTGAGCGAAGGGCGGAAGAAATTTTTTGCTGTCTCAAAATCGCGATGACCTCGTTGCCACAATAACGTGGTAAGCTGCGAATTGATATTTAAAGTCTTACCCAGTTCTTGTATCTCTTCGGCTGCTGGCAATGAGTGATAAAGCCATCGCTTCTCCATCTCAGTTGTGTATAATGTTGATGGTACCAACTTTTCCATCGGGTGCATGTGCCCCTTCTCTGCCCTTCTTTCCGTTTTTTCCATCTACTACAGGCCCTAACCCCGCTTGTCCACCTAAGCCACCATCTCCACCTAAGCCCCCAAAGCCGCCATAATTTTTTACAATCAATTGATGATCCATCATTAAATGTATGTCATTACAACCTTTGCAGGAAATATTTAATGTTCCTCCTTTTCCTCCGCTGCCGCCATCCGCTCCATCACCGCCATCCGCTCCGTTCCCTGCCCTGCACACGCGCGTGCCAGCACCGCCATCGCCACCCTTTCCACCCCTGCCGCCTTTGCCACCATCGCCACCATTCAGGTTGATGGTCAGAGAACCATAGATACGCAAGTCGTTCAAATACAAAGACAGTGTAACGGCATTCATGCCCGGCTCGCCAGCAAAACCTGTTTTTCCGGGTAGCCCACTACGGCATGGCGCCTGCTGCGAAAATCCTTCTTCTCCTGTTTTCCCTTGCTTTCCGTTTTTTGCATATCCATTAATAGAACATCCTTTTGCCACTATCATTTTTTTAGCATGAATGTAATTCTCTGCTTTATCCATATTTAAAAAAAGTGATGATGAGTCGTGCATGATTAGTGTATCAACCACTAAGATATCGGTTTGGGCAAAAGTAAATTTTTCGTGTGGCTTTAATTCAAGTTTTGATAAGCGCACCTGGGCTTTACCCGTTTGAAAAATAAATATCAACACAATGATGGAAACTATTCTATGCATGGCTGCAAAAGTAAAAGAAACTTTTACCTATCGTAAAACAAAAGAGCCCCTTCGAGGGGCTCTTCTATCATTTAAACATATCTTATTTTGACGCTGCCGCTTTATCGGCTACCACTCCTTCCAGCACATCTTTAATTTCCACGCGCTGACCATCTTTAAAAGGCACAATCCAAGCATCTTTTACGCCCATCTCGCGCATGTATTTTTTGAACTTGTCGGCATCCCAGTAGTCGCGGAATACACCGATGGTAAATCGCTGCTCTCCTTTATCCGTAGCTTCGCCACCGAAATTAGGATTGTTCTCAAAATACTTGGAAAGGTCTTTGTGTTTAAACGCACCGATCTGCACCTTAAAGACAACGCCTTTGGAAAAATCCATAGGGTTGGGCGCAGGCGGTGTAGCCTTTGCCTGTGCTAACTCTGCTTTGGTAGCGGTGAGGTCGCTGCGCATTTTAGAAATTTGATCTTCTAGTTCAGCAATTCTGGCATTTTTATCACTAACCTGATTGTTGAGTGTGCTGACTTGGCCTTTCAATTGTGTGTTGTCGTTGTCGGCAGTTTGCTTGGCCTCAACTAATGTTTTTAGGTTGGCCGGATTCTTAGCATATTCCTTGGCTTTCTTTTTCCATTCCTTTTTCTCCTTTTTAGAGAGTTGGGCGAAAACTTGCATGCCGGAAAAAATCAGAGCCAGGCAAAGTACAAGAACTTTAGTTTTCATGTGTTAGATGTTATGTTTTGTTAAGTAAAAGTAGGAAAATATTTTTGTTATACGCTTACCTGCTTTCAGTTGCCTTCTGCATATCTAATTATCCGCACCCTAAGTTCTTTTTTAAATTGATGGGGGGAAGCCCGCCAAAATCAAATGGGTTTTCTTTTCTTTGCTCTTCCTCACCGGCAGGGTGCGGCTTCTTTAAGTTGTCAATTTTTTTGATGCCCTTCACTGAGGCAACTCGCTTTTGTTTTAGTCTTTTCATCTGCCTCTCCTTTTTTACAAAAAATGTCCATCCGTTATTCCTTTAACTCATAGTGGGCAAGTGGATAGACCACCATTTGCTAAGTTTCTATAAAACCTTTGTTTTCACAAATGTATAGGTCTATCTTGCGCTTGTTTAAAATTAATCTAAATAATTGGATTCCCAGCTAAAGTCTGTTGCCAACATGGCTCCCGGTGAAACTGCGGTGATCTCTGGTTTTACCGATGAGCTGATTTCAGTTAAACTGCTGGAAATGGGCTTTTTGCCTGGTACAGCCGTTCGATTTAATTTTAAGGCTCCGCTGGGCGACCCGATCTGTGTAAGCGTGTCAGGGTATGACTTGTCTTTGCGATTGGAAGAAGCTTCAACAATTTCAATAGTCAATTAACCTGATGGCAACCGACACAAAAGTAAAAATTGCCTTGGTGGGCAAACCCAATTCTGGTAAGTCATCTTTGTTTAATCAGCTTACAGGCTTAAATCAGAAGATCGGAAATTTTCCCGGTGTAACGGTGGATAAGAGAACAGGGTCTTGCCAACTGGGCGAAGGGATAGCTGCCGAAATCATAGACCTGCCCGGCACTTATAGCCTCTACCCGCGCACACTTGATGAGAAAGTAGTGGCAGAAATTTTTGCTGACGACAGGGGTCGTCATTACCCCGAAAAAATTGTGTTGGTGGCAGATGCTACCAACTTAAAAAATTGTTTGCTGCTGCTAACTCAGCTTGTTGATTTAGGGCTACCCACGATCTTGGCTTTAAACATGGTTGACTTGGCCGCAAAATCCGGTCAAAGCATTGACATCAAAAATCTGGAGAAGCAACTGGATCTGCCTGTGGTGATGATCAACGCCCGAAAAGGTATGGGCATAGACCGGCTGCGCTCTCTGCTTAGCGCGCCTCTCAGCCCCAGCAGCAAATTGGTCTATCACCCCGAGCCTGAAATAAAACCGTTGATAGAAGAAATAAAAAACAGATTTCATTTGCACTCCGACTACCGAGCTTACCAGTTTTTGCAGCAGCCCGATAACCTTACTTTTTTGCCCGTAGCCGATCGCAATTATATTCGCGACTTAGCGAAAAAAAATAATTTTTTTGCACATAAATACCAGGGTGCAGAAACAGTTAAACGATACGGGTTTATTCAGGATTTATTAAACAAGGTTATCATTCGCACACCCAACGAGGGGTGGAAAAAAGTATCGTACAGGATAGATAAAGTATTGACGCATAAGATTGGCGGGTATGTAATTTTCTTTGCTGTTCTCTTCCTCATCTTTCAGTCTATTTTTGCCTGGGCGCAAATACCTATGGATTTTATAGACCGTAGTTTTGCACAGTTAAGCAGCAAACTCGATGCTATTTTTCCTTCAGGTCCTTTTTTTGAATTGATCTCGCACGGCATTGTGCCGGGTATTGGCGGCATAGTTATTTTCATTCCGCAGATCGCCATTCTGTTTGCCTTTATTTCTGTCTTTGAAGAAACCGGCTACATGTCGCGTGTGGTTTTTTTAATGGACAAAATCATGCGCAAATTTGGGCTGAGCGGCAAAAGCGTAGTGCCACTCATGTCTGGCTGGGCTTGTGCCATTCCGGCTATTATGGCCACCCGCACCATTGAAAACTGGAAGGATAGGTTGATCACTATTTTCGTTACCCCTTTCATGAGTTGTTCGGCACGTCTTCCGGTGTTTACCATCTTGGTAGCCTTGATTATTCCTGACACCAAAATATGGGGATTTTTTAATTATCAGGGATTGGTGCTGATGGGTTTATACTTGCTTGGCTTTTTGGCGGCCATCCTCTCGGCTTTGGTCATGAAAATGATTATCAAAGCGCGCGAGCGCAGTTATCTGATTATGGAAATGCCAACTTACAAAATGCCCAAGTGGAGCAATGTTGGATTTCAGATTATTGAAAAGACAAAAGCATTTGTGTTTGAGGCCGGCAAAATCATTTTGGCCATCTCCATTATTTTATATGTGCTCTCCAGCTATGGACCGCCCCAAGTAATGAATGCTGCCAACGAAACAGTAAGAAAAGAAACCGCCTCCCAACAACTCACGGAAGCACAAATACAAGACCGCATCGCTTCCTATAAGTTAGAAAATTCGTATGCAGGCAGGTTAGGCAAAACGCTGGAGCCATTAATCCGCCCCTTGGGGTATGATTGGAAAATCGGCATTGCACTGGTTACTTCTTTTGCGGCACGCGAAGTTTTTGTAGGCACCATTGCCACCATCTACAGTATTGGCAGCACAGACGATCAAGCTACTATCAAAGAAAGACTCCGGTCAGAGATTAACCCCGACACCGGTAAGCCCCGTTATACATTGGCCGTGGGGCTATCGCTGCTGGTGTTCTACACTTTTGCCATGCAATGCATGAGTACCCTGGCCGTGGTAAAAAGAGAAACCAAAAGCTGGCATTGGCCATTAATCCAACTGGTGTATATGAGTGCGCTGGCTTACTTCTCAGCCTTGGTTGTCTATCAATTTCTGAAATAACGAAAAAATTACATCGCACCTATTCATTCAAGCCAAATCTCTATATTTCAAAAAAACAAAAGATGAAGACTTCCCAAGAAAATTTTCAATTAGGCTTGTTGTATTTAGTGCATTTGCTGATCAATGCCGATGGTGTTGTTAATGAAGATGAAACACGTGCCCTATTAAAAGTTAAGAACAAAGAAAATATCACTCAATCTTTGTTCGATGAGTTTCAAAATGATGTAAAAAACAGGAAGCCAAAGGAAATTTATCAGCAAGGCATTGAACTGATCAATCATTGCGATGATGCCATGAAACTTCGTGCCTTTGCACATTTGTATAAAATCAGCGAGGTAGATGGAAATGTGCATGTTAAAGAAGTTCGTCTTTTGCTTTACTCGCTAAAGATGGCTGATATCGAATTCAATGACGTGGTGGCCGAAGCCCACAAGTTGCTCAACTATTAATTTATGTCTCAGGCTTTTTATCGGCAACCACGCATCGGAGTTTTAGGCGGAGGTCAGCTTGGCCGTATGCTGATACAAGCTGGCTTAGATTGGAATATCAACTTTTCGGTACTCGACCCCGACCCGCAGGCGCCCTGCTGTTCGCTGGCATCATTTACCAATGCCAACCTTACCGACTACGATGCTGTTTTAGAATTTGGAAGGTCGTGCGACCTCATCACCATCGAGATTGAGCACGTCAATGTACAAGCCTTAAAAGAATTAGTTCGCTTGGGTAAAAAAGTTTTCCCCCAACCCGAAGTGATCGAGCTGGTGCAAGATAAGCGCGTACAAAAAAGATTTTATGAAAAGAATAAAATCCCTACGGCTGATTTCCTGCTAACAGAAAATGCAAATGAGGTGGCTGCCCATCGTTCGTTTTTGCCGGCCGTGCACAAGTTGGGCAAAGAAGGATATGACGGACGGGGCGTACAAATTCTGAGAGATGAAAAGGATCTTGCCAAAGCATTTGATAAACCGGGTATCTTAGAAAAGTTAATTGACTTTGAAAAAGAAATCTCTGTTATCGTAGCCCGGAATGAACAAGGCGAAGTAAAAACATTTCCCGCTGTAGAAATGGTTTTTCATCCCGAGGCCAACCTGGTAGAATATCTCTTTTCTCCCGCGTCCATCAGCCAATCGGTGGCTTCACGGGCCGAAGAAGTCGCTAAAAGAATCATCACCGAACTTAACATGGTAGGCTTGCTTGCTGTTGAAATGTTTGTTACGCCAGATCAAAAAATATTAGTAAATGAAATAGCGCCCCGCCCTCATAACAGCGGGCATCAAACTATTGAAGGCAACATTACCTCACAGTATCAGCAACATCTGCGGGCTATTTTAAATTTGCCGTTGGGCAATACCGCGATGATTAAACCCAGCGCCATGGTTAATTTGCTGGGCGAAAGTGGCTACACCGGAGAAGCTGCCTACCACGGGCTTGCTGATGTATTGAAAATGGATGGAGTGTATGTTCATCTTTATGGAAAAAAAATAACCAAGCCTTTTCGTAAAATGGGGCATGTAACAATAGTTGACACAGACATAGCCGCATTGAAAACAAAAGCAAATGTTGTGAAGGAAACACTTAAAATCCGGGCATAGTATGAAAGAAAAACCAATCGTAGGGATCATCATGGGGAGCCAGTCTGATTTAAAAATCATGCGCGAAGCGGCCGAATTTCTGGAAGAGATGCACATCCCGTTTGAACTTACTGTGGTGTCGGCTCACCGCACTCCCAAACGCATGATGGACTATGCTTCCTCAGCCCAAAGCCGCGGGCTGAGTGTTATCATAGCCGGAGCCGGAGGTGCTGCCCATCTGCCGGGCATGATTGCCTCGCTTACCTCTCTGCCTGTAATTGGTGTGCCAATCAAGTCTTCCAACTCAATTGACGGATGGGATTCCGTATTGTCTATTTTGCAAATGCCTTCGGGTGTGCCGGTAGCTACGGTTGCGCTGGACGGAGCCAAAAATGCCGGGATATTGGCAGCTCAAATTATAGGAACAAAAAATAAATCTGTTGCCCGGAAATTGAATCAATTCAAATTTTCGCTTCAGAAAAAGGTAGAAAAATCCTTTAAAGAAATTGAAAGCAAGGGGTGGAAAGACACTCATTGATGTACCTTATCTGTGTACGCCTTCTGGCAACACCCCAACCACAAGACCGATATACAAACTGTTAATAATCAGAAAAAAATCGAACATCATTCAGCATGGCAAAAAAATTTTTACTCATTCTTATAGCCTTTTGTTCGTGTGCTACACAGAAAAAATTAAATAATACAACATCTCATAACAATGGTTTAACCGTTGGTGGCCGACTCTTTACTTCTGTTTTTCAGCAACACGCGGCAGAATATAAAGCGTTGTGCTTTCAGGCCTATAACATAGCAACCTTAAGATTACACCAAGCTATTGACCAATCAACATCATCTCGCCCCAAAGCTGTAATTACAGATATTGATGAAACTATTTTAGATAATTCGCCCTATGCTGTTCATCGTGCACTGTTAGGATTGGATTACGAACCCACATCTTGGATGGATTGGACTTCGCAAGGTGTTGCCGATACACTTTCCGGGGCATTGCGGTTTTTTAAATATGCCGCCTCAAAAAATGTAGAAGTATTTTATGTCTCTAACCGGAGTGAAAAAGAACGCGCAGGCACAATAGCCAATCTTAAAAAATTTGGTTTTCCATATGCAGACGATGCACATCTTATTTTAAAAACAACCGTCTCCAGTAAAGAGCCCAGAAGGCAACAGTTAGCGGCATCTTATAATATCATTTTGCTTATTGGCGACAACCTGGCAGATTTCAGCGGACTATTTGATCATAAAACAACTACCGAGCGGACACAAAATGTAAGACATCTGGCAGATGATTTCGGAAAAAAATTTATTGTCTTGCCCAACGCAAATTATGGCGATTGGGAAAGCGCATTGTATCAGTATAATTACAGATTGACATCGACACAAAAAGATTCTATTATTAAAAGCTTACTGAGGGGTTATTGATATGAAAAGCAAAAATGCCAGTACAGAACACTTGTTTAGTTTGGGGAAATAAAGAGATAAATTGGACAACAATATCTTTTATTAACTTTGGTAAAGAAGAGGGTATTTGATGTTCTGATTTTGCCCGAACGAAAGCCCTGAACCATTAAATTTTACTACTCATCAAAAAAATTGTAATTTCTCGGCTCTTTTGAGAAGATGAAACCCACAGAAAAAGGATGGTTAAAGGATTATCTGGAGTTCCGCAGGGAGCTGTTGAAGGATTTACCGGCCGACAGTAAAAATTCTTCGCACCCCGAACGCTCGCTTTACCACGTCATTCAGCCCACAGGTCTGATGTACGGGCAGTCTGTTGCTTCTGCTGCAATTGCGGGTTCCGAGTCGTGGGCTCCCAAAGACCGCATGAAAATTTTGCTGGCCGAAAGCCTGATTAGCAGTTCGCTGTTGTTTCATGATAAGCCCATTAAAAATCCGGATGAACTAACCGGTATCATCATGAAAACGTTGGAGAACATCGGCAATTTTTACAACCATGTTTTCCCGGAGCTGGCCACACCTGCCAAAACTTTGTTTGGCCGAAAAAAAACACCGCTCGAACTGGCCGAAAAAATTTTAGACAAACGAATTGAATATTCAATTGAGCAAGAAAAAAATTTTTGGGTTCAATTCTTTCATAACAGCCTTCTCTTTTTAGACATTTTTATTTTTGGACAGTGGATTCATACCAATGCCGACAGAATTGTTGCCGACTTCTTCAAATACGAAAGAGAGGAGTTGCGTTTTTCCCTTGTGAAAGTAATGGCCGCAGCAGCCCATGCCAACTCTACTATTGAACCCGAAGAACAAAAGTTATTAGAATTCTTTTTACAAAGCGCAGGGCTTAGTGCCGAACGAAAAAAAGAAGCAAAACAGATTTTTGAATCAGGCATCGAGATTGAAGAAATCAATCTCCCTACCAACAACTCATGGATATTAAAAAAATATTTTCTGGAAATCGCTATTCTAACGATTTGGTCTGATAAACGTGTAGAAATCCAGGAGTTAGAATTTCTGAAAAAACTATGCAGTTACATGAACTTCAGTGATGACGATCTGGAAAACAGCATGATGGCCATCGAAGGGTTTGTGCTGGAACACTGGAGTGACTTGGATTACCTGCAAAACAAAAAAGATTACCAGCAAGTAAGCGATCAATTCATTCAGCGCCTTTCGAAGATTGCCGGCAATAACAAAAACAGATTGGTAAAAGAAGTGCAGGACAGCAGCGAATTGATGGCTTTACTGAAAAGATCGAAAGGCAGCGAACTCAGTGCATCAGAAAAGGAGCACATGCAAAAGTTGCTTCTCACTATCCTTAAAACCATTCCAACCTTTGTTATTATTTCGCTGCCTCAGCGGTTTCTTACGCTGCCCATGCTTTTAAAAATATTGCCCAGCAATTTTTTTAACGAAGTAAATGTAAAATAGCCATTATTCGTTTTCGGGCTCTTTTTTGCGGGGTACCAATACCGAAAACACAATAGATAAAGTAAGGGTTACTAAAATAACCGTGAATGAAAGCGTGGGTGTTATTTTCTCAGCCACATCAGGAATCATCTCAACCAACATCTTGGCGCCTATAAAAAACAGGATAACAGAAAGTCCTTTTTGCAGCAAATAAAATTTATCAATGATGCCGGCCAGCAAGAAGAACATGGCGCGCAAGCCCATCACCGCAAAAATGTTGGAAGTATAAATGATAAATTCATTTTGGGTGATGGCAAATGCTGCCGGGATGGAATCCACGGCAAAAATTAAATCAGTTGTTTCTACCAGCACCAGCACTAAAAAAAGTGGAGTAAACATGAGTTTGCCGCTTTGGCTAACAAGGAACTTACCGCCCATTTCATCGTTTGTAATCGGGAGGTATTTTCTGCATAAACGCAGAATCGGATTTTTTTCGGGATCTATTTTTTCATCGCTGTCTTCAAAATAAATTTTGATGCCCGAGTAGATCAGAAATACACCGAAGATGTATAAAATGAAATGCCATTTGGCAATGAAATAAGCTCCAACAAAAATGAATACTCCTCTAAATATCAATGCTCCCAAAATTCCCCAAAAGAGAATTTTATGATAATACTCCTCTTTGACCGTAAAGTATTTTAAGATGAGGAGGATAACAAAGATGTTATCAACAGAAAGAGCATATTCGGTAAGGTAAGCAGAGAAAAATTCGATGGAGGCATCGTAACTGGAACTGCTGCCGTCCGTATCAAAATAATAAACCAGGTAGCCGAAAATAGAACTGACAATAACCCAAAAAACTGATTGCAAGAGTGCCGACCGAGTGGATATTTTATGTGCCTTCTTATTTAAAAAGCCCAAATCTATGATTAGAAAAACAACGATGATCAGGCCGAATACGCTGAACAAAGTGGTTTCAATCGCACTATGGTTTCTGAACAACGAAAAAAGAAAGAGAGGCTTCAAAATGGTTACGGGTCAAAAACTCGATTTATATGGCATACAAGAAAGCTAACAAACCTCAAAACTACAAATAAAAAACCGTTTACAGTGCAAGGTCAATTTAATGCCGTTTTTATACTTCTCCTCATGCTAAAGAAACCAATAACTGTTGATAAATTTATTCAATTTATCGAATATACTTTCACTGAATGCTTTTCACTACTTCTCGTTTGGGTATCATCAAAGCGATGGCTCTCATAAATTCTTGCGAGCCATCGGGGCGTTCGCGCATCACGGGTTTTGTATAAAGCAATGAATCTGCTCCTGCCTTTTGAATATTATCGGGAAGGGAAGAGGCTGTACCATCGGAAGTGTAAGCATCAATCAGCGCTTTTTCAACACCCCGGAGCATGGCATCAGAAGGCTCCAGAAAAAAAATCCGCGAGCTGCAGGATTTTCTCAGCGAATCAAGAAATTTTCGATCGGTAGTACGGCCGGGTTTTTTTTCTATTATATCGGCAACCCTTCTGGCATAGGCAAAAGCTGCGGCCGTCAGCTCTGCGTCTGATACCCGTTTGATTTCGCCCGCTTCCATATTTTCTCTGATCTTCTTACGTTGTTCGCTGGTCAGCGAGCCACCGCATGAAATACAGATTCCAATGATTACCAATACCCAAAGAATACGCATATCAAAGATTTAATGCTTTTGTTGTCCGTTGCCGGGATGCCTGCAATGCTGCCGCATCGGTTGCCAGCGACATACCAAATGACGGAGCCATCTCTTTCATTTTATTTTTCCATGCCGGTGTGTTGCACTCTTTTTTGAAGCAGCGGGGCAAGATACCAAACATGATGGCTGCCGCTGTGGAGGCTCCCGGAGAGGCTCCCAGCAAAGCGGCTACGCTGCCATCGGCCGACACAACGGCTTCCGTACCAAACTCTAACACACCATGCATGCCGTGGTCTTTTTTGATAACCTGCACACGCTGACCCGCCTCTTTTAATTCCCACTCTTCTGATTGGGCTCGAGGAACATACTCGCGCAGCGCATTCATGCGGTCTTCGTGCGAAAGTCTGACTTGGTCTATCAGGTATTTAGTCAGTGGCAGGTTATGGATGCCTGCCGAAATCATCGGCAAAAAGTTATCGGGTTTAATAGACTTAGCTAAATCGAAACGCGACCCTTCTTTTAAAAATTTGGTGGAGAAACCGGCAAAGGGACCAAAGAGTAATTCCTTCTTTCCGTTTATGTGGCGCGTGTCAATATGAGGGACGGACATAGGCGGAGAGCCAACACGTGCTTTGCCGTACACTTTGGCAAAATGTTTTTGTATCTGCTCTTCGTTGTTGCATTTTAGCCAAAGCCCACTTACCGGAAATCCTCCATAACCTTTGCGTTCTTCTATCTCCGCTTTCTTCAACAAGTTTAAGGTAGCACCACCGGCACCTAAAAAAACAAATTGAGCTGCCCGGCAATGTTTCTTTTCTTCGTTCAGTAGATTTCTGACAATCACATCCCATCCGCCTTTTTGATGAGGGTCAATGTCCAGCGTTTCTACATCGTAGTGAACCACTACGCCCGGCATTTTTTCCAGCTGCCGGAAAATACTTCTGGTGAGTTCTCCAAAATTTACGTCTGTGCCCATCTCCATACGAGTGGCGGCAACCGGCTCTTTGGCACGCCCTTCCATCACCAAGGGTGCCCACTTTCCGATCTGGAGCGGGTCATCCGAAAAAGCCATTTCGCTGAACAAGGCACTTGTCTGTAATTGCTTTTGCCGAGTCCTTAAAAAATTGACATTCTCATCTCCCCACACAAAACTCATGTGCGGTACACGGCTGATAAATGCTGACGGATCGGACAAATATTTATTTTCAACAAGATGTGACCAAAACTCTTTCGATAGTTCAAAAGACTCGCATATTTTTAATGCCTTTGTTACATCTACTGTGCCATCTGCTTGGGGTGGTGTGTAGTTTAATTCGCAAAAGGCAGAGTGTCCGGTGCCGGCATTGTTCCAGGCGTCTGAACTTTCTAATCCGGGCTTATCAAGCCGTTCAAAAATTTGAATCGTGAAGTTAGGGTTTAGCTCTTTCAGCATGATGCCTAGTGTGGCACTCATAATGCCCGCCCCGATAAGAACGATATCCGTTTCTGGAACTAACGGGCGGACAGCTTTCGACATGATATTGTTTTTTAATTTTTAAAAATCGCAATAGCTTTCTATAAAACAAATCTTGAATCTCTATACCATCTTTTCGGGCCGCACCCACTCATCAAATTGCTGAGAAGTGAGAAGTCCTAATTCTACAGCGGCTTCACGCAATGTTTTATTTTCTTTGTGTGCCTTCTTGGCAATTTTGGCTGCATTCTCGTAACCGATATGCGTGTTGAGCGAAGTAACAAGCATGAGCGAATTTTCCATGTGGCTTTTAATAATCGGCAAGTTGGGCTCTATGCCCACGGCACATTTGTCGTTAAATGAAACACAGGCATCGCCCAGCAGGCGCGCACTCTGTAGTACGTTGGCAGCGATGACGGGTTTAAAGACATTCAACTCAAAATGTCCGGTACTGCCGCCTACGGTTACCGCCACATCGTTACCTATTACCTGCGCACAGACCATGGTCATGGCTTCGGGCTGTGTGGGGTTTACTTTGCCCGGCATGATGCTGGAGCCCGGCTCGTTGTCGGGAATAATAATTTCGCCTATGCCGCTGCGGGGGCCGGAACTCAGCATGCGTATGTCGTTTGCTACTTTCATCAGCGATACGGCCGTGCGTTTCAGCGCGCCCGAGAGTTCAACCATGGCATCGTGAGCCGCCAGCGCTTCAAACTTATTAGGTGCAGATACAAATGGGTAGCCGGTGAGGTCGGCTATTTTTTTGGCCACCAACACATCGTACCCTTTAGGTGTATTCAAGCCCGTGCCAACGGCCGTTCCTCCCAGCGCCAGTTCGCTCACGGCTGCCAGTGCATTTTTTATGGCGCGCATGCTATTGTCTATCTGCTGCACATAACCACTAAACTCTTGCCCCAAGGTAAGAGGTGTGGCATCCATAAAATGAGTGCGGCCGGTTTTAACAATAGTCTTAAATTCTTCTGCTTTTTTATGCAGCGTATCGCGCAGTTTTTTCAAGCCCGGCAATGTAATTTCCATTACCTGCTTGTAGCTGGCAATATGCATGGCCGTAGGGTACGTATCGTTGCTGCTTTGCGATTTGTTTACGTCATCATTGGGGTGCAGCACCTTTTTTTCATCGGTCAATTTACCTCCGCTCAGCACGTGGGCACGGTAGGCAATTACTTCGTTGGCGTTCATGTTGCTTTGTGTGCCCGATCCCGTTTGCCATATTACCAAAGGAAATTGGTCGTCTAACTGGTGAGCCAAAATTTCATCGCATACTTTGGCTATCAAATCTTTTTTATCGGCAGTCAACACACCCAACTCGTGGTTGGCCTGGGCAGCCGCTTTTTTTAAATACCCAAAGGCATGGATAATTTCTTTGGGCATACTGGCTTCAGGCCCGATTTTAAAATTGTTGCGCGAGCGTTCCGTTTGGGCGCCCCAATATTTGTCGGCAGGTACTTGCACCTCGCCCATGGTGTCTTTTTCGATGCGGTAGTTCATAGAAATGATAGATTACAATTTTAATTTTGAAATTTTAGCTGTGATTTTATCGCGCTAATTGCTTAGACAAAAATAGGGGTTTTGTTTGGAGTAGGTGCAATTATTATGTGTGTGTTTCCCTTGTCTTTGGTAGCTGTCATTTTCTTTCAGCGAAAAAAAATCAAATATTAATTTAATGGATTTTTAATCACTCTGGTTACAAAATCCTGTCGAGCATCCAGCCCGTCAGGCTGAGTCTTTCGCGGGTGGCAGGCAATACTTCATGCTCCAACAGATCGCTTCGGAAACAAACTAACCGCCCGGCCACGGGGAAAATGTCTTTTGTTCCCTGCGGAAAATAAACACGCAGTTGCCCACCCTCTTCTTCTTGCCAGTTTTCGTTCAGATAGCAGATGACGGAGAGTTTGCGATGGTCGTCTTTTTTAAACTGATCGAGATGGCGTTTGTAATAGCTACCAACCGGATAAATGGTTTGATGGATTTCGGCATCTTTTAAACTTAGAAATAACGATTGGTTTAAAAACATCCGCAAGTCATCTATCTGTTTTAAATAAAGGTGTAATGGCTGGGGCGCTGTAGTTTTGTCAATCCATTGAATGTAATCTCCGCGAATGGTTTCATTGATTTGTTTGTCTTGCTGCCGGCCGATTCCGGCTTTCTTAAAGTGTAACAATCCGTTTCTAAATCCGTCCAGCGAAGTGATGGCTTTTACCTCTGCCTCCGATAAAAAATTATCTATTACAGAAAAACCATCTGTTGCCAATCCATCGGCTATGGTATTAAATGATGAAAGTAAAGCGTTATTCACACTCAAATGTAAGATCATCTGTTAATTTTGCGAACGATGAAAAAAATTCTGTTTCTTTTAATTTTCATTTCGCTCCTCTGCGGTTGTGTACCTCGGGAGCAAGTTGTTTTTAAAAACGTAAAAAACATACGGGTTGATATTTCGTCTGCCGGCAAGCCGATGCTAACAGCCGATGCGCTGTTCTTCAACCCTAACAACACGAAGATGAAACTGAAGGAAGTGAACATTGCCGTGTGGGTGGACGGCACACAGTCTGCCGAGGTAAAACAAAAATTAGATGTGGCCATCCCGCCTCAATCTGATTTCTCCGTTCCGATTGAAGTGCAGTTGGTTTTAAAAGACAGCAACCTGCTCAATACAGTCCTCAGTTTTTTTGGTGGCAAAAAATACGAAGTGGTCTTTAAAGGATTCATCCGCGCACGCGTGCACGGCCTGACAATAAAAGTACCGGTGGCACAAAAACAAGAAATAAAACTGAATTGACTGCATGCCCGCATTTATCATCATCGGGGTAGTATTTGCGCTGGTGCTGGTATTTTTGATCCGGGCAAACATCCAATCTTACCGGCAAGGTCAGGCCATGAAAATTCAAAGCCTGCAGATCGAAAAACAGTTGCATGAACTGGAAGAAAGAAACCAAGCGCTGCTGCAATCAAATCAGGAAAAATTACAACTGATCAGTTTGGTATCGCACGATTTGAAAGGACCCTTCAACCGGATTTTTGCATTAGTGCAACTACTTACCCTCAATCCCGAGAACCTCTCGCCAGAGCAGAAAGAGTATTTGGGAAAAATCCAACAGGTTGCTGCCGATGGATTGGCCATGGTGCGCAACTTACTCGACCACCGCAGGCTTGAGGACAAAGGCATCGAACTTCATCCGGCAACATTTGATTTGTCTTCGCTGATCTCTTCTCTTGTAAAAAATTATCGCACCATCGCTGAGAAAAAAGACATACAAATTATCTGGCTGCCGCCTCCACCCGACATGATCCATGCCGACAGGTTATACGTCAGCCGCATTATCGAAAATCTAATTTCCAATGCCATCAAGTTTTCACCCGAACACAAAACTGTTACCGTTGAAATAAATCCTTCTCCCGATCTGGTTGAGATATCAGTTGCCGATGAGGGCCCGGGTATCGGCCGGGAAGAGCAGCCAAAATTATTTCAGCGGTTTCAACGGCTGAAAGCCCGCCCTACCGGTGGCGAAAGTTCTACCGGCCTCGGCCTTTTTATCGTAAAATCTATTGTTGAAAAAATGGGTGGCCAGGTTTTTTGCGAAAGCGAACCACCGCATGGAGCTAAATTTTTTGTTCGCTTACCGCGAACCTAAGGCTAATTAAAAAGCAGGTAGTCTTCGTCTTTCCCCGACAGAACCGCCTCGAGCGATTCGATTACATTTTCATCTTTAATGACATAATCGCGCACGCCTTTCTGAATAAAACTCAGCACCATGTTGCCGTCATCCAGCGCACTCAGCATGATTACCTTGTTATGGTCATTGATTTGCGGTTTGATCTTCTCGTAAAACTCAATGCCGCTCATGCCGGGAAGTTTATAGTCAATAATCAATGCATCGGGCAAACTTCCTCCAATGGCCTGATAGGCATCTTCGGCAGAACTAAACAAATGGATTTTATAGTCAGGGTTTTTACCTAACGATTTGCTGATAAATTCAGCATAAATCGGATCGTCTTCTATTAAAAAAATACTCATGCCTGACTATAGTCTTACAAATATAACAAGCCTTTTGTTCTAAAAAATTAATCTACACGCAACCGTCTCCATCCGTAAACTTTTTTGTTATGTATGTTGTTTTTTTAGCCTACTTTTCCGAACAAGTTCTGATACATTTTGTCGTATTAAACTTTTTCTGTTAAGAAATATCCAATAGAACTCTAAAAAAATAATTTTTTTGCTTTGATAAGAACTTTTCTTCCTGTCCTTCTCCTGTTCCTTTCACTCACTGCATTTGGTCAACAAGACACGACCGACTATTCTAAACAGGAAGATTTGATTGATCTTGCTGAAAAAGTTTTTAAGCGTAACCTCGGCAATCGGAATAAGGAAAAAGTAGCCGGCAAATTATATTTTTCGGGTGCACCTTCTATCGGCTATTCCCTCACCAGCGGGTGGTCGGGCTTAGTGGCTGCCAATGGCGCTTTTTATACATGGGATGGCAGCGATGCCAAGATTTCTAATATTTATTCCGATGCGATATACACCCAAAACAAACAATTCGTAGCGCATCTTCAAAGTAACATCTGGACTCACCAAAATAAATTTAACATCGTTACAGACTGGCGCTATTACGCTTACCCACAACGAACTTTTGGCTTAGGTGGAACTACTGACTTAAATAACTATGCCAGTCAGAATTTTAATTACCTCAGACTATATCAGACTGTGATGAAAAGCATCCGCCCCAATCTCTATGTGGGTTTGGGTTATGGATTAGATTACCACTATCACATTGTAGAAACAGATGGTAATGCCGATGTCATTTCAAACACGCTGCAATATGGACTGAAAAGCAGTTCTGTTTCGTCAGGTATAAACGCTTCTGTTTTGTACGACAATAGGCTCAACTCCATCAACCCCGCACAAGGAACATATGCGAGCGCCTCCTTCCGACAAAATATGGTTCCGCTCGGCAGCGATGCCAACTGGCAATCGCTAATTGTTGACCTGCGCCACTATATCCCGTTCCCATGCAACAGCGAAAATATATTGGCATTTTGGAGTTACAACTGGCTTACCCTAAATGGCAACCCGCCCTATTTAGACTTGCCCAGCACGGGATGGGATCCTTATGGAAACATTGGCCGCGGCTACATACAGGGAAGGTTTCGCAGCAAGAACCTGGTTTACTTAGAGGCAGAGTATCGCTTTAAAATTTTAACCAACGGGTTGATCGGGGGCGTAGTTTTTGCCAACGCGCAAAGTGTTACCCAGTGGCCGTCTAATGTGTTTCAATCTGTAGCCCCTGCTGCCGGCTTGGGGCTGCGGTTGAAGTTCAACAAATATTCCCGCACCAACGTGGCTATAGATTATGGCTTTGGGCAGCAGGGTTCGCAGGGTATTTTTGTGAATTTGGGAGAGGTGTTTTAATGTAATGACCGCGTACTTTCTCCCCTGATTTCGGGAAAAATATTTCATTGAAAAGTGCTAAGTTGCCATTCGGCTCATTGCGGAAATCCGGCAAAACGGCTTTCGGTACTCGCTATGGGCTGCTGCGCTATGAAAGTATCTGCTTCCCAGCCTTTTCAAATCATCTACTCGCTCTACCAGCACGAGTATCTGGGCTATGTTTTTGAGCCTTTTATCGTGCATTTGGATGACTCCGGAAAACTGACCTACCAGCACCAAAGCATTTCCCAAAAAAATATTCGCGAATTCGGCAAAGGCCTCGACAACAAAGACCTCGACCTGATTAAGATTATGGACAGCATGAGCCAGGATGCCGTGCTGAAACACTTCTGCAAAAAGGTGATGAAGCCGGAAGAATTTTTCAGCAAAGTGTACCGCAAAGAAAAAGGCGAAGAGCTGCTGCAAAAAGAGATCGAACGCTACATGGAAGAGCGCAGGGCCAAAGTGTTGGATGAGCTGAAAGGCAAGATGCTCTTCGAAATGGGCAACGATGGCGAGCCTACCTGGCGCAAAGTAGAGGTACCGGAAGGGCGCGCCAGCATCCGTTTTAATTTTTTGCGGACACACGAATCTACTACCTATTATCCCACCATTACCTATCAGGGCAAGACCGTGGAAATACCCGATGCCGCTGCCTATCTGGTGTGCCGCCAGCCGGCCTGGATCGTGTTGAAGGGGAAGTTGTATGGCTTCGAAAAACTAGTGGACGGCAAAAAGCTACAGCCTTTCCTCACCAAAAAAAATGTAGTGGTGCCCAAAAACCTGGAAGAAAATTATTACAATCGGTTTATTGCCCCGTTGGTGGAAGGGTTTGATGACATTGTGGCCTCGGGGTTTGAAATTGTGAAACACACCTACGACCCACACCCGCTGCTGAGTATATCGGAGTTGCCGCAAGCTACACCGGCAGAAATGCCCGGCTTGTTTGACGATGCCGACCGGGAAGCCACCACTCAGGATGAAGCCGGCAAAATTGTGTTCGACCTTTCGTTCCGCTACGGAAAATATAAATTCAGGGGTGCTTCGGCTAACCCGGCCACTGTCAGTGTGTCGTTAGAAAAAAAAGAAAACGATTATGTTTTTCACCGCATCGCACGCGACACCGACAGCGAAAAAAAATCAGAACAAACACTGATCAAGTTAGGGTTGCCTATGCGCTGGTCGCGGGCGGCCGTCAATAAAGCACAGGCTTTTTCGTGGCTCAACGAAAACCGTGTCAACCTGCTCAACATGGGTTTCGAGGTGAGCCAGCCCGAAAACAAAGACAAAAAATATTTTGTGGGCAAAGCCGTGATCGAACTGGAGGTGCGCGAAAGCATTGACTGGTTCGATATCCACGCTAAAATCCGATTTGGCGAATTTGAAATCTCTTTTAAAGAACTGCGCAAACTTATCCTGAAAAAGAAAGTAGAATTTAAGTTGCCCAACGGGGAAATTGCCATCATCCCCGATGCGTGGCTGCATAAGTATGGCGACCTGTTTGCGCTGAGCGAAACCCATGGAGCCCACGAAAAGCCGGTGCTGAAAAAACACCATGTCAGTTTGTTGCAGGAGCTGGAAGAAAATAAGCTGGCCAAGGTACACATGAGCGACCGGCTGCGAAACTTGCAGTCGTTTACAGGCATACGCGATTATGAATTGCCCCAAGGGTTTCAGGGAACTTTGCGCCCCTACCAAAAGGCAGGTTACAACTGGCTGCGCTTCCTCAACGAATTTCATTTGGGCGGATGTCTGGCCGATGACATGGGCTTGGGAAAAACCGTGCAGACGTTGGCGCTCCTGCAATCAGAAAAAGAAAAAGGAAATGCGGGCACTTCGCTTTTGATTATGCCCACATCTCTCATCTACAATTGGGAAATGGAGGCTGCCAAGTTTACGCCTCACTTAAAAATCCTTACCTACACCGGCACGCTGCGCAATAAAGACGTTTCGCGGTTTGCCCAATACGATGTAGTCCTCACCTCGTACGGCATTACACGCCTCGACATAGAAAACCTCCATAAATTTTTCTTCAACTATATTATTCTAGACGAATCGCAGGTTATCAAAAACCCTTCGTCTAATATTGCCAAAGCTGTGATGCAACTGCAAAGCAGGTACCGGCTGACGCTGACCGGCACCCCGCTGGAAAACACAACCCTCGACTTGTGGAGCCAGATGACTTTTTTAAACCCGGGCTTGCTGGGAGGTCAGAAATTTTTCAAAGACGAGTACCAACTGCCAATCGAAAAAAAAGCAGATCAAGACAAAACCAAAAAACTCAACAGCATCATCAAGCCGTTTGTACTGCGCAGGTTAAAGTCGCAGGTGGCTACCGACTTGCCCGAGAAGGTAGAAAACATATACTACACCAACATGACTGCCGAACAGGAAAAGAAGTACGAAGAAATTAAATCGCACTATCGTCATAAAATTTTAGACCAGATTGAAAAAGAAGGGCTGAACAATTCGCGCATGACGATCTTGGAGGGGCTGACGAAGCTCCGGCAGATTTCCAACCACCCTAAAATGATCGACCCAAAATATGCTGGCGACTCCGGTAAGCTCGAAGATGTATCGCACATGATCGAGAGCGCGTTGCTGGAAGGACACAAACTTTTAATCTTCAGTCAGTTTGTGAAGCATCTCGAAATCATAAAAGAATTGTTGAAGTCGCGTAAAGTGCCCTTTGCTTATTTGGATGGATCCAGCACCGACCGCAAAGAGCAAGTGGAGAAGTTTAATAAAAACCCTGATCTGAAAATTTTTCTCATCTCCATTAAAGCGGGCGGCTTGGGTTTAAATTTAACTGAAGCTGATTATGTCTTCTTACTCGACCCGTGGTGGAACCCGGCCGTAGAAGCCCAAGCTACCGATCGCGCCCACCGCATCGGCCAAAAGAAAAAAGTATTTACGTACAAATTCATCACACGCAACACGGTAGAAGAAAAAATCCTGCAATTGCAGCGGCATAAACTGAGGCTTTCAGAAAATCTGATCCAGAGCGAAGAGAGCGTGATCAAATCGCTGACGATGGAAGACATTGAAATGCTGATGAATTAAAGAAGCTGGAGACTAGAAGTTGGAGGTTTGAAATTCAATATCGGTTAGTTACTCAATCAGCCTCCTCTCCTTTGGAGAAGATTGAGGTGAGATTTAAGCGGATTAGAAGTTAGATATAACAAGTTTAGTATGAACGGTAAAGTAGTCATTATTACAGGTGGGTCTTCGGGCATTGGCAAAGCGTTGGCCGAGGTATTTGGAAAAAACGGATCGAAGATTTTGATCACGGGAAGAAATGCTGCTGACCTTGAAAAAACAGTTGATGAATTAAAGAGAAAACAAATTGAAGCGGCCGGCTTTGTAGCCGATGTAAGCCTGGAAGATGACAACAAAAAAATGGCAGCCGAAGCCATCCGGTTGTATGGCCGGATTGATGTGCTGATCAACAACGCGGGCATTACCATGCGGGCGCTTTTTGAAGAAGTGGATTTAGCCGTAGTAAAAAAAGTGATGGACATCAATTTTTACGGAGTACTTTTTGCTACACAGGCGTGCTTGCCCCAGATCATCAAAAACAAAGGGAGTGTAATCGGCATCTCATCCATTGCCGGTTTCCGCGGGCTGCCGGCACGCACGGGCTACTCCGCCTCCAAGTTTGCCCTGAACGGATTTCTGGAAGTGCTGCGAACAGAGATGCTGCACAAAGGCGTGCATGTGCTGACGGCCGCTCCGGGTTTTACAACTTCAAACATCCGCAAGCGGGCATTAACAAAAGATGGAAAGGCACAGGGCGAATCGCCACGTGCTGAAGAAAAGATGATGACAGCCGAAGCATGCGCTCAGCATATTTACAAAGCAACCATCAAACGCAAAAATTTCTTAATTCTAACAACTCAAGGTAAGTTAGCGGTTTGGCTCAACAAATTATTTCCCCGGCTGGCCGATAAATTGGTTTACAATGCCATGGCCAAGGAAGCGGACTCGCCTTTGAAGTAGGGTTGTGTATAGTTATCCGTTGGTGGCAATTTTTTTGACAGTTCATTTCCAAAATTAGAATTATAAAATGCTTGATTCAGCAAATGTTTTTTGGTTTCCCGGACGCTGGCTTGGAGGTATATCGCTGATTATAGCACCGCTATTGCTGTTGACAGGAATAATTTTAAGATCACAATTTCATTTTTTCTTTCCAGACCAGTTAGCAGCTTACAATAAACATCCGGAGTTAATATCAATAGCCTATTCTTTCTTTGTCATGGGCAATATTCTACTATTTCCAGCTATCATTACCATATCAACACATGTCGGATTAAAACGACCTGTATGGGCTGTAATCGGTGGCGGTATGGTAATGTTTGGCTTATTTGCAAGAACATTTTATGCAGGTGTTGATCATCTTTCCTTCCAATTAGTAAAGCAAGAAGGTGTTGAACAGGCAACAAAAATAATTGCTGCTACATACGGGGCTTTTTATATTACATCCATTTTTCCTTAATGATACTAACAGGTTGGATAGTGCTTTCCATTGGATGTTATCTTTCAAGAACACTAAATCTTTTTTATTCTATTTGCCTTGCATTAATGTCATCATTGATGATTGGAGTTTTAAAAGGCAGTTCTTTTGTATCAATCGTTGCTGCCTCCGGACTTTGTATTGCTACTATACCACTTGGAATTAAAACACTTAGGAATGGACAACGAGTACCAATAATGAAGTTAATACTATGGTTTTTGCTAATTACTGCTGCTTTAATTATTTTCTGTTTTTTAGGGCAGGCTGGGTAACAGAACTGCCACCAACATTGGTATTGCCAATAGTGCGGCTTGACGGAATAACAATCAGCAGTGGTAATTCTATTGGGCTGCTGTTCGGACTTGACGAATAAAACCCGGCTTTAGTTCTTAATATTTAACCTAATCAAAAAGCCAGGCAGCGGTTCCGGATGGACGAATATAAAATTTCTAACCATTGGCAATTCCTGCCCGTTAAATAATAAACGATTTGAATCATGTTCATAGGACACTACGCACTCGGCTTCGCTTCGGCTAAAATCAAAAAGTCACCTTCGCTGGCTACCATGCTGATGGCAGTAGTATTCTTAGATTTATTATGGCCTGTATTTGTTCTTTGCGGTATCGAAACATTTCGAATAGACATCGGCAATACAAAAATTACTCCGCTCAATTTTGAATCTTACCCTTATTCCCACAGTCTCTTGATGGCATTAGTTTGGGGACTTGTTTTTGGTTTGATTTATTTTCTCATCACAAAAAATAAGTCCGGAGCGTTTTTATTGGTTGGTTTAGTTTTTAGTCATTGGATTTTAGATTTCATTACCCACCGGCCTGACTTGCCTATATTTCCATGGGATGATTTTAAAGTTGGATTGGGCTTGTGGAATTATCCTGTTGCAGAAAGCATCATAGAAATAGGAATGTTTATAGCGGGAGTATTTTTGTATTTTAATTCGGCTAAACATAAACGCAGAATTGTTGTGTGGGCGTTGGTCATTACTTTTTTGGTTGTACACTTAGCCAATCTTTTAGGGCCACCGCCTCCTTCTAAAAATGCTGTTACTTGGTCGGCCAATTTGGTTTGGCTGTTTATTTTGTGGGCTTGGTGGGCTGAAAAAAAGACGGAGGTTAATGAGGGTGGCTAATAACCGCTCGATGACACCCCTGTAAAAAGAATTGTAGCTTCAAAAAATTGTTTTTTAATAAAATCCCATCACTACATTTCGTACTTCTGAAAACTGACTATGTCTAAACCCAAAACTGTGTTCTTCTGCCAAAGCTGCGGCTACGAGTCGGCCAAGTGGCTGGGCAAGTGCCCCTCGTGCCAAGCGTGGAATACCTTTGCGGAAGAAGTAGTTGCCAAAACAGAACCAAACAAAAATGAATGGAGAACTTCGGGCGATTCAAAATCAAAAATCATTTCTCCTAAAACACTCCATGAAATTGAAAGCACAACTGAGATCCGGTTTCCTACTCCCGATAATGAGCTGAACCGTGTGCTCGGTGGCGGCATTGTGCCCGGCTCGTTGATATTGATTGGTGGCGAGCCTGGCATCGGCAAATCTACCCTGATGTTGCAAATTGGGTTGGCCTTGAAGAAAATAAAAACGCTTTATGTTTCGGGCGAAGAAAGCGAGCAGCAAATTAAAATGCGTGCGACACGGCTTTCGTCAGAAAAATTTTCTGATAATTTTTATACACTCACCGAAACAAACACCAAAAATATTTTTGCGGCTATCGAAAGCATACAACCGCAACTCGTCATCATTGATTCAATTCAAACCTTGTTTTCTTCTATGCTGGATTCCGTTGCCGGCACAATCGGACAAGTGCGCCAATGTGCTGCCGAACTGATGAAGTTTGCCAAAGAAACTAACACGTCTGTTTTTTTGGTTGGCCATATTACAAAAGACGGGTTGCTGGCCGGCCCCAAGGTGTTGGAGCACATGGTTGATACCGTACTTCAATTTGAGGGCGATAGGCATTTGGCTTATCGCATTTTGCGCACTACTAAAAACCGTTTTGGGTCAACTTCTGAAATCGGCATTTACGAAATGCTAGGCAATGGCTTGCGCGAAGTTTCTAATCCATCAGAAATTTTAATCTCGCAAAAAGACGGGCAGTTAAGTGGTGCCACTATCGGGGCTACCATCGAAGGCAACCGTCCTTTGTTGATCGAGATTCAATCGTTGGTGAGCACAGCCTCTTACGGCACACCACAGCGCACTGCCAATGGGTTCGATCAAAAGCGGCTGAACATGCTGCTGGCTGTTTTAGAAAAGCGCTGCGGCTTCCGAGTAGGCTCGCAAGATGTTTTTGTAAACATGGCCGGAGGCATTTATGTAGAAGACCCCGCTATTGATTTGGCTCTGTGCGTGTCTGTTATTTCGTCTATGGAAGAAATTCCGGTGAGCGATAAAATTTGTTTTGCGGCCGAAGTTGGGCTGGGCGGAGAGCTGCGGGCAGTAAATAGAATTGAGCAGCGCATATCGGAAGCAGAAAAACTGGGCTTCAAAAAAATTTATGTTTCTAAGTTCAGCCAAAAATCGGTTGACACGAAAAAGGTTAAGATAGAAGTTGTTCCTTCTGGTAACCTTTCTGAAATATTTAAAATGATTTTTGGTTAAATTATTCCATCAAACGTTTCGCTTGCCCCACCCAATTATCGCGCTGTATGCGGTGCGGAAAAAACTCGATAGCGGCTCCAACACGCTCTATCATTTCGGGCGAGAGTTCGGCTAATTGGCCAAATGTATAAATGCCGATCATGTTCAGTCGTTTTTCAATAAACGGGCCGATGCCTTTGATTTTTGTTAAGTCATCTTTTTCATCGGGCTCAACGGGCCGTACAAATGGGTGCTCGGAAACTGATTTTTCTCTTCGGGCAGATTGAAGTTCTTCCACCGCTGCCTTCAGTTGGCGGTTGGCTTCCTCCAGTTCTTTGTTTTGGTACTCCAGTTGGCGCGATTTATAGCGCACGGTGCCAGCTTCGTTCTCAAGTTGTTGTTGCTGGCTTTGTGTCAATAAATATTCTTGCCGTGTTTGTGCCAACGATATTTCAAGTCCGTTATACCGCTCTTGCAGGTTTTCTTTTTCAGTGTGAGCTTCCTGAAGTTTCTGGTGGCAGGCTTCCAAATCGTGCCGATGTTTGTCTTGCCAAAGTGAAATTTGATTTTTCAGTTCATCGCGGTCAGTCTGAAGTGTGTAATTTTCATTCAGCAGTTCTTCGGTTCTTTCTCCTTGCCGATCTATCGTTTCCTGCCGTAGCCACCAGCCAACGCCATAGCCCAGCAAACAAGCCCCCAGCAGCATCATAAAAATTTCTATGATGGCCAACAGTCGAATGTGTGGACTAAAATAATGCGGGTCGGCATTGACTACTCCTTTTACACCAAACAAATACCACAAAGCTGAAGCAATGATCCAGACAACGAAAAGCAAGATGAACCAATAATATTTCTTCATAAGAAATTCGAATTTACTGCTTTTTCATGACGGGAAAAAAGAACGCCTCCTTTCAAATTTTTGCACCTTTGCCCTCATGACACAACAAGAAATTGAACGGGTATCGCAAGCGGATGCGCAAGCGTTCATTTTCGCAAATGAAAATATTGATGTCGGCAAGTTTTTATTGGCTCAAAAAGATTTGTTTGGTGTTCAACCGGCTTGTATTGCCGACCAGTTGAGAGGCCGGCAGAAAGCCTTATCAAAAATTCCTTTGTACCGTAACACGAGCGGTATTGTCTATCCGCCATCGTTAAATCTGGAACAAAGTTCTTCTGAAACTACTGCCCTGTTTAAATGTGATTGGCTGAAGAAGGATTTACCGATCACACAAAATTTTGCCGACTTAACAGGAGGGTGGGGTGTAGATAGTTTTTTCTTCAGCCAAATAACTGATCGCTTGGTTTATGTCGAACCGGACGAAAATCTTTTTGATATCGCAAGGCACAATCACCGGGTACTCAAAGCAGAAAATATTGCGCATCGCCACCAATCAGCAGAACAATTCCTCTCCGATAACAAAGAATCTTTCGACCTGATGTATGTTGACCCTGGCCGCAGAACACATCAGAACAAGAAAGTTTTTCTGTTGAAAGATTGTCAGCCTGATGTGGTTGGGTTGTTGCCTCAACTTTTGCAGCAAACCAGCCATGTTCTGATCAAAGCCGCACCCCTACTCGACATTCAATCTGCTCTGCGCGAACTTGTTCATGTAAAAAAGATTGCGGTTGTTTCGGTAGAAAATGAATGCCGTGAGTTGCTATTTTTATTGGAGAAAGATTTCGATGGCGAAGTTTTTATAGAAACGTACAACCTCACAAAAAAAGAAAGGCAACAGTTTTCATTCACCTTGAAAGAGGAGTACCATGCCTCTTCCTTGTTCGGTGAGCTAAAAGAATTTATCTACGAGCCTAACGCATCCATTTTAAAATCAGGTGCCTTTAAATTAGTTGGCGAGAAGTTTGGTCTGCATAAGTTGCACGTTCACACACACCTTTACACCGGCTCTACAAAAATTGAAAATTTTCCCGGAAGGGTTTTTAAAATTGAAAAACTTAAGTTCGATGCCGATGAGCTGCCTGAACAAAGAGCGAATGTTATGACGCGCAATTACCCTTTGTCCGCCATGCAGTTAAAACAAAAGTTAAAACTGAAAGACGGGGGAGAAAAAATTGTGATTGGTTTTACGGGGCTTCACAAAAAGTATGTGGTGGTGGCTGCAAAAGTTAGTAGTGACCAAAACAGGAATGTACAATGATCAGTTCTTCGGTTACTCTGTAAATTAAACGATGCTCGTCATTGATTCGTCTCGACCAATAGCCTGTGTAATTACCTTTAAGCGCTTCCGGTTTGCCTAGTCCCTGAAATGGCGAGTGTTGGATGTCTTCAAGTAATTCAAAAACCTTAAATGCTAATTTTTGATTTCCTGTTTTGAAACGAATCAATTCTTCAATGGCCGAAAGTGCGAATTGCACTTTTCTCACAAACTATTTTTTTATAAATGTTTCTAGCTGATCCATAGAAAATGTGATACCCCTACCTGATTCAATGTCAAGAGTTGAGTTCCGTAGTTTTTCCCAATAGTCTGTGCTGCTGCTCTCATGAACAGCTATGGTGACAAAAGCATTTTTATCCTCCAGCAATTTTTTAATCTTGTCGAAAAGCTCCTTATCAAATTCAGAAGATGTTATTTTAAAAACCGCCTCCATAGCTGTTTGTTTTATACCAAAATTAATTATTTTGTTTCAACTGATTTTGAAAAAAATCATTAACCAATATAAAAAGAAGAATACTAAAGCCAACGTGCCATACACTTTCAACACCTTCCTGCGGTTTTGAGTGTGCTCCCACCACAACATCATCCAGGGTTTAATCAGGCCAATCACCATAAACAATAGGGTGGTAAGCGTTAAAAATAAAACTAACAGCCGGGCATTTTGCATAACACAAAATTCAAAAATCCATATTCAAAATTCAAAAAATAATTGTGGTGGGAACTTTTTGAAAAAATAATTTCTGCAATTCTGTCATTCCTGAAAATCCTGATCCATATTTGCGCCTGTTTTATTTTTTTCGTTGAACGCGCAGGATTTTATTTCTTTTTACCGGTCGGACAGTTTATTTCAAAGTGTTTCCGAAGGGATTCGTGCGCTCATCCATAAGCCTGCCCAAAACAAAAACTCAAGCCCGACCGCATCCATTCATTTAAAAAACTTGCATGGAAGCTTCGATGCTGTTGTGTTAACTTCCGTTTTCTCGCAAGGCTCAACTCATCTCGTTATTTTACATGACCGAGAAGAGGCCGGATACTTTCTAAACGACTTGCAGTATTTGTTAAAACATCCGGTGCTGTTTTTCCCTATGTCGTACAAACGCCCTTACGAATACACCGAAATAGAAAATGCCAACATCTTGATGCGCTCTGAAACACTGAGCCGCATCAGCAGCCATCAGGGTCATATCATTGTTACTTACCCAGAGGCATTGTCGGAAAAGGTAGTGACCAAAAAAACATTAGCTGCCAACACCTTTGAAGTAACCAAAGGTGAAACGCTGGATCGCAATTTTCTGGAAGAGTTTTTACACCTCTATCAATTTGAAAAAACTGATTTTGTTTTTGAGCCCGGGCAGTTTGCCGTCCGTGGTGGCATTATTGATGTGTTCTCTTTTGCCAACGAATTGCCTTTCCGGATCGAGTTATTTGGCAACGAGGTGGATAACATCCGTACGTTCGAGCCCGGCTCGCAGCTTTCGGTAGATCAGTTGGAAAAAGTGAGCCTGATGCCCAACATGCAAACGCATCTGGTGCATGAAGCGCGGCAGTCGCTATTTGAATTTTTGCCCGATAATACCTGCGTGTGGATAAAAGAAGCAGAACTAGCTAAGGCGGTCATTCAAAAATGTTTTGAAAAAACTGCTGCCTGTTTCGATAAAGTGCTTCATGAAAGCGGCCACACAAAAATTGCACTGGAACCCCGACAGCTTTTTGAGGATGGCGCAGACTTTGAAAGCCACCTGCAAAAGTTACCGTGCATTGAATTTGGGCAGCGTTTTTATTTTGCGGCCAAAAAAATATTCGACTTTCATTCTGCCGCCCAGCCCTCGTTCAATAAAAATTTTGAACTGCTGGCTGCCAATTTGCTGGAGTACCAACAAAAAGGCTACACAAATTTTATTGCTGCCGAGCAGCCCAAACAAACGGAGCGCCTGCAAGGCATTTTTGAAGAAATACATCCCGAACTAAAATTCCAGCCGCTCGGTTTTCCGCTGCGCCAGGGTTTTGTAGATAACCAGCAGAAAATTGTTTGCTATACCGACCATCAGATTTTTGAGCGTGTCCACCGCTTTCGCGGAAAAGAAAAATTTTCAAAATCAAAAGCGCTCACCCTGCGCGAGCTGCAAACCCTGCAGCCGGGCGATTTTATTACTCACATTGATTACGGAATCGGAAAATTTGCCGGCCTCGAAAAAAAAGAAGTAAACGGCAAAGAGCAAGAGGCCATCCGGTTAGTGTTCAGAGATGATGACCTGCTTTATGTCAGCATCCATGCCCTGCACAAAATATCAAAGTACTCCGGAAAGGAGGGCAGCCCGCCACCCATCAGTAAGTTGGGCTCGGGCGAGTGGGAAAGCAAAAAGGCCAAGGTCAAGAAAAAAGTTAAAGACATTGCCAAGGAGCTGATAGATTTATATGCCAAGCGCAAACAAGCGCCCGGCCATGCTTTTGCAGAAGACAGCTTTTTGCAGGCTGAGTTAGAAACTTCTTTTTTGTATGAAGACACCCCCGACCAGGCCAAAGCAACTGAAGACGTAAAGAAGGATATGCAGCAACCCCACCCGATGGACAGGCTGGTGTGCGGAGATGTGGGCTTCGGAAAAACTGAGGTGGCCATCCGTGCCGCCTTCAAAGCAACGACCGAAGGAAAACAAGTAGCTGTTTTAGTTCCCACCACTATCTTGGCCATGCAGCATGGTCGTACGTTTTCCGAAAGGCTTTCCAACTTTCCTGTAAAAATTGAATACGTTTCGCGTTTCAAAAGCGAGAAAGAAATCAAACAAATATTGGCAGGTGTAAAATCCGGAGAAGTAAATATTATTATCGGCACTCACCGCGTAGTCAGTAAAGATGTGGTGTTCCATGATCTGGGGCTACTTGTTGTGGACGAAGAACAAAAGTTTGGTGTGAAAACAAAAGACCGGCTCAAAGAGCTGAAAGTAAATGTAGATGTCCTCACGCTCACAGCAACACCCATCCCCCGCACCCTGCATTTTTCTTTAATGGGCGCACGCGATTTAAGCATCATCTCCACACCGCCACCTAATCGCCAGCCTGTAACAACAGAACTTCATTCCTTCGATGAAGCCAAAATCCGCGATGCCGTCAGCTATGAATTAGCAAGAGGGGGCCAAGTATTTTTTGTGCACAACCGGGTAAGCGATATCGAGCAAGTAGCTAACCTCATCTTCAAATTAGTTCCCGACTCTCGCATCGGTATAGCCCACGGCCAGATGGAAGGCGACAGACTGGAAAAAGTAATGATCAAATTCATCGAGGGCGAATACGATGTGCTGGTATCTACAAACATTATCGAGTCGGGGTTGGATATTCCCAATGCCAATACCATTATCATCAACAATGCCCACCTGTTTGGGTTAAGCGACCTTCACCAGATGCGTGGCCGCGTGGGGAGGTCTAACAAAAAAGCGTTTTGCTATCTGTTCACACCTCCTGCTTCCGTTCTTTCTTCCGATTCCCGAAAACGATTGACAGCGTTAGAAGAGTTTTCTGATCTGGGCGATGGGTTTAAGGTGGCCATGCGCGATTTAGATATTCGTGGAGCCGGCAATCTGCTGGGAGCAGAACAAAGCGGCTTTATTACCGATCTGGGATTTGATACCTATCATAAAATATTGGATGATGCCATTCAGGAGTTGAAAGAAACAGATTATAGAGATCTCTTTGCCGAAGAGCTTTTGGCAAAAGCCAAATTGATAGCGTCTGATTGTGTGATTGAAACCGATCTGGAAATACTCATCCCGGATAGTTATGTCAACAATACTACCGAGCGGCTGAAACTCTATTCCACACTTGATAACCTAAAAGACGAAAACGAACTCATCGCCTTCGGCAGCGAGTTGGCAGATCGCTTTGGTGCTTATCCCGAGCCCGTTTCACAATTGATTAATTCTGTCCGCCTGCGGTGGGCAGGGGAAAGGCTCGGCATGGAAAAAATAAGTTTGAAAAATGAAAAAATGCGTATTCACTTCCTGTCGGGGAACGAAGCCTACGTTACATCAGAAATCTTTGGGAAAATACTACTCTATGTTCAAAAGCATTCTAAATCTTGTCGCATGAAGGATGCTTCCGGAAAATTGGTACTGACCGTAGAAAACATAAAATCTATCGCAGATGCCAATGTTTTTTTAAATGGCATAGAAGCTTAAACTGTCCACCACAAGCGCTTTCATGCCCTCTTTATACTATATTTTAACCTGCTTCGTTAATAAAATAACTTATCGGTGTTTACCCAATGGTTTAACCAAAATAATTTTGCGCTTTGGAAAACATAAATTTATCTTTTTATATTAGCGGTTACTTTCATTCATAATTTTAAACCAGATGAATCGTTTGAAGACATTTTTTATTGCATGTGGGGTATCTCTGTTGGTGTCCTCGTGTTTTCTCAGGCAATCAGGAAACCCCACAGCGCAAGATCCGGGCGCGATCAGCACGGCCACAGGCCTGAAATATTACCGCGACAAGGCAGAAGGCTTTGCCGTTAGCCCGTACCACTCTCAACCCGATGCGCCCAATATGCGCTACATCGAGGGCGGGCGCGTGGTGCTGGGATCTTTTGAGGAAGATCTTTTAGGATTCCACGACAACATAGAAAGAACTGTTTCTGTCGCCTCTTTTTATATGGATGAAACAGAAATTGCCAACATTCACTGGCTTGAGTATTTGTACCATTTAGCAACAGACTCTACAAAGGAAGATGGTGGAAAAGCCTATAAAAAAGCACTCCCCGATACCTTGGTGTGGCGTTCAAAGCTTGCCTTCAACGACCCGTATGTGGACTACTACTTGCGTTACCCCGGGTTTAGATATTTCCCTGTTGTGGGGGTTAACTGGAATCAGGCCAATGCCTATTCAAAATGGCGTACGGCAGCAGTTAATGCTGACTTAGCAGAAAAAGCAGGCGAAACCCCTTCTCAACAAGGTGGAGGCCGTGTGCCAATAGAAAATGGATATAGCATCCCTAACTACCGTCTTCCTACAGAAGCTGAGTGGGAGTATGCCGCAACCGCTTTGATTTCCACCCAATGGCTGGACGAAATGCAAACCCACCAACGCCTCTATCCTTGGGATGGTCACGCGCTGCGAAATCCTTATGGCAAGCAAATGGGAAATTTTTTAGCCAACTTTAAAAGAGGCCGCGGTGATTATGGCGGGATTGCAGGCCACTTAAATGATGGAGCTCTAATTACTGCCTACATTTATGATTTCCCTCCGAACGATTATGGCTTGTACAACATGGCCGGAAACGTGAGCGAGTGGGTAATGGATATTTACCGCCCGCTTTCCCATCAGGATTTTGATGACCTGAACCCTATCCGCAGAGACGATTTTCTCGACAGCCACTCTGACTACAGAAACCGCTGGACTAAAACAAGTAAAGACACCACCGTAACAGCTCCCGAAAAGGATCCGCAAAAAATAAAGATTGACAACTACACCAAAAACCCTCAAGGCTTTATATCATTGATTTCAGACAAGTCGAGAGTATATAAAGGCGGTTCTTGGAAAGACGTAGCTTACTGGATGTCGCCCGGAACAAGACGTTTTCTGGAGCAAGATTCTGCTACTGCCACTATCGGCTTCCGTTGTGCCATGATCAGAGCCGGCTCCAACTTCTAAAAGAAAAAATTATTTCATACAAAGGGCTGCAAATCTTGCAGCCCTTTTTTAATTATGCTTCAGCCACACATGCAATGCTTAGCTCGGCACATCCGTTTGCCACCAATTGTTGGCCGCAAGCTTCCAGGGTAGCGCCTGTCGTGATGATGTCATCTACCAACAAGATGCGCTTGTCCTTCACTATAGATCCGTCCTTGATTTGAAAGGCTGTGGCAACATTTTGCCAACGTTCATCTCTTGTTTTAACTGTCTGCGTTGTGGTGTAGAAAGTCCGCAACACATTTTCTTTTACCGGAATTCCTGTTTGAGCGGATATGCCCTCAGCAATCTTGCGGCTCTGATTATAACCCCTGCTCATTTCCCTCGTGCTGTGGAGCGGCATAGCTACAATTTCATCAAATGAGTGCGTCAAATTATTTCCTTCTATTGACCGGCCCATCAACCTGCCCAAACGAATGCCGATTTCAGGGTGGTTGTTGTATTTAAGCTGGTGCAATAAGTGTTGCACTATTCCGGTCTTTCTGAACTTTAAAAATGCCCACGCATATTTTAGTGGCAGCCTGCCAGAAAATTTATCTTTAATAGGATTTTCTTCTGTCCACGCATAATTGGTTTTGGGTAAAGAGATGATGCAAGCTGTGCACAGTATTTCTTCGCCTTTTACCAAAGCGCCCGAACAGCCTAAGCAACAAGATGGGTAAAACAATCTGGCGAAATCTTGCAGTGCCGATAAAAATGATTTTGTTTTCACCTTCGGTAAACAATCTTTGTAAAAAAATTCAAACTATGAGCCTCGTCAAGCAATTTAATGAATACCGCAGCAAAATGAATGAAAAGGTTCTTGCTTCGGGTGATTTGATTATCAAACGGATTTTCAACCTCGACACCAACGCTTATCAGCCGGGCGCGCTGGATGTTAAGTCTAAAGAACTGATCGGCTTAACCTGTTCGCTCGTTCTCCGTTGTGATGATTGTGTAAAATATCATTTAGGCAAATGTAAAGAGGTGGGCCTCTCATCTAAAGAAGTTAACGAAGCCATGGGGCTGGCTACATTAGTGGGGGGCACGATCGTCATCCCACATTTGCGCAGGGCTTTCGAATTTTGGGAAGAACTTAACAAGTCATGATTAAACGAGATTTAGAGTTAGAGCGTCAATGGCAGGCCTTGCTTACAGCCATGGAAACTATTTTTCAAAAAAAACCTAAAGACCTCAACGGGGTATTGTTTTTGATTGGTGTGCACGAGTTGGGCAAGGGCGTAAGTCTTTTTTCGAAAGAAGAAAAACAAGACCTGATGCACATTGCCATCTGCAAGGTGCTCAGCCTTTCGGGGTACTATGAATTAGAGGGGCTTGACGAACAGGGGTGGCCACACTGGAAACTCGTGAAAAAGCTCCCACACTTCGATTTATTAGAGCAAGAGAAATTACTTAAAATGCACATCGTAGAATATTTTGAAAAAGATTTCGGCTGGAACCTCTCCACCCAGCAGCCGGAATGAGCCCTTGAAAAAAACTGCTGTATAAAACCGTATGAATCGCTCCATTAAATCCTTTTATAATTTTATGATATACCTATCGTTGCCTGCAAGTTTTGAACACAGCCCGACAGTTATAGTTTTGCATTAATTTTGCACAATGATGACAGCTTTATTTTTTCTTACTTCACGAACTCCTGACCTTGTTAAAAAAGGTGTTTTTATATTTTCAATGCTCCTGTTTTTTCAGGTTAACGCACAAAAATTCTGGTTGACAACATACGAATTTCCAGGTGGCTATAAAACATGTATTGCTATAGCCGGAGACAGCACCTTGTATGCTGCAACTCCTGCCGGTATTATCCGAAGCTTTAATCAAGGTTTCAGGTTTGACACTACGCTGAAAGTATCAAACATTAACTGCCTATTTACCTATGGCAGCTCATCAATTTTAGCAGGTGGCTACGGCAGGATTTACCGCAGCTTTAATAATGGTAACGACTGGGATACTATTGCACTAAACAATAATTATCCTGTTCTAAAAATAATCCGTAAGCAAAACGGAAATTTGTTCGCTATTACTGGCGCAACAGATAATAATGGATTCTCAGGTGCAGGGGTATATTATTCCAACAACAACGGCAGCAACTGGACTCAGCGAAACAACGGTCTTGGTGCTTTCCTTTGTGTTGATGCGATAGAAGCTGATAAAAACGGAAGACTTTATATAGCAGTTGCCGATGAACTGGCTACTGGTAATGCAGGTTTATTTTATTCAGATAATGAAGGTCAGCAATGGAATCATGTTGATATAGTGATTGATGGGCAAATGGTTATCAACGATAATATTCAAGTGATAAAAACTACCGGCTTGACAGTTTCGCCACAGGATTCACTGTATATCAGCTTTGAAGGAGCGGCAATAAATACCCTTGTTTATTTAAATCTGCATAAAAGTATCAATGACATTTCAAGCAACTCAAATTGGGATAAAATAAAAATTGGCAACTCATCAAGTTGGTGGATGGATAAACAAATAGGCCCCATCCATTTTGCACGAAATGGCGACCGATACAGTTCTTTTGCAGGCTCAATGAATGTTGGAGGAACTGTGTTTTCAAAAACAGGCAACGGTTGGCATAGACATGATGAAGGGCTTGGTTTGGACATAACGGGTATGCGAAACATTCAGCAATTTGTAGAAACCTCAACAGGTAAAATTTTTATGGTCCAATATGCTGACGAGCGCATTTATGTAACCGATACAAGCAGGGTAATACCAACTGAAGTTATTGATATTCATAAGCCACTTTCTGACTGCAAGGTTTACCCTAATCCTTTCTTCTATCAATTAACTTTTTCACACTCGGACAACGAACACATATCGGTTTCACTTTACAATTTTCTCGGACAGCAAGTATTGCAACAAACATTTGTAAACTCCGCGACAATAAACACAGCACAATTTGAATACGGCATTTACTTTTATGAGTTGCGCAACAACAAAGGGTTAATCGCTAATGGAAAAGTTATACGTCAATGAACAGAAAGACCTTCGGAGAAAAAGCAAACCAACAGGCAACAGGCAGTTTGGTAAAATGGCGGGTTTAGTGCTATATTCAACGGCAGGACTTCGATTGAACATTTGTGCTTCGGTTTCCGCCACTTCGCCAAGCTGTTAAAACGTTGCAAACAATTTTAGGGCAACTCCTAAATTTCAAAATGGGTATGGCTTATATAATGGTTGATATAGAAAGTGACGGGCCAATTCCGGGTGACTATTCCATGATTTCTTTCGGAGCTGTTTTAGTAGAAGAACAACTTGACAACATTTTCTATGGCAAGCTCAGACCAATTTCTAACAAATTTATTCCAAATGCTTTAGCTGTTTCTGGATATACAAGAGAAGAAACGCTCTCTTTTGATGACCCCAAACAAGTTATGGCTGATTTTAATAGCTGGATTGACAAAATTTGTAAAGACAGGCCTGTTTTTATTAGCGACAATAATGGTTTTGACTGGATGTTTATATGTTGGTATTTTCATCACTTCATTGGAACCAATCCATTTGGTTTTAGTTCGCAAAATTTAGGAAGTCTGTACAAGGGCTTAGAAAAAGATATGTTAAAAACCTTTAAACATTTACGCAAAGCAAAACATACTCATAATCCTGTTGACGATGCAAAAGGAAATGCAGAAGCCTTACTAACAATGAAACAAGATATGAGGTTAAAAATTAAATTTTGACACAACTTGGTGACAAAGAAAAACTGCCAACATCGGGCTCATTACAATGCAGGCAGAAGGAAAAACAATGAGCAACAGATCATTAATCAGCTTCAGTTTCGGTGGGCATAATTCTATTGAACATTTGTATTAACTTCAACCAAAAATTATTAATCGGGCTTTTGCCCTGTTGGCAAATATGAACGCAATCAATGCGGCAAGCCCTATTGTTATTCGGCAAGGTGTTTTAAAGGCTGAGGCGAAATGAGCAACATCCACCAAAAAATTTCTTCTTTTAAAAAAAGATTTTACCTCAACCTGTTTATTCGTGGGGCAATACTGGTATCGGTTATTGCCCTGAGCTACTTCCTGATTGCCTCAGTATTGGAATACAGTTTGTGGTTCAGCCAAACCGCCCGTTTCCTTATTTTTCTCTCGTTTATTTTACTCTGCGGAAGCGGAGTTTATTATTTTTTAGGTAAGCCTCTGCAATGGTGGTTTTTCAAAAAGGGATTGAGCGAAGAAGAAAGCGCTCAACTGATCGGAAGTTTTTTTCCTTCGGTTGCCGACAGGCTGCTGAACATTATTCAGCTTTCATCTAAACCCAATCCTGATGCCTTGACTCAAGCCGGCATTGCACAAAAATCTCTGGAAATTGGTCATGTCGAATTTCGACAAGCGGTGGACCTAAAGAAAAACAAAAAGTATCTCCGCTTGCTGCTGATCCCATTGGGCACAATCGTCATTCTCGCTTTTGTAGATAGCTCCATCTTTACAAAAAGCCCCGAGCGCATCATTAAGTTCAACCAGGAATTTTCACCCGAAGCGCCTTTTCATTTTCATTTACAGAATAAAAAGCTGGATGCATTTTTCAACGAAGACTTTACGTTGCAGCTTTCGCTGGAAGGAAACTCCATACCCGAAGCGTGTTATATTGTTTCAGGTTCGCAGCGATGGAAAATGGAAAGCGGCAGCCAAGGAAAATTTTCTTATACTTTTGAAAAGCCCCAGCAAAATGTGAAGTTTCAATTTCAGGCGGCCGGTTTTTTTTCTGCTCCCCACATGCTTAACCTGATCAGGCGACCGGAAGTTTCCAACCTGAAAGTATCTCTAGCTTATCCGCGATATACAGGCAAGCCCGCTGAAGAGATTAACAATGCCGGAAATTTGCAGGTGCCCGAAGGCACGGCTGTACGATGGACGGTACAAACAAACAATGCCTCGTCTGCATCAATCGAATTCTCTTCCGGCAAGCAACGGGAAGATATGCAATTGGTTGATAATCAGTATTTTCAATACAAAAAAACATTCCATCAATCCGATCAGTATTCTATCTTTTTGCGCAACAACTCAGGGCAGGGAAAAGATATCATTTCATATTCTATCGAAACAATTAAAGATCAATACCCCGAAATAACTATTGAAAATATTCGCGACACGGTTTTGTATAAATCGGTTTTTGCTGCCGGTGTGTTGAAAGACGACTATGGATTAACAGAGCTGCGCTTACATTATGAATGGGGCGACAGCAAAAAAGATATTCGCATACCTATTGTTGCCGGAAGACAACAGCAAAATTTTTACTACAACTGGAGCCTTGATTCGATTGGTTTAAAACCGGGGGACCGGGTCAATTACTATTATGAAGTTTGGGATAACGATGAAGTAAACGGGCGAAAATCAACTCGATCCGTTACCTATACTCTTTCTTTTCCCGGAAAAGAAGAATTAAAATCAGCCATCGCCAACCAGCAGCAGCAGGCAGAAAATACGATTGACAAAAGCGTACAAAAAGCAAAAGAGCTGAGGCGCTCGATTGATGAAGCCCAGCAAAAATTAAAAGGCAAACAATCGCTGGGGTGGGAAGACAAAAAAATGCTGGAAGATTTGGTGAACCAAAAGCAGAAACTGGATAAAGTGATTGACGACTTGCAAAAAGAAAATAAGCTGCTCGAACAAAAAAAGGAAACCCTCTCAAACAACAACGACAAGATCAAAGAGAAGTCAGAACAAATTCAGAAGCTGATGAACGACTTGCTCGATCCGGAAACGAAAAAACTTTTCGATGAACTCGAAAAACTGCTCCAGTCTAATACAGATCTGCAGCAAGTTCAAAAAATGTTGGATAAAATGGATCGAAAGGAAATCAATTTAGAAAAGGAATTAGAGCGAACACTGTCTTTATTTAAACAACTGAAGTTTGACTATAAACTCGATCAGGCTATTAACGAAATAAAATCTGCTGCCGAAAAACAAGAACAGTTGATGAAGAAAACTGACAGCTTGGGCACAAAGGCGAATCCTACCGATGAACAAAAAGAGCAGTTAAAAAAGGAACAAAGCGATATCAAAGAAGACACAAAAAACTTCGAAAAATCTATTGATGAACTGAAGGAGTTAGGCAAAGAAACAGATCAGGGCGAAGAAAAGATGCCATCAAAGGAAGAATTGAAAGACCTTCAGAATTCAGAAGAGGAAAGCGAAAAATCCCTTGAAAAAGGAGAAACAAAAAATTCATTAAAACCCCAACGGAAGGCTGCCGAGTCTATGAAGGATATACAAAAGAAACTTCAAGGCATGCAGAATACCATGGAAATGGAAATAGACACACAAAATTTGGAGAGTCTCAGGCAAATTGTACATGGGCTCATCAAATTATCTTTCGACCAAGAAAGTTTGATGAAAGAATTTAACTCGCTGCAACATTCAGACCCTAAACTTGTACGGGTAGCTCAAAATCAAATAAAGGTTCAGGACGATGCTAAAGTGTTGGAAGACAGCCTGTTAGCTTTATCAAAAAAAGATCCTTTTATGGCATCTATTGTAACTAGAGAGGTGGGCGAACTAAACAACCATGTTGCTAAAGCTGTGGAGGCCGTAAAAGAGAGAAGAAAGGGAGTTGCATCATCTGAAATGCAGTTTAGCATGACCAGCCTTAACAACTTGGCATTAATGTTAAACGAACATTTTAACAACATGATGAACATGATGGCGAATGCAAAGCCATCAAAAAAAGGAAAAGGGAAAAAGGGTGGCAACTTTCCGAGCCTGAGCAAGATGCAACAATCTATTAACGACAAGATTGAGCAGTTAAAAAACGGTCAAAAAACCGGTCGGCAATTTTCTGAAGAACTGGCTCGTGTTGCGGCCGAACAAGAGCGAATCAGAAGGGCATTGCGCGAAATGCAGGAAAAGCTAAAGAATCAAGGGCAAGGAGGGAAAGACATTGGAAACGGGATTCCTGAAAAGATGGAGGAGACAGAGCTGGATCTGATCAACAAACAGATTACAGAGGAAACCATCAGAAGGCAGAAGGAGATTATGACACGTTTGCTGCAAGCAGAAAAATCTATGCGCGAACAAGATTTAGATGAGGAGAGAAAAGGAGAAACTGCCAAAGAAAGGAACAAATCTATTCCTCCTGCGTTTGAACAATATTTACGTTTAAAGGAAAAAGAAGTAGAATTGCTGAAAACTGTACCTCCGGCACTTTTGCCGTATTACAAGAAACAGGTTAATGAGTATTTTAAAAGAATAAATTGAATAGTGGCAGGATTAAGCACCATAAGCATTGAGGTTCCTTCTCTGTCGGAGAACATTAGAATCATCGAAAGCTTCATCGACAACGCAAAAGAAAAGTACAAGCTAAACGATGACATCTATGGCAATATCATGATTGCCGTTACAGAAGCTGTAAACAATGCCATACGCCATGGCAACAAAAACGATTCATCTAAAAATGTTACCCTTTCGCTTTCTTTTGAAGCTGGGTTGGTAAAGTTTAAGATAAAAGACGAAGGTAATGGCTTCGATTACCACAATTTACCCGACCCTACAGCCCCCGAAAACATAGAAAAGCCCGGAGGCCGTGGTATTTTTCTGATGAAACATCTGTCGGATGAAGTAAAGTTTTGGGATAACGGAAAAGAGGTAGAGCTCAATTTTTACATGAATCAATAATGTCAATCCGTTTTTTCTCTGAGGGCATACCTTTCCGGCTCAAAAATCAAAGAAAAAAAATCAAGTGGATAAAGATGGCCGCAACGCGGGAGAGGAGGGTTGTTGCAGAAATCAACTTTATTTTTACTTCTGATGCAATTTTGTCTGAACTCAATATTTCCTACCTCAACCATCGTACACTCACCGACATCATAACATTTGACTACTCAAATGAAGCGGGCATTTCCGGTGATATTTACATTAGTGCCGATCGGATAAAAGAAAATGCCGTAAAATTTGAAAGTCGTTTTGAAGATGAATTAGATCGGGTGATGATCCATGGTGTTTTGCACCTGTGTGGCTATAAAGACAAAAGCAAAACGCAAAAATCAATGATGCGCAAAAAGGAAGATGCTTATTTATCTTTGCGCTAAAGTTCCACGTGAAACCTCAGCGGACTTCTAAAACTGAGCGTTCCACGTGAAACAAACCAATAAAAGAATGTTTCCAGAATATGATGTAATTGTGGTGGGTGCCGGCCATGCCGGTTGTGAGGCTGCTGCTGCTGCCGCTAACATGGGCTCTAAAGTGCTGCTGGTTACTATGAATATGCAGACCATTGGCCAAATGTCGTGCAACCCCGCCATGGGTGGAATTGCCAAAGGGCAAATTGTAAGAGAAATAGATGCCATCGGTGGGTATTCTGGTATTGTATCAGATAAATCAATGATACAATTTCGTATGCTCAACAGATCAAAAGGCCCAGCCATGTGGAGCCCAAGAACACAAAATGATCGTACTCGTTTTGCAGAAGAGTGGCGCTTGGCTTTGGAACGAACACCCAATGTTGATTTTTGGCAAGACACCGTAAAAGGCATAAGTGTAAAAGATAGACGGGTTGTAGGGGTAACCACAACGCTGGGCATGGAGATTTCCGGCAAAACGGTTGTGCTAACAAACGGCACATTCCTGAACGGAAAAATTCACGTAGGGGAAAAAAATTTTGGCGGGGGACGGGCATCCGAAAAATCTTCAACCGGAATAACTGAACAGCTAATAGAATTGGGGTTCGAATCTGGCAGAATGAAAACCGGCACACCTCCAAGAGTAGATGGGCGCTCTCTTAATTATAGCGTTATGACCGAACAGCCGGGGGACGAAAACCAGGGTAAATTCTCGTTCATAGAAACAACTCCGCTTCAAACACAAAGAAGCTGCTGGATAACCTATACCAATGAAGAGGTGCACAAAACTCTTGAAAAGGGTTTCGATAAATCTCCCATGTTTCAGGGAAGGATTAAAGGATTAGGGCCGAGGTATTGTCCCTCTATAGAAGATAAGATCAACCGGTTTGCTGACAGAGACCGGCATCAAATCTTTGTAGAGCCCGAAGGATGGAACACCATCGAAGTTTACGTAAATGGTTTTTCAACATCTCTTCCTGAAAACATTCAATACGAAGCCTTGAAAAAAATACCCGGGTTTGAAAATGTGCGGATGTTCCGACCGGGCTATGCCATCGAATATGATTACTTTCCGCCTACGCAATTAAAGACCACTTTAGAGACACAACTAATTGATAATCTGTATTTTGCAGGACAAATCAATGGTACAACAGGCTATGAAGAAGCTGCTTGTCAGGGTTTAATGGCCGGTATCAATGCCCATAACAAAATACACGAAAAGCAGCCCTTCATTTTAAAAAGGTCGGAGTCATACATTGGTGTGCTGATAGATGATTTGGTAAACAAGGGCACCCAAGAACCTTATCGTATGTTTACAAGCCGAGCTGAGTTTAGAATTCTTCTTCGCCAAGACAATGCTGACCTTCGCTTAACAGAAAAAAGTTTTGAAATCGGCCTCGCTGATTCTCATCGAATGAATACGATGCTCGACAAAAAGAAGGCGATAGAAACATTGCTGCGCGAAATAGAAAGTATAAAAGTGTTGCCTGCAGAGGTAAACGAAAATATGCTGGCCGACACACCCATATCAGAAAAAACAAGTTTGCTTAATTTGTTAAAAAGAACCGGAACAGGATTTGCTGACTTAAAAAAGATTAACAGCAGTATCTCAGATTTAATAGGAAAATACAGTGATGAAATATTGGAACAAGCAGAAATATCAGTGAAATACCAGCCATACATCGAACGGGAAAAAAAACTTGCCGAAAAATTGGAGAGCTTGGAGGATTTTAAAATAAGAACTGATTTCGATTATGATATGGTGAGAGCCCTCTCCGCAGAAGGAAGGGAAAAACTGAAAAAAATCCGCCCAGAAACAATTGGTCAAATGAGTAGGATAAGTGGAGTATCTCCGGCAGATGTATCTATTCTAAGTGTTTACTTAGGCAGATGAGGGCATTGATCGAAATTAAAAAATGCCCGGTTTGCAACGGAACAGGCTTTAAGTCTTTCATCGAATGTGAAGACTATCTGGTAACCCATTCCAAATTTACTTTGCAGAAATGTGCAGCCTGTGGATTTACTCTGACTAACCCCCAGCCGAGCCCGGCAGACATAGGTATTTATTACGAATCTGAAAATTATATTTCTCATACAGGCGGCAAGAAAAGTTTGTTCGATCGCGCTTACACATTTGTTCGATCTAAGATGTTGAAAACCAAAAGAATATTAATTGAAAAAAACTCAACAGGACGAACTATACTTGACATTGGGTGCGGCACCGGAGATTTTCTGAACGAGATGAAAAAAAACGGATGGGCATCTGTAGGTGTTGAGCCTTCTGCAACAGCCCGACAAAAAGCCCAGGAAAAAGATTTGCGGATAATAGAAAATATCGAAGGTCTCGACAATACGCAGTATGATATCGTTACGCTTTGGCATGTGTTAGAACATCTGCATTCACCGGATGCTCAATTAAAAAAAATACATCAGTTACTAAAAAATACCGGAAAGCTTATCGTGGCACTACCTAATTTAGAATCGTATGATGCCAATTACTATCAGGCTTATTGGGCAGGCTACGATGTGCCACGGCATTTGTGGCATTTCAATAAATCAACTATCCGGAAAATATTGGAGGCAAACGGGTTTCAATTGTTGCAAATAGCTCCTATGAAATTCGATTCATTCTATGTGTCGTTGCTAAGTGAATCGTATAAGAATCCAAATCGAAATAAGTTGTATCAAGCAATCTGTGCTCTCTTGCAAGGAATAAAATCCAACTGGAAGGCTTCGCGAAGCATGAACTATTCAAGCCATATTTATATCGCTACAAAATGCGAATAAGAATAATATTTGCTCTACTCTGCACAACATTGCTTTGGCGATGCGCACGCCTGGGGCAGCCGATGGGCGGCCCGAAAGATGTTGATCCGCCACAACTATTATCTTCTGATCCGACCGATGGACAGAAAAATTTTAAAGGCAAAGTCATCACCTTAAATTTTGATGAGTATGTAAAACTAAAAGACCCGAAAGAAGAAATTATCATCACACCATCACCTGGCGCAAATACAAAATACATTGCTAAAAAAAGAAGTGTTATCATCATTCCTGAAAATCCGTGGACAGAAAACACAACCTATAGTGTAGCTTTCAGAAACGGCATACAAGACATCAACGAAAGCAATGCAGCAGAAGATTTGCATTTAGCTTTCAGCACAGGGCCTACCATAGATTCTCTAACAATATCCGGAACGGTGAATGAAATATTTAAAGAAAAGCCGCCTGAAAAATTATTGGTAGCACTTTACCAGTCGGATACCTTTGATATTTTTCGCCATAGGCCTATCTACTTCACCAAAACAAATAAAGAAGGACGGTTTTCAGTAAAAAATTTAAAGGAGGGCAAATATTATATCTATGCTTTCGAGGATAGAAACAAGAACACCAAAGTTGACAGTAAAACTGAGCCTTATGGGTTTATACCACAAGCGTTAAATATACCGCCTAACAATGATTCCATACATATTCCATTGTTTCATTTGGACGCCAGACCATTAAAGCTTACTTCTTCCAAGCACACCTCAACGGTATCAATCATACGCTTTAACAAATCTCTGGATAGCGCGAAGCTTTCACCATCAACCGATAAGCTGAAATACACCTTTGGCGACAATACCTCCGAAATATATGTTTACAAGAATTTCCCTCAATCAGATTCCATGAAAATTAATATACATGGTGTTGACAGCTTGCAACAGAAAATTGATACTTCTTTATATGTAAAATTTACAGAAGGAAAAATTCCTGCAGACAAATTCAGAATAGGTGAGTGGCTTGTAAACTTAAATCAAAAAACATACGAACTAACAGCTACAACTAATGCTACTAAAATAATAACAAAAGTAAATACAGATAGTATTTATTTTCAACTGGATTCTACCAATTATCAAACAGCTAAACCGGGAGAACTAACTTTTGACACTTTAAGTAGAAAAATAACTTTAAAAACTAAACTTGCTATCAATACTCAGCAAAAAAAGATAAAACCAATACTATTAATAGGAAAAGCTGCATTTGTTTCGATAGATAACGACTCTTCAAAGACGCAGGATGTAAAAATACCGGTACTAACGAACGAGGAATCCGGAATAGTGAGTATAGAGATAAGCACAAAAGAAAAGAACTATGAAGTACAGATGATATCAACCGACAACAAAACAGTTTTGTCATTTCGCAATCAGAAAAAATATACCTTCAATTATGTAAACCCTGCTGAATATAAAATCATCGTGATAGTTGATAAAAATAATAACCATAGATGGGATGCAGGCAATTTTTACAAAAAAATATCGCCAGAAAAAATAATACTCTACAAAACAATAGATAACAAATATACCTTCCCTGTAAGAGCCAATTGGGAGTTAGGTCCATTGTTAATAACTTTCTAAATAATTGTTGACTACTCTCCTCCTTAGTATTTTCTTTCAATAAAGATTATAGGCTCGGGTAAATTTAAAATCAGATAAACAAAAAATAGAACCATCAACAAACAAAAATTATAAAAAAACAAAGAAATAAATCTGTATTAATAAAAATTTCAATCTATCCACATTTACACACGACTAATGATAATGATGAAATTATTTAAATATAAAATTATTAATACAATTATACTTGCTGTGTTGTTAGTACCTGTTATAGCTCAGGATATTCAAGATGTTTCTATCGCTAATGAATATTACACACAGGGCGAAAAAGAAAAAGCATTGGAAGCCTATCAAGCGCTGGCAAAAAATTCATTAAATATTCCGCTCATACATGCCAATTACTTAAACCTTTTGTTTGTAGCAGGAAAATATAAACAAGCAGAAATTTATTTAGAAAAAATTATCAGGCGAGACAACCGATTTTCATATCAGCTCGATTTAGGCGTGCTCTTTGTGAAGGCCGGAGATTTACCCAAAGCACAAAAATATTTTGCTTCTTTATTTAAAAATAATGTGGCTGATGTTTACAAAATGAAATTGGCTGCAGACCGGTTATCTTCTTTTGGATTGTATGATTATGCCACCCGTGCCTTGATGCAAGGCCGCGAGTTTACGGGCAACCCAAATTTATTTGCCTTAGAACTGGCTAATCTTTACCGGCTGCAAAACTTAAAACAGGAAATGGTGGGCGAATACCTAAACTATGTTACCCAAACACCGGCCAACACATCGTATGTAAAAAACATTTTGCAGGTTTTATTAACCAAACCGGAAGAGCTGAAAACACTCGAAGATGTATTATACCAGCGGGTGCAGCAAAGCCCGCAGTCTGAAATATTTGCCGACTTGCTGATATGGGTTAATCTACAGCAAAAAAATTTTTACGGAGCATTTATTCAAGCGCGTGCTTACGACAAACGTTTTAAAAGAGAACAACCTAAAACGCTTGAGATCGGCCAAATTGCCTTGAATAATTTGGATTACGAAAATGCGATTAAGGCTTTTTCGTTTGTGGCTAAAGAATACCCTAACACAGAAAATTTTTTTCTGGCTCAGTTAGGTATGATCAAGGCGCGTGAGGCCAAGGTAAAAAGAAGCTATCCCGTCAATAAGGATTCTGTAAAATACCTGATCGGAGAATACAATTCATTTCGGTCGCAATATAAAAGCCAGCCGAGTGCCTACGAAGCACAGATCAGTGAGGCGATGCTCTATGCCTATTACTTAAACGAAAAAGATTCTGCTTCTAATTTATTACAGAACCTCATTAAAAGGCCGGGTATTTCTCCCCAAACCATAGCCATGGCAAAAATAAATTTAGGCGATATTTATCTGCTAAAAGGCGAACCCTGGGAATCCACGCTGCTCTACTCGCAAGTGGAAAAATCCCAGCACGAAGCACCCCTGGGTTATGAAGCAAAACTTCGCAATGCCAAACTCTGGTATTATCGTGGCGATTTCAAGTTGGCAGAAGAACATTTAGATATATTAAAGCAAGCCACCTCGCGCGAAATTGCCAACGATGCGATGGAGTTAAGCATGCGCATCAAAGAAAACATTGCGTTCGATTCGGCAGGCACAGCCTTAAAAGAGTTGGCATCCATTGAGTTGTTAATTTATCAAAACCAATTAGACGAAGCGCTCGACAGGCTCCAGCATTTTCAATCCGCTAAGTCGTCACCGGGCATTGCCGATGATGTGTACTGGCTGCAAGCCAACTTGTTAATGAAGCGCGGGCGGTTCGAGGAATCCATCGCTGTTCTTCAAAAAATAATTGATGAATTTGGAAACGATATATTAGCCGATGATGCCAGTTTTTTGCAAGCCGACATTTATGAGAATCAATTAAGAAATAAACAAAAGGCACAAGAACTCTATCGCGAATTTCTCACCCGTTATCCGGGAAGTGTTTATGCATCTGAAGCCAGAAAAAGATTTAGAATACTGAGAGGAGATTTTGAGGGGAAGGAGAATCAGTAGCTTATTTTTTCGGCTAACAGATGAGTGATTACTAACAAAGTAACCAACCCCCTTTTTTCAAAAATGAATTTGTTATTTTTGATAAAAAGTGTAATGAAAGCTCCCCTCACTTAGTAGCACCCAAAATTAAAGAATCCCAATTACAATCATCACCATTCTGTTGGAATGTGGTAAACTCCGCGTTGGCTTTTTGTGGGTGGTGGAGTTTTCCATATTTCA
>JAFDYX010000022.1 GCA_018267215.1 Bacteroidota bacterium
TGCGCAACAAGTATGTTGGGGAAGAACACAAACGCAGGCAAGGCAGTACCGAGGTCAGGGGCGGCATTACAAATGCCTTTTTATTTGTCGTTCGACATGCGCTGCGCTAACATGTCGAACAGCAAAATAGCCACACCCTCTGCCTAAAAAAATACTCCTTTAGGAGTATTTTTTTATAAAAATATTATCTGTTTACTCTAAAAATACACCTAAAGGAGTATTGACTCTCCCCAATCAACCTGTCAACTTTATATCAGGATTGCAGCAGATGATGATGAAAAATACTGAGGGACAGCATTGCAAAGGCATCGCTAAAACACGTGACCAGTACGTTGGTGAAGAACACCAACGCAGGTAAGAGTTAAGAAATCAAATGAATGAGACTATATGAAATTGGCAGCCTTCGTTTTTTTGCTGCTCGGCCTTCGGGATTATCAGGGAACCGAACAACCCCAAACAGTAAAAGTATGCGGCTATGGATATGCTATTAATGTCAGCAACACTCCGGCACGGGTGCACATTTCCGAATTCTTTCGAGCACCCGATACACAACACCGCCAATGGTCTGCCGACCACCTATGGCTCTACCGGGTTTTCCCTTCGTATGCTTCGGCCTTGTTCGACCGCGCTACCTACATCAACTCGTACCGAAAGAAAGGAACTGTCGTGCAGCAGGGAATGCAGTTTAAGGATATGTGCAAGTAGCTAACTAACCAGGCAGTGGTTTCAATGCAAAAATTTATTTAGTTAAGGCGATATGTTGTTTTGAATAAAAAGTATCTTTAATAATGAATACCAAACCTAATAAACCCAATTACTTATGAAAAAAACAGTTTTATTTTTAATGATGACAGTGGCAGCCATGGCTACTTATGCTCAACAGCAGAAGGGTGATTTTCAGTTGCAAGGGCAGATTAGTTACAACTCGGTTACAGACAATGGTACCACTACGTCTTATGGTTTAGTACAATTAAACGTCAGTCGATTTTTTACTGATCGTATCGAAGCTGGTGTAGCACCAATCTTATTTTTAAATAAAGATGCAGGATTCTCACGTTTTGCTTTTTTTGGTAACTATTCATTTCTAACACAAAATGCGAAACTCGTTCCCTATGCCGGTTTGCAAATTATGCTAACTTCTCAAAAAAGTATTAGTGTAGATGCTAACGGAAATATAACTTCAGGCACAGAAACTACCACGGGTTTTGGGTTAAGAGGGGGGCTGCGTTATTTCATTACTGAGAAAGTGAATATTGATGTAGGGCCAAACATTACATTTGATAAAACCAGCACATTTATTTTTAATGTGGGCGTGGGAGTGATTTTGGGTAAACATTAATAGAATAAATTTTATAAAGAGCCTTCGGTTATGCCGAAGGTTTCTTTATTAATAGTGTAAAACAAAATTCCTCATGAAATTCAATATTTTTTTACAGTGTCTTTTGTTGGGGCTGTCGTTAGTTACCTGCCGCAGCACATCGGCTCAGGATATTTACCTCTCGCCTTTAAATAAATTTTCTTCGGGCACTAAAAAAATAGTTTCTCTTACCTTTTCGCCCGATGGCCGGTGGCTGGCCGCAGCAGATGAAAAAAACAATGTGTCGGTGCGCAAAACAGACGAGCCCAATACAGTAGTTAAGCAGTTAATATTTTCTGGTGGGTTAGTCTTTCAAAGTTTTTTTGAGTTGGGCAAAAAATATTTAGCGCTTGATAAATCCGGAAAATTATTTGTTTATGATACAGATGGTTTTAAAGAAACGGTATCTACACCTTTTCAGTCTGCTATCAAAGAAGCCTGCCTCGACCCATCCAGCCAATACCTCACCGCTTTCAGCAAAGATAACCAACTCGAAATTTTTGATTTGAAGGCTAACATGACTTTTGCCCGTGTGCCGGCACAAGGTGAAATAAAAAATGCGGCCTTTTTAGGTTACGACCGTTTTGGTCAGCAGTTGGCACTGATCTCCAATCTGGGAGATGCGTATGCTTGGAATCCATTAAACCAAAAATTTTTACGCCAACTAAAACTAAAAAGTGGTGAGTTTGCTAATTCTAGTTCTGTTATCCATTCAGCCGGTGCTAATAGTGGGGGCGATCGGTTCCTTATTGGCATGCAAGAGGTGTTTCTTCCCCGCGGAGGTTTTACCGCGCCTACCAACCGGCTCGAACGCAGAAACTGGCTGCTGGCATACGACTGGGCAACCGGCCAGGAAGCCAAGCGCATTGCCACCCGCTACCGTATAGACGGCATGGCCTTTGGCCCAGGCCCCAATCATGTAGCCTATTATTCTGAAGACTCGCACACTATCAATATGCTGAACTTAGACAAGGTGGAAACCACCAGTAGTGTGTCGGTAGATGAAAAACCAACCGCTATTTCCCTCTCGGGTGGTTCCCAGTATTTGTCGGTGGGCACATCGGTGGGCAATGTGTATTTGTACGAGGTGGTGCGCAATAATCCGGCCGATATTAAAATAACCAAGCCGGGTCTCAATCGAAATTATGGCGAACAAGTAGTGAAAGAAAGTTCGATCAAAATAGAAGGTGAAATAGAAGGCAATGAAAAAATAGCTAAAGTCTTTGTAAACGGTGAAGCTGCCGAGTTTGATATGGTTAAGACTTTTTCTTCGCAGGTAAATTTGACGAAGGGTAAAAACCGCATCAGGGTGGCTATGCAAAACACCCAAAACATTATCACCGAAAAAGATTTTTACGTTACCAGCGAACCCGCCACTGAGGCACAAAAAAATGCAGCCTCTAACACAGCGGGCAAACGCATGGCACTGGTGATCGGCAATGCCAACTATGCGTATGGCAATAAACTCATCAATACAGTTAACGATGCCTCGGCCATGACTAAAACCCTGAAGGAACTGGGCTTTGAAGTAATATCTATTTTAGATGGCGATTATGAAAAAATAAAAAATGCCGTATATGCCTTTGGCGATCGCATACAAGATGTGGACATTTCTATTTTTTATTATGCCGGTCATGGTTTGGAAGTGGATGGCACTAATTATCTAATACCCGTTGATGCCAATATCCAATCAGCTTTGGATGTAAAACAAAAAGCCATTCCGGTTACGGGCGTAATTCGCACCATGGAGTTTTCTAATAACGAAGGGCTGAACATGATTATACTCGATGCCTGCCGCAACAACCCGTTTCCTACAGGAAAAAGAGGAGGCTCTGGATTGGCTCGTGTGCAAGCTCCGAGCGGAACGCTGATTGCCTATGCTACCGACCCCGGGTCAACCGCCTCGGATGGCGAAGGAGCCAATGGCCTTTACACAGGTGAGTTGGTGAAGCAGTTGGGGGTTTCTCAACGTATTGAAGACATATTTATGAATACGCGCAATGCTGTTGAAAAAAAATCGAATGGCAGTCAAAGACCTTGGGAAGAGGCCAGACTTAAAGGAGTATTTTATTTAAAATAATTTTGTTCTTTACATCGCTTGGCTATAGCCGGAAAAATATCTCTGTTTTATTTTTTTAGAGTAATAGATTAGGCTGCTTCTTGTGCTTTTGCCCAGTCGCCTTGTTGCTTCGCTGTTCGACATGTTCCGAAGGGCATGTCGAACGACAGATCATGCAGGTTTGCAACCTGCCTAACTTAAATATCCCCCATGTAGTTGTTGGTTGCTTGCCACTTAGGCCTCAACCCGGAAAAACCTCACCTCAGTCCTCTCCAAAGGAGAGGAAGTTTATGGATATTATTGCTGTTCGACATTTGCCATGTCGGACGAGAGATAAGGCGGATTTTATAATCCGCGTTAAAAAAATCCCTAAGTTATTGTTGGTTGCTTGCCACTTAAAACCTCACCCCGGAAAATTTCTCTGCTAAACACAACTTTCTGCCACCCCTCTCCACCGGAGAGGGGCATTGATAACTTTCGATAACCGTAAAAAAGATTTGGGGGTGAGGTGGGAAGACCTGACTGGCACTTGCGCAACAAGTATGTTGGGGAAGAACACAAACGCAGGCAAGGCAGTACCGAGGTCAGGGGCGGCATTACAAATGCCTTTTTATTTGTCGTTCGACATGCGCTGCGCTAACATGTCGAA
>JAFDYX010000023.1 GCA_018267215.1 Bacteroidota bacterium
ATACTCAAAATGCAAGCATCATCATTGTAATCAATAAAAAGAAAAAGAAGGAAGGTATAATGATGATGGACTTAACCGAATTTTATGAAAAATCTCGGCCTAAGAACTTCCTTTCCAAAGACGGTTTAACAGTGGCACTTGATATTATAAAAAATTGGAAGAATGTAATTAGCGTTGCGACAGTAACGAGCACTGAAACAATAATAGAAAACGATTATGTATTGTTGCCAAGTCGCTATGTTGACAATGAAATAAATAAAAATTGGGAAGTAGATATTCAGAATAAATTCATCGCAGATAGAGAAGCATTTAAAGACATTTTAATAGCTAATTTTTTTGCAACTTATTTCAAAGCGAAAAAAGAAAATTTAAAAGTTGAGTCAGACATTGAGTTGGCAGGAAAAATATCAGGCTGGTCAGCAAAACCTCTTTCAGAAGTATTAGACCAATCATTATTGACACACGCAGATATTAAATTTGATAAAGCACCTGTTTTATCATTAACTAAAGACTTTGGATTAGTATTACAAAGCACCAGATTTGGGCATAGTGTAGCTATTGAAGATACAACTGCTTACAAAGTAGTAAAAAAAGGTTGGTTGGCCTACAATCCAATGGTGATTTGGGAGGGTGCAATACATGTATTAAAAAATGAAGAGATAGGAATAGTTAGTCCAGCGTATCGAGTATGGATTCCGAAAAAAGGTATTGATTATCGTTACTTAGATTATATCCTTAGAACACCTCAAGTAATGGACTATTACAGACGATTAGCATCTGGTGGCGTAAAAAGAAGACGAATTGTGAGTGAAACAGACTTCGTGACAATAATGATTCCAGCTCCAAATAGCGAAACAATGAAAGAATTGGCAAATCAATTAGATGATGTTTTAAAAACATTCGACAGTTCTATGAATAAATTGAAATTTGAAACCAAATAATGGCTAAACCAACCGAACATAAAAGCGTTCAGGCTCGCATTCTCAAGTATGCGAATGAAATCGGCTGGACTATTATTTCGCAAGGTGAAGCAGAAAGTCGCAGAGGATTTGATACTTCGGCAGCTTCACCAAGAGAGAAAGCCAAAAATGCCAGTCGCTTTTTTACCGATACACTTTTTGAGAAAGTAAAAGAGTTCAATCCTAAATTCAAGGAAAATAAAGCAGATTTATTGCGTGTGCTTGATTTGCCCTTACCTACCATTCAAGGCAACCGTGATTTTCTTTTTTATCTACAAGGCGAAAAGACATTTTTCAGCAAAGAAGAAAACCGAGAGTTCAACCTAATACTGATTGATTATGAAAACCCTGCAAACAACATTTTTGAAGTAACGGAAGAATTTTACTTGTTTAACGGACAATATGCCAATCGTGAAGATGTTGTTTTTCTAATCAACGGTATTCCTGTTGTTGTTATTGAATGTAAAAACGCCACAAAGGATGAAGCTATTGCCATTGGTGTTGACCAGTTGAGAAGATACCACCGAGAAACACCTGAATTGATGGTTCCGCAACAGTTGTTCACTGCAACGGAGAGCATTGGATTTTCTTATGGCGTAACTTGGAATACCATTCGCAGAAATATATTCAATTGGAAAAGCGAAGAGATCGGTAATCTTGAAGCCAAAGTAAAATCGTTTTGTGAACGTCAGCATATACTTGACCTGCTGAAAAAGTTTATTCTGTTTGCCGAACAGAATGAAGAACTAAATAAATTCATTTTACGTCAGCATCAAAAAACAGCCGTTGACAAAGTGGTTGAACGGGCATTAGACCCAAAAAAATCAAGAGGCTTGGTTTGGCATACGCAAGGAAGTGGAAAAACCTACACCATGATTAAAACAGCAGAGTTGCTGTTTAAAGCCCCACAAGCCGAGAAGCCGACCATTTTGTTGATGATTGACAGAAATGAGTTGGAAGACCAAATGCTGAAAAATCTTGGTTCTATTGGCGTTAACAATGTGGAACAGGCAGAAAGCATTCAGGATTTACAAAAGCTGCTGAAAAAAGAGTATCGTGGCATTATTGTGAGCATGGTTCACAAGTTTAGAGATATGCCTGCTGATGTGAGTTTACGCAAAAACATTTATGTGCTAATTGACGAAGCACACCGCACCACAGGCGGAGACCTTGGTAACTTTTTGATGGCAGCCGTTCCAAATGCGACATTTATAGGTTTTACCGGAACTCCAGTTGACAAAACAGTTTACGGTAAGGGAACATTTAAAACTTTCGGTATAGACGATGACCAAGGTTATTTACACAAATATTCCATTTCGGACAGTATTGAAGATGGAACAACGCTTCCGCTATTCTACGGCATGGCTCCCAATGATTTGTTAGTGCCCAAAGAAATTCTGGAAAAAGAGTTTTTGAATTTGGCAGAAGCATACGGAGTGAATGATATAGAAGAATTGAATAAAATTCTGGAACGTGCAGTAAACACTAAAAACTTTTTAAAAGGAAAGGAACGAGTTGATAAAGTGGCTGAATATGTTGCAAAACATTACAAGGAGAATGTTGAGCCGTTGGGCTACAAAGCATTTTTAGTAGGTGTTGACCGCCCTGCTTGTGCTATGTATAAAAAGGCATTAGACAAATATTTGCCATCCGCATATTCAGAAGTTGTTTACACTGGTAACAATAACGACACAGAAGATTTAAAAGCATATCACAACGATGCAAAGCGGGAAAAAGAAATCAGAAAGAGGTTTACCAAACTCGATGAACAACCCAAAATATTAATCGTTACCGAAAAACTATTGACGGGTTTTGATGCTCCGATTTTATACGCAATGTATTTAGACAAGCCTATGCGTGACCATACGCTTTTACAGGCTATTGCAAGAGTAAACCGACCTTATGAGAATGAAGAATTGGAAATGGTGAAACCTCATGGTTTTGTGTTGGATTTTGTGGGCATTTTTGAAAACCTTGAAAAAGCATTAGCATTTGACAGCGATGAAATCAATGCCATTGTAAAAGACATTCAGTTATTGAAATATCTTTTTCAATCTAAAATTGAGAAAGATGTTCCCCCCTATTTAGAATTGATTAAACACGGTTTCAATGACAAAGACACCGACAATTTAATTTCCTACTTCCGTGACAAATCTAAACGCAAGGAGTTTTTCAAACTCTTTAAGGAAATAGAAATGTTATATGAAATCATTTCACCTGATAAGTTCTTACGTCCATACATTGACACGTATGCAACACTTTCAGCTATTTATCAAGTAGTCCGAAATGCTTATGCAAAACGAGTTCAGGTTGACAGAGAGTTTCAACGCAAAACAAACGAATTAGTGCAAAGCAAAATTGCTGGCACAGCACCGAACTTTAACAATGAGTTTTTTGAAATCAACGAAAAGACAATTCAAAAAATCAAAGACAGTCAAAATAATGACAATACAAAGGTTATTAATTTAATCAAGAGCATTGAAAAAATTGCGGATGAAAATTCAGACGACCCATTTTTGATAGGCATTAAGGAAAGAGCGGAAGCAGTTGAGGAAAATTACGAAAGCAGACAACTAAGCACCCAGGAGGCATTAGAAGAAATCCGTAAACTTTATGAAGAAGATATAAAACGCAGAAAAGAACAAGCCGAAAAAGGCTTTGACGATTTGACTTTCTTCATTTACAAGAAAATGCTTGAAAACGAAATCAATAATGCAGAAGAAATTACCAAAGAAATAAAAGGCGAATTTGTAAATCATCCAAACTGGAAATCCAGCGAAAAAGAATTAAGAGAACTTAGACAAGCAGTTTATTTCGCATTGCTTGCAGAAGAAGACGACATTGATAAAGCCGCAAATCTGATTGACGAATTGTTTAACCATTTATTCATTGCTTTCAAATTGTAGTTATGGCAAAGTGGACAGACAAAGCGGAATTTAAACGAGCAGTTTACGACTATGCCGACAAGATGAAAATTAAGGTAAAGTCATTGGCTTTACGACCTATGGCAAACAAATGGGCTTCATGCTCGACAGACGGAAATCTAAATTTTAATAACGAACTACTCGACATTGACAAGGAATTGGGAGAATATGTGATTGTTCATGAATTGCTGCATTTCAATGTTCCTAATCACGGAAAACTTTGGAAGAGTTTAATGACAGCTTACTTAGGTGACTATGAAAAAATAGAATTGAAATTAAAGAAGATTGCAGGGAGCCAGCCCAATTTGCAAGCACATTTAAAAGCCTCACAAGCCAACGCAGAACCAAAGCTTTTAAAAGAGCTTGCAAAGCCGACCCAAGAAAAAATTGGTTTTAAAAAATCTCCTGCCCTTCAAAAAAAATAAAAAACGCAACGCACAGCCGACACGACAATGACACAGAAACTCAATACTGACAATGGTTTGCAAGGACGGACAGACAGAACACCAGCCGGTAACAGCGTGTTGCCTCAATTGGCGGTGACGTGCAAAATTGAAGCTGAGTGCTCCTATCAAACTTTTGTGCAGGTTGACAGTGAAGTGCTCCGAAATCGCCAACTGCGGCAACACGCAAAACGTTGGCGCCCATTTGGTGGACAGACCGACCGACAAAACACTGACGACTAAAAACTGACCGACTTAGGACATGATTATAATTGCTGGAAAGAAGAAGAATTTAGCACAGAGATATTACGCCAACTTAATTGACTACTTAATTATTATGATTTGCACCGTCATATACATTTACTTAGCGGGTGACGGTGACGAATTCGGGACTTACCGAGTGACAGGTTTCAAAGCTCTTTTAATTCCGGTGGTTTGGTTTATTTATTTTCCGGTTTGTGAGGGGACAATTGGACAGACCGTTGGAAAAAAAGCGTTTCACCTATACGTGGTTGATACAACCGGACAACCCCCTCATATATTTCAAGCACTCTTAAGACGAGTGTTGGACATATTTGAAATAATGTTCTTAGGAATTCCGGCACTGTTGACAATTAACTATTCAGAAAAAAATCAAAGAATTGGAGACATGATGGCCGGAACGACAGTTATTAGAACCGATGCTGTGTGTAGACACTGTGGGACTGAATTGGAATTGACACCAAAAGAAGTAATTCGCGACACATTTACGTGCCCAAATTGCAATCAGACCAACTAACCAAACGGGCGCCAACAAAATGTTTGTGCCAGGCGGGGGTTCGGTGTCCTCATAAAGTTCAAGTTTCATTATATACATTTGTCACGTGGGACAAGGCGCAACTGGTCGGTCTTGGCATTCCGCTTCGCTTCATTGCCAAGCCCTCCTATTCCCCGCCCGTCACAAACACAAACGTTGTAGGTAAGGCGGATATAAATTAAGACATGATAAAAGAATACAAGGACTATTGGATTGGGTTTTTAATTACCGCTCTCCTAGAATCAACAATATCAGCATTTAGTAAACCTACAAATGATTTTCCCATAATTATCGAGGTTTTACTAGGGACAATTGTGGTTATTTTAATTAGTTCAATACTAGGAGTAGTTATCCTCGGAATTTCCTGGGTATTCACAAAGCAGTTTACCCTTTTCAAATTTCTTAGAACAAGTGTTATCATTTGTGCAGTCCTGACCATATTCACAATTCTTTCTTTCATCAAAAACATGATGATCAACTAACAAGTGCAGACAAACCCCGGCCCTCGCAGGACATTTTTCGTACGCAGACAATAACGTTTGACGGTGTTATGCAGGACGGTTCCGTCAAGACCTTGAATTCAACGGCAGACAAGGACTCGTGGGACTAATTTGAAACGTACTAACGACACGACTCTATTATTATATCGGTCTGACGAAACCGCCCTACCTACAACACCGTGTTTATGCCAGCTTGGGGGTTTGGTGTTCATTGCACTTTCGTTTTCTTTATTTAGTTTCGTAACGGTGGATAGCTTCGGTGGGGTCGTGTTTGTCATGCTGCGCATTTAACAAACACTCCTATTCCCCAAGCCGTCATAAACACAAACGTTGGGCGCAATTAAATGGCGCGTTAAATAAATAGCCCGGCCGAGAAATATAAAAACAAAAGACGAGCGGCACAGTTTAGGGAAACAATAAATCCGCGAATTAAATTAAAAAGATATGAAATAAAACCACAGACAGAGCAGAATAGAAAAGGCAATTAAAGTGAAAAAACATATGAAATTAAAAAAGCCTACAATACTAGGTGTAGTAAACATTA
>JAFDYX010000024.1 GCA_018267215.1 Bacteroidota bacterium
CCCATCCCGAACAGGGCAGTTAAGACCACCAGCGCCGATGGTACTAGGGCAAAACCCGGGAGAGTAGGACACCGCCCACCTTTTTTAAACCCTCAACCTTTAAAGGTTGAGGGTTCTGTTTTTAGGGAGACTTAGTAAATTTTGAAGTGATCGTTTAGGTGCTGATTTTAATTACAAGGCTGACCATCTAACGACCATACCGACCTTAATATCAATTTAACCGTTGGTAATACACTGATGCGGGAAATGAAAACGGGAGACCATTTTTGGTAAAATCTTATTTTATGCTAAAAAGGTGTCTGCTATTAATGGTTATTACCATTGTGTTTTCGGAGGGCATGAGTCAAGGATATAATGACTATGCGCAGCTATCTCAACGTGTGAAGGCACTTGAAACAGCTAACCCAGCTTTGGTAAAATTGCAATCACTTACAAAAACCTTGGGGGGCAAAGATATTTGGGTATTGGAGATTGGCTTAGGTGACAGAGCTAATCATCCGGCTGTAGCTGTTGTTGGCGGAGTGGAAGGCTATCACCTACTTGGTTCTGCTTTGGCTGTTGGTTTTGCTGAGAAACTTTTAGCTGGCGCCAAGACAGACAGTATAAAGAATTTACTTGCCTCGACAACATTTTATGTGTTTCCGTGTGTTAGCCCCGATGCTGCGGAGCAATACTTTGCAAAAATAAAATATGAACGAAGCGCTAACGCCTCGCCAACTGATGATGACCGCGATGGAAAATTAAATGAAGACCCATTTGAGGACCTCAACAATGATGGTCTAATCACGTGGCTTCGTGTTGAAGATGCTACCGGCAAATGGAAAACACATCCGGCCGATCCTCGTATTCTTGTTTTGGCTAATCCTGAAAAAGGAGAGAAGGGAAAATATATTTTGACAACGGAAGGTATTGATAATGATAAAGACGGAAAGGCTAACGAAGATGGAGAAGGGGGTATTCAATTTAACAAAAGCCTCACTTTCGATTTCCCATATTTTACTCCCGGAGCAGGAGAAGGACCCGTTACTGAATTAGAAAATCGTGCTGTTTTGGATTATCTGTTTGAGCGGTTCAATATTTTTTCAGTCGTTACTTTTGGCCCTGCCAATACCTTATCTGATTCATGGAAGTTTGACCGCTCTAAAAATGCTGGCCGTGTGCCGCAGGGCATTTTAGAAAATGACGCCAAACCCATGAAGCTTGGAAGTGATTTGTATAAAAAAACCATCACAGCTAAAGATGCACCAGCAGCACCTTTTCAAAAAGGTGATTTTGCGCAGTGGGCTTATTTCCATTATGGTCGTTTTAGTTTTAGCACTCCCGGATGGTGGGCACCTAAGTTTGAAGTGCCAAAGGATACAGCACAGGTAAAAAAATACAAAGTCAATGAGGATAAAAATACCGATGTAGATTTTTTGCGTTGGGCAGAAAAAGAAGGAGAGGATGTATTTGTAAACTGGACAAAAATTAATCATCCGGATTTTGCAGGTAAGAATGTAGAAGTGGGTGGATTCAAACCTTTTGTAAAAAGCAATCCGCCCTATAAACTGGTGGACAAGCTCGCTGGAGAACATGCTAAGTTTATTGTTTCGCTGGCTAAGCAAAAACCAGAAATTGATATAGTGAACTTGAAGACTGAGCCGCTCGATAATGGTGTGTCGCGCATTACTCTTACGGTTCAAAACAAAGGATTATTTCCGGCCGTTGCCGATATAGCTAAAAATAATTATTGGGTAAAGTTGGTGAAGGTACAAGTGGGTGTTGCAGAGGGGCAGACTATTGTGAGCGGAAACAAAATTACTTTGTTGCCGAACTTAGAGGCAGGAGAAACAAAAGAAATGAGTTGGCTTATCAAAGGAAAAGGTAAGGTAGCGATCGAGGCGGGAGCACCTCAGATGGGAATCAAAAAACTGGAGATCAACCTTTAAAAACGAATGAACATGAAACGATATTTGAATATCCTCACCTTCTTTCTCCTCTTGTCAACTGTATTAGTAGCACAAGACGCCAATGATATTTTTCGGGCGGCCGGAACGCCAGAAAATCCTAAAGTACAAATCGTGTGGAACCGCTACAATAATTATAACGGGTTAACAGCTATTTGCCAGAAACTATCTGCGGCACATCCCGACTTGGTGCGGATGGCATCCATCGGAAAAAGTTTTATGGGTAAAGATATTTGGGTGCTAACCGTTACTGATTTTAAAAAAGGTAAGCCTGAAGAAAAGCCCGCTTATTATTTGGATGGGAACATACACTCGAACGAAATTCAGGGTTCTGAAATGGCACTCTACACCGCCTGGTATCTGGCGGAGTCGTACAACTCTATTGCTTTTATTAAAGAACTGCTGGGCGATAAAGTATTTTATATTATCCCGACCATCAATCCTGATGCGCGCGATCATTACATGAAAGAACCCAACTCGCCCCACAGCCCCCGCTCCGGTTTGATACCCATTGACAACGACCGCGATGGTTTGGTGAATGAAGATGGATTTCAAGACCTGGATGGCAACGGACATATTACACAAATGATAAGAAAGAGCGCCACCGGCCGTTTTAAAAAAGACCCTACTGACCCGCGCAGGATTATACCCGCCAAAGTGGATGAGATGGGCGATTACCAATTGCTGGGCTTTGAAGCAATAGACAAAGATGGTGATGGCCGCGTGGGCGAAGACGGCACAGGCTCCTACGATCCTAACCGCGACTGGGGATGGAAATGGCAACCGAATTATATTCAAGGCGGTGCGTACAAATACCCGTTCAGCATTCCAGAAAACAGAGCGGTGCGCGATTTTGTGATGGCACACCCTAATATTGCCGGAGCACAAAGTTTTCATAATTCTGGCGGCATGATGTTGCGTGGCCCAGGAGCCGAAGAAGATGCCGGCACATACAATGCAGACGATGCCCGCATTTATGACGCCATCGGAAAAAAAGGCGAACACTTGATTCCCGGATATCGCTATTTAGTAGTGTATAAAGATATGTACACCGTATGGGGAGGAGAGCTTGATTGGTTTTACGGAAGCCGTGGTGTTTATACGTTTTCAAATGAGTTGTTTAACTCCTATCAATATTTTCACAACAAAGAAGAGCGCGGCCAAGGACAAGACGATGTGTATGAATTTGATAAGTCGCTCCTCTTTGGCGATGCCTTGGTAGAGTGGAAAGAAATTGACCACCCTCAGTATGGAAAAATTGAAGTAGGTGGATTTAAGAAAAATTTCTCGCGAGCCGATCCGGGCTTTTTGCTTGAAAGCGATGCCCACCGCAATATGTCGTTTTGCATCTATCACGCTTACAATATGCCTAAGTTGGAAATCCAGGAGGTTACAGAAAAAAATCTTGGCGGTGGACTTACCGAAGTTACAGCTGTGGTGGTGAACAAGCGTATGCTGCCTACGCACGCCAGCCACGATTTAAAAAATAAAATAGAACGACCCGATTATATTTCTATCGAAGGAGCTAAGGTAGTGGCCGGCCTTGTAGTAGATAACCGCGACCTCAACATAGTTCGCGAACAAAAAAATAATCCGTCTGTAATGGAAGTAGATAACATTCCGGGGCTGGGGGCAGTAACGGTGCGCTGGATTATTTCTTCCGGAGCAAAATACAGCATCAAGGTGGACAGCAAAAAAGGTGGCGTTGCCGTAAAACAACGGTAGAAATTTTGAAATGACTGCAGCCTGCAACAGTTGCAATAGACCACTTACCCTTGGTGTTGCGTAGGCTTGTGCGGTGACCTTACCAACAGGAGTACACATTTGTAAGCCTTTATGCCACAGAAGAAATTTTTTAAACACAAATTATACAATCCGCTTTATCTACTGTTCAACATTACAAATGTCGAACAGCAATTGGAACGATTTTTTTAAAGTAAACATCAAAACACCAATGATGCGAAAGAAAATTAATTCATGATTTTATAATTTCGGTAACTAATTCAACATTCAATCATTGCATAACATTCAACTCGTTCAAATTCTATATTCTGCTGCGAGCATTCAGGGGTTGTTTCTTTCTTTTTTATTGTTACGAACAAAAGTCAACCAGCCAGCCAATCGAATACTTGCCATCCTTCTGGTTATTCTTTCTTTCCACTTGGTACTGGTAGGATTTGATAACCGTGAATTCTTTCTCGCTTATCCACACCTAAGCCGGGTATCGTGGATAATCGGTTCACTTTATTGGCCGTTAATTTTTCTTTTCGTACAATATATTACTCAAACTCAACCGGATAAAATCTGGAAAAGCTTTTGGCTCTTTATTCCCTTCCTTATTCTGACTGTGATTGTGCTGCCTTACTATGCCTTGGATGCCGAAGAGAAGCGCGCTCTCTTAACCGATTTTGAAGAAGCCTCACTCGAAGATTTCGGCTGGGTCAATCAAGCAGTCTCTCTGCTTCATATCGTATTCCAAACCTTTATTCTGATGTACTACTTGCGTTTTTAAAAAAAGCTCTACGAAGAATTTTCTGAAGTGGAATCCCTGCGCATTCAATGGCTAAAACAATTTCTGGTTCTTACCCTCGCAGCTACCGTATTGGCTGTACTTTCTTTCTTCGCTCGCACTTGGCAGGTGCCAATATTGGAACAGTTTTATTCATTTCACTTTATCGGCATTGTATTATTGTTCTACTGGCTTTCGTACAAGGCGCTGACTCAACCCGTGTTATTTGGAATTGGGAAAGAAATTCAATCACCAATTATAGCGATAGAAGAGAAGTACAAAAAGTCGACACTTGAGACCGAACAACTCATCTTCATTTTCGATAAAGTAAGGCACGTGTTGCACGACCAACAACTATATCTCAAAAACGACCTTACTCTTACACAACTCTCTGTAGCTGTGGGTATTTCGCGCCACCAGCTATCACAAGCCATTAATTCCTGTTATACCGGAAATTTTTTTGACCTTATTAATGACTACCGGGTAGAAGCCTTTAAGCAGTTTGCATCACAACCAAGCAAAAAACATCTAAGTCTGTTGGGTATTGCCCAGGAGGCCGGGTTTAATTCAAAAGCATCTTTTTATTCAGTATTCAAGAAAAAGACGGGAATGACCCCGGCCGAGTATCTTGAAAGTACGTCTAAAGCCACGTAAATCAGTCCAAACGGATTGGAATAGACTCTTAGATCGACTTCTGCAAGCAACTTTTTTACCCTGATCCGTTCATTGCATCAATAAAAAAATTGACAAATGAAACGGATGCTTACAGTTGCTACACTTCTCATCACCGGGATTGCCCTCGCACAAAACTATGAAAGCAGGACATGGATGCCTTTAGAGAATCGAATCGGGATAGCCATCGGCATTGGCTCGGTTACGTACCTCGATAAAAATTCATCCCCCCTTGTCTATCAAAGCAGACCTAAAAATCTGCGACTGTTTTATAACCTGGAGAGCAACAAGTTTATATTCTCTGTAGATCTGGATGTGAAAATGGGAAGCAATACCCTTAAATATCACAAAGACAGAACGCTCTTCTTCCAGGAAGAAGACTATAAAGGAAACAAGGAAGACAAAAAATTTCCTGTGGGAGGCTCCTTCATGGCTGGAAGAATATCGCTTGGCGCTTATTATAAAATTTCTTCTGCGCAGGAGCCTACCTTTAAGGTGGCAGTGGGTGGAAGAATTATGAATGAAATGTTTTATCCTCAAGGATGGAATACAAGTGGCATATTCAATGCATTAAGCTTTAGTCCGGAAGCGTTAACCCAACATCGGGTTAATGAGCATCATCAGTTTACTGCCTCGGTGCGCATTCCGGTAGTAGCAAGACTCAGCCGCCTGCCATACGATAACACCGTTTCGGCTCCGGGGAAGAATCAGGTGCAGGGTTTTTTTCGCAATTCGAGTTGGGTGGGTCTTTCAAAATTTCTTGCTCCGGCCATGACAATAGGTTACAACTATCAACTTAATACCAGTTGGGGAACAGGCCTGAGTTATGAACTTGGAGGCTATAACATTCAAACACCACAACAGATGAAGATGCTGAGTCAATCTATACTAGCTAATTTTCACCATCAATTTTAAATACCTCACCTCATTCCTCAGACACACCTCTCGATAGTGAGAGGGAAAAGGAGTGAGAGGAATAAAATAAACTTAAAAGCAGCCAAAATATCTATCACTATGAAATCAATAAAATACCTACGATCCTTCTTCATTACTGTGATTTGCTCGATCTTCATAATGGCCTCGTGTAAGGACGAATTAGTTGGTTTTGAAAAAGAAAACACACCCACCCATAACTTCGAACAGTTCTGGAAAACATTTGATGAACATTACGGAATGTTCGAATATAAGAACATTGACTGGAAGACGATCCATGATCAGTTCAAACCACGAATTAATGATCAGATGACAGATGAAGAATTTTATAAAGTATTGAGCGATATGATAGTGTTGCTCAATGACAATCATTTGAACCTCTACCCTACCAATGGTAAACTTCCCGTTTTTCCGGGTGGTGTGTTGAGCTATCGCAATAGGCAATTAGAAATATCAAAAGTGCAGGAAGATTATGATCTCGAAGTTGCTAAAACATACACCACGGGTTATGAACAGCTAACAGAAAATATTGGTTATGGAAAGTTGCCTAACAATCTGTTCTACTTAAATATAAAAGGCACTGATGGTTTGAAAGATGTTGAAAAACAAATGAAGAAAGTAATGACGAGTATTGCCGATGCCAACGGAGTGATTATTGATATACGTGGATTTTATGGCGGTTACGATCCCGTGTCGCAGTATATGGCCGGTTGTTTTGCTTCCTCTAAGAAATTATACATGACTACAAAAAAACGCAACGGCCCTGCGCATACTGATTTCACCGAATCTGCTGAGTGGTATGTTGAACCTAAGACGAGCAATCCTTTTACTAAACCGGTACTGGTGCTCACTTCGCGCTTTACTCAAAGCGCTGGTGAAACTTTTGAGTTGGCTCTTCGGCAGTTTAATCATGTAAATGTGGTGGGCGACACAACAGCCGGAAGTTTTTCAGACAACCCCAATTTTGAAATGTATAATGGATGGATGTTCAGTATATCAGTAGGAGACTACCGCGCACCGGGTGGGGTTAGTTATGAGGGGGTTGGAATCTCACCGGATGTATACAGTAAAACTACAAAAAAAAATTTACTGGCTGGAAAAGATGTAACGTTGGAGAAAGCGGTGGAAATGCTTTCCAGGTAGAGTTGTTGTAATACGAATCAACATAGCAAACGCAAGCCGCAGATTGTATAAAAACAGTTCTTTTACACCGGATTAATCAAATTTTTTTCATATCCAAGCAACCTTTATGGTTGCCCAGTAATCTTTCAGGCAATAAAAAAATAATTATGAAACGAATACTTATTCTTCTCTTCTTAGTAATCACCGGCTTTGGATACGCGCAGGTGAAGGAAACACGCCAGGTTGAAACGTTTACCAAATTGTCATTTCGCGTGCCGGGCAAGTTGATCCTTAAACAAGGCTCTTCGCAGAGCGTAGTGCTTTCGGGCGATAAGGATATGCTCGAAAAAATTGAAACAGAGGTAAGTGGTGGCCACTTGTCTATCGAAATTCCGGCCAAGTGGGCTTTGAGGAACTGGCATTGGCGTGACGAAAACAAAATTACAGCTTACGTTACAGTTAAAGATATTGAAGCCATCAGCGTGAGCGGCTCTGGCGATTTGGAAAGTGATGGTAAAATTTTATCCAATGATATGGAGTTGCGCGTGAGCGGCTCGGGCTCGTTGACGATTGACCTGGATGCCAAAGGCGAGCTGAGAGCCGATGTATCTGGAAGTGGCGACATAACTGCAAAAGGTTCGTGCCGGGAGTTTGAGAGCCATGTGAGCGGCTCAGGCAAAGTAAACTTAACCTGTGCCATTTCAGGCAAAGCCGATGTAGGTGTTTCGGGCTCAGGCCGAATTTCTATGAACGGCAGAGCGAATGAAATTAAAGCACACATCAGCGGCTCGGGAAAAGTATTGGCTTCTGATCTGGAAGTTTCTAAATGCGATGTGCGTATCTCCGGCTCGGGCGATGTGGAGATCAATGTAAAAGATGCGCTGGATGCCAATATTTCCGGTAGCGGGAGTGTTAGCTACAAAGGCAACCCCAGCCAGGTAAACAGCCACTCATCGGGCAGCGGAAAGGTGAGGAAGATGTAATCCAAAATAACAAAGTATAAAACTGAGAGTAAAGAAAAGCACAGACTTTTAGTTTTATACTTTACGCTCAATAGGCGTGTAGCGTGTCTCTAAAAATTTTTGTGCGCTCCTCTTTCCATTTTTTTAATTCTACAACCCGGGCTTTCAGTTCTTCATCCGAGGGTTTGTAGTTGATCAACATTTTTAAATCGGGTTGGCCGGCATCTACCCAGGCAGAGTACCATAGGCTGCCGGTCAGCCAGATGCTTCTGCGCATCTGGCGTTCTACCATACCTTGCAGCAAATCGTGATAGGCTTTGGCATAATCGTACGAAAATACTTTGATGGTTTGTTTCCCTTTCGTTTCGAAGTTGAATTTGTTATTACCTGTTTTTTCTGAAAGCAATTTTTCAAATCGCAGCACGGAGTCAAGTGCTTGATTGGTTTGGGCGATAGTTTTCCACACCTCGGCACTCACATTCGAAATATATTGTGCTTTGCCGGTGTAAAAATTGTAATCAGAATAAAACAATTCCGGCAAACGCGATTCCCAAAAAGCATGCAGACCGGTTTGTCCGGTTAGCTGGCCGTCATAATTTTTGGTAGTGTGCAGGGGCACGTGCGCATCGGCCACATAATGCCCCAAGTCGGCAGAGTATTTTAAAATTTTTTCGGGATCGCGAATAGCAAGAGCATCTTTTAGCCGGAGATAAAATAACTGTATCGCCCAAGGTAAAATACCATGTGCCTGCAAGGAGTCTTCGCCAAATTTTTCTACGGCCTGTTTCCAGTAGCGAGGTAGTTTATAGACTGCACTGTCGCCATATTCTTCCAGATCAATGTAATGGCGCGGGGCTTCATCGGGCAAAATATACCGCCTGCGGTCGGGGTTAACGGCAGCCTCCTCGATGTAGCGGATATTCTTTTTATAAAAGATACTCATCTGCGCTGGCAGTGTAAATACAGCCAGCCGGTTAATTTTCGGATGGGCGAAAAAACCCCAGCTTCCCGAGAGAAGCAGAACAGAAAGCAAAATAGCCCAACGAAATTTCATTCTCTTTAAAGTTAAGGAGCTTTGCGTATTTTTGGAAACTCACACTTTCTTTAAAAATGAAAAAATATGTTTTCGCCTTTTGTTTTGGGTTTGTTATGATATCCTCGTTTGCCCAGTTGGCCGTACCGCGCTTTGATGTGCAAGGCCACCGCGGGGCACGCGGCCTGATGCCCGAAAATTCTATTCCGGCATTTTTGCTCGCGCTCGACTCGGGCGTAACAACGTTGGAAATGGATTTGGCGGTTACCAAAGACAAACAAATAGTGGTAACGCACGAGCCCTGGATGAGCGCAGCTTATTGCCTCGACCCGCAGGGAAAAGAAATAAAAGCCCGCGATGAAAAGAAGTTCAACATTTATAAAATGAATTACGCAGAAGTAGCCACATGGGATTGTGGCTCGAAAGTAAATGCGCGTTTTGCGGAACAAAAGAAAATGAAAACTGTAAAGCCTTTGTTGAGCGATGTCATTGTAGCTGTTGAAAACCACATCAAGAACACAACGAAGTATGAGGCCGATTACAACATCGAGATCAAATCATCACCGGAAGATGATAACCGCTTCAGCCCAACACCAGAAGTATTTTCGGATTTGGCGTACCAACTGATTGACCAGTATTTGCCGTGGAACCGCGTGGTTATCCAGTCGTTCGATTTTCGTGTGTTAAAATACTGGCATCAAAAATATCCGCATGTGCGGCTGGCGGCATTGGTAGAAAACCTAAAATCCATTGATGAAAATTTGCGCGATCTGGGTTTTGTGCCCGACATCTACAGCCCCGAATACAAACTGCTCGACAAAAATGAAGTGGACGCGCTCCATCGTAAAACCATTGCGCGCGCCAAAGAAAACAAACCGGCTAAGCTGCGGGTAGTTCCGTGGACGGTGAATGATGAAAAAGAAATGATCTCTTTAAAAGAAATGGGAGTAGATGGCTTCATCACCGATTATCCCGACAGAGCCAGAAAACTAAAATTTACCCGCGAAGCTAACAAGTAGCTAAGTAGGGCAGCGCTACTTCTTCCGGGCGCTCTTTACTTCTTCCGGGGTGAGGGCAGCGCCCGTGTTGCCAAACGAATTGCGCACATAGTTCAACACATCGCTGGTTTGCTCGTCTGTTAAATCAAACGCTTCCATTTTGTCATCGTAATCATAGCCGTTTACTTTCATCGGTCCCGAGGCTCCGTAGAGCACCACTTCAATAGATTTTTTTTTGCCCGCCATCAGATAATCGGATTTTGCCAAGGGCGGATAATATCCGTCCGTGCCTTCGCCCATCTCCATGTGGCAGGTCATACACTTAGCCGTGTATATTGCTTTGCCGCGCTCCATGCTTGCTTTCAAATTGAATGGAGTTTGTGGTTGAAATGAAAAAGAAGAAAGCACGAAGAGTATAAAAAAACCTAACACCGGCAGGTGAGATGAAAATGAAAATGAGGCCATAATTTTTTTGTTTGATGGGATGAAATTACAAAATTGATTGAAAAACAGCATCTCGTTTTATTTGTATTCTCGAAACACATTTTCAAAGATCAGAAACCGTGATTTATAAAATCTTATATTGCCTGCCCGATTCAAATACTTGGTTATGAGAAAACTATTAGTTCTTTTATTGATTGGCCACAGCCTGCTAGCGTGGAGCCAAAAAAAATCCAACGCGGCCGATAACCGCCTGGCTGGCATTGAAGAAAAGTTGCAGACACTGCTGGCCGACTGGCATGCCGCGGGCTTTGCCGTGGCTGTTGTAGAAAAAAATAAACTGGTGTATGCCAAAGGGTTTGGCTACCGCGATGAGGAAAATAAAAAACCGGTTACACCCAATACCCTGTTTGCCATCGGTAGTTGCACCAAAGCCTTTACGGCCGGGCTGCTGGGAATTTTGCGCAACGACAACAAAGTTTCGTTTAATGAAAAGCCGGCCACGTACGTGCCGAAGTTAAATTTTTTTAATGATGAAATGAATGCCGGTATTACAGTGAAAGACCTGATGCGCCACAGCACAGGCCTTCCGCGCCACGACTTGAGTTGGTATTTTTTCAACACACCCGATAAAGACAGCTTAGTTGGCCGCATTCAATACATGGAGCCATCGGTACACGTGCGCGAAAAATGGCAGTACAATAATTTTATGTTTCTTGTGCAAGGTGTTATCACAGAAAAAATAACAGGCAATAGTTGGGAAAAGAACATCTCCGAAAAATTTTTTAAACCACTGGTCATGTCCACTTCCAACGCCTCCATTGCCGAGCTCGAAAAAAGTAATGAACCGGCTGTTGGCTATGAAGTAAAAAACGACAAAGATATTGTGAAGATGGATTATTATAACATCAGCGGCATGGCTCCGGCCGGAAGCATCAACAGCAGCGTGAATGAAATGGCCAACTGGCTGAGGATGTGGATTCATGGCGGAAAATTTAACGGCAAAGAAATTTTGCCTGCATCTTATGTAAGCGAAGCCATCAGCTCGCAAATGATCATCGGCCCGGCATTGCCAACCCGCGAACATCCCGATGTGCAGTTTTCCAATTACGGATATGGCTGGTTTCTGGCCTCGTACAAAGGGCACTATCGCGTAGAGCACGGTGGCAACATTGATGGTTTTTCTGCCAGCACTTGTTTCTTCCCGTCCGATAGTGTAGGCATTGTGGTACTGACCAATCAAAACGCATCGGTGATACCGGCCATCGTTCGCAACATCGTAGCCGACCGCATGCTCCGGCTGTCGCTCTCCGACTGGAACAAAGAAATGAAAGAGGCAGCCGATAAACGCAAGAAAAATGAAAAAGAAACGGCAGCCAAAGCAACTTCATCGGTAAAGAAAGGAACCAAGCCATCGCATTTGCCCGAAGAGTTGGAGGGGAAATATTCGTTGGATGGCTACGGCACATTTTCTGTCAAGGCACACCACGATTCGCTTTTTGCGAAGATGGGCAATTATACCTACTGGCTCAAGCATTTTCATTACGACATCTTCCAGCCGTTTGAGGTAACGAAGAAACACAAAATTGACACGGCCAATAAAAGCGATATGCGCTTGAATTTTATCACCGGGTTGAATGGCGAAGTAGAGCGTGTGGCCATCTATGATATGGAGCCCAGTCTGAACAAACCGTTGGAATTTTTGCACCACCCCGATACCAAAGAAATTAAACCGGAAAGGCTGAAAGAATATGTGGGCGAATATGAAATAGCGGGAATGGTGGCCAAAGTATATGTGAAGGCAGAAAAAAATTTATTTCTTTTTGTGCCCGGCCAGCCCGAGTATGAGCTGGCTTATTTGGGAGGCGATAAATTTGCATTAAAAATTTTGAGCGGGTATAAACTAGAGTTTGTACACAATGGGGAGAAAGTATCAGGCTGTTTTTTCATTCAACCCAACGGAACTTTTAAGGCTACACGAAAATAAAGCTACACGTATGAACCGTAGGCAATTCATTCAATCCTCATCAGCTCTCACTGCTTCGGCACTGCTGCAGAATCAAGAGGTGTTTGCTTCACCACTGTTAAAGAATATCGGCATCCAGCTTTTTTCATTGCCAAAAGTTTTGGAAAAAGATTTTGCGGGAGGCGTGGCCATGCTCTCGCAAATGGGTTATCGCGAGATCGAAATGTATGGGCCGTTTCCGTTCAGCGCCAAAGCGGCAGTTGACTGGTGGGCATCTGTCACGCCCTCATTGGGATTCAGTGGAAGCGGCTACTTTGGAAAATCAGTTGGAGAAGTTCGGCAAATTTTAAAGTCGAACAAGATCACCGTTCCCTCAATTCACACTGACTTCATCACGTTGCAGGAGAATATGCCACAATTGGCTGAAGCGGCAAGGAAGATCGGTTTTACGTACGTTACATTGCCGGCCATTCCAGAAGAAAATAGAAGGTCATTGGATGATTACAAGCGAACGATTGATGTGTTCAACCGGATCGGTGCCAGCGCAAAGAAGGAGGGTATCCGTTTTGCCTATCACAATCACGGGTATGGTATGAAAGAAATGGAAGGCCAGGTGCCTTTGCACATGATCATTGAGAAGACGGATCCTGAAATCGTGTACCTGGAAATGGATTTGTATTGGACTGTGGCCGGAGGTGGTGACCCGATTTCCTATTTAAAGAAATATCCAAACCGTTACAAAATGATGCACGTGAAGAACATGAAAAAACAAGTTCACTTTTCCGGTGATGGTGGAAATTCAAACCAATGGATTGAATTGTTTCCATTCATGACAACGGCCGATGATGGTGTGCTCGACCTGAAGTCCATCCTGACTCAAGCTATCCAATCGGGCGTAACTCATTTCTTTGTGGAGCAAGATATGGTGCAAAACCCGGAAGTAGCTTTGAGAAAAAGTCTTGACTACCTGAAGAAATTATGACACATAACGACCCCGAGCTAAATGGAAAATACTTAGGCACCATCTCACAAGATTTTGTGAAAATAGCCGACACGCTGAAAGAGGCTTCGTACCAGATACGTCAGAGCGGCTTCGCCTACCCGGTGTTTGCCATTTCAAAAGAAGAAATCCCCGTGGGGCAGTTGCTGATCGGAAAGTTTGAACTCAACCTCGACTGGAATTACTATGCTTCCTTTCTCGATGAGTTTATGCAGCGTGAACTGGTAGCCCGCGACAAGCAACAGGATTTTATCAACGCCTACAAAGACCCGGACGAATTTTGCTGCCTCTTTGTGGTGGACGAGGCATTTACCAGTTTTGTTTTTATTCCGTATCCGGAAGATTGAAATTTAAAAATGCTTCCACCCCTGGGCCTGCAGCGGCACGACTGTGCCCGCTTTTGAAATCATGATATGCTGCCGGGCGTTATCGTGCAGGTGGCCGATGAAGTGGATATCGGGGTGGTTTTTCAGTTTTTCAAAATCTGATGGCTGGATGGTGAAGAGCAGCTCGTAATCTTCGCCTCCGTTGAGTGCGGCTGTGATCGGATCCATTTTAAATTCAACGGCCGTTTCGTAGGTCATCGAGTCAACTGGAATTTTGTCTTCAAAAATTTTGATCCCAGTCTTTGAATTTTTTGCCAGATGAAAAAGCTCGCTGGCGAGTCCATCAGAAACATCAATCATCGAAGTAGGCACAATATTTTTTTCTTCTAATTCATAAATAATATCCATGCGGGCATCGGGCTTCAGTTGCCGCCCTACCAGATAATCGTATTTTTCTATGTCGGGCTGCATAGTGGGGTTAGACCGAAACACTTCCTTTTCTCTTTCCAGCACCTGAAGGCCGAGATAGGCAGCACCCAAGTCGCCCGTTACGCAAATGATGTCGTTGGCTTTGCCGCCACTTCGCAACACCGTTTTGTTTTTTTCGGAACGCCCGATAACGGTAATCGAAATGACCAGCCCTGCGTGCGATGCCGTAGTGTCGCCACCCACCAAGTCAACTTTATAATTTTGGCATGCTGCCCTGATGCCTTCATACAAAGCATCTACCGCCTCTACCGAAAACCGGTTGCTCAACCCAAGCGAAACTACAATTTGTTGTGGCTTTCCGTTCATGGCGGCTATATCGCTAACATTGACGGCCACAGCCTTGTAGCCCAAGTGCGGCAAGGGTGTGTACGAAAGATCAAAATGGGTTCCTTCCAGCAGCATATCGGTAGAAACTAATAGGTTTTCCGTGCCGATGTCAATAACGGCTGCATCATCGCCAATGCCTTTTTGCGATGTAAGGTTTTGTATGATAACAGAAGAATGGATGCGCTCGATCAATCCAAATTCGCCCAAGGCTGCAATTTCAGTTCGTTTTTCATTCATGGTAACAATCCGTTTAACCGGGATGGATGCGTTTTGTCTGGCAAAAGTACAACTTACCGGACTTCCCGCGATGGTTTTCAGACTTCAATGTATTTATGGGAAACAGTTTATCTACTCTTATGAAACAGGTGCTTGTAATATTTGTCTGTGCTTTAATCATGCTGAGCGCGTGCGCTTCGCCCAAGCCGTATTATGAAACTTCTTTGGGCAAGAAAAAACTTAAATACTATAACTCCATCCAGTACGGGCAGAAAGAAAGGCCGAAGGTTAAATTCTAATCTTGTGTAAATTAATTTCAAATACGATAACAGCACTTTGTCCTTACCTGCTGCACGAAAGAGACTGCTACAAAATGGTAGTCTCTTTTTGTCTTTTATGAAACCGAACAGATCATTATATTTCCTGTAAAAAAATTAAATACTTATGACATTTACCCGAAGACATTTTATTTTGACATCGGCCGGAGCGGTGGCCGGATCTGTCGCAGCATACAGCCAACCCAAACAGACAGCGCAAAATTTTTTCAATCCTTTAGATGAGATGCAGCCCATGGCTGATAAGGCTGTGCCTATTACGCTGGATGAACGGAAGACGAGAATAGAGAAAGCGCAAAAGCTGATGGCAGAAAATAAAATTGGGGCGATCTATTTGGATGGTGGCACTTCGATGAAATATTTTACAGGCGTGGAGTGGGGCAACAGCGAACGCCTGATGGCGGCTATCATCCCGGCACGGGGCGAGGTAAGCTATGTGGTGCCGCACTTTGAAGAGGCAAGACTGCGAGAACTGATTACCATCGGCAAAGACGTGCGTGTTTGGGAAGAGCACGAAAGCCCCTACCGCGTAGTGGCCGGAATATTAGCCGATGCCGGAATCAAATCCGGAAAAATCGGGATGGAAGAACGCGTGCGTTTCTTTCTGTTTGATGGCGTGCGCAAGGAAGCCTCGCACTTAGAGTACGTCAGTGCCGACCCCATCACGGTGGGTTGCCGCATGTTTAAAAGCCCTGCCGAGCTGGCCTTGATGCAACTGGCCAACAACATTACGCTGGAAGCATTTCGCAACACACACACCCAGATACAAGAAGGCATGACTCAGCAAGATGTGGGCGGCATCATTGCGCAAGCACATTCAAAATTAGGCTCACGTGGCGGAGCGCTGGTGTCTTTTGGAAAATATACAGCCTTTCCGCATGGAAGCCGCACCCCGCAACAACTGAAGAAAGGAGATGTTATTTTGATTGATGGCGGATGCAGCGTGGAGGGTTATGCCTCTGACATCACGCGCACTTTTGTTTTTGGTGAGCCCACCACACGGCAGCGCGAAATCTGGAACTTGGAAAAAAAATCGCAGGCAGCCGGGTTTGAGGCAGCCCGCCTCCACGCCCCTTGCGAGAATGTAGATATCGCGGCAAGGAAAGTTATCACCCAAGCAGGCTTTGGCCCAGGCTATCAGCTGCCGGGTCTTCCGCACCGCACCGGCCATGGCATCGGTATGGATGGGCACGAATGGGGCAATATGTTGCTGGGCAACAAACAACCGCTGCTGCCGGGCATGTGCTTTAGTATCGAACCCACTATCTCTATCTACGATGAGTTTGGTATCCGTCTGGAAGATTGCGCTTACATGACTGAACAAGGAGTGAAGTGGTTTACCCAACCAAGCGAGTCAATAGATAAGCCGTTTGCCTGAGCGGCCGAAACAGAAATTAAAAAGGCACATGCCGGAGGGCGTGTGCCTTTTGTTGTTATCGTTGGCGGGCTGGCAGCGGTTTCTTTGCGTATTATTTTAAGGTAAATACTTTGTAGCTGGCGGTAACCGAGAATACGTTACTCTTTACATTGTCATCCACATAGCGGGCATTGCCACCATAAGAAAGCGGCTTTGTTATATTAGATAAGCCCATGCTGTACCTCACGTTGATGCTAAAATTTTTCCAATCGTAGCCGACCGCTGGTGCAAGTCCAAAAACTATTTTGCTGTGTTCATTTGATATGTTATAGGATCCGCCATCTGTAAAGACACTGTGTGCTGCCAGTAAATAAGAAAGTTGCGGCCCTGCCATCACATAAAAATTTTTGATGATACCATATTTAAAAAATACAGGCAAACTCAAATAGCTAAGTTCGATGTGTGCGGGTGCTTCCGTGCCGGGATTGGTGAAGCTAACGCCCTCGCCCGAATAAAATAACTCTGCCGGCAAGACTATTTTAGGAGTGAATGAATACTCGCCATAAACACCTGCATTAAAACTTGTTCTTGATTTTTTTGAATCAACATTAGTAGGGTCGCCATTCACATAATACGGAGGGGCACCTACTGATAAGCTCGCCAAGTTCAGACCGCCCCTCACACCAAAAGAAAGGTTTTGTGAAAATGCTATTGTTGTATGAACAATAGTGCGATGAGAATTGAGTTTTTTTTTTATGGTTATACTTTGTAGGGTTTCAAAATCAGTTACCTACACAAAAGTGTTTTTGTCTTAGAAACTATTTCAATTCTTGAAAAACAGGATATTTCTCTCTTCTAAGAAAAATCATGGAAAAAGAGGATAGGAGTATAAGCGTAGCTGTTTTTCTTTTGTGCTGGCAAAGCCATAATTTTCGATAATGAAAAATTGCCTGCTGATTTTGTATCTCATGCTACTAAGCGTGCTGTGTTTGGCACAAGGTGTCGTAAAAAAGGATAGCCTGCTGAATAATATTGATAGAGCCACCACTGACAGCCTGAAGGTGGAAGTTTTGTATGAATACATGAAAGCAAACCTGAACAACAATACATCAGATTTCGAGCCCTACATCAAACAGATGACATCTTTAAGCAAGAAGATAAACTTTAAGTGGGGTCTAAGTACGGCCTATGTTCTGGGCTTATCTTACTATAAAAATCAAGGAAAATTTGAAAAGGCTTTACAATACGCGGACTCTGCCATTGCTGTTTCAAAAAATGAATCCGATGAAGACTTGAGGTTGAATATGGGTCACATACATCTCAATCGAGGGAATCTATATTATGTGATTGGCGACTATCAAAATGCGATACAAGATTATTTCAGTGCAGAAAAAGTATTCCAACAAATAAAGCATAAATCTATTGTCAGTGCTTACAGCGGTATCGCTAATTGCTTTGGGGCATTATCCAACCAGCAGAAGGCATTAGAATTTGCTAAAAAGGCAGTGCGTACGGCAAGAGATTTTAATGATAACAGACTATATGCAACAACGATCATGAACCTTGCCACCGAGGAAATGAATGCAGATAATTATGCTGCGGCAGATTCACTGCTGCATGCAGCATGGCCCATTGTAGAGCAATTGCAAAACTCCAAAAGCTTTCACGTGTACTACTACAATAAAGGAGATGTAGAAGCTTACTACAAAAAAGACAAACGAAAGGCAATAGAATATTATCAGAAATCTTATGACTATGGTTTGGAAAATGAAGATGTATCTCAACAAGCTAAAGCACTCGACTTACTTATCAATTTACAATTGGAATTGAAACACAAAGACACTAAAGCTAACATAGATAAGTTTTACAAATTGGCTGAAGAAAACGGACTCTCCGATAACAAAGCATCTGCACTGGATTATTATTCAAAATGGTATGGCAATCTGGGCGATTACAAAAGAGCTTATGAATATGCGCAACAATATCGGGTTGTCGCGGATAGTATTTATTCAGACAACATAAGCGAAAAAGCATCGAAGATGGAAATCCTTTTTCGTGTGGCCAACAAAGACAGCGAAATAAAATCCTTACAAGAAGAAAAAGAAATCCACCAACTGCAACTCAGGCAAAAAAATACGCTGAACTACATCCTCATCGGCAGCACTGTTTCATTACTCCTCATCTCTCTGCTTATCTACCGAAACTACCAACATCGTCAGAAGTTGCAACAGCAACGTATTACAGAATTAGAAACCGAAAAAAAACTAACCGCTACCGAAGCCATCCTCCAAGGCGAAGAACAAGAACGTAGCCGCCTGGCCAAAGACTTGCATGATGGATTGGGAGGAATGCTTTCGGGAATTAAATATTCATTGAACAATATGAAAGAAAACATGATGATGACACCTGCCGATGTGCAGGCTTTTGAACACAGCATCTACATGCTGGATAATTCCATCAGCGAGATGAGGCGCGTGGCACACAACCTGATGCCTGAGTCGCTTTTGAAATTCGGACTGAATGAAGCGTTAAACGATTTCTGCAAAGAGATGGGCCGCAATGGCATGCTGAAAGTAGTGTATCAATCTTTTGGATTGAAAGATAAATCTATTGATCGGAGTCTTTCGGTAACGATTTACCGAATTGTACAGGAACTGCTCAACAACATTGTAAAGCATGCCGATGCTAAACAAGCCATCGTGCAAATAAGCGCATCCGAAAATCAATTGTCCATTACAGTAGAAGATGATGGCAAAGGAATGGAGCTTGATAAATCAAAAGAAGCTCAAGGCATTGGTTGGAAAAACATTCGCTCCCGGGTGGACTATCACAAAGGCACCATCAATATAAAGACGGCTCCAAGCAAAGGCACTTCAGTATTCATCGAATTTTCTATCACATGAAGACCAAACTTTTTATAGTTGATGACCATTTCATGATAACAGAAGGCATCAAGGCCATGTTGCAAAACGAATCCGAAATGGAATGGCTTGGTCACGCTTACAATGCAGATACTTGTCTTTCATTTTTGCAACATCAACTTCCCGATGTGTTGTTGATGGACATCAACCTTCCTGACAAAAGTGGCATTGACCTTTGCCGAGAAGTGAATGAAAAATATCCTACTGTACGAATCATTGGGTTAAGCACATTTAACCAACTTAGTTTTATCTCTAAAATGCTGGACAATGGTGCGATGGGTTATCTTTTAAAAAATGCTACCAAGCAAGAAGTGCTCACGGCTATCCGCACGGTGATGCAAGGCAAAAATTATTTAAGTCCTGAAGCTTTTGATATGTTGAAGAAGCCCAACGTAGAAGAAGCCCCCACACTTACCAGGCGCGAAATAGAAGTGCTGCAACTGATAGCCGAAGGAATGACGAATGCTGAGATGGCAGAAAAACTTTTTGTAAGCGCCACCACTGTTGATACGCACCGCAAGCATTTACTGGAAAAGTTTAATGCTAAAAATACGGCTGCATTAATAAGAGCAGCAGCACAAATGAAATTTGTGTAGTTGACTAACATCATCCCCAACTTATCATGACAAAATACATCATCATTCTAATGGCAATTTTGAATAGCTTCACCAGCTATGCGCAAAAGAAAACATTCGACATTGTTACTTACAATGTGCCCGTTGGATGGACACCGCAAGATGGCAACGGCTTCATTTCGTATTCAAAAATAGATGGCAGTAGTTGGGCGCAGATAGCCATTTACCAACACCGCAACAGCGAAGGCGACATACAAGCTGATTTTGATAAAGACTGGAATGAACTGGTGCTATCTGGCAAAACCATTTCATCCCCCGAAAAAACTGCGCCACAATCAGCCGAAGGCTGGACGGTGATGAGCGGTGCGGGCGTGTGGCAATACAATGGCGCCAACGTGACGTCTATGCTCACAATTTATTCTAACAACAAAATTTGTATATCGGTATTGTGTAATTCCACAGCACAACCTTATTTGAAAGAGTATCAATCGTTGCTTGGCTCGTTAGATTTAGATGCAAGTAAGATTGCAGAACCACCAATCATTAATAATTCTACATCAACAAATACTACTTCATCAGCCAATACAAACAATGGCCCTATTGTTGGTTTGTGGTGCGATTATATACTTGAAACATCGGGTTATATGAATGGCTATGCACAATACACTGCCGGCTATTTCAGAAAAGAATATCTTTTTAATAGTGATGGCACATACATTTTCCGCACGAAGAATTGGTCGGTTTATATGAAGGAATCTATTTTTATTTATGAAACAGGAAAGTATTCCGTAAACGGAAATCAGTTGACTATTGCACCAATGCAAGGCAAAGGCGAATGGTGGAGTAAAACAAACAGTAGCAAAGAATGGGGCAAGTTGGTTAAGGTATCTGATTATAAATTGGAAAAAGTAACGTACGCTTTCGAGATAAAATATTATTCAGGAACGAAAAATTATAGTCTTATTTTAAAGTCGGCAAATCCAACTCAACGAGAAAGCAGTGAGCAAAAAGAAACTCATTATTCACAACGAAAATTAGAATCGTTGATTGATAACCCACCTGGATTTAAAACAGATGCAGAAAATAGATCTTTAAATAATCAAAATGAAAATGGCGGTAATAGCATGCTTTCCGGAAAAATATGGGAAGGCAGCAGTTTGGAAAAAACAGGCTATGGCAATATGCAATACAATACCGGAGGCTTTTGGATTCACCAATATCAATTCAATACCAATGGTACTTACCAGTTTGTGTACAATGCTGCATCAGGCATTGTAAATACACCTGTAAATGTGTTACAATATGAAACAGGCACTTACTCAGTAAACGGAAACCAACTAACCATCACACCACAAAAAGGAACGAATGAAGAATGGAGTGTAGGAAAGATAGATAACGGCATGAGCGATTCTCATAGAAGAGAAGTGCTGGGAAAAAGAATAAAGCTGTTGAAGAAAACAGAAAGAAAATTAGAAAAAATTACCTATCCCTTTACTGTTGAATACTGGGAAGGCAACCAAGTCAATGTGTTGCTGTTGCAACATGCCCAACCCACAGTAAGAGAAGGAAGCCCAGGAGTAAATAACAGATCAGGATATTTTGAAACACCCGCTGCGAAAGCAACAAAATTTCCGGATTATAAATAATACCAATGAAAAGGGTATTCTTATTCTTTTATGGCTTATTTGATGGAAGAAACGGCTTGGCAGCAGTAGAATATCATAGCGGCATGAGATTTTTTCTATCGCTCACTTGTTAGCTTCACTTTAGTTCCTATCTTTGCAGTCCTTTTTGCGGGGCGAAACCCTCAAAACGACTCAAAATCAGCTAAATAGGTTTCAATTATGCCTGGAATAATAGGACGTAAGGTAGGAATGACAAGCGTTTTCGGCTCTAATGGCGAAAGCATTGCTGTTACCGTCATCGAAGCGGGCCCTTGTGTGGTTACCCAAGTTAAAACTGCAGAGTCTAAAGATGGCTACAAAGCAGTACAGTTGGCCTTTGGTGATAAAAAAGAAAAAAACACACCGGCCGGTATGTTGGGTCATTTTAAGAAAGCCAACACATCGCCTAAACGCCATGTGGTAGAGTTCCGCGATTTCAGCGATGAGTTTGCCGGATTGATCGAGCTGGGTAAAGAAATAAAAATAGCCGATGTATTTGCAGAAGGCGATTTCCTCGATGCGGTAGGTACCAGCAAAGGAAAAGGTTTTCAGGGTGTAGTAAAGCGTTATGGTTTTAGTGGAGTGGGTGGACAAACACACGGTCAGCACAATCGTCTCCGCGCACCGGGTTCCATGGGTAACGCGTCCTTTGCAGCACGTGTTATTAAAGGAAAACGCTTGCCTGGCCGCATGGGCAACGACCGTGTAAAAATCACCAACCTGAAAGTAGTAAAAATAATTGCCGAGCAAAATTTGATCATGGTGAGTGGATCTATTCCCGGAGCAAAAAATTCAACGATAATTCTTGAAAAATAATGGACTTAGCGGTTGTAAAATATAACGGTGAAAAAACCGGTCGCAAAGTAAGCCTCACCAGTGAGGTTTTCGGCATTGAGCCCAATGACCATGCGATTTATTTGGATGTAAAAAGCTACTTGGCCAACCAACGTCAGGGTACGCACAAATCCAAGCAGCGGAATGAAATTTCCGGCTCGTCAAAGAAAATCAAAAAACAAAAAGGAACCGGTGGAGCTCGTGCAGGTAATATTAAAAACCCGCAGTTTAAAGGTGGTGGCCGTATCTTCGGTCCCGTACCCCGTGATTACTCTATTAAGTTAAATAAAAAGGTAAAAGATCTGGCGCGCAAGTCAGCCCTGACCTACAAAGCAAAAGACAACTCGATTGCGGTCATTGAAGACTTTAACTTCGAAGCTCCAAAAACCAAACAATACCTTCAATTACTTAAGTCATTGGCATTAGATTCTAAGAAGACTTTATTGGTGCTTCCCGAAGTAGCTAAAAACGTAGTGCTGTCAGGCCGGAACGTGCAAAACACAAAAGTGATCACCGCCTCGCAAATCAACACCTACGATGTGCTCCATGCCGATCATTTGATTTTGGCAGAAGGCTCTGTAGAAAAGATCAGTAACCTGTTAAACAAAGCATAAGATGAGTGTTTTAATTACCCCTTTGGTAACAGAAAAAATTTCTGCCCTCAATGAAAAAGGAAAATATGGTTTCATTGTGGAGAAGACTGCCAATAAAATCGAAATAAAAAATGCCGTTGAAAAAACATACGGTGTAAACGTAGAAAAGGTGAACACAATGAATGTGTTGGGCAAGAAAAAATCACGGTTCACCAAAGCAGGTACACTAACCGGCAGAAGGCCAGATTATAAAAAAGCCATTGTAACATTGGCGACAGGCGAAGTGATTGATTTTTATAGCAACGTATAATTATAGACAACCCCTTTAATTAAGGTCAGTCATGGCAATGAAAAAATTAAAACCAGTAACTCCCGGCACACGTCACAGGCTTTCGCCCGGATTTGATGACATTACAGAGTCACGCCCGGAGAAATCGCTGGTGGTTACATTAAAGAAAACCGGTGGCCGCAATAGCGGTGGCCGTATGACGATGCGCTACATAGGCGGTGGACACAAACAAAAACTGCGCCTGGTAGATTTCAAGAGAGATAAATTTGGCGTACCGGCCGTAGTGAAATCAATCGAGTACGATCCGACTAGAACGGCACGTGTAGCTAAGTTGTATTATGCCGATGGCCACAAATCGTATATCGTTGCTCCGAATGGAATAAAAGTAGGGCAAACAGTAATAGCGGGCGAAGAGGTAGCACCGGAAGTAGGTAATGCATTGCCATTGGCTAAAATACCGGTAGGTACTGTAGTACACAATGTAGAAATCCAACCCGGCAAAGGTGCTGCCATAGCAAGAAGTGCAGGCTCATTTGTACAGTTGGTGGCACGCGAGGGCGACTATGCTACCCTGCGTATGCCCTCGGGCGAAATGAGAAATGTGTTGGTAAACTGCATGGCAGTGGTTGGCTCTGTTTCCAATGCCGAACACATGAACGAAAAAGTTGGGAAAGCAGGCCGTACCCGTTGGAGAGGCAGACGCCCCCGTGTACGTGGTGTTGCGATGAATCCGGTAGATCACCCGATGGGTGGTGGTGAAGGACGTGCATCCGGTGGACATCCACGCTCGCGTAAAGGCTTGTTGGCGAAGGGCAAAAAAACTCGCCACCCGAAAAAATATTCTGATGGTTTAATCATTGCTAGACGCAAAAAATAATGGGAAGGTCAATTAAAAAGGGTCCATACCTCGATCAACGCTTGCTCAAGAAAGTGCAAGTGATGGAACAATCGGGTAAAAAATCGGTGATCAAAACATGGTCACGCAGAAGCACAATCACACCTGATCTGATCGGGTTTACATTTGCCGTCCACAACGGAAATAAATTTATTCCGGTGTACGTCACCGAAAATATGGTGGGGCACAAGTTGGGCGAATTTGCACCTACGCGCACCTTCAAAGGACACTCAGGTAACAACAAAGCTGAGGCAGCAAAATAGATTTTAATCAGGCATAACTTTTACTCCTGAAATATGGAAACGGAAAAGAAAAAGAAAAGATCGGTAGTAAAGAGAGAGAAGATTGAGGCCGTAAAGCAAGCAGCCCAGTCAGGGCCCGCTACTGCCCATCTGAATGACTCTCCCTCCTCTCCTCGTAAGATGAGATTAATTGCAGACCTGATCCGTGGCGAGCGGGTAAGCAAGGCATTAAATATTTTAAAATATGATGCCAAGCACCCTTCTGCTAAAATGGAAAAGTTGTTGCTTTCAGCCATTAACAACTGGGAATCAAAAAACTCGGATGTGAAATTGGAAGAAGCCGACCTTTTTGTAAAAGAAGTACACGTAGGCGGTGGCCGGATTTTGAAAAGACTGAGACCGGCACCTCAGGGTCGTGCCCACCGGGTAAGAAAACGTTCTAACCACGTAACCTTGGTGGTTGACCGTATGCCGGCTAAAGTTGAAAAACAAGCAGTTAAAGAAACCAAAGAATAAATGGGACAAAAAATTAACCCGGTAGGCCTTCGTTTAGGCATCGTGCGCGGCTGGGACTCCAGCTGGTTTGGCGGAAATACATTTTCAGATAAACTGGTAGAAGACCACAAAATCAGAAAATATGTTGATGCGAGGATTCAAAAAGGAGGAATCTCCAAAATTGTAATCGAACGCACCCTCAAAAGAATTACACTCACCATTCACACGGCACGTCCGGGTGTTGTTATTGGAAAAGGAGGAACAGAGGTTGATAAAATTAAAGAAGAGTTGAAGAAGCTCACCAACAAAGATGTGCAGATCAACATTTTCGAAATTAAAAGACCGGAGTTAGATGCAAAGCTGGTAGGCGAGTCAATAGCACAACAACTGGAGGCACGTATTTCTTACCGCAGAGCCATGAAGCAAGCCATCGCATCTACCATGCGCGTAGGGGCAGAAGGTATTAAAGTGAAATTATCAGGTCGTTTGGCAGGTGCCGATATGGCTCGCACAGAACAATATAAAGAAGGACGTATTCCGTTGCATACACTTCGTGCCGATATAGATTATGCTATCTCCGAGGCACAAACTGTGTACGGAAAAATTGGTATCAAAGTATGGATATTCAAAGGAGAAGTATATGGCAAGCGCGATCTGTCGCCCAACGTAGGGATGGTAGGTACAGCAGGCAATGAAGGAAAAGGTGGAGCCCAAGGCGGAAATGAAAGAAGATCGAGAGGTGAAGACAGAAGAAGAGGTGGGGATGGAGATGACCGCAGAGGAAGAGGCGAAGGACGAGGAAGAAAGAAATAATTTCGTAAAGATAGATTTAAGGTAAAAGTCATGTTACAACCGAAGCGAACGAAATTCAGGAAGATGCAAAAGGGCAAGGTGAAAGGATTGGCCACCCGTGGCCACCAGATTGCCTTTGGATCATTTGCCTTGAAAGCATTGGAACCCGGATGGATTACGGCACGCCAGTTAGAGGCCGCCCGCGTTGCCCTTACAAGAGCTATGAAACGCGAGGGTCAGGTGTGGATCCGTATTTTTCCTGATAAGCCCATTACCCGCAAACCTGCAGAGGTGCGTATGGGTAAAGGAAAAGGAGCTCCCGAGTATTGGGTTGCCGTGGTAAAACCGGGCACTATTTTATTTGAAGCCGGGGGCGTAAACACAGCCACAGCTAAAGAAGCATTAGCACTGGCCGATGGCAAACTTCCTATCAAAACGAGGTTCACCATTCGCAGAGATTATGTGGAACAAGTAGCAGCAAAATAATTGAGACATGAAAAACGCTGAAATAAAAGGATTGAACGTAGCAGAGTTGCAGGATAAAATCGGCAGCGAAAAAGAAAATTTGCGCAAAATGAAATTTGCCCATCATGTTTCGGCTATCGAAAACCCGATGCGCATCAGAGAAACCAGAAAACTGATAGCCCGGTTAAAAACAGAATTGACATCGAAAGAACGCCAAAAGTAATTTTTCATGGAAACAACAGTAACAGCAGCCTCCGCAACGGTTGAGCGTAACAGCCGAAAAGAACGTATCGGTAAGGTGGTAAGCAATAAAATGCAAAAATCAATAGTCGTGGCCTTGGATCGCAAGACCAAGCACCCGATCTATGGAAAATTTATGACCAAGACCACCAAGTTTGTGGCTCATGATGAAAAAAATGAAGCCGGCATTGGCGATGTAGTACGCATCATGGAAACCAGACCGCTGAGCAAATTAAAACGTTGGAGATTAGTAGAAATCATTGAAAAAGCGAAGTAATTATGATATCAACCGAAACCAGACTTAACGTAGCAGACAACAGCGGAGCAAAAGAAGTTCTTTGTTTGCACGTGCTTGGAGGTACCAAAAGGCGCTCTGCCAGCGTGGGCGATAAAATAGTTGTTACCGTGAAATCTGCTTTGCCCACTAGCCAGATAAAAAAAGGAACAGTAAGCAAGGCCGTTATCGTGCGTACAAAAAAAGAAGTACGCAGAAAAGACGGGTCTTACATCCGTTTTGAAGACAATGCAGCCGTTTTGCTGACAGCACAAGACGAGCCACGCGGCACACGCATTTTTGGCCCGGTAGCACGCGAACTCCGCGAGAAGCAATTTATGAAAATCGTATCGTTAGCGCCTGAAGTATTATAATCATGGAAAGAAAACATAACTCACAGCAAAAACTACACATCCGCAGGGGCGATACTGTTAAAGTTTTGTCGGGTGATGACAAAAACAAAACCGGTAAGGTTTTAGAGATTTTAAGAGAGAAGAACCGTGCTATTGTAGAAGGGGTTAACATTGTAACCAAACACCAAAAACCGTCAGCCGGTAAACCTGAGGGTGGCATTAAAAAAGTAGAAGCCGGTGTTCATTTGAGCAACCTGATGTTGGTAGATCCTTCATCCGGTAAGCCAACCCGCACAGGCCGCAAGCTCAATGAAAAAAACAAGCTGCAGCGGTATTCAAAAAAGACAGGAGAATTCATTAAATAAGAAGTCATGGCAACGCCCAGATTAAAAGAAAAATACACAAAAGAAATTGTGGCCAATCTGAAACAGAAATTTCAGTACGATTCGGTTATGCAGGTTCCTAAGATTGAAAAAATTTGTGTCAACAAAGGATTAGGTGCGGCTGTAGCCGATAAGAAAATAATTGATATCGGAATCGAAGAGATTACTACTATTACAGGCCAGAAAGCTGTAGCGACCAAGTCGAAGAAAGATATTTCCAACTTTAAGCTACGGGCAGGCCAAGCAATTGGGGTGAAAGTTACCCTGCGCGGCAACCGGATGTACGAATTTTTAGATCGCCTGATGAATGTGGCACTTCCACGTGTTCGCGATTTTAAAGGTGTGAGCGACAAGGGTTTTGATGGACGCGGCAACTATACGCTCGGGGTAAAAGAACAAATCATCTTCCCGGAGATATCAATTGACAAAGTCACCAAAATTAATGGCATGGACATTACTTTTGTAACAACCGCGCAAACAGACGAAGAAAGTTATGAGCTCCTGAAAGCATTTGGGATGCCTTTTGTAAATAAAAACTGATCATGGCAAAATTATCGATTGTAGCAAGAGACCGGAAAAAAGAAGCGTTGGTAAAACGCTATGCCGAAAAACGCAAAGCTTTGAAGGCAGCCGGAGATTATGCAGCGTTGGACAAGCTGCCCCGCAGTTCATCGGCCGTGCGTTTGCGCAGCCGTTGCAAGCTAACAGGTCGCCCACGTGGTTATATGAGCAAATTTGGCGTTTGCCGTAACCAGTTTCGCCAATTGGCCAGCGATGGAAAAATACCAGGCTTGACGAAAGCAAGCTGGTAAGTCTAAAAATATAGGTTGCTGAGTATCCAGGTCGGAAAAGCAAACGAGCTTCACCGAAACCAGGTAACAGTTTGGATAACCAAAATTGTTAATTATCTTTGCAGCCCGTTTAACAAAAACGGGTTTGCTTTTTTAAAGTAAATGATATGAAAATTACTGATCCGATAGCAGATTATTTAACCCGAGTGCGCAACGCCATCAAGGCTCGCCACCGTGTGGTAGAGGTGCCTGCATCTAACCTGAAAAAGGAGATGACCAAGGTGCTTTTCGACAAAGGGTACATCCTCAACTACAAATTTGAGGACACAGAAAACAAACAAGGAAAAATTAAAATTGCCTTGAAGTACAATCCCGAAACGAGAGAGTCTGCCATTACCCACTTAGAGCGTGTGAGTTCACCTGGCTTGCGCCAGTACAAACCGGCAACCGAATTGCCAAAAGTATTGAGCGGACTAGGCATTGCGATCTTATCCACCTCAAAGGGTGTGATTACAGATAAAGAGGCCAAAGCCCTCAATGTAGGCGGTGAAGTTTTGTGTTACGTTTATTAACCGAGCGAAGCTATGTCACGAATAGGAAGATTACCCGTTAGCTTACCGAAAGGCGTTACTTGCGCATTTTCGGAAGCAGATCATAAAGTAACCATAAAGGGTCCCAAAGGCGAACTGAAGCAAGCGATAGATGCCGACTTCAAAATAAATTTGGAAGAAGGTAAAGTAACTGTGCAACGCCCTACCGAACAAAAAAGACACAAAGCCATGCACGGATTATACCGTTCATTGATTGCCAATATGGTGGAGGGTGTTAGCAAAGGTTATCGCAGAGAGTTGGAAGTGATCGGTGTAGGTTACAAGGCAACCGCCCAAAGCAATGTGTTGGATCTTAGTTTAGGGTATTCGCACAGTTTAGTGATGGCCATACCTGCTGAGTTAAAAGTGCAGGCCGTTCAGGAAAAAGGTCAAAACCCGATGATTATTTTAGAAGGAATTGATAAGCAATTAATCGGCCAGGTGGCCGCAAAAATTAAATCGCTTCGTCCGGTAGAACCCTACAAAGGAAAGGGTATCCGCTATGTAGGTGAGTTTGTTCGTAGAAAAGCCGGAAAGGCAGCTGCTAAAGCTTAATTATTATGCCAAACATTAAAGACAGAAGACAACGGATCAAATTAGGTATCCGCCATAAGATTGAAGGCACGCCCGTGCGGCCACGCCTTTCAGTATTCAAAAGTAATTCTGCCATCTATGCTCAGGTAATAGATGACTCCAAGGGTAGCACACTGACAGCCACTTCCTCTAAAGAAGCGGGCTTAAAAGGTGTAAACTTGGGAGTTTCGAAAGAGGTGGGCAAAAAAATAGCCGAAAAAGCAATAGCGGCTGGTATTACCCAGATTGTTTTTGATCGGAATGGTTATTTGTATCACGGAAACGTCAAAGCTTTGGCTGATGGAGCCAGAGAAGGCGGTTTAAAATTTTAAACGGATGACACAGAGCAACGTTAGTGCAGTAAAAGCCAGCGAGATCGACTTAAAAGAAAAAGTAGTCGCTATACAGCGTGTGGCAAAAGTAGTGAAAGGTGGGCGCAGGTTCAGCTTTGCAGCAATCGTAGTAGTGGGCGATGGCAACGGAGTGGTAGGCTATGGATTGGGCAAAGCCAATGAAGTAACCGATGCCATCACCAAAGGCATTGATGATGCCAAGAAGCATTTGGTAAAAGTGCCCATCATTAAAGGCACAGTGCCTCATGAGTCGCTGGGAAAATTTGGTGGTGGCTTTGTTCTGTTGAAGCCAGCTTCTCCCGGTACCGGTGTAATTGCTGGTGGTGCGATGCGTGCCGTGTTGGAGAGTGCGGGTATACACAATGTGTTGGCTAAGTCTAAAGGTTCATCCAATCCACACAATGTGGTTAAGGCTACCTTTAAGGCATTGACCACTATGCGCGATCCGCAGACTATTGCCCGCAACCGAGGCATTTCATTGTCAAAAGTTTTTAACGGATAAGATATATGGCGAAAGTAAAAATCACCCAAATCCGCAGTACTATTAAAAGACGCGCCACACAATTGAAGACGATTCAATCGTTAGGCTTGGGAAGAATTCATTCATCCGTTGAGGTTGAATACACGCCACAGATAGCAGGCATGGTAAAAAAAGTAAATCATTTAGTGAGCGTAACCACGTTATAATATGAAGTTGCACACATTGAAGCCGGCAGAAGGCTCTACCAAGAATAATAAGAGACGTGGCCGTGGACAGGGAAGCGGAGGTAGCACATCGGGTCGTGGCCACAAAGGGGCACAGTCTCGCTCAGGCTATCACAAAAAGATCGGTTTTGAAGGCGGGCAGATGCCGTTGCAAAGACGTGTTCCTAAATTTGGTTTTAAGAACAACGAAAAAATATACTACAAGCCTATCAATTTAGATACGCTTGAGGAATTAGTTAAAAAAACCAACACAGCCGCAGTGAGCCTGCAAGTGATGTACGACAACGGCATTGTTGGCAAAAAAGATAAAGTAAAGATTTTAGGAAGAGGTGAGTTGAAATCAAAAGTAGCGGTAGAAGCACATGCCTTTTCTGCTACGGCAACCAAAGCAATTGAAACAGCTGGCGGCAGCGTGACTATCGTGAAATAATGAAGCGTTTTTTTACTACCATAAAGAACATTTTTACGATCGAAGAACTTCGTGTGAGGATTCTGAACACGATTGGTTACTTGGTTATTTTCCGGCTGGGCTCCTACATTGTATTGCCCGGCATTGATGCCAATAAGTTAACCGGAAACCAAGGCGGTATCTTCGATCTGTTAAACACTTTTTTAGGAGGCTCGTTTACCCGCGCATCTATTTTTGCGTTGGGCATCATGCCTTACATCTCTGCGTCCATTGTGGTGCAGTTGCTCACTGTAGCTGTTCCTCATTTTACCAAACTCCAAAAAGAAGGAGAAAGCGGAAGAAAAAAATTAAATCAGTTTACCCGTGTGCTGACTATTTTAATTACGGCAGCACAGTCGTTCGGTTACCTGAAATCTATTGTGAACCCCGAGGCGATCATCCAACCCGGATTATTCTATACCGTGTCATCTATGATCATCATCGTAGCGGGTACCATGTTTTGCATGTGGCTGGGCGAGCGCATCACCGATAAGGGCATAGGCAACGGTATCAGTATGCTGATTATGATCGGTATTGTGTCCCGTTTCCCGGTGGCCATCATTCAGGAAGTGCAAGACAAGGCGCTGACCGGTGCATTGCGTTTGATCATTGAGTTCCTGGCCTTATTCTTTGTCGTGGTAGGTGTTATCGCCTTAACACAAGCAGCCCGGAAAATTCCGATACAATATGCCAAGCAGGTAGTGGGCAATAAATTGTATGGTGGCAAGAGAGATTTTATTCCGTTGAAATTGAATTCAGCCGGTGTGATGCCGATCATTTTTGCGCAAGCTTTGATGTTCATCCCCCCGCTGATGGCAAGCATCTGGAGAGAAAACGATTTGGCTGCTTATGTGGGCACCACCTTCTCTGACTTTACTTCATGGCAGTACAATTTATTGTTTGCTTCATTGATTATCATTTTTACTTTTTTCTATACAGCCATTACTGTTCCGTCTAATGACATAGCTGAGAACCTGAAGAAGAACGGTGGGTTTATTCCCGGCATCAAACCCGGAAAACAAACCGCAGAATTCATTGATGCCATTTTATCGAAGATCACATTACCGGGCGCTATCTTTTTAGCACTGGTAGCCATCCTTCCGGCCTTTGCCGTGATGGGCGGGATCAAACAAAATTTTGCTTACTTCTATGGTGGCACTTCGCTGCTCATATTGGTAGGGGTTGTGCTGGACACATTACAACAAATAGAAAGTTATTTACTGATGCGTCATTACGAAGGTATGATGAAGTCAGGCAGGGTGAAAGGACGTTCTCAGTTTGCAGCGGCTTGATTTTGAATGATTCATTATAAGTCGGAAAAAGAAATTGAGGTCATTAAAGCGAGTGCTCAGATTTTGGGCAAAGCGCATGCGGAAGTAGCCAAGGCTCTTAAGCCCGGTGTGAAAACGAAAGACCTCGACAAAATTGCAGACGAATATATTCAAGACTGTGGCGGGTGGCCATCGTTTAAAAATTATCGGGGGTTTCCAGCGGCATTGTGTATTTCGGTAAACGAAGTAGTGGTGCACGGTATTCCCGGTGAGTATGTGTTGCGAGAAGGTGATATTGTTTCCATTGATTGCGGAGTAAAGTATAATGGATACCATAGCGACTCAGCGTATACATACCCACTGGAAGGAACCAGCGATGATGCATTGAAATTGTTGAACCGAACTTATGAATCGCTCCACCTCGGAATTGCCCAAGCTCGGGCTGGCAACCGGATTGGTGATGTAAGCTTTGCCATCCAGCACTTTGTAGAGCAGTTTGGTTATGGTGTGGTGCGAGAGTTGGTGGGGCACGGAGTAGGGCGCGATTTACACGAAGATCCGGAAGTGCCCAACTACGGGAAGAGAGGAAAAGGGCCGATGATCAAAGAAGGGATGGTATTTGCCATCGAGCCGATGATTAACATGGGCACCAAAAACGTAGTGCAGGAGAAAGACGGATGGACAATAAGAACCAGCGACCGAAAACCATCAGCTCATTATGAGCACATGGTAGCAGTCTTAAAAGATAGAACAGAAGTAGTAACAACACATAAGTACATCGAAGAGAGTTATCCGTTTAAATGGCGAAGCAAAAGTCAATAGAGCAAGATGGAACGATACTCGAGGCACTTTCCAACGCCATGTTTAAAGTACAGTTGGAAAACGGGCACGAGGTGTTGGCACATATTTCAGGTAAGATGAGGATGCACTACATCCGTATTTTACCGGGCGATAAAGTGAAATTGGAAATGTCGCCCTATGATTTAACGAAAGGAAGAATAACTTTTAGATACAAGTAGTATGAAAGTAAGAGCATCAATAAAAAAACGGAGCGCTGATTGCAAGATCATCAGGCGCAAAGGCAAGTTGTATGTTATCAACAAAAAAAATCCACGGTATAAACAAAGACAAGGATAATTATGGCACGTATTGCAGGTGTTGACATTCCGGATAATAAGCGGGGCGAAATAGGCCTTACTTACATCTATGGCATTGGCCGCAGGTCGGCTCAAAAAATTCTTGGCCAGGCTAACATCAGCCTCGACAAGAAGGTAAAAGATTGGAATGATGAAGAATCAAACGCCATCCGTTCGATCATTGCCGAAAATTTCAGGATTGAAGGATCCTTGAAATCAGAAACTCAGCTAAGCATCAAACGTCTGATGGATATTGGATGTTACCGTGGGCTTCGTCATCGCAGAGGATTGCCTGTGCGCGGACAAACCACTAAAAACAATGCCCGTACGCGCAAAGGAAAGCGCAAGACGGTAGCAAATAAGAAAAAAGCAACTAAAGGATAATTGAAACAATAACACTTTTCGTATGGCAACAGCACCAGTAGCAGAAAAGAAAAAGGATAAGAGTAAAAAGCGTACCGTTGTGGTAGAGGTAGTAGGCCAAGCCCACATTCAGGCTACGTTCAACAACATCATCATTTCGCTGACCAACACCACCGGTCAAGTGGTGGCGTGGGCTTCAGCCGGGAAGATGGGGTTTAAAGGCTCTAAAAAAAATACGCCCTATGCGGCACAGGTAGCGGCTCAGGAAGCAGCCACAAAAGCCTTTGATCAAGGTCTTCGCAAAGTGGAGGTGTTTGTAAAAGGCCCTGGGGCAGGACGCGAGTCAGCCATCCGCAGCATTCAGGCTGCCGGTATCGAAGTGACGACTATCAAAGACGTAACTCCGCTGCCCCACAATGGTTGCCGTCCGCCTAAGAAAAGAAGGGTATAATTAAATTGATAATTGAAGATTTTAAATGTTTGATTGCAAACTTTGGAATCGAAAGGAATAAAAATAAAAATTGATTGCCGATGAGCGTGAAGCCGCCAATTGTCAATCACAAAATCAAAAATAGAAATGGCACGATACACCGGTCCGAAAGTAAGAATCTCCAGAAAGTTTAATGAGCCTGTGATGGGCGAGAGCAAAGTTTTGGCGAAAAAGAATTATGCTCCCGGCCAACACGGAAAGACAAAAAAGAGAAAACTTTCTGAATATGCTACGCAATTAGCCGAGAAGCAAAAAGCAAAATATATCTATGGCGTATTGGAGCGTCAATTTGCCAACACCTTTGTGAAGGCATCCCGCAAAAAAGGAGTAACAGGTGAGGTGTTGTTGCAGATGTTGGAAGCACGCTTGGATAATACGATTTATCGTTTAGGCGTTGCCCCCACCCGCAGGGCAGCTCGCCAGTTAGTAGTACACAAACATATTACCGTAAACGGTGATGTGGTAGGTATTCCTTCTTTCCAATTGCGTCCCGGAGATAAAGTGGGTGTTCGCGAAAAATCAAAATCGCTGGAAACCATTACAAATTCTCTCTCTGTTAATACGGCCAAAAAGTACAATTGGCTGGAGTGGGATAACAAAGAACTGGAAGGCAAAATAATCAACCTGCCGCCCCGTGAAGATATTCCCGAAAACATCAATGAGCAATTGATCGTTGAATTGTACTCGAAGTAATAATTGAAACAAAAAGTAATAAAGCTATGTCAATATTAGCATTTCAAATGCCGGATAAGGTGGTGATGGAAAAGTCGGACGACTTCCATGGGCTTTTCACTTTTAAGCCTTTAGAAAAAGGATATGGAGTAACCATCGGCAATGCCTTAAGAAGGATTTTACTGTCTTCGCTGGAAGGGTATGCCATCACCGGCATTAAATTGCCCGGTGTGTTGCACGAATTTTCAACGATCGAGGGCGTGGTGGAAGATGTATCAGAGATCATTTTAAACCTGAAGCAGGTACGCCTTCGTAAAGTGGGCGAAACCAACGAAAGTAAAATTACCGTTAGCATCAAAAAACAAAAGCAGTTTAAAGCTGGCGATATTGCCAAGTTTACATCTGGCTTTGAAGTATTGAATGCCGACCATGTAATCTGCAGTCTGGATGAATCCGTTCACTTCGAAATTGAACTGACCATCGAAAAAGGACGCGGCTATTTGCCGGCAGAAGAAAACAAACCCAACGAGCAAGTATTTGGCTTCATTCCGATTGATGCCATCTTCACGCCTGTAAAAAATGTGAAATACAGTGTAGAAAACACACGCGTTGAGCAAAAGACCGACTACGAAAAACTGATGATAGAAATCGAAACCGATGGTTCTATCCACCCGGAGAAAGCGTTAGAAGGAGCAGCTTTTATTTTGATCCAACACTTCCGTTTGTTCTCCGATAAGTCTATCGAATTAGAAACCAGCAAAGAAAGCGAGGTAGAGCAGGTAGATGAAGAGATGCTGCACATGCGCAAATTGTTGAAAACACAATTGCATGATCTGGATCTTTCAGTGCGTGCCTACAATTGCTTAAAAGCAGCCGATGTTAAAACACTGGGCGATTTAGTTCAACTCGATATTTCTGATATGATGAAATTCAGAAACTTCGGTAAAAAATCGTTGGCAGAATTGGAGCAATTAGTGGCAGAGAAAAATCTGACGTTCGGAATGGATACCAGCAAATACAAATTAGAAGAAGACTAATGAGACACGGAAAAAAAATAAATCATTTAGGAAGGACATCAGCGCATCGCCATGCGTTGCTCTCTAACCTGGCCTCATCGCTCATCCTCAATAAGCGGATTACCACTACGGTGGCCAAAGCGAAGGCATTGCGCAAGTATGTTGAGCCTCTGATCACCAAAGCAAAAACAGATTCTACCCATTCGCGCAGAACAGTGTTTGCTTATTTGCAAAATAAAGAGTCAGTAAAATCTTTGTTTGGTGAAGTGGCCGGACGTACAGCCGATCGCCCGGGTGGCTACACACGCATCATTAAACTGAGCGGTGTGCGGGTAGGGGATGCTGCCGATATGTGCCTGATGGAGTTAGTAGATTTTAACGACATCTATAAAAAAGACGGCACTGCCAAGAAAGCTAAAACCCGCAGAAGCGGAAAAGGCAAGAAAGAGGAAACGGCCGCTACCACTGAAGCCGTAGCAACTGAGGCTAAAGAAGAAAAGCCTAAAAAGACGGCAGCTAAAAAAACCAAAAAAGAAGAGTAGGTTGAACCTCAATTATATCATAAGAAGGGATTGGATTTCGGTTCAATCCCTTTTTTATTTATTAAGCGGATTAGCGAAAGAGTTTATTTAATTTTGTCAAACCCTCATTACGATTATGACTGAAAAAGCCTACCTCTTATTAGCAGACGGACTTTTGTTAGAAGGAAAACCCATTGGGAAACGCGGCACATCAGGCGGGGAAATCTGCTTTAACACCGGTATGACGGGATACCAGGAAATTTACACAGATCCCTCGTACTACGGGCAGATTGTAGTAAACACCACGGCACACATTGGAAACTATGGTGCGGTTGATGAAGAGCAAGAATCGGCACATCCGCAAATAAGCGGTATTGTAGTGAATGAATTTTCGCAAGACTTCAGTCGTAAAACATCGAACGAAAGCCTGCAGACTTATTTAGAAAAACACAATGTGGTAGGCATTACCGATGTGGATACAAGAAAACTGGTACGGCACCTGCGCAGCAAAGGTGCTATGAATGCCATCATTTCATCGGAACACACACCTGCACAATTACAAGAAGAGTTGAAGAAAGTACCATCTATGGATGGGCTGGAGTTGTCGTCTGTGGTAAGCACGCGACAACCTTATTTTATGGGAGACCCGGCAGCACCTTTCAAAATTGCTGCGATGGATTTTGGAATCAAACTGAACATCTTGCGAAACCTGATAGCTCGCGGATGTTATGTGCAGGTTTTTCCTGCCAAGACTTCGGTGCATGAAATGGAAAAATGGAATCCGGATGCTTACTTCCTCTCCAATGGACCTGGCGACCCATCGGTGATGGACTACGCCATTCAAACCGTTAAAGATATTATGACATTGGGCAAACCTGTGTTTGGTATTTGCTTGGGCCATCAACTGTTGGCGTTGGCTGCAGGCTTATCTACTTATAAAATGCACCACGGCCACCGTGGGCTCAATCACCCTGTCAAAAATTTAATCACCGGACTCGGTGAGATGACTTCTCAAAACCATGGCTTTGCCGTAAAAGGAGAAGGCTTAGATCAGCACCCGGAAGTGGAGGTAACACATATTCATCTTAATGATGATACGATCATGGGCATCCGGATGAAAAATAAAAAAATATTTTCGGTGCAATACCATCCCGAAGCATCGCCCGGCCCGCACGATTCGAGGTATTTGTTCGATCAATTTGTAACCATGATTAAATCGTAATTTTGATTTATGATTTACGATTTTTGATTTATTGAGCTATGGATAAAGTTGAGTTACAGACAAGGACACGAGAATTTGCTAAACGTGTTTTTAAGCTTACTGAGAAATTGCCGGCCAGTCAAGCGTCTAAAGTAATTACCTATCAATTATTGAAGTCAGCATCTTCTGTGGCAGCAAATTATCGTGCGGTAAACCGAGCTAAATCGAGAGATGATTTCAATAATAAATTAAAAATTGTTTTAGAAGAAGCTGATGAAAGTAATTTTTGGCTCACCTTTATTCAAGATATTGAGTTGCTAAATCAAACTGATGCAGAGCTTAATTTACTGATCAAAGAGTCAAACGAGTTCATTGCTATCTTTGTAGCTTCTACTAAAACAGTTTCCAAAGGAAACCTCAGACCTAAAAGAACTATCAATCAACATTCGCAAATCCTCAATTTGAAATCTTATATCTAAAATCGTATATCTTAAATTAAAAATTCTATGAGCTTAATTGAAAGTGTTTATGCCCGCCAGATATTTGACAGCCGTGGCAACCCTACTGTTGAAGTAGATGTGTGTACTGAAAACGGAGCATTTGGCCGCGCGGCCGTTCCATCTGGCGCCTCCACCGGCACGCACGAAGCCGTAGAACTGCGCGATGGCGACAAAAAAAATTATATGGGCAAAGGCGTGTTGAAAGCTGTAGAAAATGTAAACACAAAAATAGCCGCAGAAGTAGTTGGCCTCGATGTGTTCGATCAGAACCTGATTGATAAAGTAATGATTGAGTTGGACGGAACGGCCAACAAAGGAAAGTTGGGAGCCAACGCCATTCTCGGCACTTCGCTGGCTGTGGCCAAAGCCGCGGCACAGGAAGCCGGGCAGTCTTTGTACCGTTATGTGGGCGGTGTTAATGCCAACACATTACCCGTACCAATGATGAATATTCTGAATGGCGGAAGCCATGCCGATAACTCCATCGACTTTCAAGAGTTTATGGTCATGCCGGTGAAGGCCGATACTTTTTCGCGCGCACTGCAAATGGGCACAGAGGTATTTCACACATTAAAAAAAGTGCTGCACGACAAAAATTTTTCTACCAATGTGGGAGATGAAGGAGGCTTTGCCCCCAATATTAAATCGAATGAAGAAGCGATCGAGATTGTGCTAACGGCTATTGAAAAGGCAGGCTTTAAACCCGGTGTTGATATTTTTATAGCCATGGATGCAGCCAGCTCTGAATTTTACGATGCCAAAAATAAAGTGTATCATTTCAAAAAATCAGATGGTAAAAAATTGAAGTCAGACGAAATGGTAGAATACTGGGCCAAGTGGGTGAAGAAATACCCCATCATTTCTATTGAAGACGGAATGGCCGAAGAAGATTGGGCTGGCTGGAAAAAACTGACCGACAAAGTAAAAGACAAAGTGCAATTGGTAGGCGATGATTTGTTTGTTACCAACGTAGAGTTTTTGAAAAAAGGAATTGATATGGGTGTGGCCAATTCTATTCTGGTAAAAGTAAATCAGATCGGGTCGCTGACGGAAACAATTAATGCAGTGAACCTGGCAAAAAAGAACTCGTACAAAAGCATTATGTCGCACCGCTCGGGTGAAACAGAAGATAGCACCATTGCCGATTTAGCCGTAGCTTTGAATACCGGACAAATTAAAACGGGATCGGCCTCGCGCTCCGACCGGATGGCCAAATACAATCAGTTGTTGCGCATAGAAGAAGAACTGGGCGAAACAGCCTATTTTCCCGGACGTAACTTTTAATGAATCATTATGAAAGCAAAACTCGATTCGACTGACCGTAAAATATTAGAATTGCTTCAGGCTAACTCTAATATTACCAATGCACAATTGGCACAGGAGATTGGACTTTCGCCAGCGCCCACACTGGAGCGTGTAAAGAAATTAGAAACACAAGGTGTCATACAAAGCTATCATGCCGTAGTAGATATGGCCAGCATTGGCTTGGGGGTTTCCACGTTTGTGATGGTGTCCCTCAAAGGGCATAACAAGGAAAATATTGAAAAATTTACTCAAGCCATCGCCCACATTCCGGAAGTAGTAGAATGTCACCATGTAACCGGGCAGGCTGATTTTATTTTAAAGGTGGTAGCGCCCGATATACCTGCCTACCAAAATCTGTTGCTCGAAAAAGTAACTAACATTGAAGTGGTGGACAACATGCAGACCACTATTATCCTTTCTACGTTCAAAGATACGCATGTGATTCCGCTGCCATGAAGCCCAAGGCTGCCAGCGGAACATTGGTATTGAACGCCCAACAGTTGACCCAGAAGGTTCACAGGATTGCGTATGAGATTTATGAAAATAATTTTTCGGAAAAATCCATTGTGCTGGCAGGTATAGACGGGCAAGGATATGTGCTGGCCAAGCTAATCATGAAGCAAGTGGAGTCTATTTCACCCATCCGGGTGCAGTTGGTTTGTGTTTCGCTCGATAAACTTTCGCCTGTACAAAGTACGGTAACCCTTGATGCAGCCGTATCAAGTATAAAAAAGAAAACGATTATCCTGGTAGATGACGTGTTGAACACAGGCCGCACGCTGGCGTATGCGCTGAAGCCTTTTCTTGAGGTAGAAATTAAAAAAATAGAAGTAGCTGTGTTAGTAAACCGGAGTCATACACTTTTCCCGATTGTACCAACTTACTCGGGATACCAACTGGCCACTACACTAACAGATCATGTAGAAGTAAAGTTGGGTAAAGAAGCAGCGGTGTATTTAAGGTAACTCAAGTTCTGAGTTCAAAGTTATAGGTTGCTTTTTCCGAATTGAACTTCAAACTTTGAATCTTGAACTTTAAATTTTTAGCGCATGTCCACTCACAAAAAATCTGATATAAAAAAAATTACCACCCACCAGCTTCAGGAGATGAAGAACCGGGGCGAAAAAATTGCTATGCTCACCGCGTACGATTACAGTATGGCACGGATTATTGATGGAGCAGGCATTGATGTGATTTTGGTGGGCGACTCGGCTTCGAATGTAATGGCCGGAAATGAAACCACACTACCCATTACCTTAGATCAGATGATATATCATGCATCGTCTGTGGTGAAAGCCGTAAAGCGCGCTTTGGTAGTGGTGGATATTCCGTTTGGGTATTATCAGGGCAGCTCGGGCGAAGCGCTGCGCTCGTCTATCCGCATCATGAAAGAATCGGGAGCACATGCAGTAAAATTGGAAGGCGGCAGCGAAGTAAAAGATTCTGTGCTTCGTATTTTAAGTGCAGGCGTTCCGGTAATGGGGCACTTGGGGCTCACGCCTCAATCTATTTATAAGTTTGGGACATATACTGTTCGCGCCAAAGAAAATGAAGAAGCAAAAAAATTAATCGAAGATGCATTGCTGTTGCAAGAATGTGGTTGCTTCGGAGTAGTGCTTGAAAAGATTCCGGCTGAACTCGGAAAAAAAGTTTCGTCACAACTTCGCATTCCCACCATCGGCATTGGTGCAGGCCCTGATACAGATGGCCAGGTGCTGGTCATGCAGGATATGCTGGGCATTACCAAAGAATTTAAACCCCGCTTTTTAAGAAGGTATGCTGACCTCAACGCAGTGATTACCTCGGCTGTTAACAACTATGTGGTGGATGTGAAGGCTAAAAATTTTCCAAGTGAAGATGAGAAGTACTAGTAACTGTTTACTAAAATTAAGCTGATAAAAAGATTCAGTTAACTATAACTTGCTCCACTACTTTCACTGGGATGCGCACCGTAAATTCGCTCCCATTCCCTTCTTCGGTTGCCAGCGATATCTCTCCTTCTAATCTATCCACCAATGTTTTTACAATGGCCAAACCTAAACCGTTAGAAGTTTCTCCCGCAGTAGGCCGGGCACTGAGTTTTTTAAAACGTTGATACAATAAATTTTTATCGGATGCAGAAAACCCCGGGCCGTTATCTTTTACCGACAGATTGAAAACACCATCAGTCAACATGCCGGTAACTTGTATCTGGGTTCCTCTACCAGAGAACTTAATAGCATTAGAAACCAAGTTATCAATGATGCGGGTGAGGTAACCGGGGTTAGACAGCACTTGGTGTTTCAAGTTGTGGTTGAGCGTAAGCTCAATGTTTTTAAGTGTGCTGGCATGTTGAAAAAATGTAATCCGTTCCGTCAACAAGGCGGCTAAATCAAAATCAACCAATTGGGGAGCTTCGCTTTGCAGTTGTAGGGCGTTTACATCCAGCAGGTCGGTAATCAGGTTCAAGTTCGATTGGGTAACATCTTTCATCAGGCGCACATACTCTTGCTGTTGTTGCGAAAGAGCACTTTCCATGCCGATCAGGTTGGCTAAACCCATGATGCGCGCCAACGGAGACTTTAAGTCATGCGCCACAATGTTCATCAGCATATCTTTTTCATGGTTGAGTTCCTCCAGCCGATGATTTTGATGAGTCAAGTCAATATTTCGTTTTTCTATTTGCTTACGTTGCAAGTCAATGAATTTATTTTGCGCTGCCAGCAAGTGATTGTGCTTATTTCTTTTCTTGAAATAATACCATAAAGTAGCCACGACAACGACCGAACAAAGCACACCAATGAGCAAGGCAATATTTTCACTTCGTTGCTGTGCGATAACAGATTTTTGGTTGGCTTGCGATAATTTCAGCAACTGGTTTTCTTTTTCTTTTTTCTCAATTTCCAATTGAAACTGAAGACGATCTACCTGGCGCGTCAGGTCTAAGTCTTTGATGGAGTCTTTCAGAAGCAGATATTGATTCATAAACACAATTGCCTCCGGCTTATTTTTTAAATACTCAGCCAATTTCCATAGTTGCTGAAAGGCATCCATTTGGCCATGCAGGTCTTTGATCTGAAGTGATGACTGAAAATATTTTTTGGCTTCTGTCAGTTTGTTGAGTTCAAATTTTATTTTCCCCAACACAAGCATTGCCTCGGGTATAATGTGTTTGTATTGCGGCAGGTGGCCGATGACTTGCGCTCCCGCATCGGCAACCTTTTCTGCTTCGGTTGTCCGCTTTAATTCGAGGTAGGTTTTTGCCAGCAATAATTTTACTTCGGCCAAATTAACAGCATCGTGAATGAGATTGCCCACTGAATCGGCTTGCAGAAGAATTTTCTCACTCTTCAAAAAATCGTTACGCTCAAAGTACAAACGCCCCAACATAGATTGAGCCGCCATGATGTCGCGCTGATTGCCCAACTGTAGCCTGATACGGTAGGCTTCTTGATAATTTTTTTCAGATTGAATAAAATCTTTTTGCGAACGCTGGATGGTGCCCAAGCTTTGTAATGAATAAGCTTCCCCGCTGAGGTTATGAATTTGCTTGAAAAGATGATACCCCGCAATCAGATAGTCGTATGATTTAGATAAAATACCCTGCTCAAAAAACAACCGCCCCAAATTGTTATTGGCGTGGGCAATTTGCACAGTGTCTCTTTGTTGGGTGCCAACTTCTAAGGCACGCGAGTAAAAATCATAAGCCTTTAAACGATCGCCTTTGTAATTGCTGGCCACTCCCTGATAGTTCAGGGGCTGCGCCAGCCCTTTGTGCAGGTTCAACTTTTGGCCGAGCAGGTAGGCTTGGTTTGCATACGTAAGGGTGCTGTCGGGGTAGGCAAAGCGATACTCCCATGCTAAGTCATTTAAAGCTTTGTAGCGAGCTTCGGTGTGTTGCGCAGGCAATGTGTTTCGCAGGCTATCAATCCTCCTTACATTTTGTGCAGTAGCCACCCACGGCACAGAGACACAAGCCAAAAAAAATATGGACAGTTTCATTGAAGCATTACAAGCCTTCAAAGATAGCGAAGCCACCTTAAATACTCAATTTGAAATTTCTAAAAAACGAATAAAACTTACATGCTTTATTCTTTCTCAATAAAGTTTAAATCTCGGTGAAAGGTTTCGTCTATCATCAATAAAGCAACCAGCGCAATGATTACTGTTACTACCCCTACCCATAGGGCGCCATAGATTACAGAAGTGTGGCCACGCAGAAACTGAAAAAATAATGTAATGGGTACTACCGTGCCGCGGATAAAATTAGGTACGGATGTAGCCACCGTGCTGCGCAGGTTGGTGCCAAACTGCTCGGCAGCAATCGTTACAAACAAAGCCCAGTAGCCCGCACCAAAACCCAACAAGACACATTCTACATAAAACTGGGTAGCCGAAATACCGGAAGTGAAAAGATAAAGCAACACAAAAAGGAGTGTGATGGCAATATAGATCAGTACTACTTTCTTTCTGCTCTTCAGGTACTGGCTAAGCAAGCCGCTGGAGAGATCGCCACCCGCCAGACCGATGTAGCTCCACATCACCGCATCGCCCGCTTTGATTTCGCCCACTATGTGCAAAGCTTTTGCAATTTCGGGTGAAGCAAAAATCAAAACCCCAATGACATACCAAATAGGTGTACCAATAAAAATACAACCGATAAATTTTTTAAGTCTGCCGGCATTGCTGAAAAGCATAAAGAAATTTCCCCGCACAACATTTTGCTCTTTTGTTTTTAAAAACATGCCCGACTCGAATACACTGATGCGCAAGATCAGCAACAGCAACCCCAGCCCACCTCCGATAAAAAATGCTGTGCGCCAGTCGGAGAGCTTCACAACAAAGTTTGCTACCACGGCACCGAAAAGCCCTACGGTAGCTACCAGCGTAGTGCCATAACCCCGCAGCCGGGTGGGCAGCGATTCGGAAACCAATGTGATGCCCGCACCCAGCTCGCCCGCCAAGCCCACGCCCGCCACAAAACGGAGGATGGCATACTGTGTGGTGGTAACCACAAACCCGTTGGCTATATTTGAAACGGAGTATAAAAGAATGGAACCAAATAAAACAGAGAGCCTTCCTTTTTTGTCGCCCATGATGCCCCATATAATTCCGCCCACAAGCAGCCCCACCATTTGCACTTGCAACAGAAATTCGCCTTGGCTAAGTAAATCTGCTTCGGCCACACCCAACGAAGTAAGGCTGGGTTTGCGCACGATGCTGAAGAGCAGCAGATCGTAGATGTCAACAAAATAGCCAAGCGCGGCCACAATGACCGGAATGCTGAAAAGAGGCTTCAATGATTTTTCTTCCATAAAAAACCCTCCAAAATAGTTTTTGTTTTCGTAATCTCCATATTCACCCCGTTGATTTACCTGTCATCAAAAAAAATATTTTTGATAGAAATTTTTTGGTAATATCGTTTTATTAAACCTACGCCTATGAAAAAGCTGCTCGTACTTTTATTTGTGTTTGCATTCTTTTTAGTTTCAGCACAAAAGAAAAATGCAACGCCAAAAAGCACCCTGACTTACGATGATAAATTATACAATGCGCTGACATGGCGCAGCATTGGTCCTTACCGCGGGGGCAGGGCAGATGCCGTAACCGGAGTGCCGGGCAAAAGCAACTTGTTTTATTTCGGTTCTACCGGTGGTGGGGTGTGGCGAACGACTGATGCCGGCAACACGTGGTCTAATATTTCGGACGGATTTTTTGGTGGGTCAATCGGGTCGGTGGCAGTAAGCGAGTGGGACAACAACGTAATTTATGTAGGGCAAGGCGAAGGGACAGTTCGAGGCAATGTGTCGTCCGGTCATGGAATCTATAAATCTACCGATGCCGGAAAAACATGGGCATTTGCCGGATTAAAAAATTCAAGCCTGATACCGCGCATCAGAATACATCCTAAAAACCCTGATCTGGTTTATGCAGCCGTGCTGGGCGATCTTTTCAAATCTTCTGAAGAACGGGGCGTATATCGGTCGGACGATGGCGGCAAAAACTGGAAACGTATTTTGTTTGCCAATGCCGATGCCGGAGCGGTAGATCTTTGTATGGATCCGAGTAATCCGCGTATCCTTTTCGCTTCCACCTGGCGCATACGCAGAACACCGTACAGCTTAGAAAGCGGAGGAGAAGGCTCAGCACTTTGGAAGAGTACGGATGGAGGCGATACCTGGAAAAATATTTCTGCCAACGAAGGCATGCCGAAGGGAACTTGGGGAATTGTAGGTGTTTCAGTTTCGCCCGTTAATTCAAATCGCGTGTATGCCATCATTGAAAACGACCACGGAGGAGTGTACCGCTCAGATGATGGTGGTGAAAAATGGACTAAAATGAATGACGACCGAAACCTGCGCCAGCGGGCGTGGTACTATTCTAAAATATATGCGGACACCAAAGATGAAGACATTGTATATGTGATGAACGTATCGTACCTCAAATCTAAAGACGGAGGCAAAACATTTAAACAGATGAATGCCAACCATGGCGACCATCATGATTTGTGGATTGCCCCCGAAGACAACCAGCGTATGATTATTGCCGATGATGGAGGAGGACAAGTTTCTTTTGATGCGGGCGAAAACTGGAGCACATATAACAACCAACCCACGGCACAATTTTACCGTGTCGTAACCGACAATCATTTTCCCTATCGTATTTATGGTGCGCAACAGGATAACACTACCGTGCGCATCTTGCACCGCACCGATGGCTACTCCATAGGCGAGCACGACTGGCAGGTAACAGCCGGAAGCGAAAGCGGCCACTTGGCACCCGACCCGCAAGATGAAGATGTTGTTTTTGGTGGAAATTATGACGGCATGCTCCAGCGCATCAACCACCGCACGGGCGAACTAAGGAATGTTAACGCCTGGCCCGATAACCCCATGGGCTCTGGCGCAGAAGGAGCGAAGTATCGTTTTCAATGGAACTTTCCCATCGTGTTCTCGCCCCACAATCCCAAAAAATTGTATGCCGCCTCGCAGCACTTGCACGTGAGCTATAACGGAGGCGAAAGTTGGGAACTGATCAGCCCCGACCTGACGCGCAACGACCCGACTAAGCTGGGTTCTTCGGGCGGCCCGATTACCAAAGACAACACATCGGTGGAATATTATTGTACGATCTTCGCTGTGGCAGAATCGCCCTACGAAAAAGATCTGATCATGGCCGGCTCGGATGACGGCCTGCTCCACCTCACCAAAGACGGTGGAAAAACGTGGGAGAAGATTACCCCGGCAGGCATGCCCGAGTGGATGATGTTCAACAGCGTGGAGTTCGACCCCTTCGTAAAAGGAGGAGCCTATGTGGCCGGAACGCGCTACAAATTGGGCGATTATCAACCCTACTTGTACCGCACCAAAGATTACGGAAAAACCTGGACTAAAATTACCGATGGCATAGACCCATCTCACTTTACGCGTGTGGTACGTGCCGACCCGAAACGTGCCGGGCTGCTCTATGCCGGCACAGAGTATGGTATGTATATTTCTTTTGATGATGGCGCCAGTTGGAAACCTTTTCAATTGAATTTGCCGATGGTGCCCATCACAGACTTAACTCTAAAAAATGATAACCTGATAGCTGCCACACAAGGCCGCAGTTTTTGGCTGATTGATGACATTACCCCTTTGCACCAACTGAATGAAGCTGTTGCCAAAAGTGATTTTCATTTGTATAAACCTATGCCCAGCTACCGCATGAACGGGGGGCAAGGTGGCTGGCGCGGTGAGCCTAAAACAGAAGGCAAGAACCACCCCAACGGAGTGATGATCCATTATTATTTGAAGGACACCGCCAAAACCAAAGCGGAGTTGGAGATAGCGGAGAAGAGCGGCAAGCTGATAAAAAAATATTCCACCAGCCCGGATAAAAAATTGAAAGAAGGCGAATTGAAAATAAAACCAGGAATGAACCGCACCATCTGGAACATGCAGTATGCCGATGCCGAAGGTTTTGACGGGCTCATCATGTGGGGAGCATCATTGTCAGGCCCGAAGGCCGTGCCTGGAATTTACAAAGCTAAGCTGACGGTAAATGGCCACTCGGAAGAAACAGAATTTGAAATTGTGAAAGACCCGCGCACCTCTGGAACGATGAGCGACATCCAGGCACAATTTAATTTTTCGATAGCCGTGCGCGACAAACTTTCTGAAACAAACAAGGCAGTGAAAAATATCCGCACCGTGCGCGACCAGATTAACCGGGTGATAGACCCCATGAAAGACAAAGCCGACATGAAGGATGTAACAGAAATGGGGCAGCATATTAACCAAGAGATGAAAAAAATAGAAGAAGCCTTGTACCAAACGAAGAACCGCAGCGATCAGGATCCGCTCAATTTCCCGATCCGGCTGAACAACAAACTGGGCGCGTTGGGCGGAGAAGTAGATGGCAGCGATTATAAACCTACCGAACAGGTGAAAGCTGTGTATAAAGAACTGACCGACCAAATTGACGCACAGTTAAATAGCTTACGACAGATTATGAAAGAGGCGCTGCCCAAGTTCAACGACCTGATCAAGCAAAAACAAATCAGTGCAGTAACGGTGGATGAGGTGATGTAGTCTTTTTATAAGACTCGCTGAAGGTTGATTTGACCAACGAGGTTCGCAAGTTCAGGTATATCTTAGTTTGGTTTTTTTGTAGCTTTATTTTAGCGGGCAATGCAACTTATGACCACTACGCAAACGATAAAAGCATTGACAACCATCCCCGGTGTGGGAAAATCCATTGCCACAGATTTATACAACATCGGCATCAGGCAAGTAAGCGATCTGAAAGGCAAAGACCCACAAATGCTTTACGATTGCTCAAATCAATTTGCCGGCTGTGTGCAAGACAGGTGCCTGCTTTATGTTTTTAGGTGTGCCGTTTATTTTGCCGAAACACCAACCACCGCACGCAACAGCGAAAAACTAAAATGGTGGAACTGGAAAGACAAGAAGACACAGTAAGGAAGAATGTGGGAGGATGTGCAGGTTTTGAAAGTTGTGTAGGAAGGGTAGCAGTTAATATAAGGCTCAAATAGTTTTTAGTGCATTACTCGTTTCTGCGGCAGGGATAGAAGTGGAAAGCCCGCAGCCAGCGCGGGCAAATGGGCTGGCGCGAGGACTTGCAACGGACCTGCCTGTCGGTAGGCAAGTAGCCCGGTGGCGCGCCTCGCGCCAGCCGCCCCGGTTTAAAAAACTTATAAGTTCCAACTTCTAAACTTCTAACTTCTACTTATTTTTGCACCCCCACCTTCATCAAAAAACTTCGGTGGGCAAGTTTATGGCGAATGATTCTGAAAACCTGTTGAAAAAAGTGATTGCCCATGCCAAGGAGTATGGGTTTATTTTTCCTTCGAGTGAAATTTATGATGGCCTCAGCGCTGTGTACGACTACGGCCAGAATGGCGTAGAGTTGAAAAACAACATCAAAGAATATTGGTGGAAGTTTATGACGCAGATGCACGACAACATTGTGGGCATTGATGCTGCTATCTTTATGCACCCCACTACCTGGAAGGCCAGCGGCCACGTGGACGCCTTCAACGACCCGATGGTTGACAACAAAGACAGCAAGAAACGCTACCGAGCCGATGTGCTGGTGGAAGACGCCATTGGCAAGATGGAGGAGAAGATTGAAAAAGAAATTGATAAGGCTGCCAAACGTTTTGGTGATGCCTTTAACAAAGAACAATTTGTGCAGACCAATGCACGCGTGTTGGAGTATCAAAAGAAAATTGACGAAGCCAATGCGCGGCTGAAAGAAGCCATGAACAAAAATGACATGGCTGCCATGAAGCAGTTGATCGTAGATTTGGAAATCAACGACCCGATCAGCGGTACAAAAAACTGGACGGACGTGCGGCAGTTTAATTTGATGTTCAGTACAGAGATGGGTTCGGTGGCCGATGATGCCAACAAAATTTATCTGAGGCCGGAAACAGCGCAGGGAATTTTTGTAAACTTTTTGAATGTGCAGAAGACGGGCAGGATGAAGATTCCGTTTGGTATTGCCCAAATAGGGAAGGCCTTTAGAAACGAAATTGTGGCACGCCAGTTTATTTTCCGCATGCGCGAGTTTGAACAGATGGAGATGCAGTTTTTTGTGAAGCCCGGCACGGAGATGGAATGGTACGAGAAGTGGAAACAGAAACGGATGAAGTGGCACCAGACACTAGGACTTGGCGAAAATAATTATCGTTTTCATGATCATTTAAACTTGGCACACTATGCCAACGCTGCGTGCGATATTCAATTTAACTTCCCCATGGGCTTTAAGGAGTTGGAGGGAATCCACAGTCGCACGGATTTTGATTTGAAGAGCCACGAAAAATTCTCTGGCAAGAAGTTGCAGTATTTTGATTCAGAGAGCAACCAAAGCTACGTGCCGTTTGTGGTGGAAACATCTGTTGGTTTAGATCGGATGTTCTTGTCGGTGCTGGCCACTTCCTATAAAGAAGAAAAAATTGCAGGTGCTGAAGGTGAAGCAGGAAGTGAGCGTGTGGTGCTTTCTATTCCACCCGCGTTGGCTCCCTACAAAATTGCCGTGTTGCCGTTGGTGAAGAAAGATGGCTTGTCCGAGAAGGCTGAAGAGGTAATGAATTTATTGAAGCACGACTTCCGTTGCTACTATGAAGACAAAGACACCATTGGCAGGAGATACAGGCGCATGGATGCCATCGGCACACCTTATTGCATTACGATTGACCACCAAACGTTGCAAGACAACTCAGTTACCATCCGCGAGCGCGACACAATGAGGCAGGAAAGGATTTCTATTACTGCTGTGAGAGAAAAAATTCAGAAACTAGTTTCGATTACGGAGTTGTTGAAGAAGGTTAGCTGATTTTGTATCTTTGAATAATGAGGGTAAGGAAACCAATTTCACAGACAGAGTCAATCGACAAGGGTTTGCACAAAACTCTTCTTAAAGAGAAATTGGTTTGGCTACATCCAGAACGCGTTTCAGGCGATTTGTTGATTTATGAAACGCGCGTTCCGCTTTCTTTGTTTTTACAATTCTTGTCTAAAAATAAAATTGAAGAATTTGAAGAGGCTTATCCTTCAGTTTCGAAGGATAAAATCATTGCCATTCTTAGTCATCTTGCAAAATCTTCACTTAAAAAAAACAAAGCAAAAGTTTAGAGATGAAAGTTTTGCTTGACGAGAATCTTGACCATCGTTTGAAGATTCATATTCCAAATTCCTTTACTGTTTTTGAGATGGGTTGGAGCAGTTTGAAAAATGGAGAATTACTCAAATAGCTGTCGGTCGATAAATTTTCTTTTCTGCTGACAGCCGACTTGAATATGCCATATCAGCAAAACGAGAAGAAAATAATAGACATCGGCCTGACGGTAATTGTTCTTCAGGGCAAAAATGAAATAGCAGAACATTTAAAGCACATCGACCAGATCAAAGGACTGATAAAATCAGCAGATACACCCAAAGGTTTTATTGTTTTGAATTACAAGAAATAGAATGAACTGGCCACAACTCCTCTCTCCCCAACGACTTCAATCGAAAACAGATCAGCACGACCAATCGCGCAGTGCGTTTGAACAAGACTACGACCGCATTATTTTTTCGCACCCTTTCCGCAGGCTGCAAGATAAAACACAGGTTCACCCGCTGCCGGTAGATGATTTTGTGCACACGCGGTTAACACATAGCCTGGAAGTGTCGAGCGTAGGAAGATCGCTTGGAAAAAAAGTAGGAGAGGAGATTTTGAAAAGGCACATATCGCTGAACGAGAAATTCTCGTTGTTTGATTTTGGCGCTATCGTGGCAGCCGCCTCGTTAGCACACGATCTGGGCAACCCACCTTTCGGGCATGCGGGTGAAGAGGCCATCTCCGATTTTTTTACGCATCAATACGAAGGGCAGTCGTTAAAGCCATTTGTTACCGAAAGCGAATGGGTTGATCTCACAAAATTTGAAGGCAACGCGCAAGGGTTTCGTTTGCTAAATCAAAAACAATACGGGCTTCGGTTAACGTCTGCTATGTTGGGCGCATTTACGAAGTACCCGTGTCCGGCATTTTTTCCTGAGCGTGATAAATCGAGAAAGAGTCAAAAAAAATTTGGATTCTTTGAAAGCGAAAAAGAAATTTTTGAACAACTGGCTCTTGAACTTGGGCTGATACAGAAAGGAAAAAGCTGGAGCCGTCATCCGCTGGCTTTTTTAGTAGAAGCTGCCGATGACATCTGCTACGGCATCATTGACCTGGAAGATGGCTGCCGGTTGGGGCTGGTGAGCGAAGAGGAAACTGTTGCTTTGATGGCCGTAATATTGAAAGAGCAGTTTGATCGCGCAAAGCTGAATAAACTGGTAGGCCGAACAGAGAGGCTGGGTGTGTTGCGCGCGCTGACAATCAACAAACTGGTGGATGAATGTGTGTCTGTATTTTTAGAGGAAGAGCCGGCCATCCTCAATGGAAATTTTGATCGGGCTTTAACGGATGTAATTCCCTCTGCCGGAGGTTTGAAAAGTATTTCACAACTCTCCGTAGAAAAAATTTACAGAGCACGCTCTGTGGTAGAAATTGAAGCCGGTGGCCACGTAGTGTTGCCGGGATTGCTGCGCGAATTTATAGCGGTGGGGCAGGCGCTGCAACGACAACAACTGACAAGCAAACAAAGGAATATGCAGTATCTGCTGCCCGAAGAAATTAGGTGGGCAATTGGGCAACAGCCTGAAAATACGTACCACATGTTGCGTTGGGTGATTGATTTTATTTCAGGCTTAACCGATCGCCATGCACTGAGCCTCTATCATAAGATTACGGGCGGTTGAAATACTGCGCCACATAGTTGACAGTCAAAACCACTAAGCAAATCACCAGCCCCAAAAACTCACGAGTTTCTTCGATGTAAAGATTTTGCATTTTAGCCAGTTCATCTAACAGTTGGGAGCGATCATCAGACCGGAGCCACACCATCATAGAAGGGAATAGGGATGCGGCATAAATCAGAAAAATCAAGGCGAGAAACAGATAAATCCACTTGTTTACAGTTCTAAAAATAGCTGACACACACAAGGCAGTCATCGAGCCATAGATCGGTATCCATACATAAGGGTCTGGGTCGTTATATTGAAGGGCGGCAAAAATGAAAAAAATGACAGTAAAAAAAAGATTGAACGATTTCATACAGGAAAGTAATGGATTAAAGTTAGGTTTATTTTTTAACTTGCCTCCAAAATATATGTATGGAGGCATACGGAAAAATATTGTTGGTTGCCATGCCCGCATTTTTATTGCTGGTGCTGCTCGAAAAATGGTATGGATGGATGAAAGGCCGCGATACCGTTCGGCAAAACGACATGATTTCCAGCCTAAGTTCGGGCGTTTCCAACGTAACCAAAGACGTGTTGGGAATAGGGTTGGTGATTATCTCTTACCAATGGCTGGTAGCTAAAGTAGCCTTGGTACACGTGGAGGCCACATGGGTAGTTTATGTTATCGCTTTTATCTCATTAGACTTTGCCGGCTACTGGGTACATCGGCTGCAGCATGAGTACAATCTCTTTTGGAATGCCCACATCATCCATCATAGCAGCGAAGAATTTAATTTAGCCTGCGCCCTGCGGCAAAGTATTTCTACACTCATTAAAGTGTTCGCCATTTTTCTTTTACCGGCTGCATTGTTCGGTGTGCCCGAACAGGTGATTGCATTGGTAGCTCCGCTGCACCTATTTGCTCAGTTTTGGTACCATACACAACATATCGGCAAGCTGGGCTTTTTAGAAAATATTATTGTTACGCCATCGCACCACCGGGTTCACCATGCCATCAACCCCGAATACCTCGACAAAAATTATTCGCAGATATTTATTTTTTGGGATAAACTGTTTGGCACCTATCAGGAAGAGATGTCTGAGGTGCCGCCTGTTTATGGAGTTACGCGCCCTGTGCGCACCTGGAACCCCATCAAAATAAATTTTATGCATTTGTGGTTGCTGATGAAGGATGCCTGGCACACAAGTAGTTGGAAAGACAAATTGCGTATTTGGTTTATGCCGCTCGGCTGGCGTCCGCCTGATGTGGTGGAGCGATATCCGGTGTATAAAATCAGCGATGTCTATCACTTCGAAAAATACGACCCACGCCTTTCAAAAGAGATGATTATCTGGAGTTGGGTGCAGATGCTGGTAATGTTGCTGACGGTGAGTTATCTTTTTTCCCATATCGCTCAAATCGGGTCGCCTGCCTTTTTTTGGTATGGCGCTTTTGTGTTTCTTTCCATTTATGCCTACACAGAGCTACTCGATAAAAACCGGAATGCGTATGCGTGGGAGTTGTTCAAAAATATTTTTGGGGCTTTTCTGATATGGAAATACAGCGGCTGGTTCGGAATAGATTCTCTTTTCTCCGGTGCTACGGCTGTGCTGATGGTTTACTTAGTGTTGTCAACGATAGTGGTTATATTTTTTTCTGTCAAGAAATTGACTCCGGTACCCACCGCTAAATAGACGACTCACAATCGAAAACCCAATCAGGCAAAATGATTATAGAGTTAATCTCTCCGTGAAGTGTAATTGAGATGGTTCATAATGCCCCAAGCACGGGTTTTTCGTGTATTGGCACCGGTCTATACAATCACACTTTTTATTAGCTTTACCCTTTAATTTTTCAATACATGTGGGATAAAATAGCCACCCTGATTATCCGCTTCCGGCTGGGGTTTATGATTTTTATCGGCCTTGTTACCATCGTGATGGGGTATTATGCTACCCAGGTAGAGATGAGTTACGACCTGGCCCGAACCGTACCGCTCGATGACCCCGAGCAGGTTTTTCTGATCAACTTCAAAAAACAGTTTGGCGAAGATGCCAACATCGTAGGCATTGCGGTAAAAGATAGCTCTATTTATTCGCTTAATAAATTTAACCGCTTTCGCGAACTGAACGATGAGATTAAAAAGATTAAAGGCGTAAACAATGTATTGAGCCTGCCCGAAATAAAAATTATTGTTAAAGACACAGCCGAAAAAAAATTTAAGTTCAATTCACTTTTCCCTAAAGATGGAATTGATAGTCAGGAGAAATTAGATAGCCTGCTCGGCATTTTGCACAAACAGAAATTTTATGCAGGCCGTTTAGTGAACGAAAAAAACGGAGCCACGCTGATGTTGGTGTCGGTGCAGAAAGAAGTGATGAATTCAGCTAAGCGTGTGCAGTTGATGAATGAACTGACCGCTGCCGGCCACCGATTTTCTGAAGATACCAAGATTACACTTCACTATGCCGGCTTGCCTTTTATCCGCACCATCATGGCAACGAAAGTGCGCCATGAGATGCAGTTTTTTCTTTACCTCTCGGCCATCATTACCGGACTGATTATGTTTTTCTTTTTCCGTTCGGTGCGGGCAGTACTTTTCTCCATGATCATCATCGGTATTGTAGTGGTTTGGGTAATGGGCACACTGTCGCTGTTTGGGTATAAGATTACCCTGCTGAGTGGGCTGATCCCCCCGGTTATCGTTACGATAGGCATTACCAATTGCATATACCTGCTGAACAAATTTCACTTAGAGTATTATAAACTAAAAGACAAACAAGCCGCCATCGCTGCGGTGGTAAAAAAAATGGGACTGGCTACTTTTCTTACCAACCTCACGGTAGCAATCGGTTTTCTGACGTTGCTCTCCACTGACATTTTATTATTGCGGGAGTTTGGGGTAGTAGCCGGCATCAACATTATGGCGCTGTTTTTAGTAAGCCTGATAATGATCCCCGCCATTCTTTCGTGGATGCCCGAACCCAAACCCAAGCATTTGCGCCACTTAGATTTTAAAATTCTGGGCAACCTGTTGCATCTAACTGACATTACGGTTCACCGCTATCGCCCGGCTATCTATTTAGTTTCTGCCGGCCTCGCTGTTTTTTCTGTACTCGGCATGATGAAACTGAAGTCGGTTACATTTATGGTGGACGATGTTCCCGATAATACCGACATTAAAAAAGATCTTATTTTTTTTGAAACCAACTTCAGCGGTATTATGCCGCTGGAAGTAGAAGTGGATATGGGCAAACGCGGGGCTGTGAAACGGAACCTGTCCGACTTGCAGAAGGTAGATGAGTTTGAAAATTTTATTGACTCGCTTCCAGAAGTCTCTCGTCCGATTTCTGTTATCAGTTTGGTGAAAGCATCGCGTCAGGCATTTTACGGAGGCGATCCGTCTAAGTATGGGCTGCCGGTATCTAAAAGCGAAGCGGCATTTATTGCCCGCTACATGGGCGGCAACAAGTCAGATGGCAGCGGCCTGCTCAAATCTTTTGTTGACTCTACTTATACCAAGATGCGCATCTCCATGCAGATTGCCGATATCGGCTCTATTAAAATGGATTCGCTGGTGCATCAGGTTATAGAACCTCGCATGAAAAAAATTTTTGATGGAACTAGTATGACTGTCCGCATCACCGGCACCACCAAACTATTTATCAAAGGCAATAAATTTCTGATTGACAATTTGCGCGAAAGCCTATTGCTGGCCTTCATCCTCATTACACTTTCTATGGCATTGCTTTTTGCCAATGTGCGCATGATTATCATTTCGCTGGTACCCAATTTATTGGCGCTGATGATTACGGCCGCCCTGATGGGTTACCTCGGCATTCCGCTCAAGGCAAGCACGGCACTGATTTTCAGTATCACGTTTGGTATTTCGGTAGATAACTCCATCCGGTTTTTGGCCAAGTATAGGCAAGAGCAATTGGTGAACAATTTCTTTGTGCCGCTTTCGGTAAGCGAAAGTATTTTAGAAACAGGTAAGAGCATTGTCTATACATCTATCGTGCTGTTTGCCGGATTTATCATTTTTGCTTTCTCCTCCTTTGGCGGCACCATTGCGCTGGGTATCCTCACGTCCACCACGTTGGTGATTTCCATGTTCACCAATTTGTTTTTGTTGCCTACTCTGATTATGACGTTCGACAAGCCTAAAAAAGACAAAGAAAAATTATTGATAGATGAATTTGACCCCGGCTTTTACGCTGAGCAAGAAGATGCGGATATTGATTTATCGAAAATCAAAATTCACGACAGAAGCGGTAGTGCAGAGTAAATTATTTTATGAAAAATAATTGGTGGAGGATTATCGTTTTTTTTCTTTTATTTCTTTTAGCTACTGCGGTGTGGTCCATTCCGCTTTTCCTCTTTTACGGAGAAAAAATTTTGAACCCACATTTAGCGGAAGAGGATTATTTGTATTCTTTCTTTAGTCAGATGGCAGCTGCCTGCGGAGCAATAACAACGGCTTACATTATGATAGTGAGGATAGAGTCAAAAACATTTGATAAGTATAGCCTCACATTCAAGATTAATGATTTAGCAAAAGGCTTTTCATGGGGTATTTTAATCATGACACTCTTTGCTATTACAGCCTTTGTTACAGGGATAGTAGTGTTTCATGTCCAGCATATTTCATTCCTGCTGTTCGCTAATATAATGTTATATTTTTTTGTCGCTATTGCTGAGGAAGTTTTTTTCCGAGGTTACATGCTCAGCAGTTTGCGAGAGAGAATGGGCTCTATAGCAGCGATTGTTACCTCTTCGCTTCTTTTTGGGGCAGTACATTTTTTTAATGATTATATATCTTGGATCGGACTGATAAATATTTCAATATCCGGATGTCTGATGGCGTTATTGACAGTCAAAACAAAAAGTATTTCTGCTGCAGTTGGATTGCATTGGGCATGGAATTTTTTTCAAGGCCCAATTTTTGGTTTTGCAGTAAGTGGCAATCAAGAGGTTGGATTGGTTCAGCCAGTCGGTTTAGTGAGTGAAATTTTTACCGGTGGAAAATTTGGTGCGGAGGGATCTATCGCTTTGGCCTTTATCAGTGTTTTAATTTTATTTATTTTCTACAAACGCTATAATAAATACGAGTATGAGTAAGTACAGATAGATACGCTATTCGTGTTAACTCAATTTTTTTCTGAATTAACGAACAGCAGGCGAAAATTTTTCAACTTTATTTTTTATAGATTTTACTGTTTTCAGGTAGGCATAGATGGCCGTCAGGTCTTCACGCTTCATGCCGGCATACATTGTCCAGGGCATTACTGTATTATAATCGTTAGGATCAACGGGCTTGTTTCTGGCTGATGAATCGGCATAGGCTTTAAAGCGCTGCACAAATTGCTCTTCCGTCCATTGTCCTATTCCGGTTTCGTTATCAGGTGTAATGTTGAAAGAGCGAACGGTTGCACCATTCAGCAATATAAAATCGCGCCCTCCACTAAAAGCAAACTCAGGAAGAATACGCCCTCTTTCAACTTTGGTGTGACACTCTCGGCAACCCGATGCGTTGGTCATGTATTCTCCGTAGGCAAGCTGATTACCGATGTCAGGTTTTTTTTGAGGTGTTGCTTTTTGAGGAATGGTGTTGATGAGAAAATTCATCGGGAAATCGGAAACAGAATGAGTTACGGTCTTATCAATAGATTTAAGCGACCGGAGATAGGAGATGATACAATAAATATCTTCAGGATCCATTCGGCCATAATACGAGAAGGGCATCAGCGGGAAATAAGCTTCGCCCTCTTTGCTCACACCTGTGGTGATGACCCGAAACAACTCTCCGTCAGTGTAGCGGGCTATGCCAAATGGAGTAATATTTTTTGAATAATAAACACCGGGCACACCAACGGTTTGGTCAAAACGCTCGCCTCCCTGACCTGTCGTACCTGCTACCATAGGGCCTGAAAATTTTGACCAATCGCGCTTGGAGTGGCAGTCCATGCAGACGGCAACATGGTTGGCCAAATAATCGCCACGGGCAATACGTTCCGGTGTGTATTCCAACTTTAATGAAGGAGCAGTACCTACGTTGGGCATAGCCGTTTTTACATAGACAAGCAACAGGGCAACCACAAGCAGGAGGATGCTGAAAATAGAGGCAATGATTTTGGCGATTTTCATGTATGTGGATTGTTAAAACTTAAAGATAACAGTCTTTGCTTACCTACGCCAACCCTGCGTTCACCGACTTCCGGCTGTCAATAGCCTATTTGGGTTAGCTCTTTTCGGTCATACTCCGTTCATTTGAACATAAATTCAAATAAAATGGAAACAAAAGATCATTATCAGCCGCGTCAGTCGGGTAGAGCATTTGCAGGTTTTATTTTAATCGTGATAGGCGCTGTTTTGCTGAGCCGCCAAATGGGCCTCGATGTGCCGAGCTGGTTGCTGACATGGCAGATGCTGCTGATCGGGCTCGGTATCTTTTTCGGTGCCCGCAAAATGTTTCGCCCGGGTGGGTGGATGGTGATGGTGTTGGTAGGCACGGCATTTATGATAGATGAATTTGCTGATATTGACCTCCACCACTACATCTGGCCGGCAGTAATTATTTTGGTTGGCTTCTGGATGATCGTGAAGCCTCGAAAGCACCGGAGAGAATGGCAATTTGAAAACACATCCGATGTAGCTGATAACAAAATAGATATCAATTCTGTATTTAGCGGATCCAAAAAAAAAGTGATGTCCAAAGATTTTAAAGGAGGAATGATCAACACAGTATTTGGTGGAAATGACATAGATCTGACACAAGCCGACATCAATACCTCTGCCTTGTTGGAGTTGAATGTAGTATTTGGAGGCACGAAACTGCTTGTACCGGCAAACTGGAAAATACAATCTGATGTGGACTGTATCTTTGCTGCCGTGGAAGACAAAAGGCGAGATACAACACAAGTATCAGACAAAACGCTGATTTTAAAAGGCTCGGTAGTTTTTGGCGGCATCGAAATCAAAAGCTACTGAACTACCAACTTTACACTTTCAACTTTACACTTTCAACTTTACACTTTCAACTTTACACTTTCAACTTTACACTTTCAACTTTACACTTTTTATATGTGGTACATAGCCAAACTAATATTTCAGATCAAAGGTGAAGGCATGCAAAAGCCGCAGTTTGATGAGCACTTGCGGCTGGTTGAAGCTCATAATTTTGAGGAAGCTTTTTTTAAAGCACGCAGATTAGGTGTTAGCTTTGAGGAAAGTGTACTAAATAAAAACCACGGGCTGGTGTGTTGGGAATTTGTGAATGTAGCCGAACTTAAACTGATGAAAGAATTTAAAAACGGCACAGAGTTGCATTCGCAGATACATGAGATAGACGAAGCAACCCATTACATTAATTTCGTTCACCATCAGGCGGTAAGTATGCAGTTAGCTGCGAAACCTGTGTTTTAAAGAGATGAGAATTACTCAAAAAATTAATTTGGTTGTAATAATGGTAATCGGTTGGTGGCTGCTTTGGGCTACCATGCAATTTGCAATCATGATCTACTATGGAATCGGAGTTCGCGATGCACTCATTGATTCACTTACTACCGCAATCGTTCTTACCTTGGCTGGTTATATTGTAGTAACGATTGTCAAATATTTTAGACATACACCAAAAAATGCATTGACTATTTTAGTGGCTACCGTGTTGCTGGCAGTTGTGTGTACTTGGGTACTAGGTAGAAAAATAAATTTCCTTTCTACAGACGAAAAATATCTGAATTGGGCAAACACAACATTGCTTGTCCGTTTTGTTTTTGTTTGGCTTATGTTAATTATTGCAGGCATAGATGGATGGTTATTTTTTTACATCAAAGAACACCAGCAAGATGAACTAAGGCTTAAAGAAAACGAACAACTAGCCCGCGAAACAGAATTGAATAGCTTGCGCCAGCAACTACAGCCACATTTTTTGTTCAACAGTTTAAACTCTATTAGTGCGCTCACACTTGCACAGCCTGAGCAAGCTCGTAAAATGATAGAACAGCTTTCTGATTTTTTAAGAGGCACGGTAAAGAAAGACGGCATCCAATTGGTGACGCTTCGCGATGAACTACATCATCTGCAACTATATCTGGAGATAGAAAAAATGCGGTTTGGTCACCGCCTCCAAGCACAAGTACAGGCAGACGAAAAGATACAGCAAATGAAAATACCCTCACTGTTGTTGCAGCCTGTTTTGGAAAATGCCATTAAGTTTGGTTTGTATGATACCATCGGAAACGTGTTGATCAGCATAGAAGCAAGAGAAGAACATCAGGATCTAGTGATTGAAATTAAAAACCCGTTTGACCCCGAAACAGTTTTGAATAAGCCAGGAACCGGGTTTGGATTGAACTCCGTACGAAGGCGATTGGCTCTTTTGTTTTACAGAAATGATTTATTAACCACTAACCAAGTCGGAAATATATTTACGACTGTCATTAAAATCCCACAAACTTTAACGGACACATCTAAAAGCAATTTGTAAGTGATGAAAGTGATCATTATTGATGACGAACCACTCGCCCGGAATATTATAAAAGAATATTTACAATCTTTTACGCAGGCGCAAGTAGTGGCCGAATGTGGCGATGGGTTTGAAGGAACAAAAGCCATCGCACAGCACCAACCCGACTTGATTTTTTTAGATGTGCAAATGCCGAAGATCAACGGGTTCGAAATGCTGGAGTTGATAGACAACCCGCCACCAGTCATCTTCACCACAGCCTTTGATGAGTATGCAGTCAAAGCATTTGAAGCCCGCGCCATTGATTACTTGCTGAAACCTTTCGGAAAAGAAAGATTTGATAAAGCATTTTCTAAATTTTTAGAACAAAAAAATAAAATATCGTCATCTTTTGCAGAAGAAATAGCACCGCCCGAAAGCCAGAACCGGGTGGTAGTAAAAAAGGGACAAAATATTATTGTAGTGCCCGTACATAAGATTCATTACTTCGAAGCCTTTGATGATTATGTAAAAATCTATACTGCCGAGGGGTTTTATCTCAAGAAAAAGACAATGGCATTTTTTGAAAAAGTGCTTGATACCACCCAGTTTGTGCGGGTTCACCGTTCTTATTTATTGAATTTGCAAGAACTGACGCGCATCGAACCGATGGAAAAAGACAATCATCAGGCGTTGCTTAAAAGCGGAACAAAAATTCCACTGAGTCAAAGCGGTTACGCCAAACTCAAGAATACATTAGGAATTTGAAAATGAACTTCCTGCTGTATTCAATTTTCAGATCTTTAAATTGGCTAGCCATCAAATCATTTGACGAGAAAGAATGGCAAGTCCTTCACTGAATGAATGTGGTTTATAATTTAATTCGCTTTTCGCTTTGTCAATAATAAATCCGGTTTTGGGTGGGCGCTTGGCAGGCTGTGTAAATTGAGTTGAATCTGTTTGGGCAATCAATGATTGATCGAGTCGGAAAAACTCAGCTGTAGCGATGGCAATGTCATAGGGAGTCATCATCTCGCTTCCTGAAATATGATAAATGCCTTTTGCTTTTTTAACAGCAGCCAAATAACAACCCATCGCCAGATCTTCGGCCAGCGTAGGAGTACGCCACTGGTCGTTTACCACATTTATTTTTTTTCCTTCTTCTAAGTTTTTCTTCACCCACAACACTATGTTGCTACGGCTCATATCTTGGGTGATACCGTAAACAAGCACTGTCCGCACGATTGTCCAAGCTATTTTACTTTTTTGTATAATTTCTTCTGACGCTAATTTGCTCTCGCCATAATAACTTAATGGATTGGGCTTTTCATTTTCATCAAGCGGGCCGTGCGTACCATCAAAAATAAAATCGGTAGAAAGATGGATCAAATGCGCATTTACTTTTTGACAAGCCTGGACTATATGCTCAACAGCAGTTACATTATTCAGCCAGCATTTTTCTTTTTCTGTTTCGCATTGATCTACTTGCGTCATGGCAGCTGTATTGATTACTACATCAGGCCGGGTAGTTGTTAATACATTTTCAACTTGTGTAGCCGAAGTAACATCCATCGGATGAAACTCGCCTGTACCAAGAGATAGTATAGGTTTTGATTTGGCGGTGGCGACAAGAACATGTTCGTGCTTTAAGGAAATCAGCTCTACTAACTTTTGACCTAACAGTCCGTTGCAACCTGTGACTAATATTTTCATTTTTTTACTATCGGAAAATGATATCCGTACATTTTTTCAATTTTCTTTTTTGAAAGTTCCTTTACGGAGATGAACATACGCACATCTTCTACCGGCCGGTCGTTGCCATCTTTTTTTACGGCTGCTATTTTATCGAGCACGTCAAGCCCGCTGATGAGTTCGCCAAATACGGTATAGCTGCCGTCCAGATGCGGTGTTCCGCCTACTGTGGTGTAGGCCTTCATTCTTTCTTCAGGAACATCTTTGGTAAACTTCGTGCCTGTTTCTTTTTCAATGGCTGGAGCAAGGGAAAAGATTTTTTCTTTAAAGTGATACATGTCGCCCGATGTGTACAGTTTGGCCAGCGAATCGCGCAAGAGTTGATGTTCGGGTTTAGCTAAGTATTGTTGCAGTGCTTGATTTAATTTTGGTTGGTCGAACTTCAATTCATTGGCAGCATCGGTGGTGAGTATAGTTCCTTGCACAATATAGAACTGGCTTCCGCTCGAAGCCTTAGTGGGATTTTGGGCATCACTTAACCGGGCGGCAGCGAGCACTCCTTTTTTATGAAAATATTTGGGAACAAATTCAGCTTCGACAGTATAATTCGGCCCTCCTTCGCCCAACGCCTGACCGGGCTTGGCGCGTTTGGAATCGGGGTCTCCTCCCTGAATCATAAAGCCACCGATAACACGATGAAATAGCAAGCTGTCGTAATAATGCTGATTGACCAACTTGGTAAAATTGGCTTTGTGTTGGGGGGTTTCGTTATAGAGAATAGCAACCATATCCCCGAATGAAGTGTGGATGGTAAATACCTTTTCTTTTTTTTGAGCGGAGGCAAGGGTGTGTGTAAGCACCAACGCCACTACGAAATAAAATCTTACAATCATTTTGATACTTTAGGGATTAATGGTTTTACCGATTTGCAACGATAGGTTCATAAATATCATTTTAGCACTGCCGTTTCGCTCTAAGTGGTACTGGGCATCGTTCATCAACCGACTGATGGTTTCTGTTTTTGATATGTTTAGATGTTTGCTGAAATTTTTAATAAACGTTTCTTCAGCACCCTTTATTCTGCTTATTTTATCAGCCTCGGCAATGTAAAGCAGAGCTTCGCGCATCATGCTTAGTCCATACATTAACAAATTGCGCTGAGTTAGTTTATCTAACTCATGAAACTCGTCCGACAAAGCGATGAGTTTGGCGGCATCTTTTTGAAAGTTATAGCAAGCGCGCATCCAGTCAAAGAAACGAGTCTGATGATGGTCTTCTTCGCTGTCAATTAATTTCAGGGCAAAGTTCAAATCGCCTTCGGCCAATTGCACTATGTTGTGCCGTTTATCTTCTTCTACCGCGTGTTTAGTTTTTAAGAACTCGTCTATGTCAGCATCTTGCAGCTGAGGAATGTGCACACTTTGCGTGCGCGATAAGATGGTAGGCAGCAGTTGTTCGGCCGTTTGGGTTACAAGCAAAAAAAATGTTTGAGGCGGTGGCTCTTCCAAAATTTTTAAAATGCCGTTGGCTGCCGAAGTATGCATCAGTTCAGGCAACCAGATGATCATGATTTTGACAGAGCTTTCAAAAGACTTGAGCGAAAGGGCACGTACAATGTCGCGGCTCTCTTCGCGCGCAATCAATGCCTGTTTGTCTTCGCCTCCATAAAAACTTACCCAATCGCCCAGATTGCCAAAAGGTTGTTCCAGCAAAAAGCTGCGCCATTGTTTCAGTATCTCCGAACGGAAACGATCTTCGTCTTTATCATTTTTAACATTGTTCTGCGGAAAGACAAAGTGCGTGTCGGGGTGAATATATTTTGAGCTTTTACTGCAAGCCGCACAAGTGCCACAGGCATCCGTGCCATTTTTATTTTGGCAATGCAGATACTGAGCGAAAGCAAGCGCCATCGGCAACGACAATGAGCCATTCTTTCCGGCAAATAACAAGGCATGAGCCAAGTGATTGGATTGCACCGAGTCAATGAGTTGGCGTTTCACTTCGCCTAAGCCGGGGATGGAGGCAAATGTCATCGGGCTTGTTTGGCAATGTGGGTTAAAATCTCACGGTCAGTTTCAGAAAGGAGAAGGTTTCTTCTTCCCATCACACGTTCGGCCGTGTCCAATGCTTTTGGTAGTTCATATTTTTTAAAATCATTGGTTCCGCCCCAGCTAAAAGAAGGCACATGTTTAGGCATGAACCCCGATCCGAAGATATTGCAGCTTATGCCTACCACCGTGCCGGTGTTAAACAATGTGCCGATGCCGCTCTTACTGTGGTCGCCCATAAGCAATCCACAGTTAGAACTGCCGATGTCTTCTAATTCATTTTTGGTGTAGCTCCACACTTTTACGTTTTGATAAGTGTTTTTCAAATTGGATGTGTTGGTGTCAGCGCCCAAGTTGCACCACTCGCCTAAAACAGAGTTCCCTAAAAATCCATCATGTGCTTTGTTGGAGTTGCCAAACAAGACGGAGTTGCTTACTTCGCCACCGATCTTACAGAACGGGCCAACGGTGGTGTCGGCACGCATTTTTCCGCCCATATTGATGATGGCCCCTTCGCCCAGCGAAAATGGCCCGCGCACAATGGCACCTTCCTGCACCTGCGAATTTTTGCCTAAATAGATAGGTCCATTTTCAGCGTTCAGTAGGGCAGCATGAAGCGTTACGCCTTCCTCAATAAATATATTTTCAGGTTTGTAGGTTCGGGTGTGTGGATCTTGAATCGGATTGGTTTGCCGGTTGGCTGTGATCAATTTAAAATCTGACCGGATTTGATTCCCGTTTTGCTGAAAAATTTTCCACAGTCTGTCAATGATCGTTATTTCATTGGGGTATTCAATTCTTTTTCCTTTGGCGATCTCGGGCAGCTTATCTTCTTCAGTATGGGCTGCCAGTATCTTTGAATTTTTCAGGAGAGCATCTCCTGTTTTTAATTGAGCAATAGCGGCTATTAAGTTTTCATCCGGACAGAGTGCACCGTTTACCCAAAGGTTTGCAGAAGAAGTTTTAATAGAGAATTTTTTTGAAAGATAGTCCTCCGTAGCGTAAGTGGCTTTTGTCTTCAATCGTGTTTCCCATTTTTCGGCAATCGTTAAAATGCCCACGCGCATACCCGCCACCGGCCGGGTAAAGGCAAGTGGCAGCAGATGGGTGCGAATGGTGGGGTCATCAAACAAAATCAGATTCATGCTGCTTTTTGGATTTACTCATGGGCGAATTGCGGTTAAAATTAAAACAAAAAAAGAATCCCGCACTGCGGGATTCTTTTTGCTAAAAAACGCTAAGAACAATATTATTTTTTGCCGTATTTCTTCTGGAATTTCTCCACACGACCAGCCGTATCCACCAACATTTTTTTGCCGGTGAAATAAGGGTGCGAGGCAGAGCTAACCTCCACTTTGATAACAGGGTACTCTTTACCATCTGTCCATTTGATCTTTTCTTTAGGCACGTTGGTAGAACGGCTCAAAAATTTAAAATCGCTGGTAGTATCCCAAAAAACCACTTCCTGATAGTTGGGGTGGATGTTCTTTTTCATAATTTTCTTTAAAAGGACTGCAAAAATAGGGAAATGAAAGTTTCTGGCAAGGCATAGCTGTTCATTTTTTTTGAAGGGCAACCAAAATGGTAGTATTTTGCAACCAAATTGAAGATCATGGCCTCTGTTACTATAAAAAACCTGCCCGACTCCCTGTATAAAAAGTTGAAAGTACGTGCTAAAAACAATCATCGTAGCATCAATGGTGAAATTGTGAATGTTTTAACGCGTGAACTGAACGAGGGTGGATTTGACGTTAACGAATTTTTAAAATCGGCAGAAAAAATTAGAAATAAGATAAAAATACCCCTTACCGATGACGAATTGATCGCCATAAAAAACGAAGGCCGCCCGTGATTGTGGTAGATACAAATACACTGGCCTATCATTGGTTTATATCGCCCCACATACAAGCGGTAAAAGAATTGCTTTATTTTGACGGTGATTGGGCGGCTCCTGCCTTATGGAGGTCTGAATTTAGAAATGTCTTAGCAAGCCAAATCCATTTTAACAAATTAACATTGACAGATGCCATGACCATTTGGGATGAAACAGAAAAACTGATGATACGAAATGAGCAATCAGTGAGTGCTTCTTCAATCCTGTCGTTGGCGGCTTCATCAAAATGTACGGCTTACGACTGCGAGTATGTTGCGTTGGCTGATCAACTCAATGTGCCGTTAGTTACTTACGACAAGCAGCTGCTCAAAAATTTTTCCACCATTGCTTTAACAGCCGAGCAATACCTTTCTCAATTTACGAAATGAAGATTTTTCTCCGCATTTTATCGTTCGCCAACAACATCGGCCGCAGGCTGGCTTTCTTTTTTCTCTATTCTATTTTAGGGATTGTGTTTGGGGCTTTCAATATTGTACTAGTGATCCCCATGTTGAAATCGCTATTCGACCAAGGGAAGAAGGAGGCAACTATTCCGCCCATTCCCGGTTTTAGTTTCTCTACAGATTATCTGGTTACAGTTTTTAATCACTACTACCTCACCATCATTCAAAACTACGGCCGCCTCAACTCGCTGTTGTTTGTCATCGCACTGATTGTATTGACAGTTGTACTCGCCAATTTATTCCGATACCTCGAGCGCATCATGGCCACTAAAATCCGTGTTGATTTAGTGAAGAATATCCGCATGGAAATTTTTAAAAAAGTATCGCTGCTGCACATCGGCTATTTTAATAACGAACGCAAGGGCGATTTGATTTCGCGCTTTACCAACGATGTGATGGAAGTAGAGAATGCCGTGATGAACAGCCTGAAGGCCGTGCTGAAAGAGCCGGTTACCATCGTGGTTTATTTTTTTGTATTGTTTTCCATTTCACCCAAGCTGACTTTATTTACTTTGCTGGTGCTGCCGCTTACAGGCGGTGTGTTGGCAGAAATTATCAAGCGACTAAAAAAGCAAGCTGTTGCCAGCCAAGAGTCGTTAGGGCGGATTGTGAACATCTTAGATGAGACTTTTAGCGGCATGCGCGTAGTGAAAGCCTTCAACGCCAGAAATTTTCTGATTGATAAAATAGAAAAAGAAAGCAGCTTTTACCGGAAGGTGAACAAATCCATGTCATACAAAAACGAGTTGGCCTCACCTGTTTCTGAAATTTTGGGTGTACTGATTATTGCCGGTATTATTTTTTTTGGCGGCAATATGGTGCTGAGCGAAAATTCCACGTTGGATGCGGCCGTGTTCTTAGGTTTCATTGCCGTGTTTGCCCAGATCATTCAGCCGGCAAAAAATTTTTCTAACGGCATTACGGCCTTACAAAAAGGAACTGCATCGGCCAAACGCATTTTTGAAATGATTGACAGCCAGCCGGCCATTCAAAATAAACCCGATGCCACTGTATTAAAAACTTTTGTAAATGAGATCGAGTTTAAAAATGTTTCTTTTGCTTACGACACAGACTTGGTGCTGAAGAACATAAACCTCACTATCAAGAAAGGAAAAACAGTAGCTTTAGTGGGGCCATCGGGCGGAGGGAAATCAACGCTGGCCGATTTAGTACCTCGCTTTTACGACCCCACCCAAGGCGAGGTGCTGTTAGATGGAAAGTCGCTGAAAGACTACGACATCGAATCGCTGCGTAGGCAAATGGGCGTAGTAACACAAGAATCTATTTTGTTTAACGATACCATTTTTAACAACATCGCTTTTGGCAACCCCAGCATCAGCGAAGAAACAGTGGTGCAGGCTGCCAAAATTGCCAACGCACACGACTTTATCATGCAGACAGAAAATGGCTACCAAACCCTGATTGGCGAGCGCGGCTCAAAGCTATCCGGTGGGCAGCGCCAGCGCCTGAGCATTGCCCGGGCAGTATTAAAAAATCCGCCTATCCTGATTTTAGACGAAGCTACCTCGGCATTGGATTCTGAGTCGGAAAAACTGGTACAGGAAGCGCTCTATAACCTGATGAAAAACCGCACTTCCTTAGTCATCGCCCACCGGCTGAGTACCATACAGCATGCCGATGAAATCATTGTGGTGCAACAGGGTGAGATAGCCGAACGGGGCACACATGAAGACCTAAATAATCGAAACGGACTGTATAAAAAGCTGGTAGAGATACAGAAAACATCTTAAATGATGGCCGAATGGATGCAAGATTTTGCCCCGAATAGTATTTTTGTGTACCTTCAAATGACCTAAGTTTGCACACTAATTTTGTTATCCATGAGCACTAAGAGGATTATCTTGTATGCAGTTTTTGCAATCTATCAGATAGGTATTTTTTTGTTTACGCTTTACACGGAATCCAAAAAAGATGATCTTGATTTTTTGTTCTCAGTCTTCAACTATATCTCCTATTTTAAATTTGGCGCACTGATGGGAGTGGTTTTTTTAGCCATTGATATTTTTTGGACCCGGGCTGCTTCAAAAAAGGAATCAAGTTTATAGTGTATGGATTTTAAACAAATTATCAGTGACGAATTCGCACAAGCTTCGCAAGTGCTTAACAAGTTCGTAGCCAGTGAGCACAACCTGCACTTAATAGAAGAGGCCGCCAAAGCCATTGCCGACTCCATCAAACAGGGCGGAAAAATTATTTCGTGCGGCAACGGTGGCTCGCATTGCGATGCCATGCATTTTGCCGAAGAACTTACCGGCCGTTACCGCGAAAACCGAAAGGCCATTCCGGCCATCTGTATATCTGACCCCAGCCACATATCGTGTGTAAGCAACGATTATGGTTACGAATTTATTTTTTCGCGCTACCTCGAAGCATTGGGCAACAAAGGCGATGTGTTGTTTGGGCTGAGCACCAGTGGCAACTCAAAAAATATTATCCGCGCAGCCGAAACTGCACGTGAGAAAGGAATGAAAGTCATTATCCTATCGGGTAAAGATGGCGGCAAGTTAGCACCGCTGGCCGACATCGAAATCCGTGTGCTGCACCATGGCTTTGCCGACCGCATACAGGAAGTACACATCAAGGTCATCCATATCTTAATGCTGCTCATCGAGAAGCAGGTGCTTTAATGATCTGCGATTTGTTTTTTCAAATCTTTAAATGATTGATACGGTGCGTAAGCGCTTACCCAATTGACTAACCAAGCTGGCACTGCCCCACCCGGGTCTATCTGGATTTTGTAGTTTACCTTCAGTTTGCGGGGAGCAATTTTTGTTATCACCCATTCGGAATGGGACGAGGGAACACGGACAATATTTTTTTTGGGGGGCACGCCCGTATCAGTGTTAGCCGTAACGTGCATGGTGGATTCATCATGCACTATTTTAAAGCGCACAACCATATCGCGGTCGGAAACCGGCCACGGAGCTTTGATTTTTGCGTAGTAGATATACTCTGTATCTGAAATCTTTTTGATAACCCTCGACTCTACCGTATTGTATTGCCAAGTAGTGTAGTTGCTAAAGTTGAGCAAAAATTTCTCTAACTGATCAAACGTAGTATTGACTTGAAATTCTGCTTTGATCAATTTGAATTTTGAAGTGTCGGAATAGCAGGTATAAACCCGGATGCTGTCTTCATCTTTGCGCAGCCGACAGTTGGTTTGGCCGAAATTATCTCCCGAAATAAAAATGAAAGCAAAGATCAAAACTAAAACGGGAGCCATCGGGTAGCTACTTCCCTCTCATTTTTTCCAGTACATCCCACATCTCATTGGGCACCATTTCTAAGTGGCTGAACTCGCCTCCGTTGCGCAGCCATTCGCCCCCGTCAATGGTAACGACCTCGCCATTCACGTAAGCAGAATAATCGGAAAGTAAATAAGCGGCCAGGTTGGCCAGCTCTTGATGGTCGCCCACACGCTTGAGCGGGATGCGTTGTGCCGGATCAAATTTTTTTACCAACTCGCCCGGCAGCAAACGGCTCCAGGCACCTTCGGTAGGAAACGGCCCCGGGGCAATGGCATTGCTGCGGATGTTATATTTTGCCCACTCTACTGCCAGCGAGCGGGTGAGTGCCAGCACACCTGCTTTGCCGCAAGCCGATGGCACTACATACCCAGAGCCGGTCCAGGCGTAGGTGGTAACAATATTGAGAAACACCCCGGGTTGTTTTTTCTGTATCCAATTTTTTCCGGCTGCCAGTGTGGTATAGTAGGCGCCCTTCAGCACAATGTCCACCACAATATCGAAAGCGCGGTGCGATAACCTTTCGGTGGGGCTGATAAAATTTCCGGCTGCATTGTTGAGCACGCCATCCACTTTGCCAAAACGGTTTTCTGTTTCTTTGATGACGTTTTCAATTTCTTCGTACTTGCGCACATCGCACGCTACGGCCAACACCTTTCCTCCGGTTTGCTGCATAAGTTCAGAAGCGGTTTTATCCAGCACTTCTTTTTTGCGGCTGGTGATAACCAGATTGGCGCCCAACTCCAGCAGGTACTTCCCCATAGACTTTCCCAGACCTGTGCCACCACCTGTGATGATAATCGTTTTGTCTTTAAATGAATTTGGTTTTAACATACCTTCCATGGCTCAATAATTTTGTTTCTTCTGTAAAGTAGCATTTAATTTTAAGATATTTGCCTGTAAAAATTTTTTACCCATGAAACTTTCATTCCCTTCGTTTATTTTTCTTTCGTTGCTGCTCAGCTCTTGTATTGTCTCCAAGAAAAAATTTGACGACATGCTGGCTCAAAAAGTAAAAGCCGAAGGCGAGTTGGCCGATAAAACTAAAAAATTAGATCAAGCCAACGCATCCATCAGCCAGTTGAATGATGAATTAAAAAAGATTAAAAAAGATAACGACTCGTTATCCGAAAACTTACGGGCTAATAATAAAAAACTGTCTGACTTGAACAAAGACTACGAAAAGCTGAACAACAATTATAAACTCTCGCTTACCAAAAGCGGAAAACTCAATCAGGATTTAGCGCAGCAGCGCGATCAGTTGCTGGCCATTCAGGATAACCTAGAAAAGACCCGACTGCAGAACGACTCGCTGAGCAGAAGCCTGGCCGAGCGCGAAAAGAAAGTAAAAGAACTGGAACAAGTGCTGGCTAAAAAAGATAAAGCCGTACAGGATTTGAAAAATAAAATCAGCAATGCGCTGCTCAACTTCAAAGAAAATGATTTAACCGTGAAAGTGAAAAACGGCAAAGTGTATGTGTCGCTGGCAGAGCAACTGTTGTTTGGCTCGGGAAGTATTGAAGTTGATAAAAAAGGAGTGGGCGCCCTGCAGCAATTGGCCAAGGCTATCAAAGACCAGAAAGACATACACATGATGATTGAAGGCCACACCGACAACGTGCCGATTTCGGTGAAGAGCAAATACATGGAAGACAACTGGGATTTAAGCGTGCTGCGCGCTACGGCCATCACCAAAATATTGATTAAAGCGGGAATGACACCCAACCAGATTACATCGGCCGGCCACGGAGAGTTTTCGCCCGTAGCCCCCAACGACAACGCGCAGAACAAACAAAAGAACAGAAGGACTGAAATTATCATTACGCCCAACTTAGACGAACTGTTTAAAATTCTGGATACGAACTAACACTTATTCGTTGTTGCCCCATACCCATGCGTACAAAGTTTTATGGCTGGCTTAAAAAACTTTGGAAGATAGCCCTCATTTTATTAGTGGCTCAGTTGGTTTACATTTTTTTGCTGAGATGGATTGACCCGCCCATTACCGCTACCCAGCTTTCGAGTTGGGTGCACGGATATGGACTGTCGCGTGATTATGTTTCGCTGGAAGACATGTCGCCTTCCATACGCCTGGCTGTGATGGCCTCAGAAGACCAACTGTTTCCCGACCACAATGGATTTGATGTGGCCAGCATTAAGTTGGCGCTGAAAGAAAAAAATAAAATGAGGAAGCAGATGCGTGGCGCTTCCACCATCAGCCAGCAGGTAGCCAAAAATGTTTTTCTCTGGCAAGGACGAAGTTGGCTCAGAAAAGGATTGGAAGTTTACTTCACTTTTATGATCGAACTGACGTGGAGCAAAAGGCGCATACTTGAAATGTACCTGAACGTGAGTGAAATGGGAAAAGGTATTTTCGGAATAGAAGCCGCCTCCCAGAAATATTTTCATAAACCTGCCAAGAAGCTCTCGCGGGCAGAAGCCGCTATGATAGCTGCTTGCCTGCCCAGTCCCAGAAAAATACACGTACAGCCGCCATCCCATTATGTGATGCAGCGCTACCCGCAAATTATGGTGCAGATGGATAACCTCGAACCCGATGAAGATGTGCATAAACTGTTGAAATAAAAAAGCAATAGAGATCATGCCATCTGCCCAAACAAAAAAACTATCGAATGAAAACAGGAAGACTGGAAGCATTTAGCGATGGTGTGCTGGCCATTGTAATTACAATCATGGTGTTGGAGTTTCGCGTTCCCGAAGGCTCTGACTTTGCCACCCTCAAACCGCTGATTCCAAAAGTAGTGTCGTACATTTTAAGTTTTATTTATGTAGGCATTTATTGGAACAATCACCATCACTTGTTTCACGCCATCGAAAAAGTAAACGGCAAAGTAATGTGGGCCAATCTGGTTCTTCTCTTTGCCCTTTCGCTGATTCCATTTACCACCGCCTGGATGGGAGAAAACCACTTCGATAAAAACCCCGTAGCCCTGTATGGTCTTAATTTATTATTGTGTGCCACAGCCTTTACTATATTAGAGAAAGCGGCCATCAGGCATGAAGGAAAAGAATCTACCGTGGGGATAGCTTTAAAAAGCAAAATCAAAGAATATGCTTCGGTCGTGATTTACCTGATAGGATTAGTTTTTTCATTTTGGTTACCAGCCATCAGCCTGGCTTGTTATGTGGTTGTTGCTATCATTTGGTTAATCCCCGACCGCAGGATAGAAAAGCAAATGCGATAAAATAAATAAAACCATTAGTGTCCATTAAAAGTATTCAAAGCGTTCTTTGAAATCTTGATATACATTAAGTTGTAAAGCTGGTAAACTAACTCGTCTATTCGTTGTTCTTATTTACTACTGTGGATTTCCTGCTTTTACAAAACTATTTACCGTTAATCTGTGTACGTCAAAATTCTGCCGATTGCAGAGAACGAATTTTTTTGTTTAAGTGCTCTTGTACTTTCTTTAATGGTGTAACCTTTTTAGTTTATCGGTAAACAGTTTTTTAAACTCTTTTTTGTACAGGAATTTTAAGTGGGGATATTTTTTGTAAAGCGTGGTTTTGTTGTTATGAAAGGCTTCATCGTCCTCGCTTACTAAGTAGCCGCTATTTGTTTCTAAGGCTAATGCAAACACAAAATCGTCACCGGGGTCGGCAAGTATTCGTTTTTTTATTGGCTTGTTTAGTTTGTGTTCTGTGAAAAATTCTTTTATGAACTCAACAGATTTTTTTACATCAATGTTTGCCTTTGTCAATCGTGGGTATTTAGCCACACGCGAAAATTCATCTAACAGTTCTTTGCAATAGTAAAACTTTGTGTCCGGAAAATATTCAAGTATATCAAGTAAAAAATTAAGGTGGTTGACTGCAAAATATCGTATCAAAATATTACAGTCCAGCACAAACTTATTTACCCGCATTTTCTTTTCTTAACTTGTGCTTTATCTTTTCAAGTGCTTTCGCACTCGGCATTCTAAAACCTTTTTCGGGGTTTGCCAATTTTACATTGCGCCATTTTTCAAGTTTAATAAGCTGCAAAACTCGTTCAAGCTCTTTTCTTGACAAATCTTCAATCTCGTTAAAGATTTCGTTTTTATATTCGTTTGTTGTTAAGTTCATTGCTTTTAAATTTTGTACAGTAAAAATACAAAAAGCAAAAGAAAGAAAAATCAAAGCTTTTACGCCTTTTCCAGATAGACTTAGCCTGAAGCACGTAATCCGCAAACATTAAAGCAGCACGAAAGGCTAATCCATTACACAAACGGTATCGGATAAATTAGCAGGCAGTTTTACTTTTGAGAATAACCTTCGCATTATGAAACAAAACCTGTTAACGATTTCATTGATTGCATTGACTGCTTCGGTTGTGCTAGCGCAACATACCGAGAAAGTTGATACGGCCACTTTCTCTAAAATCAAGAAAGAAGAGATGAGCAACTCCAAAGTAATGGAGATACTCAGCATGCTCACCGATGTACACGGCCCGCGCCTTACCAACTCACCCGGACATAAAAGGGCAGCGGAGTATGCCCGATCAACCCTTGCCTCGTGGGGATTGCAAAACGCCAGCATAGACCAGTGGGACGAAGAGTTTGGCAGAGGCTGGCAACTGAAAAAATTTAATCTGCAAATGCAGGAACCCACAACCTTGCAGGTGATCTCTCATCCCAAAGCATGGTCGCCCGGAATAAAAGGCACCGTTACCACCGAAGTGGTTTACCTCGATGCGAAAACAGAAGCAGATTTAGAAAAATACAAAGGCAAACTAAAAGGCAAGATTGTGCTGCTCAGTGCACCGGTGGCAGTAAAGCCCGGCTTCAAACCCGATGCTACCCGCCTGAACGATTCGCTCCTTTTAAAGATGGCCAACGCCACACTCGACAACAGCGGCAATGATGGTTTCTTTTTTAGAAGACCCAGCGGAGCCATGTTGCAAGCCATGAAACTGAGCTACGCCAAATGGCAACTATGCGAAAAAGAAGGAGTTGTTGCCGTATTGGAAGCCAGCCCGGGCTCGCGTTTGGAAGACGGCACCATCATGGTCAGTGCAGCTACCATTCCTTATCCGCCCGATGTTCCCTTCGATAAAAGAGTGCGCGCCCAATCGGCCAATGCACCTAAAATTTTACCGCAAGTAGTTGTTTCCGATGAGCACTATAATCGTATGGTAAGGTTGGTACAAAAAGGTATTCCGGTTAAAATGGAAATGACATTGGAAACTGAATTTACACCTGCCGCCAACGGCTTCAACGTCATTGCCGAAATTCCCGGAACTGATTTAAAAGATGAAGTAGTGATGATCGGTGCACATTTAGATTCCTGGCACAGTGGCACAGGCGCTACCGATAATGCTGCCGGCTCGGCTGTGATGATGGAAGCCATGCGCTTGCTGAAGTCGCTGGGTGTAAGCCCGCGCAGAACCATACGCATAGGCCTGTGGGGAGGCGAGGAACAAGGCCTGATCGGCTCGCGTAACTATGTAAAAAGAACATTTGGCCAGCGCCACGACCGCATGCGCCCATACGACTCTATCGAACTAAAACCGGCTGCAGCCAAATTTTCTGTTTATCTGAACATGGATAACGGCACCGGAAAATACAGAGGCATTTATCTGCAAGAGAATGAAGCGGCTGGCCCGGTGTTCCGCATGTGGTTTAAACCGTTTAACAAAATGGGCGCAGCCACCATCACATTGGATAATACAGGAGGCACAGACCACCAATCATTTGATGCCATCGGCCTGCCGGGCTTTCAGTTTATACAAGACCCGATTGAATATGGCAACCGCACCCACCATACCAGCATGGATGTGTACGACAAAGCCATTGAAGACGACCTGAAACACAATGCGATGATTACGGCTTCCTTCGCCTGGCAAGCTGCTAACCGCGATGGTTTATTTCCTAGAAAATAATCAGAGCGAGTTATTGTAGGCTATGTTGTTTTATAATCTGAAAAGCATCGCGAAAATAACCCGGTCTTCAAAATGCGAAAGGTCGGGCGCCCAGTTAGGGTAGGCAGTGCCGGGGCCAAATGCAGTTGTTGTGTAGCCGGTAGGAGATGTAATACCTCCGTGCCCTGCAAAGTAGGGCACGGAGGCATGGCGGTGTACAAATTCTATTCGCCAGGTGATACTCTGATTTGGCATCCAATCAAAATTGGTAGAGTAATCGAACCCGTTAAACTGGCTGCCGGGGTTTGTATTAAATGGATGGGTGCCTTCAGTTTTGGTGGGGTTGTTGGGGTTGGGGAGCGGGCTGGCATCGCCTGTGGGGTACAGCACTAAGTAACGTCCCGGGTTGTTGATAAACCCGCCTCCGATAGTCCAGGCAAAACGATTGTGGTTAAACCACACACGGTTGTAAATCATCCCACTTACAAAATATTGGGCAGGACCCTTAGCCGGGTCAGTTGAACTATGGAAGCCATTAACGCTGTCTCCTTTTTCAAAGCCAATATCGAACGTAAGCGAAAAGGCAGCTTGCGATATTCCTTTTGAATAGGGTTTGTTGATGTACCGTCCCAGCAAACTGTTGTCGGAGTGAACACGCACACGTCCCGGCTTTCCACCGGTATCGGTTCCATAATAATCGTTGGTAAGCAGTTTAATGTTGTCGTTAGGTATCCAGGTGATGTTGCCTCCAAAACCCGGCATATTGTTGTACCTGGCGTAGCTCTGCCAGCCGTTGATGATCCACGGTTCAATCTTCAAGTGCTTGGTAGGAAAAATCTGAATTCTCATACCGTTGAAAAACCAAGGTGTGTTGTTGGAAGTGTAGGAAGACTGGTACTCCCAGTTTTCTACTTGATAGTATGAGTTGAGCCCGATGTAGGAAACAAACATGCCCATATCCACATTGATGCCGCGCCATTTATCAAAATGATAACCGGCATAGGCTTCGGCAACATACCGATAGATGTTAGCAAGTTGGTACTGCCCCCGGTACTGGCTGTAGTCATCGCGGGGGATAACCGTAGAGTTAGTGCCCATCTGCAAAAACAATTTTCCGCGTGCATTTTTATAATTGAATTCACCTCCTATTACTCCCAGCGCCAGTTGTGTTTCGTTGTCGCGCGCTAGCGAGGTAGAACCCACTACGGTGTTGTCAATAGGGTTGGCAAATGAATAGGTGTAGTTTACATCTAACATAACAGAGCCTGTAAAGTACTTTGTTTCCATCACGGACGTTGTCGTGCGCCTGTCGCCACCATTGTACCACGACTGGTCTAACCCCTCAAAAGGAGTCTTTGACTTGGCAGAGTCCACCTGTGCATGAGCGTAAAATGTAAACAGTAATGACAGAATGAAGAGTGCTTTTTTTTTCATCGTATGGATCAGTTGAATTCCTTAAGCTGAAAATGAGTTTAGCTTGGTGAGGTAACTATGTGGCGAACGGATTACCGCGAACTGTGCGAATGAGGAAGAGCCGGAGTGCGGGTAATGTTTACATTCTCAATCATATTGTAAACCAACGGTATCTGCTCTTCTACCACATCGCTTTTGTCGAGACCAAAAGCTTTCTCATCGCTTTGACTCAATTTTTTAAGCAAGAAATATCCGTTCAGCAATAACCCTTCGCGTACGGTAAATTCATTTTCAACTGAAAGGAATTTTTCGATGATCACAAATTTAAAATCCGGCTCCGAATTGTATTTGGTGGAACCATCGGGTCTGATGTGCAGGTTTAATTCTTTGTTGGCTACCAGCTCGCGCACAATTTTTTTGAAGAATAACTCCGACCGGGGTTGTATGCGAAATCCGATGTTGATAGTAACTTTAATCACCTTGTCGTCCACCAACTCACTCACTTCATAATTCAGCGTATAGGGTTCGTCCGTACGGTGCAGATGCAAAAACCAATATACGTCTGCCCGTTTAGGTTTTTTTGAAAGAATAGAATTAACAATTTTTTGTTCTATCTGTTCCCGGTGGTTAGCCTTGGTCAGGTAAATGAGGTGGGTGGCAAACTTCGGAATGGTGTCGTCTTCACTCAGTTCTTGGATCAGCGAAGTGTATTTTCCCAGTTCAACAAAGTGCACCAGCCGGTTATTGATCTTGCGGGCATAATACCAAACGTACATCACTAAAAAAATGAACAGCTCAAAAAACAGGAACATCCACCGCTCCTTTATTTTTGCCACGTTGGTTATGAAGAAGGAAGTTTCTACACAGACGAACAACAAAAGAATACCGAATACCAACACCTTATTCCATTTTTTGCGCAACAGCAAGTAGTAGGCCAGCAGCAGTGTTGTCATCATCATAGCGATAGTGATGGAAAACCCATAGGCAGCCTCCATGTTAGAGGAAGTTTGGAAATATAAAATCATCAGCACACACCCAAACCATAAGATGGTATTCACGCTGGGAATGTATATCTGCCCCTTCAGGTCAGTAGGCTGGCGCACCGTTACCCTCGGCCAGAAGTTGAGGCTCATGGCTTCGTTAATTAAAGTAAAAGATCCGCTGATGAGTGCCTGCGATGCAATGATAGTGGCCGCAGTAGAAATGACGATGCCGGGAATCAAAAACCAGACGGGCATCATTCCGTAAAACGGATTGATGTTATCCAATGAAGTCTGGTGGCGCGATAACATCCAAGCCGCCTGTCCGAGATAACAGGAGATCAAACAGACCTTTACAAAAAACCAGGTGATGCGGATATTTTTTTTGCCGCAGTGCCCCAAGTCGGAATACAAAGCCTCTGCTCCTGTTGTGGAAAGAAAAACAGCACCCAAAAGCCAAAACCCATGTGGGTAATGTGCCAGCAGCCGATAGGCATACACCGGGTTGAGCGCCTTAATAACTTCCGGCATCTGGATAATATTGACGAAACCGATTACCAACAACATGACAAACCACAACGCCATGACCGGGCCAAAGGCGCTGCCGATTTTGTAAGTGCCAAACCGTTGGAAGAAAAAAAGCATGGACAGGATAACGACAACAATGGGCACCGTAGGGATATCGGAAAGAACCATCCCCAATCCTTCTACGGCCGAAGCCACAGAAATTGGAGGTGTAATGATGCCGTCAGCCAGCAAGGTGGTAGCACCTAAAATAGTTGGTATCACCAGCGCTTTACTGTACCTTCTCACTAAAGCATACAATGAAAATACGCCACCTTCTCCATCGTTGTCGGCCATGAGCGTCAGCACAATATATTTGAAAGTCGTTTGCAGAGTGAGCGTCCAAAAAATACAAGACACACCACCTAAAACTAGTTCTTCAGATACAGGCCTGCTGCCGATCACGGCACGCAAGGCATACAAAGGGCTGGTGCCGATATCGCCATAAACAATACCTAAAGCAACCAGCAGAGACACAGTTGTTACTTTAGAGGAAGGATGGTTAGTCTTGTTCATAATTCTATTTACTGACAAACCGATAACCTACACCGGGCTCAGTTAAAATATGGGTCGGGTTGTTGGGGTTGGTTTCTATTTTCTTTCGCAATTGGGCAACAAATACCCGCAGGTACTGAGATTCATTTTTATAGGATGGCCCCCACACTTCATTTAAAAGATGATGGTGGGTGAGCACCTTACCTTCTGCTTTTGCCATCAGTATAAGGAGCGAGTATTCTGTGGCAGTGAGTTTAATGATCCGGTTATATTTTTTTACGATGCGCGCACCGAAGTCAATGAACAAATCACCGAACTCAACAACAGGCGAATTTTCGTCCAGTGCAGATTGGCGCAGCACCGAACGGATGCGCGCCAGCAACTCGCCCGTGCGAAAGGGCTTGACTAAGTAATCATTCGCTCCGTTATCAAGTGCCGCTACAATATCTTCTTCACTATTCAGAATGGAAAGGATGATGATGGGATTGGAATACCACTCGCGAAGGAGCTTTAATACTTCGTGCCCACTTTTATCGGGCAAGCCCAGGTCTAATAATATAATGTCAGGCGGGTGGCTGGCGGCAGTAAGCATCCCTTCTTTAGCATTTTCGGCCATTGCCACTCGGTAGCCGTTCGATTGCAGCGTGATCTCCAACATCTTTCTGATGGGGGCTTCATCGTCAATCACCAAAATAGACGGGCTACTCATTTTTCAAACGTGTTAAATAAGAAACTTCTACTTCAAAAGTCATGGTAAACTCAGCTCCTCCCGAAGAAAGATTGCACAGCGTAATTCTTCCTCCTTGTGCTTCCACAAATCCTTTTACAATAGATAGACCCAGTCCGGTTCCTCCGGTTTTTGCACCTTTCAGGCGATAAAATTTTTCAAAAACTTTTTCAACTTCATCTTTCGGAAAACCATGGCCCCGGTCGGCCACTACCAGTACGAGTTTTTCGTTGACACAAGTAGCCTTGATTTCTATTGAAGTGCCTGACGGGGTGTGTTGGATGACGTTACCTAATAAGTTAGCAAGGATCTGCTCCATCAAACCATAATCTAATTTAAAGAGCGGAAAATTATCGGGAACGGAAACAGTTATTGGAAACCCTTTCAGGGAATCGCCCAGCCGGTTGATAACATTGTAAACGAGCTCGGATACATCAACCCAATCTTTTTTGATTTTAAAAACCCCCGACTCCAGCCGCGACATATTTAAAAGATTTTCTACCTGATGGTTCAGCCGGAGTGCAGCATTTGAAATTTGCTCAATTAACACCTGTTTGTTTTGTTGCGATAGTTTCTCGTTTGCGGCCGACAGGTTATCGCAGGCACCAATGATGGTGGTGATGGGCGTTCGCAGTTCATGCGAGAGCGAGTTGAGCAAAGTATTATAATATTTTACTGAATTGGCTTTCTCTTCGCGCTGGCTGATTTCTTTTTGTGCATAACGTATTTTAGCCGAGAGTACGCCATGTACCAGTGCCACGATAAAATAAGTGGCAAATAGAAGCTGGTCTTCTGTGTTTTTTATTGCGAATGTAAATTGAGGAGGGATAAACAGAAAGTCCCACAGCAATGCACTTAAAAAAGCTGAAAGGATGACCGGCAGAATATCCAGAAAAAGAGATAGTAACGAAACGCAGAGCAGCAACGCAAAAGCGATGACACGGTAACCTACACTTTCGCGAACGATAAGCCCGCCTGCAACGGCAACACCAACTACTGCCAAAACTACCAAGTATTGTTTAGTTTTTGACTGATCCTGCAGAATGAGCCCCTTCAATTTCATATCTCAAATGTAGATCACTCATTATAAACTTGTTGTAAAAAAGAGAGCAACACGTATAAAGATTTTATAAAGATTGGATGCTTCGTTACCCTCGATTTTTTCCGGAGTGATCTTTTTTTCGAGATAATCTGATTATTATTGAATAATGGAAACTACTTTGATCAAACAAGCCCAAAAAATAGCTACCCATTATTTTGGCATTTCCGGTGAAGTAAAAATACTTCCGGGCGAATTGGATCTGAATTTTTATGTAGTGTCAAATGACAACAAAAAATTCATCCTCAAAATTGCCAACGAAAAAGAGGTCTTGACAAACCTGCAGTTGCAAAATGCGGTGATCAAACATCTTTCTTCTGCCTCCTCCGGTTTAAATGCCTCAAAAGTGTGTACGTCTTTATCCGGGGAAGAAATCCTGCATATAGATATTGATGGACTGGGCTTGCGCTTCGTTCGCCTGCTTACCTGGATTGACGGCCGGCCATTTGCCAAGGTATCGCCACACTCACCCTCGCTGTTAGAACAGTTGGGCGAGATGTGCGGCAAACTTTGTTTGTCGTTAAAAAATTTTGATCATCCGGCTGCCCACCGCACCATGAAATGGGATCCATCGCAGGCTGCATGGACAAAACAACACCTTACCGCATTTAATGATGAACGGAGAGACGTAGCCGTATATTTTTATGAAATGTTTGGACGTGTGGCGTTACCTGCTTTTTCGCAGTTGCGCATGAGCGTAAACTATAACGATGCCAACGACTATAATGTGCTGGTGAGTAACGATGTCAATAACCCCCAGGTACCCGGTGTAATTGACTTTGGTGACGTGGTGTACACACATACTGTTAACGAACTGGCTATCGCCTTGGCCTATGCCATGATGGACAAACCGAACCCATTGGAGGCAGCGTGCCATATAGTGCGCGGGTTCAATAAAAAATTTACGCTGACTGAAACTGAATTACAGGTACTGTTTGCTTTGACAGGTGCACGCCTGCTCATCAGTGTTACCTGCTCCGAATTAAACCGGCAGGAAAACCCCGGCAATGAATACTTGCAAATCAGTGACCGTCCTGCTTGGGATCTGTTAAAAAAACTAAAATCAATTTCTCCGGCTCTGGCGTGGTGTCTGTTCAGAAATGAATGTGGGCTTCCGCCTCATCCACAACATTCAACTTTCAAAACATGGGCAGAATCAAATTATAAAAATGTTATATCTCCGGTTTCTCAATCGGGTTCTATCGCATGGCTCGATTTAAGTGTAGGCAGTTTAGATTTGGGCAACACGCAAGAAGTGCTGGATGCCGACAGGTTAGATAAAAGGATTTCTTCTGTTATTTCGGAAAGTCGAGCAGATTTATTCCTTGGAAAATACAACGAAGCCCGCGCCATCTATGCCACAGATGCCTACGAGGCGCCAACCAACGATGGCTCTTCGTGGCGAACGATCCATTTGGGCTTGGATTTTTTTGCCAAAGCCGGCACTCCGGTTCATGCCGCATTCGATGGTGTGGTGCACAGCTTTGCTAATAATAAAAACGACCGCGACTATGGCCCTACAATTATTCTTGAACACAAGGCTTCAGACAGCCTTACATTTTACACGCTCTATGGTCATCTCAACAACGAGTGTTTAAAAAATCTTATAGTCGGAAGAAAAGTAAAAGGCGGAGATGCGATCGGAGCGGTCGGGCAGCGATATGAAAACGGCAACTGGACACCACACCTTCATTTTCAAGTAATGTTGGATATGTTGGATAACCGGGGCGACTTTCCCGGTGTGTGCACGCCTCAGGATGCCGAAGTGTGGAAAAGCATTTGCCCTGATCCCTGGCTTCTGCTGACAGGAAAATATTCTCCCGAAGAAAAAAATATTTCGAAAGATGATATTGTTTCCTTCCGCCAGCAACACATCGGAAAAAACCTGAGCATCTCGTATCGCCAGCCGATTAAGATGGTACGCGGGGCAGGGCAGTATCTCATAGATGATACCGGAAGAAAATATTTAGACACGGTAAACAATGTAGCGCACGTGGGTCATGAGCACCCTCGTGTAGTGGCAGCGGGACAACGGCAAATGGCTGTACTCAACACGAACACACGCTACCTGCACGACAACTTGGTAAAATTTGCCGATGAATTGCTCGCCACAATGCCGCCTGAGTTGAATGTTGTTTTTGCGGTGAACTCCGGCAGCGAAGCAAATGAGTTGGCCATGCGCATCGCAAAGACATACACTGGCCAAAGAGATATGATCGTGTCTGAAGTAGGCTACCACGGCAACACCAACGGCTGCATAGATATCAGCTCCTATAAATTTGATGGCAAAGGAGGAAGAGGGAAACCCGATCATGTGCATGTCATACCGATACCCGATACTTACCGCGGAATTTATCGTGATGTGCCACATGCCGGCAGTCAATATGCGGCACACGTTAAACAGACGATTGACCAGATGCAAAAAGAAAATAAAAGACCTGCTGCTTTTATTTTCGAGTCAGTGATCAGTTGTGGTGGTCAGGTGGAGCTGCCACAAAATTTTCTAAGCGAAGCGTATGCGCTGACACGCTCGGCTGGCGGTGTATGTGTAGCCGATGAAGTGCAGACCGGGTGTGGCCGTGCGGGCGATTATTTCTGGACTTTTCAGCAACATCAGGTTGTTCCCGATATTGTTACCATCGGCAAGCCCATTGGCAACGGGCATCCGCTCGGTGTAGTCGTTACTACACAAAAATTGGCTGATGCTTTTAAAAATGGTATGGAGTATTTTAATACGTTTGGCGGCAACCCCGTGTCGTGTGCTATCGGCTTAGAGGTATTGCGTGTGGTGAAAGAAGAGGGGCTACAACAAAACGCAAAACGGGTTGGCGATTATTTGAAAAGTGGCCTCCGGTCTTTGATGAACGAATTTGAAATCATAGGCGATGTGCGCGGCCCCGGCTTGTTTATAGGCTTCGAGTTGGTGAAAGACAGAGCGAGCAAAGAACCGGCTACGGCACAAGCCAATTATTTTGCCAACCGTATGCGCGACAAAGGTATTCTGATGAGCACCGATGGCCCGTATGATAATGTGCTGAAGATTAAACCTCCCATTATTTTTTCTGCAACTGATTCTGATTTTTTATTAGAGAGCATCCGGAAAGTTTTGAAGGAAGATGTCATGAAAGTGAGTTGACAAAAATGCCAAACGATAACCCGCTGGCTGAGTACAAACCTGAGTTTTCAGAATCACCAGTTGTAGAATTTTAAATTTGAAAAGATGAAGCACTCATTCCACTTCTTCAAAAAACTAAATTTTATCTTTCTTTTTTTGCCGTTGCTTTGTTTTGCACAACGCGATCCGTGGCAAGACCACACCGTTTTTCGTATCCATAAGGAAGAAGCGCACGCCACGTTATTTCCGTACGCCAACCGGGACGAAGCCATGGCTGATAATAAAGAACAATCGCGTTGGTATCAGTCGTTAAACGGACTTTGGAAATTCAAATTCGCCATCAAACCTGCTGACCGCCCCACAGACTTTTTTAAAGACGGACATGATGTCAGCCAATGGAGCGACATCAAAGTACCCGCCAACTGGGAAGTGGAAGGCTACGATCATCCCATCTACTTAGACGAAAAATATCCATTCAATACCCAATGGCCTGATGCACCTCAAGATTATAATCCGGTAGGTTCGTACAGACGAAATTTTGTTTTTGATGAAGCCTGGAACAACCGTGAAATATTTTTGCATTTAGGGGCAGTCAACTCAGCCGTTTATGTGTGGGTGAATGGAATACAAGTGGGCTATTCGGAAGACTCTAAAACTCCCGCTGAGTTTAACATCAGCCGCTATGTAAAGAAAGGTGTTAACTCGGTAGCCCTGCAGGTATTCCGGTGGAGCGATGGCAGCTACTTGGAAGCACAAGACATGCTCAAGCTATCGGGTATCGAGCGCGAAGTGTATTTGTTTTCTACACCTGAGGTACACGTCTATGATTATTTTGCGAAAGCCGGATTAGATACAGCCTATCAAAATGGAATACTGGATCTAACCATGCAGATAAAAAATTATTCTGCGAAAGCAGGAAAATATAAAACTGAAATTTCACTGCTGGATGATGCTAAAAATTTTGAGCCGGTATGGAGCGATGATCGCACCCTAACAATTTCGGCTGACAAACCATTGGTTGTTAAAACAAATACCGTTGTTCTCCATCCGCGCCAATGGACAGCCGAAACACCCAACCTTTATACTTTGCTCATCTCACTGAAAGATGAAAAAGGAAATGCCTTAGAGGTAATCAGACGGAAGGTTGGTTTCAGAACAGTGGAAATCAAAAAAGCACAACTGATGGTAAACGGAAAGGCCATCAAAATAAAGGGTACAAACCGCCATGAAGCCCACGCACTGAATGGCCATGTGATGACAAAAGAAATTATGCTGCGCGATATTGAGTTGATGAAACAAGCCAACATCAATGCCGTGCGCGGCAGTCATTACCCCAACAATCCGTTGTGGTATGACCTGATGGATCGCTATGGTTTTTATGTGATTGATGAAGCCAACATTGAAAGCCAGCCGCTGGCTTCCGATGACGCAACAAAACTTGGGAAGGAGATGAGCTGGCTTCCGGCTCACTTGGATCGTACGCGCAATATGTTTGAGCGCGACAAAAATCATCCCTCTATTATTATCTGGTCGCTGGGCAACGAGTCGGGCGATGGCCCCGTGTTCGACAGCACGTATCATTGGCTTCACCGCCACGATAACACCCGGCCTGTTACTTACGAGCCTGCCAAATTAAAATCTTATACCGATATTTTTTCGCCCATGTATGCGCGCATCCCGCGCCTGATTGAATATGCAAAAACAAATCCTCCGCGCCCGCTGATTATGTGTGAGTATGCCCACATGATGGGCAACTCGGGCGGCAACCTGCAAGATTATTGGGATACGATTGAAAAATATCCGGTGCTGCAAGGCGGTTTTATATGGGAGTGGGCCGATCAGGGTTTGCAGTACACTAACGAAAAAGGTGTGAAGTACATGGCGTATGGAAACGACTATCATCCCGATCTCCCCACGGATGGTGCATTTGTCAATAAAGGAATTGTAAATGGTGTGCGCGAGATTATTCCTCATTACTATGAAGTAAAAAAAGTATATCAGCCCATAAAATTTCGTTCAGTTGATGTAACACGCGGAAAGTTTGAAATGGAGAACAAAAATTTTTTTATCTCATCTGCTTATTTGAATGTGGACTGGGTCATTACGGCTGATGGTTATCCGTTTGCCAAAGGAAGTTTGGGTTCTGTTGATGTAGTGCCTCAAAGCAAATCAATAATAAATATTAACATGCCGGTAATAGCCGCAGACGACCAGCGCGAATATCTGATCACCTTCAGTGCAAAAACAAATCGCACCATTCCTTTTTTACCGGTCGGGTTTGAAGTGGCTTGGGATCAGTTTGACATCAAGAAAGGATTATATGCAGCACAACTGACCGGAGGCACACTGGTATTGACTAAAACAGAAGATCATTTTGTAATGACCGGAAAAGACTTCTCGGTTTCCATCAATAAAAAAAATGGTGAACTGTCCGACTTCACTGCCCGTGGCAATAAACTGTTGCGCACCGGCTTGCAACCTAATTTTTGGCGTGCACTGACTGACAATGACCTGGGCAATAAAATGCAGGAGTGGGCGTCAGTATGGAAAGAGGCAGGAGTTAACACCAAACTGTTGACGTGTCAAGTAATCAAACAATCAAAAAATGAAGTAGCCGTTGAATCTTCTTACGCATTGCCCTCTATTGAATCTAATTTAAAAATAACATATACGGTGTATCCCGATGCGTCCATCAAAGTTGACTATCAATTTACGTCCGGCACAAAAGTACTTCCCAACATTCCGCGTATCGGCCTGTCGCTTACTATGCCTCAACAATTTCAGTACATGAGTTGGTATGGCCGTGGCCCGCACGAATCGTATTGGGACAGGAAGACAAGCGCTGCCGTGGGTTTATACAAAGGCACGGTGTCAGCGCAAACTTATATTTATCCGCGCCCGCAGGAAACGGGAAACAAAACCGATGTGCGTTGGATGAGCCTTATCAACAATAAAAATGTTGGGTTACGTGTAGAGTTCATCAACGATTTTCTTTCTGCTTCGGCCTGGCCTTTTGCACAAAGCGATTTGGATTACCGCACAGGTCAGGGCACCTCTGCATCGGGCTTAGTGCCTGCCGTGTCAGGTCATCAGTACGATGTGGTGTCCCGCGATTTTATCACCTGGAACATAGACCTTTTGCAGATGGGTGTAGGCGGAGATAACTCCTGGGGTGCGCCCGTGCACGAAGCATACCAAATCAAACCCAAAGAATATCACTATTCATTTAAGTTGAAAGCGATACCGTAAAGTGTGACTGATCAGTTGAACTTACGTCTGTGTAAATAAATCTTCTTCAGAATAGACTACGCGGTTTCCAATAACTCTCGCAGGCGATGTGTAGGGATGATCTTCTGCTTTACCAATTGCCATGATGTGCAGCACTGTCCAGCCTTTGGCTTTCAGATAATCGGATACCATCGAGCGATGACAGCGCCACCAAACTGCCTCTGAACACATGTAAGCGGTAGGAGATTGTCGTGCGATTTCTTGCAGTTCAGAAATTCCTGTTTCAAAGGAAACTGTTTCCATATAATCGGCATAGCTGCGAAAAGAGGCATTGCGCCAACGAGTGTTTTTAGAATTTTTATTTATTTTTCTTCTCCCTCCCAGGTTTTTTAAGTGGATGTACTGTATGCCGATTTCCTGTAAAGAAATCTCTAGGTTTTCTTTGTCATACTGCGGAAATTTTCTCGACCCCGGAAGGCTTCTGATGTCTGCCAAAATTTTGATGTCAAAAGATTTTAGCATCGCCACAAATACTTCTAAACTATGTGTGGAGTGGCCTATCGTATAAATGATTTTTTTGCTCATGTGCGTTGTCATTCGTTGCCATCACAGTTTTCAATAAAAAATCAGATTATCAAAAATTACATCAATCCTCTTCACAAGAGGGCAACAAAAACCATACACAATAGATTATTTTTCTATACGCAATTTTTTTATTGAAGCCGTCACTTCAACTCGCCCGGTTTGCCTCCTGCTTTTTTAAAGAAAACCAAAACAGCAAAAGCAAAGTAATCAAGGCCGGCAGCAGCAACACCACTAACCCCAGCGAAGCTTTTTTTTCTCCGGTAGCGGGGTTATACGTGAAGCAGGAGAACAACATGTTTTTTCTGGGCAGCGGATACGACAACACAAAATCGTTATTGATTTCTTTTATCATTACCAATAAATCGCGCGGCTCTCGGATGCCTGTCAATTTTTTTACGATGTATCCGTTTTCGTTGACGCCCACCAGCAGCGCTTCGTGGTCATACTGCCTTTTGGTACTATCCCATACAGGATGAAAACCTACCGAAGTGTTGAGTTCATTGATTTGCCGCGTGGTGGCGAAAAGCCATTGGCTATTGGCAGTAAGGCCATATCGCTGTGCCAGCGCTACCATATCAGCAAGGCTGTCGGCAGAATCAAAACTTACTACCAGCACCCTGAAATTTATTTTGGAACTCAGTGCCTTGATGTTTTCATTCAGGCGCAACAAGAAAGGGCTGCAGATGCCGGAGCAGCGGGTAAATATAAAAGCAATCATTACGGGCGATTGACCATACACTTCAGACAGCCTGAAACGCCCCTGCGCAGTAGCCAGCTCTACATCAGAAATTTTGGTGTAGAGCCGGCTCTCTTCCGTCAGGCTGTAGTCGCCCGGTTTAGAAAAAGACGAGGCTACGCAGATTGTAATCAGTATGAAGGTGAGAACACCTTGAAGCATTTTTTTACGATATCAAAAAACATCCATAATATGACAACAAGATAAATGCAGGCAAACCAAGCTCCTGCCGATGCCAGCAGAGCGGCAGATGTAAACTCTTGCGGATATACCGAATACCTTCTGGGCACAGAGTAAGCACCGGCAAAATAAAACATCAGCACAAAACCAAAACCACCTATCAGCAGCAACACAATTTTAAGGCTGTATGATTTTGTTTCGTTTTGGTTGCCCACAAATTCGTTAGCAGCCCAGTTAAAAAATGCCAAGCTGAACAACACGTTGCCCATGGCATTGTAGGTATGAAAATGGGCAGGCACCCAAAGTGTGTTGTGCAGGAAAATGTTGTTAGACACCGTAGAGTCAATAAGCGCACCCACTCCGCCAATCAGCCAGCCCACCACACCGAGGAAAAAGAGAATATTGGTAAGCGACCATTTGATCGGATTTTTGAAAACGAGTACCATCACACTAAAGGCGGTAACTGCCGCTGCCGGCAAGCTGGCAAAATAAGAAGCCAGTTGCCCAATCATCTGGAAGCCGACAGGCTGCACAAAGTCCATATACAAATGGTGGAAGAAGGCAGTAAGGACAAATACCATGGTGCAGTTCCAACCTAAGGCCACATACCAAGTTGTTTTAAATTTAGGACGACCGCTTACTTCGGGCATCAGTTCATAGAGCGTAGCCAGCCCCAAGTACAACGACTCGTTGGCCAGCGTATGCCCGAAAAAGTAGGTGAGGTTTTTCATCAACAGCGGATCGTTGACAAACGACCCGGACGAAAAATATTCTGCAAAAAAGAGAACCAGCAAGACCACAGCCGCAAGCAGGCAAACGATAATGCCGATTAACGATACGGTGGTGATCAATATAAAAGGAGGCGTTTCAACTGCTACATCATGTTTTGTAGTCAGATGTTGCCAGGCAAACGTATGGCGAAGAGAATATTTTTTTAAGATCTGGAGCATCATGCCCACAGCCCACACAAACCACCCGATGCCCAACACGCCCAGGCCTAACAGAAATACAGGAGTAGCCCACTTTTCCCAGGCAACATAAAAAGGTAAAGGGTACAAAAATGTCCAGGCGGCATGGAAGTGTCCGATAAATGTGGTAACCCACAGCATCACGACACCTACCACTGTTAAGATGAAAGCAAAAACATTTAACGAAGTGGAAACCGGCACATAGCGGGCTAACAGGTAGTTAACGGCTACCATACCGGCCACCGCCCAAATGCCAATCATGGTTACTCCGTGTGTGGTCAGCAAAGAGTAAAATTTGGCAGGATCCAAATTGATATTGGCACCCTGATTGAAGCGCATGGTTATCCCGAAAGCAATGGCAAGGACAAACAATGCCAAAATGGTGATAATCCAGGCAGAAGTAATTTTCTTTAAAGATAGTGTTGTCATAACCTCGCTTTATTTTACGGTGAAAGTTGTTCTCATAAATGAATGGGCGGCCCCACAAAATTCAAGGCACAGAATATTGTAAGTTCCCGGTTCGGTAAACTCCCAACGCAGGCGGTTAACATAGCCGGGCATGGCTTGCGTTTGTGTTACTAACTCAGCCCGCTCGTTGTAGATACCAAAGCCATGGTTCACATCCAGACTTGTTACTCTAAACTCCACCGGTTGGCCAGCGGGCAATTCGATTGCTTCTGTACTTACGGGATTTTGAGGATCGATGGCACTGGAAGAAAGTGTAAAGCTATATTGCTTAGCAGCCACATATACTACCTTCGAAGGATTTTCGCCCGTAAATAAAAAGTAGGGCGATTTGGGGATAGTGACTAGCAACAAAATAATCATCACTACTGCCAACGCAGTAAAAAAGAAAAATCTTTTTTTTGTGGGGTTACTCACCCCGCCACCATCGGCCGCTTGCCGCGATGATAGAAAGAAGTAGTAAAACAAACCGGCAATAGCTATTGCCGATACAAGGAACAGGGCTAAAACAAATTCATGCGCTTTCATTTTGAAGTGATTATTGATGTGATTTTTTTGGAACTTGGTAACACAACCATTCTTATTCGGACAAAAAGGTAAGAAATAATTTCAGTATCTAAAAATCTAACTTTTAGTATGATTTTTTTGCGCTGCTTTAGAGAGAGGTAAGTTTCAAATATCCCAAATGGATTTTGTCGTGGCCTGCTGAGGGATTTGGTGTGATAACGATCTGGTATTTTTCTTTTTGCGAAGGCATCAGCACTTCATCAATTTCATAAAGTTCATCCACATCAAGACCATAGCGGTCGTCAATGTGGCTATTGGCGCCAGCAAAATGATTGGTTTTATAAAATATCGTTTCTTTGGCTTCGCTGAATGCAGACGCACGGTCGGGCTTGACGGTGAGAATGACATGGTGCTGCTCTTCAAATTTATTTTCCTGATAGCCGCCCAAGTTGATAAAAAACAGTTTGGGGGTAGTGGAGGCAGCTTCACCGCGCAGCGCGATGGTTACTTTGTAGCCGCCCACGGCAGTTACTTCGCGCCATCCGTCTATATGCACTTTCTCTCCGGCTTCGGGCCAAAAATTTTTAATGTCTGGAACGAGGTCAGCCAGCGAGGCGGCAATTCCGAAAAAGAAATCGTGCTGCTCTACATGCCTGCCGGGCGCTTTAGAGCCCAATAGGATCATGAAGAGTTTTAGGTTTTGATCTGATAGAGTCATATTTTTTGAATGATTTCTCCTCTATTAGAAATGTTTTCTACAGTAAAGTTCATTGTTTTTTGTTTAGGGAATAGAAGGGGTGCTGGAGAGATTAAATTCTTCGCGAAGGCTGAAACTCATTAAAGAGATATTTTGGAGTTCCTTTTTTTGAAATACTGTACCTCCCTTTTTTGTGACGGCTTCCAAGTATCTCCCTTTTACAATTCGTTCGGTGCGAAGGTAATCTGCATTGGGCTTGAGAGATTCATAGTAAAGTGCATAGACCGTAACGCGGTACGCATTGTCTTTCATTTCTAAAATGAACTTGCCGATCCATTCGCCATCGCAATAAATTCTGGGAGTATTAAAATAAATGCGACCATACTTTTTACAGTCCACGCGGTAATGTTTGATCTCACCCTGATAGCCTAATTCATTTCTGACCACATTGAAGGTATAATATTTTGATTTGAGCATCTGCACAACCACAGCCCGGATGCTATCTATATGGCCGGGGTAGTGGTAGGTATTCTGCCATACCAATTCATTGTCTTTAATTTCAAATAGGTCGTACTTAGTTAGATCCTGAGCAGGCGCATCCGCTAAACAAAAGAGCAAAATCAATACAACGCCCCGTACAATCATGGATAGAAGTTTCAACATGAAAAAGTAAAGGATATCGCAGAACCGCACAAATAGAGTTTATTATCAAACTAAGCATCATTTTACCTATTTGATAAAAAAATTATACTGTTTTATCATCATATAGGGTAAAAAATACACCATTTTCAATCGAATACGGTAATTTTTATTGATAAATGCTTAATATTTTACCATACATATCAAATATTTACATAATAAGTATTTGAGTTTAAATCAACCCAAACGATGAACTAACCTCACCTCTGCATGAAAAAATATATACCGATCGCCTTGTTCTATGCCTCGAATTTAGCTGTTACCACACCGGCAATTTCGCAAGACACTACGGAAGCAAAAGAAGAAAAGCCGAAGGTGATACTATCAGGTTATATGGATACTTACATTTTGCATGCTTTCAATAACCCGTTGTCTGGTACGCTGATGGGAAATCCTGCTGTGTATGGTGGCGCACCGGCAGGCCGGGCGTTTGATCGGCTGACAGACCAGTTCTCGCTGGGGCTGGTGCAAACAAAATTTACCTATTCCGACAAAAAATCTGAAATGGTAATTGACCTGACTTTTGGCCCCAACGCAGAATTAGGAAACTTTGGCAACACACGATCTACTACGTTATGGACTTCGCCCAATACTTTTGAGTCGCAGATGATTGGAACATCCGCTTCCATCAAGCAGGCATATTTTACATATAAAGCAACAGATAAACTAAGTTTCACAGTAGGCCAGTTTGGTACACACATTGGCTATGAGGTGATAGATGCTCCGATCAACTACCATTACTCGCTTTCCAATCTCTTCAATAATGGCCCCTTCTACCATATTGGTATGAAGGCAAATTATATGCTGACAGATCACATAACACTAATGGCCGGATTGGTAAATAACTGGGACAATCTCTTCGCCAACAACTCACAAAAAACAGTTGTCAGTCAAGTATATGTAAATCCTGTAAAAAGATTTAATATCTACATCAATTATATTGGCGGCTATGGCAATGATACTTACCTCTCTACTGTGGCGACTTCGACAGGCCATGCCTATCTGAATGACTATACTCGCCAGCTTTTTGATCTGGTTACCGGCTATCAGGTTACCACTCAATTCTATGTAGGGCTTAATGCGGCTTATGGCTTTTATCATTTTAAAGCAATAGGTGCCGATGAAAAATCCATTATCGGACAATATGGATCTACTAAGCCAGCTTGGGGTGGGGTAGCATTGTACACTAACTATGCCATGAATGATGTAGTGGGTATCGGTGTGCGCTATGAGTACTTCAATGACGAAAACCATGTGCGCTACATTGGTATCATCAACAGATCGCTCACCATCACGGCACCTATCACTCTGGCCGATGGTCATCTGATTGTAAAACCTGAATTTAGAATGGATGCGGCTAGTAACACCAAAGCGGGAGAGCTTAAATATTATGAAGATAAAAATGGGAACGGAACCAATGGCCAACAAACCTTTGGGGCTGCTTTTATTTACAAGTATTAGCTATAGCTGAAATGATTTTTTTGGTTTTGAGGATATGAACAAGCTGAGGTTATCTTTCATCGTTGTGGGTATAACGCTCTCTTTGATTAGTGATGCGCAACATACCGTGCCCGAAAAAGGAAAATTAAAAATTGAATTGATGAAAGTGATGAAGGCCGATTCGCTCGATAAGCATCTACTGTTTAGAAACGCCTTAAAATTTGTTGCCAACTTGAAAAACTTGGATGAACAATTTGAATTGAAGTTAAAAGATTCGGTAGAAGGAAAACTATACGGGCAGTCCACATTTTTTGTATATGCCCAAGCTGGTATCTTAAAGAAAATATCAGGGACAATTACTTATCAGATTTCCATTGAAGTAAAAGACCATAAATATCGCTATTGCTTTACTGATTTTGTTTTTCACTATTTCAAACAAGATCGTTATTACAAGATGGTGGCTACCGGAAAAACCAAAATGCTGGAAGAACAGCGTGCGCCCGGCTGGCAAAAATTGTGGGCTGCTCATCGTGCCACGGTTATCAATAAAATGAAAGCCAATGACAAAAACATTGAATTGACAATGGCAGAAGATGTTAGGAAAGTGGCAAAAATTGTAGCCAAAAAAATTGAATGGTAAGGGCACGTTACACTGATAAGTAATCAGAAATTTACTGGATCGCTTTTTTAGAATTTTTTGTAACGAGCATTACAAAAATATTCTTTCGGGCTGGCCGGATTTGCAATCACTTAGCTATCTTTAAGAGTTTTTATAAATACAAAAAGAGAAGTGATGTTGCCATTTTCGCGAAACAACTTAGCCATTGACTTGGGCAATAATAATACACTGCTGACAGACGAAAGCCGGGTTTTGTTTTCGCAACCTTCTTTTATTGTTTTTGATGCCGAAAACCAGTCGGTGAAGGCCGTAGGAAATGAAGCATTTACTATTTTCGAAAAGAACCACAATCAACTGAAGCCGGTGAAGCCCCTGCAGTGGGGCGTTATTGCCGATTATAATTCCGCCTCGGTAATGGTCAATAAAATGGTGAGGCAAGTGCATGCCCACAAGTGGTTCAACGGGTTTGATCATATTATCTCCGGCATTCCCTATTATGCTACTGAGGTAGAAAGACGTGCCCTGCGCGACCTGCTCGATCAGTTTCCGGCCAGGCGGAAACATCTTTTCTTTGAGCCTTTGGCAGCGGCAGTGGGCATAGGTCTGAACATCAGCGAGCCCGATGGAAAAATGGTGGTGGACATAGGCGGAGGCATAACCGAAATAGTCATCATCTCGCTGTCGGGCGTGGCTGTCTTTCGTTCGCTTAAAGTGGCAGGCGATGCGATGACCACAGAAATTCAAGACTGGTTTAGAAGAAACTATAACTTAGTGATCGGCTGGAAAACGGCCGAACAAATAAAAATACAAACAGGCGCGGCCTTACCCTTGCTTTCGGAGAAACCCGCACCCATTCGGGTAACAGGAAAAGATGTGGTGGAAGGAGTCCCTACCGTGCGCGAAGTGAACTACACTGATGTAGCCGCCATGCTTAACAAATCCATCGGCTCGATAGAGGAGAGTATTATTCAAACACTGGAAGTATGCCCACCCGAACTGGCGGCTGATATTTACCAAAACGGAATTTACCTGACCGGAGGCACAGCACTATTGCGCGGGCTGAAAGAACGCCTGCAAAAAAATATTCAAGTTCCAGTCCACCTGGATACAGAACCTTTGTTATCGGTCGGCAAAGGTATTTCCCGCGCATTGCGGGAGCCGGAAAAATTTAAGCCTGTTTTGTTTGACTAAAATAAAAACCGGTAAGCCGATATGAAGTTGCTTTATCCTGTTTCTTGGAAAGACTATGAACTGATTGACTCGGGCGAAGGTGAAAAACTGGAACGGTTTGGAAAATATATTTTGATCCGCCCCGAGCCACAAGCCATCTGGCGAAGAACACTCGCAGAAAGCAAGTGGCAACAAATGGCACACGCCCATTTCAATCGAGAACAGAAAGATCACTTTCGTTTCGGTGATGAGGTAAAAGGTGGTTGGAAAAAACTACAACCGATACCCGATAGCTGGGATGTAAATTACAGTTACAAAGATTTGAGCCTCACGCTGCGATTGGCGCTCACCAGTTTTGGCCACGTAGGGATTTTCCCTGAACAGGGAGAAAACTGGAATTTTATTTTCGATACAGTCTCATCATGGAATAAAAAAGGCAGCCGTGTTTTAAATTTGTTTGCCTACACAGGCGCAGCATCGGTGGTGGCGCGCTCAGCCGGAGCCGAGGTTACGCATTGTGATGCATCGCGGCCGGGCTTGAATTGGGCAAACCAAAATAGGCAACAAAACCACCTCGACAACATACGCTGGGTGTATGAAGATGCACTTAAGTTTGTCAGGCGCGAAGCTAAGCGCGGCAATAAGTACAGCGGCATCATCATGGATCCGCCACCTTATGGGCGAGGACCTGACGGAGAGAAGTGGACGCTTCAAGAAAAATTAGATGAGTTGATTTCGCTCAGTCGAGAACTGTTGGAGCCTCAGCAATGTTTTTTTATTCTTTCTATGTACGCAGTGGGGCTTTCGGCAACTGTTGGTTTGAATGTGGTGCGTACTCATTTCAAAAACTTCGAAGAAGAATATGGCGAATTTTTTCTGAAGCCTAAAACCGGAAACGACCTGCCGATGGGCACGTTTGTACGTTTCCGAGGTTAATTCACTACAAACAATTACCCGGGTATTTTGTGAGAAAGTAAGTTTTGCCCATATTTGCACCCCCAAGTTTCATGCAAGCCTAAGTGGCGGAACTGGTAGACGCGCACGACTCAAAATCGTGTACCGAAAGGTGTGCCGGTTCGATTCCGGCCTTGGGTACAAAGCCTTCAGAATTTTTTGGAGGCTTTTTTATTTTTATAGAATGGTGATGTGGCACGTCTATGTTCTTCGAAGTGAAAAAGACAACCTGAGGTACGTGGGCATGACCCAAGACCTTGAGCGCAGACTGCACGAGCACAATGCAGGAAGATCGCGCTTTACGTCAGCGCATAGACCATGGAAGTTGGTTTATGCCGAAGTTTTTGCCACACCCGTGGAGGCGAGAAGCCGGGAGAAATATTTTAAAAGTGCGGCAGGGAAGAGATACGTGGACAAAAAATTAAGTGCCGGTTCCCTGCCCGACTGACATCGGTCAGGCGGGGATTCCCTGCTCGCTCACGCAGCAGGCGAGCGGCCTTGGGTACAAAGCCTTCAGAATTTTTTGGAGGCTTTTTTATTTTTTATAGAATGGTGATGTGGCACGTCTATGTTCTTCGAAGTGAAAAAGACAACCTGAGGTACGTGGACATCACTCAGGATATTGAACGAAGGCTTGCCGAACATTATGCTGGGAGATCGCGCTTTACTTCCACGGACTTGTCTTGGAAGTTAGGTTATGGCAAACCTTCGCAGGCCCAATGTAGATGAGAAGAAGATAAATTTTACCTCTCAAGGTGCCTGATAAAGCTGCTTGGTAGATACCGCTATCCGGTTCCAAAAATTTATTTGATTGATGAGAATAATAATTTGGGCAATCTGGTTGTCGGTATAGTGTGCTTGCATATTTTGAAAAACAGCATCGGATACACCGTGTTCTGCTATTTTTGTTACTTCTTCTGCAAAGGAAAGTACTGCGCGCTCGGCTTCTGTAAAATAGGGGCTTTCCTCCCATGCCGCCAGGGCATGCATCCGTTGCTCGGTTTCACCCGCTGCCCGGGCTTCAATAGTATGCATTTCCAAACAATAGGCACATTTGTTGATTTGCGAAGCTCTTATTTTTATCAGCTTCTGAAGGCGCACGGGCAGGCCGGTGGCTGCCAAATATTTTTCCATGGTAATCAATATTTCGTAAGCCTTGGGCTCAAGCTGTTTGACGTTGAGGCGTTGTTTCATGACTCTATTTTTTTAGTGGACGGATTATTTTATTTCAATGTATTCCATTGGCTTTTGCCGATCAGTGCTTTGAGGTAATCGGATGTAACTTCATTGCCGGTGATTTCATCTAAGCCTTCGTCATTTTTTAATTGCTCTGCTAATTTCTTCATAGCCTGGAGGGCGATTTTTAAAAACGAAGGTCCCAAACTTACCCGGGTTACTCCGATTTGTTTCAGTGTCTTTAACTCCGGGATGCCGGGCAGTGTCAAAATATTTACCGGCATACGAAGTTGCTCTACCGCAGTTTTGATGTGATGAAAATCCTTCATTACAATGGGGTAGAAGCAATGAGCGCCTGCTTCTTTGTAGGCTTTTCCTCTTGCCAGAGTTTCTTGTAATTTTTCGCCAGTGGTAAATGGATTGTCGCAGATATAAACGTCTGTTCTGGCATTGATGAATAACGGAATACCTTTTTTTTCTGAAACTTGTTTGATCAGTCTGATTTTTTCGCACTGAACTGCCGTAGGCAGCAAGAGGTTTGTTTTTTTGTCTGTATCCTCGATGTTAATGCCAACAATACCCGCATCTATCAGGTTGCTGATATTTTCTTCTAACTGCGCAAGGTTATCGGCATATCCTTTTTCAATGTCAGCGCTGACCGGCACGGATACTGATTGGGCGATCCGTGCAAGTTGAGGTAAGACATCTTCGAATGAAATATTTTCCCCATCAGCATATCCGTTGGTATAAGCCAGAGAAGCGCTGGCAGTAGCTATGGCCGGGTAACCTAAATCTTCCAACAACAAAGCGCCCAGCGGCTCCCATATATTAGGCAGCATCAACAACTTATCTGTTTGATGCAGTTTAAAAAATAATTCAGCTTTTCTTTTTTGGTCTGAGAAATTGCTCATGGTTGTGTCGGGCTATAACAAGAGGATCAAAAATAGATAATTGACGATTAGAAAAATGGTATTTATCCTTGACAGGCACGAAGGATTTGGTAGGCGGCATACAGCAGAGCCCGGTGGTACATGGCACAAGCAGATTTGTTACCTTGCATAAATTTTTTTGCACATGATTTACAACAACATCGTAGAAACCATAGGCAACACCCCACTGGTACGCCTTAATAAATTAGGAAGAGGCATAGCCGGCACCCTGCTGGCCAAAGTAGAATACTTTAACCCCGGCAACAGCACCAAAGACCGGATGGCGCTTAAGATGATTGAAGATGCCGAGAAAGAAGGGAAGCTGAAGCCGGGCGGCACGATCATCGAAGGAACTTCCGGCAACACAGGTATGGGCCTGGCGCTGACGGCTGTGGCCAAAGGCTACAAATGTATTTTTACCATGGCCGACAAACAATCGCAAGAGAAGATCAATATCCTGCGGGCAGTAGGGGCAGAGGTAATTGTGTGCCCCACCAACGTAGAACCGGACGACCCGCGTTCATATTATTCGGTGGCCAGAAAACTAAACAAAGAAATTCCCAATTCCATTTATCCTAATCAATACGATAACCCTTCGAATGCGAGGGCACATTATGAAACCACCGGCCCTGAAATTTGGAATCAAACCGGAGGGAAGATCACACACTATGTAGCCACCGTGGGAACGGGCGGCTCCATGTGCGGCACGGCAAAATTTTTGAAAGAAAAAAATCCAAGCTTGGTGGCCGTGGGAATTGATACGTACGGCTCTGTATTTAAGAAATACAAAGAGACGGGCATTTTCGATCGCAATGAAATCTATCCCTACCTCACCGAAGGATTTGGTGAAGATATCTTGCCTAAAAATGTGGACTTTGAAGTCATTGACCAGTTTATTAAAGTAACAGACAAAGACGGAGCCATTATGGCCCGCAGGCTGTCGCGCGAGGAGGGGATGTTTGTAGGCTGGAGCAGCGGCTCGGCCGTGCATGGTGCGCTGGAGTATGCCCGCGAGCATTTGAAAAAAAATGATATGATGGTGATTTTGTTGCCCGACCACGGCACGCGTTATTTAAACAAAGTGTATAACGATATGTGGATGAAAGATCACGGCTTTTTGGAAGAACGGACTTTTTCTACCGCACGCGAAATCATTTTGAGCCGAAATGGAAAAGATGGGTTATTTACGGTAAGCAAAAAATCTACTATCGGGGAAGCCATCCGCACGATGAACAAAGAAGGAGTAGATCAGATGCCTGTTGTAGAGGGTAAAGAATTTGTGGGCAGCGTAACCACTACCAGCCTGATTGAAAAAATAATCAGCGACCCCAACCTGAAAGATAAAATGGTAGGAGAGATCATGGACTCGCCCATGCAGGTAGTGGCTATTGACACTACGCTCGATGTGCTGTCGTCTATGTTGAACAAAAATAACCGGGCACTGCTGGTACGCGATGAGAATGAAAAAGCCCACATCATCACGCAGCACGATGTGCTCCGTGCGATGACCAGCTAATGAATGATAAAGTGATAGCCTACGGAAATACCAACAGGAGACAACGAATTTTTTAGTACGACACCCTGTGTTTTCAGGTAATTCGTGTAGTCAGTTACTTCATTGCTTCTGATCGGAATCATCAAGGCAACAGACCAATACCCGTTTCTCTTAAACCGAGGATGAGAATCAACACCTATTCCGATGGTAGGAGCATAAAAAAGTTTATTGTATTGCGTAGCATTGGTTACGGCTATGGCTGCATTATAGCCATACATCGCAATAAAGTATGGGTGAATTTTTGTTTGTGTGATAATTCTGATTTTTGCCCCTGCGTTGAAGCCAAAGCCAGCCATAGCATATCCTCCTCCAAGAAACAAACCAACATTCTTATGAGGGTATGCTAACACATTTGCACCAAATCCACCATAATCAAAACCCACACCAATGCCGAAAGAGAGTTGGTCATTGATGTTTGCTTCGGGTGTAGTTCGAAAAGATTCTTGAGCAGCCAATACACCAGTGCTCAGCATACATAAAGCCAATAATAATTTCTTGACAGGGGACATCATTTTTTTAGAATTTAATTTTTCACAAACTCAATCTCTACCCGATCGTTGTATTGGCCGAGTGAGCCGCCTTCCGGATAAAGAGGAATCTTTCCTCCCTCGCCTTTGGTGGCAATACGCGAGGCATCAATTCCTTGTTGCACCAAATACATCTTCACAACTTCTGCCCGCTCTCTGGATAAATCTTTGGCTGAAAGTTTCCCTCGTTTATTCAATTTAGGGTCAACGGCAAAAAGGTTAGTGCCACTCCCCAAGGTGGTGGCATCGCGGTCGCGTGTGCCGTTGCAATGGCCGTATATTTTGATTTTGTATTTCGTGTTTTCTTTCATCAAACTTACTAATCCATCTAATTCATCTTTCGATTCCGGTTTCAGTAAAGAAGAATTGGCAATAAAGTGCACATTATTAAAATCAATATAATCGCCCCGCTTGGCTTTGTCGAGCGTCAGGGTGACAATGGTTTCACCCGTTGCTCCCTTTTCAAAAGTATTGTCGTTGTATGGAAATATGATGCTGCTCTCTTTGTAGCCTGGTACTTGCGCAGTAACCTGATAGGTTCCGTTTTTATTGTGGGGGGCTGTAACGTATATTATCTCGCCAATTTTTATAGACTGAAACTGGGTGGCACCGGTGCCTTCCTGCAGGTGCACGTTGCCGGTTAAATCTTTTCCATCTTTACTGACAGCCTTAAAATAAAAAGGTACGCCTTCGGGTTTTTTGACTTCTACCGGTGGTGGCTGCACTTTGGGCTTCAGGGCAGATGAATCAACCTTAGCAGGTTCTTCTTTCACTACGTTATTGGCCGGTGGTGTTATTTCAATGACAGGCTCTTTTACGGGTTCTTTCACAGGTTCTTTTACCGGCTCCTGAGGAGCTTTTTCCTCGCCCAGTTTTCCGATAAACACCCAGGTATCTTTGTGGTTGGTTTCTACTTTTGTTTTAATCAACAGATGAAATGCATCTTTTTTAATGTCTGTGTCTAAAATATAAACGTAGTACAATTGCCGTTGGGGCTGCAGGGCATAATGAGCTTCTTGCCCTTCTTTAGAAACCATTGCTGTATAGCGCTCGGCATTGCCAAGCACCCGAAAGGCACCCACCACTACATAGTATCGGTTGCTTTCTTGCGCCTCCATCCGGAAGGCAAACAAGGCTAAGCCCCAAAAAACAGCACAGATTTTTACAGTTTTCATAGTCAGCCATTTCTATGTCAATATAGAAGATTTTCTTGAATGGTAACCGGATTGCTTCAAAAAAGCGCAGGCCTGGCAAACTAAAAATAAATTAACTTTCAGGTGTAACAATCTGCCCGGCAGGGTGTCTTGCCTTTGTAAACGATGAATCTCGAAGACTTTGAAAACCGGGTGCTGCCCACCAAACATAAGCTTTACCGCTTTGCCTTTCGGTTGTTGGGCAGCAGCGAAGAAGCCAAAGACGTGGTGCAGGAAACGATGCTCAAGGTTTGGAATGGGCGCGATCTGGCCGAAGTGCAGAATATGGAAGCGTGGTGTATGCGGATAACCAAAAACCTGTCGCTCGATAAATTGCGGAGCATACAGCGCAGAACCACCCACTCCATCGAAAGCACGGCAGAGTTTCATCACGAAGGACTGACACCGCATGAAAAAACCGAACTGCACGAAAGTATGAAACGGATTGACCAACTGATGGCAGCCCTGCCCGACAAACAGCGCCAAGTAATGCACTTGCGCGATGTAGAGGGGCACAGCTACAACGAAATTTGTGAGATACTGGAACTGGACATGAACCAGGTGAAAGTAAATTTATTCCGCGCCCGCAATGCCGTGCGCGAAAAACTGACTAAACTCAATGCTTATGGACTCTAAGCAAATAGAACAACTGCTGGAGAAATACTGGAATGCAGAAACCTCGCTGGAAGAAGAACAGGAATTGCACCGCTATTTTCAAACTAACGGAGTGCCGGATACATTACAAGAAACGGCAGAACTGTTCAGGTACTTTACCCATGAAAAAAATAAGACCTTCACCGACTCGGATTTCGATAAGCGTGTAACAAAACACATCGGCCAACGTCAAGGTGGGAAAGTGATTAGAATGACAAACTGGTTTCAGATAGCACGTGTGGCGGCAGGCGTGCTGGTGCTGGTGGCGGCAGTTTATCTGATCGGGCAGGAAGTAAGAAAATCTTCGCCCATCGAAATTGCCGACACCGAAACTGACCCCCAACTGGCTTTTGAAGAAACCAAAAAAGCGCTGCTGATGATTTCAAAAAGTTTTAACAAGGCACAACAAGAAGTGGTGAAAATAAATTTGCTCAACGAAGCCCAGCAAAAAATTGAACGCAAGTCCGCAGAAGGAGAAAATAAACCGAGTATTTAAAAAAAATAAATTATATGATTATGAAAAAATTATTGTTTGGAACTGTGCTGTTAACCTTATCGCTCGTGGCCCATGCCCAAGGCGATGCCATCTCTAAATTCTTTGCCAAATACCAGGATGACGAGGCCTTCACCCAAGTGAAGGTGAGCCAAAAAATGTTCGGTCTCTTTACTAACATGACAGTAGATAAACCCGAAGACAAAGCCATTCTGGACGCCATCAGCAAAATTCAAGGGTTACGTGTATTGGCCAAGAACGAAACCCGCGACTCGCGGGCATTGTACAAAGAAGCCATGACGGCCATACCTGCTAAAGAGTATGAAGAACTGATGAGCGTGCGCGACAAAGACAAAGACATGAAATTTTACATCAAAGAATTAAGCTCGGGCAAAATCGGTGAGTTGGTGATGGTATCGGCCGGCAACAACGACTTTATGCTGCTCAGTTTGTTTGGCGAAATTGACCTGAAAAAAATAGGCAACATCGGCAAGAAGATGAACATTGACGGGCTGGATAAACTGGAAAAAATCAACGACAAGAAAAATTGATCACAGGTACGGATTACGGGTTACAAGTTTCAGGTTACTGGTTGTAGTTAATAAGTAGCCTCCATCATTAGAAACTTGTAACCTTTAATTTGCCAAACACACCACATCTTCTATGAAAAATCTGCTTCTTGTTTTGAGCGTTATTTGGTCTGCCAATCTCTTGGCTCAAACCAAAACGACCGAAACCCTCGAAAAAAAATTTGATGGCTTTAAATTGTATTTTTATAAAAACACCTTGCGCATGTTAAACCAAAAAGACAGCCCCGAGTTTGATGCGCTCATCAAAGACATTGAGAAGATGCGGTTTCTGATTGTCAATAAAACCAAAAGCACTTTTAGTGATGCCGACTATCATTTACTGCTGAAAGGCTATCAGTCTGAGTCGTACGAAGAAATGATGACCAGCCGGTATCAAGGAAGAAAGTTTGATGTGTACGTGCGCGAATCCGGAGGGCGCGTAAAGGGCACAGTTATTTTGGTCAACGACTCTACCAATTTGTACGTGCTCGATATTTTGGGCCGTGTGCCGTTACAAACTGCCCCCTCCCTGTTTCAGGCCATCAACGGCAATGCCGACATCGGTCAGAAAATTGCCGACTTTGTGAGCAACGGAAAATCTTCCAAGAAAAAACAAAAAGGCGTTGTTGTTGATTAACGATTTTAAAATATTAAATGAGTAGCCCATCGGATAACTTATCTCCACTTCACTCCCCCTCTCCATCGGAGAGAAGGAGTGAAGTCGTTCTTTCTACTGACAAACTCACCAAAAATTTCGGTAGGCTGTGTGCCGTCAACCGCCTTGACTTGGAGGTGAGGAGCGGCCAGGTGTTTGGTATGCTCGGCCCCAATGGCAGCGGCAAGACCACCACACTGGGAATGTTGATGGGCGTAACCAACCCAACATCCGGAAGTTTCAGATGGTTTGGAGAACCCGCATCGAATTTAACGAGAAAAAAAATTGGTGCCGTGCTGGAGCATCCTATTTTCTATCCGTATTTAAGTGGACAGAAAAACCTGGAACTCAATGCGATGATCAAAGGCACCGATCCGGCCAACATCGCAAAAGTTTTGAATATCGTTGAGCTAACTGAACGAAAGGATGATAAATACAAAACGTATTCGCTCGGCATGAAGCAACGGCTGGCTATTGCTTCGGCTCTGGTGAGCGACCCCGTCATTTTGATTTTGGATGAACCTACCAACGGCCTGGATCCGATGGGCATTGCCGAGATACGCGAGATCATCAAACGCATTGCCGCAGACGGCAAAACAATTATTCTGGCCAGCCATTTATTAGACGAAGTGCAAAAAGTATGCACCCACTTTGCCGTGCTGCGAAAAGGAAGCTTAGTGCATACCGGCCCGGTAGATGACGTGGGCAAAGGCGAAGAAACCGTAGAGTTGGTGGCTTACCACGATGATCTCTCGCACATCCTTCACGAGTTTCGCGGGTCACTATTAGTAAAGGCAGAGAGCGGAAAATATTTGGTTCGTATGCGAGAAGGATTTCATGCCGTGGATTTGAATAAATTTTTGTTTGAGAAAGGGATCGTGGCCTCACACCTGATAACACAAAAGAAAAGTTTAGAGAAACAATTTTTGGAAATATTGCAAGAACAGAATGTAGAAGTCAGAAGATAGAAGTTAGAAAATTTAAAAATCCTGAATCTAAAAAACATGCTTCACCTGTTAAAAATTGATTTAAAAAAACTGACGAGCTACCGCACGTTTTGGGTAGTGTGTGGTTTGTACTTCATAACACTGGCATTTACCACAGCCAGCGGTATGGAATTTTTAAAATGGCTGGCAAGTTTTATACATGGGTTTGGGCAGCAGATCAACATCAAACGGATTCCGTTATACCATTTTCCCGATGTGTGGCAAAACTTAGTGTATGTTAGCGGGCTATTTAAAGTAGTGCTCGCCATCATGGTAGTCATATCCATCACCAACGAATTTACCTATCGCACCATCCGTCAAAATATAATTGACGGCATGAGCCGCTGGGAGTTTTTGTTGTCCAAAATTCTAACCAATGTATTGCTGAGTGCGATGAGTGTGGCCATGGTTTTTGTGATTGGATTGGTAACAGGCATGATCTACTCGCCCGAGATTATTTTAGCCGATGTGTTGACCGACTTAGAATTTTTCCCCGCTTACTTTTTAGAAGTATTTGCCTTTCTTTCTTTTGCCTTGATGCTTGGGGTGCTGGTGCAGCGTTCGGGCCTTACCATTATTTTGTTGCTGCTGTCAAGCATGATCGAGGCGATTGTCAAGGTAAACATTCCCGAGGCGGCAGCCTTGCTGAAAGATTTATTTCCGATGCAATCTATTTCTAACCTGGTGGCGCTGCCTTTTACACGCTATGCGTTTCAGGAAATACAAGACTACGTTTCGTGGGTAGCCGTGCTGGTTGCCCTGACGTGGGCCTTTCTGTTTAACTACTTGGCCTACTTCAAATTACTGAAGTCTGATATTTAAAAAACACAAAGGTTTCTTACCTTTGGTGGATGATTACATTTTCTGACTTAGTAGATGAGGTAAGAAAACTCGACCGCGAGCAGTTGGAGGAATTGGAAGCTATTATCCAGCGCGACAGAATTGAAAATGCCCGCAAGAAAATTCTAAAAAACATAAAGAAAGCAAAAGCCGAAGAAAAAGCAGGGAAGTTGAAGTTTTCTTCTGATATCAATGTGCTGAAAAAACAACTGGACATTTGATGATCAGCATCGCTTACTCTCAGCACTTCCTTAAAATTTTTAAGAAAAGGCTAAAGGGGAATAAATCTCATCTCGAACTCTTTCTTAGCGAAGTAGAACTTTTTAAAATCGATCCGTTTCATCCTTCGTTGAATACACATAAGTTGACAGGAACCCTTCAAGGCTATTGGAGTTTTTCGATTGATGACGATTTGCGGGTAGTGTTTTATTTTTCCACTAAAAACAAAGTAGTATTTGCCGATATCGGCACACACGATGAAGTTTACTAACCATGTATAACCACCCTTTGTTCAAAATCCCGTTCCGCTTCGGTCTGGTAGCGGGCATGCTCGGCTCGCTGGTGGTTTGGGTGTTGTATTATATGGGTAAGCACCCGTTTCTCATCCCGATTCTGATGGACTTCCGGATTGTGATCTATGCCATCTTTATTTTTATGGCGCTGAAAATTGTGCGAGACAACTATTTGCAGGGCACTTTATTTTTTTGGCAGGGCATGGTGGGCAGCTATGTGTTTTTAATAACGGCCGGCTTAGTGGGCGCGCTGGCAACTTTGGGCTTGGCATTTTGGCAGAAAGATTTTTTGATGAGCTACATCCGCAGCACGCAAATGCAGATGACTCATTTTAAAAAGGAATTTGTGGACAACATAGGCAGTGCAGCCTACGAGCAACAGATGGGCCAACTAACCAACACCTCGGCTTTTGCCCTGGCCAGCGACTACTTTTTGAAAAGTTTATTTATCGGCCTATTTTTGACCATCATTATTTCCGTTATTCTCAGAAAACAAAAACAAACCCAATAAGTTATGGAAGACCCCACACAAACACCCGAAGTTACCATACGATCTGCCGGCATACGCTACGGTATTATTTCAGGTATATTTTCATTTGCCTTTTTTATAATCCTTACCACCTTGGGGCAAACTGCAAGCGAGGGAATTTGGAGCTGGGTAGGGTATTTGGTTACTGCCGCCCTGATATTTTTAGCTCATAAATATTTTAAAGATAATGGCAATGGCTTTATGTCGTACGGCCAAGGCATAGGTGTTGCTTTTTGGGAAGGCCTTATTTCGGTGGCCATTTACATGCCGTTGTTTTACATCTATGTCAAGTTTATTGATAGTGGGTTTATTGACATGATAAAAGAAAAACAAATAGATGCTATGCAACAAAAAGGTATGTCGGAAGACCAAATTGACCAAGCCATGCAGATTGCCGGAAAGTTTATGAGCCCGGAGATGATGCTTGTATTTGGAATTATCGGTGGCCTGATTGTTTTTATCATCATTGCATTGCTGGTGACCATCTTTACACAAAAGAAAAATCCTGAGGCATTCGCATAATTTATAGCTTTGGACATCTCATTCATCATCCCCGCCAAAGACGAAGAGCAATCTATACCTGAACTAACGAATTGGATCAGCCGTGTGATGCAAGCGCACGGCTTTTCGTATGAAGTTATTTTGATAGACGATGGCAGCACCGATGGCACGTGGGAGCAAATAAAAATAGCCAACGGAAGTAATCCGTTTGTTAAAGGCCTGAAATTTAACCGCAACTTTGGTAAAGCCGCAGCGCTGAACGTGGGCTTTAAGTCGGCACAGGGCGATGTGGTGATTACCATGGATGCCGACCTGCAAGACAGCCCCGATGAGGCGCCCGAACTTTACCGGATGATACGCGAGCAAAAGTTTGACATCGTGAGTGGCTGGAAAAAAAAACGCCACGACCCGATTTCGAAACGGTGGCCCTCCAAACTTTTTAATGGCGTGGTGAGCCGTATGTCGGGCATCAGGCTGCACGATTTTAACTGCGGCCTGAAAGCGTACAATGCACAGGTGGTAAAAAATATTTCAATCCATGGCGATATGCACCGCTACATTCCGGTGATAGCCAAGTGGGCGGGCTTTACGAAGATAACGGAGAAAGTGGTGGAACACCGCGAGCGCAAATTTGGCAACAGCAAATATGGGTGGACGCGGCTGGTGAGCGGCTTTTTGGATTTGCTGACGCTGATGTTTGTAGGCAAATTTTCGCGCAAGCCCATGCACCTGTTTGGCACGATGGGCATTATTTCGTTTATGCTGGGATTTGTTTTCACTATTAAGATTTTGTGGGACAAAGTAGATGCTGCCTGGTTTTCTAAAATCCCGTTGAAGCGCGATGTGGCAGAGCAGCCTATTTTTTATTTGGCGCTGGTGGCACTCGTTATTGGCGTGCAACTTTTTTTGGCCGGCTTTTTGGCAGAGTTACTGGCACGGCAAACCGCTTCGAAGCGCGACTACTTAGTGATTGACAAAGTTTGAGCAGTACATTTTATCATGCCAAGCCGCTAACCCTACTTTGTACTTTTAGCTTCCTACTTCCTACTTTCTACTTTAAACTTTCAGTTTTTCACTTTCAGCTTTATTCCCCTTACTTTTGTTTCCCGTTTTGTATTTTGTTCTTTGAATGGTTTTATGCGGCAGGGATGGAGGCAGTTTGTTTGAGCCCGACATGGAATGTGGGCCGGACAGGCGAGTGCCGACAGCCCGGTGGCGCGCCTCGCGCCAGCCGCCCAAAATAATTTTAGATTTAGGATTTGTGATTTTTTGAATGGCGGTTAAATCAAAAATCTAATATCTATAATCATCAATCAAACTGGGGCTGACCGGTTTTGACAGGATGTGCGAGGGTGTATGCCAGCATGCAGGCTCATGGGATGAGAGCCTTAAAAGATAGTCCTGACAACTTACGTGGCGAAACAACTTACGCCATGGCTGCTTAATCTGAACTAAGTTTAGATTTTGCTTATCCGCTGATAAGATCGGTGGAGGCCATCATCGTCCACACCTCTGTTTGGCGGGTGTGGGTTTACGGTGTCGTCAGCATAAACTGGGTTTCGCTGTGTTGCGCAGCGGAGCCGAGACAATAGCAACTACGATTAAACTCAGGATGCTCATGGCCTTGTTTAGTCCGACAACCAATATGAGCTAAGCATGTAGAACGTACACGTTCACCTTCTCTGGACCAGGGTTCGATTCCCTGCAGCTCCACTCCTTCGGAGTTCCGGCAGGCAAGCCTGCAGCTCCACTCCTTCGGAGTTCCGGCAGGCAAGCCTGCAGCTCCACTCCTTCGGAGTTCCGGCAGGCAAGCCTGCAGCTCCACTTTAGCCTTGGCTAAAGAAAACAATAGCTTGAATCTTAGTAAAAGGATTCAGGTTTTTTGTGTTTTAATACAAACCACAAAGTGAGGAATCATGGGCAGCATACGCACCGGGTTCTGATTTTTTTTGATACATTCGTCTGTATTGGTTTTTCCTGTTAAACTTTTTTGATACAGAAAAATATGCTACGAAAATTAATGACTGTGGGTATTGGGGTAGGCCTTTTTGCCTATGCCCCGTTGGTAGCGCAACTGCCCACACAGAAATTTGAGCCTGTCGGTTTTTCGCAGGTAACTGTTACGGATGGCTTTTGGAAGCCGGTCATGGAAAAAGTAGCTACGGCCACTTTGCCGGTTTGTGTGCTGCAAACGGAAGTAAAAACGCCACGTATCCGAAATTTTGAAAAGGCAGCCCGCCATCAAGGTGAGTTGCACGAAGGGATTTTTTATGACGACTCTGATGTGTACAAAGCGCTGGAAGCCATTGCCTATTCGTTAAAAAATTATCCGGATGCTGCATTGGAGAAAAAAGCAGACACGTGGATTGACAAAATAGCTGCTGCCCAACTGCCCGATGGGTACATCAACACGTGGTACACGCTGAAAGGATTAGATCAGCGCTGGACAGACATGAGCATGCACGAAGATTATAATGGCGGTCATTTAATTGAGGCAGCCGTAGCTTACTATCATGCCACTGGCAAACGTAAATTGCTGGATGTAGCCATAAAATTTGCCGATTATTTTGCGAGCGTTTTCGGCCCCGGCAAAAGAGATTGGGTAACGGGGCACCAGGAACTGGAACTGGCGCTGGTGAAATTGTATAAAACCACTCAAAACAAAACGTACCTGACACTTGCCCACTGGCTGCTGGAAGAGCGTGGCCATAAGCTGGCAAAAGGTTACACATGGACTGAATGGAAAGACACAGCCTATGCGCAAGATGTGGTTCCGGTTCGACAGCAGAAGGAAATTACAGGCCACGCAGTGCGCGCCATGTACTTATACACAGGTGCTGCCGATGTGGCTGCCCTCACAGGCGATGAAGGCTACATGGATGCCATGAACCACGTGTGGGAAGATGTGGTGTACCGCAACCTGTACCTGACGGGCGGCATCGGCTCGTCTGGCAGCAACGAAGGCTTCAGCAAAGATTATGATCTGCCCAACGAACAGGCTTACTGCGAAACCTGCGCTTCGGTAGGCATGGTATTTTGGAACCAGCGCATGAACACCCTCACAGGCGACAGTAAGTTTGTGGATGTGTTGGAAAGAAGTTTGTATAACGCTGCCCGCGATGGCCTTTCGTTAAGTGGCGATCGGTTTTTCTATGGCAACCCGTTGGCATCGAGTGGGAAGCAAGAAAGGCGCGAATGGTTTGGTACTGCTTGCTGCCCGGCCAACATAGCCCGCTTGGTAGCCTCGCTGGGAGATTATGTCTATGGCCAGAGCGATAACGGTATGTGGGTTAATCTGTTTATCGGAAATACGACTACGCTCAGTATAGGTAAACAAACAGTGTCGGTTGCGCTGGAAACAAATTATCCGTGGGAAGGAAAAGTGAAGATGACAGTGCAACCGGCATCGAAAGCAAAATTTGCCGCGCATATACGCATCCCCGGCTGGGTGCAAGGACAGGCTGTGCCGGGCGATCTATATGTGTTTGATGACAGAACACCGGCCGGTTTTACTCTGACGGTAAACGGAATGCCTGCTTCCTATAAATACGAAAAAGGATATGCGGTGATAGAGCGCGAATGGAAAAGAGGAGATGTAGTGGAGTTGAATCTACCGATGGAAGTAAAGCAGGTGAAGGCACGCCCTGAAGTGAAACAAAATACAGACCGGGTAGCACTGCAACGAGGGCCGCTGGTATATTGTGTAGAAGGAGCTGATAACAAAGGCAAGGCATGGAATATTATTCTTCCTGCTAAGACCACCTTCACCACTACATTCCAAAAAGATTTGTTGGGCGGAGTTGAAACCATTCAATTTCAGGCGCCCACCATTCAGTTGGCAAGCGATGGGCAATCGGTTACTACCGAAATAAAAACGGTTATGGCTATTCCCTATTATGCGTGGTGCAACCGCGGCCAAAATCAAATGCAGGTATGGCTTCCACAAAAAATCAACGACATTAAAATTAACGACTGATGAAGTTAATTCTTTTTCCTGTTGCCTTATCTGTTTTTTGTGCCCCCTTGTTTGCGCAAGGTTATCTGACACAAAAGAATGACACCCGCATGGCAGTAAAACCGGTGGTGGAAGTAAAAGCCTATGGTTTTGATCTGAAAGATGTAAAACTGTTGGAAGGAAGTCCGTTTAAAAATGCTATGAACAAAGATGCAGCCTACCTGCTGACGATCGACCCTCAAAGATTGTTACATCGCTTCTATCTCCAGGCAGGCTTGCCCACACAAGGCGATGTGTACGGAGGGTGGGAGAGCGATGGCCTCAGCGGCCACACACTTGGCCATTATCTTTCTGCCTGTGCCATGATGTATGCCTCGCAGGGCGACAAACGTTTCAAAGAACAAGTTGACTGGATAACAGATGAACTGGAAAAATGTCAGGCTGTGCGCAAGTCGGGATATGTAGGCGCGATACCCAACGAAGATTCTATTTTCTGGAAAGTACAACACGGCATCATTAAAACCGGGGGTTTCGATCTGAATGGCGGCTGGTCGCCCTGGTACACAGTACATAAAGTAATGGCCGGGCTGGCAGATGCCTATCTGTTTGCCGGAAACCGGAAGGCACTAACTATAGCAGAAGGCATGGCCGACTGGACTTCTACTATTTTGAAAGACCTAAATGATGAACAATTAGAAAAAATGCGCCAATGCGAGTATGGCGGCATGGCCGATGTGCTCACACATCTGTATGAAATTACCGGAAAAAAAAAATACCTCGACCTGTCATATAAATTTCACGATCATTTTGTGTTAGATCAACTGGCAAAAAAAATAGACGTACTTCCGGGAAAACATGCTAACACCAATGTGCCCAAGGCAGTGGGGTGTGCGAGGCGTTTTGAGTTAACCGGAAGCGAGACAGACAGAACCATCAGTTCATTTTTCTGGGAGACGGTGGTCAATCACCACTCCTATGTAATTGGCGGCAACAGCAACTACGAGTATTGCGGCTTGCCCGATCAGTTGAGCGACCAACTGAGCGATGCCACCTGCGAAACCTGCAACACCTACAACATGCTCAAGCTGACACGCCATTTGTTTTCGGTGGCACCTTCTGCACAACTTACCGACTACTATGAACGCGCCCTGTACAACCACATCTTGTCTTCTCAAAACCCGCAAACCGGCATGATGTGTTATTTTGTTCCGCTGCGTATGGGCACCAAAAAAGAATTTAGCGAACCTTTTACCACATTTACCTGCTGCGTAGGCAGCGGCATGGAAAACCACGCCAAATATGCCGAAGCAATTTATGCTGAGGGAAATGATGGCAGCCTTTATGTAAACCTGTTTATTGCCTCAGAGCTGAATTGGAAATCAAAGGATGTGGCCGTGCAAATGAACACGGCTTTTCCGACAAATGGAGAAGTATCTTTAAAAATCAAGTCAATAAACAAACAAAAATTTTCACTGCGCATACGCAAACCGGCATGGACGTCCGGTGAAATTATTTTTCTAGTCAATGGAAAAGCAGAGAAAACCAAAACAGGTGCTGATGGCTATGTTGAAATCAACCGCCAATGGGTTAATGATGTAGTTACTTTTTCTTTGCCGATGAGTCTCCGTTCGGAAGCCATGCCCGATAACCCTAACCGCATAGCATTGTTGTATGGACCGGTTGTGCTGGCCGGTCAATTGGGAAAAGAAATGCCGGATCCGGTTTATGGTACGACTGTGCTCTTAACCGGCCAGCGCACCGTATCAGACTGGGTTAAAAAAGCAAGCGCAGCACTGGAGTTTGAAACAAAAGGTGTTGCACAACCTGCCGATGTAAAACTGGTTCCTTTCTATACAATATCTGATCAATACTATAATGTGTATTGGGATTTTTTCACCCCGAAAGATTGGATTACCCGCCAGCACGAGTACGAAGCAGAGAAAAAAAGGCAGAACAAAATAGCAGCACGCACCATTGATATATGCCGGATTGGAGAGATGCAGCCTGAACGCGACCACAACCTGAAGGCAAGCGAAAAATCGTATGTGAGCGAAGCCTTGGGGCGAATGGGCCGGGAGGCACGGGCAGGAAATTTCTTTTCGTTTGAAATGAAAGTAGATCCCTCAGTCCCCAATAATTTATTGTGCACTTATATTGGCGATGATGCCAACCGTGAATTTGATATTCTGGTGGATAACCGGTTTCTCACCACACAACACTTAACAGGAGGCGTTACCGGAAAATTCTTTGATATAGAATACCCCTTACCGGCCGAATACCTGAAAGGAAAAGCCACAGTAGAAATACGGGTAAATGCCCATCCGACAAAAACTGCAGGCAGAATTTTTGGATGCCGCACGATGCGCAGTCAGTAACTGACTTACTCTTCGGCAAAGCCCGAAACCCCACCTGACACAATAAACTTCATGGCCACAGGGCCGGGTACGTTGAGCAGCTTTACATTTTCTTTGGGCACTACAAAATGATCTCCGGCTACCGCGTACGACTGCGGAAAGTAAACCACCACCATATCTTTCAGTCCCAACTCAGAAAGATCAGGTTGTGTAATAAACCCGATGCGGTGCAGCCGGTTCTCTTTGTTGATGGTAACCAATACGGGCTGGTCAAATTTCTTTTTGTCGCCCACGAAAGCTGCCAGCAAATCTTTAACAGACGAATAAATCAATTTTACGAGCGGAATCCGGTTCATCACATGGTCAAACCATTCACCCATTCTGCGAAAGGCAAACACAGACGAAAAATAGCCGAAGATGGTGATGGCCGTCAGGATGATTAGAAAACCCAGGCCGGGGTAAGGCAAGTCAATCCGGCTGTCGAGCCAAATAAACGAAGTGTAAATAAAATATACGGTGGCTATCAGGGGCACAATGAAAATAGTGCCGCTGAAAAAATACCGAACGATCCGTTGCAAGAAATCTTTCATGATTGCAAAGGTAAGGCTTTTAGAAAGCTTAGGGTTTCCTGAAAAACCAAAATTAAAACTGCGTTTTCACGGTCAGCCATTCCAGCAGTTTGTGCTCAGATTCAAACCAGGTTGTTTCTTCATCTCGAAGGAACCACGTCAGTTGGCGTTTGGCATACCTGCGCGAATTTCTTTTTAGCAGGCGTACGGTTTCTTCATAGTCATGCTGCCCATCTAGGAAGCCGAATATTTCGCGGTAGCCAACGGTCTGCAAGGCATTCAGATTTTTGAACGGATAAAACTGCCGGGCTTCGTCAAACAAGCCCGAGGCGATCATGGCGTCCATGCGCGAATCAATCCGCCTGTATAATTCAGCCCGTGGTATGTTCAGCCCTATTTTGATAACTCCAAAAGAGTGCTCTATTTTTTTCTTCTGGCGCAGTGCCTTCATGGGTTGACCTGTGGCAGAAAGCAACTCCAAGGCGCGCATGAGGCGATGCGGATTGTGGGTATCAACCGAGGCAAAAAATTCGGGGTCGTGTTTTTTTACTTGTTCCTGCAGCCACTGGATGCCACCGGTTTGATATTCATGTTGGATTTTTTCGCGCACGCTGGGCTCAATGTCTGGCAGGTCATCAAATCCATCCAAAACGGCTTTCAGGTAGAGCCCTGAACCGCCCACGAGTACAAGCTGATTATATTTCTTAAATAATTCATGGATACGTTGAAGTGCCTCCCGGCCGTACTGGCCGGCATCATATTCTTCATGAATGGATTGGCAGCTGATAAAATGATGAACAGCTTTTTTCAGTTCTTCAGCCGTAGGCTTGGCCGTGCCAATGTTCAACTCCTTATATATCTGGCGCGAGTCGGCCGAAATAATTTCGGTATGCAGGCGTTCGGCAACAGCAACCGCAGCCGCTGTTTTCCCCACAGCCGTTGGCCCGACAATAACAATGAGTTTTTTGGTGTCCAATTTTTATCAAAATCCAAAATTCGGTATTCGATGTTCAATAGCCAAAGATGATCAAAACAGAAATTTTGAATCTGAAACCCTGAATCGCTAACTTGCCGCTCAAACCACTATGTTCATGATCAAATACACGTCTCCTTTTTTAACAAAGCTCGAAGACTTGATTGCAGAGTCAGACTATATCTTGCGTTATGAAAAAGGCAATTTTAAAGCCGGCTATTGTATCCTGAAAGATCAGAAGATTGTTATCGTCAACCGTTTTTTTTCGTTGGAAGGAAAAATCAATGCACTGCTCGATATTTTGCGTACGGTGCCGCTGGATACCACCCGGTTTTCAGAAAAAAATATTAAGCTATACGAAGAGCTGACCAAAGCAGAAGTGAGCATTTGAGCCATAACCTTTTTCAATTTTGAAAGTCACGTTCCTTGGCACCGGTACATCGCAGGGCGTGCCCGTGATCGGGTGCATGTGCGAAGTATGCCGTTCGCTGGACTACCGCGACAAGCGATTGCGGGTTTCGGTGTACATAGAAGTGGACGGATTACATTTGGTGATTGACAGCGGCCCCGATTTCCGCCAGCAGATGTTGCGCGAGCAGATATCAAAGTTAGATGCCTTGTTGCTTACCCACTCACACAAAGACCACCTGGCCGGGCTGGACGATGTGCGGGCATTTAACTATCTCCAAAAAAAGAGCATGCCCGTCTATGGATCGTACGATACGCTGGCGCAACTGAAGAAAGAATTTTATTACGCTTTTTCTGCTGAAAAATATCCGGGCACTCCGCAGATAGATTTATTCGAAATAGATGAAAATGAATTTTCGCTGCAGGGCATACGCGTAGTGCCACTTCCTGTGAAGCACATGTACATGCCTGTGCTGGGCTTCCGGATAGGTGACTTCAGTTATGTAACAGATGCCAATTATATTTCAGACGAAACGGTTGAAAGAATGAAAGGCACGAAGGTGCTGGTGTTAAATGCACTTCAAAAAGATATGCACCCTTCTCATTTTACATTAGATCAGGCGCTCGTTCAGGCTCAGCGCATCGGAGCCGGGCAAACTTATTTCACCCACATCAGCCACAAGATGGGGTTGCACGGGGCGGTAAGCCAGGGGCTGCCGTCTAATACGGCATTGGCGTATGACGGGCTGGCCGTAACTTTATAACGTGCACAATCACTATTATTTTTTACGGCAACTGAGTGCTAAACTCCACGAGCGCGTGTGTGGGTTTACGCTGGTTTCTTGTTTTAGCCAAACAAAAGACGAACTGGTCATTGAATTGAACAACACCCGAGAGTCATTTTTTATTCAGGCTATTTTGGATGCGGATTTTTCTTGTCTTTTGTTTCCTGAAAAATTTTATCGCGCAAGAAAAAACAGTATTGACTTATTTGGTAATCTCATACTTAAAAAAGTTTTAAGTGTACGACAATTTCAAAACGAAAGAAGTTTTGCACTGGAGATGGAAGGTGGCCTACACCTTGTTTTTAAGATGCATGGAAATTTTTCGAACATCGTATTGATAAAAGAAAACTCGGTAGCGGAAATATTCAGAAATCATTTACAGACCGATTTCCAAACTGATATGTCAGCCCTCGATCGCCCGTTGGATTTTAGTAAAGAAAATTTTTTGCACAACCAAAAGAATGTTGAGGCCATCTATTTTACGTTCGGCAAAACAGTGTGGAATTACCTGAAGCAGAAAAATTTTTCTCAGCTGGATACCGAAAAGCAATGGCAACTTCTCCAGCAAACTTTGTATTTGCTAGAAACGCCAACCTATCACATTATAGAAAACCGAGGACAGTTTGTCTTTAGTCTCTTTCCTGAAGGTGAGGCCGTACAATCTTTTACTGACCCCATTCTTGCCGTCAATGAATTTGCCCATCGTACTTTACGCGAGCGTCAGATTCTTACAGAAAAAAAAGAAGTACTTCACCGGTTGTTAGTCAAGCAAAGAAATGCGGGGAGTTATATCGCCAAAAATAAAATAAAGTTAGCGGAGCTATCGCAAGACAGGCACTATCAACTGTGGGCAGATTTGGTGATGGCTCATCTTCACACCATCAAACCCGGCACCGGAAAAATTACGCTGAACAGCTTTTATGACAACGCACCCGTTGAGATTAAAATGAAACCCGAACTGAATGCTCAACAGAACGCAGCTATTTTTTACCGCAAAGCTAAAAATCAGCAGATTGAAATAAATAAGTTGAGCGAGTCAATTATAAAAAAAGAAAAAGAGTTAAGCGATAACAGGGTAAATGAAGAATGGATCAACCGGTGTACAGACATTAAATCGTTGCGCGAGATTACGGCTTCGATTGGTTTAAAAATTAAACCGGATGAAAAAACAGAACCGTTGCCTTACCGCGAATTTGAATGGAGGGGCTTTCGTATCTGGGTAGGTAAAAATGCGGAAGCTAACGACCAGCTTACTTTAAAATATTCTTACAAAGAAGACTTGTGGCTTCACGCCAAAGATGTGGCGGGCTCGCACGTGTTGATTAAATATCAGGCAGGGAAAAATTTTCCGAAAGACGTGATAGAATATGCCGCTGGGTTGGCCGCGTTTTATTCCAAACGGAAAAATGAATCGCTCTGTCCAGTAGTGGTTACGCCCAAAAAATTTGTGCGCAAGCGAAAAGGTGACCCGGCCGGTGCGGTTGTGGTAGAAAAGGAAGAAGTGATTTTAGTTGAACCACGGGATGGTTCAAAGTTCAAGGTTTAAGGTTCGAAGTTTTAGGCTAAGTCTTCGAGCTTGAAACATTAAACCTTGAACTAAAGTTTATCACTTCACCACATTTACCTTAATCGTGTTGGTACGACCCTTGGCAGAAATAGGCATACTGGCCAGCACAATAAAGATGTCGCCCGACTTTACATGGCCATCGCGTTTTAAAATTTCTTCTACATCGGCCATGGTTTCATCTGTGCTGGCAGTCTTGTCGTAGTGGTAAGCACGCGTGGCCCACACTAAGTTCATGGCATTGATGATTTCTTTTTTGCTGGTGAAGGCAAAGATGTTGGCATCGGGCCGGTGCGAAGAAGCTTTGTAGGCGCTATAGCCTACTAAAGTCATGCCAACGATAGCTTTGGCTTTTACATCTTTGGCCAGTTTACAGGCCGTTAAGATTAAACTGTCGTTGAAAAAATTGGCTGAAGCCGGGTCGGGGTCATGAAAATTGTAATAGATATTGGCTTGTTTTTCTACCGAGCCAACGGTGCGCACCATACTACGGATTACTTCGATCGGATATTTACCGGAGGCAGTTTCGGCCGAGAGCATCAGCGCATCGGCACCGTCCATCACCGCGTTGGCTACGTCATTGGTTTCGGCACGGGTGGGCCGTGGGTTTTCGATCATGCTCTCCATCATTTGGGTAGCCACAATAACGGGCTTGGCAGCTTTGTTGCATTTGTTCACCAACATTTTCTGTATCATGGGCACTTCTTCCATCCAGCACTCTACTCCTAAGTCGCCCCGGGCTACCATCACGGCATCGGTAGCTGCGATGATGGCATCAATATTTTCCAGTGCTTCGGGCTTTTCGATTTTGGCTACAATGCGTGTGATGGACTGATGCCGGTTGATGATTTCGCGCAGCACTTCAATGTCTTTAGCTTTTCGTACAAACGACAGCGCCACCCAATTAACATTGTGCTTCAACCCAAACTCCAGATCTTCTTTATCTTTTTCGGTCAGCGAGGGAGCCGATACTTTGGTAAAAGGCAGGTTGATTCCTTTTCTGGGTTTGAGAGGTCCTCCGTAGATAACCTTGCAGACCACATCCACATCGCGCACTTCTTGCACCTTCAACTCAATCTTGCCGTCATCAATCAAAATAACATCACCCTCTTTTACATCGCGGGGCAGATGTTCGTACGAAGTGCTGACGATTTCATTGGTGCCCATTAACTGGCGGGTGGTAATGATCAATTCTTGCCCCGGCACGAGTTCAGTGCCCGGCTGCACATCGTTCACCCGTATTTTAGGGCCTTGCAAATCTTGCAGCAGGGCAACGCTGGTGCCCATCTCGTGGTTTAATTCGTTCACATATTGAATCACCTTCAAATGATCGGCATGGGTGCCGTGCGAAAAGTTGAGCCGAAAAACATCTACCCCTTCTTTGATGAGTGCGCGCAACATGTCTTTGTTGTTTGATGCGGGCCCTACGGTGGCTACAATTTTTGTTTTGTTGTAAGAGATTCTTTCCGTCATGTTTTTGGTGTTCGGATTAAAAAATAAAATGTTCTTTCGATTTTAAGGCCGCCAAAGGTATGAAAGCCACCAATTCAACGGAAGGAATATTGCGCAAGAGTTGCTGCAAACGATTGCTGTCTTCAAATGCTTCTCCCTGTGCCAATAAAATAAAATCAAAATGAGAATGTTCGGGCACCAACAGCTCGCGCGATCCGCTTTCTTCATTGGGTTTATTCCGAAAAAGCCGCAGCGTGTTTATTTCGTTGGCCTTGGCATAGTGTGTGTATAATGCCATGGTGTTTGCTTTATCGGTTATTTCAAAATCTGCCATTTTAGCAAGACTTTTACTCATTGCCCGGTTGATTTCCCACGCCAGTTTGTAGGGTTTCAGCGTGGAGATGATCCCATAAAGTTCAAAATCATAAGAATAATCAATGTCAAGCCGTTTCCTCTTAGCCATGTGCAAATTTTAAAATTTCATTGATTGGGGGCAACTAACAGCGGCTGTTACGGGGTAGTTTAAGTTGCCTGCCGGCACAAAAATATTTCAGTTTGTAATATGCCTCAAAAAGTCTTTATTTGCATCGTTTTTTGAATATCTAAACTATACAATCATGTCTGAAATTGCACAAAAAGTAAAGCAAATCATCATTGACAAGCTGGGCGTTGAAGAATCTGAAGTTACCCCTGAGGCAAGCTTCACCAACGACCTGGGTGCTGACAGCTTGGACACCGTAGAACTCATTATGGAGTTTGAAAAGGAATTTAATATTTCTATTCCGGATGATCAGGCGGAAAATATCGCCACCGTAGGTCAGGCGATTTCTTACCTGGAAGAAAACGCAAAAAAATAACTTTCACCGCAACGCCACCACATGGCTTTCAAACGGGTAGTAATAACAGGTGCAGGTGCACTAACAGCCATTGGCAATACACTCCCTGAATATTGGGATGGGTTGAAAAATGGAAAAAGTGGCGCTGCCCCCATTACAAAGTTTGACACGGCTAAATTTAAGACCAAATTTGCCTGCGAGGTAAAAGGTTTTGAGGTTGAAAAATTCATGGATCGCAAAGAAGCGCGTAAGATGGATCCTTTCACCCAATATGCCATGGCCGTGGTGGACGAGGCGATAAAAAATGCCAACCTTCCGCTGGCCGACTTAAACCCTGACCGCGTTGGTGTGATCTGGGGCTCGGGCATCGGAGGGTTGCTTACTTTTCAGGAAGAAGTAAGGGCTTTTGCCGCAGGCGATGGCACACCCCGGTTTAACCCGTTCTTTATCCCTAAAATGATTCCCGACCTGAGTGCCGGGCATATTTCGATAAAGTACGGTTTCCGTGGGCCTAACTATGTTACGGTTTCGGCCTGCGCATCGTCCACGAATGCTATTTATGATGCCTACACCTACCTCAAACTGGGTAAGGCCGACATCATCGTGTCGGGCGGATCTGAGGCAGCCGTATGCATAGCCGGTGTGGGTGGATTTAATGCGTTGAAAGCCCTGTCGGAAAGAAACGACTCGCCCGAAACTGCTTCGCGCCCCTACGACAAAGACCGCGATGGCTTTGTGTTGGGCGAAGGTGCCGGAGCACTTATTTTGGAAGAGTACGAACATGCCAAAAAACGCGGGGCAAAAATTTTAGGTGAAATTATAGGCGGAGGCATGACTGCCGATGCGTATCACATCACAGCTCCTCACCCCGAAGGTCATGGCATCACAAAAGTGATGGAATTGGCGCTCGAAGAAGCCGGCATCAAACCGCAAGAGGTTGATTATATCAACACACACGGTACCTCCACACCGTTGGGCGATGTAGGCGAAATTAAAGCCATCCAAAAAGTGTTTGGCGAACACGCCTATCGAATGAACATCTCGTCAACCAAAAGTATGACGGGGCATCTATTGGGTGCAGCCGGAGCAGTGGAAACTATTGCCTGCTTGCTGGCACTCAATGAAGGAGTTATTCCTCCTACGATCAATCATTTTACTGACGACCCCGAGTTAGACCCCCGGCTCAACCTCACATTTAATAAAGCACAACACCGTTCTGTGAAGATTGTGCTGAGCAATACATTTGGGTTTGGCGGTCATAATTTCTCGATTATTATCAAGAAAGCCGAATAGGTTTGTGTGGAAGTTACTCAGACGACCGGGTTCATCTGCTGCTAAAGAAGACAAAAAATTAATTACTGCCGTTAAAACCATTGCCGGTTTTACGCCTGCCAATATCTCCTTGTACCGTTTGGCTACGCTGCATAGCAGCAAAGGAAAAGACTCTGGCGGATTTAGGGAATCGAACGAGCGGCTCGAATACTTGGGCGATGCTGTTTTGGGGGCAGCCGTGGCAGATTATCTTTTTAAAAAATATCCTTTCAAAGATGAAGGGTTTCTGACGGAAATCCGCTCGCGCATTGTCAATCGCGAGTCGCTGAATAACCTGGCACGCAAAATCGGCATTGCATCTATTGTGCAGTACGACAACCGCAACGTGCAGTTGCAAAAAGTAATTTTAGGAAATACGCTCGAAGCATTAGTGGGGGCAGTGTATTTAGATAAGGGATATGCCTCTTGTAAAAAATTTGTTATTGATAAATTGATTCAGCCTCACTTTGATCTGGAAACGGTGGTCAACTCAGACACGAACCACAAGAGCAGGCTGCTGGAGTGGGCTCAGCGCCAAGCGAAAGAAATAAAATTTGAAACCACAGAAAACCATCAGGGACGAGGCAGGGAGTTTTCTGTCATCGTGTTTCTGGGCACCGAAGCGTATGGGCAAGGCTATGGCTTCACCAAAAAGAAAGCTGAACAAAACGCTGCCGAGAAAACCTGCGCGATGTTAAATATCTGAGGGTTTGCTTCTAAAAAAACTCACACTTTAAACAAGCAATTGTCAGCACTCAATCTTTACCCCCACCGGGCAATGGTCTGACCCGTGGTACTCGTTGTAGATCAGCGCTTCTTTAACGCATGGTAAAATTTTTTGACTGACCAGAAAATGATCTATCCGCCAGCCTATATTTTTCTCGCGACCGCTGAAAATGAAATTCCAATACGAATATTTTACTTCGGTCGGATGAAAATGGCGAAACGTGTCCACCCATCCGGCATTTAGCAAATTGCCAAAGCCATCAATTTCCTGTTGGGTGTAGCCGGCACTTTTGTTGTAGTTGTCTTTGGGCCGCGCTAAGTCAATGGGCTGAAAGGCTACATTAAAATCGCCACAGGCAATAACCGGTTTTCTTCTGGCAAGCCACTGCAAATATTCGCGGTAGGCTACATCCCAGGATTGGCGATAATCTAACCGCTTCAACTCTTCGCCTGCATTGGGCGTGTAGGAGGTTACCAGAAAAAAATGAGGATACTCGGCTGTAATCACCCGGCCTTCCTGGTCGTGCTCGGGGATGCCCAAATCGTAGGAAACATGAATGGGCTCTTCTTTGGTAAACAATGCCGTGCCGCTATATCCTTTTCTGGCTTTTGAGGAATTAGCAAAAACCTTGTATTGAGGAAAAACTTTGGCCACTTCCCATACATCTTCTACGGCAGCTTTGGTTTCCTGCAGACAAAAAATATCGGGCTCCATGGCGCTGATACTTTCTTCAAACCCTTTTTTGACGATGGCACGGATGCCGTTAACATTCCAGGAGACAAGGTGCATACGTAGTCTGTTTATCTTTCGGAAAATTAGGGAAAGAAGAGAGAATATAGAAGTGGCAGGGACAGAGTTTGTAACTTTACACAATGAACTGGAGAACAGAATTTTTTGCCGAACCGGCTACCGATACAATTACTCTGGCTGCTCCCGTTTTCACTATCGGCTCTTGCTTTGCAGATGAAATCGGTTTGCGCCTGCTGGAAAATAAATTCTCTGTAGCGGTAAATCCTTTGGGTACGGTTTATAACCCCATCTCCATCCATCAACTGCTTCGGTTCGGTTTGCAAAATGAACTGCCTACTGATGAAAGTTATTTGCAACGAGAAGAAGTTCATTTCAATTACCATTTCCATTCTAGTTATTCAGCGTTGAGCCGGAATGATCTGAAGAATAAAATAGAAGAAGCCGTAGCATCGGCACATGAGTTTTTTAAAAAAACAGAATGGATTTTGATTACCTACGGCACCTCGTTTGTGTATAAGCTGGACGGCAACCAAGTTGTAGCCAATTGCCACAAAATGCCATCGGCTGATTTTACCAAAGTATTGTTGACCGAAAATGAAATTGCCGAATCGTTCGATGGGTTTTATACGCTGTTAAAGTCCATCAATCCTCGGGCAAAAATAATCCTTACCGTCAGCCCGGTGCGGCACACCAAAGATACGCTTGAGCTAAATTCGGTAAGCAAATCTATCTTGCGGCTGGCATGCCACACACTCTCCAACAAATTTCCCGATGTAACTTATTTCCCGGCTTATGAAATAGTGATGGATGACCTGCGCGACTATCGTTTTTACAAAAAAGATCTCATTCACCCCACCACAGAAGCTGTAGATTACATCTGGGAAAAATTTTCTCAAACTTACTTTAATGAACCGACTCAACAGTTTATGGCCGAGTGGCAAAAAATAAAATCAGACTTGAGGCACAAACCTTTTCATCCTCATTCAGAGAAACATCAACAATTCTTACAATCAGTATTAAAAAAATTAGAGTTACTTAAACAAACCGTTAACGTTGATATAGAAATCGCAGAAATCAAATCACAGATCCTAAATCCAAAAATCTTAAATCCAAAATCTCACCGTGCCCAATAAACTCATCCATGCCACTTCGCCTTATCTTCTGCAACACGCCCACAACCCCGTGAACTGGCAGGAGTGGAGCCCGTCAGCATTGGATGAAGCAAAAAAATATGACAAACCTATTCTGGTGAGCATCGGCTACGCTGCTTGCCACTGGTGCCATGTGATGGAAAAACAATCCTTTGAGAACAACGACATCGCGGCTATTATGAATGAACATTTTGTGTGCATTAAGGTAGATCGCGAAGAGAGACCAGACCTCGATCAGGTTTATATGGAAGCAGTACAGGCCATGGGCATAAATGGCGGATGGCCGCTTAACGTTTTTCTTACGCCCGATCAAAAACCATTTTTTGGGGGCACGTATTTTCCGCCTCAGCAGTGGGCAAGGTTACTTCATCAGGTTGCGCAAACGTTCAAAGATAAACGAGATGAAATCAACCAGTCGGCTGGCGACTTAGCCGAACACCTGCAACGGAGCGACTTGCAGCGATTTGCGACAGCCACCAGTGAAGTTGAATTTTCAAGCGAAAAATTACATACTCAGTTTCCTATTTTACAGCAACAGTTCGATGCTGTGTGGGGAGGCTTGGCCAAAGCGCCCAAGTTTGTGATGCCCTCGTTGTGGCTGTGGTTGCTGCGATATCACACCATCACTAAAAACACTGATGCACTTGATATGGTGATGCTCACCGTTCGGCAGATGACACGGGGCGGTTTATACGATCAACTGGGCGGAGGCTTTGCGCGCTATTCGGTAGATGGCGAATGGTTTGCCCCGCACTTCGAAAAGATGTTGTACGACAACGCTCAACTATTGAGTTTGCTGGCTGAGGTGTATGCGGTAACAAAAGATGAATATGTAAAACATAGAGCGTACGAAACAACCGATTGGCTGGCATGCGAAATGACTCACGCCAACGGTGGGCTTTACTCAGCCATTGATGCCGACAGCGAAGGTGCGGAAGGTAAATTTTATACCTGGACATACGATGAGTTGGTGGAGGTGCTCGGTAAAGATTCCGTATTGATTCCTTTTTATCAGGCTACAAAAGAAGGGAATTGGGAACACGGCCTCAATATTCTTTGGCAGACTGATAGCTTAGATCAGTTTTTGAAAGATCATCAGCTTAGCGAAAAAGATTGGATCGGATTGGTCAGTACCGGAAAGAAAAAATTAATGGCTTATCGAGAAAAAAGACCCAAGCCATTAGTGGATGATAAAGTGATTACCGGATGGAATGCGATGGCTGTGCAGGGATTAACGGACTGCTATAAAATTTTTTCAGATAATTTATTTCTCGACAGGGCGCTCAAAATAATTTCGTTTATCGAGCGGCACCTGGTGGCAGACGGAAAAGTGTACCGCACTTTTAAAAACAAACACTCTGTTACAGAAGGTTTTTTAGAAGACTACGCATTTTTAATTCAAGCCTATGTGTCGTTGTATGAAGTAACATTCGATGAGAACTTTATTCAAAAAGCAAAGCAGTGGACGGACTACGTGTTGCTTCACTTTTATGACCGCACCGAAAAATATTTTCATTTCAGTTCGTCAGCTTCCGAAAAACTAATTGCCCGCAAAAAAGAAATTTTCGATAATGTAATTCCTTCTTCTAATTCGGTGATGGCTCGCAATCTCTTCAGGTTGGGCACATTGCTCGACCGCGATGAATGGAAAGAGATGGCGACCGAAATGACAGCACGACTGGCACCGCTGATTACTTCTGAGCCAGTCTATATGGCGCATTGGGCAATTTTGTATGCCGAACTTTGTATCGGACTGAACGAGGTGGTTATCTCCGGTACGGAGGCAGAAAAAATCAGAAAGGAGATGCAATCTTTCTATTCTCCTTTTTCAGTTTATTGCGGAGCCAGCACAAAAAGTGAACTGCCGTTACTGGAAAACCGCGAGCCCACTGACGGACAAACTAAAATTTATGTTTGTCGGAATAAAGTTTGCAAATTGCCGGTCACGAACGTTACCGATGCGCTTAAACAAATACATTTTTAACCTTGTTTGTGTCACACTTCTGTTTCTGTCGTGCACAAAAAGAAAAACATTGCCACCCGATGTTTTGTTGCCCGTGCCAACGCCAGCGCAGCAGGCATGGCATGAAATGGAGCTAAATGCCTTTATCCATTTTTCGATCAACACATTTACCGACAAAGAGTGGGGATATGGCGATGAATCGGAAAAATTATTTAATCCCACTGCCCTGGATGCCACCCAATGGATTTCTGTTTTGAAAGAAACAGGATTTAAGGGTGTGATACTGACGGGCAAGCACCACGATGGATTTTGTTTGTGGCCAAGCGCTTACACCGATCACTCGGTAAAAAACAGTCCGTGGAAAAATGGCTCAGGCGATGTGGTAGAAGAAGTGGCGCGCGCTTGTGCCAAAGAGGGTTTAAAATTTGGTATCTACCTGTCTCCCTGGGATCGCCATCAGGCAAACTATGGCACACCCGCATATATTGATTACTACCGCAATCAGTTGAACGAATTGTTTACACGCTATCCTTCGATTTTTGAAATGTGGTTTGACGGAGCCAACGGGGGCGATGGTTATTACGGAGGCCAACGCGAGACAAGGAAAATTAATGGACGAACATATTATGACTGGCCGACAACGTTAGCACAAATAAAGAAGATGGATTCAACCGTTATTTTTTTCAGCGATGCCGGGCCCGGTGTGCGCTGGTCGGGGAACGAAAAAGGGATAGCGGGCGAAACGAATTGGAATTTGATCTCACCGGATACGCTGTATGCGGGAAAGCCGGGTATTGAAAAACTTTTGAACGAAGGAAATGAAGCCGGATCGCACTGGATTCCGATTGAGTGCGATGTCTCCATTCGCCCGGGTTGGTTTTATCATGCCAAAGAAGATACAAGCGTGAAGACACCCGAACAACTTTTTGATATCTATTTAAAGTCAGTTGGCCGAGGTTCATTGCTGCTGCTCAATATTCCGCCCGACCGGAGAGGACAGTTTCATGATGAGGATGTAAAATCTTTGCGCGGATTTAAAAAATTACACGATGACGAATTTAAGGTGAACTACGCACGGAATGCCATTGTCAAAGCCGATTCCTACCGTGGCAATGACGACCGCTATTCACCCGTAGCGCTGACCGATGGCAACAAAGAAACTTATTGGGCAACAGATGATGGAAAAACAAAAGCTACTTTAGAAATTAACCTGAACAAAAGAGTAACGGTAAAGTACATCGTGTTGCAAGAATATATTAAACTGGGGCAGCGCGTAAAATCTTTTTCGGTGCACGTCTATAAAAACAAAAGCTGGCAAGAGGTGGCAATGGCCACAACCATCGGACGAAAGCGGATTTTAAAAATTGACCCGGTGGAAACCGATAAAATAAAAATCCGGATCTTAAACGCCAAGGCTTGCCCAGTCATTTCAAATCTGGAAATATATTGAGTTCCATGTTGCGTGCACGACTGATAGCTGACCCACACATAAAAAAACAAATACTGTGGTTGATAGCCATAGCATCGGCAGTGCGGTTGCTATTAGCTGCCCAACTGGAGTTGGGCAACGATGAAGTGTATTACTGGACGTACGTCAGGTACCCCGACTGGAGCCATTTCGATCATCCGCCCATGGTGGGAATTATCGGGCAGCTGTTTTCACTCAACTTACTTTTGAAAAGCGATTTTTTTCTCCGGTTAGGACCAATCGTATTATCTGCTGTCAGCATCTGGATTATTTTTTTAGTTGGTAAAAAAATAAAAGATGAAAGAACCGGATTATTTGCAGCCTATCTTTTTACCGGCTCTGTATATGGTTTCATCATCAGCGGCTTTTCGTTCATACCCGATTCGCCATTGGTTTTCTTTTGGCTGCTGGCTATTTATTGGATAGTTGATTTTTTGCTCGCAGAAAAAATTACCCAAACAGAAAAAAGAAAAATTTTATGGTTTGGACTAGTGGCAGGCTTGGCGATGCTCTCCAAATATCAGGGGGCTTTTTTGTGGATAGGGGTTTTTATTTATGTAATCTGTTACCATCGCGCCTGGCTCCGGCAGCCTTCATTTTATCTGGCCGGAATTATCTCTGCCGTAGTGCTGCTTCCTGTGGTGATATGGAATGTACAAAACGACTTTATCAGCTTTACCTTTCATTCAGAAAGAGTTACACCTTCCTGGCAATTCAGACCGGATTATTTGCTGACAGAATTAGGTGGCCAACTGGCGTATAACAATCCTATAGTTTATGTGTTAATAATAATAGCCATCATAGCTTGGATAAAAGGCAAAACATTTCTCGATAAAAAAACTGCACGAATGTTAGGTGTGCTGGCTGCACCGCTTTGGATTATCTTCACTTCATTTTCTGTTTTTCGATCTACCCTTCCGCACTGGACAGCCCCGGCCTTTCTTTCTTTGATTTTGTTTGCCGCGGCTTACTGGTCGAATGAAGAGGATAAAAGACGGGCTATTTTTTGGGTCAGGCTTCCTGTTTATTTTTTATCTGTTTTGATAGTAATAGCTTTTTGGCTGGTCGATTTTTCTCCTTTGCAGGTCGGGAAAAACAGTGATCAAGTTTCTTTTGGCGAGAATGATTTTACGCAAGACATATACGGCTGGAGCCAGATAGGAGAGTCGTTCAAAAAAATTTCGGCACGAGAGGAAGCATCCGGCTCGATGCCGAAAGAGGCTGCACTCATTTCAAACAAATGGTTTCCCGGAGCCCACTTGGATTTTTACGTAGCCCAACCGAGCCAAAGAAAATTATTTTTAATTGGCCCGATGAACGACCTGCACAAATATGCCTGGGTAAACGAAGAGCGGGGCGGTCTTGAAAAAGGCAAAGACTATTATCATATTGCCGTCAGCAATTTGTATAAAGACCCCCATGAGCTTTTCGGGAGTTATTTTGAAAAAATCCTACCGATGGATACGGTTCAGATAACCCGGGGCGGCAAAACAGTGCGCTATGCATTTTTTTATAAATTAAAAAACTATCGCGGCAATTTTGTTAATCCCTTACCTTACCACTGAGATGGAAATTAACGAAGCTTTCATTTTTAAATTTTTGAAATTCGGGTTGGTTGGCATCTCGGGCATGGCGGTGGATTTCGGAATCACTTACTTGATAAAAGAAAAAATCAAAGCCAATAAATATGTAGCCAATACACTCGGATTTTTCTGTGCTGCCACCAGCAATTTTTTGTTCAACCGGTTGTGGACTTTTGAAAGCAGCGACCCGGCTGTAGTGTTTCAGTACGCAAAATTTTTGACCATCTCCATCGTAGGTGTCATGTTAAGCAACGCTATCATCTACTTACTTCACGAAAAGTGGAAATGGAATTTTTATGTGGCCAAATTAGTATCTATCGGTATTGTGCTTTTTTGGAATTTCTTTGCCAATTACTTTTTTACGTTTAACGGATGAAAAAACAGATCAGACAGTCAGCGGCCTTCATTAAAGGTTTTTTGTTGTTTATCAGACCACACTTTTTTTTAGGCTGGCTCAGACAACCTCTGTTAACTACTGCCAACATCATCCGTTTATCCAAATGGATAGCCCAGCAAAACAAAGCCGGGATGAACGATTTTTATACACCCGGAAGAAATTACTCCAAACGCTATCAGTTATACCAACACATCATTGATCAAACCAATATTGCAGACCAGCCTGTGGACTACTTAGAGTTTGGTGTGGCTCAGGGCGCATCGGTAAAATGGTGGGCGAGTAACTGCACGCACAACGATTGGCGGTTTTATGGTTTCGATACGTTTGAAGGACTTCCCGAAAACTGGGGGCTATACAAAAAGGGAGACATGAGCGCCAATCTGCCGGTAATAAGCGATGAACGCGTGCATTTTTTTAAAGGATTATTTCAAGACTCCCTTCCTTCTTTCTTATCAACTCACCCGATGCAGTCAGACCGTAGAAAACTCATCCATCTCGATGCCGATCTTTTTTCATCCACATTATATGTGCTGACCAGCCTTGCTCCGTATTTAAAAAAAGGAGACATCTTGTTGTTTGACGAGTTTAACGTACCCAACCACGAGTTTTATGCGTTCAGCCTGTTTTGCGATTCTTTTTACGTTAAAACAAAATTGATCGGGGCCGTGAACAATTATTTTCAGGTGGCACTGCTGATAGTGTGATTATCGTAAAATGAAACTTTGTTGATCTTCACTACTCCTTAGGTTTTATATTGATGCTTACCGTCATGCCGTTGAGTCGTTTGTTCTTTGTGCGATAATTCTGTAACTTAGCTAAGCAGCATTGGCTGAAGTAAAAACTAAAGAATAAATAACAAAACCAATACGTTATGAACTTCTTCAACAACCCCAACCGTATCCCCGAAAGCTATGGATTGCGCATAGCTGTCGGACTGATTTTATATTTTGTCATCATGCAAGCAGCAGGGCTGGCACATACGGTAGAGCTACGCTTGCTTAACTTGTTTATACTGGTAGCTGGCATTTATTTCGGATTAAGAAAATATAAAGAAACCCATGGCAGCAGAATCAATTATTTTAGAGGTATGGCTGTGGGGGTAGCAACCGGGGCTGTCGGCTCGCTGGTGTTTGCGTTATTTATGTTTATTTACATGAAGGCAGACCGAAGCTTCATGCAGTGGATTATTGACAATGAGTCGATGGGCAGGTTCCTTAATCCGTACATAGTAGCCTTTATCGTGGCATTGGAAGGTGTCTTCTCCTCTCTATTTATAGCTTTTTTGACTATCAATTATTTTGATACAGACGAAGCATAATAAGTAGGCCGGATTTTTAACGAATTGAACATTCTTTGGCTGTAAAAACTATGGCCGGAAGTTGCCCCGCTACGGGTTTAGCCATTTAACAATTACAGATAACTCCTTAAATTGCGCCCTCATTTTTTTACTGTGGGCAAATACAACGAATACAAAGAACTCCACCTCTCGCGCATAGCTGCCGATATGCTTTCCTTTTGGAAACAAGAGCAGGTTTTTGAAAAATCGGTAAGCAACCGCGAGGGTAAAAAACCCTTTACCTTTTACGAAGGGCCGCCTTCGGCCAACGGCACCCCGGGCATCCACCACGTAATGGCTCGCACCGTGAAAGATATTTTTTGCCGCTATAAAACGCTGCAAGGCTTTCAGGTAAAACGAAAAGGCGGCTGGGATACGCACGGCCTGCCGGTGGAACTGCAGGTAGAAAAACTGCTGGGCATCACCAAAGACGATATCGGGAAGAAAATATCCATCGAAGATTACAACCGCAAATGCCGCGAAACGGTGATGATGTATAAAGACCAGTGGGACGACCTTACCGAGAAGATGGGCTACTGGGTAGATCTGAAGAACCCCTACATCACCTACAATAATGAGTACATCGAATCGGTGTGGTGGATATTGAAACAGTTTTACCAAAAAGGATTGCTCTACAAAGGCTACACCATCCAGCCTTACTCGCCATCAGACGGAACAGGTTTAAGCTCGCATGAACTCAATCAACCCGGCTGCTACAAAAATGTGAAAGACACCAGCGTGGTAGCACAGTTTAAGTTGACTCAAGATTCAAAATTCAAAGAGCTGTTCAACACAGATGACGATACCTATCTGTTGGCCTGGACGACCACACCCTGGACACTGCCATCCAATACTTCGCTGGTGGTAGGAGAAAAAATCAAGTATGTAAAAATCAACACATTCAACCCTTACACCTTCAACCCGGTAAGTGTTGTTTTGGCTAAAGACTTGGTGGGAAAATATTTTTCAGAGAAAAATAAAGACCTGAAATTAGTTGATTATAAATCAGGTGATAAAGCCATTCCGTTTGAAATAACAAATGAATTTTCAGGCAAAGACTTGGTAGGCCTGCACTACGAGCAACTGATGCCGTACCTTCAGCCGTTGTACGATGCCGACAAAGCTTTCCGGGTGGTGGCAGGAGATTTTGTAACGACCGAAGATGGAACCGGCATTGTGCACAGCTCGCCCACATTTGGGGCAGACGACTTCCGTGTGTCGAAACAGAATGGTATTCCTCCGCTTACGCTGAAAGATGAAAATGACAATGAGGTGCCCACCGTTGACCGCAAAGGAAAATTTGTGAAAGAAATTGGCGCCAAATTAAAAGAAGGCGTAGCGCGTTATCGTATCAAAACGCACAAGCCGCTGGGCGAAAATGATTTCTATGTAAAAAATTATACCGATGAAGATGAAGCTAACCCCGATTATAAAAACACGGACGTTATCATCTCCATCATTTTAAAAGAAGAGAACAAAGCATTTAAGGTTGAAAAATACGAACACACCTATCCGCACTCCTGGCGCACAGATAAGCCTGTGTTGTACTATCCGCTGGATGCCTGGTTTATTAAAACCACTGCCCTTAAAGACCGGTTGGTAGAACTCAACAAAACCATCAACTGGAAACCCGAGAGCACCGGCACCGGCCGCTTTGGCAACTGGCTGGAAAACCTGGTTGACTGGAATTTGTCGCGTTCGCGTTTTTGGGGTACTCCGCTTCCGATCTGGCGGACGAAAGATGGCAAAGAAGAAATCTGCATCGGCTCTGTTGACGAACTGAAAGTTGAAATAGAAAAAGCAAAGACCGCGAAAATTTCAGATTTCAAATTAGAAATTTCTGATTTACACAGGCCTTATGTTGATGAAGTTATTTTAGTGAGCAAGAGTGGTCAGCCCATGTACCGCGAACCGGATTTGATTGACGTGTGGTTTGATTCCGGTGCCATGCCCTATGCCCAGTGGGGATTAGACCTATCCCAAACCCTTTCCGATGGAAAGGGCTTTGAGACTGCCGACCCTCATAGTTATAAGAAGATCAAAGAGTTTTGCGATGAACAGAGAGCTAACCCTACAGAGGCCGAGGGAATTATTTGGAATTTCCTTAAAGGCAATAAGCTGGGCGGATATCATTTTAGAAGGCAACATATCATTGATAGATATATTGCCGACTTTGTATGTATTTCAAAAACTTTGATAGTGGAGATTGACGGTTTGTATCACTCACACCCTGATCAAACTGAATCTGACGCACAACGGACAAAACGCTTGAATGAATTGGGTTACAAAATCATCCGCTTTACAAATGCAGAAGTAATTTCAAATCCAGAATCAGTACTCGATAAAATTTTAAACGAATGTAGTTCAAGACAAAATGATTTCAGTCGAGCCCCATTTGGTAAGGGTTGGGTCTCCTCTCCACCCTGGGGAGAGGACGGGAGAGGGGTCGCATTTCCTGCAGACTTTATTGCAGAGGGTGTAGATCAAACGAGAGGATGGTTTTTTACACTTCACGCTATTGGTGGCTTGCTGTTTGATAGTGTGGCTTTTAAAAATGTTATTTCAAACGGTTTGGTGCTCGACAAAGACGGCAACAAAATGAGTAAGCGCAAGGGCAATGTGGTAGATCCGTTTGCCGCGATGGAAAAATATGGTGCCGATGTGCTGCGCTGGTATATGATTGAAAACGCACCACCGTGGGATAACCTGAAATTTGATTTTGCCGGTGTAGAAGAAACACAACGCAAATTTTTTGGCACGCTGCAAAACACCTATTCATTCTTCGCCTTGTATGCCAACATAGACGGATTTGTAAAAGATGAACTGAACAATGTAGCATACAACAAACTAACACACCTTGACCGATGGATTATTTCCAAACTGCAATCATTGATAACGGAAGTTACTACCGCGTACGAAGAGTATGAACCAACCCGGGCAGCTCGGGCCATTCAGGAATTTGTAAACGATCATCTGAGCAATTGGTATGTGCGCTTAAACAGAAAAAGATTCTGGCAGCCCAACCTGCGTGGTGAAATTTCAGAAAGTAAAAAAACTGCCTACGAAACATTGTATGAGTGTTTGATGGTAACAGCGCAACTGATGTCGCCCATTGCACCTTTTTATGCCGATTGGCTCTACCGGAACTTGTCGGATAACATTCGCACACAAGCCATAAAGCATAACACACCGCTACAGTTTGAATCGGTTCATCTCACCAATCTGGTGAAGGCTGAAACGAATCGGTCAGATCATGAGTTGGAACTGTCTATGGGCTATGCCCAAACAATTTGTTCGCTGGTGCATTCGATTCGCAAAAACAGCAAAATCAAAGTACGCACACCGTTACAACGAGTGCTGCTGCCCGTGCTCGATGAAAAATTTGCCCAGCGGATTAAAAGCACAGAAGATATTATCAAGTCGGAAGTAAATGTTAAGTCTATCGAATACATTGACGACACATCGGGCTTACTGGTAAAGAGTGTAAAACCCAACTTGCCCAAACTGGGCAAACAGTATGGCTCTAAAATGAAAGAGGTATCGGCTGCCATCAGTTCGTTAACAAAAGAAGAGATCAACCAAATAGAAAAGAAGGGTGTTCTTTTAAAAGGAGGATTTGAGTTGACACCGGAAGATGTGATCATTTCTTCGCAAGATATTCCCGGATGGGCCGTGGCAAACGAAGGAAGCATTACGGTGGCGCTGGACATCACCATCACGCCTGAACTCAAGCGCGAAGGTGTGGCGCGCGATTTTGTAAACCGTGTTCAAAACCTGCGAAAAGATTCAGGCTTCGAGGTGCTCGATAAAATTTCTATTGAGGTGGAAAAAGATGGGGAATTAGCAGCGGCCTCGCTGAACGAATACAAAGAATACATTTGTACGGAAACACAAGCGCTGAGTCTAGAACTGAAATCGAAGGTGGACAACGCCACCGAAGTGGATATGGATGAATTTGTATTGAAGGTAAAAATTACAAAAATCTAAGCTGATGAAATTTTTAAAATATTTTTTAATAGCTCTGCTGATCATTGCCATTGACCAGGTCAGCAAATTATTGGTTTACCAACACATGCAGATCGGAGAAGAAATTAATGTAGTAGGACATTGGTTCAGGCTGCACTACCTGCTCAACCCCGGCATGGCTTTCGGCATCCGGTGGGAGAATGAGTTTGGAAAATTGGCACTTACCATTTTCCGCATCGGAGCGATGGTGGGCATCGGGTATTACCTGTATTCATCCATTAAAAAAAAATATCATACCGGTTTCCTGGTTTGCCTCTCCCTGATTTTAGGCGGAGCTGTGGGCAATGTAATTGACAGTACTTTTTATGGTGTGTTTTTAGAAAACAATGCACTGGGCGCGCCTATCAAATGGTTTCATGGCGAAGTGATAGACATGCTGTATTTTCCGTTGTTTCATCTTTCTATTCCCGAATGGTTTCCTTTCAACCCGGGCGGTGAATTTGAATTTTTCAGTCCGGTGTTCAACATTGCCGACTCCTCTATTTTTATCGGAGTGGCTACGGTGCTGATATTTCAAAAGAAATTTTTCCCGCATCACGAATCGGAGAAGACGACAAACGACCACACCTCGCCTGCAGATACAACACCTTCGGAAACTGAAACCCAGATACCTACTGAAACACAAGGCGATTAAGCATGGCTGAAACTCTGATCGTTTCTTCATCGGCCGATAAGGCAGAGCGGTATCAAGCTTTATTGCCGCAAATCCAATCGCTGACTGCCGGAGAAAAAGATTTAATCGCCAACCTGGCAAACACAGCTGCTGCGCTGAAACAGACCTTCGGTTTCTTTTGGGTAGGATTTTATCTGGTAAAAGAAAATGAGTTAGTGCTGGGACCTTTTCAAGGGCCGATTGCCTGCACCCGCATCAAACAAGGCAAAGGAGTTTGTGGGATGGCTTGGCAAAAAGCCCAAACACTGATCGTTCCGGATGTGAACGAATTTCCCGGCCACATTGCCTGCAGTTCAGAATCAAAATCTGAAATAGTAGTGCCGGCTTTTAAAAATGGCAGAGTGTTTTTGGTGCTGGATATAGACAGCGATAAACTGAATGACTTCGACCATACCGATGCGGTTTGGTTGCAGCAGCTGATGAAAATGTTGGAGCCCTTACTTTAGCTCCAGTTGGACGACAGAGGAAGTGCTGTCAGTAATTTTAAAATGCTGACTGAGGCGGTAACCCACTACCCAGGCTATTTCACCGGCAGACTCTATCACGGTAATTTTTTCTTTTTCGGAAACGGGAATCTTTAGGTCAGTCAGGAAATCGCTGATCTTTTTTTTGTGATCCATCCCCAGCGGATAAAAAAAATCACCTTCTTTCCAGTTGCGCCAAATTACCGGAAACACAACCTTAGCTGAATCGAGTTGTGCCACAAGCCGATGGGTTACTATTTTCTTTTTTTTATTTTTTGAAATTTTCAACAAGAGTTTTCCATGTGTGGCTTTTGTTTGGCCTTTCCGGATGAAGGTGGGCGATTCTTCTTTTTCAATGGGAGAAACGATCAGATGCTTTCGGTCAACTACCAACTCAAAATTGTGCGATAGAAATTTTTTTCCTGACTGTTCAGGTAGCGCACGAATAATTTGCTTGCATTGGTCGAGGTGAAACCCCTGATCTTTAATTAAACGCCAAAGTACTCCGGCTGCATTGGTAAGCGTTGCGAATCCCTCTTTCAGAAAATATACTTTTCCATTTTGAGAAGATACGTATTTTTTTTTCCATAACCGGAGGCCTTCAGCCATCATCTCCTGGTCGGCAGCAATTTTTTCAACGGAATTAGTGAATGAATCTTCTAACGATGGGTTGAGTTTCTTCAATTTAGGAATGACCTGATGTCTCAAAAAATTACGATGATAATCTTGTGTGGCATTGCTGGAGTCTTCGCGCCAGCGTATTTTATTTTTTTTTAGGTATTCATCAATTTGTTCTCGTGTGGCAAACAACAAGGGGCGAATCCGGTTTCCGTTTTTGGGGGCTATGCCATCGAGGCCTTCTGCCCCTGTGCCGCGTGTGATATTGAGCAGCACAGTTTCGAGCGAGTCGTTTACATGGTGGGCGGTAGCCAGCCGGCTAAAATGATGCTGCTCAATTAATTCATCAAACCAGTTGTAGCGCAGTTCGCGCGCAGCCATTTGCGTTGACAGCGCATAAGTCTGAGCAAAGAGTTTAGTATCAAAACGGATTGTATAGAAGGGAATATTTCTTAGGTGACAAAATTTTTTTACGAAGCGTTCATCTTCGGCAGACTCGCGGCCACGCAGTTGAAAATTGACATGCGCCACACTTACCCGAAAGCCGTTGTTGATAAACAGATGTAGCATGGCCATAGAGTCTTTGCCTCCGCTTACCGCCAATAAAACATTATCGTGTGCCGTGCACAGTTTTTTTTGTTGGATAAAGGAGACGAAGGCTTTGTCCATTGTTATCGGCTCATTCTGTTTTTCGCTTCAATGCACCACAATAATTCATTGATGAAGATATGAGCGCGCTTGTCAACCTTTTCTTTATCGGCCGGCTGGCCTGCGCTGTCAAACATTTCTTTTGCCATTGGCACCGGAAATTGTGCCGGCACCGTCCAGGCGCGTATTTTCCAAAGTGAAAATTGGAGGGAAGTGATTACTTGCGTTCCGCCAAATGAACCATCCGAAACGGTGGAGATGGCGATGGGCTTGCGTTGCCATTCATCATATAAAAGATCTATTACATTTTTAAGAGAGGCAGGGTAGCCTCCGTTGTATTCCGGTGTAACGATAATAATGCCATCGGCAGCCCGGATAGAGTTAGCAAACGCAACGACATCTGCTGTGGGGTTGGGTTGAAATTTCAGCCGCTCTTCAAATAAAGGGAAGCGGTATTCGTTTAGGTCAGCTATCTGTGCTGTGGCTAACTTATTTTGTTCCAAATACTGTTTAAAGTAAAGCGCAACACGGTGGCTGTTTCGGCCGGTGCGGATACTGGACGACAAGATGACGATGTGGGGCATAATGGTGTAAAACTGTTTCTTTAAAATTAAGAGTTTTTTATATCTTACCGATCCAAGATATAAACATTTGTTATGAAGCAACTAAGCCTACTGATTTTGATGCTCGGTTTTTTTTCCTTGACAGCGCAAGATGCCGACCTGCCGGCCGATTTTTTATCTAAATCTTTTCACCACGAGCGTAGGGAGAAGTTGCGCGAAAAACTTCCGGCCAATTCGGTGGCTGTCTTTTTTGCCAATCCGGTGCGCAACCGTTCTAATGACGTGGACTTTGTTTACCACCAAGACCCGGACTTTTACTACCTGACCGGCTACAACGAACCCGATGCTGTGCTGTTAGTTTTTAAAGATTTTCAAACTTCTGTTAATAACACAAAGTACAATGAAATTATTTTTGTGCAGCCCCGCAACGAATTTCGCGAGATGTGGACAGGCCGCAGGCTGGGCGACAAAGGTGTAAAAGAACGCTTGGGGTTGGAGCAGGCTTTCAATAACTCAGCCTTTAAACAATACCATGTTGATTTTTCTAAGTTTGCTTCAATTTTGTTTTTCGATTTTAAAAATGATGTGCGCGATAATCCCCGTGATTCATCTGATTTATTTAACCTGATAGCACAGTTCAAAGCTAAAGTCAACTACCCGGAAACAAACAAAGCGACACTGGCCATAGAGCCGGCAAAGAATAACTTAGACATGAAAGGGTTAGCGCCTATCATGGATAATTTGCGGGGCATCAAAACCAAAGAAGAAATGGAATTAGTGCGCAAAGCCGTGCGCATTTCTTGCGCAGGCCAGGTAGAAATCATGAAAGCGATTAAGCCGGGCATGAGCGAACGCGAGATTCAGGGTATCCATGAATTTGTTTTTAAAAAATATCAGGCTGAAGATGTGGGCTACCCATCTATTGTAGGGGCAGGACACAACGGCTGCATTCTTCACTACATAGACAACTATAAGCCCAACATTACCAACACCGAATTGATTTTAATGGACTTGGGTGCGGAGTATCACGGCTATACAGCCGACATTACGCGAACAATACCCGTAAGCGGTAAGTTTTCGCCCGAACAAAAACAAATTTACGAACTGGTGCTGAAAGCTCAGGAAGAAGCCATGAAAGTGTGCAAGCCGGGGGCTTCGTTCAGAGATTTATACATGGCTACTCGCGTAGTTATTAATAGAGGATTGAAAGAACTGGGGATCATTCAAAACGAAACAGACAAACACATGTATTACCCACACGGCTGTACCCACCACATTGGTCTGGACGTACACGACCGCGGGCCATACGAGCGCCTGGAAGAAGGGATGATGATCACCATCGAGCCGGGAATTTATATCCCCGACAACGCTGCCTGCGATAAAAAATGGTGGGGCATTGCCGTGCGCATAGAAGACGATTTTCTTATCACAAAAGACGGCTACGAGCATTTGTCTGTATCTGCTCCTCGCACGGTAAAAGACATCGAGGCCATGATGAAGCAACCCAGCGCACTCGATCATTTTATATTGCCTGATCTGGATAAGAAGAATTAAGAACCCCATCATTTGTTAATATTCCTTTCCTTTTGATAACTTAGGAACCCAAACCCCTATTATCATGATTCAAGTTATTCGCAGCTTCAAGTTGATTATTAATTACAAAACACTTCTGGTCACTATCATGGCAGTGCTATCAACGTATTTGTGTTATAGCCTGGGGTGGACAGCCAAGTTTCCGGATATGTTGGTAGGGGTGGCTATTGTGTTCCCCGTAGTGTTCAGCATTGGCTCGGCCTACACACGAAGAGAGACCGCGTTGCAACGATTTTCGGATTTTAAAGGTCATGCCATCGCTGTTTATTATGCTTCACGCGATTGGGCATCCAACAAAGAAAATGATTTGCCTGCTCAAGCCCGCCAGTTGGTAAGAGAGATGCTGCACACACTCCGCATGGTGCTCAGGGCACAAAGCAAACAAGAATGGGATGAGCAGGAAAAAAAAATGTACGATCAGTTTTCTAAACTATCAATGCTGACCATGCAGTTTCGAAACTTCGGTGTGCAGAGCGGGGAGATATCGCGCGTAAGCCAGTACATCAGCAAGATGATTATAGCCTTCGACAATATGCGTATCATACACCGTTACCGCACGCCCATTACGCTACGTGCTTACAGCAAAGTTTTTATCTATACGTTTCCTATTATTTACGGCCCTTATTTTGCCAGCACGTTTCGCGACTTCTCGGCACAACTGGAATATGTGATGCCGATATTATACAGTTTCATTTTAGTAAGCCTCGATAACATTCAGGATCATTTGGAAAACCCGTTTGACGAGGTGGGCGAAGACGACATTGTGATTGACGTAGAGGAAACAGCCCAGTTCTTATCGTGATGAAAAAACATCTTAAAAAATAATCCAATATTTTTATGGGATCGCAATCCATTCAAAGCAAACTATGGGGACAACGCCCGAAAGAATGGGCTACTCTCTTAGAGCCAACCGGAAAGGAAGGATACGAACACGTGCTCCGTTTTCTTCGCCCTCAGGCATCCAATAAAATTTTGGACATAGGCTGCGGCTCCGGCTATTTTGCAAACCTGGCAGCGCAAACAGGAGCACAAGTAACCGGCCTCGATGCTACTGCGCAACTCATTGAAGAAGGAAAATTGCGCAATCCATCGGTGAAGTTTCTCATAGGCGATATGGAAGAGCTTCCTTTTGTTGATGCCTCATTTGATATCGTATGCGGATTCAACTCTTTCCAGTTTGCTGCCAATACGAAAAACGCATTAAGTGAAGCTAAGCGTGTTTTAATACCCGGAGGAAAATTGGTGGTGATGATTTGGGGAGACAAAAAAGATTGTGAAGCCGTTAGTTATCTAAAAGCATTAGGTAGTTTACAGCCCCCGGCTGCTCCCGGCACACCCGGCCCGTTTGCACTATCAGAAAATAATTTGCTGGAAAATATCTTGACTGAAATGGACTTTGATATAGTAAACCAAGCGGATGTTGATTCCATCTGGAGTTATCCTGATGTGGAAACGGCTGTGAGAGGGCTACTTTCGACCGGCCCGGCTGCCAAAGCCATTGAAGCTGCCGGTCACAAAAAAGTGCATGAAACTATTGTGGAGGCGATGCGGCCATACATTACAGATCAGGGACAAGTAGTCTGTAAAAATAAATTCAGAGTTGTCATTTCAGAAAAATGATCTTTTACAATACTACAAGAAGAATTTACTTCCTAATGATTTCAAACTCTACCCTGCGGTTGAGTTGTTTGTCTTCTTCTGTTTTTTCTTCTACCAAAGGTTTGGAGCTGCCATAGCCAATGGCTTCAACCCGGTCGGCATTAATTTTAAACTCGTTGACAAGGTAGGTTTTAATAGCATCGGCTCGGTCTTGCGAGAGTTGGAGGTTGGTCGTTTCATCGCCCGAAGAATCGGTATGTCCGGAGATTTTTAAATTTTCGTTGGGATGGTCAATTAAAAAATTTCCAAGTTTGGCCAAGTCGTTGTGCATGGCCGGAAGAATATCAGCTTTTCTGTTTTCAAACTCCAGCGATTTAAAAGCGATTTTTGTTTCTATGTCTTCCACCACCGTGTTGATTTCTTTGTCGCCATCTAAATGGAATAACTCTTCGATACGGAAAAAATCGTCACCCTGCACAATCAACAAATAGTTTCTTTTATTGATCAGTTGAAAATCATAGCTTCCATCTTCGCGCAGAAACTTGGGCGCTACTTCTACACCCTGGTCTAAGTCAACAATAGCCACAATCCCTTTCACCGCATTTCCTTTTTGGTTTCTTACTTTTCCGGTCAGATTTACTACTGCCTCCGGATGCGCCTCCATCGGCACAGGAAATGAATACAAGTCGAGATTCTTGATATTGTCAGGGGCGGAACGGGCATAATATAAATCACGACTTTTAGAGTCAATAGTAAAATAATATTCACTGCCGGCCCCATTTACTAAAGGCCCGATATTTTGCGGCTCTCCCCATCCGTTTTTTTGTAAATGCGATTTGTAAATATCGAAGTCGCCAAAGTTGAGCGGGTGGCCATCCGAACTGAAATAGAGCACATTGAATTTACGATGAAAAAATGGGCTGACCTCACTTCGCACTGTGTTGATAACAGGCCCCAGATTTTTAGCCTGCCCCCAATCTCCGTTTTTATCGCGTACTGAAAAATAAATATCAGACAGCCCGAACCCACCCACGCGGTTGCTGGCAAAAAAAAGTGTGTCGCCACTATGGCTTACCGAAGGGTGCGAATCCCAACCAGAACTATTGATACGCGACCCCAGGTTTTTGACATTGCTCCACACGCTGTCTTTATTGAGCGTGGCTACATACAAATCGCAATTGCCTAATGAGCCGGGCGCATTGCAACGCGAGAAATACAAGTGCTTACCATCCAAGCTCAGACAGGCAGAGCCTTCGTTGTATTCGCTGTTGATGTTTTTAAATTCTTCTGCCTTCTTCCACTCGCCATCAACTTTCAGCGAAAAGAAAATATCTTCATCGTAGGCACGTTCGCGGTGTTTATTGCGCTTGGATGTAAAGAGCAATACATAATCTACGTTGCCGATGGCCGGGCCATAATCTTCTTTTTCTGAATTAATGAGATCGCCCATAGAAGTCAGCACCGAATGAGGAGGCCGAAGGGTATCAATTTCTTTGCGGTAGTTTACCAATTCATAGTAATATGGTAACGGCACATAATATTCCTTTTTCTCGGTTTCCACCGAGTCGTACTTCTTGTACCAGTTACCGATGTTAATACCTTGCCGATGGTGTTTCAGTGCCAGTTTGTACAAAAGAATGGCTTCGCCTTTGGTGCCATATTTTTTAGATAGCTCGGCCAACTTCCAGATCATCGGTGTATTTTTAGAAAAATTTTCGATCCCGAAATTTGCCACATAATTGCGTAGGGCAACATATAACTTGGCTTCATTGCCGGCAACTTGCAGTTGTTTTAATTCTGCCAGTTGGGCAGCATTACTATAAAACCTAATCTGGTTAACATGAGGGAAGCTAAACAAAGAAGACTGCCCATAGCTGGTGAGGGAGTCATTCAACTGAATGACATCCTGTTTTTTGAATTTTTTCTTCTGCGCGCTTACACTGCCAGCACTCAGGCAGATAAGTAATGCCAAGCCATACATTCGTTTACGGAAAGCCAATACAAACATGGTATGTAAAATGATTAAAAATACGGAATTACTCAATGACATTTTTACCTTTAATGAACGCTAAGCCGATTGGCACAGGTATTGACTTACTTGGAAGATTAAAAATTTTAATTGCAGGCATAGCTATTTTGTGTCAAATTGGCATTGATTTATGTTTAAAGAAATTGTATTAGCTCCTTCGGGGGCACAAGAAACCGAAGAATTGGTGCAGTTGATCAACCCTGAAACTGAGTTGGAGTTGCGCCCCGAAGACCTGCCCGAGGAACTATCAATCCTGCCTATAAAAAACACGGTGCTGTTTCCCGGGGTGATTATCCCTATTACGGTTACGCGCCAGAAATCTATCCGTCTGATTAAAAAGGCCTATCAAGGCAACCGCATTATTGGTGTAGTAGCACAGAAAAACAAGCAGGCAGAAGAACCGACTACCGATGATTTATACCGTTTTGGTACCGTAGCGCGGATTATAAAAATGTTGGTGCTGCCCGATGGAAATACCACCATCATCATTCAAGGAAAAAACCGTTTTGCCATCAAGGAATATACCAGCGAAGAGCCTTTCCTCATCGCCCGTATAGAACTGCAAAGCGAGCCCGTGTTGGATATGCAAAGCAAAGAGGCTACCGCCTTGGTACAATCGCTGAAAGATGCCGCCTCAAAAATTTTGCAACTCAATCCGGAAATTCCGCAAGAAGCACAGGTAGCGCTGGACAACATCAGCAGCACGGCTTTCCTCATCCACTTTCTGTCTTCTAATTTGAATGTAGATGTGGCCGACAAACAAAAAATTTTAGAAATCAATAATATCATTGACAGGGGTACGCTGCTGCTGCAATACATGCTCAAAGAAATCCAGATGCTGGAGATCAAGCATGAAATCCAGAAGAAAGTACACACCGATATAGACCAGCAACAACGCGATTATTTTTTGCGCCAGCAGATTAAAGTATTGCAGGATGAATTGGGTTACGATGGCCCCGACAAAGAAATTGAAAAACTGCGCAAACGCGGAGCCGAGAAAAAATGGCCGAAAGCAGTGGCCGATCATTTTAACAAAGAGTTGGATAAGTTGCAGCGCACCAATCCGCAAGCACCCGATTTTCCTATCTTAATGAACTACGCGGAGTTTATGCTCGACCTGCCCTGGGGAGAATGCACCCATGATGACTTAGACCTGAAGAGAGCTAAAAAAATTTTAGACAAAGACCACTTTGGGCTGGAGAAGGTAAAGACCCGGATACTGGAATACTTAGCTGTTATTAAACTGAAGCAAGATATGCGCGGCCCCATCCTTTGTTTGTACGGTCCGCCCGGTGTAGGCAAAACATCTTTGGGAAAATCTATTGCCAAGGCATTAGGAAGAAATTATGTACGCATGAGCTTGGGCGGCCTGCACGATGAAGCTGAAATTCGCGGCCACCGTAAAACGTATATTGGCGCGATGCCGGGCAAGATTTTGCAAAACATAAAAAAGGCAAAAACTTCTAACCCTGTATTTGTATTGGATGAAATAGACAAAGTGAAAACCGATTTCCGGGGAGATCCGTCTTCAGCCTTGTTGGAAGTATTAGACCCCGAACAAAACAATGCCTTCAACGATAATTACTTAGAGACTGAATACGATTTGTCGAAAGTACTTTTTATCGCCACCGCCAACTCGCTCGATACTATCCAGCCTGCCTTACGCGACCGGATGGAGATCATCGAACTGTCGGGCTACACCGTAGAAGAAAAATTACAGATTGCCATCCGCCACCTCATACCTAAACAACTGAAAGAGCACGGACTTATACCAACAGACGTTACGTTTGCCAAAGAAGGCATCTTAAAGATAATTGAAGCCTACACCCGCGAGTCGGGCGTTAGAAACCTCGAGCGAAAAATCGGATCAGCCGTTCGGCATATTGCCAAGTTGATAGCGATGGAAGAGAAGCATCCTGATACCATAGGCGAAAAAGAAGTAGTCAAGATTTTGGGTGCCGAAATTTTTGATGAAGAACTCTATCAAGGCAACGACATTGCAGGTGTGGTAACCGGCCTGGCCTGGACACAAGTGGGCGGAGACATTCTGTTTGTAGAATCAAGTGTCAGCAGAGGAAAAGGAGCTATCACTATTTCAGGGCAACTGGGCGATGTGATGAAAGAATCGGCAACGGCTGCCTTATCATATTTGAAAGCCAATGCTCAGTCGCTTCAGATAGACCATCGCATTTTTCAAAACTACGATTTGCACATACATGTGCCAGCCGGTGCCGTGCCCAAAGATGGTCCCTCGGCCGGCATAACGATGCTTACTTCGCTGGCCTCAACCTTTACCCAGCGCAAAGTAAAATCGCATGTGGCCATGACGGGCGAAATAACATTGCGCGGCAAAGTGTTGCCCGTAGGCGGCATCAAAGAAAAAATTTTAGCAGCCAAACGGAGCGGCATCAAAGAAATCATCCTCAGTAAAAAAAATAAAAGAGACATCAGCGAAATTGAAAAAACTTATGTGAAAGGCCTTTCGTTTCATTATGTTGAAACCGTAGATGAAGTGTTGAAAATGGCTTTGCTCAAAGAAAAAGTAACACACCCTGTTCATTTTAGCTGGCCTGATATAAAAGGATAATTCAAAGTTAAATTAGAAATACACGCTTTAGATGAAAATCTTGAAGTAATCAGAAGTTGATTCTCATTGAAAATAAAATATCTATGGTAGATAATAAAAGCCTTACGCCACGACAGATTGTAGCCGAATTAGATAAATACATTGTAGGGCAGCATGATGCTAAACGCAACGTAGCTATTGCCCTGCGCAATCGCTGGCGAAGGATGAATGCTTCCGCAGAGATGCGAAATGAAATTATACCCAACAATATTTTAATGATAGGAGCCACAGGCGTAGGTAAAACCGAAATAGCCCGTAGGCTTGCCCGGATTGCCGATGCTCCATTCATTAAAGTGGAGGCATCGAAATTTACGGAAGTAGGTTATGTAGGGCGCGATGTGGAGGGCATGGTGCGCGATTTGGCTGAACAGTCGGTAAACATGGTGAAGCTGCGCAAAAAAGAAGAAGTGAAAGAGAAGGCAGCTCAGGCTGTAGAAGAGATTATTTTAGATGCGCTCATCCCACCTTTGCACAAGACTGGTTTTGTGATACCTCAAAATGGCGACAACGAAAACCAAACTACCCTCTCAGGAGACGGTGAGTTGAACGAACGAACACGTCAGGTATTCCGTGAAAAAATAAGAAACGGTGAACTGGAAAACCGTAAAATTGAGATAGACATCAAACAAAATAATATGCCGGGTGTTGGCATGATCGGAGCCGGCATGATGGATGAGATGAGCATGATGAATTTGCAGGAAATGCTCAGCGGCATGATGCCCAAGAAAAATAAAAAAAGAAAATTGACTATAGCAGAAGCCAGAAAGGTATTGCTGGAAGAGGAAGCGGCCAAACTGATAGACATGGATGAAGTGAAGGAAGAAGCGCTCCGCAAGGCAGAAGATGCAGGCATCATATTCATTGATGAAATAGACAAGATTGCTTCGGGTGGAAAAAAAGGAGGAGGTGGTGGCCCTGACGTGAGCCGCGAAGGTGTGCAACGCGACTTACTCCCCATTGTAGAAGGCAGTGCCGTAAATACTAAGCATGGTGTGGTCAACACCGACCACATACTTTTTATTGCGGCAGGCGCTTTTCACGTTTCCAAACCTTCCGATTTAATACCCGAGTTGCAAGGCCGCTTCCCCATCCGGGTAGAACTGAATAGCCTGGCCAAAGACGATTTCATCCGCATTTTAAAAGAGCCCAAAAATGCACTCACCAAACAATATCATGCCCTGTTCGAGGCTGAGGGTTTTCAAGTTCAATTTGATGAAGACGCCATTGATGAAATAGCACAAACAGCATTTGATATCAATGCCGAAGTAGAGAATATCGGGGCGCGCAGACTGCACACCGTGATGAGCAAGTTGTTGAACGAATTTTTGTTTGATGTACCCGATGGCATTTCGCCCGGCAAACCGATTGAAGTAACCACTTTGCTGGTAAAAACTAAGTTAAAAGATTTGGTTAAAAATAAAGCCCTGAGCGAGTACATTCTATAGCCACTTCCAAAAGCTACAAGGTTAAAAGTTTACTGAATGGCGTAAAATAATACCATCGCCAAAAACAAGGTTGCACCCAACGATAGACTTATGATGGAACAGAGTTTACCCACCGAAGGATAACCAAAAATAAAAGCCAGGATGGTTGCTAAAAAAAGAAAGGGTATGCCATACCACGCGGCAGAAAGTAAAATATCCATCACATTCATCAATATTTTTGTGTAAGCATTTTCTTTGTTCATTTCTCCGGGCGTTCCTAACATACTGACGATTACCAGAAAAAACCCAATCGCATGAAAAGACAAATACAATATAATTTTCATTCAAGGTAAATTTTTATTAGCCTGATTTTTTTCTAAACGGCACGAGAAATCTTTTGGCATAAGCCGACACAATATTATTTATAAAAAATAATATTCCAGTGTAGTGGAATATTTTCTGGTTTTCAGTCGGCAACGAATGAAACTATCTTGGGGTATTTTTTAGAAAAGAATGAAGATTAATCGAAGGAACTTAACTAAGCAACTCCGTCAGCCAGTACAATCACCTTGTTTTTCAACACTTCCACCACTCCACCTGTAATGGCTACTTGCTGGGTTGCTTCTTTTGATTTGTAGGTAACGGTGCCGTCTTTCAGCAAAGAAACTAACGGAGCGTGGTTATCTAACACCTGAAAGGAGCCATCGGCACCGGGGAAGATAGCCGAATTGACTTCGCCTTCGAATATCTTTTTTTCGGGTGTGATTATTTCTAAGTGCATCTTTCTAATTTGAAAATTTGAAAATTTCTCAATTTGAAGATTGGCTTTGAAGTTTTGATTATTTCAATTTTCAAATCTTCAAATCAAACAATCTTCAAATTATCCCTTAGCTTCCGCCATAATTTTTTCACCCTTGGCAATGGCTTCTTCAATACTGCCCACCAGGTTGAAGGCCATTTCAGGCAGGTGATCTACCTCGCCATCCATAATCATGTTAAAGCCTTTGATGGTATCTTTAATATCAACCAGCGCACCTTTTAAGCCGGTAAAAGCTTCGGCTACGTGGAATGGCTGCGATAGGAATCGCTGCACCCGTCTGGCGCGGGCTACCGTTTGCTTGTCTTCTTCGCTCAACTCGTCCATACCGAGAATGGCGATGATGTCTTGCAGTTCTTTGTAACGTTGCAAAATATTTTTTACACGCTGAGCACAGTTGTAGTGCTCATCGCCTACGATGTCGGCACGTAAAATCCTCGATGTAGAATCGAGCGGATCTACGGCAGGGTATATCCCTAATTCGGCAATCTTACGGCTCAATACAGTGGTGGCATCCAAGTGGGCAAAAGTGGTAGCAGGAGCCGGGTCAGTCAAGTCATCGGCAGGTACATATACTGCTTGCACTGATGTAATAGAACCATGTTTAGTGGAGGTGATACGCTCTTGCATGGCACCCATTTCGGTGGCCAATGTAGGCTGGTAACCCACGGCCGAAGGCATACGGCCTAACAAAGCCGATACTTCGGAGCCGGCCTGGGTGAAGCGGAAGATGTTGTCAATGAAGAACAAAATATCTTTTCCTTTTCCTTTGCCGTCACCATCGCGGAAGTATTCGGCTACGGTAAGCCCGGAGAGAGCTACGCGTGCGCGCGCACCGGGCGGTTCGTTCATCTGCCCAAACACGAAGGTGGCTTTTGATTCTTTCAGTTTGTTGTTGTCCACTTTAGAGAGATCCCATCCGCCTGCGTGAAGCGACTTCACAAACTCTGGTCCATAATCTACGATGCCTGCTTCAATCATTTCGCGCAACAAATCGTTTCCTTCGCGTGTGCGCTCGCCCACACCGGCAAATACAGAAAGGCCTGAGTACGCTTTGGCAATGTTGTTGATCAATTCTTGAATCAATACTGTTTTACCTACACCGGCACCACCAAACAAACCGATTTTACCTCCTTTGGCATACGGCTCGATCAGGTCAATTACTTTGATACCGGTAAAAAGTACTTCGCTGGAAGTAGAAAGGTTTTCATAGCTTGGTGCGGGGCGGTGGATGGGCAGAGCCTGCTCGCCTTTAGGCTGGGGCAATCCATCTATAGCTTCACCTATTACGTTAAATAAACGGCCTTTGATGTCATCGCCAATCGGCATTTTGATAGGTGTGCCTGTATCGAGCACTTTCATGCCGCGCACAAGCCCTTCGGTGCCATCCATGGCTACGGTACGAACGCGGTCTTCGCCCAAATGGGTTTGGCACTCCAGCACCACACGTGTGCCGTCTGCCTTGGTTACTTCCAAGGAGTCGAGAATGTTGGGTAGTTTGGAACCTGGCTCATCAAAAGCCACATCCACTACCGGACCGATTACCTGCGTGATTTTACCGTAGTTCGCCATGTATTAAAAATTAGGAGTTAATATGCTGATTTAAAGGTTTTTAAAGATGATCCGGGTATGCCCGGAAAATCCAGCCGCAAAAGTATGTTTTTCGCGGGTTTATACAAATACAAAAGTGCTTTCTAAGGAAGTAAAATTTTGTTTTTTTAGCTGAATGTGATCTATTACAACCTTCGTGCGGAGACCCTGCCAAAAATCATGTTTTATTCTTGTTTGCAATCCGATCTATGACACTGCTTTTACCCACTTTACTTTTTTGTTGAAAATGCAATGCTTGAGAGCAAATTTCTATTGAGATTTGAAAAAATTGATCCATCCATGCAGCAAAGCACACTCAAAAAAATTGCCGAAGCACTCGGCATCAGTGTGGCCACGGTTTCGCGGGCGCTGAGCGATCATTACGCCATATCGGCCGAAACCAAGAAAAAGGTAAGGCAAATGGCATCAACCATGGAGTATGAGCCCAATATCGCAGCGCAGCAACTCCGCACCAAAAAAAGTAATGTGATCGGCATCTTGCTCCCTTCGATCAACAATTTTTTTTATGACTCTTTCATTGCAGCCGTTGAAGAAGAATCGAGAAAGGGCGATTACTCGGTATTGATTATGCAATCGCATGATTTGGCAGATGAAGAACAATTAGCTTTAAAACATTTCAGGCAAAGCCGGATAAGCGGTTTGTTTGTGGCCATCACAGTTGAGACGGAAGACCTTTCATCATTTGATAAATTAAAACAGGCCGACATACCTGTGGTTTTCTTTGATCGGGTGCCGGTTACGGCAGGGCAGGTAAAGATTTGTTTGGCCGATGAGGTGGCAGCCCGGATGGCAGCCGAGGCAATTGTTAGAAAAGGGAAGAAAAATGTATTGGCTTTGTTTGGTCATCCGCATCTGAGCATCAGCCAGAAACGAGAGGCTTCGTTCAGCCAGACACTGGCGGCCGTTCCGTTAATTCAAACAACGATAGAGTGGCCGGAGAATATCGAAAACTCTTACCGCGTTTTTCTCGATGCCTGGCAGCAAAACCAAGGCGCTTATGATGTGGTGTTTTGTATGGGCGATATGATTTTGGTTGGCGTGATGCGCGCCATCCACGAATTGAATCTCAAAATACCCGATGATATTGCCGTTATCAGTATCAGTAATGGATTCATACCAACGCTTTATAAACCCGTCATTACCTATGTAGAAACAAGCGGCTTTAAGTTGGGCAAACTTGCTTTTGCACAGATGATGAAATTGCTGCGCCATCAGATGGTGGAGCCGGAAATTTTTGTTGAGTCTGCTTTGGTCAATGGTGGGTCGTTATAGCTTTGAGTGGAGTAAAAATTTTTGAGTTCCTTAATTTCAGATTTATAAATTTTTTTGGCAAGAACCGGCCTGTGCACGAGGCCAATCTGTTCCTATCTTTGCAGCCATGGGTATCCGTTCAATTTTAGCTAAACCTTTTGCGGCTTATATCAATAAGCAAACGCAGGAGTGGTCATCCAAACCGGAATTTTATCAGCGTCAAGTTTTTCTGCAGCTGATTCAAAAAGCCAAAGACACTGCGTTTGGAAAAGACCATGGCTTTGCTTCCATCGGTTCGCATGAAGATTTTAAAAAGCAAGTTCCTGTTAAGGACTATGAACTGCTGAAGCCATACATCGAGCGTGTGCTGCATGGCGAAGAAAATATACTGTGGCCCGGCAAGCCTGCCTATTTTGCCAAAACATCGGGCACTACATCGGGCACCAAGTACATTCCCATCACCAAAGATTCTGTTCCTAACCACATCAACAGCGCGCGCAATGCATTGCTGAGTTATGTACACGAAACTGGCAATGGAAAATTTTTGGATGGCGGTTTAATTTTTCTTTCGGGCAGTCCGGAGTTGAGTGAGAAAGCCGGAATAAAAACCGGTCGCCTTTCGGGGATTGTCAATCATCATGTGCCCGGCTATTTGCGCAGCAACCAGAAGCCGAGTTACCAAACCAACTGCATCGAAGACTGGGAAGAAAAACTGGACAAGATCATTGAAGAGACTTTGTACGAAGACATGACCTTGATTTCCGGCATTCCTCCGTGGGCGCAAATGTATTTTGATCGCATCGTGGCCAAGACGGGAAAGAAAATCAAAGATGTGTTCCCTAATTTTTCGATGTTCGTTTATGGCGGTGTAAACTTTGAACCCTACCGCGCCAAGTTGTTTGAAACAATCGGAAAAAAAATTGATTCGATTGAAACCTATCCGGCATCAGAAGGATTCATTGCTTATCAGGATTCACAGCGTGCCGAAGGATTGTTATTGTTGCTGAATACCGGAATCTTTTTCGAATTCATTCCAGCAGAAGAATACTTCAATGAAAAGCCAACACGACTTTCAATAGAAGAAGTTGAGCTTGGAAAAAATTATGCAGTTATTATTAATAGCAATGCCGGCTTGTGGGGCTACTCCATTGGCGATACAATAAAGTTTGTTTCCAAAAATCCCCATCGCATCATTGTGAGCGGAAGGATCAAACATTTTATCTCAGCCTTTGGCGAGCATGTCATTGGCGAAGAAGTAGAAAAGGCAATGAAAGCCACCATCGAAAAATTTCCTGAAACACAATTGGTTGAATTTACTGTCGCTCCGAATGTGGCTCCGCAAGAAGGCATGCCGCACCACGAGTGGCTGATTGAGTTTGCCAATCCGCCCAAAGATTTGAATTCATTTTCTCTCGAGCTGGACAACAGCCTTCGCCAGCTCAATGTGTATTATGATGACCTCATTACCGGAAACATTTTGCGTGCCCTCGTCATCACTCCATTGAAGAAAAATGCCTTCATTGACTACATGAAGTCGCAAGGTAAGTTGGGCGGACAAAACAAAGTGCCACGTTTAAGCAACGACCGGAAGATTGCCGAAGAGCTGAGGAATTTTGTTTAGTTTTTTTTCAGGACGAAAACAGTTTACCCAATAATTTTAATCGAAATAATTACTCTGAGTTTAACTAAATTAGTGCAACACGGCAATGACGATTCGTGGGCTGAAATTGCTTAATTTTGCCTTATGAAAACCGATTGGAAAAAATTCATCTCCTCAGATCCTAAAATCATGCTGGGCAAGCCGGTGATAAAGGGAACACGTATTACTGTTGAGTTAATTTTGGAGAAGCTGGCAGAAGGTGAAACGATCGAACAGATTATAGAATCCCACCCTCACATCTCCAGGAAAGCAATCTATGCTTGCATTCTTTTTGCTAAAGATTCGGTAAAAAATGAAACAGCCTTTTCGTTAGCTTGATGAAGTTCTTAGCAGATGAGAGCGTAGATGTTCCTGTTTATAATTTTTTGAAAGAACAAGGCTTTGACATCGAACACATTTTGTTTGGACTGGCTGGTTCTGCCGATATTGATGTTTTGGAATTGGCCGATCAACAAAAAAGAATCCTGCTCACAGTTGATAAAGACTTTGGAGAGTTAGTTTTCCGTATGAAGAGGCCATCCGTAGGAATTGTTCTGTACCGATTAGGCGGTCTTCAAAATTCCGAAAAAGCTCAAATTATTTTTCGTGTACTGACTGAACGAAAAAAAGAATTACCTTCCCATTTCACTGTCGTAACAAAGACGCAAGTGCGCGTGAGAAAACTTATTCTATAAATTGTGACGGACGAAAAAAAACACATCGCCATCCTCGGCTCTACCGGCTCTATCGGCACACAGGCACTGGAGGTAATCGAAAGCCATCCTGATGTTTTTGAGGTGGAGGTACTCACCGCGCAAAATAATGCCGGCTTATTAATTGAGCAGGCGAAAAAATTTAAACCCAACGCGGTTGTCATCGCTAATGAAGACTTGTATTCAAAAGTAAAAGAGGCGCTCGCTGTTACTGATGTAAAAGTTTTTGCAGGAGAGAATGCAATTTGTTCTGTGGTGCAGATGGACACGGTTCATTTAGTACTTACCGCTTTGGTCGGGTTTTCTGGACTGAAGCCAACCATCAAAGCCATAGAAGCCGGAAAAACAATTGCATTGGCAAACAAAGAAACATTGGTGGTGGCCGGTGAACTGATCACCAACTTAGCACAACAAAAGGGCGTTAATATTTACCCGGTTGACTCCGAGCACTCTGCTATTTTTCAGTGCCTGGTAGGAGAGTTTCACAACCCGATAGAAAAAATTATTCTTACCGCCTCGGGCGGCCCGTTTAGAGGAAAGAAAAAAAATGAATTGGCCTCCGTAACAAAAGCACAGGCGCTCAAGCACCCCAACTGGACAATGGGCGCGAAGGTAACGATAGATTCGGCTACGCTGATGAACAAAGGGCTGGAGGTGATCGAGGCCAAATGGCTTTTTGGTTTGAAGCCCGAACAGATTGAAGTAGCGGTTCATCCGCAATCTATCATCCACTCGATGGTGCAATTTTGCGATGGCTCCATGAAAGCGCAACTCGGCCTGCCCGATATGCGTTTACCCATCCAGTTTGCATTGTCTTACCCCATGCGCTTGAACTCCGAATTTCCAAGATTTGATTTTTCGAAACACCCGGCACTCACTTTTGAAAAACCCGATACGGAAACTTTTCGTAATCTTGCGCTCTCTTTTGAAGCATTGAACCGGGGCGGAAATGCGCCCTGCGCGCTGAATGCGGCAAATGAAGTGGCCGTAGCAGAATTTTTAAAGGAAAATTTGGGCTTTTTAGAAATGACAGAGGTGGTGGAACATTGTCTCGATAAAATAAGTTTTATAGAAAAACCAACATTAGAAGAATATCTGCAAACAGATAAGGAAACAAGAATCAGAGCAAACGAACTAATAAATAAGAGATAGAGAAATTTTTTAATAAACGAATCTTTAAATTTTCAAAACAGGTAGCATGGAAGGATTGATTATGACCGCTCAGCTTTTGTTGAGCCTTTCGATATTGATAGTGGTACACGAGTGGGGGCATTTTTTTGCAGCCAGGGTATTTAAAATTAAGGTAGAGAAGTTTTATCTCTTCTTCGACTTCCTTTTCCCGATGGCCAATGTGATGAACTTTTCTTTATTCAAGAAAAAGAAAGGCGATACGGAATATGGCATAGGCTGGTTTCCGTTGGGAGGCTATGTTAAGATTGCCGGCATGGTGGATGAGAGCATGGATAAAGAACAAATGAAGTTGCCACCTCAGCCGTGGGAGTTTCGCTCCAAGCCGGCATGGCAGCGGCTGATTGTGATGCTCGGTGGGATTATTGTAAACGTCATTGCCGGCATCATCATCTTTATTGGTATGACGTACTTTATGGGCGACCGGTTCGTCCTCAACGACTATGTCAATGCACATGGTGGTGTGCAGGCGTTAGAGTTGGGTCAACAATTAGGCATACAAACAGGCGATAAAATAATCCGTGCTAACGGCAAACCGGTTGAATTTTTTGAGGACATCATCAAAACAGATGTACTGCTTTCACAAAATTCAACTTACACCGTGTTGCGCGGCAGTGAGGAAATCGAGATACCCATTCCGGCCAATTTTATTGAAAGCTTTAGTAAGAAAGATGCCATTGGCAAATTTTTGCAACCCCGCAGAACCATTGTGATAGAGGAAGTGGCCAAAGATTCTTTAGCCGGCAAAGTAGGCTTGCTAAAAGGCGACCGGATTATAGAATTAGACGGAACCCCCATCACATACTTTGATGAACTGCGCGAAGGACTGAAAAACAGAAAGAGCGACTCCATTGCATTTAAAGTGCAGCGTGGCGAACAAGTTCTTTCATTCAAAGAATACTTTAAAGGGCATACTAATATTGGATTTGCATTAGCCTCTGTAATAGTACCGGCAGAGGGAGAAAAAGTGATCAACTATTCATTAGGTCAATCTATTTTGCTGGGGCCTGGCCGCGCGTTCGATATTATTGCCGTACAGTTGAAGGCCTATAAAAAATTATTTACCGGCCAACTCAGTTTTACCAAGTCTATGTCCGGGCCGGTGGGTATGGCACGGATGTATGGAGGCGTGTGGGATTGGGAACGCTTCTGGCGTATGACGGGTATTATTTCGTTAGTGCTCGCACTCGGAAACTTGTTGCCTATACCCGGGCTGGATGGCGGCTATGTGTTGTTCCTGCTCTTCGAAATGGTTTCAGGAAAAGCACCTTCAGAGAAATTTTTTGAGAACGCCATCAAAATCGGAATGGCTATTTTGCTGCTGCTGATGGTGTTTGTTTTCTATAACGACATCGCACGGATTTTTACGGGGAATTGAAACATTTCTTTTTTGGTTAGAGGTAGAACAATTTACCTGACAGGCTAAACAAAAAGCTGATTTTAATCTTTGTACACATCGTAGCAATCTTCCTTCAGATAATCTACGGCATCCTCTTCGCCAGCATCGAGTGCTTTGCGCAGACAACTGCAAGCTTCATCTGTTCGTTTCAATTCTATCAACACAATTCCTTTGTACAACCAGAGAGTTCCGTTTTTAGAATCTATCGTCAGCCCTTGGTTCAGGTAGTCTAATGCGTGGCTGTATTTTTCAGTATCAATCAAAAATGAAGCACCGTATAAGTATGACCCTAAAAAATTTTTGTCTAACTCAATAGCATTCTGGATGCAGATCAACGCACTGTCAAGTTGGTTGAGCGAATGGTAAGCCATGGCCAGGTTGGTTTCCAACTCAGGATCGTCCGCAAAATTTTTTATACTCAAAAATTCTTTTCTGGCCTCATCATATTTTCCTTGCTCGAGCAACAAAGTAGCGCGCCATCGCAGTAATTGCGGGTTGATATTGCCTAATGCAATAGCCTTGTCAACATCAGGCAAAAGCTGGTCTTCATTACCACCCTGCTGGTTGATCAACGCCCGCAACAAGAAAGCTTTTGAGTTGTCGGTAATTACCGAGAGGTAGGCATCCATGTCGTTGAGTGCCCGATCTACATCTTGTTGCCGGTAGTAACTTAAAGCCCGCTTGTATAAAAGCGCGTAATACTTTTTGTCTTTTTCCTTTGTGTGATCAATGATTTTAGAATAGAGCAGCGCAGCACCTCCAAAGTCTTCGTGCTTCATCAACGTATCGGCCTGGGCTTCCCGTTTTTGATTTTTTGTCGGCTTTTGTGCTACGGAAAGTAGCGGGGTAATCGTTATCAAGAAGAAAAAAATACCGGCAAGGCAGGTATTTTTTTTCAACTTAAAATTAAACGATAGCATTCGGTAAATTAAACGGAGGCAGTTGCCGAACGGTTGCGTTCGCGCTTACGGTCGGTTTCGTTGAGGAATATTTTTCGCAGGCGAATAGATTTGGGTGTTACCTCTACATATTCGTCTGACTGTATGTATTCCAATGCTTCTTCCAACGAAAATTTGATAGCAGGCGCTATTTTCATTTTTTCGTCAGCACCCGATGCACGCATGTTGGTGAGTTTTTTTGTTTTGGTTACGTTGATCACCAAGTCTCCGCCCCGGCTGTGCTCGCCAATCACCTGGCCTTCGTAAACGGCTTCGCCCGGCTCGATGAAGAACTTACCGCGGTCTTGCAGGTTGTGCAAACTGTAGGGAATGGCTTCGCCTTGTTCCATCACAATCAACGAACCGTTGATGCGCCCGGGAATTTCGCCTTTGTAGGGTTGATATTCTTTGTAGCGGTGGGTAACAACGGCCTCGCCCGCAGTGACGTTCAATAGGTAGTTTCTCAACCCGATTATGCCGCGCGAGGGAATCATGAACTTTAAAATCATGCGGTCGCTCTTGGGCTCCATGTTGGTCATTTCGCCTTTGCGCTGCGACACGGTCTCGATGGCTTTGCCGGCATCGGTTTCAGGTAAATCAATGGTAAGTTCTTCCATAGGCTCACACTTTACACCATCTATTTCTTTGAAGATCACCTGAGGCTGACCGATTTGCAGTTCGTATCCTTCTCTGCGCATGGTTTCTATCAACACAGACAGGTGCAGCACACCACGGCCAAATACCAAAAAGCTGTCGGCCGAGCCGGTATCTCCTACGCGCAGAGCCAGATTTTTTTCTAATTCTTTGTCGAGCCTTTCTTTGATGTGGCGCGAGGTAACAAACTTTCCTTCTTTTCCATAGAAGGGCGAGTTGTTGATGGTGAAGAGCATGCTCATGGTAGGCTCATCAATGGCAATGGATTTAAGTGCCTCGGGTTTTTCGATGTCGGCTACGGTGTCGCCAATTTCAAAACCTTCCAAGCCTACCAGCGCACAGATTTCACCGGCTTTCACTTCTTCCATTTTCATTTTGTCGAAGCCCTCGAAAACAAAAACTTCTTTCACCCGTGTTTTTACAATGGTGCCCGTGTCGCGTTTTACCAATGCAACCTGTTGGCCGTTTTTGATGTTTCCCCGCTGAATTCGACCAATGGCTACACGACCGATGTAGGATGAATATTCTAATGAAGTGATCAGCATCTGTGTAGTGCCCTGATCTATTTTCGGTGCGGGGATGTATTGAATGATGCCTTCCAGCAGGGCGGTAATATCGGTGGTGGGTGTTTTCCAATCGGCACTCATCCAGCCTTGTTTGGCCGAGCCGTAAAAAGTAGGGAAGTCCAACTGATCTTCGGTGGCATCCAACGCAAACATTAGTTCAAATACTTGTTCGTGCACCTCATCGGGTGTACAGTTTTTCTTATCCACTTTATTGATCACCACGATGGGCTTCAGCCCCAGTTGCAATGCCTTTTGCAGCACAAAACGTGTTTGTGGCATAGGGCCTTCAAAAGCATCTACCAACAGCAGACAGCCATCGGCCATATTAAGTACGCGCTCTACCTCACCGCCAAAATCGCTGTGACCGGGTGTGTCTATGACGTTGATTTTATAATCTTTATACCGAACAGAAACATTTTTTGCCAGAATGGTGATGCCCCGTTCGCGCTCCAGGTCGTTGCTGTCCATGATGAGTTCTCCGGGATTTTCATGGTCTTTAAAGAGGTGTCCTGCATGCAGCAGTTTATCAACGAGGGTTGTTTTACCGTGGTCAACGTGAGCAATAATAGCAATGTTTCTGATTTTATTTACTTCCATAAATTTTGGGGCTTACCCACTTTAAAATTTTTAAGGGCGCAAAGATAATCAGATTTGTGGCAATCACCCACTTGATGTTTTTAGTGACCACAAACTGAGAATCGGATTATCCTGAAATAATTTTTTCTAAAAAAATATTTTAGTGAGGAATAGAAATTGTAATGCGACTGCTCGTTAAAAAAAATGATTAAAAAACGAAAGGATTAATCCATCTTTTTCATTCCTGAGCGGCCCAGCAACGGTACTTGTTTTTTGGCGCAGCCTGCCAACTTAAACTTATTTGCTTAACAGTTTTTTGAAATCTTTTTTTATGGTATTTTAGTCAAAAATAAAGAGATGATCCACACGCACAATTTTAACGGTATCAAATTAGACATTCAGGCTGCCGGCATTGAGGTTGACACAGACATGGAAGAAAGAATAAAAAAACTTTTTTCGCGCCTGCAAAGGTTCTATTCGCACATCAGCCATGCCGATGTGTATATCGAAGATAAAAAAGGAAAGTCCACCAATGCCAAATCAATAAAAATCCGATTGGGTGTGCCCGGGCCGGATGTCTTTGCCGAAGATGCAGGTGATAATTTTATGGCGCTTTTAAGTAGTGTAGAAGACAAACTCCGCAGCCAATTGGGGAAAAAATAGAAATAGCCCAAAACATTGAGCCGGGCATACCCGATTAACAAAGAGTACAGAATCTCCCATAAGCAACGATTGCATACGGCATACCGGTTCCCGCTTCAGCTATTCCCGAACCTTTTTTGATTTCTGCTGATTTTATCCTGATTAGCTTTTTCCTATTTTTGCCGCGCAAATCAAAATTGATTTTTGTATCTCAGTTTAAACAATAAAAACACAAACAATGGTTGACTTATTTGATAAGTTGCGCATGGAAGAAGGGCCGCTGGCCAAATATTCACATTTGCCTGACGATTACTTTTTCTTTCCCAAGTTGGAAGGAGAGATCGGGCCGCACATGAAATTTAATGGGAAAGATGTACTCAACTGGAGTTTGAATAATTATTTAGGGTTGGCCAACCATCCCGAAGTACGCAAAACTGATGCGGAGGCTGCTGCAAAATATGGTTTGGCTTCTCCGATGGGCGCCCGCATGATGAGTGGCAATTCCGTTCACCACATTGAATTAGAAAAACAACTGGCCTCTTTCATCGGCAAAGAAGACGTGATGTTGCTCAATTATGGCTATCAGGGTGTGATATCCATCATAGATGCTTTGGTAAACCGGAAAGATGTTATTGTGTACGATGCCGAGTCGCACGCCTGCATTATTGACGGGGTGCGCCTGCACATGGGCAAACGTTTTGTGTATGCGCACAACAACATGGAAAACTTAGAGAAGCAACTTCAGCGGGCAACAAAATTAGCCAACGAAACAGGTGGCGGTATTTTGGTGATCACCGAGGGCGTGTTTGGCATGAGTGGCAACATGGGAGATTTGAAAGGCGTGGTAGCATTGAAAAAGAAATATAACTTCCGCTTGTTTGTAGATGATGCCCACGGTTTTGGTACCATGGGTGCTACCGGTGCAGGCGTAGGCGAGGAGCAAGGTGTGCAAGACCAGATTGATTTGTATTTCTCTACGTTTGCCAAATCCATGGCAAGCATCGGGGCTTTTGTGGCGGGCGACAAAAAGATATTGAAGTACTTGCGCTACAGCGTCCGCTCGCAGATCTATGCCAAGTCGTTGCCCATGCCATTAGTTATAGGTGCACTTAAGCGGTTAGAACTGTTAAAAAAGCACCCCGAATTCAGAGCTGATCTGAAGAAAGTTATGTTTGCCATGAAGAATGGGCTGAAGGAACGTGGCTTTATGATCAACCCCACACAAACTCCACCTACACCGGTTTTATTTAAAGGGGGAGTAGGTGAAGCCGCTAATATGAGCATGGATTTAAGAGAGAATTATGGCATATTCTGCTCGGTGGTTATCTATCCGGTAGTGCCAAAAGATGTGATTATGTTCAGGATCATCCCTACGGCATCTCATTCCATGGCCGATGTGGAGAGGACTTTAAATGCGTTTTCTGCCCTAAAATCGAAGCTTGATGAGGGCTTTTACCGTAAAGAAGAACTGGTAACGGTTACTAAAGTTTAAAAAAAGTGTGTTTTTAGTTGTTTTTCAAGGTTTTTACATAACTTAGCACAACCGAACCCAATTTTTTAACTAAAACTTTTATCTAAAATGAAAAAATTTGAAGAACTAAAAGCCTTGATTGCCTCCATCGAACCCGATGCAGACAAGTTTTATAATAAAGGGAACAGCGCTGCAGGCACCCGTTTGCGCAAGGGAATGCAAGATTTGAAAAATGCTGCACAGGCGATTCGCTCAGAAGTACAGGAAGTGAAAAACAAAGAGAAATAATCTTTGAACATTACCAAAAAAAGAGGCTGCCCGATAAGGCAGCCTCTTTTTTTATTTAACATCCCACCTGTTATTGGTGTCATCGGCATCCATCCAAATTCCTCCATCAATTAATAAAGATTTGATTTTCTTTTTGGAAGGGACGGTTACCGTTGTTGCCTTTTGATTTTTTTGCCAGACAACCGGTGTTTGGTGCGAGCGTTCGGTGGTGCCATCTTCGTTGGTTACTACTACATCAAACGGGGCAGCCATACCACCGATGTTTTCAATTGATATTTCGTAACCCGATCCTTTCTTTACCACATTTCGCACGGCCAGATCAATATAGTTGGGTGAGAAATACCAGTTGTTCCAAAACCAGTTTAGATTCTGTTTGGAAACATCATTGAAGGTGTAGAAAAAATCCCAGGGTGTGGGGTGCTTGCCGTGCCACCTGTCCATGTAGGTATGCAGACATTTTTTAAACAGATCATCACCGAGCAAATCTTTCATGGCCAGATAGCCGATGGAAGCTTTGCCATATTCATTGTTGCCGAAACCGGGTCCGGTAAGTGCATCGCCCGGTGTGGTAATGGGTATATCTTGAGCCGAAGAGTTGTCGTATGCCCAGCCGGCCACACGAAACTGCTTATACATTTGTTCTGCCTGCACAGTGCCCATATCGGCTCGCCCCACTAACAACTCAAACGTGGTGGCCCACCCTTCGTCCATAAACCCGTAGCGTGTTTCGTTAACGCCCATATAAAAGGGCATATAAGTATGAGCGAGTTCGTGCTCCACTACAAACCGGGTGAAGGTCGTATCGGGAAAAGAGCTGTCATTTACCATCATGGGATATTCCATGTCTGCAAAGCCGCGGACGATTGTCGTTTTTTCATAAGGATACGGAATACCCGGCCAGTGGCGCGATAACCAATGGAGGGCGTGTTTCCCGAATTTTACCATGTACTTAAAATCTGCCGATGGCTCATCGTAGGCAGCCTGCACACTGGCTCTTCGCTGGGTGGCATCGTCCACCACCACGCTTCCTGCATCCCACAGATAATGGTTGCTCACGGCAAATGTCATGTCTGGAATATTTTTGGCCTTAAATTGCCAGTGGTTGACTTCATTTTGTGTTGTCACCTTTCCCTGTGCCAGTTCTTCTTTGGTGGCTACGTTAATAATCTGATCGCTGGTAAGCGATGTATTGAAGCGCTTGAGGGCTTCCGGTTGCAGCAGGTTTTCCGGATGCTGTAATGTTCCCGTACCCCACACCACATAGTTTTTAGGGGCATGGATGGTAACGGTGTAGTCGTTGAAGTCGCTGTAAAATTCGTGCGAGTCCATGAAGTTCATCCGATCCCATCCGTTGTAATCATCGAGTACGGCCACACGCGGATAGAAGTAAGCCAAAAAATAAGTAGTGGAGTCAATCATTCCTTCGCGGCCGCTTTGTTTGGAGATTTCGTAGTGCCATTTAAAAGTGAGTTTCATAGAATCACGCGGAGCCAATGGCTTGGGCAGTCGCATTCTTTGCCATGTGGTAGGCATCGGAGATTCTTTCCACTCATAAGGCGCACCATTGAAAGTGACAGCATCAATATGCATACCGGAGGTGAGGTAGTCTGCTTCGGCACCGGCATTGCGCGGGGCTCCCGGTTTATGAATGTTGAGGAATAGTTTGATGATGGGGTTGCGAATAGAATCGGGGCTGTTGTTGAAGTACACAATAGATTCTTCGCCCTGAATGGTTCGGTTGGGGGGAAGCGCAGTTACCGCGATGGTATAACGGGCTCTGTTTTGCCAATAGTTTTTTCCGGGTTTCCCATCGGGCGACCGGGTTTCTTTTTTGTACGCTGCTTTCATGTCGCGCGGGATGTATAAATCTTGCGCCTGAACAGAAAGCAGACAGCCGGCAAAAGCCAGCGAAAGTAATATTGTTTTCATAAGAGGTTGTTGAACTGAGAACTAAAACGGAATGGCCACAAAAAAGTTAACCTAACTCAGCGCACTCTCAATTTTTCAATTTTCTTTTTCAACTCCTCGGAGGGCGCAGCCATCGGTAGGCGTACGTGTGGCTGGCAAACTCCCAGCAGGCTTAATAAATATTTTACACCGGTGGGGTTGCCCTCTTCGTACATTGAGCCGTTTATCTCCAGTAACTGATAGGCTTCTGCTGCTGCTTTGGCATAGTGACCTGAGGAGGCATACGCTGTCATTTTTTTAAAGATAACCGGATAGGCATTGGCCAATACGGAAATCACTCCACATCCACCGATGGAATAGATAGGAACAGTGAGCAAATCATCGCCTGAAATAAGAAGAAAATCTTCAGGTTTTTCTTTTGCAATCTTCATGCACTGCTCCAAGTTGCCAGATGCTTCTTTGATGCCGATGATATTTTTGTGTTTGGCCAATCGCAGTGTAGTTGCGGCAGTAAGATTAGACGAGGTGCGCCCCGGCACATTGTACAAAATCACTGGCACAGGCGATGCATCGGCCACTTTCTTAAAATGTTGGCAGATGCCCTCCTGAGAAGGTTTATTATAATAAGGGCTGACAGACAGGAGTGCCTGTACTCCGCTCAGATCAGTGGTTTTGATTTCTTCCACTACGGCAGCTGTATGGTTGCCACCAATGCCATAAACGATCGGCAGGTTTTTGCGATTGTGTTTCAGCACAAACTGAAGTACTTCCTTTTTTTCTTCTTTCTTCAGCGTGGCCGCCTCACCGGTGGTACCCATCACCACAAAGTAATCTACCCCTTTGGCAGTATGAGTCAATAATTTTCTTAATGCAGTAAAATCAATTTTTCCGTCTGCGTGGAAAGGTGTAACCAAGGCAACACCTGTTCCGGTAAATTTTTTCATCGCAATTGTTGTGTGTATTTAAACATGGTATCCATCAATCCTTTATTCGTGCCGTTTTGTTCGATCATTAATTCAAAAAAATCAGTTTCATTTTCATGATACCGCCCCACGCGGCATTTGGCTTTGCTGTCGGCCAGCAGGTAGAGCGCCAACGGGTTGGATTGGCGGTCTATGTAAAATAAGTAATCGAACGGGGTAGAAATAAATTTCAAGGCAACCTCGGAAGTGATCTCGCCCCAAAAATTCAGTTCTTTGAGTGTAAAAAAGTCGAACATAAACTCATAGTTCTCGGCCTTGAGCGGCAGGTACTCCAGCACATGCACTTTCTTGCCATCCTGCTCCAGTTGATGAATAAATTCTTTTATCTCGTTGTGCTTTTGTTTGTCTTCTACACTGAAGAGTACGCCCACGTTGAGTGCCTGCTTGTAGGGAAGGTTGGCGCGCAAACTTTTATTTTTTGTCAGTGCCTTGCGGATGCGCCAGCGTAAGAATTTCATTTTAAACATGACGTACTCAAAAATTCAGGGTTCAAGATTCGAGATTCAAATTTCAATATGCAAGGCTATTTTAATTTTTTAGATGTAAAATCTATCTCAGCATCGCTTCGAATTCGCTTTCGTTGATAATTTTCACATTTAGTTTTTCGGCCTTTTCGCGTTTGGCAGGCCCCATGTTTTCTCCGGCCACCAGGAAATCGAGTTTTCCCGATACCGAAGAGAGTACTTTCCCCCCGTGCGCCACGATTACATCTTTCAGTTCGTCTCGCTCGTAGTGCTGAAAAGTGCCCGAGATGACAAACGATTTTCCGCCCAAAGCATGGCTCAATTTTTCAGGTTCTTTAAAGTCGGATGTAAACCGCAGCCCTGCCTTTTTCAATCTGGCAATTTCGTGCAGGTTTTCTTTTTGTTGAAAAAAATGATGGACACTTTGTGCAATCTTTTCACCCACTTCGGGCGCTTCCAGTAGTTGCTCATAACCGGCAGCAGCTAGCGCATCCATTGATTTAAAATGGCGTGCCAATTTTTCGGCTACGGTTTTGCCTACATAGCGGATACCGATGGCGAAAAGCACTGCCTCGAAAGGGGCGGATTGAGATGCTCGGATGCCGCTCAGCAGGTTGCTGGTAGAAAGTTCTTTGAAGCCCTCTAATTTCATCACATCTTCCTTTGTTAAATCGTAAAGGTCTGCGGGCGTTTTTACTAAGCCCAGATTAAACAGTTGCTCGATCGTTTTTTCTCCCAACGAATCAATGTCCATCGCTTTGCGCTGGATAAAATGTACCATTCGCCCGGTAATCTGCGGCCGGCATCCGTTTTCGTTAGGGCAATAATGGTTGGCTTCGTCTTCGTGCCTGATCAATTCTGTTCCGCACTCGGGGCAATGGGTTATATATTTTACCGGCTTTAGCTTTCCATCGCGTTTAGTCAAATCAACAGCCGTTACTTTGGGAATAATTTCTCCGCCCTTCTCCACAAAAACATAATCACCGATGTGCAAATCGAGGCGCGCTATTTCGTTGGCGTTGTGCAGTGAAGCACGCTTCACGGTGGTGCCGGCCAAAAACACAGGCTCCAGTTCGGCCACGGGCGTAACCGCTCCCGTTCTCCCCACCTGATAGGTGATGCCGTTCAACCGGGTGCTGATGCTCTCGGCTTTGTATTTGAAGGCAATAGCCCACCGCGGACTTTTGGCGGTAAACCCCAATTGCTGTTGCTGGCTTAAGTTGTTCACTTTAATGACGACCCCATCGGTTTCCAACGGAAGTTCAGCGCGCTTTTTTTCCCAGTGTTCAATGTATTTTAATACCTCCTGAATGTCCTTACATTTTTTATATGTCTGCGATACCTGAAACCCCCACGCCTCGATTTTGTGAATTGACTCTTCGTGTGTGGTGGCAGGGTTGCCTTCGCCCAGCAGGTAGTAGAGGTAACAATCTAATTTTCTTTTGGCCACTTCGGTGCTGTCTTGCATTTTCAGTGTGCCGCTGGCCGTATTGCGGGCATTGGCATACGTTTCTTCGCCAATGTCTTCGCGCTCTTTGTTTAGTTGCTCGAATATTTTCTTGGCGAGAAAAATTTCCCCGCGCACCTCAAACCGTGCCGGTATGTTTTTAGATTTTATTTTCAACGGCAGCGAGCGGATCGTTTTTGCGTTGGCGATTACATCATCTCCGCGCACACCGTCACCGCGTGTGATGGCTTTGGCCAGTACACCGTTTTCATACTTCAAGCTGATAGAAACCCCGTCAAACTTCAGTTCGCAAAAATATTCGTACGGCTCGCCATCCAGCCCTTTGGCCACGCGGCCATCAAAATCTTCCAGCTCTTGTTGCGAATAGGTATTGCCCAGCGACAGCATGGGGTACTCGTGCGCCACCGATGGAAATTCTTTGGTAATAGTACCGCCCACACGCTGCGTAGGTGAGTCGGGCATTTTAAATTCTGGAAATTGGTTTTCCAGATCGGCCAGTTGCTGCAAGAGTTGGTCGAACTCTAAATCAGAAATTTCTGATTTACTTTTTTGATAATACAGATCGTTATGGTAGTTGATCTTTTCGGTGAGGTATTGAATTTTCGTTTTGGCTTCAGCGGCAGTCATCCTGCGAAAATAGCCAATTCAGTATTTGAACTGAAGTATTTAAAATGAATTATTGGATGAAGTTTAAAATCGAGCAAACCATCAGCCCGGCAGTTTCCGTGCGCAACCGGTTTTCGCCCAAACTTACCTTTTGAAAACCACGGCTTTGCGCCATCTTCAATTCTTCGTCAGAAAAATCTCCTTCCGGGCCGATGAGTACCATATAGTTTTTGTTTGGCTCGGTTAGTTGCTTCAAGTGGAGCGGGTTTTGAGGCTCTACAAAAGCGATAAATTTTTGATCAGCACTTTCGCAAATAATCTCAGAAAATTTTTTGATGCCGGAAATCTTGGGTAGCCAAGCCTGGTGTGATTGCTTCATCGCGCTGACAGCGATTTTCTCTATTCGATCTATGTTGATGGTTTTCCGTTCCGATTTTTGGCACAACACAAAACTGATTTTATTAATACCTATTTCTGTTGCTTTCTCAACGAACCACTCCATGCGGTCGGCATTTTTAGTAGGTGCGATGGCAATGTGGATACTGAATTTTTTTTGTGAAGCAGCTTTCTTTTTTGTGATTTCAAACTCACACTGTTTATCAACCTTTGTGATAGTAGCCGTGTAAAAAAAACCTAATCCATCTGTAAGGTCAATGGCATCGCCTCTTTTCAGGCGCAACACTTTAGCATGGCGTGTTTCTTCTTCGCTGAGGTGATGAACTCCGTGGCAGATTTCAGGCTGATAAAAAAGGTTCACCGCTCAGGCGAGTTCTTTTTTCAGGCGCTCTACCAAAGCCACGTATTGCTGCATGGCTTCGTCTTGAGATGTTCCTTTTTTTTCTGCCCACGCATCGTGCTTGGCAATGGCTTTAAAATCAAAACCACCCGGCCTTTCGCCACTTACATCGCCTTCGGTGGCTTGTTTGAAGAGCGCATAGAGTTGCAGCAAGTCTTCGTTAGAAGGCCTGGCGGGCAACTCTTTCGATTGAGCAACAGCAGCGTTGAAATTTTCTTGTGTCATTTATCTTTTGGCAATGGGCACATAAGGTCGTAAAAGTTGGCCTGTATAAATTTGGCGAGGGCGGCCGATCGGTTCTTTGTTTTCGCGGAGTTCTTTCCACTGTGCTATCCAGCCGGGCAGGCGGCCCATGGCAAACATAACGGTAAACATTTCTACCGGTATGCCCAAGGCGCGATAGATGATGCCCGAATAAAAATCTACGTTGGGGTATAATTTTCTTTCGATGAAATAAGAATCGCGCAAAGCTACTTCTTCCAGCTTTAGTGCGATATCCAGCACCGGATCGTTTACCCCTAATTTTTTCAATACATCATCGGCAGCTTTTTTGATGATTTTGGCACGTGGGTCAAAATTTTTGTACACCCGGTGGCCGAAGCCCATCAGACGGAAGCCGCTGTTTTTGTCTTTTGCTTTGGCAATCCATTTATCGGTATCGCCTCCGTCTTTGCGGATGTTTTCCAGCATCAAAATTACTTCCTGGTTGGCGCCACCGTGCAGCGGCCCCCACAGGGCATTGATGCCGGCAGAGATGGATGAGTAGATACTGGCTTTGGATGAACCCACAATGCGCACCGTGGAGGTAGAGCAATTTTGTTCGTGGTCGGCATGGAGGATTAATAATTTATCTAACGCATCGGCTACCACGGGGTCAACTTCATAATGTTCGGCCGGCAAGGCATACATCATTTTTAAAAAACGCGAACAGTAGTCGAGCGAATTATCAGGATAATTGACAGGATGCCCCATGGCATTTTTATACACCCAAGCGGCAAAGGTGGGCATCTTGGCCAGCGAGCGTACGATGCTCAGGTAAACGGCTTCGGCAAAACGGTTGGGGTCGAGCGACTCGGGATAGAAAGCAGTTTGCGCACAGAACATGGATGCCAGCACACCCATCGGGTGAGAGGTGGACGGAAACCCATCTAGTATCTTGCGGGTGTCTTCGTGTACCAAAGTGTGCTTGGTGATGTCTCCGGAAAATTTATTCAGTTGGTCGGTGGTTGGCAGCTCGCCAAAGATGAGCAGGTAAGCTACTTCAAGAAATGTAGATTTGGCGGCCAGGTCTTCAATGGAATAACCCCGGTAGCGGAGAATGCCCTTGTCGCCATCTAAAAATGTAATGGCGCTTTTGGTGGCGCCTGTATTTTTATATCCCAGATCCAGCGTAATGACACCGGCTTCTTCCAACAGGGAGCTGATATCTATAGCTATCTCTTTTTCCGTACCCTCCACCACGGGAAGTTTATACGATTTTCCGTCAATGATTAATTCTGCTGTCTTGGCCATAAAATTTGTAGTTAACTTTCGTTTTAAAGATAGAGGGAAGTGCGGTCAGAAAAAAGTGTAGTTTGATAAATTAATTATTTTGCGGAATCAGCGGCATGCCATCTTTGCCACTACTTACCACTACCACTTTGCTGTTGGGCGATTGAGCCAATTCTAAAGTAGTTTCAATACCTCTCATTTTCAGTAGTTTGTAGAGTTGATCAGGATTTGTTACGAGTTAGTGATTTTTTCTTCTGTACGGGGCAGCCCCAACAACTTGCCGATGATGAGCATGCCGTATAAGCTGCCAAACACACCTTCTAAGGTGCTGATGTTGCGGATTAGTTTTTCAGGTTCTAAGCCATGATCTACTCCGCCCAAAATGCAAAAGCTGAAGTTGATGCACTCAGAGTAGTTGGGAAATCCCAGTTCAATCGTTTTGCCAAGCCCGCCTTGCTTGATAATAGTAAGGATGTCGTACAAACTGCCGAAAGAAATGCCCACCATTAAAAACACACAGGCAGCGCCCCACAATTTATCGGACGTCAGGTGACTGCCCGTAAAAATATCGCGCATAGCGTGGACAATTACAATCACCTCAATGGGAAACAGCAACCCGTGAACAAAAAGCAATAACGCCTGCCGGTTAGAAATAAGGATAACCTGATAATAAGGAAACTCGGCCAACAGACCCAGGCCGACCGAACCTATCAGCAGCGAGTAGATGGTTATTAATAAAAGTTTGCTGCGGGTCAGGTTTCTCAGCAGGTCGCAGAGCAGGTAAGTGTAAAGAACACCAAAAAAAGAAAAAACTGTGATGATGAATTTAGATAACTCGCTTTTAGAATCTTCTAAGATGGGCTGCGTGAGCGTGAGCCCAAAAGTAATGATAACAACTTGCAGGATAACGATGTTGCGGTAATCTTTGGCTTTCTCCTGTTCTAACTCGCGCAGCGAAAGCAAGTTCTTTAAACTGAAAGAAGAAAAAAGCATGAGCTTAATTTTTAGTCTGATATGGAAATGCACACAGCCATAGTGCCACATTTTTAACAAATATCATTTTTTTCTTTTTACAAAGAAGGTTATTTTAGAAGCACGATGCGATTTCTTTTCTTCTGTAGCCTGCTTGCATTCATTTTTTCCTGTTTCAGGTCGGGGGCGCAGCAATCGCATGCCGATAGCCTGAAAGAAGCCATTGCCCAAACTGCCGATTCTCCCCAGAAGGTAGAAATACTCTGCGACTTGGCTTACTACCTCGTAGATATTGATGACCAGGGGGCAGTAGCCTACGCCAATCAGGCAAAAGAACTAGCCACCAAACTGAAATATAATACGGGGATAAAAAGCGCTTTGACAATATTAGGGCTGAGTAAGATAGCCCTTGGCGAACACCAGGTTGCTATGTCTTTGTTGCAAGAATCTAAACACATGAAAGGCACCCAGCGGGCTGACATGGAGTCTTACAATTTAATGCTGATAGGAAGCGTGCACCGCGATTGGGCTAACTTCGATTCGGCCGTGTACTATTACCAAAAAGCGATCAAAACCATTGGCGAGCAAGGCGACCCCTATTACCTCGGGTCGATTTATAGGGCATTGGCTACCGTTAAAGTAAAACTTTGGCAAAACCATGAAGCCATTGAATTGCTGAAAAAGGCCGAAGACTATGCCCGGAAAAAGCCACGCGACTACAATGTGCTGATGAATATCTGGATGCTGTACGGTGATGTGTACCAGCAACTGATGGATTTTGAAAAATCGAAATTCTATTACGCTAAAATGTGCGACCAGGAGACACACTCGCCCGATTACCTGGTGCGCATTAAGTGCCTGTTGGTAGATGCAGATAAACACATGCGAAATGGAGATTATGAAAAAGCATTAAACATAGCCTTGCAGGCCATAGATATGTCAGACACGCACCGATATCCGTTACAAAGATTGGAGGTGCTTCAAAAGATTGGCGCGATCTACAATGAGTTGTCGCAGTTTACACTTGCTTCTCAGTATTTTTTTGATGGTTTGAAAATTGCCGAGAGCCTTGGGCTGAGAGAAGAAACAGCACAACTCTATGGCTATCTGGCCTGGGTAGCAAAAGACCAGATGAACTTGGAATTAGCCACCGACTATGTTAGAAAATCCATTTCAATTTCTACGGAGATAGGCAACGCGCACGGAGCAGCCGTAGCCCAAAACACACAAGGGCTTATTCTTTATCTGCAGCACAAGTATGACGAATCTCTTTCAGTTTTTGAAAAATCTATGAAGGTGGCCAAAGAGATAGGAAATGCAGGCAACATATCGGCTACTATTTTTAATTCGGCTATGGTTTATGAAGCTATGGGTAACTATGAAAAAGCCTACAAACTTCAACAAGAATCATTGAAGATAGATGAAAAATCTAATGACCTGACAGGGCTGAGTATCTCTTATAATGCCATTGCCGCACTATCTGTCAAATTAAAAAAATACAGCGATGCCGAAATTTATTTACGAAAAGCCCTGTCCATCACTTTGCGCATTGGCAATAAGGCGTTGAGAAAAAATGTTTACCTCAGTTATGCCCGGCTCTACCAGGCAACAGGCAATAACCAACGTTCGGTTTATTTTTATAACCGGTATGTAGAATTGAGCGACAGCATTTTTTTGCTGGGCAACGCTACCAAGTTGGCCGAGTTGCAGGCACTCTATCAGGTAGAGAGGAAAGAATCTGAAATCAAGCTCATCAACCAACAGAAGAAAAACCAGGAACAGGAACTGGAGGCACAACTGACACAGGCACGGCAGCAAAGATGGATCATAGCCATATCGTCAGCGGCTATCTTACTTTTATTGACAGCTGTTGTTATAGGATACCGCTACTTGCGAGCCAAAAACAGGTCGCACAAAGTGCTCGAAAAACTAAACCGCGAGATTACCGAACAGAAAGAAGAGATCATGGCACAGTCTGAAGAACTGATGGAGGCCTCAGAAACGATCGGCAATATTAACAAGCAACTTGAAAATAAAATTGAGGCACGCACGGCCGAATTAAAACAAGCCTATAAAGAACTGGATACTTTTTTCTATCGTTCGTCACACGATTTTCGCAGGCCCATCACCACCTTTTTAGGGCTGGCCGGTGTGGCCAAGATTACCGTGAAGGATGCCACTTCGCTGGAGTTGTTTGAGAAAGTAAGCGAAACGGCCACCAACCTCGACAAGATGCTGCACAAGCTACAATCCATCAGCGATGTAGGCTCGCAGCAGATGGTGTATAAAGAAGTGTTGATAAAAGCCCTGGTGGACGATGTGCTGAATGGGTTTAAAAAATTGATTGAAGAAAAAAAGATTGCTGTTACGGTTTCCATCGAAGAAGAAATTCCACTAGTCTCCTATCCAGCTATGATGATTATCATTATTGAAAACCTGGTGGAGAATGCCATTCTTTTTTGCTCTGCACCCGACCCAATAATGAACATCCGGATTTTGGTGAACAGCGAGCATGCCGAGATACGGGTGGCAGACAACGGACAGGGAATTATGGAAGCGTATAAGTCGCGCGTGTTTGATATGTATTTCCGTGCCAATGAAAATTCGAAAGGAAATGGTCTGGGGCTTTACATTACCAAAAAAGCTGTCGAGAAATTAGATGGCCACATCAATGTGGAAAGCGAACATGCCAAAGGATCTGTCTTTACGGTTACATTGCCCAACAGAAAATAAAAAAAACCGCCCCGCGGTTTCACTGATATTGCAAAAAGCAAACCGGTAAAATGCGCTGGGCGGTTTCAGTAGTAATCTTCTGTAGTTATTGAATCGTTTCTTTCACACTGCCGCACTTCATCATCCGGCTGCCGAAATATGGATTTTTGATTTCCCGTTCACTCGAAAGCCAATAAGCTCCTGTGTTGTTGAAAGCCATCGGGCAGTATTCCCAATAGATTGATCCGGCAGATAATTTTCCGCCACTAACCAAAGTTTTCATTTCTCCGGTAAGGGTGCTGAATACTTTGCGTTGATCTTCTACGCCAGATACTCCGGCTATTTTAGAGGCCAGTTCAACAACTGAGGCCGGTGCTTTGGCATCGGCCAGCGCATCTTTCAGTTTGTTGGCTCCTGCTCTGGCTTCCATAGGGTCTGAGGCCACCAGCGCGTTTTTTAGGTGCAGATAATGCTCGTAGGCTGTTCCTAATTTTTTGTCTTTAAACGTAATACCGTTTTGCGTGTTTTTGTTGGCAGAATGACCGGCATGGTCGTGTTGCGCATAGGCGGCACAGCCGACAAAAACCAGCGACATCATTAATAGTTTGTTTTTCATGGTTATCATAGGTTTAAAAATTTCTGAAAGCATTAAATGATTCTGTTGCTGCAAATAAATAAACTTTCACCCCAAAAAGCAGTGATGTTTGTCTTCTTCAATCAGTTTTGTAAATTCTTTAACATTTTTTACCGTTGGTTTTGGCTCATAGCTACACCACGACAAATTACTTCTCATCCAAAAGACTTTCCAATTATTTTTTGTTTTTACAAAAGTTGTTTTGGCAAACGGAAGTTCTAAAATGACCTGCGGGTCATTCCATTGTGGCCTGATTTCAAAAACAATGATAGACTGGCCTTCTATTTTATAACCTAAATCTAACTTGGGCCGGATAGACTCGGGCGGTCTGTTTCGCATCAGGTAATTTTCCATTGCTTCAATCACATCTAATGTCTGCAAGTTATCAATAGCCATTACTGCTTGGTTTAAACTTCCGCAAGTTACTTTAATATTTCTATGGTTTCTCCGCACCGCAACATGGTATCGCCAAAATATGGATTGCTGATTTCTTTTTCTAAGCTAATCCAAAAAGCGCCCCGGTTATCAAATGCCATGGGGCAGAATTGGTAGTAGGCGTGCAGCCCGGTGATGTTCAAAGTTTTGATGGCCGAATAAAACCCGGTGGTAAACTTGGCAAAAGAAGTACGTTGCGTTTCAATATCAGATGATGTGGCCAGCTGCGCTGCCGCATTTTGTAAGGCACGTAAACTAATTGACCGATCATGCCACAAACTTGTATCTATCCGTTGGAGGGAGGTAGTCAGCGCGTTGGCAAAGCCGGAAGTTTTTTTAACATCCGATGACACCAGCGCGTTCTTGATTTTTAAATAAGACACCAGCACATCCTTCAGTTGCTGAACCAAAGCCTGATTGGGTTTTGCACCGGCTTGAACATGCTGATCTTCTTTGATAGTTGACGGCTGTGTATCCGATTTGTTGTGTTGATGCCCTGCCATCGGGTTTACGCCTTTCTTCAACACTACTTCGCTGTAAAGCAAATAAGCTCCGGTTACAACAACAGAATCGCCTTCGATAAGCCCGCCTGTAATTTCTATGCGGTTGAAGTCTGCCTGCCCCGTTGCTACCATCTGCGCTTTAAATTTTCCAGATCCGATTTTTTTGAAAACCAAATTCCCACTCTCTTCACGGATGACAGCATCGGCCGGAAGTGTGAGCGCTTTCTTTTTGGAATGTTCAAAAATTACTTCGGCCTGCATGCCGGGGGTTAGAAGGTGTTGGGGATTTACCAGAGAGGCGCGCATAATAAATACTTGACTGCCTTGTCTGTATTCAGGTGCAAGAAAAATGACGGTGCTCGGCAATGGTTTATTTTCGAACCCACTGATGCGGATGGTTACCGCATCGCCTACCTTCAACAGAGTTGCTTCGTGCGGATATAGTTCTGCTTCCACCCACAGGTTGTCGAGGTTCTCTAACCGGTAAATAGGTGAACCTTCTGCCACATATTGTCCTTCGGCTACATTAATAGCTGTGACGATTCCCGCAGCAGGAGCTGTGTATTGAATTCTTGGGTTGGCAACTTTCTTTTTTGCCAGGTCGCTGATTTGTGCTTCGGTCATTCCATATAGCCACAATTTCTTTTTGGCTGCCGCCAGATAAACTTGCGAGGGGCTGTCGCCTATTGTGTTTACCTGGTCAACAGCCAAAAGATATTCCTGCTCGTAGGTGAGGAGTTGCTCGCTGTAAATTTCATAAATCAAATCTCCTTTGTTGAGGCGCACGCCTGTTTCTTTAAAATAAAGTTTATCTAATCTTCCGGGCACACGGGCGCTCACCATTTCTGTTTTTGTTTCATCTGTTTTTATTTTTCCGTTCAGGTACAGGCTGTTGCCGATAGATTGAATGGCCACGGGCTGCACTGAAATATTGGCCAGTTCTATTTGCCGGTTGTTTAGTGTTACCTCTCCGGCATCGTCACCGGCTCTGGCTTCCACCAAATCCATACCGCAGATAGGACATGTTCCCGGTTTGTCTTGCACCACTTGTGGGTGCATGGGGCAGGTGTAGTGCTTGATGCTTTCCGTTTGCGAAGTATCGCTTTTTTTCTTTTGGCAGGATAATAACATAGTCCCCAAAAGAAGCATCATGATTGTATAACGGTTGCGTTGAAGCTTCATCATAACTTATCGGTTTTCAACTTTTATAAAACTTTCGCTGTCTATTAGATATTGAGCGTTGAGGGCTACCTCGGCTGATTCATCTAATCCGTCTGCCACCTCAATCATATTGCCCGATCGTACTCCTGTCTTTACCTGCGTGGGCATAAATGATCCGGCTTTTTTTACAAAGACAACTTGTTGCATTCCCAGATCAATAACCGACTGGCGCGGAACCCAAAGTGTTTGAGGATGAACGTAATTGATGGTGCCGGTTACTAACTGACCAATGCGGATGATATTTTTAGGATCGTTCAGATAAGCCCGCACCTGCAGAAACGGAATGCCGTTGTTGAAGAAGGGTTGGATAAAATTAATGTGGGCAGAAATAATTGTTTCGGTGTTGTTGAAACGCAACGCGATGGGGCTGCCGACTTTGACGTAGTGGGATGCAGCGGCCGGAAAGGAGAGTTCAGCCCAAAGATTTTTTCCATCAGCCACATTCAATAAACTTTGGCCGGACGTAACATACATTCCCTCGCGGATGGAGAGCTGAGCCGGAGCAGTGTCTTCCGGATTTTTCGGTTGCTGCGGATTGATATTTTCGGGAGCGTTCATTCCGCCTGATGATGCAACCTGAAGAACTGCACCCGAAGTTGATTCGAGTACATATCCACTATAAGGGCTGAGCACCGGGAGCGTAAACGACTCTTTGCCCGTGGCGACCAACTGCTCAATTTGTTGTGTGGTCATCCCCAGCAAGATCAACTTTTGTTTAGCCTGTTCAATAAGCTGTTTGTCCTCTTTATTTTCGCTGGCCACATAAAGCAGCTCTCGTTGTGCGGCCACCATCTCGGGGCTGTAAACTTCCATGATCATCTGGTCTTTGGCAATTGGCTGATAGTTGTATTTCACAAAAAGTTTTTCGATCCTGCCGCTGAACCGTATCGGCACGGAAAATATTTTTCGCGTATCATAACTCACTACACCCGAGGCAGTGGAAGTAACAGACATCGCCTTCCTCTCAGGGTGAATAGTTTGAACAGAAGCTATTACCGACTCATGCGTGGGTCGTGTCAGAGCCTTCACCTCTTCGGTTGTTGTTTCCTCATGGTCTGTGTTTATTTTCTTTACCAAATCCATTCCACACACCGGACAATGACCGGGCTGAGGTTGCACCACGTGCGGGTGCATCGGGCAAGTGTACTCGGCAGTTTCGGCTTGTTTGTCTTTGGATGGATGGCAGGCCATAACAAAACAAGCCACCACCACACTCATCATCGTTAAGTGAGTGTTTATGTTATTTCTCCAAAAATTTTTCATAGTTGATTACCGTTTCAAAATATCTGTTCTGGGTGTCGAGGTATTGTGTCTGTGCCGCCAGCAAGGTTTCGTAGCCGTCTATGACTTGATACAAGTCTTCGCGGTTTTCCTGGTAGGCAATCATTAATGTTTCGTAGTTTTTGCGCAGAGCTGGAATTATTTTTTTCTCATAATTCGAAATCTGGATCTTCAATGTATTGATTTCGTTTACCAAGCCTGCTGTTAACCCTTGTAGTTCGTTCAGGGTAGATTCGCGTTCGTGCTTCATGGCTTCAATCTGGTCGCCCATGCCCTGCACATTAGATTTATACATTTTAGAAGACCACGGAGCAATGGGGATGGAGACCATACCCAGCAACATGTATTGCCCCGGCATACCTGCACCCAGCGGAAACATGTGGTTGTAGCTGATAGTAAAATCGGGTTTTGCCTGCGCCCGTTCCAACTCCTGATTTAAGTGCATGGACAAAATCGTGCGGTCTATTTTTTTGATGTCGCTCCGGTTTTGAGCAAAGATGCCTGTGTCGGCCGGTTCAGGTATAAAATCCGAATAACGGTTGGTGGTGTCAATCTGATAGCGAATATCTTTAGGCGCGTTCATCAACTGGTTGAGCAATATATTTTTTTGAATGATTTCGTTGTTGTTTGTCAAAATCAGGTTTTGTATTTCGCTCAGCCTGCCTTCGGCTTTAAAAATATTCCCCAACTTAGATTGATTGTAAGGATAGCGCACCTGGCCGATCTTCAAAACCAGTTTAATCACCTCTTCATTTTCTTGCAACAACTTTTTCTTTTTCTCCAATACGATCCATTGATAAAAAGTTGTTTTCGCCATCGCTCTCAATTCATTAAAAGTATAGGTTTCGTCTGCACTTTCAATCAGGGACTTAGAGTGCAGATATGATTGACTGGCACGCAACTTGGCCGGGTTAGTAAACTTTTGCTGCACGGAGAGCATGATCTGCCCCTTGTCGCGTGCGTCCATCACGCGTGTGCCGGGGTAGGGCAGCATCCACGGGCCGCCTCCCACTTCCGGAGCCATCAGGCTGGTGGCGCCTGCGGCAAACGATGTCATCGCCTGCGCACGTGCGCGATAATTTTTCAGCATCGGATTATTTGTGTTGATAACAGCGAGAATGCTGTCGAGCGAAATAGATCGCTGAGCCCATGCCGATTGTGTTAGGCACAATGCAACCAGAATAAAAATTTTAATGATTGATTTCATGGATGTCGAGTTTTCCAAATTTTCGAAGCTCATATTCTTTGGTCATTAAAAAAATTAAAGGAGTAACTAACAAAATGTGCGTGGAAGATGTCAGCACGCCTCCGATCATGGGCAGCACGATAGGTTTCATCACGTCCGTGCCCACACCGGTAGCCCACAGCACAGGCACCAGGCCGAAGAGCGAAACACAAACTGTCATCAGCTTTGGCCTCAGCCGTTTGGCCGCACCCGCAATGACAAATTCTTTTAATTCCTGAAAAGATATAGTGTCGCGCGAGTTGCCACGCAAGACTACCAACTGACGCATGGCGTCATTCAGATAAATGACCATCACCACTCCGGTTTCTACGGCAATACCAAAAAGGGCAATAAATCCAACGGCCACCGCCACCGACAAATGCACACCGTAGAAGTAGATCATGAAGGCACCTCCGACCAAGGCAAACGGCACAGTGATCAGGCTGAAGAAAGCTTCGCGTACCGAATGAAAAGCAAAGTAGAGCGAAAGAAAAATAATGACGAGCACCACGGGCGCTATCAGCGCCAATGTTTTTTCGCTCCGGATCAAACTTTCATACTGGCCGCTCCATTCAATATAATAGCCGTTGGGCAAGCGGGTGAGCTCTTGGTTGAGTTTGTCTATCGCTTGTCGCACGGTGCTACCCAGATCGCGGCCGCGCACATTGAAGAGTACAGTTCCCCGCAGCATGGCATTTTCTGAGTTAATCATGGGCGGCCCGTCTTCAATATGCAAGTCGGCTACGGCTGAAAGTGGAATAGTGCCGAGCGCAGGCGTTTGTATTGGAATGCGCCTGAGTTGGTCTAAGCTGTTGCGGTAATCTTGTGCCAGCCTGACGTTGATTGAAAAACGCTGCCGCCCTTCGATGGTGCGCGAGATGGGCGTGCCCCCAATGGCCGACTCCACTACCAGGTTGACATCATCAATGCTCAGACCATAGCGTCCGATCTCATTGCGCCTGATGTCCATCACTAAATATTTACCTCCGGTAACAGGCTCTACATACAAATCATTGATGCCCGGAATTCCCTCCAACGCTTTTTTTATTTTTCCCGAAACAGCATAGATGGTGTCTAAGCGTTGGCCATAAACTTTTACGCCCACATCGGTGCGGATGCCCGTGGCCAGCATATTGATGCGGTTGATGATGGGCTGTGTCCAGCCGTTGACCACACCGGGTATCTGCAGTTTGGCATCGAGTTCGTTGATGATGTCTTTTTTGGTAATACCTTCGCGCCAGTCGCGTTTTGGTTTTAACAGGATAATGGTTTCGATCATGCTGATAGGTGAGTTGTCGGTAGCGGTAGAGGCGCGTCCGGCTTTTCCCAACACATGATCTACCTCGGGTACCGAGCGAATAATTTTGTCTTGCACCTGAAGGATCCGCTTCACTTCTGTATTGGAAATATCAGGCAGCGTAACAGGCATAAACAAAATAGATTGCTCATCCAACGGTGGCATAAACTCTGAACCCAAACTGATCAGAAGCGGAATGCTGATAGCCAGCGCGGCCAGATTAATGGCAATGGTTGTCTTGCGCCAATGGATGCACCAGCGGATGACAGGCTCATATATTTTTTCTAAAAAATTATTGATAGGGTTTGAGTTCCCGTTCTTGAACTTACCCTTCATAAAGAACGAGATTAGCACCGGAGCCAGCGTTACGACAAGCAAGGCATCCACCACCAAGATGAACGTTTTGGTGTAGGCAAGCGGATGAAATAATTTCCCTTCCTGCCCGGTCAGCATGAACACAGGCAAGAAGGAAGTGATAATAATCAGGGTGGAATAAAACACACCACGCGAAACCTGCTTGCTCGACTTTTCAATGATGGCAATCCGTTCTTCTTCGGTAATCCACGGATCTTCTTTCTTGCGCGAAAATATTTTTAGGAAACGCATATTTTTTCAGTTAGGGTTGGATGATTTTTTTGCCATGACCTCCGCATACTTGGCCGAGAGGTGCTTGTAGGCATTTTCAGACATAATGATTCCGTTATCTACAATCACACCGATGGCGAGGGCGATGCCCGTAAGCGACATAATGTTGGATGAAATGTTGAACGCATTGAGTAGGATAAATGCTGCAGCCAGCGTGATGGGAATCTGGATGAGGATGCTCAGCGCGCTGCGCCAATGAAAAAGAAAAATGATGACCACCAACGATACTACAATCATCTCTTCCAGCAGCGTTGTTTTGATGGATGATATAGATTCTTCAATCAGTCCGCTGCGGTCGTAGGCCAATTTGAATTTCATGCCTTCCGGAAACCCTTTCGCCACTTCGATCATTTTTTTCTTGACGTGGTTAATAACCTCATCGGCATTTTCTCCGTAGCGCATCACCACAATGCCGCCCACTACTTCGCCTTCTCCGCCCTCATCAAATATCCCCAGACGCAGTTGGCCGGTCATCTGCACGGTGGCCACATCGCTTACCGTTACCGGGATGGAGTTCACCGTCTTGAGCGGAATCTTTTCAATCTCATCTATGCTTTTGAGGTAGCCATTGGTTTTGATAACATAACCGATGTCGTTCATTTCAAATTTTCGGCCGCCTCCTTCATTGTTGTTGGCTCGAATAGCCTGGATAACCTGTGGCACCGACAGCCCGAAATAGCTGAGCCGGTTGGGGTTGATGGTGATCTGATATTGTTTTTCAAACCCACCAAATGAAGCCACCTCGGCCACACCTTGCACATTTTGCAAACCAAATTTTATGTACCAATCTTGGATGGCCCGCTGCTCGCCCAAGTCCATGCCGGGTGCTTCCAGCGTGTACCAAAGGATATGGCCTACCCCCGTGCCATCCGGCCCCAGCGTAGGCACCACTCCATCGGGCAGCAGGCGCGAGGCGTAGTTCAATCGTTCCAGCACGCGCTGCCGCGCCCAGTACACATCTACCTCGTCATCGAAAATAACATAGACAAAACTCATCCCGAACATGGATGAACCCCGCACGTATTTAATGCGCGGCAAGGCTTGCAGGTTGGTAACCAGCGGATAGGTTACCTGGTCTTCGATGACCTGCGGGCTGCGACCACTCCACTCAGTAAAAACAATCACCTGATTTTCGGATAGGTCGGGGATGGCATCAATTTTATTGGTTTGAACTGAATACCATCCCCAGCCGAACAAAACAGCGGCAATCAGCAATACAATAAAACGATTGCGGATAGAATAGGATATGAGCTTTTCAATCATAACAGAAATAGAAAAAATGAAAATGAGAAATAAACAGAATGGCTACGGCCGGAATGGCGATAGCCAACGAACGGCATCGTTCGTTTTGTTTAAAAAAGAAAAATCAGATCAGGAAAGTGTGCAGCGAAATGGTTATGTCTTCCGTTCGCACAGGCGGATCATAGTCAATGTATGCAGAGACTGTATTATTGATCGTTGGAATGATATCTGCTAATACAACCGGATGGTGGATAATGTAAGTAGCGCTTAGTTCCGGAATAATGATTTTGGCAACTGAAAAATTGTAGGATTGCCCTTCGTGCACAATTGTTTTGTCTTCGCAGCAAGACTTGGCCTCTTGCCGGTGGCAGGGCGGCAGTTTTTCCATTTCGCAACCATCAGCCTTAGAGAATAGAGCTACATGTTGCACTTCGCCATTGCAGATATGCAAACCGGCCATCAGGTAGCTGCTGGAAAACAGCACCAGAGAGGCAAAAGCAAGGCTTACTATTTGGCGAAATACTTTCATTTACCTTGCAACTTACGAAAAATTAAGTAATTCGGTTTCAAAAGCCTCTTTCGGCTTATTTTCGTAGATGTTTGATAGCTCGCAAACAGATATGCTTTGTACCGGGCTTTGCAAATATGCTCAAACGTTTTACCTTTGCACTCCTTTTATTAATAACCCCGTATGGCAAACCATAAATCGGCAGAGAAGAGAATCAGGGCAAATGCCAAAAAGCGCGAAAGAAACCGCTATCAGCATAAAACTACCCGCACCCACGTAAAAAAATTGCTGGGAGCCACTAAAAAAGATGAAGCACAAGCTTTGTTGAAGGAAGTGAGTGCAATGCTTGATAAACTTGCTAAAAAGAACGTTATCCACTGGAAAAAAGCGGCTAATCAAAAGAGCCGTCTGGCCAAGCGTGTGAACGCAATGGCCTGATAAGGTACTAAAGTCATTTTATTTTTCCCTTTCCTGCCCCGCAGGGAAGGGTTTTTTATTTTCTGATTTTAACAAATACAAGATTTACACTTATCAGTTTTGGGTGCTGTGTGTAGGTATGTGGCTGTTTTTCGCTAACTCTTCAATAAGGACATTCCCGTTGTTGCCCCGGTTTATTAACCGGATAGTCTATGCATTTGCTGAGGCAGTATTTTTTTGTATTCAAGCAATCAAAAAAAAGCCAAGGTTGAGAATGATTTTCCCATAAATGGAATATTAAAGAGTTCTCTGTTTAAGAATTCAAGTACCTAAGCGGTTTATTTTTTTGGAATAGGTTTTGGCATGCCTGTTCTCAAACACAAACACTATGATCAATCTGTTCATACAGATTTTGGATAACCCGCTTGAAGAATTTCATGAAATCCAACGCGTAACAGAGCGGGTGAAGGAAAGCATAGCACAACTTCAGTCTGATGCGCACGAAGCAGATGTATCTATTACATTCCGGTCGCGGCATGATGTGAAGTTTAAAATCAAAACAACCGATCAGCAATTGAAAAGCAAAATCTTAGATTCGCTCGATCCACTTTTTTTATAGGGAAGTAATGGTATGATTGGAAAGAATTATATTCACCTGTCTGGTTAAATCCTTTAATTTGTTAGAAAAATAAGATGAAGCTCCCCTCCGCAGTTATTTTCTTTTTTATCGTTGCCGGGATTGAAATAATTATTCAGGCTGCCGGCTTGCTTCAGTTTGATGGGTTCATAAAACCCCTGATTGTGCCATGGCTCGTACTCTGGTATTTGCGGCAATCAACTAGCAAGGATACTGTTTTTGTATTGGCTCTTCTATTTTGCTGGGCAGGCGATGTTCTTTTATTGCTGGCCGGCAAGCAAGAATTATTTTTTATTGGAGGGCTGGGCTCATTTTTAGTAGCACATGTGTTGTTGATTAGAACGTACCAGAAGCTTCGCCATGAGGGAGAAGGCTTGAATGGACCGCAGCGCGCGAGGGCTGCATTTCCGGTGTTGCTGGCGGCCACAGGTTTGGTTGTTGTGTTATATCCGCGCTTGGGCGACCTGAAACTACCGGTGATAGTGTATGCGCTGATTTTGGCAGTGATGGTGTGCCAATCTTTTTTTCGATATGGGTTTACTTCACCGGCAAGCTTTTGGTCTGTTAGTGGAGGGGCATTTCTTTTTATGTTGTCAGATTCCCTGTTGGCTTTAAATAAATTTTACGCACCTCTTCCGTTGGCAGGCGTTTGGGTGATGTCCACTTATATGGCTGCAGTTTTTTTTATTGTACGGGGCGTGATTCGCCACCCTCAGCCTACGACATAGAGCGGAAGGTGTGCTTCGCTTGCAGAGATATCATAATGTGCGGCCACTTCATATAGAATTTCATGCACCTCTTCACCGGTCGGTGCTTCTACTAACCGTGCCCGAAAGGGTTTAAAATCCGGCTGCGATTTAAAATAGCTGGCATAGTGCCTGCGCATTTCAAACACACCCAGCTTAGGGCCTTTCCATTTAATAGAAAAATCTAAATGGGCACGCACGGTTTTGATCCGCTCGGCTAATTGCGGAGGCGCGAGCATTTTTCCGGTCTCAACAAAATGTTTGATCTCTCGAAATATCCATGGATAGCCGATGGCTGCCCGCCCGATCATCACGCCATCTACACCATAACGGTTTTTGTATTCCACGGCTTTTTCTGGCGAGTTAATATCGCCATTGCCGAAAATAGGAATATGCATGCGTGGGTTTTCTTTGATCTGGCCGATCAGTTCCCAGTTGGCTTCGCCTTTGTACATCTGCACGCGCGTTCGTCCGTGCACGGTCAATGCCTGTATGCCGATGTCTTGCAGACGTTCGGCTACTTCTACGATATTTTTTGTTTTCTCATCCCAGCCCAACCGTGTTTTCACCGTTACCGGAAGATGGGTTGCCTTCACCACTTCCTCAGTCATCTTCACCATCTTGGGTATGTCTTGTAACAGCGCAGCGCCTGCCCCGCGGCAAGCCACAGCTTTCACGGGGCAACCATAATTAATATCAATCAGGTCGGGGCTTACTTCGGTAGCAATGCGTGCCGACTCGGCCATGTTGCCAATATCACCGCCAAAGAGTTGTATGCCAATGGGCCGTTCGTATTCAAAGATGTCGAGCTTTTGTTTGCTTTTGGCAGCATGACGGATCAACCCTTCAGAAGAAATAAACTCCGTGTACATCAGGTCGGCACCGCCATCTTTACACACGGCACGAAAGGGCGGGTCGCTCACGTCCTCCATGGGGGCGAGCAGCAAAGGAAAATTGCCCAAATCAATAGTACCGATCTTTGCCACGTTGGTTAATTCAATGAAAACTCCGTTGTTTGCGCTGCAAAATTAACACTATTCAATCATACAGTAGTTATGGAGCCATTGAATGAAAAACCTGCTTGGTACACGCTGCTGATGGTGTTGCTGGGCGGTTTTGTGGGCTTTATAGTAGGGAATTTGGTTGGGGTGATGGTGGGCTATGCACTTTACCGGGGCGATGGCAATTTTCTTCAGGCAGTCAGTAACCCGGATGCCTATATGGTTGTGCCGATGCTGACCATGCAGGGTTTGATCTCCTTTTTTTCTTTTTTAGCTTTTCCGTATCTCAATTGGAAAATAGCCAGGCATAAATCTTTACGATTCTTTAACGCCCAACCCTTTTACGGGCAAAGTATTTTTTTTGTAGTGACCATCGTACTCTCTTTTGTTGTGGTTGACTCCATTATTATAGAATGGAATCAGAACATACACCTGCCTGAATTTTTAAAATGGTTTGAAGATTGGGCGCGTGCTTCAGAAGACCGGGTAAGCCGGTTGACGAAGATACTGACGCAGTATCAGTCGTTTGGAGAATTTCTGCTTGGGTTTGTAGTAATTGCCGTGATAGCAGGTGTTTGCGAAGAGTTTTTGTTCCGGGGAATTATACAAAATGAATTTTATCGCGGAACAAAAAACATTCATGTGGCCATTTGGATTTCTGCGTTGTTGTTTAGCGCCATCCACATGCAGTTTTTTGGTTTTGTACCCCGCCTGCTGCTGGGCGCACTGTTTGGGTATTTGTATCATTGGTCGGGAAATATTTTTGTGCCGATGCTGGCGCATATTGTGAACAATGGATTTTCGGTAGTGGCGGTGTACCTCAACCAACTCGGGGTGATTCATGTAGATATGGAAAATGAAGAAGCAGCCCCTTGGTATGCCGTGCTGCTTTTTGCACTCATCGTAACAGCGCTGATTTATTACTACAATCAATTTTTAATCAAGAAGAAAGCAGCCGATGGCAGATAAAAAATTTAGTAACCTGATTCCCCGCTTGCTGACAGGCATACTCGGTGCGGCTGCCGTTATTTTTTGTGTGGCGTTCAGTGGCTGGACTTACTTTGTTGTATTCTTTATCATGTGCTTATTTTCCATGCTCGAGTTTTATAAACTCTCCGGGCTTGACGGGCACGTGCCTCAGAAAGCCATAGGCGTAGCAAGTGGTTTGTTTATTTTTTGTCTTTCGTTTTTTGTAGAAAATGGAATGATAAGCTATCGTTATTACTTTTTGATTTTCCCACTCATCTCTTTGGTGTATATCATTAAACTATACAAGCGGTCGGAGCGCAAACCATTTACAAACATTGCCATTACTTTTTTAGGAATCTTTTACACGGCCGTGCCCTTTGCGCTGATGAACGTAGCTGCCTATGAAAACGGAATTTACAACTACCAGATTATTTTAGGCTGCCTGCTGATTTTGTGGGCAACAGATACAGGCGCTTATTTTGCGGGAACAATTTTTGGCAAACGAAAATTATTTGAACGCATCTCGCCCAAAAAATCGTGGGAAGGATTTATAGGCGGTGCTATCCTGGCATCTGCTTTTGCGTACGGCATTTCAGTTTACTTCACATCGCTGGCGCTATGGCAATGGTTAGGTGTCGGGTGTATCATTATCGTGGGCGGCACGTATGGCGACTTAGTGGAGTCGTTGCTCAAGCGCAGCATCGAAATAAAAGACAGTGGCGATTCGCTGCCCGGCCATGGCGGTTTCCTAGATCGTTTTGACGGGCTGTTGATTTCTGCACCATTTATCGTAGCGTTTCTGGAAATTTTTTAGAACGAATTGTTTATTTTTTCCGTTCTTCACAGAGCAATACGAAGATCATGCAAGGCAAAATATCGGTCAGCATTTTAATTTTGTTTTTATCCCTTTCTCTTTCGCCATCTGCAGTTGCTCAAAAACAATTGGTGTTATTTAAGAATGGAAATATCAAAGCCCGATTTGCCGAGGGGCAGTACATCCGTATGGTGCTTAAAAAAAATCACCGATATGCGGAAGGGCACATTGTAGAGCTGAATGATTTCTCCATGATCACCTCAAACGATACCATTCAGTTTAAAGACATTCTGAAGATTGACGTCAGCCGCCAAAGAGGAAAAAGTTTTGTTAACACGCTGGGCAGTTTTTCGCTGGGAGTCGGTTTGCTCTACATCGGTTTAGATCGTGCCAATAATTTAATAGGCTACAACAACACACAGTTAAGCAGTTCGGTGTGGGTGCCTTCGGCCATCTTAACCGGAGCAGGAGCCGTGATGATGTTGATCCATCCGCGGTATGCCCATGTGAATGGTATCAATTATCTGCAAACCATCGATTACAAGTCTCCGTTTTACAGGTAGTTTAATATTTCTGCCTATCTTCGCGGAAATTTTTTTATGACAACAGAACAGTTGAAAGACTTGAGAGCCCGCACTGTGGCACTGAGGAGGTATCTTTGACTACGATCGCAAGATTGTAGAAATTGAAGATGAAGAGCGCATCTCGCACCAGCCTGATTTTTGGAACAACCCCAAGCAGGCCGAAGCCATTTTGAAAAACATCCGCACCAAAAAAGTGTGGACGGATGCCTACGACAAAGTAACCAAGCAGTTGGATGACTTGGAGGTGCTCAACGAGTTTCATGAAGCAGGCGATGTAAGCGAAGAAGAACTCGACCGCGAATACAAAGTAACCGCTCTCTCCATTGAGGAATTGGAATTCAAAAAGATGCTGAGCAAAGAAGAAGACCAGCTCAGCGCAGTGATGGAGATCAACCCGGGTGCTGGCGGCACGGAAAGCAACGACTGGGCCGACATGCTCAACCGTATGTATATTATGTGGGGAGAAAAAAATGGATATAAAGTTTCGCAGATTGATTATCAGGCTGGCGAGGTGGCGGGCATCAAATCTTCCACGTTAGAATTTGAAGGGCCTTTCGCCTACGGTAAATTAAAATCTGAAATTGGCGTGCACCGGCTGGTGCGCATCTCTCCGTTCGATTCCAACCAGCGGAGGCATACTTCGTTTGCTTCCGTTTTTGTTTACCCGAAAGTGGATGATACCATTGAAATTGAAGTGAATCCTGCCGATGTGGAATTGCAAACTTCGCGCTCAGGCGGGGCGGGAGGCCAGAACGTAAACAAAGTAGAAACTAAAGTGCAGCTTACGCACAAGCCCACCGGCATTGTTATCGTTTGTCAGGTGGAGCGAAGTCAGCATGCCAACCGCGAACGCGCCATGCAGATGCTGAAATCAAAACTCTATCAGCGCGAAATGGAAAAACGCCATGCCGAGCGCGACAAGATTGAAGCGGGTAAAATGAAAATTGATTTTGGGTCACAAATCAGGAACTATGTGCTGCACCCATATAAATTAGTAAAAGATGCCCGCACAGGAGTGGAGCGAACCGATGCACAAAATGTGCTGGATGGAGATTTGGATGATTTTATAAAAGGATTTTTACTCGAAGCGCAGGAGAAGACAACTTCGTAGTTTGGTTTCAATATTCTAAGGCAAGTGCGAAAAATAAATTTTCAACCTTGAACTCTGAACAAAAAATGGAGATCGAAGATAATCAGCCGATGAAAATCAAAAGCTGGTCGCCCGAAGACAGGCCGCGCGAGAAGTTGCTGATGAAAGGAACTGCCGCATTGAGCGATGCAGAATTGATTGCCATTCTGTTAGGCTCAGGCACAGCGAAGTTGAGTGCGGTTGATGTGGCAAAGAAAGTATTGGCGCACGTTGAAAATAATCTCGACACGCTTGCCAAAATTTCGGTGAAGGAGTTGATGAAAGCCAAAGGCATTGGCGAAGCGAAAGCCATCACTATTGTAGCTGCGATGGAACTCGGCCGCAGGCGCAAAGAGCAAAGCCCGGAAGAGAAACCGAAATTGGAAAGTTCACTTTCCGCTTTCAATATTATTGAAGGCGATTTAATGGATTTGCCTCACGAAGAATTTTGGGTGTTGCTACTCAATCGTGCTAATCGAATTATTAAAAAGAAAAGAGTGAGTGAAGGAGGCGTGAGCGGCACGGTGGCCGACCCAAAAATTATTTTTAAACTGGCGCTGGAAGAACTGGCTTCGGGTGTAATCGTGGTGCACAACCACCCGTCAGGTAGTTTACAACCCAGCCAAAAAGATATTCTGCTGACACAAAAATTGAAAGAAGCCGGCAAAACATTGGAAATCAATTTGCTCGATCATTTGATTGTGGCCGGCCATTCTTATTTTAGTTTTGCTGATGATGGTTTATTATAAACCCAATTAACTTGAGGATAGCCATTGCGATAGCGATTATTATTTTGGGAGCGATTGTGTTTCTCAGCTACACGCCCACGGCAGATCAACCTGCATCTTCCCATACTCCGCGCAACAGAAAATCAATTATGGCACCGAAGGCTACAGATGTTATCCATCCAGATGCCAACCCATTTGTGCAACGTGCCATCCACGAATTTGAAAAATACATTCAAACAGAAATTGACAACCGGCAAGCGCCCGGAGCGGCTGTGGCCATCGTGCACGACACCAGTATTATTTTCGTAAAAGGATATGGGCTGCGCGAAATAGGTAAGCCCGATTCAGTCAATGCCGAAACCATTTTCAGAGTCGGTTCGGTTTCTAAAAGTATCACAGCTACACTGGCTGCCGAGTTGGTTAATGAACATATCATTCAGTGGGACGACCCCGTCATTAAATATTTACCGCACTTCAAATTGAAATCGGAAGAGGCTACACAAAAACTGAAGCTGCGTCATATTCTTTCGCACACCGAAGGGTTGCCCTATCATGCCTTTACAGACTTGGTAGATCAAAATGCACCGGTAGATACGCTCATCAGTTATCTGGGCAACCTCAACCTGATAGCCGAGCCCGGTGAAGTGTACAGCTACCAAAATGTGGGCTTCACTCTGATCGGCAAAGTTATGGAGGCAGCAACCCATCAACCATTTGAACAGATAATAACCGAAAAACTTTTTCGGCCGTTGGGCATGCAGCACGCCTCTGCCTCTTTTGCTCAGATTAGCCAAGCAAAAAATACGGCTAAGCCACACAGCTATACGCATCCTGTAAAAATTTCTAAAACATATTATTCTGTTGCCCCTGCCGGAGGCATCAATGCCAGCGCACTTGATCTGGCACTGTGGCTTAAAGCTTTGCTGGCTCCCAATATTGTGATGCCGGCTGCCCGCATTCATGAAATGCTGGAACCGCAAGTGCGTGCCGTTGCCCGCAACCTGTATTTCTGGCAATGGAAGCCGGTGCGCAAATCGTATTACGGATTAGGCTGGCGCATCGTTACTTTTCGCGATGACACCGTGGCTTATCATGGTGGCTATGTCAACCACTACCGTAGTGAGGTAGCGTTCAACCAAAAGAAAAAAATTGCCATCGCTGTGTTGGTCAATGCACCGGGACGGTTGGCCGATCAGGCCATTCCCCGTTTTTTTAAAATTTATGATCAATACCTCGATTCGATCAGGCAATGGAAAGTAAAACCCTTACCATAAAACTTGTTGACCCGCAAAAATGAATTTGAATGATGCGATTTACGGTCTCTGAATTTTGTATGAAATAATCTATGAAGCTCAAAAATATTTTTTTCATCGCCATGTTGGCCTTAGTAGCCACCGTTATTTATTATTCATGGAGCGGAGGGCAAACTGAAAAAGAATACCTCGACCAGATACAGAAAGACCGAAAAGACAAAGACGAGTTTATGCACACCAGCGACCAATCGCCTTTTGGTGAAGAACGAAAAAATTTTAAATCGTTAAATTATTTTGCCCCTGTTGTAAAATATAAAATCAACGCCAGCCTTCATCATATTCGCGACAAGCAAATGATACTTCTGCCCGCCAGCGATGGAAAGGAAAGAAAATATTTGCCTTACGCTTATGCGGAGTTTGAGTTAGACAAGGAGCACTGCAAGCTGCTGATTTTGGAAATTGTAGATGACCCACAAAATAATGGAATGTTATTCCTTGCCTTTGCCGATGCTACCAGTGCCAGCGAAACGTATGGGGCAGGCCGCTACCTCGAAGTAAAGAAAGTTCGGGGGGCATCGTCTATCCTCCTCGATTTTAATCAGGCCTACAACCCCTACTGTGCGTACTCAGAAAAATATTCTTGCCCACTTCCCCCTCGCGAAAATATTTTAAAAGTAGCCATCCGGGCAGGGGAGAAGAAGTATCATGAGTAAGTTAGAATTGTATTTAGATTCTTCAATTCATTAATCAAAAATTGTAACTTACCCCTTTCAACTTATACCTATGTCTATTAAAATCAGAAAGCAAGATGCTCTCAACTACCACACCCAAGGGCAGCCCGGCAAAATTGAAGTAACTCCTACCAAGCAACTCAGCTCGCAGCTAGATCTGGCGCTGGCCTACTCGCCCGGTGTGGCCGAACCCTGCAAAGAAATTGCCGCCAACGTAGAAGATGTTTATAAATATACCAGCAAAGGAAATTTAGTGGCGGTAATCTCCAACGGCACGGCCGTACTTGGCCTGGGCGATATCGGCCCCGAGGCAGCCAAACCTGTGATGGAAGGAAAAGCTGTGCTCTTTAAAAAATATGCAGGCATAGATAGCTTTGATATTGAAATCAATGAAAAAGACCCCGATAAATTTATTGAAGTAGTAAAGGCGCTCGAGCCCACTTTTGGCGGAGTGAATTTGGAAGACATTAAAGCGCCCGAGTGTTTTAAAATTGAAACCGTGCTGCGCGAGAAGATGAACATCCCCATCATGCACGATGACCAGCACGGCACGGCCATCATCTCCAGCGCGGCTTTGCTCAACGCCTTGCACCTGAACGGAAAGAAAATTGGAAACATTATTTTGGTAGTAAACGGAGCCGGTGCAGCAGCCGTTTCGTGCACTAAACTTTATATCGCACTCGGGCTCAAGAAAGAAAACCTGATCATGTGCGACAGTAAAGGGGTGATCCACAAAGACAGGCCGGGGCTTGATCCCAGCAAACTGGAGTTTGCCACGACACGAAAAATTTCGACCCTGCAGGAGGCCATCAAAGGAGCAGATGTGTTTGTCGGGCTTTCGGTAGCAGATAGCTTAAAACCCGAAGATGTTTTGGCCATGGCCAAAGACCCGATTGTATTTGCGCTGGCTAACCCTAACCCCGAAATCGGCTATGACCTGGCCAAGCAAACCCGAGCCGATATTATTATGGGCACTGGCCGCTCAGACCACCCCAATCAAATCAACAATGTGCTTGGCTTCCCTTATATTTTTCGTGGGGCGCTCGATGTGCGTGCCACCGAAATTAATGAAGCAATGAAACTGGCAGCCGTTCATGCACTGGCCGAGTTGGCCAAAGAGCCTGTGCCCGACATTGTATTTAAAGCCTATGGCGTAGATAAAATAAAGTTTGGAGCAGACTACCTGATTCCCAAACCTTTGGATCCGAGGCTGATTACCACCGTGGCTCCGGCAGTAGCCAAGGCTGCCATGAGTTCAGGGGTTGCCAAAAACCCCATCAGCGATTGGGATGCTTATAACCACGAACTGTTGAAACGGATTGGCATTGATCAGAAACTGACATCGCGCATTATTGATCTGGCCAAGAAAAAACCCAAGCGCATTTTATTTGCCGAGGCAGACCATCACAAAGTATTGAAAGCAGCACAGGTGTTGCAGGATGAAAATATTGCCAAACCCATTTTATTGGGAAGTCGTGTAGAGATTGAACGGTTAATTAAAGAACACAGCCTTGAACTGACGGATTGCCAGATCATAGACCCGCGCGAAGAGAAAGAGCGCACCGAACAATACGCCAGAGCTTACCATGCAAGACGCCAGCGCAAAGGTGTAACCTACCAGGATGCGCTGCGCCAGATGCGCGATCGCAATGCATTTGGAGCTATGATGGTAGAGTTTGGCGAAGCCGATGCGCTGGTGTCGGGTCTGACCAAAGACTACTCCCGAACCATATTGCCTTCATTACAAATTATCGGCATGGCGCCCAACGCCAGCCGCGTAGCCGGCATGTACATCATCATGAATAAAAAGGGAACGTTCTTCTTTGCCGATTGTACCGTCAATGTCAATCCTACGGCAGAAGAACTGGTGGGCATTATTGATCTGACATCGCGAGGCGTAAAATTTTTCGATATCGAACCACGCGTGGCTGTACTATCATACTCTAATTTTGGTTCAAGCAAAGGTGAAATACCCGACAAAGTGCAACAAGCCGTGAAGTTGGCCAAACAAAAGTATCCTGAGCTGATATTGGATGGCGACATTCAGGCGAACATGGCCTTTAACACCGAATTGCAACAGGAGATTTATCCGTTTAGTGCCTTGGCTAAAAAAGGAGCCAACACATTGATTTTCCCTGACCTAGCCTCCGGCAACATTGCTTACAAACTACTGATGGAAATTGGTGGGGCAGAAGCTATCGGCCCTATATTATTGGGCATGAAAAAACCGGTACATATTTTACAACTGGGCAGTTCCATTCGCGACATTGTAAACATGGCTGCTATTGCCGTGGTAGATGCACAAATGCGCGAAATGAATGGGCACTGGTGAGTGGGTTAAAGGTAAAATAGCGAGAGGTTGCCCTATTCGTCTAACCTGACTTTGCCGTTATTGAAAACGGCAATGGCTTTGCCTGTCAGTTTTTTCCCCAGCCAGGGAGAATTTTTTGATTTCGAAAGATTGGTCTCGCCATCAAAAGTCCATTCTGCATGAGGATCGAACAAAGTGAGGTTGGCTTTCTGATCTACTTCGATGAGCGGGATTTCCAGGTTCAACAACAGGCGCGGATTTTCTGCCACCTTTAAGATCAATTCTTCGGGTTTTATTTTCTCGCTCAGCGTAGCCAGTTGGGCAGCAAAAGTTTGCAGGTTGATCATACCAAACTCGGCTTGGTCAAACTCAAGAAATTTACTTTCGTCATCAACGGGCGCATGCCCGCTGCACAGCACATCTACTGTGCCGTCTTCCAATCCTTTGATCAGCGCATCGGCATCGCGCTTTTCGCGAAGCGGTGGTAGCACCTTGAAGTTGGTGTCAAAATTTTCCAGTTCACTGTCTAAGAAAAGTGGTTGATAGCCGGTGCAGTCGCAGGTAACATGAAGTCCTTTTTTCTTGGCAGCACGGATCAGGTTGACGCTCTTGGCAGTGGAGATTTTTGAAAAGTGCAATCTTCCGCCAGCATACTCCAGCAGTTTGATGTTTTTGCTGATGTCCACTTCTTCGGCAATGCTGGGCATGCCCTTCAGTCCGAGCAGGGCGCTTTCCGGCCCTTCGTGCATCTGTCCAAACAGGTCGAGCCAGATGTCTTCAGGGTGGTCAATCAGCACTCCATTAAATTTTTGTAGGTATTGCAGCGTTTTAAGAAAGATGTCTGTATGCCAGATGGGTTTCAATCCATCAGAGAAAGCAACAGCCCCGGCTTGGTGCAGATCAATCATGTCGGTCAGTTCTTCGCCTTTGCAATTTTTAGTAACAGCAGCCAGCGCATGCACTTGCACCAAACGGCTTTCGTTGCCTTGGGTAATGTAGCTTACTTCGTTTTTGGTTTGAATCGTTGGCTGCGTGTTGGGCAGTACGGCTACTTCTGTAAAGCCACCGGCCGAGGCAGCCCTCGCCAGCGAGGTAAGGTCTTCGCGCTGTTCTAAGCCCGGGTCGCCCACGAATGTGCCGAGGTCAAACCATCCGGCACTCAGTAGCATGCCATCGGCATCAATGATTTTGTCGGCCGAATAATTTTTATCACCTATTTCGGCAATGCGCCCGTTGGCGATTAAAATATTTTTCTTTTTTAAGTGGAAAGAAGAAGCCCGGTTAACAATTCGGGCGGATTGAAGAAGGACTCTCATTTAAAGTCGAAATTTCTCATTTATTTTCGATCATTTCAAAAAACGGATGAAAAGAATCTCGATTAATAAAAACAACAGCGACAAAACCACAGCATATTTCCATAGCGGAGTGCCCAAATAGCGTTCTTTTAGTTCTTTCGTGAACGATTCGGCCGTGCCGGCTTCAAAAACAGAAATATTTTTGCTACCCAGTTTTTGCTGAACCAAGTCCATATTTAATGAGGCGAGGAGCGATTCGCGCTTGTCGGGGTTGAATGCCAGCAGGCCAAGCGTGTCGGGTTGGCTCACGGCCCAATAAAAACCGGCCGTTACTGCATCTTTGGGTAAATCAAAAATCAGTAGGCCGTTTGTTTTGCGTTGCGAGGGAATAAATTCTTCTGCCCCTTTCCATTGTACGGGTGTTTCTGGCGGCAAACTGTCGGCAGGAAATATAATTTCAGATTGGCTAAGGGTGTAATACAAAGGAAGGTCATTCTTTTTTCCGTGCGTGGCAAGCCGGTACATCACCGGTACAAACAAGGCATTGGAAAAAAAATCAGTTGTCGTTTTTTCCAGCGGGCAACTCAGTATAAAATATTTACCCTGACGTGCCAAAAAGGGGTAACCATTTTTAAAGTGAAGGATAGCCGAGCGGTCTGCACCCCACTCGATCACACGCGAAGCTTTAGGCATGGCCATAGCAGCAGACTTTTCTTCAAATATGTTGGCGAAAAATGGATTGTGAAAATCCGGCTTATCCAATTCTTCCGGCTCGTGTACGCTTACTTTGGCAAGTGGCAAAGAAATGATTTTTTGATAAGAAGCAATGTCAGGATCTGCACCGGGTAAAAGCAATACAGAGCCTCCCGAATTTTTGTTGAGTTGGATAGACTCGATCAGCGGTTCGTCTAACCTGCTCACCCCATTGATCACTACCAAATCCGCCTGTCCGAGCAAACTATAATTGAGGTTGGATGTGGTAACCGACCGAAAAGTAAAAAGCTCTTTGTTGCCAAAGACTTTTTCAATGTATGTGGCAGTTGTGCCCGGTTTAATTTCGAGTACATTTATTTTTTTTGAATAGCTGAGAGCAAAATAAAATTCGTTGTCAAAACTTACAGGGTAATCGTTGAAGCTGACTACAACTTTGTTGTTCCCTTTTAAACCGATCAGGTCGAAGGCAATGTCGGCTGTGCTCTCGGCCTCTATGTCTATGGTAGAGGTGGCGGCTTGCACTCCGTTAATATTCATCTTCACGGTCAGCCCTTCCTTTTTCTTTTTACTTTGATTTTGCAGGCGTACAGTAACCGAATTTTTTTCACCACCGATGGCAAAAGGGTTTTGAAGAAACACGGTGTCAACAAATACATTCGGGTTTTGTTCGGTGGGTATTGGTAATAGGTGAACGGAAGTCAACGAATCAATTTTTTTAGGTTCACCAAACGTAGATTTTTGAAAGTCCGATATCCAAAACAGGGTAGAAGGGTTGCGCGCAGCGCGGTGAACGATTTCATCTGCTGTTCTTGACACGGGCGACAGCCTGACCTGCGCTAACAAATCGGCCGTTTCAGTTTTTGTTTTTGGGGTGTTGGAAAACGGTGCAAAGTCGTTTGTCAGTAAATTGTATTGGGTATTGGTCGGAAACAAATCTACAATCTCTTGCGCCATGCGGATGGCCTGATCGAGTGCCCTGTTTTTTTCTGTTACCGCAGCGCTCATGCTGAACGAGTTATCAACGTACAAAGTAACGGTTCGCAGGCCGGCACTATTTTCTTTGGCAGGTAAGAAGGGAAGGGCAAAAGCCAAGACTAGGAAAAATACAAACAACAGGCGCGAGGCAAGGATCAGCCATTGTTTCAGTTTCCTTTTCTGTGTGGTTTCTTCTTTTACCTGTTTTAAAAATTTTGTATTACTGAAATAAACCCGGATGGTTTTACGAAAATTAAACAGATGGATGATAATGGGCACTGCTAATAGCACCCATGCCCATAAAAACTGAGGATATCCAAAACTCATAGCCGAAAGTTACAACCGGAATAGCGCAATCGTTGTTGGAGGAGTCGGAATTTTAAATCTTTTCGAAAAATTAATCTAAAAACTTTCTGCCAAACCCAGGTATAAATAGCCCAAGTACCTAGGGTCGCCCCGGGCATAGTCTATCCGGATGTTTAGCTTTTCTCTTTTGTTTACTTTATACCGCAACCCACCACCATACGAAATATGAAAGTCATTGAAGTTAACGGAGGTAGGGTCGTACACCTTGCCCAGCCCGGCAAATGCGACAACACCCCATCGTTTATAAACGGGCATGCGGTATTCGGTTTGAAATGCAGTAATGTAGTTGTCGCGAAAACGGCCACGGTAGTAGCCCCGCATGATGCGCGGTCCGCCCAACTCGGCCAGTTCTTTGAAGGGCGCATTGCCCCGCACAAAATCGCCAAATAACTCCATGGCCAAAATATGGCGGTGCCGGGGCACTACGTTCATATACTTTCTGAAATCAAAATAGGTGCGATGGTAGTCAACCGTTCCACCCAAGGCGGTAGAGTATTGCGAGTAACGGAAATCCCAGTAGAACCCTTTACCCGGATTTACTACGTTATCGCGGGTATCCCAAATCAAGGCTGGCCCTAGCCCTATTGACACAGAACCGTTGTAGCCTGTAACCTTTTCAGAACTGAGTGCCCCCGTGCTGGAAGACCGTATGCCATAGTATGTGATAGCCCGGGTTTCTACACCGGCAAAGAGTTTTTGGTTTTGAAAAACTCTTCTTCCGATTTTATTTTCCCAACCCAAGGCATGGTAAGTGATGGTTTCGCGGTTGGAGGCCGGGGTATTGTTGCCACGCCCAAAATAAAAATCGCGGAAGTCAATCAGTTCCTCACCAAAACCTTCGATAAAAAATTTTTCGCCAGCGGTGAAGATGGTGTATTTAGGAATAAAAATTAATTGATGGCGTGTGGTGTACAGACCCACCAGCTCGGCATTGGATGTTCGGGTGGGTTTGGCGGCATCTGTATTTTTCCAGAGCAAAACACCCAGCGCACCTATGCCCGTGTGTGTTTCAGGCGTGGAGATTAATATAGGGATGATGATTTTTCTTTGATTTTTAGAGGTGTCAGACCAAAAAACATTTTGACACAGGCACGTTGAAAAAGCAGCCGTATAAACAGAAACCAGTACTAATTTTTTTTTGTTCAAGATCAATCCGAATTAAAACCTCAAAGATGGAAACTAGATTTTAAAATAGATTGGCCAACACAACTTTATCATGATGTATAATTGAGTGTATCAACGATAGTTTTCTTGTTTTGGTATCAAACGGATAGAATAATATCAAGTTATAGGTGCAAAGAATGATATCCTCAAGAAGGATTCAATTAAGATTAAAACGCTTTAAATTTTTTTGCTGACAAAGTAGGCAGACGGGATTTATCGAAGGAGACAAATTTAAACTGACATGCGCGACTTAAATTTTTTAGTCAGCTCATCCATGCTGTTTTTAAAGTTGGCATCTACTTTCATCATATCTTCTACCGACTCCAGCGCATGGATAACGGTGCTGTGGTCGCGGCCGCCAAAATTTTCTCCGATCAGCGCCAAAGTCAGTTGGGTGTAGCGTTTGCAAAAGTACATGGCTGTTTGCCGAGGGATAACAATTTCGCGTTTCTTTACTTTGCCCTTCAGTTGCTCAGTATCTACTTTAAAATAATCGGCTACGGTTTTCTGGATGTAGTCAACGCTTACATCGCTTTGTATTTCTTTGATGATATTTTTTAATACATCTTTTGCCAGGTCGAGGTCAATGTTGCGTTTTAGCAAAGTGGCATGAAACAATAAGGAGTTGAGAACGCCTTCCATATCGCGCAGGTTCGTATCAACGCTGTAAGCGAGATATTCGGCCACTTCGGTTGGAATTTCGATGCCGTCAGACTCCATCTTGTTGTTGATGATGGCCAGTTTGGTTTCAAAGTCGGGCTCTTGTAAATCGGCAGTTAAGCCCCACTTAAAGCGCGAAAGTAAACGTTCCTGAAATCCTTTCAGGTCGCGTGGCGGGCAGTCGCTCGTCATAATGATCTGTTTGCCCGATTGGTGGAGTTGATTAAAGATATTAAAGAAAATCTCCTGTGTCTTTTCTCGTCCGGCCAAAAACTGCACATCGTCCAAAATGAGTAAATCTACTTGCAGGTAAAAATTTTGAAACTCCTGCATTTTCAGATTTTGAAGCGCATTTAAAAATTGGTTGGTAAAATCATTTTGGTCAACATAGAGCACTACCTTTTCGGGCATGTTCTTTTTTATTTCGTTGCCGATGGCTTGCACCAAGTGCGTTTTGCCCACGCCCACGCCTCCGTACAACATCAACGGGTTAAACGAAGTGGTGCCCGGTTTTTTAGCGACAGCCACGCCTGCCGACCGCGCCAGGCGGTTGCAATCGCCTTCTACAAAATTTTCAAATGTATAATTAGGGTTCAGCCGGGAGTTAACCGTACGTGGATCGAGTGCTTTGTAGGCAAAAGGAGAATACTCGGCATGGCCATTTCCGTTTTGCACCTGATTATTTTTTCTCAAACCGTTTCCGTTGGGCAGGTGCACCGTAACGGGCGGATTTTGTGTGTTGCCGCTATCTACTACTACAGCATATTCCAGCCTCCCTTCATTGCCCAACACGGCATGAACAGCTTTTTTAAGAATCGGCACATAGTGATCTTCCAGCCATTCGTAAAAAAACTGCGAGGGCACTTGTATGGTCAGCACGTTGCCTTCGCTCCGCACCGGCTCAATAGGTTTAAACCAGGTGTTAAATTCTTTTTCTTCTACATGTTGTTTGATGATATCAAGACAATCAGTCCATACGGAGGTGGTGGTGTCAACTTCCATGTATAAGTAGTCGTTTGAGGTTCAGGAATTGTACTGCAGTTTTTTCAAAGGGCGACAAAGGTGTAAAAAAAATGAAGAACAAAAAATGATTTTGTAATCAGAATTTTTTGTTTGTCTGCTTTGCGAAAACATAGTGGAAGGTAGAGAATAGAAATCAATTGAAATAAATATTTAATGAATAAATTTTTCTTTTTTTAAATGCATTTAAAATAAGAACTTGAACTAAGTTTTGCAGTGAAAAAATGGCAGAGAAAAAAAAAATAATGGATTTCCCGTTTCACGATGTCCGCGATTGGGAAAAAGCAGCACAACAAGAACTGGGGAGCAATAAATCGTTGGCTCAGCTCATGTTTTTCCGTTGCGGAATCACGCTTAAACCCTATTACGACCCATCCGATAGAATAGAAGAAACAAAAAAACAGAGCAAGCAGGCTGCTTTTTTAAAAATGGGTGCACGTTCGTGGGTTAATGCACCTTCTGTTTGGGTAAATGATGAAAAAACAGCAAACAAAATATCGCTGCAATACCTCCATGCAGGCGCTGAAGGAATTTTTTTTGAACTGAAAACAGATAAAGTAGATTTTAAAACGCTTCTAAAGAATATTGAACTCTCTCACTGTGGTGTTTTTTTTCAGGCCGATCGTCATTCTGATTTGATTTTGCAGGATTTAATTTCGCACATCAGCCGAAGCGGAGAAGAAACTAAAATAAGGGGTGCATTTTTTCAACGGGCTAATGATAAAAATCAGTTACACACAACGCTGCCAAACTTTCATGTAAACGGAATCGTTGTGCAGCCTAATCACAATATTGTTGATGAAATTGTGGATAGCTTGTTAGTGGCTGTTGATATCGTGGAGGCTTCCATCCTTCAAAAAAAATCTCCGGAAGAAGCATGCCACTCCATCGCATTCTCCATGTCTGTAGATACCGATTTTTTTATCACCATCGGTAAAATACGTGCGCTAAAAAAATTGTGGGCATTGTTGCAACAAGCATTTTCTGTGAAAGAACTAACAGATGCCTTTGTGCATGTTTCTTCTGCAAAATGGACAGAAGAAAAATTTCAGCCACATGGCAATATGCTGAAACAAACCTTAGCTGCCGTAGCGGCTATCTCCGGTGGATGCGATGCCCTGACATGCCAGCCCGAAGAAGCCGCCCACCCGATGATGGTACGCATGGCGCGAAATGTTTCTTCCATACTGCGCGATGAAAGTGGGTTTTCAAAAGTGGACGACCCGCTGGCCGGTTCTTTTTTTATTGAATCGCTCACCGATCAGGTAGCAGCAGAAGTCTGGAAGAAAATTCAATCTTCAAAAAACAGATTTTCAAAAACAGAATATCATTCTTTCCGCTTGTGGCATGAGCCTACCAACGAACCGTGGCTTTCGCCAGAGAAAATAGCAATCAGCAACCGGTACGATCTCAGCAGCCTGACCACCCACTTCGAAAAATATCCGGCAGGTATTGCTCCGTTTTTGCGCGGCCCTTATGCTACGATGTACACCGTTCGGCCTTGGACGATTCGGCAATATGCAGGCTTTTCTACTGCAGCCGAATCAAACGCTTTCTATCGCAGAAATCTGGCTGCCGGACAAAAAGGGTTGTCGGTAGCATTCGATTTGGCAACCCACCGCGGTTACGACTCCGACCATCCGCGTGTAGCGGGCGATGTGGGAAAAGCCGGTGTAGCTATAGATTCTATACTCGACATGAAAATTTTGTTTGATCAGATTCCGCTTGATCAAATGAGTGTGTCGATGACGATGAATGGCGCGGTAATTCCCATCCTTGCTTTCTACATTGTAGCTGCCGAAGAACAAGGCGTGAAACCGGCACAACTGAACGGCACTATCCAAAACGACATCCTGAAAGAATTTATGGTGCGCAACACGTATATCTATCCGCCCACTCCGTCTATGCGCATCGTAGCCGATATTTTTTCGTATTGCTCGAAGGCCATGCCCAAGTTTAACAGCATCAGCATCAGCGGCTACCACATGCACGAAGCGGGCGCACCGGCTCACATCGAGTTGGCCTACACGCTGGCCGATGGACTGGAGTACATCCGCACCGGATTGAAGGCAGGCATCGCCATTGATGACTTTGCTCCGCGCCTTTCTTTTTTCTGGGGCATCGGCATGAATTTTTTTATGGAGGTGGCCAAGATGCGGGCCGGCCGGTTGCTGTGGGCGAAGATTGTAAAACAGTTTAACCCTCAAAACGAAAAATCAATGGCTTTGCGCACCCATTGCCAAACCAGCGGCTGGAGTTTAACAGCACAAGACCCTTACAACAATGTAACGCGCACAGGCATTGAAGCCCTGGCGGCCGTGCTGGGCGGCACACAATCCTTGCACACCAACTCATTAGACGAGGCCATTGCACTGCCCACCGATTTTTCTGCACGCATTGCGCGCAACACACAGCTTTATCTCCAACAGCAAACAGGCATCACAAGCGTAGTTGATCCGCTGGGAGGTTCGTATTACATCGAGTACCTCACCGAACAATTAGCCGAAAAAGCATGGGCATTGATTGAAGAAGTAGAAGAACTGGGCGGTATGACAAAGGCCATCGAACGCGGGCTTCCTAAACTGCGGATAGAAGAGGCGGCAGCCGCCAAGCAGGCCCGCATTGATGCGGGCGAAGAAATAATCGTGGGCGTAAACCGATACACAACAAATGAAAAACCCGATTTTGAAATCCTGGAAGTAGATAACACCAGTGTTCGGAAAGAACAAATAGACAGGCTGAAGAAACTGAAGCAAGAGCGCGATGAACAAGCGGTGCAGCGTGCCTTGGCACGTCTGGAGGCAGCAGCCAAAGGAAATGACAATTTACTGGAAGCAGCCATAGCAGCAGCTCGGGTGCGCGCTACCCTCGGAGAGATTTCGCAGACGATGGAAAAAATTTTTGGACGCTACCGGGCTACCATCCAAGCTGTATCTGGTGTATATTCGGGGGTGATGAAAAACAAAAAAGAATTTGAAGAGGTACAAAAACTCTCCGATAAAGTTGCTAAAAAAGAAGGGCGTAGGCCGCGCATTTTGGTTGCCAAGATCGGGCAAGATGGCCACGACCGCGGGGCCAAAGTAATTGCCACCGGCTTTGCCGATCTCGGTTTTGATGTGGACATAGGCCCGCTCTTTCAAACACCGGCCGAAGTAGCCAAGCAAGCCATGGAAAACGATGTGCACGTGGTGGGCGCCAGCAGCCTGGCAGGAGGCCATAAAACATTAATACCCGAACTGATCAGCGAACTAAAGAAAATAGGCCGCCCCGATATTTTTGTGGTGGCGGGTGGGGTTATCCCCGAACAAGATTATGGTTTCTTAAAAAAGGCAGGCGTAACCGCTATCTTCGGACCGGGCACATCGGTGGTGCAAGCCGCCAAAATAGTGTTGGAAAAAATAATGAAGTAGGCAGGGCGCTACTGCCATGCTTACCGGAGTGACAAGTACTGAAGAAGAGGCACAGAATAAATGATGAGTAAAAAATAACCATCTGTGATTGAGAAGTGATGGTGTGAATATTGACTCTACCGAACAACTAAAACTGATATATGGCAGAAATAAAAACAGCAAAGTCAGACGATGAAATAGTAAGTTGCTGGGAAGCAATGCATCTTTTGCGGCCTTCATTAAAAAAAGAAAATTTTGTACAGCAGATAAAGTTGATGCAAGGCGAAGGGTACCATCTCATTTATTTAATCGCTAACGGGCAGGCGGTTTCTGTAGCCGGATATAGAATATTTTCCATGCTCTGTTGTGGCAAGCAACTTTACATAGACGACCTTTCTACCTTAGAAAATTGCAGAGGCAAAGGCTATGCTTCCACCTTGCTCAACCGCATTTATGATATTGCCAAAAAAGAAAATTGTATTTCTGTTTACTTAGACAGCGGCCCCACCCGAACCATTGCGCATAAACTTTATTTCAACGAAGGCTTTACCATCAGGTCTTTTCACTTTCATAAAGAGCTATGAAGATATCAGAAAAAAAATCGGTTGAATGGTTTTTAAGAGTGGCATTAAGCATCGGGTTTCTTTCAGCCGTAGCAGACAGGTTTGGATTTTGGCCTCAAGCACTAAGCGCTTGGGGAAACTGGGATAACTTTGTTGCTTACACAGGGAAACTTAATCCATGGGTGCCCGGTTTATTCATACCTTTTGTAAGTGGCATTTCCACACTTTTAGAAATTGTTTTTGGAGTTGGATTGTTGACCAATTTTAAAACTTCCCTCGTGGCAAAAGGAGCGGGTTTTTTATTGCTGATTTTTGGATTGGCCATGGCTCTTTTTCAAAATGTAAAAGCACCATTAGATTATTCTGTATTCGCAGGAAGCGCGGCAGCCTTTGCCTTGAGTATAATGACAAAAAAATAAGAGTGATCAAAAATTATTTAACTGGTCGAAACTTTTATTCTGTATTTACCAATGGAGAGCAGAAGTGCTGTCAATGAAACAATCCACTTCAATCAACAATTGCCTGATAGACCAACGCCTTGTACTGCTCACCGATATATCCATACGGAGAATTGTACATATTGGTAAAAACCATACCGATCAGTTTTTCTTTGGGATCAGCCCAATAGTGGGTGTTGAACGCCCCGCCCCACGAAAACGAACCGATGCTGTAGGGTGACCGGTAATCGTTGTCGGGTGTCTCTAAGCCAAACCCTAAGCCAAATTTTTCTTTGATGGGAGCGTGCAATTGTTCGGTCAGCATCAGCTCTACAGTTTTGCGGCTCAGCAGACGCACTCCATTATATTCTCCTTTGTTTAAAAACAGTTGAAGGAATTTGGCGTAGTCGTCCACGGTAGAACTCAGTCCGGCCCCGCCTGAGTAGTAGTGGCCGGCCTGCTTGGGGTAATTGGGGTTCACGCCATCATATACCACCCGCGGCTGCGCAAGCTTTCCATCCTTTACTTCATACAAATTCACCAACCGGTTATATTTATCTGCCGGCAGGTAGAAGTAAGTATCGTTCATGCCGAGCGGCTTAAATATCCGATCTCTCAGAAACTCATCGAAGGTTAATCCCGAAAGCACCTCCACCAAATAGCCGAGCACATCCGAGTTCAATCCGTAAGTCCATTGTTCACCCGGCTGATGTTTCAGCGGCAACTTTCCCAATATTTTTATTTTGTCGCCCAGCTTATCGCCAAGCCGTTGTGCCCCGATACCGCCCGGTATGCCGGCTTTGGTATAAATGGCTTTCATCTCTTTGCTGCCAATGGCCGCATAGTCAATGCCGGACGAGTGGGTAAGCAGTTGACGTATGGTAACTTCGCTTTTGGCCGGTTGCGCACTGTACGAAGAATCTTTTTCGTTAAACCACACCAGCACGGAAGGGTTTTTAAATTCCGGAATGTATTTGCTGATGGGCTCGTCCAGCAAAAATTTTCCTTCTTCCCACAGCATCATGACGGCCAGGCTGGTGATGGCTTTGCTTTGTGAGGCAATCCGAAAAATATGATCTGTTTTTAGTGGAGTTTTGTTTTCAACATCGGCAAAGCCAAACGATTTTTTGTACACAATTTTTCCGTTACGCACAATCAATGCCACCGCACCGGGTATCTGCCCGTGGCTGACGTATTCATTTAAAACACGATCAATCTGTTGCAACCGAATTGATGACATTCCATTTTCTTCCGGTTTACCTGAAACCAGATTTTGTTGTGCCAATCCTGAAACGGCTATTGCTACGGCAGCGAGAAATGTAATTTGTGTTTTCATAGAGCGTAAAAATTTATCTGATATATTAAAAATCCGATCACAATAATTTTAAATGGAATCTCAACTTGCAACCTGCCACTTGTAACCTGCATCTGAAATCACAACCCCTTCACGCTCATGCCGCCATCTACCATGATATTTTGCCCGGTGATGTAGCTGGCTTTTGGCATACACAAAAAGGCCACCGCGCTGGCAATCTCTTCGGGTTGCCCCACGCGCCCCAGCGGAGTTCGTTCTAAAATTTTTTGTAATCGCTCGGGGTCGGCCAGCACACTTTCTGTTAACGGTGTCTCTACATACCAGGGGGATACGGCATTCACGCGGATGCGGTCGGCAGCCCACTCGGCCGCCAAGTGCCGTGTCAGTTGCACGATGGCTGCTTTGGTCATCCCGTAAGGCGGACCGCTTTGCAGATCGAACGTAGCGGCAACAGAAGCCAGATTGACTACGCTGCCATCGCCAGATTTTTTTAGCAGCGGATGGAACAGTCGCGTAATTTCAATCAAACTGAAAAGGTTAGTTTCAAAAATTTTTCGGTACTCTTCTTCACTGTACTCTATCATTTTTTTCCTGACGTTGGTACCGACATTATTGATCAGTATATCCAAGTGACCCCAGTTTTCTGTTACCTTTTGTATAAGCGCTTTTCTAAACGCCCCATCAGCAACATCGCCATCAATTGTATAAAGATTGGCAGAGTGTTTCAGCCTGCCCTGAATCGGTTGGGTATTGCGTGCCACCACCAACACCTCGGCACCCAACTCCAATAATTCTTTTACTATGGCTAACCCAATGCCCTTGGTGCCGCCCGTAACGAGCGCTTTTTTACTTTGCAGTGACCAGTCGTTCATATCGAAATGATGTTACATGAAAACACAATGTAGAATGTTATCGCAAAAATTAAAAGATTTTGTTAGGCGAAATTAAACAGATCCGACAGCCGGCTCGTGTTTGTGTTTAGGCCTCACGCTTGACTACCAGCAGAAACCAGTCTTTGTCAATCTGCAAATAACCCTGTTCGTAGCAATAATGATACACCGCCCCATCTTTGGTAGTGTAGAGGCTAGTGAACAACTGAAAATCAAATCCTTGCTCTGTTAACTTATTGCGGTGCATTTTGGTTTTTCCCGAAGGGTTTAAGGTGAGCAGTATCCTGCGGTTTTTGCGCAGCGCGTTGTTCACATTGCGCACAAAATTAGTTTCGTCACTATTCAGACGGTTGTTGTACGCCACGCGACACTGGTCGGAACAAAATTTTTTATCTGAGCGGCCTTTTATTTTTTCACCGCACTCAAAACAAGTTTTTTCTGCAGCCATAGCGATTAGCAAGTTCGGATTTTTATTGTATTTCTTGGCAGCTATTATGGGTTGGAGTCTTCATTTTCTTTTTTGCCGTTCTTTGCCACTTCTTTTCTACGGTGCAGGTAGGCCGATGAAATGAGCTCTTTCCAACTGTTAAAATTTTGGGTTGACATCAAACTGAAGCCTGTGCTGATGGTAGTCTGCCCGCCAAAGGTGGTAGCCGTTAGTTGATTGAGATTAGTTCTGTTAAACATTTTTATTTTCAGCGTGCCATCAGGTGTCAGCAGGTAGTCCACCGTCCAGTCGCCCAGCATGTTGGAAACATCCGAGCGATTGTATTGGTTGCCGATGGCGCCATCGCGCGTTACACGCAAGCGGCCATTTAAGAACGAGTAGGAGAGGCGCAACTGAAATGTATTGAATGCCTCCTGATCAAAATTCCCCAGATCGAAATTTACTTCCAGGTTTTGGTCCACTTGCGTGAGCCAATAGCTCAACTGGTTGGAGAGCAATTCGCTCACGCTGCTGTAGAGACCGCTGCCGCCACCGGAAGTAAACGCATCGGGCGGTGAAAATCTTCTGAGCACGATCAAGCTGAATACTTGCTTTTTTAATTCCTGTTCATCCATCTTGGCTTTGAACGCTTTGAAATCCTGATTGAGCGGCTCACTTCCGTTTTCGGTTGGCACCGTGTTGGGCAAATCGTTGGCTACAATATCAAAACTTATTTGGGGCGACATCATAGGCCCATCAATTTTCAATTGCACCTCGGCAGGATATTTTCTGCGCATGGCAATGCTGGTGGCACAGGCCGTACAGGTGGTTACTACCGGTGAGAATGAAACCAACTGCCTGTAGCCGGCATTGATGCTCACGATGGCTGTGTAGGGATCGCCCGACCAACTGATTTTACTTCCTTTGTTGATGGTGAATTCTTTGTTGATGATGTCGTACAAGGTGAAGTTATAGTTGCCCCGGTCGAAGGTGTAATCGCCAAACATGCTGAACTCGCCTTTGGTATCGAACTGAAGTTTGAGGTTGCCGCTGCCGTAGCCACGGATGATATCACCTGTGCGGATGTCGAAAATAATTTCCGAGTAGGCATCGGTGGTGATGTCGAGGTTTAAATCCATGGTGATGCCGGTAGGTTCATTTTTTACCTTCGGCTTTGGTTTGTTCTTTTCTCGCTTCAGGGTGTCGGAAAAATTGGCAAATGAAATAAAATCTTTTTTAGCGGCCGTGTTGTCGGTAGTGCCATTGAGCGGAATGAAGATGCGTGTGCCTTTGTCTGACCGCGCGGTGGCTGATATTTTTAAATTTTCCAGCGGTCCCTGCATAGCTAATGTGCCGGTGCCGTAGGCCTGGCCATAAAATAAACTGTTGTCTTTGGCGGTGGTGTTCATCACCTGAAATTTTTGGAAGGCAGCCGTCAGGTCAATACGCAGGTCATTGTAGTTGCGGTGGATGAGCCGCCCTGTTAGCCGGGCTTTGTTTTTTAATTCGTCAGTAATAATAAAGTTGCTGAAAGCAATTTCGCGGGGCGAAAAGTTGAGAGCCCCATTGAAAAAATATTTTGTTTTCAGGTAATCTACTACCAGCGATCCATCATTTATTTTTCCTTCCCCATTTACAACCGGGCTTGAAAATGTTCCGGTAACGGTATAGTTGCCCGTCAGCGTTCCATCCATGTTTGAGAAAATACCGCGCAAGAAAGGTTCAATGATTTTAATGTTGGCTCCGGCCAGTTTGGCGGCCAGGTTCAGAGGCGATTCTACGGCCGGGTCATAGTAGCCGGTCATTTCAACCGTATGCTTGTTTTCGCGGCTCAGCGAAAAATTCAGATCGAATCTTTTTTGTTCGCGGTTCCACTGATTTTTGCCGGTAACATCACCTACCAAAAAATTATCTACCGTCAGGTCTCGGATAGTGAGATCGTTTTGGATGAACGGGTTTTGAAGCACATCGCGTGCCTCTACTTTGCCGTTGACGATACCCGAAATTTTTTCTTGCAACAATGAATTGAAAAAATCAAGGTCAAAATTTTCTATACTTAGTGCTAAGGCATCATTTGGATTAGAAGAAACCACACCGTTTATTTTTACAGATTCGTTCTGGTGCCTTAGCCCGAAATGGTGGATGTGCCAGGCATCTTCTTTTTTGATGACAAGGTTTTGCTCGTTAAACACCCAATCTTCATCAAATATTTTAAATTCTGTGGGCAGCACTTTAAACAGCAGGCTGTCATTGTACAGATTAAGTTGAGACGCGAGCCTGACCCGGTTGCTATTACCCTGCTGATCGCCATTGAATAAAAAGTGTATCGTGTTGTTTTGCCAATCGGCCTGTGCCAATATATTTTTAGTTTTAAAAAAATTAGAAAACGCTTGTGTGGCAGAGCGGATGGTAGCCAGCGCCCGCACGGCTGTGCTGTCGTGGTGTTTGCGGGCATTCAGTTCGATGTCGTTGCCTACAAATTTTTTTTGGTTGTAAACTACGGTATCCAATTGGCCATCCACGTGCAAATCAATAATACGCCTGTGTGTAAAGGAAGCATTTATTTTTGCTCCGGGCGATACGGTTAAGTCGAGGCCGGCCAGTTTTGATAAAGGCCGGATGTCGTTGAGGGTAACTTTCAGTTGGGCGGCATAAACAGTATTTTCCTCAGTCGTTATCTTTTCTTTGCCCGTTGGCATTGGCTCGGGGTTGAATTTTGAATAGTAAGCCCTCCAAAGTTTTTTTAAATCGTTGGCCAGCATAGTATAACGATAGTTACCGGCTAGATCGGCATTGGCTAACGAACTTCTAAGTTGCAACAGATGCTGGTCATTTTGTTTAGACGAGATCACGTGTACAGAGTCCAGGTACAACATCTTGTTATCATAGTTTACCTGTGTATGGTGCAAGGCAATGTGCCCCACCAAACTATCTAACTGCAGGCCGTGTGTATCAATATCAAAAAATGATTTTACAAACAAAGGTTGGCTCATAAATCCCAGCCTATCAACAAACACGGTATCGAGGTGAGCTTTTATTTTGATGATGTCTTGTCCTCGTCTGAAATCAATAAAGGCTTTGGCATTGAATTGTAGATTGGGGTCGTCAATAGACAGGTCGCCATTAAAAAGTTGCCGGGCAAAGCGGGCATTGGTGGTTATGCCTGTGTAGTTATAATGACGAAATCCGATTTGGCTTATCGAGCCCGTCAGCGTAAAATCAGACGTTTCGCGCGTCAACCCTTTCCCACTGATGTGCCCCTGCAGCGACACATTTTGATAGTTGGTGGTATCTTTTAAGTATTGACCTAACTTAAAATCACGCAAGGCCACGTTGCCGATATACACAGATTGCTTTTCATCCTTTTCATTGATCTTGAGGTTTAAGTCCGAGTCAATATGCCCAAGTTGGGTAACTAATTTTCCTTTGGTAACGAAGTCGTTGATGAAGCCGGTAAACTCGGCATTCACGCGTGTGTGGCCGAGAGGCGCCAGTGCCTGAGCTGTACTTTCGCGAAATAAAAAACGGATGTCGGGTTGCTCCACTACGCCATCGGCAATCTTTAAATCAATAAATGCTTCATTGATGTTAGGCAGCCCATCCATAGCTAATCGTCCCCGCACATGGGTGTTGCCCAAGGAGATCGTCATTGGGTTAAAAGAAAAGCGCGAAACTTTTCCTTTCGCTGTGCCTGCCAGTTCTACCGGCTTCGGCAACGGGGGGAGACCATAAGTAAACAAAGCTAAGTCAGCTGGATTGAGTACGGTATTTTTCAGATGGGCGCTAATATTTACTTTGTCGTTGAAGTCGCTCAAATCATCTTGGCTATGGTAAGTGAAAATGATTGTGTCGCCCAAGATGCTGTGGCCTGCTTTCATCTTCACGTTTAAAAATTCCATCGAGCTTTGCGAGATGCGGAAGTAGGTACTCAGCTTGTGTACTATAAATTTTGTTTGGCGGTCTTGCGCATAGAGCGATTTCAAATCGAACTGAATGGTGTCGCCAATAACCTGAAATGTATGGAGTTTTCCGCTGTCGAGGTCGAGATGAAAATGCCGGTAGTCAAATCCGTTTTTGATAGAATCGCGGTCGCTTTCATTGTAAATAAATTGAGAGCGCGTGATGCCGACCTGGGAGATGGTTAGCTTGGCAGAGCTGGCTCCACCACCGCCCGAAGAATATTTTTCGTTTATCTTTTCTATAAACAAGTTGATGTTTAAGGCCGTAGAGGTATCGCTTTTGTTTTCGGCAATCTTTTTCAGGTGCACCAGGGCATGGTCTATCTGCACGGCATCTATGCTGGCGTTGCCCTTGCGCAGCAGGTTGAACAAGCCAAAGTTTACCGACAAGGTTTCTACAGTGATCATGTCGTTTTTTTCCGGGTCGGTGATCTTTACTTTTTTCAAGTCGAGCCGGTCAAACCAATTTAAGCTCATGGTTTCCACAGTAGCAGGAAATCCGGTTACTTGCGAAAACCCCGACAGATACCGGTGGATGAAGTAAGTTTGCACCTCGGGGAACTGCAAAATCAAAAATGAGAGGGTAAAAAATGACACCAGCACGAACAGGGAGTACAAGAGGATTTTCTTACCCCAAAAGAAAACGCGGTTTTTAATAACTTGCAAACGCATGGTTCAAACTCTTCCTACTATTCTTGCCATTGAGTCTTCGTGCGATGAAACTTCCGCTTCGGTGATTCGACAGGGCAAGGTACTCAATAATGTGGTGGCTTCACAGGCCATCCACCAAAAATACGGTGGCGTGGTGCCCGAGTTGGCTTCGCGCGCGCACCAGAAAAATATTGTACACGTGGTGAACGAGGCCATGCAATCGGCCGGCATAAAAAATTCAGCGTTAGATGCCATTGCCTTTACACGTGGGCCGGGGCTGATGGGTTCGCTATTGGTGGGTGTTTCTTTTGCCAAAGGCATGGCACTGGCGCTCGATGTGCCGATGATTGAAGTGAACCACATGGAGGCGCACGTGCTGGCACATTTTATTCCCGCCCGAATGCAGCAGGCAGGCGAGGACGAACCGCGACCGTCATTTCCATTTTTATGTTTAACCGTGAGCGGTGGCCACACGCAGATTGTGTTGGTAAAAGATTTTTTGGATATGCAGGTGATAGGCGAAACGCAAGACGATGCCGTGGGCGAAGCGTTCGACAAAGCCGCCAAGATGATGGGCTTGCCTTATCCGGGTGGGCCGCTGATTGACCAATATGCCAAGTTGGGAAATGCCAACGCTTATAAATTTTCACAAACTTCCATGCCGAACCTCGATTTTTCTTTTAGCGGAATTAAAACAGCCTTTCTCTATTTCCTGCGCGACAAGAAAAAAGAAGATGAAAATTTTGTGGAGAAAAATTTAAACGATATCTGCGCAAGCTTGCAGAAGCATCTCATTCAAATGCTTTTGCAAAAATTAAAACGCGCAGCGCAGCAAACAGGTATTAAACAAATTGCTATTGCCGGAGGCGTGGCAGCCAACTCCGGATTGAGAAATGCATTAAAACAAACTGCTGAGGAATTGAATTGGAAGATTTTCATTCCCGAATTTCAATACTGCACCGACAATGCCGCCATGATTGCCATGGCTGCGCATTATAAATATTTAGCCGGAAAATTTTGCGCGATGGATGTAGCGCCAATTCCGAATCTTGGAATATAGAGAAAGGGATTAGCTCCTAAATTCCAAACACTGCCTTGTTAATGTGTGGTACTTTTAAGGCTATTCGCGATTAGGCTCTTGACTTGTGTGGATAACGTTTAAGATGTCTATTGTCTCTTCGTTCACTTGATAAACGATTCGGTAACTCCACCTGAAAAATCTTCTGATGTTTCCCGTGTTATCGGGGTGGTATTCATCGGCTTGATATTTTTCGGGATATAGGATAAGTTCTTTCGATGCTTTGATTATTTCTGTCTTAACTCTTTTGGCTGCCGAAACAGATTCTTCTTTAATGTAATCATGATGAACTTTCAAAGAATCTTTAGCCCGTTGCGACCAAATTACTTTTTTCTTCTTCACCAATTTTCAGATTCTTTTTCCAGCTCATCAATGCTTAAAAATTTTCCGTCTTTGATTTGTTGTCGTGCTTCGTCAATAGCGCTAACATACTCGCTCATAGACATTGGTTCAAACGAACCTTTCGAGCCTTTCAATAAAATGAAAATGGCTTCCAATTTTTCAACATCGGTGATTGAATCAATGGCCTGATGAAGTTGTAATTGCAGTTCAGCTACTTTCATAGCTTAAAGATAAGAAAGCATTTCATAAATTTAAAAACAATTGATTGGTGAGCGAAAATTGAATTGGAAGATTTTTATTCCCAGTTTCAATATTGCACCGACAATGCCGCCATGATTGCCATGGCCGCGCATTATAAATATTTAGCCGGAAAATTTTGCGCGATGGATGTGGCGCCAGTGCCGAATTTAGGAGTGGGTGATTGAACTATTTAGACAGTAAAATTTTGAAAAGATTCTCAATAAGTTCTATAATAATTATTGGAAAAGAGTGAAGGATGGAGAAACTGAGCCCGAACCAACCGGCTACAACCAATTTCAAACTAGGAATATCTTTAACTATCTCCACATTGTTTTCAATGACCTTAGCCTTTTCAATCATTGAAGGATTAAATGCGAAAACCAAACAAGTTAGTCCAATTAAAATACCAAAAATTGATAGGTAATATTTCGACCAAAACAATTTTAACGTTTCAATGAGACGGATCGGAAGACCGATAATTAAGCAAATCGCAATCGTTATTAATGATAGAATGCCTCCAATGATAGGTTGAAATAAAGTCGCTCCCACAAGACCATCAATTCCACCTTGGTAATCCAAAAGCACGAACACCATATAAATAATCATTAACATACCAAAAGCTATAGCACTCTGAATGAGGAGAATTGTAAGCGTGGCAAGGATTTTCATTTGTTGAACCTGCTGGCAACTACTAAATCTTTGCTCCCGGCTTTGTATTGATAAAATCCATTTCCTGATTTCACGCCCTTGTGCCCGGCCTGCACCATGTTTACCAACAACGGACAAGGCGCATATTTCGGGTTGCCGAAACCATCGTGAAGCACTCTTAATATAGAGAGGCAAACATCCAAGCCAATAAAGTCGGCCAACTGCAGCGGCCCCATCGGGTGGGCCATGCCCAGTTTCATCACTGTGTCTATTTCGTGTACGCCCGCTACGCCTTCATACAAAGAATAGATGGCTTCGTTGATCATCGGCATGAGAATACGGTTGGCCACAAAGCCGGGATAATCATTTACTTCAACAGGAATTTTTTCAAGCTTCTTCGAAAGCTCCATGGTCGCTTTAGTGGTTTCATCGCTGGTAGCGTAACCGCGAATGACTTCCACCAACTTCATCACCGGCACGGGATTCATGAAGTGCATGCCAATCACTTGCTGTGGCCTTTTTGTAACCGAAGCAATTTTGGTAATCGAAATAGAAGAAGTATTTGTAGCAAGAATGGCTGAAGCTTTGGCAACTTCATCCATCTCTTTAAAAATTTTTAATTTTAAATCTACATTTTCAGTGGCTGCCTCCACCACCAGGTCGGCCTGCCCGATTCCTTCTTTTAAGGAAGTAAACGTTTGGATGTTGGCAAGCGCCTGTTGTTTTGTTTCGGCCGCAATGGTTCCCTTCTCCACCTGGCGGTTTAAGTTTTTTTCAATGGTAGCCAATGCTTTCTTGAGCGCCTCTTCCGAGATGTCAATCAACGAAACGCGGAAGCCATATTGTGCAAACACGTGGGCGATGCCGTTGCCCATCGTACCCGAGCCGATTACTGCGATGTGGTTCATTTTTTTGAATTTGATGGCAAATATAATTAGTTCGACAAGGTGGAGAAATTGGGCATCAAAACTTATTACAGATTAGGGTAACTTATTTTATACTTTTGGTATTATACCTTTAGTATAAAATAATCTATAAAAGATGCAAGAAAAACAACGCATCAAAAACTTATCGACACGCTACCTGACATTTTACAAATTGTTTGTGTGGTTATTGTTGTTAGGATTCTTTGTTTATTCGGTGCATCGTGTAATAGAAAGCCCAAGCACAACTATTTTGGTTTTCGCTGCATGGTTGTTCCCTGTTTACAAAGTTTATCAAATGAATAGAAAATTATTCCAAGTTGAATTTGATGATGAGTTCCTTTACATTATCCAGAGAAAACAAGATATGCTTGTGCCGTTAGAGAATATCAAAGACATAGAACTGAAAACCATGATCGGTCACTGGGAAGTCACTTTTTATAATGCCGAACAGCTTGGTGACAAAATCTATTTCAAACCTTCGCTGCTGTATCCGTTCAATTCAAAAACAAAAGATAAATTAGTGGACGAACTTTGGGCAAACATTGAAAAAGCAAAACGAAAGAAACAGGACTTTCAAAGAAACGCGCTCAGGAGCTAATTTTCAATCTCCACATCCTTTGCCCGCTCCATAGCGTTAAACCGAATGGAAAGTTTTTTAGGATTGGTATTAGCAGGGTCGCAGGCAGCAGCTGGCGACAAAAAATAATAAAAAAATTTCTGATGGCGTTTCCATAATTCATTTTGATCTGGCCGCCCCAGTAAGCGCGTGATGTCGTTTTCGGAAAGCCCTTTGAGCTTGTCTTTTTGTTCGCTGAGAGGGGCTATCATTTTTTCTCTATCGTGCCGGCATCCCTGGCGGTCAGCCTTCCATGCTTCCATATCCATCTTTTCCAGCTTCGGCAAAGGCTTGCCGCAGGCAGCCAAAGTCAACACTAAAAGAAATATAATTTTTACATTCTCTTTTCTCATAAAAATCAAATTACTTTGCACCCGATTTTCAACGGCTCAAAATTAAAACTCTTTTTACGATAACTTTTCCTCAGTCTAACAATTAACTTCTCGAAATGGCATTTAAAATTTTTAAAGTTATTTGGGTGCTCTCCCTCTTCGCGGTTTTAGCCGTTTTGTTTTATGTCTATGCTTCGCTTCCCGAAACTGTGGTGGTCAATGAATCGGCCGGCACGATCAGCGTGGGCAAACAACAATTGTTTTATATCGCCTTGTCTATTCTGGCACTTGCCAATGCTTCCGTCTTTGCTGTTACCCGCATTTTCCCTGAAGAATCTTATCCTTTTAAAACCTGGTATTACGGATTGATATTGTTTGCCAATTTATTTTTTATTGTAGCCCTCAGCTTTATCAGCCTCTACAACAGCGCGGAGAAATTTGATTATCCGCGCATCGGCCCCATTATTTACGGAAGCTTCGTGTTGCTGCTGGCTTGGGTTATTGCCTGGCCTGTTTACAGAATTTATTCGATGATGAGCAAGAAGGCTATTTGATTTTTTTTAAGACGATTTGCAATTCAAAGGATGAGCAAATATCAGGGGAATCACATAAATCATTATTAAATACAGCGAGCAAAACTCAATTTTAAACAAACAAGTTTGCTATTGGGCAATCGCGGTTTAACTTTGTTTTTGATACGGGAGAATACATACCTCCTGATTTTTTAAACTTGAACTAACAGAACCACTCATGGCCAAAGACACGATTCAATATGATGAGTCGAGCATTAAGTCGCTCGACTGGCGCGAACACATCCGCCTGCGCCCCGGCATGTATATTGGCAAGTTGGGCGATGGCTCGGCCAAAGACGATGGCATTTATGTGCTGGTGAAGGAGGTGATTGACAACTGCATTGACGAGCACATGATGGGCTACGGAAAGACCATCGAAGTAAAAATCACCGACCAGAAAGTTACCGTGCGCGATTTTGGTCGCGGCATTCCGCTCGGCAAAGTGGTGGACGTAGTTTCGAAAATAAACACAGGAGCGAAATACGACTCAGGTGCTTTTCAAAAATCAGTAGGCTTGAATGGCGTGGGTACAAAAGCGGTGAACGCACTCTCCAATTATTTTAAAGTACAAGCCTTCCGCGATGGTGCCACCAAACTCGCTGAATTTAAAAAAGGAGTTTTGGTAAACGACCCGAAGCAAGGCAAGTCGGAAGAAAAAAACGGAACGCTCGTAGAGTTTGAACCGGACGACACGATGTTCAAACATTATCATTTCATCCCGGAGTATCTGGATGACCTGATGTGGAACTATGCGTTTTTAAATGCCGGGCTTACGATCAATTACAACGGACGAAAATTTTATTCGAAAGACGGGTTACTTGATCTGCTCAAGCAAAAATCCGATGCCGAAGAAATCCGCTATCCGATCATCCACTTTCAAGGCGATGACATTGAAGTGGCACTTACGCATGGCAACCAATATGGTGAAGAATACCATTCTTTTGTGAACGGACAAAACACCACACAAGGAGGAACGCACTTGGCAGCTTTCCGCGAAGGCATTGTGCGCGGTGTGCGCGATTTTTATAAAAAAGATTTTGATGCGGCCGACATTCGGGCGAGTGTGATTGGTGCGATTGCCGTGCGTGTGCAAGAACCCGTGTTCGAATCGCAGACAAAAACAAAGCTCGGCTCGCTCAACATGGCGCCCGATGGGACAAGCGTGAAAAACTATGTGGGCGATTTTGTGGCAAAAGAACTGGAAATCTACCTGCACAAAAATGCAACTGCGGCCGATGCCATGCTCAAGCGCATTTTGCAATCGGAGCGCGAGCGCAAAGAAATAGCCGGCATAAAAAAACTGGCCAACGAGCGTGCAAAGAAAGCAAACCTGCACAACCGTAAACTTCGCGACTGCCGTTTTCATTTTGATAACGAGAAAGATGAGCATGGTTCTGAATCAATGATATTTATTACCGAAGGAGATTCGGCCAGCGGATCAATTACCAAATCGCGCGATGTAGAAACACAAGCCGTATTCAGCTTGCGCGGCAAGCCGCTTAACTGTTTTGGTCTTACCAAAAAAGTAGTTTACGAAAACGAAGAATTTAATTTGTTGCAACACGCACTGAACATTGAAGACGGATTGGATGGCCTGCGATACAACAAAGTGATCGTAGCTACCGATGCCGATGTGGACGGTATGCATATCCGTTTGTTGTTGATGACATTCTTTTTGCAATTCTTCCCAGACTTGGTGAAGGCAGGCCACGTTTATATTTTGGATACTCCACTCTTCCGCGTTCGCAATAAGAAAGAAACGATTTATTGTTACAGCGAAGAAGAGAAGCAAGCCGCGATCGACAAACTGGGAAGCAAACCGGAGATCACGCGCTTCAAAGGCTTGGGAGAAATTTCGCCTGACGAATTCGGAACGTTCATCGGAGAGAATATTCGCCTGCAGCCGGTGCTGATTGATAAAGAAAAGCATTTGATCAAAACACTTGAGTTCTACATGGGCAAGAACACGCCCACGCGCCAGGATTTTATTATTGACAATCTGCGGGTAGAGATGGATAAGGTGGAGGCGAAGGAGGAAGTGACCGAAGTTGAAGAATAAGCTATGAAGAATACCTCGGTAATTCCAAATGAGAAAATTATAAGAAGAATTTTCCTTCTTCGGGAAGAGAAAGTAATGCTAGATATTCACTTAGCCGAACTTTATCAAGTGGAGACCAGAGCCTTGAAGCAAGCTGTAAGAAGAAACTTAAAGCGCTTCCCTCCCGATTTCATGTTTGAACTCAATCAAAAAGAAGTAGCAGAAGTGGTATCACAAAATGTGATACCTTCCAAACAACATCTGGGTGGGGCAACCCCGTTTGCATTTACTGAAGCAGGAGTAGCCATGTTGGCGAGTATTTTGAAAAGCCAACGTGCTGTTGAGGTTAATATCGCAATTGTAAGAACTTTTATTTTTCTAAGAAAACTTGCTGGCAATTACAAAGAGGTGATGAAGATGTTGGAGGAGATGGAGCAAAAATATGAAGGACGCTTCAAGGAAATCTATAAAGCGCTGAACTATCTCATTGACCCTCCCAAAGAAGATAGACGCGAAATAGGATTTAAGGTTAAGCCAAAAGAAAAAGAATAATTAGCTCTATGAGCAAAAAAAATAAATCAGAAGAAAAAGACGAGAACAAATCCACTCACTCCATCGCCATTGATGGCATGTACGAGAGTTGGTTTCTCGATTATGCATCGTATGTAATTCTGGAGCGTGCGGTGCCGCGCATTGAAGATGGACTCAAACCTGTGCAGCGCAGGATAGCCCACTCGCTGAAGGAGATGGATGACGGCCGTTTCAACAAAGTGGCGAACGTGATTGGTAACACGATGCAATATCACCCGCACGGTGATGCCGCAATAGGCGAGGCGATCGTAAACATTGGCCAGAAAGATTTGCTGCTCGACACGCAAGGAAACTGGGGAGATGTGCGCACAGGCGATAGCGCGGCAGCTCCGCGTTACATCGAAGCACGTCTTTCAAAATTTGCACTCGATGTAGTTTACAACCCACAAACTACCGAGTGGCAATTGTCGTATGATGGAAGGAAGAAAGAACCGGTCACTCTTCCGGTGAAGTTCCCTTTGCTGCTGGCGCAAGGGGTGGAAGGCATCGCGGTGGGTTTGTCAACAAAAATTCTTCCACACAACTTTTGTGAATTGATCAAAGCATCGATTGATGTATTGAAAGGAAAGAACCCAAAAATCTATCCTGACTTCCCGACCGGTGGCATTGCCGATTTTTCGGAATACGATCAAGGCTATCGCGGAGGAAAAATTAAAGTGCGCGCGAAGATTGAGATTCTGGATAAGAAGACTTTGGTGATCCGCGAAATTCCATTCGCCACGACAACGGCTTCATTGATGGAATCCATTGTGAAGGCGAGCGAGAAGGGGAAGATCAAAGTAAAGCAAGTGATTGACAACACCGCAAAGGATGTAGAGATACAAGTGAGCTTGCAAGCCGGCATTTCTGCTGAGATCGCTCTGGATGCGCTGTATGCGTTTACCGATTGTGAAGTTTCCATTTCCCCGAACGCCTGTGTAATCGTGGACGACAAGCCCGTGTTTATGAAGGTGAACGAGATTCTGAAAGTAAACACCGAGCAGACGGTGAAGCTTCTCAAACGCGAGTTGGAGATCAAGAAGGCTGAGTTAATGGAGAAAATTCTGTTCTCATCGCTCGAAAAGATTTTCATTGAAAAAAGAATTTATCGAAACATTGAAGAGATAGAAACCTTTGAAGAAGTAATTGAAACGGTTGACAAAGGACTGAAGCCGTATAAAAAACAATTCTACCGAGAAATAACACGCGATGATATTCTTCGTCTGTTGGAAATCCGAATCAAGCGAATTTCAAAATACGACTCCTTCAAAGCAGATGAAATGCTGCGCGATCTTGAAAAAGAATTGAAAGAGACATTGCATCATCTGAAACACCTCACCGAGTTTGCGATCAGCTACTATCAAAACTTGCTTGATAAATATGGCAAAGGTCGCGAGCGCAAGACAGAGATCAAGAGTTTTCAATCTGTTGTGGCAACGGAGGTGATTTCAAACAACCAGAAACTGTATGTCAATCGTGAAGATGGTTTTGTTGGTTTTGGTTTGAAGAAAGACGACAAAACAGAATTCATCACCGAATGTTCTGACCTGGACGACATCATTGCGATTCGCAAAGACGGGAAGGCACTGGTAAGCCGCATCAAAGAAAAAGTGTTCATGGGCAAAGACATTTTGCACGTGGGCGTGTGGAAGAAAGGCGATGAACGCATGGTGTATAACCTGATCTACAGCGATGGCAAAAGCGGACGGACTTTCGCCAAACGTTTTGCCATGCCGGCCATTATCCGCGATAAGGAATATAATCTTGATCAGGGAAATCCGAACAGTAAAGTGCATTACCTCAGTGCCAATCCAAATGGCGAGGCAGAAATAGTGGAAGTGAAGTTGAGCCAAAGCAGCACAGCGCGCAAGAAGATTTTCGATTATGATTTTTCTGAATTGGAAATCAAGGGCAGAGGTGCACGCGGCAATACAATCACACACTATCCGGTTCGCAAAGTCGATTTCAAAGAATCGAAAGGCTCAACACTCAGCGGATTAGAATTGTGGTTTGATGAAGCAAGCGGCCGACTGAATAAAGACAAGCGCGGCAAACATGTAGGTAAGTTTAATGGAGACGATCAGATCATCGCGATTACAAAATCCGGTAATTACAAAATCACCAATTTTGATTTGAACAACCGCTATGAGCCGGAAAGCAAAACGATTTTGATCGAAAAATTCAATCCTAAAAAAGTGATCTCTGCTGTTTATTTTGATGGCGAGAGCAAGCACTATTTTGTTAAACGATTCACGATTGAAACTACAACTCCAGACAAAGATTTTAATTTCATCAGCGAAGGCATCGGCTCGCGATTAGAGTTTGCCACTACTTCTGAAAATCCGGAAATTGAAATGGAAGTGGTGAAGGGAAAAGGCAAGGACAAAGAAACAGAAGCAGTTAACCTTGAAGATATTATTGATGTAAAGGGTTGGAAGGCGATGGGCAACAGGCTTTCGCAGCATAAAGTCACGAAAGTAAAACCGGTGGAAGAACCCGAAGACACCGGCCTCGAAGAAGGAGATGAAGAAAATATTCAGATGACGGAAGCCAATAGCTCTCCATCATCCAAAAAAAAAATCTACCAACCTGAAATCGAAGAAGGGGAGCAAGCAAGCCTCTTCGGTGAAGAGCCCAAAGAGCCCTTCTCCGCTGAAGCTACGGGGGACAAGCAAGTCCTCGTCAACGGCCAGCCGGCCAAAGCTAAACCGGCCAAGCCCCAGCAAGCAGAACAAGCCAACCTCTTCGGTGAAAAAAGCAAAAGCAGCCCCGAAGAAAAAAAAGAAGAAGAAGTGAAGAGTGGAAAGTTAAAAGTTAAAAATAAAAAGGAGGAGAAGGGGTTTAGTCCGGGAGAAACAATTGAATTTGATTTATAACATGAAAACAATTTGCACTATCGTTCTTACTGTTGGCACACTGGCATCTTTGTGGGCGCAAGAAATTACCGTCAAAGGAAAAATCAAACAAGCCGTAACAGGCAAGGGCGTGGTGGCCAAGATCATGTATAAAAGCTACCCCACCGGAGGGATATCGGGTACGTTTACCGACAGCACCTTTTCATTTTCCATATTCGGCTCTTCCAAGTATGTGATCAACGTGGAAGCCGAAGGCCATACTACGAATGCGGTTCTGATAGATCCGAAAGAACAAATGAACCATGAAATTATCCGCGATATTGAGTTGACATCCACCGGGCTGGCCATTCGCCTCAACCATCTTATTTTTGATGCAGGCCGGGCGGGCATCAAACCGGCATCGTTTAAAGAATTGGATGAGTTAGTGGCGCTGATGAAAATTAATTCTAAAATGGAAATCCAGTTAGAAGGCCACACCGATAATCTGGGTAATGCCAACGCCAACATGAAGCTATCGCAAGACAGGGTGGAGGCTGTAAAAAAATACCTGACGGGCAAGGGAATCAAGAAAGAACGAATTAAGACATTGGCTTTTGGCGGAACGAAACCTGTATCAACCGAAAACACAGAAGCAGCCCGGGCACTCAATAGGAGAGTGGAAATGCGCGTACTAAAACAATAAAGTCCGGCAGTTGCGGACTTTTATTGTGGAGAATATCGGATTCGAACCGATGACCTCTTCCATGCCATGGAAGCGCTCTAGCCAGCTGAGCTAATCCCCCGATTGAGGCTGCAAATATATTTTATTTTTTAATGAAGGCAAGTATCTTATTTGGTTACCGGAAAAGCAGCTATCCTCAGTCTGGCCGCTCCCATCGGTATTAATACTATTTCTTCTTCCGGCTCACCGGATGAGACAGGACTTTGTGGCAACTCGGCACATAATCCATATTGATCAATTGTCCAGCCCGGAATTTTTTTTGCTTTTATTTTCAGTTCGACTGGAACGGCCGCAGGGGTAAAGGGGAAGTCATCTGCAGGCCACGGTTTATTGATTATGACAAACGATTTTTCTAATGCAGCAAGGTTAGCCGATAGCCCATAGTTCCAGGCACTGGCCGGTTGAATTTCGTAGGAAGGCCATTGGGAAGGATCAGAATGTTCTTGCCACTTGGCATCGTATTGGGCTGTTTGTTTGCTGTCGATCCGAATATATTTTTCGTTGATCTTTACTGAGTAGGTGAGCGGCCCCCGGTCAACACTCACGCTGTTTTTGTTATTTGCCCACACCCGTATTTTTATTTTCATGGGAAACTCTATGCGCACCAGATCATTTGTTTTCCAGTTACGATTGATTTTTAAATATTTTCCTGAAGAAATCGGCATGGTTACAGCTTCATTGTTTACATACACTTTGGCATCGTTGCACCAAGCCGGAATGCGCAGATACAGCGGAAATAGCGCGGGTTGGCTCAGCGTAAGTTTTAAGTTTATCGTTTCATCAAATGGATAATGGGTTTGTTCAGCTATCGTTACGATTGCCCCATCGCCCACTTTAGCTGTTACTTCGCTGGCAGAATATAATACTGAAGCCAACCCGTTGTCTGGCGTGGCCATCCATAAATTTTCAGCGTAATAAACCCACCCGCTGGTATGATTGTGTTGGCAACATCGGCTGCTGAAGGGATTCATGTTCAGGTGCGGGCCGGGGTTGTCAATTCCCGGATGATGATTTTGGCTGTCGCTCACCACCATATTCGGGGCTGTGAGGTAGCGAAGAGATTTATAATCGGGCATGAAGGCAGCGGAAAATGTATTCAAGGCTACATCTTCACAGTTCTCGGCCCAAAACGGATCTCCCGTAATGCGCATCATGATTTCGTCTGAGGTCATTTGTTCCACCATTCCACATGTTTCTACTGCCTGGCGCGGATCGGTATAACCTTTTCTTGAATTTTCATCGCCACCCCACATGCCGCCCGGCACCTGGCCATATTGTGCTCGAATAAAATTCTGATTGTCGTAGCTGGCTTGTAAGTCGGTAAGGTCTCCACTTTGCTGATAAAAGGTGGCCGGCTCGCGGAAGCACTGTGCAATATTAACATTGTGCCAGTTGGGCAACCAATTCTTCAATTTCCAGTTGGCCGTGTTGCGGTGTATTTTTTCGGCCAGGTCGAGCAGCCATTTTTCTTTTGTTATGTTGTAAAGCCAATAAACACTATAGAGATTATCTCCGCCCCGGCTGTTTTCCCAGTAGTCGGTGAGGAAATCATTTTCAGGAATGGAAAGCTGCCATTTGAAGTAGTTTGATAAGTGGGTGATGACACGCGGGTCGTTGCTGTATTCGTAATAAGATTGTAAAACAAATAACATCAGCATTTGCGCCCACAAATCGCGTTTGCCCGTACTGTTGCGGATGATGTACGGACCAAAATCTCCGTTGTCGCGTTGGCTGTTGAGGGTTCCGTTAATCCATACCATGGCCTCATTAATCATTTTTTTGTCATTCAGCACATACCCCATATTGGCATAGCCTTTCAGCCAGTAGGGTAATTCTTCCCAGCCCCATTCACCTTTGCCATCTTTGTTCAGCCACGCATTATTTTTTTTAGTGAGCCATGCGCTGATTTCGCCCAGATGCCCGGCTAATCCTTCACGTTCCAGTTGCAATGTTTTTAGCAACCAGCCACCGGGCTTAATTACACCCACGGGCAATTTTACCAAATGCTGGGGTTTAAGCGGAGGCTGGTTAGTATGATAAAATGAATTTAACGCATCGTTAGAAGGAGCAGTAACTATTGTTGCCCACGATTGGCCGAGTGCGTGAATAGATAGCGACAGCCCGGTGATAAGAAAAAGTGTTTTCATGTGTTTGAAATTGGAACATTAATTTCAAACGAACAAATGTTGCGAATAAAAAATAGCCAGAACTAAAGCCAGCCCAATATTTTTCTTCAGGTGAGTATTTCATCTACCACGTTTACTTTCCCTTCGATGCCGATTGCGCCAGTTGTCTCATTTTTTGGATGCGCTCAGGATCAACTGTTCTCAGTTTAAACTCACTGCCTTCGTCATCGCCCATGCCGGCAATGGATGGGTTACGGTAGGCCATCTCGCTTTCGCGGAATTTAGTAGCCGAAAAATGGATTTCTTTTGTTTTAGTTTTAGCCACTATCTCCGATACTGTATTTTCATTGACACCCGACCCCGGCATGATGGCAATGCGTCCGTTTGCTTTTTCAATTAACTGTGCAATCAGGTCTGCACCTTTGATAGCTTGAGCCTGTTGGCCTGCGGTAAGAATGCGGTCGAAGCCTACCTCAATACAGTCTTCCAAGGCTTCCAGTGGGTCGCTGGTCATATCAAAGGCACGGTGGCAGGTAACTTTCATCGGTCGGGCGCGCGCTATCAATTCCTGGCATCTTTTTTTATCTATCCGTCCATCGGCTGTTAAGATGCCCAACACCACGCCATCGGCACTTAACTTTTTGCATTGGTCTATGTCGTGCTTCATGGCATGAAACTCATCATTTGAATAATGGAAATCACCTCCACGCGGGCGGATCATGACAAACACATCTATGTTTAGATTTTGCCTGATGGTTTCAATCGTTCCGTAAGAAGGAGTGGTTCCTCCTTCAGCGGGATTATCGCATAACTCAATCCGGTCGGCTTGGCCTTCCTGTGCTTTCAATGCAGATTCAATATTGTAAACAACGATTTCGAGCGTCATAGTTTTTGGAGAAAGAAATTAATAATAACTTTTAGATTCAAAAATTTTGTTGGGCACTTCGTTTGAATAAACGGCATAGGTAAATCCTTTTTGCAAGGCATACGCTCCCAGTTCTCCATTTTTGTTTAAGGCCAAAAACCCTACCTGAATTTCTTTAGATTTTTGCGGTTGGTTTTTTACGATCCTTTTCACGGCCAGCTCGCACGCTTGCTGCGGTGTGTTTCCCTGCCGCATCAGCTCGACAACCAAATGCGAACCGCAAATGCGGATCACTTCTTCGCCCACACCGGTTGAGGTAGCTGCGCCTACTTCATTATCAACAAATAGCCCGGCTCCGATGATGGGCGAGTCGCCCACGCGCCCGTGCATTTTGTAGGCCATGCCGCTGGTGGTGCAGGCGCCAGATAAATTTTGATGGGTGTCTAAGGCAATCATGCCGATGGTGTCGTGGTTTTCGATGTTGGCAATGGGTTTATACACACCTTTCTTCAGCCATTCTTTCCAAGCCTGCTCGGATTCTTTCGTCAATAAATTTTCTTTTTTAAATCCGTTGGCCAGTGCAAACTGCAGGGCGCCATCGCCTACCAGCAAAACGTGCGGTGTTTTCTCCATCACTTTGCGGGCTACCGAAATAGGATGGACGATGTGCTCGATGCAGGCCACGGCACCGATGTTGGCATGCTCGTCCATGATGCAGGCATCGAGCGTTACGCGCCCATCGCGGTCGGGCAAACCGCCCAGCCCCACCGATGTTTCTTTAGGGTCGCCTTCGGGCACCTGCACACCGTTTTCAACGGCATCGAGTGCGCGGCCTTTGCCGGCCAGCACTTTCCAGGCTTCGGCATTGGCGCCCACGCCAAAGTTCCAAGTGGAGATAACGATGGGGACAGTTGTTTTCTTCTCTTGCGCAAACAATTTCTGCATACTGCCCAGAGAGGCTAAAAGTGTGGAGGAGAGAATAAATTTTCTTCGCGAAGTTTTCATAGTGGTTAGATTTTAACGACCGCCCGGAGGGCAATTACTTCTTAAATATTCTGAATACAAAGTGGACAAATGTTGCCGTGTGCCTTCGCCTTCGCTGATGCCGTGCGTACGGTTGGGGTAAGGCATAAATCGAAACTGTTTGTTGTATTTGATCAGCTCGTTCAGCAACATCTCGGCATTATTGTAATGCACGTTGTCATCGCCTGTGCCATGGATGTACAATAAATTTCCTTTCAGGTTTTTAGCGTAGGTGACAGGCGATCCATTTACAATGTCTTCCAGGTTTTCTTGCGGCAAGCCCATGTAGCGCTCCTGGTAGATATTATCGTAGGTAAGCTGGTTGGCTACGGCAGCAATGGCAATTCCGGTTTTATAAATTTCAGGATATTGAAAAAGCAAATTCAACGTGGTAGATCCGCCACCGCTCCAGCCCCACACGGCAACACGATCGGCATCTACAAATGGCCATTTCAAAATTTCTTTGGCAGCCATCGCTTGGTCGTGGATGTTGAGGCGGCCGATTTTACGATAGATAGATTTGCGCCATTCTTTTCCTTTGGGTGCCGGTGTTCCGCGGCCGTCCACAGAAATGTAGAGATAGCCTTCTTTAGCTAAGCTCCCGTTAAAGAGCGGATTCCAGCCGGTGCCATAGCTGTCGGTTACGGTCTGCGAAGCCGGCTCGGTGTACACATAAAAAAGAACAGGATATTTTTTATGAGGGTCAAACTCGCGAGGCTTGGCCATCCATCCATCCATTTCAATTCCGTCTTCTGTTTTAATTTTAAAAAACTCAATAGTTGACTTTGATTTGTCGGCAACTGCCACAGCAGCAGCTACGGGATGTTCTTTGCCTATTACTTGATGACCGGACAAAGTAATCCATTCTTCGGCAGGTTTAGTGAAATAGTTGGAGAAGGTGTGCTGAGCATATTTGCCGTTAGGCGAAATGGTATAACCGTGCGTTCCAATTTGATTGGTTGGTGAAACCAATTCTGGTTTTCCTTTTCCATCCAAGCTGGCTTTAAATAAATATTTTTGCGTAGCCTGCGTAGGCGATGCCAGAAAGTAAATGGCATTATCTTTTTCGCTCAATCCCAAAAATTCGATCACATCAAAGTTTCCTTTTGTAATCAGCGTTTCTTTTGATCCATCGCTGGCTATCCTGTACAAGTGAACCCAGCCGTCCTTATCGCTCATCCACAAAAATTCTTTTTTATGATTGAGCCAAATAAACTCGTGGCGGAAGTCGAGCGAGTAGCTATCGCCCGAAAAGGGATAGACGTCAATCCAGGCGCGGTCTGTTTCCTCGTAAATTAACTTTGCGCTTCCGGTAAGCGAGCACGAAAAAATTTTGCTTTGATTTTGCTTCCGGTTCAGTTGCTGAATAAAAATTTCTGAGGGGGAGTTCCATTCCATGCGCGGCAAATAATGCTGTTGCGGGTCGCCCGGCAGGTTCAACCACGTTGTTTGGCCGGAAGATACATTGACTATGCCGATTTTTGCGGGCGAAGGACTTTGCCCGATGGTGGGGTACTCCACCGGGATGATGTGCGAGTAGGCCGAGTCGGTGGTGTTGAGCATATAATAGTCTTTTATTTTGGCAGCATCCAGTTGCCAATAGGAAATTTGTTTGCTATCGGGGCTCCACTGAAAGCCATCGCGGCACGAAAACTCTTCCTCATACACCCAATCAAAAGTGCCACTGATTATTTTGCGCGAGTGGTTGGCTGTTACGGCCATTTCTTTTCCGGTAGCAAGGTCTTCTATGTACAGATCGTACTCGCTGACGTAAGCAATCTTTTTTCCATCGGGCGACAATTTGGCAAAACGCAACGAAGAGGCTGGGTGCGATTTGCCTACCTGTTGCAATTTTTTGGTGCGGGTGTCTAATACCCAATAGTCGCCTTCGGTATCGAGCCGCCACACCCTGCGCGAATGGGTGTAAACAAGGAGCAAGTTGCCGTCTTCAGAAAAATGAAAATCGCGCACATCAATCGGTTGGGTAGTTCCAGATGGAATAAGGTCTTGAGCAGAAACAAAGACGGAACGCACTTGTCCGGGTAGCGTATATCTTACAATTTCTCCATTTTCAGCTTCAAAATAAGAGTTGCCGTCAGCCGACCAGCGCAGCGATTGCGCCTGGCTTGTGCACACAAAAAGCAGAAAGCAGATAACAATAAAACGATTTGTCATTTTTGTATAGGTTAATAGAGAGGCTCAAAAATATAAAGGTAGTTTACATCCTTTTCTTTTATAAGCATTTCTTTTTTCAGCAGCCGTATTTTTGTTTCAGAGGCAAACAGCCATCACTTTTTTTGATGGCAGCTATTGGCTGATTTGTTTTTATATGTATCTTTAAAAAATAGAAGCTACCCATGGCCAAGCTAAAAAATATCATCAAACAACTTTCGGAGAAAGACTTCAAGGAAATCTACGATTCGCTCATGGAGAGCAATGCCGAGAAATCAGCCTATGTATTGAAGTCGTTGCGCGACCGGCAACTTTCCGACAGCAAAATCATGGTAGAACTGGAGGTTAATGCCAATGCGTATTACACCCTGCGGTCTCGCTTAAATCAAAAGATAGAAGAGCATCTGCTGCAGCAGATGGAAAGCCCGCGTACCGATATTTTGCGTAAAGTAGCCAACCTGAATGAAGTGATTTTCACTAAAAAGCGCACCATCTCAATAGCCACACTTCGGAAGTTAGAAAAAGAATTACAGGATTATGATTTGGCCAGTGAGCTGACAGTGGTGTACAAATCACTCAAAAAACTGCACGTCCACTCGCCTGAGTATTTTAATTATTCGCAGTTGTATAACCGCCACGTGGCTTTTATGCTGGCTGTAGATAAAGCAGAAGATTTGTTGGCCGACTACATTAAAAAATTTGGAAATTATTTTTTTACCGGAGACCCTACCGAAAAACTCGGGCTGAATTTGGTGATGAAAGAGATGCAGAATGTTTGCAAACTGTATGATTCGCACCGGCTCTATGTTTACCAAAGCTGCATGTTGGTATTTCACCGGTTGTTTGTAGAAACCGATGACATGGCACACGAAGGCGAAGCCATTGAAGATGTGTTTGCCAAAGTGCAAAAGATATTCGAAACCTATAACCTCGACCCGCTTTACTATCACTTGAATTTGGTGTTTGAGTTTTTACGATTAGAATACTACAACCACTACAACGTATTCCGGCAGGCCGAAAAATATTATGAAGAAGTAAATGATGCCATGGCCACCTTGCTGGTCAATTATTCTAATTACACATTTACGGCACAGTTTCTTATTTCAAAAATTGAGCGGCACATTCGCAACAACACAGAAAAAACACTTTACACCGAAAACGAAAGCTTGCTGGTAGATATTGAACCCGAAGTACAAGACGTGCCCAAGCACGTAGTGTTTGTTTGCTATAAGGCTTTGAGTTGTTATTATGCCGGCAAGTATGAAGAAGCTGCCAAAGTAATCAACCAGATGCTCAACGAAATCAGCCTGAAGAAATACCCGTTTGTGCAGATGGAAGTAAAGGCGTTGCTGGCGCTACAATATTGCATGTTGAAAGATTATGAATTGTTTACCCAACTAACCAACAGCATACAACGGCAAATCCGTACGTTTGGAAAAGATGATTGCGAGAATGTGTTGTTGTTTTTAAAGATATTGCGCACAGCTACCAGCGAGGCTAAACGCGATAAAGCCAAAAAAATCAGTGCAGTTATTCCTAAGTTCAAGCAGATAAAAGTAAACTACTTTGCGCCTACTTCGATGGTTAAAATGGACGATAGCTTTGTTGAAGCATTGGCATCCATTGAAGGTGCGGCTGACGCCTGACATCTTCTGCCTTCCCTATAAACTTAAACCTCAATTTTTACGATGCTGTCGTGCGACAGGGGCTTGTTCAGGTACAAGCGTACATTTGGATATTTCTTCGACCGGTTAAAATCTTGTGGATTGATGGATGAGGTGAGCATCACAATTTTGCATTTTTTGCGGGTGAGAGGGGAGAGGTTTTCAAACTCATCCAAAAACTGAAAACCGTCCATCAGCGGCATATCAATATCCAGAAAAATCACATCGGGTAACACTTTTTCAGCCAAATCCATTTTCTCCATATTCTTCAAAAACTCAATGGCGCTCTTGGCGCCTGTGTGTGTGTAGATATGGTCGGTAACGGCTGCAGCCTCGATCATTTTTTGGTTGATCAGGTTATCGATTTCATTGTCATCAATGAGCATGACAGAGCGGTATTTTTTGGCGGTCATAGGTGAAAATTCTTGATCTTAAAAATAAACTATTTCCCGGTTTTTAAAAATGCACTTTTACAATTAATGGTACATAGTTTTTACAAATCGAATTTAATTCCCTGTGCCAGCGGCAGGCTGTCGCTGTAGTTGATGGTGTTGGTTTGCCTGCGCATATACACTTTCCAGGCATCGGAGCCCGACTCGCGGCCTCCACCTGTTTCTTTTTCGCCACCAAAGGCACCGCCAATTTCAGCACCCGAGGTGCCGATGTTTACGTTGGCAATGCCGCAATCAGATCCGGCATGTGAAAGGAATTTTTCCATGTCTTGCAAGCGTGTTGTCATAATAGATGAGGAAAGTCCCTGCTTAACACCGTTTTGCAAAGCAATGGCTTCCTCTAATGTTTTGTATTTAATCAGATACAGAATAGGGGCAAATGTTTCTGCTTGTACAATTTCGTAGCTGTTATTTACTTCGGCTATGGCCGGTTTAACATAACAGCCCGATTCGTACCCTTTGCCTTTCAGCACTTTACCAGACACGGCAAATTTGCCGCCTTCCTTTTTTATTTTTTGCAAAGCTGAGTTATATGCCTTCACGGCAAGCTTATCTATGAGCGGCCCTACATGGTTGTGTTGGTCTAACGGATTGCCGATGCGCAGTTGCGAGTAGGCTTTGGTCAATCTGTTTTTCACTTCTTCATAAACACGTTCATGTACAATCAACCTTCTGGTAGAAGTGCAACGCTGGCCGGCCGTGCCCACGGCACCAAATACAGCACCGCGGATAGACATGTCGAGGTTGGCGTGTTCGGAAATGATAATGGCGTTGTTGCCACCTAATTCTAATAATGCACGACCTAAGCGAGCGGCCACCGTTTGCCCTACGGCTTTGCCCATGCGCACCGACCCCGTTGCCGACAACAGCGGAATGCGCTCATCGGCACACAGCCATTGCCCTACTTTATAATCTCCGTTTATTATACACGACACACCTTCGGGCACACCGTTCCGTTCAAAAACTTCAGCCGCAATATTTTGACAGGCAATGCTGCAAAGCGGTGTTTTTTCTGAAGGCTTCCAGATACACACATCACCACAGACCCAGGCAATCATGGCGTTCCAACTCCAAACCGCCACCGGAAAATTAAAAGCGGTAATGATACCCACGATACCCAGCGGATGATATTGCTCATACATACGATGGTGCGGTCTTTCCGAGTGCATCGTCAGCCCGTTGAGTTGGCGCGAAAGACCTACGGCCAAGTCGCAGATATCAATCATCTCCTGCACTTCGCCCAAGCCTTCCTGATAAGACTTCCCCATTTCGTACGAAACGAGTTTGCCCAAATGTTCTTTATGGTGGCGCAAGGATTCGCCTATTTGCCTGACTACTTCTCCGCGCTTCGGGGCGGGCACTATGCGCCATTGCTTAAAGGCATCGCTGGCTTGCTTCACTACTTTTTCAAATGATTTTTCATCGGTGGCCTGAATGCGACCAATCAATTTGCCATCAGCCGGAGAATACGAGTCAATGAAATGACCGGATGTTTTGATCCATTTTTTGCCGATGGAAGTGCCCGGATTAGATTTTTTTATTCCGAGCGATTGAAGGGCTTCACTGATGCCAAAGCTTTTCATAGATGAATTATTTTGTTGTTCAGAAATAAGTGAAATCAAAATTTGGAAATACAAACTTAGATGAAAAATTGTAAAGTAGTAAGAATCAAATTTGGTTCATGGCGGCTTTGTAAAATTTTATCATTTCCTCTATATCTCTTTTGTGCACTTTCTCGTGTGGCGAGTGCGCGCCATACTCCGGTGCGCCCACAAAACACCAGTCGAATGGTAAATGCCCGCGTTGCAACTCTCCACCATCGCTGGAGCCCGATCCCTCTACTTCTAATTGATAAGCAATTTTATTTTTCTGAGCGATGGTAATAATTTTTTCAATAAAAACCCTGCGCGGCACATTTTTGTCGCGCAGCGAAATAACGACACCCTTGCCATGTTCTACGCCATCGGATACCCACGTGATGTCGGATATCAAGGCCTGCCGTACTTTCCATTTTTTATAAATGAAATCCGCCAGGTAAGGTACCGAGCCTCCTCCGTGCTCTTCCCAGCAACTAAAAACGATTACACCGTCTTGCAAAGTTTCCGCTACTTTCAGCGCATTGAAAATACCCAGCCGGTTGTCGAGGTAAGGCGATTGGATAAAGTCTTTGTTTTCCAGAAAATTGCTTTTGTAGGTAAGCGTAGTGCCCCGGTCTATCGGGCGACCGAATTTGTAAAAAGCATGGTTTTCTTTGTCGTATTCTAATTCGCACTCAATGTGCCCGAGCGAATCTTTGCCCACTAATTTTGTTCCGACATCGGCATCGGGGCTGCCGATGGAAAGCAATTGGTTAAAGTAGCGCACGGTAAACCCGGTAGAATCCATGTGCGCGAAGATGGCTGCGCGCGGCTTGCCGAATTTTAAAATCAGGCAATCTTGAAATTCTTCGCCTTCAACAACTTCAGGTTTTACAGCCCAGTTCTTTTTTTCTTTTTTGATGTAGGCCAGCAAAAAATCTTTCATCGGTTTTTCATGACCGGAGGGCGCATGGATTTCACATAATTTTTTAAGCAGCTCAAATCCATTTTTATTTTTTGAAGACACTTTCACAGGCACTTAACTTATCGTAAATTTTCACGAAAATAGTTTTACTTTTTGGTATTTGCGCATGAAAGAAGAAATCCTCAAAGCTATTCCGGTTTTTTTTTCCAGCGCGTTGAAATTTATTTTGGGCCCGATAGGCGGGTATGCGCTGCGGCTTCATTTCGTGACTACGTTTATAGCCACCGTTGGCGGCATGATGACGAGCGTATCGGCATTTACCTTTTTTGGCGACTGGCTTCGCCACAGGTGGTTCAAAAAATATTTTGAAAAAGACCAGCCCGAAAAGAAGCGATGGTACAGCAATTTTTTAAAAGCGTATGGCTTAACGGGTATAGCGGTGCTTACTCCGCTTATCCTTACGCCCATTGGTGGAACAGTATTAGCGCTCGGTTTGGGAAAACCCAAAAACAAAATTTTGGTTTTTATGCTGATCAGCGCGGTGCTGTGGGCGCTGTTGTTTACGTCCGCTATCTATGCGCTGGGTAAACTGGATGTACCCGATGTGTTGAAGTGATCAGAAAACAAAAAAATCTTTTTCAATTAAGCGATTGGTTTCATCCTTCATCCGGCAGCACTTCAATATCTCTGATCAATACCCGCTTGGCAATAGACTGCCCGGTTTTGGTAGCAGCCAACCCGCCAAGCGCAGTTTCTTTGTATCGTGTTTCCATGCTGGAGCCAATTTCGCCCATAGCTTCCACTACTTCATCTACAGGGATGACACTACTTACATCGGCTAAAGCTATTTGTGCCGAACTGTTGGCTATGGCGGCAGCGCTGGCATTGCGCACTACACATGGAATTTCTACCAGCCCAGCCACGGGATCACACACTAAGCCCAACATACACTGAATGGTGATGGCCACGGAATTGAAAACCTGATCAATATTTCCGCCCAGACAATAGACAATGGAGCCTGCACCCATAGCAGCCGCAGTGCCCGTTTCGGCCTGGCAGCCACCCACCGCCCCGGCTATGGATGCCTTTTGTTCGATGATGATGGCGATGCCGGCAGCGACCATCATGGCTTCAATAATTTTTTTGTCGTCTATGTGATGAATCTCTTGCAAGGTGTAAAGTACACCCGGCATGATGCCGCTGGCTCCGGCTGTGGGCGCTGCCACTACACGGCCCATGCACGAGTTTACCTCTTTGGCAGCCAGTGCGCGCGAAATTAATTTTTGAAATTCAGGAGATAAAACTGTAACCGGATGCCGGAATACTTTTTTAGCGCCATTGTTCACCATGCCCGAGCGCGAGGTCATGTCTTCTTCCAGGCCTGTGCGCACGGCTTCTTTCATCACCGTCCAGGCGCGCATCAGCCCTTCATTTACTTCGCTGATGTTTCTGCCTTTCTGTTCGCGCTCATACTCCAGCACGGTGTCGGCAAGCGTACATTTTTTTTCGAGACTGTATTTTTTCCAACCCTCAAACGAATCAAATAAATAAGCCATGGCTGATTTTTTTCTGTTATGCAAGGTAGCGAGTTATTTTACAAAGCTGTAAAAACCTTTTAGCAGAAGTTTGTCAAAGCTTACCCTTAAGCCTTGAGAGTAGAGTAGAAAGATGATTAGTTTTTTTATTTTTGCATATGAAATTTTGGCTCCAACGCATCATTTTACCTGCATTTCTTCTCAGCACGTTGCTGTTTGCGCAGTTGGGCGTCAATTTTTTTCATCATAACCACGACATCCACCAACTGAAGTCGGCAACTGCTGTTCCGCTAAAAAGCGGAGAAGCCGGTGTGCAAACCCACGATGGCGAGCATTGCCGGGTTTGTGCGGTAGATGGCTTCCATCACTCGTTTGTTGCTGTCGCAGAAATTTTCTTTACCCCCAATTTACAGGCCACTCCATTTGCCTATTTTCACTATTCCTATTTTTTTGCTTGCCTTTCTTTCTCGCAAGGTCGGGCTCCTCCGCGCTGCTGTTAATCCAATAAGTATCGGCTGATACGACCGGCTCTTACCGACCGGTTATTTTTTCATTCTCTTTTATCTAATCAGGTTGTTAGGTTAATCTAAAAACATGAAAATATTTTTCACTCTTTTACTTTGTGCCGCAGGCAGCTGTTGTGCAGCTCAGCAAATTATCACAGGTACGGTCAAAGATCAAAATTCCGGTCATGTGCTGTTCGGCTGCACTGTTCAGGCAGCGAAATCAGCACAAGGAACAATCACCGATTCGTTTGGCAGGTTCAGGCTGATAGCAGACGGAAGCCAACCAATAATTTTTTCTTTCGTGGGTTATGAAACAGATACGGTACGCATCGTGCCCAATAAATTTGATTATGAAGTGTTGCTGATTCCGCATCAAAAAGAATTGAATGAAGTGGTGATCACTGCGATGACCCACGCTTCGCTGATAAAAGAGAACCCCATGGCGCTCAACACCATTCAAGCTAAGATGATAGAGCGCTCGAATGAAAATAATGTGATGGATGCCATTGCTAAAAACACACCGGGCATTGCCATGCTTAAAACAGGGCCGAATATTTCAAAACCATTTATTCGAGGTCTTGGCTTCAACCGTGTGCTGACATTGTATGATGGTGTTCGGCAGGAAGGGCAGCAGTGGGGTGGCGAACACGGTCTGGAGATTGACAATTACAATATTGAAAAAGCCGAAGTGGTGAAAGGGCCGGCCAGCTTAGTGTTTGGCTCTGATGCACTGGCTGGCGTAGTTAGCTTGCAGCCGTTTGTGCCGAAAGAAACAGATGGATATGTAAAGGGACGCTGGCTTTCGGAATACCAAAGCAACAACGGACTGATTGGTAAAGGCTTCCGGCTATCGCAAGGAAATACACATTGGCTGTGGGCTTTGCGCGGCTCGTTGCGTATCGCAAAAAATTATAAAAATGCTACGGATGGGCGGGTTTACAACACAGGGTTTCAGGAAAAAAATCTGTCTGCGCTGGTGGGCTATCGAAGTGCCGCGGGCACCACTCATTTCAATCTTTCGCTGTACGATAACCTGCAGGGAATTCCGGATGGAACGAGAGACTCGCTGACAAGAAAATTTACTAAACAGATTGACGAAGGTAATTTGGATGATGTAAAAAACCGCCCCATTGTTTCAGATGCCGAATTAAATTCCTATTCGCTCAGCCCGCTGCACCAGCGCATTCAGCATTATCGGATTTACGTCAACAACCATTATCAAATTGGTAAAGGAGATATCAATGCGTTGGTTGCTTTCACCCAAAATATCCGCAGAGAGTACAACCATCCTTCTGCCCCCGCGCAGGCCGGAACTTTTCTGCAGTTGAATACACTCAGCTATTCTATCCGTTACAACACGCCCGAACGTACAGGCATAGATTATTCATTTGGTGTGAATGGCATGTTTCAAAACAATAAAATAAAAGATGCTACTAATTTCCCCGTTCCTAATTATAGTTTAACCGATGGAGGCGCATACCTATTGAGTCATTGGAAAAAAAATTCATGGAACGTAGTGGGCGGTGTCCGGATGGATTGGAGGGATATTACGACAGACAACCTCTACACCCGCACCGATGCCAATGGCTTTGATAGGCCCGTCATGCCACCCGATACCGTGCATGCCTCACTTCAATTTCCAGCCAGGCATTTATCTTTTTATGGTGTTTCTTTTAGCTTAGGTACTACACATCAATTTAATGGACACCTCAGTGCCAAGTTTAATTTTTCGCGCGGGTATCGCGCTCCGAGTATTTCAGAAATTGCTTCGAATGGATTGGATGCCGGAGCTCATATTATTTATTTGGGCAACCCGCACTTCGAGCCGGAGTATAGCTGGCAACAAGACGTAGGGCTATTTGCTGATTTTACAAATGCTTCTGCATCGCTTAGCTTATTCAATAAAAATATTCAAAACTATATCTACCTCAACCAACTGGTAAACGGACGTGGCCTGCCGCTTACCGATGCGCAGGGCAACCGCACTTTTCAGTACCAGCAATCTAATGCGCAGTTGTATGGGTTGGAGGTTACCTTTAGCTGGATGCCGGGCAGCTTGTCTGGTTTTTCGTTCAACAACCAACTGGCGCTTTGCTATGGTTTTAATCGAAATCCTTTTTTCGAAAACAAAAAGCAACAGGGAGAGTACCTGCCGTTTATCCCCCCGGCACGGTGGGTCAGTTCGATAAACCAAGAAATCAAGATTAAATCATCGTGGGTATCTGCACTCAGCACATTTGTAGAAGCCGACTGGCATGCAACCCAAAATCGTTTCCTGGCACTGTATGATACCGAAACGCGCACGCCCGGGTACACATTGACAGACGTAGGATTGCGCGCCACATTTTTTCAGCGATGGCAAGTGCAGGCGCAGGTAAACAATTTATTTGACGAAGTGTACCAGTCTAATTTAAGCAGGCTTAAATATTTTGAGTATTACACGGCAACACCCAATGGCCACACCGGTATTTATGGTATGGGCAGAAATTTTTGTTTTAAGCTGATCGTCAATTTTTAAGTCTGTTTTCAACCAGAAAAAATTGACCGCCCATCCTGTATTAATTATGGTTACACATTTTTCGAAGTTATATTGCTTTCCAAAATATATTCAGATGAAAAAAATCTTACTTATTTTATTTTTGGGGATACACGCAATGTTGTCAGCGCAAAATCCGCAAGACCAAAAAAGCATCAAAGAAATTTTTAATGAGGCACTGAAAAACGGCAAGTCGTATCAGATGCTGAAAGACCTGTGCATTAACATTGGCCCGCGCTTGGCGGGGTCGCCCGGGGCGGCCGCAGCGGTAGAGTGGAGCCGGCATATAATGGAGCGCAATGATTTTGATTCGGTGTGGCTGCAGCCGGTGATGGTGCCCCACTGGGTGCGTGGCCAGCAAGAGATTGCACGCGTTATCAACTCAAAAAAAATGGGTACGGTAAGTTTGGCTGTATGTGCGCTGGGCAACTCGGTAGGTACAGGTCCTTCGGGCGTGAGCGCCCAAGTGGTGGAGGTGAAAAGTTTTGATGAACTGAAACAACTTGGTGCAAAAACAGTGCAGGGGAAAATTGTTTTCTTCAACCGGCCGATGGATCCCACGCAGGTAAATACTTTTGCCGCCTATGGCGGAGCGGTAGATCAGCGCGTGGGCGGAGCATCTGAAGCGGCTAAGTTGGGAGCAGTAGCGGTAATCGTACGGTCAATGGGCGTAAACCTGGAAGATTATCCGCACACCGGCTCGATGCGTTATGCCGACAATGTTCCTAAAATTCCCGCCATCGCGGTAAGCACCAAACATGCCGAACTACTTTCAAAATTGGTAAGAGAAGAAAAAGAATTGCAAGTGTATATCGAAACACATTGCGAGATGCTGGACGATGCTCCTTCATTCAATGTAGTAGGTCAACTTAACGGCAGCGAATACAAAGATGAAATTATTGACGTAGGCGGCCACCTCGACTCGTGGGACTTGGCGCAGGGCGCGCACGATGATGGGGCAGGTTGTGTGCAGGCCATCGAAGTATTGCGGCTCTTTAAGATGCTGGGCATAAAACCCAAACGCACGCTTCGTGCTGTGATGTTTATGAACGAAGAAAACGGATTGCGCGGTGGAATGAAGTATGGAGAGTTGGCAAAAGCCAATAAAGAAAAACACATTGCCGCCATCGAATCAGACGAAGGCGGGTTTACACCACGCGGTTTCAGCATGACAGCAGATGAGCCCGTCAAAACAAAAATCAAAAACTGGAAGCCGCTACTCGAACCTTATGGCCTGACTGACTTTGAACACCCGGGCGGTGGGGCAGACATCGGGCCGCTGGCACCGTTGGGCACGGCCATGATCGGCTTCTCGCCCGACACACAACGTTATTTCGATTATCACCACACACCCGTAGATACAATAGACAAAGTAAGCCCGCGCGAATTGGAAATGGGCGCGGCTGCTATGGCCGCCTTGGTATTTTTGATTGACAAATATGGATTGAAGTAATAGACATTTAACACAACTCAATTTTTTTATGCCACACATTCCGCTTGACGAAAACCTGCCGGGCATTACCGGCATATTGAATTACAGACTGGATGCCGCTTTGCCCATCCGCCAACTGACACAAATTTTATTGCGTGGCGAATCAACACTCACCGAAGGCGAGCGCGAGATGATTGCCGCGGTCGTATCGAACGGCAACGAATGTAAATTCTGCACCGCAGCCCATACAGCCGCAGCCGCAGTATTAATGGGAGAAAAAGAAACTGTAGAAAAGGTGAAACAAGACATCAGCCGCGCACCCGTAAGCGCCAAGATGAAAGCACTTTTAACCGTTGCCAAAGCAACACAGGAAAACGGAAGAAATGTAACGCCCGCTATGGTAGCACAAGCGCGCCAAGCCGGAGCCACCGACCGCGAACTGTACGACACGGTGATGATTGCCGCCTTGTTTTCTCTTTACAACCGGCTGGTAGATGGCCTCGCCAGCGTTACGCCCACCGAGCCTGCTTTTTATGAACGCCTTGCCCACATTCTGAAAGACAAAGGATACATGCCCTCGGCCGACCGCTATGCCGGGCTGACGGGCTGAACGTTGTTCTGTTGTGATTTTACTTTCAGACTTGCCCACCGGAGTGAAACACGGAGACGGGTTGTTCTTTCCTGCCGGAGTGGCACGCAGGCAGGGATGAGATTACATACAGCTAAATATTTAGTGAGGTCGCAAAATGTTGGTTGTGATTCGCTTTCACCGGATTCTCCAATGAGTGCAAATCTTGGTGGTTTTGTAAGGAATCTTTTTCACCTAAAAGGTAAAAAGTTTTTACACCTAAAATTTTACCACCAATTTACACCTAATCGAATAAAAATGCGATTTTAAATTAAAATTGAATTTTTTAGATGTCCGCTCGGAACCTCTGAAAGCCCTGAATTCGTAAGAGTTCGAGGCTTTTTTTTAAGTTGAACAACTAGCGTCTAGTAGTTTTGCGTATTATTTTTTATGCTGTTTGTTTCCTGATAAAGACGGCAGGGTAACGGTAAACACACTGCCTTCACCATGTTTAGATGTTACTGAAACAGAGCCACCAATTTTATCAGCAACTTCTTTTACAATATAGAGCCCGAGGCCGGAGCCCCGGCTTTGCTCATTAGCGCGGTAAAACATTTTAAAGATATGATCAATATGTTCCTGGCTGATGCCAATGCCATTGTCTTTCACTACAATGCGGGCGGTGTGAGGGTTGCTGGCAACAGTCACTTCGATGAATGGGTGTTCAGCATACAGATTGGCATATTTCAGCGCATTGGAGATGAGGTTGTTGAGGATAATTGTCAATCTTTTTCGGTCGGTATAAAAGGCTCCTTCATTTTGTACTTGCACAATGCGTTGGATCTGGTTTTTTTCATCTAAGTACATCAGGTTGTCCATCAGTTCATGTATCAGCTTTTCAAATTCGATGGGCTCGGTTTCAATTTCAGTTCGGGCATTGCGCGAGAAATCTATGATATCGCGAATGAAGTGGTCTAACTTATGAACACTGATCTCAATCTTCTTAAAATAGTCGCCCATTTTGTGAGGGTCGTCCAGCCGTGCTACATTGATGAGTCCCAGAATGGAGGCCAAGGGTGCACGCAGATCGTGCGAAGCAGAGTACACAAACCGGTCGAGTTCATTATTAAGTTTTTTTAATTCCGCATTTTTTTTCTCTACCAGCATAATCCGCCATTTATAAACAGAATATAGAAGTGTTGCTATAAGCAGCGCGGCCAATAGATAAAACCAAATAGTTTGGTGGAAAAATGGTTTTACAGAAAAAGACAAAGTATCTCCTTGTTTATTCCAAATGCCATCCCGATTGCTGGCCACTACATGGAAGGTGTATTGACCGGGACGTAAATTGGTGTACTCGGCCTGTCGTACGGCTCCCGCATCAATCCAGTCGTTGTCAACACCTTCGAGTTTATATCGAAACTGAATTTTGGCGGGCGAAACCAAACTGAGCGCGGTAAATTGAAAAATACATCTGAGGCTGCCGGGTTCGATTACCGGGCTTGCTGCTGTAGAGTTCAGTTTTTCTTGGTTATCTACCATCAGCGAGGTGATGTGTACCGGGAGAGGGGAAAGGTTAGTTTTGATTTTCTCGGGATAGAAGATGGAAACCCCACCGATGGTAGGAACCCAGATTTTTCCGGTTGATGATAGTGTAGCATGGGTAGCCCCGGTACATTCTTTTGCAGCCATACCATCCAGATTGTCGAAAAGTCTTTTGTCAATGACATCGATTTTACCTTCGGCAGCACGCAGCACATCTTCTTTGCTCAGTTGCAGCAAGCCGATATTGGTAGTAATCCATACATGGCCGATACGGTCCTCTATCCAGTCAAAATAGGTTTCACCTTTTTTGATTTTCGTCATGTTGAGCGGGATAAACCGGGTGCCGTCAAAATACAGGAGACCAATGTTGGAAACAACCCATACTTTTCCTGCTCCATCTATATGGATATTGAAAATCAAGATGCCGGCATCATCTGTTTTGATGCTGTAGTTTTTTATTTCCCCCGATGGGCTGATCACGCTAAGCCCTCCGCTGTGAGTACCCACATAGATATTTCCGTGCGCGTCTTCTTCCAGCGCCAAGATGTAGTTCGACTTTAAGCCTGTTGTTTTATTGTACAAATGCGTAACAACATTGTTTTTTATTTTGGCTACCCCAAAAGACCGAGAAGCTACCCAAATGTTTCCTTGCCTATCCTGAATAATTCTTCGGAAATCGGTGGAGGGCAGGCCATCTTCTTTTGTAAACAGGCGCTCGCGCCCCTTGTCAGTCTTTAGAAGTCCCTTATAAGAAGCTATCCACAGACTACCGCTTTTATCTATGAGGATGTCGCGTATGCCGGCATCGGGCGAAATAGTTTTAATCGGAAATGAAGTGATCTTTCCGCGTGCGTAAACATCTATGATGCCCGCGTCAGTGCCGATATAAAATTTTTGGTCGGGGGCTTCAAAGATCATATTTGCTTTGTTGCTGGAAAGACCATTGCCGATCGTGAGGTTAATGATACCCGACTCGCGTATCTGCACCAGCCCGTTGCGCTTGGAACTTATCCACAAACTGTTTTCGCGGTCGAAGCAAAGTGAATTGATTTTGGCGAGGGGGTATCCATCTTGCTCGGACAAAAACTCGAAAGATTGATCGTGCAGTCCGATGTGCGCAAGACCTAACTCGGTACCCACCCATATTTTATTGATACTGTCAGTGGCAAAACAATTTATCTGAAAGTCTTTCAGGGGATCGAATTTGTACACCCGGCCTTGCCGGATATAATTGAGCCCATTGCTGGTGCCCACCAGCAACGTTTTATCTTTTGTATAAAAAAGTACATTAATCGTTTCGCTCAGCAGGCCATCTGTTAACGTGAGTTTTTTTCCATCAAACCGGTAGAGCCCCTGTCCGTCTGTGGCGATCCACAGATTGCCATCTGCATCCCGGATGAGATCCTGAATTCCAACTTGATTGAGTTGGGGCAAATCAATTTTTTTAGGTTCCCCACCCTGAATCATATACAATCCGTTGTTAGCGGAGCCTGCCCAGATTTTTCCATCCGGCTCAATTAACAAAGACCGCACTGACTTGGGAAGAATTTGATTAGCTGAATCAACGATAGAGAATTTTGAATTTTTATACTTCACCACACCGCTTCCTTGCGATGCAAACCAAAGTGTTCCTTGGTCATCTTCATATACTCTGTAAAATGCTTCTGTAGCTAAAAAGGGAATATTGCCTCGGTCAAACACATCTACTTTGCGCCCGTCAAAGCGCATGATACCATTATAAGTAGTAGCCCAAATAAAACCGTTTTTTGCCTGGATGGCGTAAGTGATGTTGTTGGATATAAGCCCGTTGTCGCCCGTGTATTGTGTAACAGAACATCCCGAAAGCAAAGTACCGCTTCCGAATTTCTGTGCTATAACTTGCTCTGGAAGCCACAGAATAACAGAAATACAAAAGATAAAAGCCAACTTATCGCTCAACTCCATTAAAGATTTTACTTCCGTAATTTATGAGATATTAAAATAATATTAAAAATATACTTGACAAGCCTGTTAAGCATTTACTCAAAATGGTTTATTTGTTATGTAAATGAAACAATCCACTTACTTATATCCTCCCCCGATCATGAGAAAAATCAATCTATCATTAGCCTCCTTGCTCTTTTATTGTCTGGCCTATGCCCAGCCGTCTGCCGATAAGCATGTCTTTCAATTAGAAACTTCGGAGGTAGCAAACCCCACGCTAAGTCTTTCACCCAACGGAAAAGAGATAGTGTTTAATCTGCTGGGGCATTTGTTTACTCTGCCGGTAACGGGTGGTGCTGCCAAACAAATTACATTTGGCGCATACTACGACAGCGAACCTGTTTTTTCACCTGACGGCCTCCGCATGGCGTTTGTTTCTAACCGCGATGGCAGCGATGGAAACTTGTTTGTGTTGGAGTTGGCCAGCGGCAAAATTTCAAAACTCACGGATGAGTTTCAGGTAAGCTTGCCCACCTGGAGTCCTGACGGAAAAAAATTGTCGTACCTGGCGATGTTAAAGCGCGAGGAATATCCGAAAGAAATGGTGCCGGGCTTTGGGTCGGGCGATAGAGGTTATATTTCTACTGTGCCGTCAGCCGGAGGCCAAGCCACAAGGGTTAACAGTTCTCCGCTTTCTATCAGTTCTATATTTTATTTAACAGATGGCCGCCTTGCTTGGATGAAATTGGAAAGACACGGCCCGCCTTGGCCCGATATGCCGGGCATGGCTCCTCAGCCGATGACCACACACATAGAAACACAAATGCCCGATGGCAGTGTCAGCAAGTTGGGCACGCTCAAAGGAAAAGCTGCTCGACCTGCGTATGTTCCATCGGCCAATCGTTTTTATTATGCCTTGTCAGGAAAACTATGGAAACACAATGTAACTGACACAGCTTCCGCGGAAGTGATGCCACTCACCGGAGGCGGGCTGACACTTTCGGTAATAGCAGACGAAAAATATTTGTTGGTAGGTGCCGATGCACATTTGTGGCAAATGACGGTGGCCGATAAGAAAAAAGAAAAGATAGAGTGGTCTGCCACCGTAAAAATGGAAGTAAACAAACCTTCACGTAAAGAATGGAAAGCAGACAACCTTCAGGAGCGACAGCCGTTGGCTGTTCTTACGCCACGGCTATCGCCCGATGGAAAGAAAATAGTGTTTGTGGCAGCAGGATCAATCTGGCTGCAACCTACAGCCGGTGGCAAGGCTACGCGTTTGTTAGATGACCGTTCGTATCAGGTTGATCCGGCCTTTTCGCCTGATGGTAGCCGCCTTGCTTTTGTTTCCGACAAATACGGCAAACGCGAAGTGCGTGTATTCAATCTGGCCACCGGCCAAGTTAACACAGTAGCTTCAGTGGGCGGCTACGCATGGGTGCTGCAACCTGTCTGGAGCCGCGATGGAAAAAAAATTCTGTACCAGCAGTCGGGTGCGCTGGGCGCACCTTATGAATTCTTTGAAATGGACGCTACCGCTGGCAGCAATGCTGTCAGCAAAGGTAAAACTTCCGGAAACTGGAATGCCCGCCCGCATTACTCGGCCGATGGCTCGGCTCTGTATTACACAGCACGCCAGGGAATGATAGCTAATGTTTTTCGGAAGGCTCTCGCTGACGAGTCAACCGCTAAGGCAATTACCGATTTAAAACGTCACGCGCACGATGCGTTGGTGTCGCCAGACGGTAAGTGGATAGCACTGCGGAGAAATTCAGAAATATGGATGGCACCATTGACAGATAAAGTATTGAAGGATGAAGACTTTTCTCTCTTCAGCAGCGTAGGGGGCAGGTCGTTTGCGTTTACGCCCGATGGCCATGCCATGATTTTTTCTGAAGGAAGCAACGTCTGGACTCAGTCATTATCAACTGGGGCTCAACCGGTGCGCTTGGCCGTGAATCATACGCTGCCCGCATTTGTGGGCAATCCTGTTTTGTTAAATGATGTGCACGTACTCAATTTCACATCAGGAAAATTCAGCGAGCCAACTTCTATTCTGATACAAGAAGGTAAAATCCGTTGGATCGGTTCTGCCTCCGGCCATCCATTGCCGCAAGGCGTTCAGGTAATTGCCGGACAGGGACGCTATGTGATACCCGGGCTCACCGACTCACACACCCATACCGCTTGGTCTAACCAGCAGATAACCGAAGACAGGTTAATTGCCTATGGGGTAACTTCTGTGCGCGATGTGGGCAGCCGCCTGGATGTCATCAACAACCTGCGCGATCGCGGCTACACTACCAACTTGCCGGTGCCGCGCTACTTTGCCAGCGGTGATATTTTTGAAGGACTGATCCCCCTCTGGGGCGATGCTTTTTTTGAGATCACCACCCGCGAGGAAGCCCGCCAGTATGTAAAGTCGGCAAAAGAAAATGGAGCTGATTTTATTAAAGTGTACGCCTCGTTGCCTTGGTTTGCCAAAGAAGAAGTGGCTGCCGAAGCCAGACGTCAGGGTATGCCGGTGGTAGGCCATGGGCTGTCTGTAGAAGAGATCACCCGTAGCGTGAACTTCGGCATTACATCTTTGGAACATGGCGGCCCCAACAGCGATGACATCGTGAAGCTGCTTGCCCACACAGGCCGGTGGCTTGATCCTACACCCACTATTTTTGGTGCCGGCACTACGATACGGCTGGCAGACTCTGCCACATTCGATTGGAAATTCAAAACATTTATTCCTGAAGATGAACTGAAAGCTGCCTACCCCGGCCGAAAGCCGTCTGCCCAACAATTGGCGGGTTGGAAAAATACTTTGGCCAATATCAAGCGCATCCACGACAATCAAGTAAAGTTGCTCGATGGCACAGACGCGTTGATGACGGGTGTGTTTCATGGTCCTTCTGTTCACTGGGTACTTCAGTTTTTTACTGAAGCAGGTATTCCCGCGATAGATGTACTTCGCTTAGCTACACTTGGTGCAGCCCAATCGGTGGGCGCTTCGCGAGAATTGGGAAGTGTTGAAACCGGAAAACTTGCCGACTTACTGATACTTGAGGCAGACCCGTTGCAAGACATCAGCAACACCATGAAGATATGGCGGGTAATAAAAAACGGAGAGATGTTCGACCCGGCTGCCTTACGCAAATGACAGGCAGAGAAAAAAATTACAACTTATTTTTTGCCCAATGTCATCGAGGTGACTTCTTTTTCCAAAAGCTTTTGAGCAAAATGATTGATTCAATGAAATTTTCATTGCAGCAGGCTTCATGGAAACTAAACGATGAATGCTTGGCTTTACCCTGACATTGAAACTGCCCTTGAATTCTTTATCAGGATATTTCCTCATCTCCTTACATGTCTCAAGGTAGTCGTTGACAGAATCATGAAATGCTTTAGTTGCAAATCTAAATAATGACTCTCTTACTGATCATCATGCTTATGCCAACACAATATTCAAGCGCAAGATTTTATAAGAAGAACAAAAAAGATTGGGTACTTTTAGCACACCATGAAGAGTGAGCAGACTTCAAAATGTGGTTTTTGTCAGTGAGCTACTGCACATGCTTGCGCACAACACCAAGGGTGTGGAACTGGGAGCGTAAGCTGTTACTAGCTATTTAGAACTTGAAGATAGATTTGACAAAGAGAATAGGCTGCTGTAATAATGAAACGCAGAATCTCCGAAACGGGAGAATTTGCAGAGAAACAAAAAGATTTTTTTTAAATGAATTCACTCATTACTTGTGGACACTGTGGTAATAAAACAGTTCACGAAATTATTTCCATCACAACGACCAATGAAAAAATTGAATATCAAGAACAAGAATTTATTGATATTAATTCAATCTATATAATTACTAAATGCAGAACGTGCAACCAAGTTTCAATTTTTTCACAATGGGATATTGATGATAATGAAACTAAGGATCTAGAAAAAGCTGTTCGGATTTACCCTACTAAAAAGTATCTGCCCATTGACATTTCCGACAAAATAAATAGTTCATACAGAGAAGCTTACAGGTTAATAAAAATTTCGCCACAGGCACATTCAATAATGATTAGGCGTTGTTTAGAGCTGATTTGTAAAGATCAAAATGCGAATGGAAAAAATTTGCACCAAATGTTAATGGATTTAGCCAAACGAGGAATTATTCCTCCAATATTGGCAGAGATGACAAACCTCATCAAGGAAATTGGAAATGCCGGAACACACGAGGACAATTTTAGTCTCAACAAATTCGACTCTGAACTTGTGAATGACTTCTTTCTGGCTTTAGTTGATTTTATTTATACCATCCCTTCTAAAATAAAAAAGATAAAAAATAGGATAGGCGAAGGAGGAAGTGATTACAGGCAACCTAAATGGCCAGATGATTTTATTTCATTGAATTAATGATATAGTATTGAAAAATTAGAATAACCTATATATGAGTAATTTTTTTAAAAGACTGATTCAAATGATTGAAAGGCTTTCCTTGAAAGCAATGTTGTTTTTAATAGGGATTGGAATTTGGATAATTGTTTTTCAAAATGCAGGTATTATACCCACAAAACAAAACGTATATGTTAAGGGCGGATACATCAATTGGATAAACAATCCGGTGCATATTGTGGGTGAAGTTAGCACAATAGTAGGCAACACAGTTGATATAAACATTCAAGAAATAAATGGGCAACGTAATGTTTTCTTTAATAATCCAAAACAAGGTGATAAAGACAAATTTTACCTCTTACCAGTAGTAATTCAGTAAGAGAATCTACTATTAATATTTTTTGATACTTGTGGGATTAATTGCTTACAAATTTTTACAGGTGTCTCGCTTGTGCTTTTTTATGACTACTGTACAAATATTCAAGCATAAGGTTTTATGAGAAGAACGAAAATGGTTGGGTATTTTTAGTACAACATGAAGTATGAGTAAAACCTCAACATGTGTCTCTATAAACAAACATTGCTGTTCGACATTTGCAGTGTTGAATGACAGATAAAGCAGATTTTATAATCCGTGTTAAAAAATATTCTGCTTTGTGTGCGAGAGAAATGAGATGACCACGACAGTTTGTAAACGTAGGTAGCGCACTGTGTTACTGTGAAAGTTTTTAAAACCGTACGCAGAGACACGATTGCCGCATAGTTTTTCCGGCCGACAGATAAGCGATTTTTTTTCGACCTTACCTGTGAAAAGACATTGGATTTCATTTTATTTTTAACCAGTTTTAGTAAACTATCTAAACCCCAACTCTTATGAACATTATCGACAGAGCCAAAAACATTTTGCTTACCCCTAAAACAGAATGGGTAACAATTGCCAACGAGCCGGCAACTCTTTCTTCATTACTCACTTCTTATGTATTGGTGCTGGCCGCCATCCCCGCTGTTGCATCAGTGGTGGGCGCCACGGTATTAGGGATGGGAGTGGGTAGCAGATTTGTTATCGTCTCCGCACTCATTGCCTATATAATGGCTGTTGCCTCTTATGTAATTACCGCATACGTGGCAGACATGCTGGCAAGCACTTTTAAATCCGAGAAGAACTTAGATAAGTCGGCACAGTTAGTGGCCTACTCTGCTACAGCCAGTTGGGTTGCCAGTGTTCTTTCTATCATTCCATTCATCGGGTGGATTGGCTCTATAGCAGGAGGTATCTATGCCATCTACTTATTATATCTGGGCGTTGGGCCGGTTAAAAAAACACCCGAAGATCAACGGATCATATATGTAGTAGTCATCATTGTGGTATTAGTTGTTGCCAGCTTAGTGTTGGGGTCTGTATTAGGTATGCTCCTGCTAACGGGAGGCGCGTTGTCTGCGAGGTAGTGGCATCATAAAACCAAAAATATTCATCCTTTTCTAAACTGGGTCGTCCACCATGAGGCTCTGAGTGGTGCTATCCAACCCTTGTTTTTTTTAGTGGAATATGTGAAGGAGAGAGGCTACCATAGTCTTCCTCATTAGTTACCAGACTCATTATATTTTTACGCTACCGTTGCTCGCGTTAGAGTAAAATGCTGCCAATCAATCAGGTTAGCAGAAACGCAAGTTACTTGTGAAAAAAGCGGATGCAGCCGAGTGCTTTTTCCTTTTCCCTATTCTAAAATCTCGTTTCTTCCATGCGGCTCATCATGTTGGCTGTGTTTTTCGCTAATAAGATTTTCAGAAGACCCGACAAACCACCGCTCAATTTCATACTCTTTGTGCCTGTCTGATTTACTTCTGGGATGCCTGTTTAACTGACTTGACGATTAAAAAGTATCAATTTTTGTCAAAATTCGATATAAAATGTAAAAAAGTGGTTGAAAGTGGTTGAAAGTGGTAAAAAATTACTTACGTTTGCTTAGGAGAAAAAGACAACCACTACAGTCTATGACTTTCTTCACCAGTCAATATGAGTCGAAACTCGATGCCAAAGGCAGGTTGGTATTACCTGCCCGCATCAAAGCCCAGTTGCCCGAAGGCGACAATGAGCTGGCCGTGCGCAAAGGTTTCGAGCCATGCCTCATCATTTACCCCATGGTGGAGTTTAAAAAGGTATTCTCAAAGATTTCTGCACTGAGCGAGTTCAACGAAGAGTACCGCAAGCTGCAGCGAAATATTTTGCCGGGGGTAGCCACACTGGAGTTAGATGGCAATGGCCGTCTGCTTATCCCAAAACTGATGCTGACGTATGCCGGCATAGAAAAAGATGTTTTGTTGATAGGCACCGGCTCAAAAGTAGAAGTGTGGAACCCTGCGGTTTACGAGAAGCACCAGATTCAAGATCCAAGTGAGTTGTCGCAGTTGGCAGCGAAGTATTTGAATGAGTAGTTGGAGAGAGCTTCTGGCTTATAGCTATTGGCTTCTGACTTTATTCAATAATTAAAAAAATGAGAGACTTTAAAAAGCTTCTTATTTGGCAACGCGGAATGGAAATAGTTGATAAAGTGTATGACATGGTTCCAGTTCTTCCTGGCGAGGAAAAATTTGGGATGAAGTCGCAGATTACGAGAAGTGCAACATCCATTTCGGGAAATATTGCTGAAGGAAGTGCTAAGAAAAGCCAAAAGGATTACTGTAGGTTCATTGAAATAGCATTGGGTTCATCATTTGAATTGGAAACTCATTTGTTGATTGTTCAGAGAAGAAAGTGGGTTGCCGAAAATGTGATCTGTCATTTGCTGAAGATGTTAGATGAAGAACAGAAAATGCTTCAGTCGTTCATAAAAAAAATAAGTTATGGAGAAGGCTAGCGGCTCAAGGCTTGAAGCTTTATGAGTTTCTACCACAATCCTGTCATGCTTCGCGAATGTGTGGAAGGATTGCGCATCAATCCAGAAGGCACTTATGTGGATGCCACCTTTGGCGGAGGCGGGCACAGTTTGGCGATCTTGGAAAAACTGAAAAGCGGAAGGCTGATTGCTTTTGACCAAGACGATGACGCAAGAATAGAAGCAGAAAAAATACAACATCGTTCTTTCACATTTTGTCAAGCCAACTTCAGGTATATGAAACAGTATCTGAAGTTGCACGGGGCAACCCGGGTAGATGGCATCTTAGCCGATCTCGGCATTTCATCGCACCAGATTGACGAGGCCACACGCGGGTTTTCAACTCGCCTGGAAGGCCCGCTCGATATGCGGATGGATCGGAAAGGCAAGCTGACGGCCGCTAAGGTTTTAAGCAGTTACAGCGAAGAGCAACTACACAAAATCTTGGGCATGTATGGCGAACTGAAAAATGCCCGCACGGCTGCCAAAGAGATAGTAAAGAGGAGGAACGCCAAGCCTTTCGAAACTACTTACGACCTGAAGGAAGCATTGCGCCACGTTGCCCCGCGTGGGAAGGAAAACAAATATTTCGCCCAGGTGTTTCAAGCCTTGCGTATCGAGGTAAACCAAGAGATGCAGGTGCTGGAAGATTTTTTGCACCAATGTGGCGAAGTGATGGAGCCAGGTGGCCGATTGGTGGTATTGAGCTACCACTCGCTGGAAGACCGCATGGTAAAAAACTATATGAACACGGGCAAAATTTATGGCGAAGTAGAGAAAGATTTTTTTGGAAATAAGCTCAAACCTTTTGAAGCGATAACCCGCAAACCGGTGGAAGCTTCGGAAGAGGAAGTAGCAAATAATAATAGAGCGCGTAGCGCCAAACTGAGAATAGCAGAACGAACAGACAAAAAATAATTGAAGAGAAGATAAAAATTGTGGTAAAGAAATCGGATGGAAAATAAATTCAGAATAGAACCAGACAAGTCGAACGAAGTGCGCGTAAAGCCTTCGAAAGAGGGGAAGAGCGCCTTTTCGGGTATAGAAAAAAAGCTGAAGCTGGAATCTTATTTTGAAGAAGGCTTCCCGGTGCAATACCTGCCCAAAATACTTTTTGTGGTTTTTCTTGCATTGGTGTACATCAGCAATACCCACTATGCTGATAAAACAACACGGGCTATCGAAAAGGCGCAAAGCGAAGTAGAAGATTTGCGTGCCGATTTTACAACGCTGAAAGCAGATGTCATGTTTGCCAGTAAACAAAGTGAGGTAGCCCGCAGGGTGAAATCACTTGGCTTGGAAGAAAGCGTTCATCCACCATTTAAAATTATGGTAGAGAAGTGAATATCAAGAAGTCCATATTAATAAGAGTGCGCATCGCTTTTCTGGGCGTGCTGGTGTTTGCGGTTTGTGTAGCTGCCAAAATAGGCCACATACAGATAGCGGAAGGCGAGAAATGGAAAAAAGAAGCAGAGTTGATGATGTTTAGAAATATGCCTGTGCCGGCTACACGCGGAAATATCTATTCTGACAACGGAAGCCTGCTGGCTACTTCGCTCCCTTTTTACCGGGTCGCGATGGATCCCACGCTGGCAAAAAATGAAATTTTTTCTAAAGGGCTCGACTCGCTGTCGCTTCAGTTGTCGCGCTTCTATAAAGACAAGCCGGCCAAAGAGTACAAAGAAATACTGAAAGATGCACGGGCGGCCAACAAGCAATACATCACATTAAACCGCAAGCAGATTAATTATCAGATAAAAAAGGAGATGAGCTCGTGGCCTATCTTCCGCGAAGGCCGCTACAAGGGCGGAGTTATTTTTGAAAAGATTGATGTGCGCTATCATCCCTTCACCAACCTGGCGCGAAGAACCATCGGCTTTGTAAACGAAGAAGAAAAAGGCGCAGGGTTGGAGTACAGTTTTGACGAAGCGTTGGGCGGAAAAAACGGGGAAGCACTATTTCAAAAAATTGCCGGGGGCAGTTGGAAGCCCGTGTACAACGGAAATGAAATTAAGTCGGTGGATGGCATGGATATTCAAACAGCCATAGACATCAACTTGCAGGATGTAGCAGAAACTTCGTTGTACGAAGCTATGCGCAGCCACGATGCAGACGAAGGCACCGTGGTGGTGATGGAGGTAAAGACCGGCCGCATCAAAGCGATCTCTAACCTGAGTGCAGATGGAAGCGGAGACTATACCGAAAAACTAAACCATGCCGTGGGCGGATTGTTTGAACCGGGGTCAACTTTTAAGCTGGTAACGATGATGGCGCTGTTGGAAGAAACCAACATCAACTTAAAAGACACGATTAATACAGGCAAGGGTGAACTTACCTTCTACAACAAAAAAGTGCGCGACCATGAAGAAGGAGGCTATGGAAAAATTTCCATTCAAGATGCTTTCCTCGTTTCGTCAAACATTGCCATGGCTAAGCTGGTGGACAAACATTTTGGAACGAAGCCCGAAAAATTTGTGGGCTACCTCGATGCGCTGAAACTTTCCAAGCCGCTTGGCTTGCAGATCAACGGAGAGCTGTACCCTAAAATCACACGCCCCAAAGACAAAGGATGGAGCGGCATCACCCTGCCCTGGATGGCCTATGGTTACGGTTTTGAAATTTCACCACTCCATACGCTCACCTTATACAATGCCATTGCCAACGAAGGCAAAATGATCAAGCCTGTATTTGTTACGGCTATCACCAAGGGTGATAAAGTGATAAAGGAATTTGAAACAGAAACACTCAATTCAAAAATCTGTTCTGGTAAAACATTAGATCAGTTAAAGCTTCTTTTGGAAGGAGTAGTAGAGCGAGGCACGGCCAAGAACCTGAAGAACACCTATTACCAAATTGCCGGCAAAACAGGCACGGCAGTAATTTTAAATAACGGTCGCTACGAAAAAAAATATATCACATCGTTTGTCGGGTATTTTCCTGCTCACGCACCGAAGTATTCAGCTATTGTGCTGATCAAAAATCCGAAGGGAATTTATCAGTATGGCAATAGTGTGGCGGGGCCTGTTTTTAGAGCCATTGCCGACAACATTTATTCGCGCGATTTAAACCTGCATGCACCCATGGAAGAGAAGAAGATAACACAGGTGGGTGTGCTTCCGCTGGTGCGGGCCGGCCGCCAGGAAGAGTTGGCCATGCTCAGCAATGAGTTTGGTGTATCGCATCACAACGAATCAGATGATGAGTGGGTACGTGCTGTAAAAAGCGATAACTCCGTTAGTTGGAAAAAAATTCCGATGATTCAGGGGCTCGTACCCGATGTTACCGGTATGACATTTCGCGATGCCATTTACTTGTTAGAGAAATCAGGGTTGAAAGTTTATTTCAATGGAAAGGGGCGAGTGTCTGAGCAATCGCTGCGCCCCGGCACAAAAATTTCAAATGGAAACAAAATTCATTTAAAGCTAAGCTGATTGTGAAAGCACTGCGCGACATATTATATAAAGTGCATATCACCGCCACCTCGGGAAACATGGATGGCGAGGTGAGTGGCGTGGCTTTTGATTCGCGCAAAGTGAAAACCGGATTTTTATTTGTGGCCATCAAAGGACATACCTCGGATGGACACCAGTTCATTGACCGCGCCATACACGCTGGTGCCACGGTGATCGTGTGCGAAAAAATGCCTGAAGCAATTTCAAACAACATCACCTACGTAACCGTGAAAGGAAGTGCCAAGGCATTGGGCACCATGGCTTCCAATTTTTACGATAACCCTTCGAAGCAAATTAAACTGACAGGTATAACCGGTACTAACGGCAAGACGACCACGGCCACACTATTGTTCAAACTTTTTACGGCACTCAATTATAAAGTCGGTTTGTTATCCACAGTTGTGAATAGAATTGTGGACAAGGAAGTGCCGGCCACACTTACTACACCCGATCCGATTCAGATCAACGAGTTGCTGGTGCAGATGATTAGCGAAGGATGCACACATTGTTTTATGGAGGTAAGTTCGATAGCAGTAGATCAGAGCCGCATAGAAGGTCTTCATTTTACTGGGGGCATCTTTACCAACATCACACACGACCATTTGGATTATCACCACACGTTTGAAAGTTACATCCGTGCCAAAAAAGGTTTTTTCGATATGCTGCTGTCTGAGTCATTTGCATTAGTCAATGCCGATGACAAACGCGGTGCGGTGATGCTGCAAAACTGTAAGGCAAAAAAATATACGTACAGTTTGAAGAAGATGGCCGACTTCAAAGCCAAAATTATTACCAATACCATTGAGGGACTTGAACTAGAGGTAAGTGAAAAAAATGTTTGGTTTAAGTTGATTGGCGATTTCAATGCCTATAATCTTTTGGCTGTTTATGGTACTGCCTGCCTGCTGGGCGAAGATCCGGAGTTGGTGCTGATGAGACTGTCATCACTTACCGGTGCCGTGGGGCGCTTTGAACTGGTGAGACCGGGATCGAAGTTTACCGCCATCGTAGATTATGCCCACACACCCGATGCCCTGAAAAATGTACTGGAAACCATTGAACATTTCCGCACGGGCAACGAACAAATTATTTCGGTAGTAGGCTGCGGAGGCGACCGCGACAAAACTAAACGCCCGCTGATGGCGGCCATCGCGTGCAAGTATTCTACCAAAGTGATTTTTACTTCCGACAATCCGCGCAGCGAAGACCCGATGGAGATCATCAAAGAAATGCAAAAGGGAGTAGGACCGAGCGAAGCCAAAAAGACATTGGTAATGGCCGACCGGGAGGAGGCAATCAAAACAGCCTGCATGCTGGCCAAAGAAAAAGATATTATTCTGGTAGCAGGAAAAGGGCATGAAACCTATCAGGAAATTAAAGGTGTGAAACACCCTTTTGATGATCGTGAAGTATTAGAAAGGATGCTGAAAATGTTTGCTAACTAATTTGAACATGGAACAATTTGAAAATTTGAAAATGAGGTGGGCACTACGAAAGTATGAGCTTATCCAATTTTCAAATTTCTCAATTTTCAAATTTTCAAATCAAAAAATATAGAATGCTGTACTACCTCTTCACTTATCTCGACAAACACTATAACTTACCCGGTGCGGGGTTGTTTCAATACATCTCGTTCCGGGCAGGCATAGCTGCCGTTCTTTCTTTGTTGATCACCATTACTTACGGAAATAAACTAATTTCTTTTTTGAGAAGGAAACAAGTAGGCGAAGACATTCGCGACTTAGGCTTGGAAGGCCAGATGCAAAAAAAGGGAACACCCACGATGGGTGGGCTGATTATTATCGCAGCCATTTTAGTGCCTACGCTGCTCATGGCCAAGCTCGACAACGTGTATGTCATCTTGCTCATCGCTACAACGGTGTGGCTGGGTCTGATCGGATTTTTGGATGATTACATTAAAGTATTTAAGAAAAATAAAGAAGGGCTTGCCGGCCGGTTTAAAATTGTCGGTCAGGTAACCATCGGCTTGGTGGTGGGGCTCACCTTATACTTCAGCGAGCACGTAGTGGTACGCCATGTTACCTCTGCTAATGAAGTGGCTACATCGGTGATGAAAGAAGAGCCGGAGACATCGCTGAAATATGAAGACATCAAGTCAACCAAAACGACAGTACCGTTTTTTAAGAACAACGAATTTGATTACCACCAACTCACTCCGTGGCTAAATGAAAATTACACATGGATAGTTTATACATTGATTGTGATCCTCATCATCACAGCCGTTTCAAACGGAGCTAATATTACCGATGGCATAGATGGGTTGGCAGCCGGCACCTCAGGTATTATCGGGCTTACGCTGGCCATCTTCGCGTACTTGTCGGGTCGTGTTGACTTCAGCCACTACCTCAATATAATGTACATTCCCAACCTGAGCGAACTCGTGATTTTTTGCACAGCCTTTGTGGGCGCGTGTCTCGGGTTCCTCTGGTACAATGCTTACCCCGCGCAAGTGTTTATGGGCGACACCGGCAGCTTGGCGCTGGGCGGAATCATTGCTGTGATTGCCCTGGCTGTGCGCAAAGAGTTGATGATACCTGTCGTATGTGGTGTTTTTTTGATTGAAAACATTTCGGTGATCATGCAGGTGTCGTACTTTAAATACACCAAGAAAAAATATGGCGAAGGCAGACGTATTTTCCTGATGTCGCCCTTGCATCATCATTTTCAGAAAAAAAATATACACGAAGCTAAAATTGTAACACGATTTTGGATCGTGGGAATACTGTTGGCGATTATCAGTTTGGCAACATTAAAAGTGAGATGAAACAAAGGGCGGTGATATTGGGTGCAGGAGAAAGCGGAACAGGCGCTGCGCTGCTGGCGCACGTGCAGGGCTATGATGTTTTTGTTTCTGATCAGGGCACGATTAAAGAAAAATATAAATCAGAATTAGCTTCAAAAGCTATTGCTTGGGAAGAGGGGAAACATTCTGAAGAAAAAATATTGTCGGCCGATGTGATTGTGAAAAGCCCGGGTATCCCGGAGAAAGCCGAGATCATTAAAAAAGCAAAAGCAAAAAATATTTCCATCATAGATGAGATTGAATTTGCATTTCAATTCCTGAAAGGGAAAGTGATAGCCATTACTGGCACCAACGGTAAAACTACTACTACGTTACTCACCTATCATTTATTAAAGCAGGCTGGTCTTAATGTGGCGCTGGCGGGCAATGTGGGCGAGAGCCTGGCCAAGAAAGTGGCTACGCAGAGTTATAATTGGTATGTAGTAGAGATGAGCAGTTTTCAGTTAGATGGAATCAAATCATTCCGCCCTGACATTGGAATATTGTTGAACATCACACCCGATCATCTGGATCGGTATGAGTACCAACTTCAGAATTATATCAACTCCAAATTCAGGTTGGTTCAAAACATGAAGCCCACCGATCGGTTTATTTATTATTCTGATGATCCGGTGATCACAAAAGAAACTGCCAACCGAAAATTTATTCCTCAACCTCTTCGCATTTCTTTAAAGAATCAATCTTGTGAAGCCTATTATGATGGGCATGAGATGCGGTTTTCATTTGATGGCAACGAATTTGGTGTAGAACAAAAAGACACCACACTGAAAGGATCACACAATTTAATTAACACGATGAGTGCGGTAGCTGCTGCCCGCATAGCAGGTGTGCCGGTTGATTCTATCAGGCGTGGCTTGAAGACATTTAAAAATGCACCGCACCGGCTTGAGTCTGTTGGGGTAATCAATGGCATCGAATTCGTCAACGACTCCAAAGCTACCAATGTAGATTCGGTAGTATATGCGCTGGGAAGTTATACCGGTCCACTCGTTTGGATTGCCGGAGGCATTGACAAAGGCAACGACTACAAACTGATAGAAGAGGAAGTACGGAAAAAAGTACGCACGCTGATTTGCTTAGGCAAAGATAATTCCAAGCTACATCAGGCATTCGACCGCGTGGTGAAGGAAGTGCAGGAAACACAAAGTGTAAAAGAGTTGGTAAGTATGGCTTTGCAGGCAGCACAAAAAGGCGATGTGGTGCTGCTGTCTCCGGCTTGTGCCAGTTTTGATTTATTTAAAAACTACGAAGACCGGGGCAATCAGTTTAGGGAAGCAGTGGCTGAATTAAAAAAGAAGGTGGAGTGCTGAAGTAGAAGATAGAATACAGAAGAAAGAAGTTAGAATTAGAATTTAGAATATAAAATAGAAGATGGAGAGAAGACCTGCACAGACGTTTAGAGATTTGATTGTTTGGCAAATGACACATCAATTAGTTTTGAATGTGCATGCGATGACGCAATCATTTCCGAAAGAAGAAATATATGGATTAACATCTCAGATTAGAAGATCATCAGTTTCTGTTGCAGCCAACATCGTAGAGGGTTTCAAGAAAAAAGGAAAGAGAGATAAGTTAAGGTTTATGAATATCTCTCAAGGCTCGTTAGCTGAAACGATGTACTACCTCATCTTGGTAAATGATTTAAACTATTTTAAAACAGACCCATTGTTGGGCGATGCTGTTGAAGTAGAAAAAATTTTAGAATCATACAGGAATGCTTTTAATAAATGAAAACCTCACAACCTATATTCTTACTTCTTATTTCTTATTTCTTACTACTGCTTTGTTATGAGACTCAGTAAAATAAAACAATGGCTTGACGAGAATTTGCAAGGCGACCGCGTGATCTGGGCGGTGGTCTTCGCTTTGTCGCTTATCAGCATGTTGGTAGTGTATAGTTCGGTGGGCACATTGGCTTTTAGAAAAACAACTACAGCCGAATGGTACTTACTCAAGCACACATCTATGATTGTTTTGGGGTTAGCGGCCATGTGGGTAGCGCATAAAATTGACTATCGTTATTATTCCAAGCTTTCACGTTTTGCGTTGTGGCTCAGTGTTCCGCTATTGTTGTACACACTCAAATTCGGAGTGAGCATCAACGATGCATCACGCTGGATCAAAGTACCTATTTTCGGATCTTTTCAGCCGTCTGATTTTGCCAGCCTGGCGCTGATCATCAATTTGGCGAGCATGCTCTCCAAGAAACAACAAAATATTGAAGACATAAAAGAAGCGCTCATCCCCATGCTGCTATGGTGCGGAGCTATCTGCGGTTTGATTGCGCTGACCAATCTCTCCAGTGCCGTGTTGTTGTTTGCTACATGCATGTTGGTGATGTTTATTGGCCGCGTACCTGTAAAGTATCTGGCCATGTTGGTATTGGTGGGTTTGTTGGCAGGAGCCGCAGCCTTGAAGTTGGGTGTGCGCGGAGAAACTGCCAAGCACCGGGTAATGAGCTTTATCAATGGAAGCGAGCTCCCGTTTCAGGCAAAGCAGGGTAGGATAGCAGTAGCTACAGGAGGATTATTAGGTAAAGGCCCGGGCAACAGTGAACAAAGAAATATTCTACCCGATGCTTTTTCAGATTTTATTTATGCCATCGTCATCGAAGAGTATGGACTGGTGGGTGGTATTGTTGTGGTAGTACTTTACCTCGTGTTGTTACACCGCGGTATGAAGGCTGCCTATAACAGCGAACGTGCCTTCGGTGGTTTGCTGTCGGCAGGTTTAAGTTTTGATTTAGTCTGTCAGGCTATGGTGAACATGGGTGTGGTGGTAGGGCTGGGACCCATTACCGGCCAACCGTTGCCACTTATCAGTATGGGAGGAACCGCGCTGGTATTTACCGGCATATCAATCGGAATTATTTTGAGTGTAAGCCGGGGAGAGCAAGATAAAAACTGGGGACAAGAACCAACTACCCCTGAAGCAGAAAGTAAAAACATAGAAGCAAAAGCAGCATAGTGGCAGCACAACAACCATATCGGATAATTATTAGCGGAGGCGGAACCGGGGGTCATATCTTTCCGGCTATTTCCATTGCCAATAAATTTAAAGAACGCCATCCCGATGCCGATATTCTTTTTGTCGGTGCCAAAGGAAAGATGGAGATGGTGCGGGTGCCCGAGGCAGGTTATAAAATCATTGGCTTGTGGATCAGCGGGCTGCAACGAAAACTCACGTTGTCTAACTTACTGTTTCCATTCAAGTTACTGAGCAGCTACTGGAAGGCAGGCACGATCATCAAAAAATTTAAACCGCACGCAGTTATCGGTACGGGCGGTTATGCCAGCGGGCCGATCATGCTGGCAGCTACACGCCATCGGATACCATCTGTGATACAAGAACAAAATTCCTACGCGGGGCTGACCAATAAACAGTTGGGGAGCAAAGTGCAGCGGGTATGTGTGGCCTATGCAGGAATGGAAAAATATTTTCCGAAAGAAAAATTGAGAATGACCGGCAACCCCGTACGCAAAGATTTATTAACGATTGATTCCAAGAAAGAACGTGCGTTGGCACACTTTGGATTTGCCACCAGTGCGCGTACACTGTTGATTTTAGGAGGTAGCCAAGGTGCGCGAACCATCAACGAAAGCATGTTAAACCATATTGATAAACTGCTCGATGCACAAGTGCAGGTGATATGGCAAACAGGAAAATTTTATTATGAGCATGTGAAGGGGCAACTCAATGGCCGCGATTTGCGCAGCGTTCGCATTCATGATTTTATTCAGATCATGGACATGGCTTATGCGGCTGCCGATGTAGTTGTTTCGCGGGCGGGGGCATTAGCTATTTCAGAATTATGTCTGGCAAAAAAACCGAGCATACTGGTGCCGTCACCCAATGTGGCCGAAGACCATCAAACGAAAAATGCCTTGTCGTTGGTAGAATTGAACGCAGCCGTTTTGGTACACGATGAAGCAGCACGCGAAAAGTTGGTGGATGAAGCACTTAAACTACTGTTTGATAAACCCCGTTGCGAAGAGTTGAGCAAAAATATTTCGGCATTGGCCAAACCCCATGCCACTGATGAAATTGTAGATGAAATAGAAAAAGTATTAGCAAACTAAAAAAGTTTAACAACAACTGCATTGAACCTGAAAAACTACGATAGCATTTATTTTCTCGGCATAGGCGGCATAGGCATGAGCGCGCTGGCCCGGTGGTTTAAACATGCTGGCTTGAGAGTGTCGGGCTACGATCGCACCGCTACCCCACTTACACACGAGCTGATGGATGAGGGAATGGAAATCCATTTTGAAGATAAGATAGAGTTTATACCCGGCAACTTCACCAAAGAAAAAACACTGGTGGTATTTACACCTGCCATCCCGAAAGACCATAAAGAATATAATTACCTGAAGGCACAGGGATTTACGATTGTTAAACGGTCGGAGGTATTGGGCATGCTTACTAAAAATTATAAAACAGTAGCAGTGGCAGGCACACATGGTAAAACTACTACATCTTCTTTAATCGCCCACATCCTGAAAACAGCCGGCAAAGATATGGTGGCATTTCTCGGAGGCATTACAGCTAATTATAATTCTAACCTCGTGATGCACGGCAAGGTAAATGAACACACGCTCATGGTAGCAGAAGCTGATGAGTTTGATCGTTCGTTTTTGCGGCTCTTTCCAGAAATGGCCGTAGTTACTTCTGCCGATGCCGACCATTTGGATATTTATGGAGATCATCTGCAGATGCTTTCTGCTTACAAAGAATTTATCAGTCAAGTTAATAAAGGCGGGTACTTGGCCATCCACGAATCTGTGGCGCTGCTGGCAGACGAAAAAAAGCAAATTGTAAAAGAAACGTATGGCACCAACCGCGGTCAGTATTTTGCCAGCAACATCCGGGCGCAACATGGGTTTTTTCAATTCGATCTGAATGGCCCGGGATTAAAACTTGAAAACATACAGTTGGGTGTGCCCGGGTTCCACAACATGGAAAACGCCATAGCCGCTACCATGGTAGCCATGAAGTTGGGTATAGAGGATGATATTATTCGCGAAGCCTTGGCATCATTCAGTGGTGTGAAGCGCAGGTTTGAATTTATCATCCGCGATCAGAGTTTGGTATTCATTGATGACTACGCTCATCACCCCGCAGAGATCGAAGCCTTTTTAAAATCGCTGAAGTCTATGTATGCCGGAAAAAAAATTACGGCAGTATTTCAGCCACACTTATTTACCCGCACCAGAGATTTTGCCGAAGATTTTTCGAAGGCACTGAGCCTGGCCGATGAGTTGTTGCTGCTCGATATTTACCCGGCACGCGAGCTGCCGATTCCGGGAGTTACCAGCGATCTGTTGTTTAACAACATCACCAGTCCCGTTAAGATGCGCTGTACTAAGAATGACTTGCTGCAAAAATTAAGTGCACTGAAAATAGAAGTACTGGCTACGGTAGGAGCTGGAGATATAGACACGATGGTAAGGCCGATCAAAGAAATGTTGAAGAAAAAATGAAGTGGAAAATTAACATACGCAGAGAAATAGCCGTGGTAGCTACCCTGGTAGGAGTTTCCTTTCTGGTGGCATTCAGCGAGCGGAGACTGAGCAACAATGTGTGCCGCGAGGTGGCCATTGAAATAGACAACAATCAGGAAAATCATTTCTTAGATGAAGCAGATGTGTTGAAGTTGGTAGATAATTCAGGCGTTGCTATCAAAGGAAGCAGCATCAACCACATCAACTTGAAAGAGATTGAAGGGAAGCTGAAGTATGATAAACACATAGCCGATGCTCAATTGTTCAGCGACTTAAAAGGAAACCTGACTGTAAATGTAAAATTGCGCAGGCCGGTTGCACGCATTGTGCAGCAAGATGCTCCCGATGCCTACATTGCAGAAGATGGCGTAGTAATGCCCATGAGCGAAAAATATACTTCGCGTGTGTTGCTTCTGAGTGGGGCGTTCATGAAAAGATTACTCGAAACTCAAAACCTCTCAACCACGGCAGAAGGAAAACAAATTCTGGAGATGATCGAATTTGTAAACCAAAATAAATTTTGGAAAGCACAGATTGCCCAAATGGATGTGAACAGCGAAGGAAAGATTATTCTCTATCCTGAAATATCGGCACAGAAAGTAGAGTTTGGACGTGCCGAAAATATCGAGCAAAAATTTGACAAGCTGATGCTTTTCTACAAACGCATTTTGCCGCAACGTGGATGGACAAAATATGCGCGGGTAAATCTGGAATACGAAGGACAAATTATTGCTGAATAATGAACCAACTCAATAACCACATAAATAAATAAACAGACAACCACTAAACTACTGAATATGGAAAACGAAAAAATAATTGTAGGCCTCGACATTGGCACCACTAAAATCTGCGCTATCGTAGGCCGTAAAAATGAGTTCGGAAAACTTGAAGTGCTGGGCATGGGCAAGGCCGAGAGCGAAGGCGTAATCAAAGGCATTGTCGTCAACATCGAAAAAACGGTCTTCGCCATCGGCAAGGCTATCAAAGAAGCCAGCGACATGAGCGGCATTGACATCGGTGTGGTAAACGTAGGCATCGCTGGCCAGCACATCCGCAGTTCCATTCATCACGGCAGCATCACACGCACTTCTAACGAAGACGAAGTGAGCATTGAAGATGTGAACCGGCTTACCGAAGATATGTATCGCATCGTGATACCGCCCGGCAGCGAAATCATTCACGTAATGCCGCAAGACTATATCGTGGATTACGAAGAAAACATCAAAGACCCCGTTGGTATGAGTGGGATGAAGTTGGAGGCAGACTTTCACATCATCACTGCACAAACAAGTGCTATCAATAATATCAATAAATGTGTCAGACGCACTGGCCTCGAAATTGAAGACCTGATTTTGGAGCCGCTCAGTTCCAGCCTGGCAGTATTGAGCGAAGAAGAAAAAGAAGCCGGTGTATGTTTGATTGATATCGGTGGAGGAACCACAGACATAGCAGTGTTTCACGACAACATTATCCGCCATACGGCCGTCATCCCATTTGGTGGAAACATTCTGACAGACGACATACGCGAAGGCTTGAAGGTAATGGTAAAGCAGGCCGAACAATTAAAAACACGCTTTGGAAAAGCGATTGCCGAAGAAGCCAACACAAATGAAATTGTTTCCATTCCCGGCATCCGCAACCGCACGGCCAAAGAAATTTCTGTTAAAACATTGAGTAGCATTATTCAGGCTCGTATGGAAGAAATTATTGAGATGGCTCACACAGAAATTATCAACTCCGGATTTGAAAGTAAACTGGCAGGCGGCATTGTGATTACAGGTGGTGGCGCTCAGTTGGCATGTCTGAAACAATTAGTGGAGTACATGACGGGTATGGATGTGCGCATCGGCTATCCCAATGAACACTTAGGCAAGAGCAAACTCGAAGCCGTGAAGAGCCCTATGTATGCCACAGCCGTAGGCTTGGTGCTGGCAGGCTTCCGTTCATTAGATGATCGTGAAGACCGTTACCGCGAGAAGATGGCCGAAGTAAAACCCAATGTAAAAACTAAAAGGCCTAACCCTACATCAGATTTTTTCTCCAGCATTATACAAAAGACAAAAGGCTTGCTGATTGATGACTTGGGAGATAAAAATGAATATTAAACTTTGAACGTAAACCATAAACAACCGCTAAATACATAAAGTCATGTTTGAAACTGTATCATACAAATTTGATCTGCCTAAGCACCACAAGTCTATCATTAAAGTGATAGGCGTGGGTGGCGGAGGCAGTAATGCGGTGAACCACATGTACAAGCTCGGCATCAAGGATGTGGAGTTTGTTGTGGCCAACACCGATTTGCAGGCTCTGAACAGTAGCCCCGTGCCACATAAACTTCAACTGGGCGCTACGCTTACGGAAGGCTTGGGCTGTGGCGCCAACCCCGAAGTGGGGCGGGCTGCCGCGCTGGAGAGCAAAGACCAGATTCGCGAAATGCTTACCGGCACGAAAATGATTTTTGTAACGGCAGGCATGGGTGGCGGCACCGGCACAGGGGCAGCTCCGGTTATTGCCAAGATTGCCAAAGACATGGAAATCCTGACGGTGGGCATTGTAACCGTACCGTTTGGTTTTGAAGGAAAGAAAAAATTATCGCAAGCCGAATTAGGAATCGAATCGCTTCGCGCCAGTTGCGATACGGTATTGGTGATTTTGAATGACAAGCTGCGCGAGATTTACGGCAACCTAGCCATCGGCCAGGCATTTGGCGAAGCCGATAATGTGTTGACAACTGCCGCTAAAGGTATTGCCGAAATTATTACGCTGGCCGGTTATGTTAACGTAGATTTTCAAGATGTGCGTACGGTGATGTTAAATGCCGGGGCAGCCGTGATGGGCTCAGCCGAAACACGGGGCGACAACAGGGCGGTGAAGGCCGCACAGCAGGCACTCGCATCTCCTTTGCTCGACAGTCGCGACATTATGGGCGCCAAGAAAATTTTGTTGTCCATCATTTCAGGTGAACAGGCCGAGCTGCAGATGGATGAACTGACCACCATCACTGAATACATTCAGCAACAAGCCGGAGATGAGGCCGAAGTAATTTTTGGTCATGGTGTGGACAGCGCACTGGGCGACCGCATCCGTGTAACGGTCATAGCCACCGGCTTTTTCACAGAAGGGAAAATGAGTAAGAAGGTAGCCGAGAAAAAAGTTCATGAACTAGATCGCTCACAGATTTCGTTGTTTGAACAAACAGACAATTCGGTAAACCAGCGGATCAACGAAATCGAATTGAAAACCAAAACCGGCAAGCTGCCCGAGTTAAATGACAAGGACACATCTTCGGTAGAAAAACCTGTTTCACCCAAACCGGCCGATAAGCCTGTGTTGAACGTACCGCAAGAACCTATCGAAACATCCCACATTTTTGAATGGGAGAACGAGGCCATATCCAAGCCTGAAGACGAAGGGGAAGAAAGCCTTTTCACCGAAGACGAAGAATTTAAAGTTGGCAACGAAATAGCTGCCGACCAAATCATCAATGAAGATGGTTTGATGGAAGTCCGTAAAACAAAAGAACGGTTAGAGCAACAAGCCAAAGAGCGCAGAGAAAAGCTGAAAGCCAACCGGAAACAGGAGATGACCAAAGAAGAGTTTAATGAAAAGTGGGCCTTGCCCGCTTACCTGCGCAGAGGTGTAAAAGTAGATGATGACGTGCCTCATTCATCAGAGCCGTTCATTTCGCGCTATAACCTGAATGATGATAATAATTTGTTAGGCAACAATAAATTTTTGCATGACAATGTGGATTGATGATCCACGGCCGACAGACAACGGTTTGCAGCATTTACTGTTGACTGTGGACAGAAGTCTGTCAGCTGAAAGACATGGCATATCCGGCACGACTGGTTTTACTCCATTCGTAGTGGTTGTTGGTAGTAATATTTTTTGCCGGTGCCGGTGTGCCTTCTTACTCGGTCAGAGATTTTGAAAATGCAGTGACTTGATTTTTTTGCTGCGCTGACCGAAAGTTTTTTTAAACTGAAAAGCCCTGACGCTACAGTCGGGGCTTTTTGATTTTTATAATCTGGGTGACCTGTATCAAATTTCTGTTTACAGAACTTTTGCATACGCCCTCACAGGAAATGTTCCCACGCCTACAAACTTAGGAGGCACAGCGCTGAACTTAAATTTTTTCACTTTGAGCAAGTGAAGATGAGCCATGTGTTCAACAATGAGGATTTCATTTTTTAATAACGTGCTGTGCACAGGCCGTGTGTTGGTGCGTGTGTCGTCTATGTTGTGCGAATCAATACCTACCAACTTTACTTGTTGTTGTACTAAAAACGCAGCGGCTTCTGGCGTAATAAATGGATGGTTTTCAAAGTAGGTATCGGTGCGCCAGTGCCGGCTCCATCCGGTAAAAACAATAACGGCTTTATTTGTCAAATTTTTTTTTTCAAAGAACTTAATGCCAACTTCCTGAACTCCCTCTACGTCAATCAATATGCCATCCAACTCTGTCAGTTTTTCTAATTCTATTTGCGATAAGTCTTTTCCATTTTCATAGCGATGAAACGGGCAGTCGAGGTACGTGCCGGTGTTGGCCACCATTTCAATTTTTCCTATTTGAAATTCTGTTCCCGGTGCATACCTTTTTCTCGATTCTTCCCGACTCAGATAATCGCAGACGATGGGCGCGGGCAATCCTTTGTAGGTAATCATCCCGCTTTCGATAGAATGGCTGAGATCAATGAGCATAAACTTCAAATTGAGAATTTCAAATTACAGATTGGGTCATCGCATAAATTTGCAATCTGTCATCACTTCTTACTGGCATTAAACAATTTTTCTTTTTCGTCTTTGGTCAGACTTTCATAACCACGATCAGAAATTTTGTCGAGGATGGTGTCAATCTCTTCTTGTGTTGCTTTGGAGGCTGCCGTCCCTGCTTTTTGCGTGCCCTGCTTCCGGTACGTGATTTTTACTTTCGGTCTGGCTGTAAACAAATTTCTAAACCAGCCGAGCACAGTGGTAATCCACCTGCCCCAATTTATTCCGGCCTGTAGTTGTTTGATGTACACATACCCCATTAGAGCTCCGCCCAAATGAGCCAAGTTGCCACCGGCATTAGCACCAGCTGTGCCAATAAAGGAGATGATGATATAAAAGGCAGCAATATATTTAATCCGCACCGGCCCCAAGAAAAGTAAAAAAAATGTGTAGTCGGGCAGGAGCGTAGCAGCTCCCACCATAATGGCATAGATGGCGCCCGAAGCACCGACCATACCACCACCGGATGACTTCGTAATAAACTCGGGAGGATTGGGAATAAGATTGTAAGCTCCCAGATAAATCAACGCACCGGTTATAGCGCCCAACACATACAAAGCAATCAGTTTATCGCTGCCCAGGTATTCTACAAACAGTTTTCCAAACCAATACAACACCAGCATGTTAAAAAGAATGTGCCAGATCTGGTTGAGGTCGTGCGTAAAGGAGTAGGTAATAAGTGTCCATGGCCTTCTGGTGAAATCTGCGAAGGCATCGGGTATAGAAAAATTTTTATAGATGTCACTAAAAATATCGGGATGATTAGACCACGATAAAGCCACCCGCACCACTTCTAATAGCAGAAAAACGGCTACGTTGATGATGATCAACTGCACATGGCCATTGTTGACGCGGCTGAAGGCATTTTTAAAATCTTCAAACATCCGGATTTTCAGATTTACGGAATGATCTTTTTTGTAGTTTAAAAATAGCAGATGTGTTTCAAATTGGCTAATTCAACTTCACTGGCCGGTGCGCTTCCAATAGCTGATGAGGACAAACGCCACAAACGCTCCACCAAAATGAGCTAAGTGGGCTACAGTGCCGGTGCTGTCTGTCAGATAGGTGAGGCCACCGATTAAAAAAACCATGTACTTGGCTTTGATGGGAATGGGTGGGAACAGCAACATAATTTCTAAGTTAGGAAACACCATGCCGAAAGCCATCAACACTCCGTACAGAGCACCCGAGGCACCCAGCATAGGGCCGGCATGCCCGGGAAAGAAAAAATAATTGACAACTCCATAAATAACACCTGCCCCAATGCCTGTGGCCATATAGAAAAAAAGAAATTTTTTCTCGCCCCAGTGGGTTTCCAGAATGGGCGCAAAAGATGCCAGCGCCAGCATATTAAAGAAAATATGACCGAAGCCGCCATGGGCAAACATATAGGTAAAAAACTGGTAAGGCTGAAAATAAGATGTGCCCATCGGCCACAACGACAGATAGACTGTAGCAACGGGTGCCACATTTTGTAGTACAAAAACTGCTACGTTAATAATAATTAATGTGCGAACGAGGGGTGTAAAGCTGAACATGAATGGTAATTAGTGCGAAAAATAACTTTCAATCTTAGACGAGTCAAGCACAAAAAAGGTTTGCCGACCGTCTGGTGTATAATTGGGGTTAGGACAAGAAAAAAGACTGGCCGCCAGCGCTTCCATCTCTTCGCCCGAAAGTGGCTGGCCTGCTTTGATGGAGGCACGCTTGGCCATAGCCTGCGCCAGGTTTTCGCGCAGCGGCAATTGCAAAGCCGCCTGATTCTTAAATTGTTCGATCAGCCCTTCCAATAATTCTTTTTCGTTGCCGGTGCTCTCTGCCGGCACGCCCGATACCAACAACGTATTTTTTCCGAATACTTCGAAGCGAAACCCCAAGGCGTGTACTTCTTTTTCCATTTCTAAAACAAGCGCAAAGTCTGGCGCGCTCAGTGCCAACGTCTGCGGAAACAAACTTTGCTGGCTGTGGCCCGGCATGCCTTTCAGGTGCAGAATATATTTCTCAAACAAAATCCGTTCGTGCGCGGCCTGCTGATCTATGAACATGATGCCCTGCCGCGAAGCACGCACTATGTATTTTTGACGAAACTGAAACAAACCTTTTTCCTCTTCGTGCTTCTCTTTTGCAGTAAACTGGTTGATCGAACTTTCCACACGGTAAGTGGGTTTTGCTTCGATGGATTTTTGGTCTATCAGTTTGGAGGCGCCCGTTTCCTGCTCAAACAGTTTCTCCCAGTTCTGCAAAGTAGATTTATTCAGTGTAGTAAATTGCTCGGCATAATATTGCTCGCGAGATAGCGGCTGTGAGGAAAGTTTATTTACCAGGTTCACATCATCGGCAAAATCGATAGTCGGAGCCAGGTTGTGTGTACCTAATGCTTGCTTCACAGCACTCCACACAACGCCATACACGGTGCGCTCGTCATCAAATTTTATTTCGGTTTTGGTAGGATGAACGTTCACATCCACATGCTTAGGGTCAATCTCAATAAACAACGCGTAGAAAGGGAAACTATTTTCCTGCAGGAGTCCTTCGTAGGCGCTGGTTACTGCGTGGCCGAGGTAGTTATTGCGGATGAACCGATGGTTGACAAAAATATATTGCTCGCCTCTTTTTTTCCTGGCTAACTCAGGCCGGCCGATGTAACCCGATATTTTCATCAGCGATGTTTCTTCCTGCACCGGAGCCAGTTGGCTTTGATAATTTTTTCCGAAAAGATTGACAATACGCTGGCTCAATTTGCCGGGCGGCAAGTCGAACAACACTTCATCTTGTTGTATCAACATAAACGAGATGTGCGGATGTGCCAACGACAAGCGCATAAATTCTTCCGAGAGATGGCTCATCTCCACACTGTTCGATTTAAGAAAATTTCTGCGGACAGGAATATTGAAGAATAAATTTTTTACGCTGATGTTCGTTCCTTTTTCTGTGGCTACGGGTTCTTGTTTTTTTACATCCGATCCCTCCACCACCAGCCACGTACCCAAATCTTCTGTTGCCAGTCGCGTTTTCATTTCCATTTGCGACACAGCCGCAATGGAAGCTAAGGCCTCGCCCCGAAAGCCCATAGTGTGCAGCCGGAACAAATCTTCAGTCGTCCGTATCTTCGAGGTGGCGTGCCGCTCCAAACTCATGCGGGCATCTGTTTCGCTCATCCCTTGGCCGTTGTCAATTACCTGAATCAAAGTTTTGCCGGCATCTTTTACAATGAGCTTGATGTGGGTAGCGCCAGCATCCAGCGCGTTTTCTATCAACTCTTTGACGGCCGATGCGGGTCGCTGCACCACCTCGCCCGCAGCAATCTGGTTGGCAATGGAATCGGGAAGAAGCTGGATCAGGTCTGGCATAAAAAAAGTGGTGCAAGGTACAAAAAAGTGTAGGCGGCTTTTCAACGAAATCTGTATTTTTAAAAATGATTATAACACAAAAAATTTCAAGAGTGGCTTCCATTGATGTATTCAGGGCTATCACTATGTTGTTAATGATTTTTGTGAATGACTTGTGGACACTGCGCGACATCCCTTCCTGGCTCGAGCATGTATCCGCTGCAGAAGATGGATTGGGTTTAGCCGATGTAGTATTTCCTGCATTCTTATTTATTGTGGGGCTTTCCATTCCGCTGGCCGTTCAGTACAGATTCTCCAAAGGAGATTCTGACGCCACCATTATAAAGCACACACTTTGGCGTGGCTTGGCATTGATTATCATGGGTGTCTTTCATGTAAACCTTGAGTCGTACAGCGACTCGGCTATTTTACCGAAAGAACTTTGGGAGATTATCATCACGGTAAGTTTCTTTTTCATTTGGCTGGACTACCCCAAAGACATGGCTGAAAAGAAAAAATATTTCCTCAAGGGATTAGGTGTCGTGTTGCTGGTGGTGATGGCTTCCTTATACAAAGGAGGGTCGGCCAATCAACCACAATGGATGACAACGCAATGGTGGGGAATCTTAGGATTGATCGGCTGGAGTTATTTGATCGGCTCTTTGATCTATATCTTTTTCAGAAATAATATTTTAGTCCAGATCGCCTTCTTTGTATTTTTTATTTCTTTCAGCGCGGCAGCACACCTTCAGGCCCTTGCGTGGCTGAGTTTTATCCGCCCGTATGTTTGGCTTATTAGCGAAGGCGCACTGCCAGCGATAGTGATGGCGGGGATTATTGTAACAGGTTTGTACCTCCGAACTCGGGAAGAATCGAACTACCCGCGTTTTTTTATTTTGATGACAGCAAGTTCTGTGTTGCTCATTTTATTTTGTGTTGTTACCCGCCCCTGGTGGGGCATTCACAAAATCTCGGCATCGCCTTCGTGGGTAGCACTGTGCATAGCCATCAGCATATTATTTTTTATTATTCTGATCAGGTGGGTTGACATAAAACAAAAGGATGGATGGTTCTCATTTTTAAAACCTGCCGGCACCAGCACACTCACCTGCTACTTGTTGCCGTACCTGCACTACTCAATCATTTCATGGATCGGTATCAGTCTCCCTATGTTTTTGCGAACAGGCATGATCGGTATTTTAAAATCCATTTTGTATGCCCTGGCTATCGTTGCCTTGACGGGAATACTGGAGAAAAAGAAAATAAAATTGAAGTTGTAGCTATGCGAACAACAGCTCTTTTTTAGTTTCTTCTACCGGGTTAAGGTTCAGCTCGGGTGCCAGAATAATGCTGACGTCATCCCACTCATTCCATATTTTTAGTTTTTCCAGTTTCACGGTGCCGGTCATAAACTGATAATCATTTCCCTGATAGCCTCCTTTGAAAGTTTCAAAATCTTTAGGTGAGAGGAGAGAGCCTTTCGGGAAACTGACCACCACATCTACTGTTGCTTCGTTGGAAAACGGAAGCCCTTCGCCCTGTGCATATTTTTTGTATTCGTAGCGATAGTCGTAGGTCAGTGCAGAAATATCTGATAGCACGGCCGAGCCCGTGGGGTAGCTTCCGGCTCCTTTTCCGATAAACACTTGTTTTTCGGCAAAGGCTCCTTCTACCAATACAGCATTGTATTCGTTGCGTACCGATGCCAGCATGTGGTCAGTAGGAATGAACTGCGGGGCTACGAGGGCAAATACTTTTCCGTTCTTTTTGTAAGCACGGGCTACCAGTTTGATAGCATAATTATTTTCGCGGGCGTATTTCAAATCGGTAGCTGCAATTTTTTGAATACCTATGTTGATGACCTGCTCAGGTTTTAAGAATACGCCAAAGGTGTGAGCGATGGCGATGGTTAGTTTAAATTTTGGATCAAACCCTTTTACGTCCAGCGAAGGGTCGCTCTCGGCAAAGCCAAGGTCTTGCGCGCCTTTCAAAGCCTCTGTGTAGCTTTTTCGTTCTTCAAAAATTTTGGTGAGGATATAGTTGGTAGAGCCATTGAAGATACCCTCGATGCTGGTGATCAGGTCGTTGTCGTAATACTCTTCCAAGTTTCGCAGAATGGGGATGCTACCACACACAGAACCTTCATATAATACAGAGCGGTTGTGCTTTTGCTGCAAGGCATAGATTTCAGGCAGGTGCTCGGCAATCATACGCTTGTTGGCGGTAACTACGTGTTTTCCGTTTTGCAAAGCTGTTTTTACAATTTCAAAAGCAGCATTGGCATCATCAATTAATTCAACGATTACATTGATTTCATTATCAGTCAGGATATCGTTTTTGTCGTAAGTGAAAATGGCCGAATCCAGGATGCGTTTCTTGTCGCGGTTTTTTACACAGATTTTTTTGATCTCTGCTTTGATGCCGTGGGTTTCATTCAGTACATGGTACAGCCCTTGCCCTACACAGCCAAATCCAAAAACACCAAGTTTTAATTTCTTGTGAGGTGTGTGCTGGTTTTTATTTTCTTCTTGTGCCATAATTGTTTATGGTATTGCTACCGTTTCTTTAGTTAAAAATTCTGATACTATTTTCTTAAAAATTTCAAACTCCACTAAAAATCCATCGTGGCCGAAATCAGACGAAATAATTTTTAATGAAGCCTGATTGATATGCTCGGCTAAATACCGTTGCTCGACAACAGGAAACAAGCAATCGGTTTGGATGCCCACCACCAATGTTTTTGCTTTGATCTGTTTTAAGGCGTCTTCCACAGAAGTTTTTCCGCGGCCTACATGGTGGCTGTCCATCGCTTTAGACAGAAGCCAGTAGGTAAACGCATTAAACCGATTGGCTAATTTTTGACCTTGGTACCGTTGATAGGAAGCAGCGCGAAAGCCATCTACTTTGTCGTTTGTTTTTTCTGATTGGGTCTTTTCAAAACCATCGTGTGCGCGGTACGAAATCATGCCGATGGCACGGGCTGCCTTCATTCCCTCCAGTCCGGCACGGGCATCATTTTCTTTCCAGGTTTGGTCTGCCTCAATGGCCATGCGCTGTGCTTCGTTAAAGGCAATGCCCCAGGGCGAGTGTTGCGCATTGGTGGCAATCAAAATCAGGTTTTCAAAAACGGAAGGTTGAGTAATGGCCCACTCCATCGCTTGTTGTCCGCCTAGTGAAGGGCCGATCAGTGTGTTTATTTTCTCCAACCCCAAATGCTGGCGGAGCAGGTCAAACGAAGCCACTACATCACGGTTGGTAAATTGAGGGAAGTCGTGAAAATAATTTTTACCTGTGTCGGGGTTTACCGACAAAGGGCCGGTAGAGCCATAGCAACCGCCCAATGTGTTGGCACAGACAATGAAATGGTGACGCGGATCAAACGGACCGCCTGTAGTAAATAAATCTTTCCACCAATCGGTAAAATCCGAACTGCCCGTCAGCGCATGGATAACCCAAATCACGTTGTCGCGTTCACGGTTCAGTTGGCCGAGTGTGGTGTACTTGAGTTGGAAGCCGGAAAGTTTTCCTCCGGCTTCCAGTTCAAATGGATGGTTGTAATGAAAAATATGATCTTGTTTTACCACCTTAGTTTATTAAGCAACGAGTTCTTTTTTAAATACTTGATGAAATGCTTGGGCAAAGTCGGCTTTAATATCTTCGATGTGTTCTATTCCAACCGATACGCGCAGCAGCGTGGGCAACACACCGGCAGAGATTTGCTCCTCATCGGTAAGTTGTTGGTGCGTAGTGGCTGCAGGCTGGATGATCAACGTTTTGGCATCGCCCATGTTGGCCAGGTGGCTCACTAATTTTAAATGATCAACGAGAGCCGTGGTGTTTTCTTTCGTGCCTTTCAGGGTAAAAGAAAGCACAGCGCCAAATCCGTTTTTCAAATATTTTTTGGCAAGCTTATGATACGTGCTGGAAGCTAACCCAGGGTAATTAACCGTTTCCACCTTCGGATGTTGCTCTAACCATTGTGCCAATGCATAAGCATTGTCAACAGAGCGCTGCACCCGCAGCGAAAGGGTTTCCAGTCCTTGCAACAACAAGAAAGAGTTGAACGGGCTGATGGCCGGCCCAAAATCGCGCAAGCCTTCTACCCGCGCACGGATGATGAAGGCTATGTTGGGCAGACCCAGCGGGTTGCCTTCGCCAAACACATCCCAAAATTTCAAACCATGATACCCTTCGCTCGGCTCGGTAAATTGCGGAAACTTGCCGTTGCCCCAATTGTAATTTCCACCGTCAACAATGACACCACCAATAGAGGTGCCATGCCCTCCGATCCATTTGGTGGCCGAGGCTATTACGATATGTGCGCCATGCTCAAACGGGCGGAACAAATACCCGGCTGCGCCAAAGGTATTGTCAACAATGAGTGGCAAATCATGTTTTTTGGCCAATGCGGCAATGGCATCAAAGTCGGGAATATTGAAGCCCGGGTTGCCGATGGTTTCGAGATAAATCGCTTTGGTCTTTTGGTCAATCAATTTTTCGAATGCCTCCGCTGTGTCGCCTTCGGCAAAGCGAACATCAATGCCGAGTCTTTTAAAGGCTACTTTAAACTGGTTGTAAGTGCCTCCATAAACAAATGAAGTAGAAACAAAATTGTCGCCCGCTTGCAGAATATTATTGAGTGCTACAAACTGTGCCGCTTGTCCCGAGCTGACAGCCAAAGCTGCTACGCCTCCTTCAAGAGCCGCTACACGCTTTTCAAAAACATCTGTTGTCGGGTTCATGATGCGCGTATAGATGTTGCCAAATTCTTTTAAGGCAAAGAGGTTGGCGCCATGTTCAGAATTTTTGAACACGTACGAAGTAGTTTGGTAAATAGGCACAGCTCTGGATCCGGTTGTTGGGTCAACTTCTTGGCCTGCGTGTAATTGAAGTGTTTCAAATCGTTGGGTTGACATAAGAAAATATTTTTAAATTTTTGATTTTTGATTTGAGATTGGCCTCAGCCAATCTGTAATTAGTAATTTGATATTTGTAATTGTATCTAAGCTTACTCATGCCCGTCACCCGGCAGACCGTGCGCTTAGTTTGTTGCTGTGTGTTTTGGCTAACAACGAAATCAACAGCAACAGCGCTTGCAGCAACACATGTTGCCAATACAAATGCCGATACTTTGATTAATGATTGGTTCGGAGTGAACCTGATGTTGGGATGTGATGAAGTTTTTCATGTTGCTTCCGGTTTATATTTCAGGAGTTAGCACCTTTTCCGAACACTATCCGGGGGGTTGCTAGCGCTTCATTGAGCCTGTCTCTCCGCGCTTCTGTATAAATCGGTTGAGCTGTTGCTTCACCGACTACGATGATGCAAACGTATAGTAGTTTAGTAGAGTTTCCAAACTTTCAGTAAAAAAAATAAAAAAAATTATGCTTACGCTTGTTCGTGGTTATTGAGGCAAGGTCACTGTGAAGGTAGAACCTTTCCCTATTTCGCTGACCAATTTAATATGGCCGTTCAGCCTTTCCACGGCTCTTTTTAATATGTATAAGCCAAGCCCCGAACCCTTTGCTTGTTTATTGGCACGGTAAAACATATCGAAGATTTTAGCTTGGTGCTGCTCATCAATACCCTGGCCATTGTCGGAAACGATAATGTTTATTTGGTTTTCATTCCGATAGATTGCAATCTCTAAAAACGGATTTTTTTCGGTGGCATACTTAATGCCGTTTTCGATCAGGTTTTGCAAGATCGTGTTAAGGATGGCCCATTCCGAATAGAAATTAAACACCTCAATTTTTTTGATGAACCGGATATCTTTAAAATTTTCAAAGTACTGATAGGAGTCAATACACTCATCAATGAGTTTTTCAAAATCAATTTTGGTTTTCTTTACTTCCAAATGATTTAACTGGGTAAGATGGATGAGGCCAATGACGATATCGTGAATACGGCTTACCTGCGACCGGTACATGTCAAAGTATTTTAAGGCAGCTTCTTCCTTTACATCTATTCTGACAAGCGAATCGAGCCCCTGCAACGAGGCGATGGGGCCTTTTAGGTCGTGCGACACGCGGTAAAAAAATGAATCCAGCTCGGCATTTTTGCTTTCGATGATCTTATTTTTTTCTTTCTGAGCAGAAGTTTCGCGCTCTAGTGTTTCAATACGAGTTACGGCTTCATAGCTTTTGATGAGCGTATAGTTTTCTTTGTTGATGACTGATTCTTTGTGCTGCAAATGTTTTTCCAGGTGTTCCAGTGCCAGCCCGGAATGATTTTCTTTTTTTGCCAGTAAGTATAAATTATGATAGGCTTTAAATATCATGAACTCGATGTGATAGGCTTTAGAAAGTTCGAGTGTTTTGTTAAAATATTTTTTGGCTTCATCCAACTCGCCTGACTCATAGTAAGCCATCCCTAATTTATTGTAAGCCATACAAAGCCCAAGTCTATCGCTGGCTTGCTCTTGAATGATGACAGCTTCGAGTAAGTCGGTGATAGCTTGAGTATATTGATTTTGTTTGATGTACAACTTGGCGCGGCCATACATAGCATAGGCAAGCCCCCGGATATCGTGAGTTTCATTTTTTAAACGAATGCTCCGCTCGATAGTGTCCATGGCCAGTTCCTGTTTCCCCTGATTAAAGTAAATGGCTGAAAGTGGGTTCAATGCGTTTGATTCAAGTCCTAACTCATTAATCATTTGGCAGGCTTCAATTGATTTTTCGTACGACTCAATGGCCTTATCCTGATCATTGAAAAATTCGTAGATGGTACCCATGCTCTTCAGCGTGCGCGCCAAATTATAATAATCATTGCCTTCGCGATATATCTTCAGGCACTCGGCCAGTAACAATAAAGCCTCGTGGTATTTATTGGTGCGGTAATAGATGCTGCCAATATTATATTTGGAGTCAGCTATACCGGGCAGATGATGGGCAGTTTCAAAATATTCTAATGCACTCTGAGAATATTGTTGAGAAAGACCAAATTCACCCTGGATAAGAAAAAAAAGCCCTAAATGGTTTTTGGCCAGAGCTTCCAGATGAGGATAACCCGATTCGACACATTGCTGCAAAAGTTGTTGTGTAAGCTGTATGCTCTTTTTCAGGTCAGAGGTGCGCAGGTTATAGGAATCGGTTAGTTGCGAGGAGAGTTCTGCTTCCGTGGGCTTTGCAGCGATCTGATCCATCATGATAAATGAATGGATAAACATAGCTATTTGAGGCAGAAATTCAAACAGATAGACTCCTGCTCGAGTAAAATAAATGCGATAAGAAGCGGTGAACCCTGATTAGGTCAACATTCCCCCGTCCACCTGAAGTACTTGCCCGGTGATATAAGATGAAAGATCGGAAGCCAAAAATATACACGCATTGGCCACATCTTCGGGTTTGCCCCCGCGTTTCAACGGTATGGCATCGCGCCAACTTTGTACTGTTTTTTCATCCAGCTTTCCGGTCATTTCGGTTTCGATGAAACCCGGTGCTACGGCATTGCAGCGAATACCGCGCGAGCCAAGCTCAAGCGCTACTGACTTAGTAAAACCGATGATGCCCGCTTTGGAGGCTGCATAGTTGGCTTGCCCGGCATTGCCTTTCAACCCCACTACGGATGTCATGTTGATGATGGAACCGCTCTTCTGTTTCATCATCGGCTTGGTGGCACCCTTCACCGTGTTGAAGCACGATTTCAGGTTTACGTTCATAATCTTATCCCAGGCTTCCTCACTCATGCGGAGCAGCAGGTTGTCCATGGTGATGCCTGCATTGTTAACCAGAATATCAATAGAGCCAAAATCGGTCACCACATCGTTGATGAGTTTGTCGGCCTGGGTAAAGTCTGAGGCATCCGAGCGGTAGCCTTTGGCTTTCACACCTTTGGAGGCAAGTTCGGCTTCGAGTGCCTGGCCTTGTTCCACACTCGATAAGTAAGTGAAGGCAACATGAGCGCCTTGTTCGGCAAAACGGATGGCAATGCTGCGGCCGATGCCTTTGGATGCGCCCGTGATGAGGGCGGTTTTATTTTGGAGTAGTTTCATTTTTTCTATTGAATATTTTTGGTAAAACATAAAAGGCCAATATTAAAAAGAATCCGGTGCCCAAACCCTGAAAGAAATAGCCTCCGTTAGTATGAGTTAGATTAAGGAAAGTACCGATGATTCCGGCAACAGAGCCTGCAAAAAGCAAAATAGAATCTTTTAAATCCATTAGAAAAACTAACAATATTGTGCGAAGCTAATCTTTTTTTTGCATCCAATATTTTGAATTAATTTGCGAGGCTAAAAAATAGAAGGCTTGAAACTTTAAATCTGAAATAAATCATGGCAAACTATGATCTGATCGTTATCGGCTCGGGCCCCGGTGGGTACGTAGCGGCAATACGCGCTTCTCAATTAGGCTTGAAGGTGGGTGTGGTAGAGAAAGCAGAACTGGGCGGCATTTGTTTGAACTGGGGTTGTATCCCCACCAAAGCATTATTGAAGAGTGCCAATGTTTTTGAATACATCCAGCATGCCAAAGATTATGGTATTGAAGTAAAAGATGCATCGGTGGATTTTGCCGGTGTCATTAAGCGCAGTCGCGAAGTGGCTGCCGGTATGAGTAAAGGCATTCAGTTTCTGTTAAAGAAAAATAAAATAGATCATATAGCCGGCTTTGGAGTACTGAAGAAAGGAAACAAAGTAGAGGTAACAGATGCGGCCGGAAAAAAAACAACGTACGATGCCAAGCATATTATCCTTGCTACCGGCACCCGCTCGCGCGAATTGCCCGCACTGAAAATTGACGGCAAAAAAATCATCGGCTACCGCGAAGCATTGACTTTAGCCGAGCGCCCTAAAAAACTATTGGTAGTAGGCTCGGGAGCTATCGGAGTGGAGTTTGCCTATTTCTATAATACACTGGGAGCAGAAGTTACCATCGTTGAATTTTTACCCCGGATTGTGCCGGTAGAAGATGAGGAAGTTTCTAAGCAACTGGAGAAGTCATTCAAGAAAGCCGGAATGAGCATCTACACCAACTCTGAGGTAACAGCCGTTGACACCAAAGGCAAGGGCTGCATATCTACCGTAAAAACCCCGACAGGCGAAATTAAAATTGAATCAGACATCGTGCTTTCGGCAGTAGGGGTGACTACCAATCTGGAAGGTATCGGCTTAGAAGAAGTGGGCGTAAAAACCGACAAAGGAAAAGTAGTGGTGGACGATTTTTATAAAACCAATGTGCCGGGTGTCTATGCCATTGGCGATATCGTGAAAGGCCCCGCGTTGGCACACGTGGCCTCGGCAGAAGGAATTATTTGTGTAGAAAAAATAGCCGGGCAAAATCCCGAGCCGCTCAATTATAATAACATACCAGGTTGCACGTACTGCTCACCCGAAATTGCCTCGGTGGGCTACACCGAAGAGGCCGCCAAGAAAGCCGGCTACCAGATTAAAGTGGGCAAGTTTCCGTTTACTGCTTCCGGCAAAGCCAAGGCCGCAGGCGCTGCCGATGGTTTTGTAAAAGTAATCTTCGATGCCAAGTATGGCGAATGGTTAGGTGCGCACTTTATCGGGGCAAACGTTACCGAAATGATAGCCGAGGCTGTTGTGGCGCGCAAACTGGAAACAACCGGTCATGAGATCATCAAATCTGTACATCCGCACCCTACTATGAGCGAAGCCATTATGGAAGCTACCGCAGCGGCCTATGGAGAGGTAATTCATTTGTAATTTTTACTAAAGGGTTCTTTCAAAAGGCCTGTTGCAACAGGCCTTTTTTATGCCCAAAATGGAACTACACACTATTGATATTGTGCCTTTTAAAGTGGGCTGATGATATATCACCCTGTTTACTTTTTAGCCTGAGGGTGATTAAAACAGGTAGGCTTCACCTTACCGATTGTTATGCACATTGGCAGAAAACTCTTTTTAATTAAATCATTTTCTTGTATATTTGATATAATAATTTAAAAATCAGAATATTATGAAAACAGCTCCGATCAGATTTTATTTCCATAGGGCTCGTGTCTTCGGTTGGTTGTTGGTTCTTTCCATAGTAGGGTACGTGCTTTTCGGCTTAGTATCAGAGTATTTGCAGAAATGAGCCGGCAAAAAAATATTCCTGTTAAAAGTTATTATCGAAGGGCAAAGGTCTTTGGTTATTTGATTATAGTGATCGTTGTGGTGTTGGTTGCGCTCTATATCTACGAGCGGTTTATAGAATAGTTTCCATTCCCGGGGTTTCCTCAATCATGTCAGGAAAGTACTGTTTTGCGATGTTTTCATCCTTCGCCTAATCCGTACATTTGTTTAATCAGTAAACGAAAAAATTATGCGCATTTTCCTCATTGCTGGCTTGGCGTTCATTACATTTTGTGTACAGGCACAGAAGCAAGACTCGCTGCAACAAGTTGTTTTTCAATCGGCATTACAAAAGTTGAAACAAGGAAATTATGCTGAGGCGTCAGCTCAGTTGTCGCAGTTAATCGCCACCAACTTTGCCAATAAAGAAGTGTATGTAAAGCGTGGTGTGGCGGAGTTTATGTTGGGTAATGTGGAGAAAGCAAAAAATGATTTCGATGAAGCTGTAAAAGCACGCATCAACACCAGCGAGTTGTTTGAATACCGCGGGCTGGCCAAATACAAACTGGAGGATGCGGCAGGCGCCTCCATGGATTTGGAAAAAGCAATTTCTATGGGACTGAAAAGCCCCGAACTTTTTGCCACGTTGGGCAATGCCAAATTTAAACTGAACAATTATAAAGAAGCCATTGCCAATTATGATATGGCTATCCTTTCCGGAAAAAAGGAAGCCATTCTTTTCAACAATCGCGGAAAAGCCAAGATGACTTTAAATGATTTAGAAGGTGCCGAAAAAGATTTTACCGAAGCGCTTAACATCAAGCCCGATTACGACAAGGCACTCGACAACCGGGCCAACACACGCTATCAATTAAAAAAATGGAAAGAAGCCACAACCGATTTTGATAAGATTATTTCTTCGGGCAGAAGCGATACAGAGTTGCTTCAAAAATTGGGCACTGCTAAATTCAACATACAAGATTTTAAAGGCTGTGCCGAGGCGCTCAATAAGGTGGTGAGCAAAGGCGTAAAAGACAAAGATGTTTTTAAGATGCTCGGCCTCAGTCTGGCCAGCCAAAATAATTGTACGGAAGCAGCCCAGGCCCTGAGTGCAGCCGTCTCTTTGGGCGTAAGCGACAAAGATACATTTGAGCAACTGGGTACATGCCAATACAAGAACAAGGAATATGCACAGGCCATCGAGTCGCTGGGGCGGGCGGTGGCCATGGGCTCGTCATCCAAAGAAATTTTTCTGATGAAGGGCAATGCCGAATATCAACAGAAAGATATTGACAATGCACTGAAAGATTTGGAAAAAGCCGTAGCGATGGGCGTTTCGGATTATGATGCTTTTAAAAATCTGGGCGACAGTAAATTTTTAAAAACAGATTACGCCAGTGCCCTGAAGTATTATGACAAAGCAATTGCGATAACATCAACCGATGCTGTGCTGTTTAATAATCGCGGCAAAGCCAAATATACTTTGGGAGATATTGCAGGTTCGCTGCCAGATTTCGACAAAGCCATTTCTTTAAAGCCTGATTACAGCAAGGCGCTCTCGAACCGCGGCACAGCGCGATTTGCGTTAAATGATTTTAAAGGCGCTGCCGAAGACTTGGATAAAACACGTGCTACCGAAGGAGAATCGGCCGAGCTGATGCGCATGCTCGGCATTTCAAAATACAATTTGCAAGACAAAGAAGCAGCCAAAACATTTTTGGAAAAAGCAGCGAAGACCGGATCGAAAGACTCAAAAGTAAACTTGTACTTGGGTTATCTCCGGTACGATGCCAGCGATTACAAGGGAACGATAGACGCACTTAACTTAGCTGAAGCATCTGGCGAAAAAGAAATTCTGTTGTACGAAAAACGCGGCAAGTCGCTTTTTGCCACCAAAGATTATGTAACCAGCGTAACTGATCTTGAAAAAATTGTTCAAAACGGTAAGCCCGATGTAGCTACTTATGAAGATTTGGGCATAGCCTATCAGCAACAACAAAAAAATAAAGAAGCATTGGCCAATCTCGAGCAAGCAGTCATGGCCGGAAGCAAGAATAAGGATGTTTACTTTCAGGTGGGCAACGGCCGCTTTAAAGAAAATAATTTTACAGGAGCCATCGAGGCGTATGATAAAGCCATTTCGCTGGGCGCGAATGACGAAGTGATTTATAACAACCGCGGAAAGGCCAAACTCAACGCCAATCAGATAAAAGAATCGTTGCCAGATTTTGATAAAGCCCTGCAGTTAAAACCAACATACATGCTGGCCATGAAAAACAGGGCGTCAGCCGATGCACAGCTAAAAGATTGGCCTAAGGTGGTAACAGACTTGGCTCCGGTTATATCCGCCAATCAGGCCGGAGCAGATGAGTTTTTGCTTTCCGGCTTAGCAAAATACAACCTGAAAAATTATCAAGGCGCTATTGATGATCTGAGCAAAGCCATCAGCTCGGGAACAAAAGACAAACAGGCTTATACAGCCCGTGGCAGTTCTTATTTTGAAATCCCTGATCTCACCAAAGCGTCAGACGATTTTTCGAAGGCTATTGACATGGGCGAAAGCTCACCGGAGATTTACTTTAAGCGAGGCTCTTGCCGGTTTAGCGCGCAAGAATATAAAAACGCTTTCCCGGATTTAGACAAAGCAATTAATTCAGGATACACTGAGGCATCGGCTTACGATATGCGCGGCTATTGCCAGTTAGACAACAAAAACGTAGAGGCTGCCCTCAACGATTTTAACATAGCCATTGAAAAAAATCCTAAGCTGCCTTCCGCATTTTTCCATCGGGGCGATGCGCGCTTTCGTTCTAATAATTTTTTAGGAGCGGTGCAGGATTATTCCACAGCTATCGAACAAGGTTTAACGGATGCGGTTATATTGAATAACCGGGGCAAAGCCTATTTAAACCAAGATCAGTTCGATCAGGCTATTCAAGATTTTTCCACAGCCATCTCCAAGAAGAATGATTATGCACGTGCTTACGAGAATCGCGCCAGCGCCTATTTGAAAACAAAGAAATTTGATTTGGCCGTAAAAGATTTACGGCAACTGGAAAAACTTACCGAAAAACCGGATGCTGATTTTTATCAGAGATTGGGCGAAGCGTATTTTGAATTGAAGAATTATCCTGTGGCGTTCGATTACCTCGACAAGGCAATTACCGGAGGCAACAAACAAAAAGATTTGTTCTTGAAACGAGCTAAATGCTACATGGAGCAACAAGACTACCAGCCGGCCATACGCGATTTGGATGACGCCCTGAAAGCCGGGGAGAATACCGTGGCTTTGTTTCTCGAAAAAGCACGCGCTTATCTCGGACTCGGAAATAAAAAATCAGCATTGGAGAGTTTGTCGAAAGCCATCGCTCTCGATCCAGGCAATGCTGATGTGTATTTTAACAGCGCTGTCATTAAAGAAGAAAGCCAAGATTACGAACAAGCCCTGTTGGATTATAATAAAGCATTGCAATACAAGCCCAAAGATGCACCCGCATTGGCCGGCCGGGCTAACTGCAAAGCACAAATGGAAGACTACGGAGCGGCCGTAAATGATATGGATGATGCCATTGCACTCGACCCCAAAAATGCTTCGTACTATAAGCAGCGAGGCAATTTTAATTACCAACTCAAAAACAAAGAAGAAGCCTGCAAAGACTGGGCAAAAGCAGTAGAACTGGGCGATGCCAAAGCAAAATTTTCGATAGATCAATTCTGCAAAAAATAATTTTTTTCTCTTGATGATGTCAGAACTGCCCTGAACCATACAAGAGGCAAATCCTTTAAAGGATAGGTCAGTCCTTTAATTAAAAAAATTTAAACCTTTTAGCCTTGATTTCAGGAGGATAAAAAGCCACCTGCATTTTTTAACGATGAAATCTTACATCCGTCAGCAGGCGGTAGTATAAGTCGGTGAACTGCCGATTACCCTTATGATCTTTGTTACATCAATCAATAAATAATAGTTATGAAAAACATAGCAATTTTAGTTGTCTTGGTGATGGTAACCGTTGGCGGTTTCTGCAAAAGCAATGTGGTGAACGGAAAAGTGGTTACCGTGATAGATGGTAACACCGTTTCAGTTACCGGCCCTGATAATGAAACATATCGGGTTGTGTTGTACGGTATTGACTGTCCTGAAATAGGGCAGGAGTTTGGCGAGCAGGCAAAATCTTTTTTGTCTAAGATGATTCTCGATAAAAATGTGAGCGTGCAGATGCAAGGCAAAGACCGGTGGGGAAATTATGTGGGCATTATTTTGATTGACGAAACCCTCGACCCGCGATTCAGCTTGCTTGAAGCCGGCCTGGCTTGGACAACGGAACGAAACCCTGTAGAAGAGTTGGTTGCGATAAAAGAAAAAGCACGCGCCAAAGGCACTGGCTTGTGGAAATTGCCTGACCCCACGCCTCCCTGGATTTTCCGCAGGCAACAAACATTGACACAATATAAGTCGAGTTGAAATAAAACTACATCGGCAGCGTTATAACCCCAGCTATGAAAAAAATAAAGCCGGGGTTTTTTATTTCTTCGTTGCTGGTCATGCTTTCACTGGCATGCCATGCACAAAATAATTCATTGGGAGACCGATCGGCCGCTACGACCGTTGACCAATCTCAAAAAAGTCATCGTCAACGGATTTCTAAAAGGCAACGTCTGCTTTTTAGAAAACCAAACGTGCGCCACACTGCCCAATATGAATTTTATGAGCGATTAGAGCAGGTCGCTAAAGAAAAGAAACGCATGCTGCGCAAAATGGCACGGCCGCAATATTCCGATTTCCTTTACTTTGGGCATAAGTCAAAACCTAAAAAGCATTTGCCCTTCGCCATGCGCTATTGTAAAGAGTGTGGCATCCGCCATTAGCTTTCCTGACGAGGTCGAGAATTATTTTCACGGCAAATTCATTTGGCGTAATTTCGGCAGATGAATGTAGCCGCCTGTATTGAGCATACAAACCTCAGCCCCACGTTAACCATTCAAGATATTGATCGGTTGGTAGCTGAAGCCAAGCAGCACCATCTGCTGGGAGTTTGTGTGCCTCCGTTTTGGGTACAGCGCGCAAAGCGCGAAATAGGAGACACAAAAATTTTGTTGGTAACCGTAGCCGGCTTTCCGTTAGGCTATTCCATGACAGAAACTAAACTGGACGAAATAAAGCGGGCGATAGATAACGGAGCAGACGAAGTAGATATGGTTTGGAATTTGTCATCCTTTAAAACCGGCATGCCGTGGACAAAAATAGAGATAGCCAAGTGCTGCAAACTGGCGCACGACCATCAAAAGCTGATAAAAATAATTATTGAAACAGCTTCTCTGTCAGAAGAAGAAATAGTGACTGCCAGCAAACTGTGTGCCGATGCAGGCGCTGATTTTGTAAAAACTTCTACGGGCTTTGCATCCGGAGGGGCAACGGTAGAACACATTCGCCTCATTAAACAAACAATACCTTCGTCAGTAAAGATCAAAGCTTCCGGTGGTATAAAAACCTATGAGCAGGCGAAAGCCCTGCTGGCAGCGGGCGCTTCGCGTATCGGCACTTCTTCTGCCTTAAAAATTTTAGAAACCCCAACCCAAAACTTAACCTAAACCCATGGATTTACTTTCCTGCTACCCCGAAGAAAAGAACATACCGGCATCGGTAAGACTAAATTCGGATTACGAACAACGCGAGTACCTGATCAACGGAGAGATGCATCTATGGCAAGGGCCGATGAGTCCTGTGCAGAGCCCCGTGTTTATCCGCCAGGGAAATGAGTATAAACAAAAAACAATCGGCAGCACACCATTGCTGACATCAAAAGAAGCATTGATGGCATTAGATGCTGCGGTGTCGGCCTACAACCTGGGCGTGGGCAAGTGGCCGATGATGACCGTTGCCGAGCGCATCGGCCATGTAGAAGCATTTGTAAGCAAGATGAGAGAAAAAAGGCAGGAGATAGTAAACCTGCTGATGTGGGAGATCGGCAAAACACAAAAAGATTCTGAAAAAGAATTTGACCGCACCTGTGATTATATTGTGGACACGATCAATGCGCTGAAAGATTTAGACCGAAGGTCATCTTCTTTTGTGCAAGAGCAAGGTATCATGGGGCAGATCAGGCGGGTGCCCTTGGGTGTGGCACTGTGCATGGGGCCGTACAACTATCCGCTGAACGAAACATTCAGCACGCTTTTTCCCGCGCTTATCATGGGCAACACCGTAGTTTTTAAACCCGCTAAATATGGTGTGTTGCTGATACGCCCTTTGCTTGATGCATTTAAAACCAGCTTCCCGCCCGGTGTCATTAACATTATTTATGGCCGCGGCCGCGACACAGTTGGCGCCATGATGGAAACCGGAAAGATAGATGTGTTTGCATTTATCGGCACGAATAAAGGCGCCAATGAGTTAAAGAAAGCACACCCGAAGTCTCACCGTCTGCGGGCTATTTTGGGATTGGATGCAAAAAACCTGGCTGTTATTTTACCCGATGCCGACCTCGACAATGCCGTGAATGAATGTTTGCTCGGCTCGCTGTCGTTTAACGGGCAGCGGTGCACGGCCATTAAAATTATTTTTGCCCACCAGGACATACGCGAAAAATTCATCAAAAAATTTTGCGAAGCAGTTTCAAAATTAAAACCCGGTATGCCTTGGGATGCCGGTGTAGGCATCACTCCTTTGCCCGAACCCGGAAAAACAGATTACCTGAAAAGCCTGGTTGACGATGCCGTGCAGCATGGCGCTAAAATTATGAATGAGCAGGGAGGAACTACCGTCAATACATTTTTTTACCCGGCAGTGCTTTTTCCTGTCAACGATAAAATGAAAATTTATTATGAAGAACAATTTGGCCCGGTCGTCCCGATCCGTGCTTTTGCAGAAGAAAAGGAAGTGATAGAATATATCCTGCACTCCAGCTTTGGCCAGCAACTCAGCATTTTCGGAAAGGATTCAAAAATGATTGGCCATCTGATTGACTCGTTCTCCAACCAAGTGGGACGGATTAATATCAACGCACAATGCCAGCGCGGTCCTGATAATTTTCCTTTTAACGGGCGCAAAGATTCGGCAGAAGGAACGCTGTCGGTGGCAGACGCCTTACGCTCTTTCTCTATCCGCTCGTTGGTAGCTACTAAGGTCAATGAGGAGAACAAAAAAATTATTGGCCAAATTATCCGCAACCGCGAGTCAGTATTTTTGAGTACGGATTATATTTTTTAAGATGCTTAGGCACTTATCCATTACTGTTTCAGGCAGGGTGCAAGGGGTTTATTATCGCGCCAGCACGAAAGAACAGGCGGATCGTTTGAATATAAAAGGGTTCGTGCGCAATGAAAAAAATGGAGATGTTTACATTGAGGCAGTGGGAATGGAAGAAAATTTAAAAGATTTTATCGCTTGGTGTAAGCGAGGCTCAGCCCGAGCAAAGGTTGATCATGTTGAGTGGAAAGAATTATCTCTGAAAAATTTTTCAGATTTTACAATCCAGCGCTGATTAATCTTCCAGCACCTCTACATCCACGCGTATATTCTTCCGGGCATGTGTGCTGTTTTTGTCGTGTATCATGCGGCTGCCGCCCCATCCTTTTACAGCCACACGGTTTTCGCTTATCCCCTGCGCAATCAGCCACTCGCGGATCGTATTAGCCCGTGCCTCAGACAATTCTTTGGCCGAGCCCGATCCATTTTTTACATCATTAGTAAGAGTAAAAAAATCTTTACTGGGACCCATGTAAATAATTTTACCATGCCCGTTGCCATTGGTGTGCCCATGCAATTTTATTTTAAGCTTAGGGTTTTCTTGCATCAGGTTTAGTAAACTGTTCAGTTGATATTTAGATTCGGGCAACATGATGGCGGCATCATTATAAAAATATACATTATACAAAGTAGAGATGTCGCCTTTATGAATCCGGGCGAGGCCGAAATTGACCATATAATAATTTCCTACCAGTGCCACATAAGGTTTTAAGGTATCGGCTTCGGTATTTTTATAATTGAGTTCTAACTGATCTTTACGAAATCCGAACACATTAGAGATAAGCGTGAGTTGTCCGCTCTTAGTACCCGGGTTGGGCAGGCTGATGTAGGTGTTGCCTTTTACTTTGGTGATGAGGCGGCTCCGTTCGGTATCTACTACTTCAATGTCGCCATCCAGCACTTCTTTGTTGGTCATATTGTAAAGGCTTAGAAATACCTGTGTATTTTTTAATGTCTGTGGTACATAAACAGGCTTGGCAGGTGGGTTGGGCACTACTTCGGTTACGGCAGGGGCAGGCTTCACCTCCTCAGGTTTTACTTCCTCGGGTTTAACTTCTTCTTTTTTTATAAGTTCTGTTTTTACCGGCTCGTTTTTTACCGCGCCATTTGTAGAGGCAGGTATCGTTTTAACAGCCGGTTCTTCTTTCTTTTCTACGGTAGCCGTGGTTGCTGTTGGCTCGGCTCCGTCTTTAATTACCCGCACCCACACATTATCGAACTGTCCTTCTTTTCTCAGCTTCAGCATTTGCTGAACCGACTCGTTGAAGTCGCTGTACTGATCTACATACACGTAGTAAAATTTTCTGGCTGCATCAAAACCAATGGTGCTGTGCCGCCCGCTTTCATTCAGCTTAGCGGCATAGCGTTGTGCAAAATCTTCTTGGTTAGAAAAATAAGCGGCCACCACCAAGTAATTGCCTTTGGGCAAAATATGTTCTTGGGCGTTGGCATGCTGACGATACCCGGACAGTACCACCAAACCGATTAAGCAACTGTAGAACTTTATCATGTAATAAAATGCGTTGGTTGTACCAAATTTATCGAAGAATAGTCTAAAATTCCAATTTCTATGCAAACAGACCCTCATTGTTCCTATAAAACACGGTGTAAGGAATAGAAGTAAATGTGTCGAAAGCTAATCTTTTTGAAAAGGCTGTGCGAAATTCGGCACTTTCGGATTATCCCGGCATACTTTCTATTTTTACGAAAAAAAACCAAGTGCAGGCAGTTATTTTAGCAGGCGGGCAGGGTACCCGAATACGTTCAGTAGATGCCGGCACACCCAAGTCTATGCTGCCCATTGGGGGCAAACCCTTGCTTCAGCACCAGATTGAGTGGCTGAAATCGTATGGCATAAAGGAAGTGATCCTGCTGGTCAATCATCTGAAAGAACCCATCATTTCGTTTTTTCAAAATGGCGAAAAATGGGGTATCGGCATCAGCTATTACGAAGAAGCGACACCGCTGGGAACGGTGGGTGGTGTAAAGGAAATTGAAAATAAAATAAAGGGAGATTTTTTGCTGCTCTACGGAGATGTGATGGCCGACATGGACATCCACCGGCTGCAACAATTTCATTCCTCGAAGAAAAGCGATTGCACGTTGGTGGTGCACCCCAACGACCATCCTCACGACAGCGATCTGGTGGATATGGATGCAGAAGAAAGGATCAACGCATTTCATCCTAAACCTCACGATGCTACCCGCTACTATCGCAACTTAGTCAATGCCGGGGTTTGTATTTTTTCTCCCGCCATCTTCCCGTTTTTACAAAAAGGAGTGAAGGCCGATTTCGGAAAAGATATTTTCCCTACACTCGTCAACCGGATCAACATGTTTGGGTATAACACAACCGAATACCTGAAGGACATGGGTACGCCCGAACGATTAGAAAAAGTAAACCAAGATTTTCTTTCCGGAAAGGTGCAGGCCAAAAATCTGGCAAAAGAACAAAAAGCAATTTTCCTCGACCGCGATGGCGTACTGAATGAAGACAGCCACCTGGTGGCAAGCGTTAACGAACTGGACGTTTATCCTTACTCCGGAAGTGCCGTAAAAAAAATAAACGATTCTAATTATTTAGCCATCGTGGCAACCAACCAATCAGTCATTGCGCGCGGCAAAATTTCGGAAGATGATCTTCGGGCAATTCATAATAAACTCGATACGGTGTTGGGGCGCGATCACGCCAAGTTGGATGCCATTTATTATTGTCCCCATCATCCCGACAAAGGTTTTGCCGGAGAAAGCACCAACTACAAAATTGACTGCCACTGCCGCAAACCCAAGCCGGGCATGCTGCTCGATGCAGCCAAAAATTTTAATATTAATCTGAGTGAATCTTATTTTATCGGTGATGCCGAGCGCGATATTGAAGCGGGGCAGCGGGCAGGTGTTACCACCGTGGGCGTGATGACGGGCAAAGGCATGATGGGCAGCCGGCTGCGGCCGGATTATTTTTTTAGAAACTTGTCGGATGCCGTTGACTTCATCATAGACGAGCCTTATAAACAATTGTTTGATCAGGTAAAAGAGATGACTACAAGGTCTGGCAAAAAACCTTTCGTAATTTTACTGGGCGGCAATACACGGTCAGGAAAATCATCATTGGCCACGTACCTAACGAAACGCTTCACCAAAGAAAAACAATCTGTTTTGCAGATCAACTTAGACGACTGGATTTTACACAGCAAAGAACGAAAAACATTTTCCGTGTTCGACAGTTTTCAAATGCCCAGACTCGTGGCAGACATAGAAAATATTTTGAAGAAAAAAATGGTAGAGCTGCCGGGCTATGCGCACCACCCGAGTTGGGAGGCGCTACCTGCCCACTATCAATACCAAAATGAACAGATTGTTTTAGTCGAAGGCGTAGTTGCGCTGGCCGATGAGAAATTGAGAAGGCTTTCTGATCTTCGTCTTTTTAAACAGATTAAATCGTCTGAGTTAAAAAAGCGGTTTGCTGACTTTTACCGTTGGAAGGGATTGGATTCCGAATCCATCGAAAAATTATATCAAAACCGGAAAGCAGGAGAGTATGACATCATCGAGCGGCACGAACAATTTGCCGATATAGTTATAGAGTGAAAAATTAAAATAAATCCTTCCGAATACACCGCAAGGAGAGAAGCGGAAGAAAAGTTATGATCATTACACGCACACCCTTTCGTATCAGTTTTGTTGGCGGAGGCTCAGACCTTCGCAGTTTTTATGAGCAACACCCCGGTGCGGTGCTCAGCACGTCCATCAATAAATACATGTACATCTCTTCGCATAAATTTTTTGAAGAAGATAAAATCAGGGTGAAGTATTCTAAAACAGAAACCGTAACGGGCACACACGAGTTGCAGCATCCTATCCTTCGCGCTGTGCTGGACGAATTTAAAGTAAAAGGAGGCCTTGAGTTTAGCTCTATTGCCGATGTGCCGGCCGGTACGGGCTTGGGTTCTTCATCATCATTCACGGTTGGATTGCTGCACAACCTTCACGTTCTCTTTCATCATCATTTTTCTAAAGAGCAACTGGCGCACGAAGCTTGCCGCGTAGAGATAGAATTGTTACAAGAACCCATTGGCAAGCAAGACCAGTATGCTGCCGCTATGGGCGGCTTGAATGTAATCGAATTTCATTCGGACGGAAAAGTTACGGTTGACCCTCTTCAAATGAATGAAAACGCTTACCGCCAACTGCAAAAAAATTTGCTGATGTTTTATACGGGCGATCAGCGCAGTGCATCTGCTATTTTGCAGGAACAAAATAAAAACAACACACACGAAGAAAAATTTAAGTCGCTGAAGCAGATGGTAGGCTTAGTGCACGACATGAAAAACGCCCTCGCCCACGAACGGCTGGACGACTTTGGAAAAATCCTTCATGAAAATTGGATTTTAAAAAAAACGCTGGCCTCGGGCATCACCAACCCGGGCATCGAAAATGCTTATGACGTGGCCATGAAAAATGGCGCGATGGGCGGCAAGCTGCTGGGCGCAGGCGGTGGAGGTTTTTTGTTGTTCTACTGCCCGCAACAGCAACAAGAAAAACTGATTGCCGCATTGAAACCGTTTCGTAAGTTTGATTTTACGTTTGATGAGGAAGGAACCAAATTAATACACATTTCAGATGAGTGAAACACGCCACACCATAGAACAATATCTTTCATTGGTGAAAGATACCGTTGACAGCCTCGACCGCACCCAAATTGAAAAAGTAATTGAGGCGTTTATGAAGGCCTACCACGCGGGCAGCACCATTTATATTTTTGGCAACGGAGGCAGCGCGGCTTCGGCCACCCATGCCACCGGTGATTTGGTGAAGGGCGCATCGTTTGGATTGGAGAAACGCTTTCGCGTGATGAGTTTGGTGGACAACCTTCCGGCACTGATGGCCATTGCCAACGACATTTCGTACGATGATATTTTTGTGGAACAACTGAAAAATTTTATCAAGCCGGGCGATGTGGTGGTGGGTATCTCAGGCTCGGGCAACTCGGCCAATGTGGTGAAGGCCATGCAGTATGCCAAAGACCAGGGCGTGCAGACCATTGCCTTTTGCGGCTACACAGGCGGAAAAATAAAAGCGTTGGCAGATATTTCAATTCACTCCGTGGCCATGGATATGGAAGTAGCCGAAGACATCCACATGATCGTATTCAACGTCATCAAAAAAGAAGTGATGCGCAGGCTGCGTGGCCATCATACTTCCATGGGCGCTACGTATGATGACCGCATTAAGTAGTTTTGGTGATTTGTAATTCTACTGGATCTGTAAATTAAACTACACAGTTCAATTTTGCATTAAAGTTCAATCGAAGAATTACTGTTGAATTTAGCACTGACCCTGCCATTTTGCCAAACTGCCTGTTAGCGGGTCGGCCTTCTGTTTATTCGTATGTTTTAATCTTCTCCAAAATAATCGTTGTCAATTTTTTTAAGTTCATAAATCTGTTGGGTAGTACAACCAAGATTGTAGTCAATCATTAGTTGAGCTAATTGTTCACCGCTAATGAGTACAATTTTTGTTTCATTTTTTGGTGTATAGTCCAATGCTTCTTTAGTAAAGTTTGATGTTGTTATAAAAATCCCTTTTTTGGCTCCTTGCCCAGCAAGTGCACCAACGAATTTTTGAAGTTCCGGTCGTCCAACAACGTTTCCTAGTTTCCAACGCTTGGCTTGAATGTAAATAATGTCAAGCCCAAGTTTGTCTTCTTTTATTGTTCCATCAATTCCTTCGTCACCACTTTTACCCATTGCTTTTCCTGCGTCTTTGATTGAACCACCATACCCCATTTTTACTAAAAGTTCAACTACAAGTCGCTCGAAAAAAGCAGGAGAGAGGTCAACAACTTTGTTAAGCAGTTCAGATGCCAAAGATTTTCTTATTCGCTGATATACTTTATCTAAACTCTCTTCAGGTGTCTGCTCGTTATTATCAATAATGGCAGTTTCATCATCTTCAGTTTCACTATTGTTTCTTGAAGCGTTCTGAAATTCTAAAAACGCAGGAAACTGTCTTAAATATTTTGCATCAATTCGGTCAGGATTTTTATCTAAAGTCTGTCTACCAAGATCTGTAATTACAAAAGTTGCACGTTTTGGAGAGTCAAGAAGCCCTGCTTTTTTAAGGTAAGTTTTTGCCCAGCCAACTCGATTGTCAAAAATTGCTTGGTTGCCACTTGCCAAAAGTTCCTTTCTCTCTTTCTCCGTAACTTGAAATTCGATTGCCAAACTCTCAATCAAGTTCCTGTATTTATGTTCTTGTCCGTCAGCAACAAGTTTGAGTAAAGGAAGCATTAAGGTTTGATAGTCTGGAATCATATTTTCTTTTATTCGTCAGTTCGTTTTTGTTTCGTGTCGTCTGTTAGGCTGTTTACTAATGCCCCGTGTTTATGACGGCTGCGATTTTCGAAGCTGCGTGCTGTCCCCGTGGATGAAATGATTTATAAAGTGGATGAAATGATTTATAAAAAAGAACTTCAAATTAACACGTCACTCGCAGCTGGTATAAACACACTGTTGCGTGTAGTGCCGCATCAGCTCACTTTTGCTTTTGTCCGTGTATTACTTTTACTTGTGGTTCTCCTCATAGTCACCTGTTTCTTAGACAAAAATCTTTTAAGTCTTTTTTCCTTGTCTGCTTTAATGAATTTACTTAAAGCCTCTTGTTCTTTCTTTGTCAAAGGTCTGCTGTTAACCACAAAGTCAACTCCTTCAGGTTCTCTAATTAGTCCCATAGCGTTATTCTTTAAAATATTTATCAACTAATGTTTGTGCTGATTCAGTCATTATTACCATTAGATGTCCACCGAAATGGTAAGCACCTAGGCTTTTTATGTAGTGATCAATTAATTTTGTCTTGGAGAAGAAGGAAACGTAACCTTGAAGGTTATTTCGAAATGAGGTCTTGCAAGCGAACGCTACTAAATTCCCCGGAACTCCTTCGTAGATTTTATTTTGTCCAATATTGAAAGGTGCACTTTCAACTAGGTGTATGAATACATTGTCAGCTCGTACAGTAAAACTGATTAGCCCCTGAATTATTGTCGGATTATTAATGATTGTCAGCTTATATACTTCGCGGTCGTTTTCTTTTAGTTCCTGCGTCCAGTTAAAAGACCATCCCTTCTTCTTTGTCACAACTTTTAAGTCGGTCTTCGTAAATCTTGTTATGTCGGTCTCGAAACTGTCGCCCGTGAAAGTGTTAACAATGGAATTTGTCAACGAATCTATCTCAAAGTCAAGGTGTGTTTTTTGCCGTTTTTTCACTTCACAATTTAAGGATTTTTCGTCACTTTTTTAGTTGAGATCTCTGTCCCGAGGCATGACGCACAACACTTAAATATACACCTATTTCACGCGCATCTTTTCAGCACATCATCACTTACTCGCTCCCAAGCCCAATCCATTTTTATTTCCTTTTACAAATACTTCGAAGCCATTGGTCAGAAAGCCGGAGCCATAGCCGCACAGTTGGCACGTGGAAGCAACCAAACTTAACAACCCCACTTCTATACTTTTTTCTTTGAGCGATGACAAAATAAAAATGGCTGCGTAATACACTCCGGTCAGTGGCAGGAAGGTTGTAAAAATAAGTTTGCTGAATAATGATCCGATCACTCCGGCAATCAGAAAAATTAAAAATGCGCTCGGAAAAAAATGGGTGAGTTTCAACTCCTTCCGGTGATGGTAGTAAATATTGATGCGGGCTGCGCCAAAGCGGAACACTTGCCTGAAAAAACTTTTGAAGGTTGACCTCCGCTTGTGGTAAACAAATGCCTCAGGTATCAACTGCACGGAATATCCTGCTTCCAATATGCGGATGCTCAGCTCAATGTCTTCTCCGCACGTGAGCGGAGAAAAGCCATTCATCTTTTTAAAAATTTCTTTTTTTATACCCATGTTGAAGCCGCGAGGGTTGTAGGCGTGCAGTTGTTTTTTGCCTCCGCGAATGCCTCCCGTTGTTAAGTATGATGTCATAGCAAAATTGATGGCCTTTTGAACGGAAGAGAAAGAACCATGGGCGGCATCGGGGCCACCAAAAGCATCTGCCGGATTTTTCTGCAACGAAGCATGAAGATGAATCAAGTAATCTGCCGGCAAGATTACATCGGAGTCGAGAAAGATGACATAATCGCCTTTGGCTACCTCAGCTCCTAAGTTCCGCGAGGGGCTGATCGCCAATTTTGGCCGATGGATATGCTCAATGCGAAGTTGGTTTTTAAATTCCGCAATAACGCTTACCAGTATTTCATCGGGGCTGCCGTCTGCAATGATTACTTCCAAGCCATCGAAAGAAGAGGCGGGAAGATTCAGTTGAACCAAACTGGCCAACAGTTCGCGAATCTCATCAGGGCGGTTGAAGGCGGGAACTACAAACGAGTAAAACAAGCGAGTGGGTTTAACAATGCAGACAAAGGTAGTGCTTGGGCAATGAAGCAAAAAACATTACTTTTGGTTTCGTTTTCTTAACGCCTATGAAACTGATGTTTTAATTTCCGGTTGATCTCAGAGACAATCGGCATTGCCTTTAGCCCAAAACTAAAGGACACTGTTTCACATTTTTTACTTCAACTCAGTTTCAATCATGTCTATTTTTTCTCGTATCAAATCCTTCATTCAATTATTCGTGAAGGCGGTAAAAGGTGAAGAACAAAACTTCACCGAAGGAAGTATCAATCGCGCTATTTTTCTTTTGTCCGTGCCCATGATTTTAGAGATGGCCATGGAGTCGGTGTTTGCTGTGGTAGATATATTTTTTGTCAGTCGCTTAAACAACAGCGATGCGGTGGCGGTTATCGGCCTGACGGAGTCGTTGTTGGCCATTGTATATTCCATTGCGTGGGGCATCAGCATGGGTGCCACTGCTTTGGTGGCCCGAAGAGTGGGCGAGAAAGACCATGCGGCTGCGGCTGTGGCGGGGGTGCAAGCTATTTTGGTGGGTGTTGTTTTTTCATTTCTCATTTCACTGACAGGAATATTCTTTCACGACACGCTGCTGCGGCTGATGGGCGCATCGGAGCAAGTTGTTGCCGCAGGCTCCGGGTTTACTTTTTGGATGCTGACAGGCAACATCACCATCATGATGCTGTTTCTAATCAACGGCATTTTTCGCGGGGCGGGCAATGCGGCCATTGCCATGCGCGTGTTGTGGATTGCCAACTTGTTTAACATGGTGCTGGATCCGATTTTGATTTTCGGCTTGGGTCCCATCCCTGCGTTTGGGGTGGAAGGAGCTGCTATTTCTACAAACATCGGCCGGGGGATAGGCGTACTCATTCAGTTGTATTACTTATTTTCAGATAAGAGCATTGTGAAGATGTCAGCACAAAATTTTAAAATAGATTGGAAAATCATCAAGCAGGTGATAGAAGTATCGGCCGGAGGTACCGGTCAATTTTTGATTTCATCTGCAAGCTGGGTTTTTTTAGCACGCATCATCGCCTACTTTGGCAGCGCAGCCATAGCGGGCTATACCATCGCCTTGCGGGTGATCGTGTTTACGATACTCCCTTCGTGGGGCATGGCCAATGCAGCGGCTACATTGGTAGGGCAAAACCTGGGTGCCAACCAACCCGACCGCGCTGAAAAATCGGTTTGGAAAACAGGGCTCTACAATATGGTTTTTCTCGGGCTGGTGATGATTGTGTTTTTATTTTTCTCGTCACCCATCTTGCGTTTTTTTACTTCAGACGAATCGGTGATTGAATATGGAACGCAATGTTTGCAGATAGTGGCCTTCGGTTATTTATTTTATGGCTATGGCATGGTGATCACACAATCCTTTAATGGTGCGGGCGACACTAAAACACCTACACTGCTAAACCTGTTTGGGTTTTGGTGCTTTCAGATTCCGTTAGCTTATTGGCTTGCCATCGTATTAAAGCTTGGCCCCAGCGGTGTTTATGCGGCTATCGCCATTGCCGAATCGGCCATTGCCGTGGCTGGGATTTTACTGTTCAGAGGAGGCAAGTGGAAGACAGTGAAGGTTTAGCGAATTGCAGATAGATACTCGACAAGCGATGACAACTTCAGGCGTTTGTTGATCCATTTGTTTATTGATTAATCAAATTTTGTTGCCTCTGAAAAACTCTTCAACCGTCATTCGCTTTTTTCCTTCGGGCTGAAACTCGAGAATGGAGATATAGCCATCCTGTGTCTTAACATGCAGGAAGGTCTTGTTATCGGTTACAACTTGCCCATAGTCCACTGTTGACAGCGGTCGGTCGACAGTGGACTTAATATTAAATAGTTTAAAAACTTTTCCATTCAGCTTTGCCCATGCAGCCGGATAGGGACTTAACCCGCGCACGAAATTTCGGATGGCTTCAGAAGATTGATTCCAGTTTACTTCGCATGTCTCCTTAAAAATTTTAGGTGCATGTTTGATGTGGGTACTTTCCGGTTGAGGAATGGGCTGATAATTTTCGCTTTCAATGGCTTTCACGGTTTTGACTACAAGTTCCGAGCCTTTGTCCATAAGCCGTTGGTATAAACTTCCTGCATCGTCATCCGAAAGGATGTTTTCTTTTTCCTGAAAGATGATGCTGCCGGTATCAATTTCATGTTTTAAAAAAAACGTAGTTACACCAGTTTCTTTTTCTCCGTTGATGATTGCCCAGTTGATAGGCGCAGCGCCCCGATAGTTGGGCAACAGGGAAGCATGAAGATTGAACGTGCCCAAAGCCGGCATTGACCAGACCACTTCGGGCAACATGCGGAAGGCTACCACTATCTGTAAGTTAGCGTTGTAGGTTTTTAGTTCTTCAATAAACTCTGGCGCTTTCAGGTTAGTAGGTTGAAGAACCGGGATGTGATATTTCAAGGCACACGCTTTCACAGGCGAGGCCGTTAGTTTTTGGCCGCGACCTTGTGGTTTATCAGGCGCGGTAACCACCGCCACCACATTAAATTTATTTTCAACCAAAGCCTCTAAGCTGGGCGCGGCAAATTCAGGTGTGCCCATAAAAATGATTTTTAATTTCATTTGTAGCCTTTCAGTTTTTCCAATAGTTTTTCTAAGCCGATAGCATCAATATTTTTTTTCAATGGAAAGCGACCTTCAATCGGACAAACAACATAAGCCTCTTTAATTTTCAAATTGTTAATTAAGGTAAAGAAACCTCGGCTCATCACAGGCGACTTCGACAATTTACACTCAATGGCAATAGTGTGCTTTCCTTTTTTTAAAATAAAATCAATCTCTGCTTGGTCGGCTGTCCCCAGATAATAAAATTCCCAACCTGAAAGAGTATTGGTTAATTGACTGAGTACAAATCCTTCCCAAGAAAAACCGGCCACCGGATGTGAGAGCAGTTCGCTTAGGTTATTGATGTTCAATAACGCATGCAGCAAGCCCGTGTCGGAAATGTAAATTTTGGGAGTTTTTTTAAGCCTCTTTTCTATATTGGCTTGATAGGGTTCCAATACTTTGAGCATGAAGGTGCCCGAGAGCACCCCAATGTAATTTTTCACCGAGGTATGGCTTACACTGAGTGAGTTACCTAAATTAGATAGGTTGAGCGATTGTCCATGCAGATGGGCGCACATCATCCAAAATTTGCGCATGTTTTCGGGTGATACTCCTATTCCAAAATTGGAGAGATCACGCTCTAAAAATGTGCGCACGAAATTCTTTCGCCATATCATGCTGACCTCTTCTTTAGGGGCTAAGTAGCTACGAGGGAAGCCGCCACGCATCCAGAGCCGATTAATGGTTAGCCGATCTGATTTTTTTAGCTCGCCCAAGGCAAATGGAGTTAATTCTAAATAGACAATTCGACCGGCTAATGTTTCAGAAGATTGCCGGAGCAGATCAGGTGAAGCCGAACCCAACAATAAAAATTGTCCATTTTTTTTATTTTGGTCTACTACGCCCCGCATCACTTGAAATAGTTCTGGCATAAACTGAATTTCGTCAAGACAAATGAGGCTCTCTTTATGCTCGGAAAAAAACAGAACAGGATCACTGAGGCGTGCACGATCACTCGGACTTTCCAAATCTAAATAAATAGTATTCTTTACCTTATTTGCAATATGGTGGGCAACAGTCGATTTGCCGCATTGCCTTGGTCCCACGATGCCCACGACAGGAAAATACCGAATGTATTCATTTATTTCTTTTTCTTTATTTCTTGTAATCACATAACAAAGATAATAACTAACCCCGTAAATTGAAAGTTAAAGTTTCAATTTACGGCATTGCATAAATACATTGGTATGGCTGATGTTGCCCCATCAGTCTCTCAATTCTTTTCTCATATATTTTTTGCAGATGGGGCACTCTGTCCACCGATGCCCACGGGCGGGGCAGAAACTTCTTCCGAAGTAAATGATTTGAAGGTGTACTTTATTCCATTTTTCTTCCGGGATTAACCGCTTCAAATCTTTTTCAGTTTGCTCTACATTTTTGCCGTTCGATAGGCTCCACCGGTAAGCAAGCCGGTGAATGTGGGTGTCCACCGGAAAAGCAGGCACACCAAACCATTGTGTCATCACCACCGATGCTGTTTTGTGGCCTACGGCAGGAAGCGCTTCCAATTCTTCGAAGGTGTGAGGCACTTGGCCATGATGTTTTTCTACTAAGATTTTAGAGAGCCCAGCGATCCCCTTAGATTTCATGGGCGACAGCCCGCAGGGTTTGATGATCTCGCGTATTTCTTCTACGGACAATTTCATCATATCGTAAGGATTGTCGGCCATCTTGAAAAGATGAGGTGTAACCTTATTGACACGTTCATCAGTGCATTGGGCAGAGAGCAAAACAGAAATCAAAAGTGAGTACGCATCGTGGTGGTGAAGCGGCACTTCAGGGTCAGGAAAATGCCGATCGAGGATGCTTAATATATCCGAAACTTTTTCTGATTTAGTCATGGATATAACAAATACTTCTTCCTGATTTTTTTGTAAGCATCTAACCCCTTCTTCCAACTTGCCCGGATGGTGTCCTCATCTATGCCCTGCTTGATTTGCTCCTTCAACAGTTTGTTTCCGGCCAGTGTGTTAAAGTAGTTGTTAAAAAACTTTTCTTTGTCAGGATAGACTTTGTACATATTCAATAAATATTTCAGTTCGATCAGGTTGCCGGGCTGCTCGTTGCGCAAGTCAACACCATAACATATTTTGTCCTGATACATCGGGCTCTTGGCCATTCCTTCAATATTCTCAGGTTTAAACTGAAAAGGTTGGTTTTTTAGTTCGGGGCTTCCCAGTGCTTCAAATGGAATTTTTGTACCCCGGCCTACACTCAATACAGTTCCTTCAAAAAGACAAAGAGAAGGATACAACGCAATGGCGTGATCGTTGGGTAAATTAGGCGAGGGCTTGATGGGCAGAGAATATTTTTTTTGGTGATTATAATTTTTCATCGGTACAATAGTCAGGTCGCATTTTTTTCCTTCCGGAAGCCAGCCCTCACCATTGATCATCCGGCCCAACTCACCGATCGTTAGTCCATGCACGATAGGGATCGGGTGCATACCCACAAATGATTTTAAGGAGAGGTCGAGCACAGGGCCGTCAACATAATGGCCATTGGGGTTGGGTCTGTCGAGGATGATCATCTTTTTTCCGTTCTCGGCACATCCTTCCATTAAATAATGCATGGAGCTGATGTAAGTAAAAAAACGTGTGCCTACATCCTGAATATCAAAAATCACGATGTCCACATCTTTTAAATCTTCAGCAGTTGGCTTTTTATTTTTTCCATACAAGGAAACGACCGGAATGCCCGTGGCCTGATCAATGGAATTATTGACGGTTTCTCCGGCATCTGCCGTTCCGCGAAAGCCATGTTCGGCAGAAAATATTTTTTTGATACGAACATTTGCATGAAGGAGCGAATCAACCAAATGCACCCGCCCGATTACAGAAGTCTGGTTCACCATCAGCGCTATGTTTTTGCCGGATATAAGAGGAAGCAATACATCCATTTGCTCATCGCCCATAATAATTTTTTGTGCGTAAGTGCTAGGCCACATCAGGCAAACTAGCAGGAGGGTAAACAGCCACGAATATTTTTTGAATTTCATTTGGTGCATTTTCATTATTTTGCAAGGTAACGCATCACGTTTGAACATTTCCTATTTCCTTTCCAAAAGAATACGCACAGCCCTGCCCGGCAGCTTTTCGGCCACGATCCATAAAGTGGCCGTTGCTACCATAGCCATTGGCTTGGCGGCAGCCATCGTTTCTTTTTTGATTATGCAAGGATTTCAGACGGGCGTAAAAGAAAAAATGTACAGCTTTAGCCATCACCTGCTGATCACCAAGTTTACGATGAATAACGCAGTGGCCGAACAGCCTTTTGACTATCAGATTGATTTGTATAAACACCCTGAACATTTTCCATTCATCAGGCACGTGCAGGAGTATAGTCATAAAGCAGGGCTGATAAAAACCAATGCTGAAGTGCTGGGTATTGTTTTTAAAGGAGTAGGAAAAAGTTTTGACAAAAAATCATTCGATGAGAATTTAGTTGAGGGCAGATTTATTGCCTTTCCGGATTCAGGGTATTCGCATGAAATTGTTATCAGCCGGATTATTGCCAACAAAATCAATGCCCGGGTAGGTGATGCCATTATCCTTCATTTTTTTCAAAACCCACCCCGTTACCGGAAACTGAAAATTGTGGGTATCTATGAAACCAACTTGTCGGATTACTTTGATAGCAAAGTGGTGATGGGCGACATTCGCCTGGTGCAGCAATTGAATAACTGGAAACCTGACGAAGCCGGTGGGCTGGAAGTGCAGATTGACTTAAACCATTATTCAGACTTTCAGTTATGGAAAACAGAATTGGCCAATTATTCCATCGCCATACACGAACACATCCTTGATAATGCAGATGAGAAAAATAAATTCACCAAAACAATTTCGGCTATCTGGAATTACAAATTTGATCACGACCGGGCTGCCCTCGATGAAGCACAACGCCAGATTGGCGAGGCCATGGATTATGATCTTAACATTGACACTGTACGCGACAAGTACATTCAGGTATTTGAGTGGCTCGATTTAGTGAAACGGCAAGTACACATCTTACTGGGCATCATTCTGATTGTCATCAGTGTGAACATGGTTTCTGTTATACTTATCTTAGTGATGGAGCGCATTCCTATGGTCGGGCAACTCAAAGCCATGGGCGCACAGAATAAGCTGGTTCGCTCGGTGTTTATTTATAGCGGCATGAATTTAATAGCCAGAGGCTTGCTGTACGGCAATGCGATAGGCCTGGGCTTTTGTTTTTTACAATATCATTTTCATTGGATCAAGCTCAACCCTCACGATTATTATATGAGCTACGTGCCGATCGAGTGGAGTTGGTTTACCATCGTTACACTGAACTTGATTGTTTTTGTAGTGGTTTCTTTGGTGTTGTTTCTCCCCGTCCGATTTATTTCGAGGATACAGCCCGTGCAGGCAATAAAGTTCGATTGATTTATCTGAACTTCTTAAACCAACTGCGTACTTCCATCTGAATGACACCCAGAAAACCTTCTTTAAAAATTCCCACCGACATTTTTGATTGCCCCAGTGTGCGGTCGGTGAAGATGATGGGCACCTCGGTAATTTTAAACCCATATTTCCAGGCAAGGAATTTCATTTCAATTTGAAAAGCATAGCCCACAAATTTAATTTTATCCAACGGAATTTTCTCTAAAACAGATTTGCGGTAGCAGACAAAACCGGCTGTAGTATCGTGAATAGGGATGCCGGTAATGATCCGCACGTAGCGGCTGGCAAAGTAGGAGAGGAGCACACGCTTCATAGGCCAGTTTACCACGTTTACACCAGACGAGTAACGCGAGCCTACGGCCAGATCAAAATTATTTTCTGCGCACGCAAGATAAAGCCTGTTCAGGTCGCGTGGGTCGTGAGAAAAATCTGCGTCCATCTCCAGCACAAACTCATATCCATGGCTCAGGGCAAACCGAAAACCTTCAATGTAAGCCGTGCCAAGCCCGAGTTTACCAGCTCGTTCAATCAGGTGGAGTTTACTTTCTTTCGGAGTATTGAAAATTTTTTGTTGCTCTTTAATTAATGCCCCGGTTCCGTCAGGCGAATGGTCATCTATGATCAGCAAATGAAAATCTTTGGGTTGCTCCATTACCGCCCGGATGATGGCTACAATGTTTTCTTTTTCATTGTAGGTGGGAATAATGACCAATGCATTGCTCACGAAGTAGATTTTAAACATTAAAAATATCATTTTTGCACCATAACGATGTATAAAACGATCAAAGAATTTTTTTTAGGCCGAAAGTACCTAGTGCTGGCTGTTTTTCTTTTAGCAGCTATTGTGGCTACGCTGCAAGAGTATTACGGAGGCAAGAAAACTTTTGGCAACTCTCCGGCTATTTATACACACTACAATAATTACCTGATTTTCAAACAATCATTTTTTCATCTGAAGGATGGCGCTGACTTATACACTGAATACCCTGCCGAATATTATGACCTCTACAAATACAGCCCTACTTACGCATTTATTTTTGGGACTTTTTCATTTTTGCCTGATGGTCTAGGACTTTTAATCTGGAATGTGCTGAACGCGATGGCTGTTTTTTGGGGATTGCACATGCTGATGTTAAACACGCGACAAAAAATATTCATCCTCTTGTTTGTATTAGTGGAGTTGCTCACGAGCTTACAAAATGCCCAGAGCAATGGGCTAATTGCCGGGCTGATGGTGTTGGCTTTTGCTTTCATGGAGAAAGGAAAATTTGGATGGGCTTGCCTTTGTATAGCGCTGACGGCTTATGTGAAAGTATTCGGAATTTTTGCTTTTGCCCTATGCCTGCTGTATCCGCAGCGTTGGAAAATGGTAGTTTATTCTATTGTTAGCGTCATGGTGCTAGGTGCGTTGCCATTGTTGTTAATTGACTTTCAGCAATTGATAAGCTGCTATCAAAGTTGGTGGGGCGCGTTGCAGCGAGATTTTGTTCCCAATTCTCTTTCGCTGGTGGGCGCTTTGCAAGTGTGGCTCGGAGGTATCACCATTTCAAAAAATGCAGCACTGCTGGTCGGGCTGATTTGTTTCGTCATTCCTCTCTTGCGCATAAAAGTATTCAATTTGCTGCGCTATCGGCTGATGGTCTTGTCTTCCATACTAGTATGGGTAATTGTATTTAACCACAAGGCGGAGTCGCCCACATTTATTATTGCTATGACGGGAATTGGTTTGTGGTATGTTTCTTCATCGCTTGACGAAAAATGGAAAATGATACTGGCAATTTTTGCGTTGGTATTCACATCACTCTCCACCACAGATATTTTCCCTGATTATATCCAGGATAATTATTTTGATGTGTTTTCGGTAAAAGCAATGGCACCGGTATTAATATACCTGATGATGGTTTACGAATTTATTTTTGGATTTAAGGAGGGGAAGCTCTCTGCACCAGTTAAGCTAACTCCGCAATAGGTGTACGCCCACCTTTGGTAGTATCGCCAACAGTAACCAACACCTTGGTATCTAATGGCAAGAAAATATCTACCCGCGATCCGAATTTAATAAACCCAAACTCCTCGCCTTGTTGCAAAGGCTGGCCTTCTTTTACATACCATTTGATTCTGCGGGCCAGAGCACCTGCAATTTGGCGGAACAACACTTCCGTTCCGTTTTTCATTTTAACAACAATAGTGGTGCGCTCATTTTCTGTGCTCGACTTAGGATGCCACGCTACCAAATATTTTCCGGGATGATATTTACTGTATGAAATCACACCGGCTACAGGCATGCGGTTTACATGCACGTTTACGGGCGACATGAAGATGGAAATTTGCTTCCTTTTTGATTTTAAATATTCCGTTTCCTCTGTTTCCTCGATCACCACCACTTTGCCATCAGCCGGGGCAAGCACGTATTTTTCGTTAACCGGAATTTTAAATATAGGATTCCGGAAAAATTGAAGAATGATTAAATAAAAAACAATAGCCACAACAATAACGATATTGCGGATTATTGATCCCGAAAAAAAATAATCGGCACACCACACCACACCAACCAGTATAATCAGTAAGATGAAAAGGAGCGTGCGGCCTTCTTTATGAATAGTCATGTCGGATAAGGATTACCGATGCAAGTTACAGATTCAAACCAATCTGTAATCTTAAATTTTAATACCCGCCCCTGTATTTATAGGTCTTGGCTACTTTGTCAATGGCCACCATGTAAGCGGCAATGCGCAAAGAAACTTTGTATTGGGTAGCTGTTTTGTACACATTGTCGAATGCGTCTTTCATGATCCGGTCGCTTCTGCGGTTTACCCGCTCGGCCGTCCATTTATAGCCCAACCGGTTTTGCACCCACTCAAAATACGATACCGTTACCCCACCGGCATTAGCCAGAATATCGGGCACTACGCTGATGCCTTTTTCGTAAATGATTGAGTCAGCTTTGGATGACGTAGGGCCATTGGCACCTTCTACAATGAGTTTAGCCTGGATTTTTCCGGCATTAGCTGCCGTAATAACATCTTCCGTGGCTGCCGGCACCAGCACATCTACGGGCATAGTCAGAATATCGATGCTGGAAACTTTTTCGGCTTGTGCAAAGCCTTCCAGCGATCCTTTGTTATTGTCTCGGTATTTTACGGCCGCTTCGATGTCAATGCCGTTTTCATTGTAGAATGCGCCCGCCAAATCGCTGATGGCTTGTACTTTCAATCCACGTTCGTGCAGCAAACGCGCTGCCCATGAGCCCACGTTGCCAAATCCCTGCACAGCACAGGTAGCTTTGTAGGGGTTGATTTTCAGTTTTTCCATGGCAGCCAAAGCCGACACCATTACACCACGGCCGGTAGCCTCCGTTCGCCCCAGCGAGCCGCCCATTACGATGGGCTTGCCGGTAACTACCGCAGCTACGGTCATCCCTTTGTTACGCGAATATTGATCCATCAACCAGGCCATTTCTCGCGGGCCAGTGCCCATGTCTGGAGCTGGTATATCCTGATCGGGGCCAAATACGTCTTGCATGGCTTGTGTGTAAGCACGCATGAGCCGCTCAATTTCTCCGGCCGACATTTCGCGGGGGTTGCAGGTAACACCACCTTTTGCGCCTCCATAAGGAATATCTACTACGGCACACTTCCAGGTCATCCAAGCGGCCAGTGCCTTTACTTCGTCTAAGTTAACATGGGTATCAAAACGGATTCCGCCTTTTGAAGGACCTAAGATAGTTGAATGGATAACCCGGTAGCCTTCAAAAACTTTAATGCTGCCATCGTCCATGGTTACCGGCAATGAAACAATCACTTGCTTGGCCGGTGTCTTTAATACGTTGTACACTTCTTCCTCCAAACCCAAAAGTTGAGAGGCTGTTTGGAAGCGTGTCATCATTGCTTCAAATGGATTTTCTTTGGTACTCAGGGGAGCAGGTTCAATGTATGCCATTGTATTTTGCTGGTTAATTTGATGAGTGATTTTTTGCGGTTGGCCGATAACTCGACTCCATGTTTTTCAGATTATAAATCCTGACCGAAAACGGTTGCAAGATAGGAATATTTTATCGAGAATGAGGGATGACAGTAATTTTGTGATGAGAGGAAAAGAATCAAAACAGAATTAATCAGGCATAAAAAAACCGCTGGGAAGCGGTCTTTTTATTTTGCTCAGTCTTTCTTTTTGGGCTTCTCTTTCTCCTTGCTTTCTTTCTTGTGTTCGTGCTTTTCTTTGTTCTCCTTTTTCTCTTCTTTTTTTGGTTTTTCTTTTTGAGGAGTCTGGGCGATAGCCACTGAGCCGGCCAGCGCACAAATCAGCGCCACCGACAAAATTCTTGCAAATGTTTTCATATTGTTTTTTTTTAGTAAAACGAATGTACGCAAATAACATTCGCGATGTTGTCAGTTCTGTGAAATATTGAAATCTTCAGTCAATGATTTAATCTTATTTTTATCTGAACATAAAAAATGGTGTAATCTGTTGAGACCACACCATTTCTTTTTTAAGCCTTATTGATAAATACTATCCGATGCTGATGCGCTTAAACTCAGCTACCGAAAGTCCTTTTGAGATACTGTCTAAGTATTGGGCTACGGTTTTAGAATTATCTTTTACAAAGGTCTGATGTACCAACGTATTGTCTTTGAAGAATTTTTGCAGCTTGCCTTGCGCAATTTTTTCTACCATGTTGGCGGGTTTCCCTTCGGCCAAAATCTGCGCTTTGGCAATTTCCAGTTCTTTTTCGATCACGGTTTTATCTACTGTAGTTTCATCTACTGCCACGGGGTTCATGGCGGCTATCTGCATGCCCACATCTTTGCCGGCATCGGTAACATCTTTTCCGTTTACGCCTTTTAACGATACGAGTACGCCCAATTTGCTGCCGGCATGTATGTAGGGTACAACTGCTTCGCCTGTCATGTGGACGAATGATGAAATCTCCAGCTTCTCACCAATTTTGCCCACCAACTCAGTTATTTTTTCATTGATTGTCAGGTTGCCCGCTTTCTCATTCAGCAGAGCATCTTTATCAGCGGGCTTCTTGGCAAATGCAGTTTCTGCGATAAGTTTGCCGAGGTTTTGAAACTCTTCGTTTTTTGCCACGAAATCCGTTTCGCAGTTGAGGGCGATCAGAACGGCTTCTTTCTTGTTGTCAGAAACCTTAATAAATACCGACCCTTCTTTGGCATCTTTGTCTGAACGGCTGGCAGAAACTTTTTGTCCTTTTTTTCTCAATATCTCAATGGCTTTTTCGAAATCGCCATTGGCTTCGGTCAATGCTTTTTTGCAATCCATCATACCGGCACCGGTCATGGTGCGGAGCTTATTTACATCTTGTGCTGTAATCATAGTTATTATTTTTTAGTAGTTACATTTCATAAAAAAACATCGGCTGGATGAGCCGATGTTCTCTGGCCGAGGCCGAACACCGGCTGGTCGGCTAATGCCAATCAACGATTATCTTGTTTCCTCTACGGTTTCGTCAAGTTTTCTTTTTTCTTCTTCCTCTTTCTTTTGGCCTGCTTCTTCCTTGTCCTTTTTGCGCTCCATCAATGCTTCTTCGATGGACTTGCCAATATGGTTGGTAATGATGGAGATTGATTTGAAGGCATCATCGTTACCGGGAATGGGGAAGTCAATATCTGAAGGATCAGAATTGGTATCCACCAAGGCAAAAACCGGAATATTCAATTTTTGAGCTTCAGCTACGGCAATGTGTTCGCGCTTCACGTCAATAACAAACAGGGCAGCGGGCAAACGGTTTAAGTCTGAAATACCGCCTAATTGCTTTTGAAGCTTTGCTTTTTCGCGCGACAGCATCAATTTTTCTTTCTTGGTTATGTTCTCGAACGAATCGTCTTTCATCATTTTTTCAATCTGAGAAAGCTTTTTCAGCGATTTGCGGATCGTGGCAAAATTGGTAAGCATGCCACCCAGCCAACGCTCTGTAACGTAAGGCATATTGAGGCGGGTAGCTTCCTGCACCACGATGTCTTTAGCTTGTTTTTTGGTGGCAACAAACATGATTTTGCGCCCCGAGCGAACAATATTTTTTATTGCGTAAACCGCTTCATCAAGACATTTTACTGTCTTGTTCAAGTCTATCAGGTGGATGCCGTTGTTTTCCATGTAGATGTACTCTGCCATCCGGGGGTTCCACTTGCGGGTGAGGTGGCCAAAGTGCACACCTGCATCTATTAATTGTTGTACAGTCAATTGCTCTGCCATGTTTGTTCTATTAACGCTTGCTAAACTGGAATCTTCTTCTTGCTTTCTTTCTGCCCGGCTTTTTCCGCTCTACCATGCGGGAATCGCGCGTGAGAATGCCTTCTTTCTTTAACGCAGGACGGTTTTCAGTGTTGATTTTTACCAAGGCGCGTGCTATGCCCAAACGGATAGCTTCGGCCTGCCCTTTAGAACCGCCACCTTCTACGTTTACATTTACATCGTAGCTGCCTTCAGTTTTTGAGAGGGCGAAGGCTTGCTTCACGGTGGTTTGCAGAATCTCTGAAGGGAAATATTCTTTCAGTTCGCGTTCGTTTACAACGATCTGACCTTTGCCGGGTTTAACATACACCCGTGCTACTGAGGTCTTCCTTCTGCCAATAGTATTAATTATCTCCATGTATTAAAGCTTGATTTCTTTTGGTTGTTGTGCCTGATGCTCGTGCTCAGCCCCGGCATACACATGCAGGCTGCGGAATAACTGGCGGCCCATCGTATTTTTGGGCAACATTCTGCGAATGGAAAGTTCAATCAGGCGTGCCGGATTTTTTTCGCTGATCTGCTTGGGCGTCAATTGTTTTTGGCCGCCCGGGTAGCCCGAGTAGAAAAACAACCTGCGGTTGTTCCACTTCTTGCCTGTCATTTTAATTTTTTCGGCATTAATCACTACTACGTGATCGCCCATGTCAGTATTGGGAGTATAGGTTGGCTTGTTTTTGCCACGTAGAACTTTGGCAACCTGGCTCGCCAAGCGACCCAATACCTGATCTTTTGCATCAACCAATACCCAACCCTTTTCGGCTGTGGCCTTGTTGGCAAATGTTGTTTTATAACTTAAATGATCCACTTTTTTAACTGTTTAAAATCAATACCCTCTTAAAAAGGGACACAAAAGTAGGCGCAAAAAGCAGATTATGCAAGCATAGGTTATTTTTTACCTTGCTCGAACCCGAAGTTGGTTAACCAGCGCCTTAAAATCTTTAGGATATGGCGCTTCAATATTTACCGTTTTCCCATTAATTAAAGCAAATTCAAGGGAAAATGCGTGTAAGGCCATTCGTTTGATGAGGGGTTGCTCATCGGTCATTTTCTTTAAATGAAAGTGGCGCTTTACCGAAGAAACAAAAAAAGGTTTGCCGCCATAGGTTTCATCGCCTGTTATCGGGGCTTTGAGGTAAGCCAAATGGATACGGATTTGGTGCATGCGCCCAGTAACGGGGTTGCACCTGATTAAAGTGTGGTTTTGAAACGTCTCTTCGGTGTTAAAATATGTTTGGGCGGGTTTCCCCTCGCGGGTAATTTTTACGGTACCGTCATTGAGTTTTAAAATGGCTCTGTCAACCAATATGTTTTCTAAATCATGCAAACCGTCTGCCACGGCATGATAGGTTTTGGTTACTTCCCGGTTTTCAAACTGCATGCTCAGGTGCCGGTAGGCTTCGGGGTTTCGGGCAATGGCCAATACGCCAGAGGTGTCTTTATCCAGCCGATGGCAAACTTGCGGATCGGGCTCCACTTCCCGTGCCAGCGCTAAAATATTGGTTGGCTCATTTCGGTCTTCCAGTGTGGAGATAAACGGGGGTTTATTAATGACTAAGTAGTCAGTATCTTCAAAGAGCACTAGGTCAGAAAAAATAAGTTTTGAAGTCTTCATGCTGAGTTAATCTTCATTTTCTGGTACACGCGGCAACTTAAAACTAAATTCTGAACCTTTGCCCACTTCGCTCTGCACTTCGGCTTTACTGCCATGGCTTTCTAAGATATGTTTTACAATGGCCAGCCCCAATCCGGTGCCTCCTTTTTCGCGACTGCGGCTTTTGTCAACTCGATAAAACCGTTGGAAAATCCGGTGAAGATGTTCTTGCGGAATACCTTCGCCTGTGTCTTTTACGATGGTGACGATGTTTTTTTTGCCTACATCAAATGAAATGGTAACCTCACCATCTTCCGGTGTGTAGTTGATGGCATTGGAAATCAGGTTGGTCATTACCTGGCCTATCCGTTGCGGGTCTGCACGCACCACTACATTCGATTGTTTGTGAGACATTATTTTTAATTGGACTTTTTTAGCTTCAGCTTTCTCTTCAAACTGTTCCACAACTTCTTCACAGAGTTTTACCAAATCCACCTGATCAAATTTCATTTTGATGTCGCCTGTTTCAATTTGCGACAAGGTGAGCAAGTCTTGCACCAGCGAGTCTATACCATCCAGGCTTTTGGCTGCTTTCTTTAAAAACTTTTCGCGCACGTTTTTGTCGTTCATCGCGCCATCCAGCAAAGTGTGTACAAATCCTTGGGCTGCAAAAATGGGAGTCTTCAGTTCGTGCGATACATTGGCGATAAATTCTTTCCGGAATACTTCCAGTTTTTTTAATTCATCAATTTCATTTTGTTGAAGTTGTGCGAAGGCTGCAATTTCCCGGTTCAATTTTTCAAACGGATCAATAATAGAATTTGATTTTTCTTTGGCTACGGATTTTAGTTCCCGTTTCATCAGTTTGTTCATCATCTTGTTGATCTTATTGATACCGCGAAAGATGACAAACTCCAACACCATAAAAACGGTGAGATATGAAACAGAAAAACTGATGAGCGATGTTACGATCAGCGCATTAGTATCTACACTGTCTGCCAAGGAAAGGAACAGCGTGGTTACCACAGCTATCGAGATAGCGAGAAGCAAGGCGAGAAATCGGGCGCTGTAAACCATGAGGTGAAAACGCAAAAATAATCCATTTCCTTGTGAGGAATCTAAATCAGCTTTGCTAGTGTGTTACAGATTGAATTTATAACCTACACCTTTTACGGTAGCTATCGTTTCTTCGCCTACTTTTTCGCGCACCTTGCGAATGTGCACATCTACCGTTCTGGAAAGTACATACACATCAGTGCCCCATATTTTCTGCAAAAGGTCATCGCGGCTGAAAACTTTATTGGGGTTTTGCGCCAGGAAGAAAAGCAACTCAAATTCTTTTTTAGGCAGATAGATGTCGCGGTCTTTATGGCGCACGGTATAGCTGGCGCGGTCTATCAGCAAATCGCCTGCTTTAATTTGTGTGGTCGTACTTTTCTTGGCCGAGTCTCTGCGGAAGAGTGCACCGATGCGGCTCATCAGCGCGCGCGGCTTGATGGGCTTTAAAATATAATCGTCAGCGCCCACATCGAAGGCGGCCACTTCCGAGTATTCTTCACCACGTGCGGTTAGAAAAACAATGTAGGTGCCGGCCAATTCGGGCAATGCGCGCAACTGGCGGCAGGCCTCCACACCATCCATTTTGGGCATCATAATATCGAGGAGAACTAAATCGGGATGGAATTTTTTGGCTGTGTCAACACCGGCTTGGCCATTCTGGGCCGTACGCACATCATATCCTTCTTTCTCCAGATTGTATTTCAACAACTCGAGGATGGACTCCTCATCGTCAACCACCAACACTTTGGGCGCGGGTTTGTTGGTCATAATTTTTATTACAAAAGTAGGTACAAAAGGTGTGATGGAGAAAAGGCAATTCCCGACTTAACAATTTGGTAAATGTGCCTTAACCTAAACGTAAAGAGTTTATAAAAACGGATATTTTTTGCTGAGATAAAGAACGTAAGCTTTTAAGTTTCCATGAAACTGATCGTTTAGCTCCTGCGCAAAAGTTTGTTGTTTTGATTGATATAAGTGAAAGGACATAAAATAGGTGTTGTTGGGCAGCCAAGTGGTATCCGATTTTCTTCTTTCCGCCAGCGAAAGCGTGTCAATGCTTTTGATGATTTTTTGGATCATTTTTTTCTTTTTTTCTTTTCGGACAGCAAATGGTTCTGCAGGGTCCATGGATCGGTACAGGCTATCTAATTTTTTTGTGCCGCGTAAAATATGGCGACTGTATTTGCGGTAATCCTGATCCTCATTTTTGTATTGCACATATTCCCGTGAATTTTTTCCAAACTTGAATATCAAAAAATCATACGAGGCGGTATCTCCAATAAACGAAGCAAGGTTTTCATTGAAGTCGGCATTGTCTTTTACAAAGATGGTGGCGTGCACCATTTCGTGCAGGATGAGACTGGCCAGGTCGCCATCGCTGCGCCTGAGCATGCCGCTTAAAATCGGGTCGGTAAACCAGCCCAAGGTGCTCCACCCGCCCGGGTTGCGAATGCTCACATCATAATTTTCGTCCACCAGTTTTTTTCGCTCTGCCACGGCTTTATCTTTTTCAAAAAAACCTTTGTAGGGCAAGTCGCCCACAATGGGGAAATGCCATAGCTTGGGCTTGAGTTCAAACGGGCCGCAGGCCTGCACCACCCACATCAGTTCATCACCGCGCTGGTCGTACAATGTTTTGTAGTTTTTAGTGTCTTTCAGCCCCAGCGAATCAATGGCAAATTTTCGTACCTCTTCAATCAACCTGAGTTTCGTTTTGAGCGAGTCGGGGAAGGAGGGGTCTTCCATAAATTTTTCAACCGGCTTGGCTTCCCATATTATTTTCAGTTGCCCCCACCCCATGCGCAGGCCATAGCTGACGAGAGGCCATTGCCAGAGGGTGAGCAAGAGCACTGCCACCAACAGAAACAGAAGAATTTTTTTTATCATACCATCCGGTTGCCGTGCGATTGAGCCGCACAAGATGGTAAAGTAAACAGAATGTTTCTATATTCGGATTGATAAATGATAGAACAATGAAAAAGATTATAATTTTTATACTCATCACCACAACAGCTTCGGCTCAAAAATTTTCTGCTGCCGAGATTTCAGTCTGGAAAAACCAAGCCGCCCAGGTTACCATCATCCGCGATCATTATGGCGTGCCTCATGTATATGGAAAAACCAATGCTGATGCTGTGTTTGGGATGTTGTATGCGCAATGCGAAGATGATTTTCCGCGTGTAGAAAAAAATTATCTGACGGTCACGGCCCGCCAGGCCGAAGCCTATGGCGAAGAATTTATTTATCACGACTTGCGCCAGCGTTTGTTTATGGACACAACACAGGCGATAGCGCTCTACGCTGCCGTACCCGACTGGCTGAAGAAACTCTGCGAAGCATTTGCCGGTGGTGTCAACTATTATCTCTACACCCATCCGCAAACAAAACCCCAACTGCTTACCCGCTTTCAGCCGTGGATGCCGTTGTTGTTTAGCGAAGGAAGCATTGGCGGAGACATTGAGTCGGTTTCGCTCAACGAGATCAAACAGTTTTATGGAAAAGAATTTGGCCTGATTAAAGAAGAAGTGAACGATGATGGCGAAGCGGAACCGCGCGGCAGCAACGGCATTGCCATCGGCACACCGCTCAGCGCATCGGGCAATGCGATGTTGCTGATTAACCCGCACACCTCATTTTATTTTCGGTCGGAACAGCACGTGGTAAGCGAGGAAGGAATGAATGTATATGGAGCTGCCACCTGGGGCCAGTTTTTTATTTATCAGGGCTTCAATGAACATTGCGGTTGGATGCACACATCCAGCGCAGCCGATGTGATTGACGAGTATGCCGAAACCATCTCGCGCAAAGGCAGTTCTTATTTTTATACTTACGCCAAAGAAAAGAGGCCACTGCAATGGAAAAAAATTTCTATCGCATACAAAAAAGGAAGTAAAGCAGAACGAAAAGATTTTCAGGCCATGCGAACTCACCATGGGCCGGTGGTGGCACAACGAAACGGAAAATGGATTACCGTGCGGCTGATGGTAGAACCGGTGAAAGCGCTGACACAATCATTTCAGCGTACGCAATCTAATTCATTCGAAGATTTCAGCAAGACGATGGAGCTGCGTACCAACTCGTCTAACAACACCGTGTATGCCGATGCGCAAGGAAATATCGCCTACTGGCACGGCAACTTTATGCCGAGACGAGATACAACATTCAACTGGAATGAGCCTGTGGATGGCGACAACCCGGCCACAGAGTGGAAAGGCCTTCATGAAACAAAAGAGATGATACACATCCTCAATCCCCAAAACGGATGGATACAAAATTGTAATGCCACCCCGTTTACTGCAGCCGGTGCGTTGAGCCCAAGAAAAAAAGACTACCCCACTTACATGGCACCCGATGTGGAAAATACCAGAGGGATCCATGCCGTGAAGGTGCTGCAAAACCAGCACAGTGTTACGTTAGATAAACTGATTGAGATTTCGCGTGATCCGTATTTGCCCGGATTCGAAAAATTGTTGCCTTCTCTGTTTCGTGCCTTCGATGAGGTGGCGCTCGCCAACGACTCGCTCCGCATGGCTTTGATGGAGCCGATATTAATTATGCGCGGCTGGGATTTGAAGTGGTCGGCAGGCTCAGTACAAACTACGCTGGCTATTGCTTGGGCACAGAGACTTAGGCAAAATGCAGCATCCCGGATAGCACCCAACGCAGATCAACTACAAATCATAAATTTTTTAACTGCCCAAACTACATCACTCGAAAAGATGAAGGCATTGAAAGAAACAGTGGCCGAGTTGCAGAAAGATTTTGGCACCTGGAAAATGCCGTGGGGCGAAGTAAACCGGTATCAGCGCATCACCAGCGATATTAACCCGACCTTTGATGACAACCAGCCGAGCATAGCAGTGCCGTTTACCTCTGCTTTTTGGGGATCGTTGGCAGCGTATGGCGCCAGAAGATACCCCAACACTAAAAAAATATATGGCAGCGTGGGCAATAGTTTTATTGCCGTGGTAGAGTTTGTTAAAAATAACTCTGACGTAAAAAAAAAACTAAAAGCAAAATCAATCACCACGGGTGGTGCTTCCGGCCATGTTGACTCTAAACATTTTACAGATCAGGCGCAGATGTATTGCGATGGAAATTTTAAAGATGTTCTTTTTTACAAAGAAGATGTGATGCAAAATATAGATCGCAAATACCATCCCGGTATGTAATTTTTTTAAAATTTTTTAATCTTCTATATTCCAAATGAAATCGCATTAAGTGCACAGTAAAAGTTGATTTGATTTCATTGCAAACGTTTGTGAAGTAAAAAAAGTAGCTTTTTCTTTCGGTTATCTAAAACTAAACCGAATCTTATGATAAGGAAGCTACTATTTGTACTCATCGCTTTTCATTTCACGTTTGCTCAGGCTCAAGAGCGAATAGTGAAAGGAAAAGTTACCGGAGAAGATGGTACTGAATTGCCGGGTGTAAGCGTGGTGATTAAAGGTACTAGTACAGGCACAATCACCAACGCGAGTGGTGAATATTCTATCAGTGCATCACCTGATGCAATCCTCACATTTTCATTTATAGGTTATAAAACTATCGAGCAGACAGTTGCTGAGCGCTCGATATTAGATGTGAAAATGGAGAACGACATTACCCAGTTGGGTGAGGTGATCGTAACAGCCGTGGGTATCGAACGCGATACTAAAACACTGGGCTACTCGGTGGCCAACATCAAATCTGATTACATGAACCAGTCGCGGGTAACCAATCTGGCTGCGGCTTTGAGCGCAAAAGTTTCCGGGTTGCAGATAAACCAAACCAGCAACTCTGTGAATGGCCCCGTGCGTGTGGTGCTGCGCGGTAACAGATCATTTCTTGGAAACAACCAGGCGCTGGTGGTGTTAGATGGTGTGCAGGTGTCTTCCGACTACCTCAATTCGATTAACCCCAATGACGTAGATAACGTAACGGTGCTGAAAGGCGCAACTGCCGCTGCACTGTATGGTTCTACGGCTGCCAATGGTGTATTGGTAATCAATACCAAAAGCGGCAAAAGAAATTCGGCTCCGGAAATAAATATCAGCTCGACTACGCAGATTGAGAAAGTATCTTATTTACCCAAACTACAACAACGGTTTGGCAGTTTTGGTGGAGAGACGCTGGGCTCATCAGATGTGTATTCAATAGATCCTAATTTTCCTGCGGGCTATGTGGGTTTCGAGAATCAGAGCTTTGGCCCACAATTCAATGGGCAGCTTGTGCCCGTAGGCAGGCCACTGGCAGATGGCAGCATTTATTATACCCCGTATTCATCCAAGTACAATGACAAGCTGAAATTTTGGAACACCGGGGTTACACAGCAAAATGATGCTTCACTTTCTGCGGGTGATGACAAGTCCACTTATTTTGTCTCCTATCAAGATGTGCACCGCTCGGGAGTAGTGCCAAAAGATACCTACAGCCGTAATACATTCCGCTTTAATGGAAGCAGGCAATATGGTATTTTTAAAATAGGCTATCGCCTCACCTATGGCTTAACGCACCAAGACAGAACAAGTGCACCGGGTACAGTTTATAATGACTGGATGAACGTGCCTATGCAGGTGCCCCTCACCCAGTTGGCCGACTGGCAGCACAATAAATTTGCAAACCCTACCGGCTATTTCAATGACTTTTATAACAACCCTTATTTTGATTTAGATCAAAACAGGTTTGTCAGCAACCAGCAAGACTTCTTGGGCAACATTGAGCTTTCGCTACAACCCACCAAATGGTTGAATCTGCTGGGCCGTGCCGGGCTAACGAGCCAATCTTATCAAGAGCAGGATAACACCATGCCTTTGGTGTTTGACCCAACAATGGCGAACATAAATAAGTACATGTACTTTCAGGGTAATGGAAACCTCCCCCCGCAGGTAAGCAATACAACAAATAACACCAAACGGATTAATACTGATTTTTTGGCCACCATTAACCATGACTTTAGCGAAGACACGCACCTTAAACTTATCTTAGGAAATAATATTTTCGATGATTACTTCACTACATCCAATATCGGGTCGACCAATCTGCTGTACCTCAACCCGGTTATTTATAATGTAGCTTACCGCAACGGAAATATTTCGGGCAGTACGTATCAGCAACGTTATCGTAAAATAGGGCTTTATGGAGATTTAACATTCACCCATAAATTCATCACCCTCCACGGATCGTATAGAAATGACTGGACATCGTTGCTCAACTCAAACAACTGGTCGTTTAGCTATCCTGAGGTAGATGCTGCGTTTGTTATTACAGATGCGTTCCCTTCGTTGAAGGAGGGAGGGATATTATCATTTGCAAAAATAACCGGCTCGTTGGCAGCGGTAGGTAATGTCAGTCTTAACCCCTACCAACTTCAAAACCCATTTAATGCGGCCACCCCTTACTATACCAATGGTCCTGCACCGGTTTTGTTTTTAGGCCAAACAGCCGTTCAACAAAATATAAAACCTGAATTTACAGCAGCAAAAGAAACAACCTTGGAGTTAGGATTTTTAGAAGGCAAATTGAATTTTAAGACGGCCTATTATCAAACCAACACAACCAACCAAACGGTTTCTTTTCAAGTTTCCAATGCTGCCGGCTATCCCAATGCGTTGATCAACACAGGCGAAATGTTAAACAGAGGGTTAGAGTTTGATTTAAACTACACACCCATTTCTACCAGCTCAGGGTTTAAGTGGACAGTAGGAGCAAATTTTACCGAATTGATTACCAACACACCCTTATCAATTTACAAGTCACCTAACGGCACCGTAGTTAATTCAATCAACGTTTCGGATAATAACGGTAACTCCACCAATTCGTGGGCTATTATCGGTCAGCAATATCCGGTTGTAAAAGGAATAGATTACCTGCGCGATAAAGCATCGGGTAAGGTAATAGTTGACCCAATCACAGGCATGCCATCTCAAGATCCTAACCAAAAAGTGATGGGGCAAGCCAACCCGAAGCATCGTTTAGGACTTAACACGATGGTTAGTTACAAAGGATTTTCGCTTAGTGTTTTGTTTGATTACAGAGCCGGCAACGTAATCTATAACCAGATGGGGCAGAACCTGCTGTTTGGCGGAATAGATTATAATTCGGCTCAGGCCGGCCGGCAGCGTTTTGTTTTTCCTAATTCTGTTTATTCTACCGATGGTGGGCATACCTATGTGCCTAACACGAACATCACAATCAATGATGGTAATTATAATTTCTGGCAAAACGTGTACTATAATGTGACTTCAAATTTTATTACATCGGGTGCCTTTTGGAAGCTGCGCGAAGTAAACTTTAGTTACCAACTGCCTAAGTCATTTTTAGGGAAAACAAAATTTATCAAAGCAGTCAAAGCGAGTATCATAGGCAGGAACCTGCTGATGTGGAGACCAGCCTCCAACGTATGGACAGACCCCGAGTTTAGCAGCGATACCAGTAATGCGTTGGGTACGACAAATGTTAACCAAACGCCACCCACCCGCACGTATGGTTTTGTTTTAGCTTTTACGTTCTAATTACTTTTATGACAACAGCTATGAAAAAGATTAAACTAAATATTTTGTTGGTATGTGTGTGTTTGTTGGTACTGAGCAGTTGCAGTTCTTTTTTGGATATCAACCATAACCCCAACCAACCCACTTCATTAGGAACCCCCGATTATATTCTTACCGGGGCTATTGTAGCATCGGGCCAAATTCAGGCAGTAGATTTGGCATCTTTCAGTGGTTACTGGGCTGGTTATTGGGCTGCCTCCGGTTCTTATTCGCAAGCCGGAGATTTAACCAGGAACTACAACCTGACCTTCAACTGGCTGCCGTACGGTGTGAATGCAACCTTTGCCGGCACAGAACCCAGCCAACAATTGCAGGCGTGGGCATTGCTTTTCAATAATGCCAGTAATTATAACTATGCCGAGCATAACGCCAAAAATTTAAAAAACTATGATTACTACCAGGCTATTGCCAAAATAATGAAAGTGTGGTGCTTCCATTCGCTGGTAGATGTTTACGGAAACGTGCCTTATACCTCAGCCTTTGGTGGACTGGGCAACTTAGTGCCTTCGTATGACGATGCACAAACGGTATATAAAAATTTGTCGCTTCAGTTAGATAGTGCCGTGACGATTATACAAAACGCACCGGCAACAGTTGTCAATGTCAATCCGCATACTGATGCAATTTTTGGAGGGAATATGAGTTCATGGGTTGCCATGGCCAATACCTTGAATTTGCGGTTGCTCTTGCGCCAGTCGGAGGTAACAACTGCTGCCACTCAAACTTTTATTCAACAAGAGTTGACCAAGATCAATGCCAATGGCGGAGGGTTTTTAGGTGCCGGGCAAGATGCGTTGATTCAACCAGGCTATACTAAGATTCAGGATTTACAAAATCCTTTTTGGGAAAATAATGGGTTGAGTGCTGCCAATGCTATTGGCGGCAGAGATTACAACCGCATCAGTAACTTCAGTCTTAATTTCTTTTTAAATAATAATGATCCACGTGCAGACTATTTATTCAGGCTGCCGGGAGATGCACCCGGAGTGAACTCGAAATTGACAGGCAACTCTGCTGCTTATGCAGGGATTGATTTTGGAGAACTTCCGCTTACTGCAGATGCAACTCCTTATACAAGTAGCTTTGGCATAGGTGTGTTAGGGGGGCCATCTCAACCCTTACCATTTATTACGGCAGCGGAGAGTCTTTTCCTACAAGCAGAAGCCGCCCAACGTACTTGGATTAGCGGATCGCCCCAAACTTTCTTTGAAAGCGGAATTACAGAGTCTTTCCGTTATCTGGGAGTGCCCAACTATGCTGCCGCAGCATCCACATATTATGGACAGCCATTAGCAGATGTCAACTGGGGTGCCTCCAGCACCAATCTGATGCATGCCATCATTACCCAAAAATGGGCAGCTATGACCTCCATCAACTGCATGGAGGCTTGGTGTGATATAAGAAGGCTTATCAACACTCCTTCGGGCGTAAGCGTGCCTTTATCCATTGACCCCACTGTAACCAGCACAGTGGCACCGGTCAGGCTTTTGTATCCGCTTTCCGAGTATTCAAACAATGCTGCAGCGGTAAATGCACAGGGAACAATCAGTCAGTTTACTTCGAAGATATTTTGGGACGTTCATTAATTTATTAAAGTGAAACACGATATGAAAAAAATAAAAATTATCAGCATCTTTTTAATGCTGGCATTTGTAACAGTTCGCTGCCTGAAAGACAATTATATCAACTTCAGTACCGTGAAACCTATTGTAGAATTTTTAGACACACAAGCCCAGGAAGGAGGGTTTCTGTGGACTATGCCGGCTGTTAATCAAAGTGCTCCGGATTCAATTTTTGTCAGGATCAATGTTACCGGGCAATATCCGCCCACCAGTGATATTGCCGTAACGGTATCCGTTGATCAGACAACATTAAATTCTTACAACACAGTAAATAATTCGTCTTATACCATGCTGCCGGCTAATGCTTACAACATGCCCTCTGCAACGGTAACAGTGAAGGCCAACAACCGCGTAGCTTTTTTGCCGGTGCTAATGAATTCATCTGTAATTGGAACTTACGCAAACTATGCTTTACCACTAAAAATTACGGATGCCTCCGGTCAGATAATCAGTGGAAACTTTAATACGATTATTGTTAACCCCTATGTACCCACACCTAATGCGTATGATGGTAATTATGCACGTACCGGTACACTTACCATCGGCAACCAATCTCCGATATCCATCAGCGAAACACAACCGCTGTATAGTGTTAACAGCAGCACATCGCAAACTTTTGCCAGTCATTTCAATAACCAATCGTTGGCGTTTCAGGTTATTTTTAACAGCGACAGTTCAATGAGTTTTATACCAACCATAGGTGCTAAGAGGGCAATCAATAATACTCCGGCCACATCACCCAATTCATATCTTACGTCATCTATAGTTACCATCCATGGAGGAAAGGCTAAACTCACTATGAATTACTTTTTTGTTGATTCCAAAAATCAGTGGAATACTTATAAAGAAGTTTGGCAGCAGCAGTAGATATCTAATTTTCTTAAAAAAAGTACGGGCTGCCCTTGGGGGCAGCCCGTACTGCTGTTTAACGGATAGGTCTTTCAGTTAAGCCAACTCCCGCAAATCTACCGGTACTACTCTTGAAATTCCTTTCTCCACCATCGTGATACCGTAGATTACATCGGTGGTAGTCATGGTGCGCTTGTTGTGGGTAACAATTACAAACTGGCTGTCTTTGCTGAAGCTGCGGATGATGTTGTTGAACTTATCAATGTTGGCATCATCGAGCGGAGCATCTACTTCATCAAAAATACAGAAAGGCGCAGGCTTCAGTAAATACATAGAGAAGAGCAACGCAGTGGCTGTCAGGGTTTTTTCTCCACCTGAAAGTTGATTGATGGTGAGCGGCCGCTTGCCTTTTGGTTTGGCAATGATATCTATTTCCGATTCCAGCGGCTTGCTGGGGTCAACCAATTTCAAATCGCAGTCATCGCCTTCGTTGAACAGCGAGCGGAACACGCGCACAAAATGTTCTTTGATCTGGTTGAAGGCAGCCATGAACGTTTCGCTGGCTACGCCTTCTATCTCGCTGATGGTGCTGAAGAGCGATTCTTTCGCTTTCAGCAAATCATCTTTTTGTGCTTTGATAAACTCATCGCGTTGTTTGATTTCCGTGTAAGCTTCCATCGCCATGGGGTTGATGGGTCCCATGTTGTCGAGCTTCTCCCGGATTTTGCTTACATCGTTGCGCATTTTTTCTTCATCGGCTTTCAAGAAAGATTCTGCTTCTTCAGGTGTTGCTTCGCTCACCACCGAATCCAAATCCACATTAAACTCCACCGATAATCTTTCTTTTACCGAGTTGAGTTGCAGCTTGCTTTCGTTCAGTTGGTTTTGCAACTCCATCAGCACGGTGTCTATGTTTTGGCGCTGGTGCTGAATTTCCCTCAGGTCTTTATCGAATTGGTCAATCTCGCCACGGCCGCTATAATATTCTTTCTCGGCTTCGCTCAGGCCTTTTTCCATTTCTTCTTTTTCGCCATACATGCCGATGAGCTCATCATCGCTCAGCGTGGCGGTAGAGGTAATGGTTTGAGACTCTTGCTCGTTCTTCGACAGTTCTTCTGCATTGACTGTAATGCGGCCGGCACTTTGCTCTAAACTTTCTTGCTTAAAGCGCATTTCCTGCTCGATGCTCTTCACTCTGTTCTCTTGCTGATGGAAGAAGATATTTTGTTCGTTGTAGGCGGCAGACCGCTGGCTGAGCATCTCGTTTTGTGCCGTCAGCTCCACCACCATCAGTTTTAGTTTTTCATCGTGGCGCAGCAACTCCTGGTGGGCGTGCTGGGCTTTGGGTTGCAGTTCTCCCACCTCCTGGGTAAGTGTTTCTATCTTTTCGAGGATATCTTCCCTGCGCAGATCAGCGCTGCTCAGCATGGTGTGAAACTGCTCTTGCTTGGTTTTGACAGAGATAAATTCATCGTTCACCAATTTCACCGCATTCTGTGCTTCTTCTATTTGCTGCTTCAGGGTGTTGTTGCGCAGCTTCTCCAGTTCGCGCTGCTTGTCCACTAAGCTATGGCGAACGTCTTCCAGTTTTTTGGAGAACTCTTTTATCTCGCGCTCTAATTTTTCCAGGTTCTTGGCGCGCCCGATTTTCTTGCCTTCAAACAAACCGACCGATCCGCCACTTAAACTGAATCTGCGTTTGGTTACTTTGCCACTCTTTGAAATGAACGTGTTGCCATCGGCCGGCATAGATTTAACATCGCCTTCGGTAAGATAAACCCGGTCGAGGATGAACGACATGAGTTTGGTGTACTTCGGGTCGAACTCTATAATTTGTGTGGCCGGAAAAGCGTGAGGGTACAATTGAACGGGCGTTCCCGTAAAACTGGCAAATGCATCGAGAACAAAGAAATTAGCTCTGCCCTTGCTGGCATCGCTTAAAATGTTGATGGCCTCGTAGGCTTCATCTTCGTGGTCAACCACATAATAGTTGAGGTACGGCTCCAGATAATTTTCAATCGCCACTCTATACTCTTCGGTGGTGGAGATGATGTCGGAGAGGAGCGGGGCATTTTTGGTGCGGCCCACATTCTTTTTCAAAAATTTGATTGCCTCCGGGAAGCCTTCCAGATTTTCTACCAATGATTTAGTTAACTGATAGTCGTACTGGTGGGCATCGAGCTTGCGCCCGGTTTCGTTCATCTCTTCGCGGATCATGTCAATGGTTTTCTCCAGCGAAGCGATACGCGCAATTACATCGGCTTCTTCATTTTTAAGCTTGTCGAGGTAATTGTTCTTTTGTCCTATTTCGTCTTGCAGCACGACCAGTTTCTTTTCAAACTCGGCCAAGCTGGCGCTTTGCTGCGAACTGTCGCTGGTAGTCCGATCTAATTCTTGTTTGAATGAATTGATCTGGATATTGCGTATGTCGAGTGCCTTGTTGTGCTGAAAAGATTCGTCCTGCAGCGAGCGGTGTACTTGCCGGAGCGCATCAGATTCGCCCTGCAAGGTGTAGGTGCTCGCCTTTTGGGTTTCATATTCCGACTTCAGCGCCTCGAGCTTCGTGTTAATTTCATTTAAAGTCGAGGCGGCTGTGCTGCGTTCAGTTTCAAGGCTTTGGATGCTGAACTTGGCGCGCTCGTTACTTTTTTTGTCTTGCTCAATCTGGTCTTTCAGGTTGGCAATGCGGTCGTTTAAAAAGCGAAGGCGCTCATTGCGCAGTTGCTTGTCGCTTTCATACTGACGGATTTTGGAAACAAACTCGTTGATAGCCTTTTGGCGTGACGAAAGTGTTTTTTCTTTTAGCAGCAATTCGGCTTTTGATTTTTCGATCTGCGCTTCTCTTTCAGCTATTTCGGAAGTGAGTTTGGTTTTGCGGTCGTTTTCGCTTTCCGATTGTTTCTGGATGACGGAGAATTTTTCTTTTTGCTTGTTCACCACCACTTTGGCCAAGTGGATGCTCTTTTCTTTATAGTCTTCTTTGATTTTATAATACTGCTCGGTTTGCTTGGCCTGCTTCTCCAGGCTCTTCATGTTTTTTTCAATTTCGAAAAGCAAATCTTCTACCCGCTCTAAGTCGGCATCGGTGTCTTCCAGTTTTTTTAATGTTTCCTTTTTGCGCTTTTTGAATTTGGAGATGCCAGCAGCTTCTTCAAACAACGACCTGCGCGAGTTGTCGCGGTCGTTGAGCAGATCATCTACCATGCCCAGTTCAATAATAGCATAACTGTTAGAGGCTACGCCTGTATCTAAAAAAAGATTAGTGATGTCTTTCAGGCGGCAGGCTACCCCGTTCAGCAAATATTCTGATTCGCCCGAGCGGTACAGCCTCCGGGTGATGGTAATTTGCGAATATTCGGTGGGCAATATGTTTTTCGTATTGTTAATGGTGAGCGAAACCTCGGCCATTTGCTGTGCGGGGCGTTGGCTGGTGCCGTTGAAGATTACGTTCTCCATCTTTTCGGAGCGCAAAGCACTGGTTTTTTGTTCGCCCAGCACCCAGCGGATGGAGTCCACCACGTTGGATTTGCCGCAGCCGTTAGGCCCGACAATACCCGTGATCCCTTCGTCAAAATTGATCACGATCTTATCGGCAAAACTTTTAAACCCTTTGATCTCTAACTTCGATAATTGCATGTGCTTAAAAATAAGTGGTTGTTTCCCTTGGGTATTTACACGTTTTCCCCAAAGAAAGTCGGCAAAGATAGGAGGAGCCCCGACATTTGAAAAAGGAGCTATTCTCATTTCATGCACATTTTATCCATGCTTTTATTACCTTTGAAGGATGGAGGAATTGAATTTTAAGGTTATTTTTTGGATTATCGTGGGCATCATATATGTGATCTCCAAGATGCGCAGCAAGCCTGCTCCGCCTCCTGCAGTTCCGCCCGAGCCGGGATCCGAACCCGAAAAGGCACTGACTTTTGAAGATCTTTTGCGTGAAATCCAGAGAAATAAACTGCCAGCCCCACCTATCCGGCCTGTTGTAGCAAATGAGGAAGTGGAAGACCTTGAAGAAGAAAGCAAGTCCATAGAGCAGGTTGACTACTCCTATCGCGACCACGACAAAATTTATGAAACCTATGAAAAAGCCAAGCAGGAAGCCTTTTTGAGGCCTTCTATGGAAGAAACGATGAAACTTGAAAATACGATTGTACGCTATGGACAGTTTAAAAGCTATGCTGTAGAAGAGCAGCCGAGTTTGGTGGCACAGTATGCCCAAGACCTGCGCAACCCCGGCAGTTTCAAGAAAGCATTTATTTTGAGCGAAATTTTGAACAGGAGGTTTTAGAAAACATCGCTTTTTGAATTAAATATTACTTGCATAGGATGTTAATCTAAATCTGCAAGCTATTTTTTGTTGATTTTGTTCAATTTTACAGGTAGCGTAGGTTACAATAATATTTTGGGAACAATCTATATTGCGTTAATTTTTTAATGATAAAGTATCAAATGCCCTTGCCTAAGACATTCGTTTTGTTGGTTTTGTTTAGTTCTTCATTTTTTTGTTTTGGACAAAAAAAATGTACTAACTCAGTTGAGGTGGTGCATACCAAAATGGTTGGTCAATCGAAGGCTAAAGTAGAACTGAAAATTACCGGAACGGGTTCATTTACAGGAAAAGTATTTAATAACAGTGCTACCGGCTCGGTGGAGGTAGCTTCATTTGCTGGAAATAATTCACAAAAGATAGTAATCCCTGATTTAGAGAAAAGTAATAGGTATAACGTGGTGGTTGAATTTCATGCTGAATCTTATTTTTTATGTAAAACAAAAGTATTGCCCGATATTCTATTAACAGACAAGCCGTAACTATGCGTACCTCTATTAAATTTTTAGCGCTGGTATTTTTTGGCGTTGGCTTTTTTCTAAATCAAAATGCAAAAGGGCAGTGCTTAAGTATTACAACTAGCCAAACAAACGTATCTTGTTTTGGCGGGAACGATGGCACCATTACACTCACCATTACCCCCGGAACTATACCCGATGCACAACCACCTTATGCCATACAACTATATTATTTTTCGAGTGGGCTGACACAACTTTCTTCCATTACAAATTTCTCATCAAGCACAATTACTTTCAAAGCAGGAAATGGAACTTTGAACCAACCAGGCGCGGATGCTTTTGGTATCCCGGCTAATGCATCCGGAGAGTATTATAGAGTAGATGTGCAGTCAAGCGGAGGAGGATCTTTAATTTGTAGGAATAAAACAATCTTCCCCATTGTTATAAGCGAACCGACCAAACTCATTGCTTCCGTAAATACAATTACCCCTGAATGCACACCCGGAACTGGGGCAATTTCTCTGAATGTATCCGGAGGTACCCCGGGTTATACCTATAACTGGACTGGCCCTACAGCTATTGCCAATACAATACAAAACCCATCTGGACTATCAGCGGGAACGTATAACGTAACCATTGTTGACGCAAATAATTGTACTGCTCCGGTAGGCCCCATAGTTGTGCCGGGCGTACCGGTGGCCACCATTAGCTATGCAAGCCCTTTATGTGCCACCGGAGTGGCTAACGTTATTCAAACCGGCCAGGGTGGAGGTACATACAGCAGTTCTCCGGCAGGACTGTCCATCAATGCCAGTACTGGTCAAATTAATTTAGCCACGAGTACGTTAGGCACCTATACAGTAACCTACAATTTTACAAATGGATCATGTTCCAATACCACTACTACGTCAGTAACGATCAACCCATCGCCTACGGTGGTGATCACGAACCCGGCAGCGGTTTGCAGCCCCGCCACAGTTGACTTGACAGCCGCAGCAGTGACGGCCGGCTCTACATCGGGATTGACATTTAGTTATTGGACAGACGCAGCCGCTACCATAGCCCTGGCCACACCCAATGCGGTGGCTACTTCCGGCACATACTACATCAAAGGCACGACAGGTGC
>JAFDYX010000025.1 GCA_018267215.1 Bacteroidota bacterium
CGCAGCAGTGACGGCCGGCTCTACATCGGGATTGACATTTAGTTATTGGACAGACGCAGCCGCTACCATAGCCCTGGCCACACCCAATGCGGTGGCTACTTCCGGCACATACTACATTAAAGGCACGACAGGAGCCGGATGTTCGGCTATACAGCCCGTCACGGTAACGGTGAACCCATCGCCCACGGTGGTGATCACGAACCCTGCCGCAGTTTGCAGCCCTGCCACCGTTGACCTGACAGCCGCAGCAGTAACGGCCGGCTCTACATCGGGATTGACATTTAGTTATTGGACAGACGCAGCCGCTACCATAGCCCTGGCCACACCCAATGCAGTGGCAACATCCGGTACTTATTATATCATGGGAACAACTGGAGTTGGGTGTAGTGATATAAAACCGGTAACTGTTATTGTAAACTTAGGTCCTACTTCTGCTGTACTTAGTGGAGATAATTCAATTTGTAAAGGAACCCCCACACCGCTAATTGTAACTATCACAGACGGTGCAAGTCCTTATAGCTTTACCATTGATAATGGTGTAGGAAATCAGGTTGGTTATGTATCGGCCAGCCCGATTAATGTCAGCCCCATTACGAATACTGTTTACTCTATTGTTGGTAATGTAACTGATGCCAATGGTTGTTCGGTGGCAGGTAGTGGTACGGCCACGATAACCGTTAACACACCTGCAACCCCCACACTAACTGGCCCGGCCAATGCTTGTCAGGGATCTACAGTAAACTATGCTACAGAAACAGGCATGTCTAACTACAACTGGGTGCTGTCGGCCGGAGGAACTATTACAAACAATAATGGCGATAATGTAGATGTGACTTGGAACGCTGCCGGAGCGCAAACCGTGAGTGTAAATTATACAGACACTAACGGATGTACTTCTACCACGTCTGTTTTAAATACAAGCGTAGCCAATTTAGTTGTTACGCCCACGATCACAGATAATACCAATTGCCCGCCCAGCTATAACGGTGCCATCAGCTTGGCTGTAAGCGGATCGGTAGGAACTTTGACTTATGCGTGGACATCCGTAGGAGGATTTACCTCGTCTTCTCAAAATATATCAAATCTTAAACCAGACAATTATAGCCTGACAGTGACTGACCCTATTTCGGGGTGTGTAGTAACCTATTCAGGCTTAATTGTAAACGATAACCCTCCGGTAATTACTATCGCACTTACAGCAAATACTGATAACGATAAATGTGTTGCCCCCTATGATGGTTCATTGACTATTTCAACAAGTGGCTCAGTTGGGACTCCCACTTTTTCATGGTCAGGGCCTGGCGGATATTCTTCTGTAAGCCAAAATATTACTAACCTGAATAGTGGCACATACACTGTTATTGTTACAGACCCGTCATCAGGGTGCTCATCCAATGTGCCATTTAATGTAAATGATATAACTCCATCCATTATCCCTTCTACCAACCCTACGGATAATACTAACTGTGTGGCGCCTTTCAATGGATCAATTACTTCCTCGGTAAGTGGTGGAGGCCCAACTTATACTTATCTATGGAGTGGTCCATCTTCGTTTACTGCTACCACACAAAATATTTCTAACCTAGCTTCGGGATCTTATGATTTAACGGTTACAGATGTTACCTCAGGCTGTACAGGTTTATTACCCGGAACATTAATTAATGACAGCCCTCCGACCATTACAGTTACAACGGTGGCTACTACCAATGCAACCTGCTTGGGTGTAAATGATGGGTTGATTCAAGTTAACGGTGTTACCGGTGGTACCGGACCTTATCAATATTCAATTGATAATGGCACTACGTTTCAAGCATCCAATACATTTTCTAGTATCGCACCTGGAAATTATCAGGTAGTTGCCAAAGCCAACGGAGGGTGCGTGTCTGCAGCTTATCCGGTAACAATCAATTCAGGCACCACCATCACCGCAACAACAAGCTCTACTAATGCAACTTGCATTGGCTCTACCGATGGATCTATCACAGTAACATCTGTCGTAGGCGGTGCTTCGCCCTATACGTACTCAGATAACAACGGAACAACCTTTCAGGCTTCCAATAATTTTTTAAATCTGGCTTCAACCAGCTACCAGATTATAGTACAGGATAAAAACGGTTGCCAGTCAACATCGGCCAGTGTTGCAGTGGGCACTAATACAACCATTACCTTTACGGCTACCCCCACCAATGCTTCTTGTGCGGGTATAAACGATGGACAAATTGTAGTGACTGCCCCAACAGGCGGAACAGCCCCCTACACATACTCAGATGACAATGGCACTACATTTCAGGCGTCTGCTACTTTTAGTTCGTTGGCACCGGGTAGTTATAACATTGTGATCAAAGATGCCGGTGGTTGCTTGTCGGCATCGAGCGCCACAACAGTTGGCAGCAATACAACGATCACTATCACGACAGTAAACCACACCGATGCTACCTGCTCAGGTTTGAATGATGGCACCATTACTGTGGCTGCAGTTACCGGAGGAGTTACACCCTATACCTACTCAACCGACAATGGTGTTACTTTTCAGGCAAGTAATTTATTTTCAAGTCTCGCGCCCAATACTTATCAGGTAGTAGTGAAGGATGCCAATGGTTGTACTTCGGCAGTATCGGCAGTTATTGTAGGCGCAGGCTCTACTATTACCATAGCTACTTCGAAGGTAGATGCTACATGCGGGGGCAATAGCGATGGCTCTATCACAGTTACATCGGTAGTGGGAGGCAACCCGGCATATTCCTATTCCAGCAATGGCGGAACTTCATATCAAGCTTCTAATGTTTTGTCGGGCTTGGCCGCTAATACATACAGCGTTATAGTAAAAGACAATTCAGGCTGCTTGTCAACTCCCGTTTCGGTTACGATCAACAATTCAGTATCTATTCTTCCTAATTACACAAAAACAGATGCCAGTTGTGCGGCTAACGATGGTTCTATTGTTGTCAACTCAGTAAGTGGAGGAGCAAGCCCCTATATGTATTCCATTAACAATGGAACTACGTATCAGGCTTCCACCTCTTTTACCGGTTTGGCGGTGGGTACCTATAACTTAATTGCAAAAGACAATAACGGATGTTTGTCAACCGTGATTGCCATTGTGGTAAGCAAGCCCGGGAGTTGCGGAGGAACCAACTGTGGTGTATTCACTATTTTGGCAACCGACACAAGACCCACTTGCAACAATCAAAATAACGGAACGATTACGATCAATGTCAGTGGTGGTACGCCTAATTATATTGTAACCCTCTCGGATCCCTCCATCAGTTTTAATCAGGCGATGTCTGGTTTAGGGCCGTTTACTTTTGTTAATCTTTCGCCTTCGCTTACCTATCAATACACGGTACAGGATGCGTCAGGCAATACATGTACACTTCCTTACAGTCTGCCTATTAACTCAACTGTGCAGGCTACTGCCGCAGGGTTTGTGGACGCACAGTGTTATGGTCAACCCGTAGGGCAAGCCACCGTTACCGTAACATCCGGAGGTACTGCGCCCTATTCTTATTCGTTGGATAACGGCACAACATGGGTTTCATTTACATCGCCCGTTGTAATTACCAACTTAAAGCCTGCACCTGCTCCTTACAGTATTTTGGTAGCGGATGATCCGAGTGATCCTTGTCCGGCTTCGGTGATGGTAACCATCAATAATGCCAACACGCAGCTTGCCATGACTGCCCCTACGGTGAACAACGCTTCTTGTGCCAACAACGATGGCAGTATTCAGGTGGGTACTATTTCAGGTGGTGTCGCTCCTTATACCTATCGTTTTGATAGTGTGATCTATGCAGCACTGCCAACAAGTAATACATTTTCAGCATTGCCCAGTGGTGCTCATAAATTTACAGTCATAGATGCGGTGTCGTGTTCGCGGACTTTTACAATCAATGTAACATCTCCCGGCTATGTCAACTTCTTTACTACGCGTATCAACCCAAGTTGTACTGGTAATGGCAACGATGGAAAGGTGAAAGTAACTATTGTATCGTCAGGTAATTTTGATGTGGGCATTACTACTGATTTGGTGAATCCCCCTGCTAAATTCAAGTTTACGAATATTTCCAACCTCAGTACACCGGTTACGTTCGATTCGTTGTCGCAAGGACAGTATCATATTGAAGTGAAACCAAACGGTGCGTTCTGCTCAACGGATTCAATTTTTACAATTAATGGAGGCCCTCAGGCAGTGAGTTTCAGTATGACTCCCAATAATTTTGTGTGCTTTGAAAAGAAAGGCACGCTCAATCTCTATAACATTTCCGGAGCGCCTGCTTTAATTTATAATTATAAAATTACCGATTCGCTCAGCACAACCACCATTCAGCAAGGAACGATTCCGGCCAGCGCTACGTCAGCTATTTTATCTGGCCTGAGTAATGGTAGCTATAAGATTTGGCTTTATCAAAAACAATCTGTTTGCACAGACTCTATTCCGTCAACAGTAAATAAATTTTCGATTACAGGACCTACACAAACTTCATTTGATACACTGAGTGTGAAGCGCACTCTTTCCGAATTGAGCTTAGCTACCGGGTCTATGACAATAACTCTGCAAAATACTTTTGCGCCCGATTATAAACTGAACCTGAAAATGTTGTCTTCCTATGTGCCTAATCAAACGAATAGCCACAACGTATTTGATTCGGCTTGGGTGGCGGTCAATTCCTCTGTTATTCCGGTAACTTATGTGGCTAATGATTTGTATGCCGGTATTTACAAACTTTCAATGATTGATAAGTTTGGATGTACTCGTGTAGATACCTTGAGTATTAATGTGAGTACAAAGATCTTTATCCCCAATGTCTTTACGCCTAACAACGATGGCAAGAATGATGCGTTTGAGATTTTAAACCTGCCGGATAATAACAGTATTGTGATCTCCAACCGATGGGGCAAACAAGTATTCAGCGGAAGTAATCTCAAGAGCACGGTACTGGCTGACGGGGTAACCTCTACGATAATTTGGAACGGTGGGGCTGAGTCAGACGGAATTTATTACTACACACTGAATGCGGCCGGCAAAGTATATACGGGCTGGATTGAGTTGCTGCATCCTTCTTATTGAAGATGCTGTAGAAAATTCATGGTATCCACGCCATCCGCATATTGAGAAACATCAGGCAACTGAGCCTCTCCAAAAGCTACACTGTTTTCAAACCAGCCTTGGGCAGATACCATGCACTGTATTTTATCATGCTGCGCTTGCACCTTAGCCTTCAGATCGTTTTGGTCAGTATAAGTTTCATAATACAAAACAGAAATAGGCGACACCATGTTAGGATTTTCTGTGATCAGTAAAAAGCCTGAATCATAAAACGGAATTTTATTGATCAAGAAGATTGATTTTTGATAATCGTAGTTGTTGGCGTATTTGTGATGGCGAATAACAGGTTGGTAGTCCTTCCAACTCTCGATCATCAGAACGAAATCAAATTTTTCGGGCACAAAAATTTTTGATACGTTACGGCAACCCAATCCAAAGTAGCTGAAAATATCTTTGCCCAGTTCTGCCAGCTCAGAAACGGATTCCTCACCGATCAACACGGCACACGATGTTCTGTTTTTGCGGATGATGTGCGGAGTGTTGCGAAAATAATATTCAAAATAACGCGAGGTGTTGTCGCTGCCTGTGGCGATCAATGCATCAACTGAATTTAGTCTTTCTTCTACAGAAATTAAATTTGAAAATGCTGAGTCAATTTCGACCAGCGCTTGGATAATAAATTGCATTAACACGGTGTCGTTGGAACTGAGTTTGGCAGCCAGATGATGGCCACTCAATAAAACACAAAGCAAATCGTGAAAGCCGACCATCGGAATATTTCCGGCCATGGCTACACCAATTTTTTTAGGAGATGTTTCTTTCATCTGATAGCCGGCAAGCCATGTTTCTAACGCCTCCCGTGCAAGAAACTTTGAAATGCCCAATAAAGACAATTCGATATTATCAGGTGTAAACCAAGGATTTTCATTGGCAGTTCTGAAAAAAAGTTGTTGTTTTTCATCTGTGGTAAGGTTGTTGATTTTTTCACCTAACTGACAAAATGAGTGAACCCTGTTTTTTATGTTCATAATTGAACCTTTGCGTGATTATGTTGTTTTTGAACTATAACGCGTAGTGCTTATTTTTGCTGAAATTTACCGAAAACATAGGCCATGGCCATCAAAATAACTGACGAATGTATTAACTGCGGGGCTTGCGAGCCCGAATGCCCTAACACAGCCATTTATGAAGGTGGCCGTGAGTGGGCTTGGGCAGATGGTACACAACTAACTGAAATTAAATCGGAAAACGGTTCTTTGCAAAACGCAAAAGAATTGCAACCGCCCGTATCAAACGAATTTTATTATATCGTATCCGGCAAATGCACCGAGTGTACGGGGTTTCATGAAGAACCTCAATGTGCGGCTGTTTGCCCTGTAGATTGCTGCGTGCCAGACCCCGACCATGTTGAAACGAAAGAAGTACTGATGGCACGGAAAGCATATCTTCACAACGAAGAACTCCAGGCTTGAGGTAACGTTATCTACGCTCAAAGATTTTTCTGAGATGGCTACCTCATCTTCGCCCGCTTAATCAAATAAGCTTGCAACACTTCAAAATAATTTTTTCTGCTATCGGCCGAAATAAAATCTATTTTTAATTGATCGCATTTTATTTTTAGCCGGGTGTGCAACTCGTGCAGTTCGCTGGTAAATTTTTCTTTGATTTCAACCGGATTCAATTTTAGTTTTTCACCCGACTCCAAGTCTATAAACTCATACGGGCGTTCTTCAAAATTAAAAGCTAATTCAGTTTCGTGGTCGGCAATATGAAACAGTAGCACCTCATGCTTGTTGTGTTTAAGATGTTGCAGTGATTTAAAAATATCCTCTTCATTTCCGTCATCGAACATGTCGGTAAAGAGAATCACCAACGATCGTTTATGGATTTTTTCTGCCAGTATGTGAAGCACGTCAGCCATGTGGGTTGGACGCGGTGCAGGTGCTGCATGAAGTTGCTTGTTGAGCAGGTTAAAGAGTTTGTCTATATGGGCAGGGGTAGATTTTACTTCGGTCAGCATATCAAGCTGGTCAGAAAACAAGGCTAGGCCAACGGCATCGCGCTGGCGGCTGAGCAAGTAACATAGAGCCGCGGCAGCATACACACTAAATTTTATTTTCTGCATTTCTGGCCGTGGGTAATACATCGAGGGCGAGCAATCGAGAGCAATTAAACACCGCAGGTTGGTTTCTTCTTCGTACTGCTTGGTGTAAAGCCGGTCGGTACGGGCAAAGACTTTCCAGTCTATGTGCCGCGTGCTCTGACCTTCATTGTAAAGCCTGTGTTCTGCAAATTCTACCGAAAAACCATGGTAAGGCGACTTATGCAAGCCTGTAATAAAACCCTCCACCATCTGCCTGGCCAGCAATTCTAACCCGCCCGCTTGCCTCACCTCATTAAAGTTTTGTGATAACATTTGTAAAAAATAATTAAAATAGTACCTTCGAAATACCTAAAAACAAAATTTAATAATTAAACCTAACGAACCGTGGAAGAGAATAAGCCTAACGGCCGCGATGAAATTTACTCAGAAAAGGTGAAAGCCGGCAAGCGCACCTACTTTTTTGATGTAAAATCTACTCGTGCCAATGATTTTTACGTAACCATCACCGAGAGCAAAAAACGTTTTAATAAAGAAGGGGAAGGATTTACGTACGAAAAGCACAAAATTTTTCTCTACAAAGAAGATTTCCATAAGTTTATGGAAGCGTTGAACAATACGTTGAACCATGTAAAAAATGAGTTGATGCCAGGGGTTGACTTCTCTACGTTTGAGCATACACGCGAGGAAAAGGAGATGGCCGAATCGAGCGGGAAGCCATCAACTGACACAGAATTGCGCTGGGACTAAAAATTTTCTTTTACCTAACCTAACCTGATTAATCCCGCACCCCAGCGGGATTTTTCTTTTACCCTCCGTAGCTTCAGCGAAGGAGGGTTTGGTTTTAGTGTGGGGAATATTCAGTTTGGCTTTATCGAAGAAGAGTTGGGCTTATTTGTGCAAATAATTTTTACACAATACTTATGCAAACAGTTTATATTTTGAAATGCTGCGATAGATCGTTTTACACTGGATGCACCTATGATATAGATATAGATAGCACCACACGATGCGTTTGCTTGTGACAAATAGTTTTTTTAAACCGACAGTCGGCCTATCTTTGCGCCCTCAAAAAAATTAATACATGGCGCTCAAATGTGGAATTGTAGGCTTGCCCAACGTGGGCAAATCAACTCTTTTTAATGCAATATCAAATAATAAGGCAGAAGCGGCCAATTTTCCATTTTGCACGATCGAACCCAATGTGGGGGTTATCTCTGTTCCCGATCAGCGCCTGACTGCCCTCAAAGAATTGGTCAACCCTCAGAAAGTCATACCTACTACATTTGAGTTTGTAGATATTGCCGGCTTGGTAAAAGGCGCCAGCAAAGGTGAAGGGCTGGGCAATCAGTTTTTGGCAAACATCCGGGAGGTGGATGCCATCGCCCATGTTGTACGTTGTTTCGATAATGACAACATCATCCACGTGGGCGGGCGCGTTGATCCCGTTGGCGATAAGGAAATCATTGATACCGAACTGCAGTTAAAAGACTTGGAGTCAGTCGAAAAAAAAATCAACAAAGTAGAACGTACTGCCAAAAGTGGTGATGCCAAAGCTAAAAAAGAATTAGCCGCACTCCTTGAATTTAAAGAAGCACTGTCGGCCGGCAAAAATGCCCGCTCTGTTGTCATGGAAGCCGAAGACCGGAAAGCCATAGAAGATTTGCAGTTGCTTACCGACAAGCCTGTGATTTATGTTGCCAATGTGGACGAAAAATCCATTCATACCGGCAACCAATATGTAGAGGTGTTGAAGAACTTAGTAAAACAAGAACAGGCCGAAGTAGTGGTGGTATGTGCAGCTATTGAAGCGCAGATTGCCGAATTAGAAAGCATAGAAGATAGGGAAGTTTTTTTGCAGGAATACGGACTGAAAGAATCGGGGCTGGATCGGCTGATACGGGCGGCTTACCATTTACTCAATCTCATTACCTACTTCACGGCCGGAGAAAAAGAAGTACGCGCCTGGACTATTCACCGTGGATGGAAAGCCCCACAAGCGGCAGGCGTAATCCATACTGATTTTGAGAAGGGATTTATCCGGGCAGAAGTGATTAAAATACCTGATTATCAGAAGTATAAAACTGAGGTAGGCTGCCGCGAAGCCGGTAAAATGGCTGTGGAAGGGAAAGATTATGTGGTGGAAGACGGAGATGTGATGCACTTCCGTTTCAACGTTTAATGACCAATTTAAAATAATACTTACACCAAAGGCCTCAATTCAATTGATATTTAGTACTTTAGCTATCCTTTTATAGAGCATTTTTTACAGAAGGAATAGAGCTATTTTTTAACCGTAAGAATCAATTGTGAGGATCCGGATTGTTTTTTCCTTGAAAAACCGTGGGGCTTATGTACCGTTTCACCATCAGTTTTTGCTGGCACAAACGGTAAAAGGCATTGTTATGCTAGGTGCAAACCCTCGTTATTATTCGTTCCACCAATACAATTTTTCGGGACTGAAGGGTCAGACCAAAGTGAGCCGCAAAGGCTTACACTTTTATTCGTCTAAGGTTACGCTGGTTTTTTCTTCACCCAACAGGGAGTTTGTAGATTACTTTCTTTCCACCTTGTTTTCTCAAAAAGAACTGATGATAGGCAATCTGCAACTTGTGCCCGAGTCGCACGATGTGGAGCACCCGATACTCTTTGCCGACACTATGAAGTTTCTATGTATTTCGCCTGTTGTGCTATTATCCGCCTCTTTTAATGATGAGCAGGGCAAGCGGTTTATTTCTCCTGAAAGTGATGAGTTTTCAGATTTTCTGTACGACAACACCATGGAGCGCATGGAGGCCAGCATGGAGTTTGCGGCCGAAAAAATTTCTGATTTTTATAAATTTCAGTTATTGGCCGACCACGACTATCTGCAGAAAATCCAATCTACCCACAAAAAATTTGCGCGCATCTATCCGCTTTACGATGCCGATGTAAAATATGAGGTGCGGGGCTACACCTTTCCGTTTACTCTTTATGCACCGCAGCCCGTGCAGCAGTTTATCTACGAAAACGGATTAGGCTGCTATTCACACAAGGGGTTTGGTATGTTGGATGTGGCTCATGCTAATTCCATTTCGCGCGAAGAGAGCATGGCGATGTATGCCTGAGGTATTCGGCAACTACCGCGGATTGATCTGAATTAAAGCATAGCCAATCAGCAAGTCGGCATTGGGGCGAAACGGACGATTGTAAACAGCCACTTCATATACGTTTTGGGTTTCGAAGTGAGAGCCTTCTATAGTGTAAGGCTTCAGTGTTTTAGATTCAATCACGTATTGATATTCATAATATCCCTGCTTTAAATATTGGCGCGACTCATACAGCCCTGTGGCAGCTTTGTAGGTCATTTTGTTTTCTTGGCTCCGCTGGTAGTTATTAAACTTGCCCACCAGATACACATCGCCATCATAAGGGGCATCGGCCTTCAACGAAAAGTTGACGTATAAATAATTTCCGTTGGTATCGGGTTCGCCATAGTCGAGATTGTCAATAATAAAATTGCCATCATTGTCTTTGGTTTGAGAATAGACATCTATGCCGCGCGATACATCGGTGAGCACATAAAGTTCATACGGTTTCAGTTTCCTGATCATCATGCCGGTATTAACCCCGGGCGCATTTAAAGAACGGAAATCAACAAAACGAAATTCGCTTCCACCGTAAAACTGCTTGGAGTCGTCTAAGTTTTTGTACTCCAGTTGGCTTTGGTCATCGCGCACAAAAGAAGGCTGCACGTTTACCTTTACGTTGTCCCACCGTTGGTTTTGCCGGATGTTTACATGGACGGATTCGGTGGGGTTGAGGATTTCTACATCGTTGTAATTGATGATAAAGTTGAGCGGCTGCAGTTGCCAGTTTAAAGCGCCCGTGCCGATCTGCTGATTGTCTTTGGTGATGCTGATTTGGGTATCGAAAATCATCATGCGCTTGGAAAGGATTATGCTTTTGATGTCATCACGATAGACGATCAAAAGATAATTGCCCGGATATTTTACGGCCGGTACCTGAAACCGATAATGGATATAGTGTTCGTGCGTGTTGCCCGACAGGGCGTAATCGTTAATAGGAAATTCGTTGTAGCTATCTAAGAACTCTAAGTCAGCCAAGTTAGATTTGGTCCAGTCGTAGTTACAGTGAATCAGCTTGGCGTAGTAGTTGTTTCTTTGTTCCTGAAAGTCGTCAAATGCCAGCAGCAGGTTTTGCTGTTGCACGGGCGTGGATGAAGGCTGCAAAAAATCCTGCGCCCCACCCAAGTTGGGGTACAGTTGTACGGTTCTGATTTGAGTTTCGTAAATTTTGTCATCGAATGATATTGCTGGTTGGGCGTATATGGAGGGGAAAGAAAGAAACGCAAGCGCAATGGCAAAATATTTCATACGATGTTAAATTGGCTCTAAAGCTAATAGAAAAATAAAAAAATATAATATTCCAACCTTTTTGAGGCAAAGAGGTACTAAGTAATGAACTGGGCAAATGCTTGATGAAAAGCAACTGATTACAGATTGTGTCAACGAAAAACGCGAGGCTCAACGCATACTCTACGATAGATATTCTCGCAGACTGATGGCTATTTGCTTGCGCTATTGCCGTACACGTGCCGAAGCTGAAGATGTGCTTCAAGAAACGTTTTTGAAAATTTTTGCCAGTTTAAGAACATTTCGTTTTGAATCTAAACTGGAAACGTGGATGACACGCATAACTATTAACACAGCCTTGAACTTTCAGCGACAGCGGCTCTACTTGCTACCGATGGTTGATGTAACAGAAATCCAGTTGATGGAGGACGAGAATGTAAGCCTTGCAGATTTTCACTTTTCCGAATTAATAAAAATAGTGCAGGCGCTACCCGATGGTTGTCGTATCGTGTTCAATTTATTTGCCATCGAGGGATATGTCCATAGCGAAATTGCCTCCATGTTGAACATTAGTGAAGGCACGTCTAAATCGCAGTTATTCAGGGCAAGAACTTTGTTGCGCGAAAAAATTGATCAAGCATCAATGAAATATGAAGAAGGAAAGAATATTTGACAAGAACTGGAAAAATGCTATTGACGGAGCAGAGGCAACACCATCACCTTCGGTGTGGAACAATATTCTGCGCGAGTTAGTTATTCAAGAAGGGAATAGCATTAGACAGAGGCTAACTTTTTATCAACGACTGGCAGTCGCTTCAGTGTTGGTCGCTATAATACTGAGCGGATGGATTGGATATCGTTGGCTGCAATCCGATGAGGTTACTCCCCATACCAAATTCGCAACTCAACACAACCCCCCCAAGCCCAAGACAACTACTGATAGTATTCCTAATGCCACACAAAAGAACCTATTATTACCTGCTAAAAAGGATCGAAATCAACCGCCCTCCTCTACTGAGGTAAAACCCTTGAGCGATGTTAATAACTTAGCAAAGGCTCAGTCATTTCTTAAGAATGATAATAGTTATGATCTGACTGTTGCTGCGTTTACAGATAAAAAAAGACATGAACAAAACGAAGACGATTTGTCAACCAGTGAAATTGATTATACAAAAAATTTAAATCATTCAAAGACATTGGAAGGTTTTGATTCTGGTGAGTATCGATTGCCAGTAGTTGCTATTACATCGCAGCCCAAGTACGTAGAGATTGTTCGTGTATTACCTGCTATCCCTGCATCTTTTATGGCTCCACGAAAAAGCGAGGCAGAGAGTGAAAAAATCTGGGCCGCAGTGACGGCTACCTCCGGGAATACTATTGCCAGTTCCAACCCATATTCATACACGTCAACGAGTTCGCAAGGCAACTCATACTCGGTTGGTGCGCTGGGCGGTATTCTCATTGCAACGCATTGGGTAGTACAGTCTGGCCTTTTATATGTCAACCAAGTAGCTAACCCTTTCTCGATTATAGCTGGCAACAATTCGTTATCATCTGTGGCAAGCTATGCCTTGGTAAAACAGCCCTCAACAACAGCGACCAATTATTCATCTGCTTATGCCATCGTGAGCACGAATGAGTTTGTTTCATTGCCTGTCATGGTTGGCTATGTATTGACAAAGAAAAAATTTGCGTGGCAGATAAACTCAGGTATATCTACCGATCTTTTTTTGAGAAATACCTTAACAGACCCTAACGGACAGATGCAAAGCTATTCGCAAAGCGCTGGAGCAGATTCGCCCTATCGTACCACTATTGTGGCTGGTCTGTTTAACAATGAAGTAAGTTATCGGTTAGGGAAAAATTACCGTTTGGCGATAGTGCCAGGTGTAAAATATTCGCTCAGCCCTTTATTGAAATCGCAAAGCTCAAGCAATCTGTTGTTATTGGATATTGGCTTTCGCTTCCGATATATTTTCCGATAGTTCCAACCGGGAAGAAGAAGGTAGTGTCAAATAAAGAAATCCAAGACCATGAAAGAAAATTTAACCTCGAGTATCCGAGTTCTGCTTACTGCGTTATGCATCATAGGGATTTCCATCCAATGCTCAGACAAGTGCGTGGTTAAGACTACGTATGTATATTTTGAGCCAGTTTATACCACTTCTCAACAGATTAAAGCAGCTACAGGAATAATACCCGCTCAACCTTTGAGCAACCCTGGAAAAATTTATTTAAAGGACAACCGCCTCTATGTGAATGAAACAGGAAAAGGAATCCATTTAATTGATAACACAAACCCAGCCTCACCTCAGCGAGTATCGTTTTTAAACATTCCCGGCAATTATGATTTAGCTATACAAGACAACATCCTTTATGCAGACAGTTATGTTGACTTGGTTATGTTTGATATTACGGATTGGTCAAATGTCAAAGAAGTGAATAGACTGTATTCCTTTTTTAAGAATTATAATTCCATGGGGTTTTATGCAGACTCAGTGAAGGGAGTTGTTACTACGTGGGCTAAGAAGAGTGCTGTTTCTATTCAAGAAGATGATTGTGGGCCATCACAAATCTATAACTGGGGAGGAATATACTACCAAAAAGGAATAGCTGTACCCTTGGCGTATGCCGGCACAATATCAACTGCTGCCCTGCCTACCAATTCTTCCACCGGTATCAGCGGATCAATGGCTCGCTTCACGATTATTCATAATTATTTGTATGCTATTGATGGTTCAATATTGGCTGTGGCCGACATCAGCAACGCCAGTACGCCACAACGAAAAGCTAATCAGCAATTGCTAACATGGCCTGAAACACTTTTCCACTCAGGGCAAAACTTGTTTGTGGGATCGCGTGCTGGTATGGCTATTTTCGATTTGTCATTGCCCGACCAACCACAGTTGGTGAGCACCTACGAACACATTTATAGCTGCGACCCCGTGGTGGTGCAGGGCAATTATGCGTATGTTACACTATACAATGGCGACATCTGCCACAATAACACAAACCAATTGCAAGTGATTGATATCACCAATTTAAAGAATCCAGTATTGCACAGCCAATATAATTTGTCCAATCCGCACGGGTTGGGTATAGATCAAAACCTGCTTTTCATTTGCGATGGAAATGACGGACTGAAAATTTATGATGCATCCTCGCCTGATGGGATTGACACGCGCCAGCTGGCACATTATTCAGGCATCAATGCTACAGACATTATCCCGTTCGATAATAAAGCCATTGTGATTGGTACGGATGGATTGTACCAATACGATTATTCCACCATTTCAAACGTAAAGTTGCTCAGCAAGATTCAAATCACTAAACCATGAAAAGAATAATTATTTTTTTGTTTTCCTCTCTTTCTATGGCGGGGTATGCACAACGGATAAATACAGATACGATAAACAATAGACACACTGAGTCAACGAAGTCAGTAAAGAAAATGTTAGTAACGCCAAACGAATATTTCTTTAATGTGCAATCAGGCGCATTGATCGGCTGCAACGATTGTAACAATGGAAAAGATGTAACATTTTCATTTGTAACAACGCACGGCATCACACTTGGAAAAAAAGCGAGAGTAGGTTTATCCGTTGGGCTTGATTCCTATCAAAACTGGCAAACAATACCGATTGCAGCCATAGCAAGTTGGGACTTGGTTGGCAATAAAAATAGTAATGCTTTGTTTTTGCAATTAAGTTATGGATGGGCGCACCCATGGTTTGTGCGCGATGGCGCGTATGCAAATTATAATAGCGACCCATTCTCAAACCAAAAAGGCGGTCGAATGTTCAATCCACAAATAGGTTACCGATTGAAATACCACGATTTAAAATTGGCATTCCTAGTTGGATATAAATATCAATCCATTTCATACAGTAAAATACAATACTACTATCCGTGGTATTCAATGATGCAGCAACCCGGCATTACACAAGATGTAACTCAGGATATGAACCGTGTTCAGTTCATGATGTCGGTAGGTTGGAAATGATTTACCCTCTCTCCACTTCCTCAATCTCCAGCGCCACCGACTCCCACTTTTTATTCTCTTCTTCCAGCCGGGTATCTGTTTTTTCAAACAGTTGTTGCTGGGCTAAAAGTTTGTCGGTATCGGTATAGACCTCCGGCTTGGCCAACTCTATTTCTATTTTCTCTTTTTCCGCCACCAGTTGCTGAATAGCTTCTTCTATTTTTTTTAGATCCTTGTTGAGTGCTTTTAGCTTGCTTTCGTTAGAAGGATTGGCCGCTTTCTTTTCTTCTTTTTTGGGTACTTCCTTTTTAGGCTGATGAACAACAGGTACTTTGTTTGCCTCATTTTTCTTGCGCCAGTATTCGTACTCTTCGTAAGTACCCGGATATTCTTTGATCTGATGGTTTTCGATGTACCAAATTTTGTTGGCTACCTGACTAACAAAGTGGCGGTTGTGGCTTACTACTACAAAACTTCCCTGAAATTGTTGCAGTGCTTGGATTAAAATATTTTCCGAAATAAAATCTAAGTGGTTGGTGGGCTCATCGAGCAATAAAAAATTAGCTTCAGAGATTAAGGTCTTCGCTAAAGCCACACGCGATTTCTCTCCGCCCGACAGCACTTTTATTTTTTTGAAAACATCCTCATCAGAAAATAAAAAGCAGCCGAGCACATTGCGAAGTTCTAATTCTGTTTTACCACTGCCGGCTTGTTTTAGTTCATCTAAAATTTCATTGTCAACGTGGAGCGACTCCAACTGGTGCTGCGCGTAAAATCCATAGATAACATTGTAGCCGATAGTCCGCTCGCCTTCCACCGGCTCTGAGTCGGCAATGATGCGCAGCAAAGTTGATTTGCCTTTTCCGTTCGCACCGATCAGGGCGATTTTGTCGCCCCGCTCAATACCTGCACTTGTTTTTTGTAAGATGTCCAGCGAGCCATACGATTTAGAAACATCTTTGAGCGTAACCACATGCCGGCCGGATGGCTGCTTGAACATAAATTTGAAATTGATCTCGGCCACATCGTTTACCACTTCGTCAATTTTATCCATGCGGTCAATGGCTTTGATGCGCGACTGCACCTGGCGCGCCTTGGATGCTTTAGCTTTGAACCGCTCGATGAATCGCTCTGCCTGCCTGATCTTTGCCTGTTGGTTTTCGAATGCGTTCTGCTGTATCTCTTCGCGCATTTCTTTTTCCTGCAGGTAAAAAGAATAATTTCCTTCGTAGGTTACTAACTGCTGGTTGGTAACGTCAACGGTTTTATTGATGACATTGTCCAAAAAAGTACGGTCGTGCGATACGATGACGACAGCCCCTTCGTAGTTGCGCAAATAATTTTCCACCCACTCGATGGAGGGTAGGTCTAAGTGGTTGGTGGGCTCATCCAACATTAGGCACGAGGGTTTTTCTAACAACAACTTCGCCAGCATCACGCGCATGCGCCAGCCTCCGGAAAACTCGCGCAAGGGGCGGTGCAAGTCTTGCGTAGAAAAACCGATCCCTTCCAGAATTTCTTCTGCTTTGGCCTGCATGGTGTAGCCATCGAGGTGTTCAAACTTTTCCTGCAGCTTGGTGAGTTTATCTACCAACTCATCGGTGTATTCGGTTTCCAGCTTGTGAAGTATTTTTTCGATCTGCCGTTGGGTTTCTACGGCTTCTTTAAAAGCTTCCATGGCCACCGTCAGGATGGCGTCATCGGTTTGGTAGGAGAGAAGATCCTGATTTAAAAAACCGATGGTAACATCTTTGGCTTTGCTGATAGAGCCGGCATTGACATTCAGCTCTCCGGTGATAATTTTCAGTAAAGTAGATTTGCCGCGGCCATTGAGGCCGATGAGCCCGATTTTATCGTTGGGGCGGATGAACATGGAGGCGTTTTCGTAGAGCGCCCGGCCACCGATGTAATACGAAATGTTGGTAACTGAAATCATAGTAAGAAAAAATCGCGCAAAGATAACGCTTTGGTTGTTTTTAACTTATTTTTATTTAAAGTCAATCTCCTGTCATCAAACAAATCTTGACACACTATTGTTTTTTGTTGTAGGTTTAAAATCTAAACATATTTTGTATGCGAATCCGTCCTGTTCATATCGTTTTCAGTTGTTTGATAGCCGCAGGCTTCACGCAATCTGCCTTTGTAGTGCGCCCGGCTTGGACGCCCGCCATCACGGGCATCAGTGCTTCCTTGCCGTTAGAAAAAATAAAACTACCAACCGGGTTTTCCATTTCAGTATTTGCTGAAGTGCAAAATGCCCGCTCGCTGGCCATGAGCGCTAACGGAACCATCTTTGTGGGCAACCGCGATGGCGACAAAGTGTATGCCGTGAAAGATGAAAATGGAGATGGCAAAGCGGATAAAAAATGGGTGATAGCCTCCGGGCTCAACATGCCTAACGGGGTGGCTGTCCGCAATGGCGATCTGTATGTGGCCGAAGTAAACCGCATCCATAAATTTTCGAACATCGAAAGCAAGTTGGATAACCCCGGCAAATCGGAAATCATTTACGACAAATACCCTACCGATGCCCACCATGGATGGAAATATATTGCGTTTGGCCCCGATGGAAAACTCTATGTGCCCGTTGGCGCTCCGTGTAATATTTGCGAACCGGAAAATCCGGTTTACGCCACCATCACACGCATGAATGCCGATGGCACAAATATGGAAATTTTTGCCAAGGGAGTGCGCAATTCCGTGGGCTTTACCTGGCATCCGGTTACAAAAAATTTATGGTTTACCGATAATGGGCGCGATTTACTGGGCGATGACGTGCCTCCTTGCGAGCTGAATACGGCTCCGCAGGCAGGTTTGCATTTCGGCTATCCTTATTGCCATGGCGGTTTTGTGAAAGACGAAAAATATGGCGACAAACATCCGTGCAGCGACTTTGTAAAGCCCGCACAAAACTTAGGTGCACACGTTGCCCCGCTCGGATTGAAATTTTACACAGGAAAAATGTTCCCGGCTGAATATCACAATCAAATTATTTTGGCCGAGCACGGATCATGGAACCGCTCGAAAAAAAGCGGCTATAAATTAAGCCTTGTAAAAGTAGATGCCGCCAGCAAAGCAACCAGCTACACACCTTTTGCTTCCGGCTGGCTGAACGAGGCAACACAAGATGTATGGGGCAGACCGGTGGATGTACTGCTACTGCCCGATGGATCTATGCTGGTGAGTGATGACAAAGCCGATGTGATTTACCGGATAGTGTACAAACCCTGAAAAGAATAACTGATATTGTGTGTACTGAAAGATGGGCGAGTGGAAAGAGTGATGGACTTTATTCGTCACCTTCTACTTCCTCTTGAACGATGCTGTTATTTTGGTGAACTTTTTTCTCCAGTTCGCGCAGGCGGTCATTCAGGTCGGGCAGACGTTTGAAGACAGCATACGATTTAAAATAATCTTTCACATCAAAAGCAGGGTAGCCAATAATGCGCTGCCCTTCTTCTTTAATGGACTTGCTGATGCCTGCCTGCGCACCAATGCTAGTGTTGTTGGCAATTACCAAATGCCCGGCTATGCCCACCTGTCCTGCTATGATATTGCTTTCGCCTACTTTGGTTGAGCCTGAGATACCGGCCTGTGCGGCAATCACTGTGTTCTTTCCGATTTCCACATTGTGAGCAATCTGAATTAGGTTATCTAATTTCACACCCTTGTGAATAATAGTGGCATCGCCATAGAGTGTGGCACAATCAATGACGGTGTTGGCACCAATAGACACATGGTCTTCAATAATGACATTGCCCAACTGAGGAATGGCTTTGTACGAGCCGTCTTCTTGCGGAGCAAAACCAAATCCATCGCTGCCGATTACCGTGCCGGAGTGCAACTCGCAGTGGCTTCCAATTTTGGCGCCTGCATAAACGGTTACATTGGAATGTAAGATAGTATTGTTTCCAATGGATACGCCATCGCCCACATATACATGCGGATAGATTTTTACGTTGTCGCCAATGGTTACGTTGTTGCCGATGTATGAAAATGCACCACGGTAACAATTACCCCCCACAGAAGTATTCTTACCGATGAAACTCGGTTCTTCAATTCCTGTTTTTTGAAAGTTGATTGCGCGGTGGTATTCTTCCAACAGCAGGGTAAAACTGCTGTAAGGGTCTTCCACCAAAATGAGCGTTGTTGAGATTTCTTTGCGCGGCAAAAAATCTTTTTTCACAATTACTGCGCTGGCCTGTGTAGTGTAAATGTATTGCTCGTACTTAGGGTTGGCCAAAAACGCAATTTGTCCTTTTTTGGCATCTTGGATTTTGCCGAGCATGTTGATTTTTTCCAGGCCGTTGCCCTGAATTTCTCCCTTCAACATACCCGCTATCTGATTGATGGTAAATTCCATACAGTTCAATCGAGGTTAGGCAAAGGTAAGTTTTTAGGCCAGCATAAATAATTTTTTTTCACGATTTTACTCATGGCCTGAATGGTGGGTAAATCGCTGGCATGTGCAATATCAAGTATTCTGCCACTTTTCATTAAAATATTAATAGGCTGGGCGTTGGATAGGTAAGCCTCGTTCGTAACAGACCCGTGCGAAAAATAATAACCGGTATCTTTTTTCAGTAACTTAAATTTTGATTGGATGGATTTTTTTACTGCTTCAATTTTTGCTCTTTTTACCGGAGAGAGCGATAGCTCAATTTGGAAAATATGGCGGTGCAAAACCCGCTGGCACAAGTCGCTTAAAATTTCATCAGGATGGGTGCTCCATAGTTTAAGGGCGCCCCACAGGTCGTTGTCATCCAGCCGGCCAAAAGCGTGGAGTAGTTTAGGCTGCTGGCTCAAATCGAGTGAGCTATATTTCCCTGTTAGAAAAAGGAGCAAGGCTTCGCTGCCCGGTATCTGTTCGCCTGCAGCCACCAAATATTGCGCTCGTTTAACAATATTAACAATCATCCGCTCGGCACTGACAACCGTTTTGTGCAGGTAAACTTGCCAGTACATGAGCCTGCGGGCATGCAGAAAATTTTCAATACTGAAAATACCCTTTTCTTCTACCACCAGTTGATCGCGGTGTACGTGCAGCATCTCAATGATGCGATCAACGCTTACGGTACCTTCGGCCACACCGGTAAAAAAACTGTCGCGGTTGAGATAGTCCAGCCGGTCAACATCCAGTTGGCTGCTGATCAGTTGATGAAAAAATTTACGCCCATAACTGTTTCTGAATATCCGCAAAGCTAAATCCAGTTTTCCGCCAAACTGATCGTTGAGCGATTTCATAAACAAGTAGGAAATACTTTCGTGCTTGATGCCGGGGAGCAATGTTTCTTCTAATGAGTGCGAGAGGGGGCCGTGCCCGATGTCGTGCAGTAAAATGGCAACTTGGGCTGCCTCCATTTCCTGATCGCTGATTTCTATTTTTTTATTGCGCAGCGATTCTAGCGCACGCTTCATTAAGTGCATGGCCCCGAGGGCGTGATGAAACCGTGTGTGCACGGCACCCGGATAAACTAACCCGCTTATGCCAAGTTGGTTGATGAAACGAAGGCGCTGAAAGAAAGGGTGTGCGATGAGATCAAAAATCAACGGGCTGGGGATGGAAACAAATCCATAAACCGGGTCGTTGATGATTTTGGTTTTATTCAACCTGATCTTGGTTTAAAAATCGTAAATTGTATTTTTATTTCCTTATGCAAAGGTACACCATTCTTTGGGCTGACGATGAGATTGACTTGCTGAAGCCTCATATTTTGTTTTTGCAGCAACGCGGTTACGACATTACACCTGTTAATAACGGAGCTGAAGCAGTAGAGCTTTCGGAATCTAAACACTTTGATGTTGTCTTTTTAGATGAGCACATGCCCGGCACGAGTGGGCTGGAGGCGCTCACCCAAATAAAAAACAGCAAACCCAATCTGCCCGTGGTGATGATCACCAAAAATGAAGAAGAGCGCATTATGGAAGAAGCCATCGGGGCAAAGATTGAAGACTACCTGATCAAGCCGATCAACCCCAGCCAGATTCTGCTTTCAGTCAAAAAAATTCTGGATAACAAGCGGCTGGTAATGGAGAAAACCAATCTGGGCTATCAACAAGAATTTGGAAAGATTGGCATGGCCTTATTAGACAACATGAACCACGAGCAGTGGGCCGACATTTATAAAAAACTGATCTTTTGGGAACTGCAGATGGATGAAGCCGATAATCACGACATGGCCGATGTGTTGGAAAGCCAGAAGGTAGAAGCGAACACTAACTTTTGCAGGTTTATAAAAAAGAATTACGAAGGCTGGCTTAATAACCCCAACATCGAACGCCCGTTGCTATCTCACCAGCTTATCAAAAAGAAAGTTTTTCCGGAGTTGCAAAACAACGCTTGCACTTTTTTGATTGTGATAGACAATCTTCGCTACGATCAATGGAAAACTCTTGAACCGATAATTGGAGAGTTTTACAACATTGATCAGGAAGAAACTTACTATTCCATTCTGCCTACCACCACAGCGTATGCGCGCAATGCCATCTTCTCCGGCATGCTGCCTTCCGAAATGGAACGCACGCACCCCGACCTGTGGAAGGGCGAAGACGATGATGAAGGAAAAAATAATTTTGAAGAAGAATTTTTGGCGCGCCAGCTCAAACGGAATAACCTTAACATCAAGTTCTCCTATCACAAAATCAAACAACTGGAAGAAGGAAGGAACTTGGCCGATTCTGTAAATAATTTGTTTGGCAACAAACTGAATGTGATCGTTTACAATTTTGTAGATATGCTCTCGCACGCCCGCACAGACATGGCGATGATTCGCGAGCTGGCACCTGACGAGGCCGCCTATCGGTCTATTACCAAATCCTGGTTCATTCATTCTCCGTTGTTGGAAATCATCAAAAAAATTGCAGAGAAAAAAATCAAATTGATCATCACAACCGACCACGGCACCATTCGCGTGAAGCGGCCTTTTAAGATTGTGGGCGACAAGAGTGTTAATACTAACCTGCGTTACAAACAAGGAAAAAATTTGGGATATGAAGGCGATAAAGTGATGGAAGCGCTGAAGCCCGAACGGTATTTTCTGCCCAAGCAAAATGTGTCAACTTCTTATGTCTTTGCTATTGAAGACCAGTTTTTTGCCTACCCTAATAACTACAATTACTACGTTAATTTTTACAAAGACACCTTTCAGCATGGCGGGGTAAGTTTGGAAGAGATGATAATACCCGTAATTTCGCTAACTTCGAAAAATGGATAACGTCATTGAGGAAACGAAGAAGATAACCTATCCATTAACAGAAATTGCATCTGTGGCCAAAACTTTACTTACAGAATGTGGCGTCAGGCAAGTGTGGACATTGCAAGGCGCTATGGGCTCCGGAAAAACTACATTAGTAAAAGCTATTATGCACGAGCTTGGCGCTAAAGAAAATGTAACAAGCCCTACCTTTTCACTTATCAATGAATACCAAACAAAAAATGGAGAGCCGGTTTATCATTTTGATTTTTACCGCCTCAACAATGAAATGGAGGCATTCGATATCGGCACAGATGAGTACTTTGATTCAGGTCATCTGTGTTTGATAGAGTGGCCCGAAAAAATTCCAATGTTGATTCCACCTTTTCATTTTAATGTTTCGATCTCTCTGGTGGACGAGCAAACAAGAACTTTATACTACCGCAAACATGGCTGATAAAAAAAATACCGGATTCGAAGCGTTGGCAAAAACGAGCTTATCTCCGCAAGAAGAATTAGTGAAAGTAAAAAAAGGCAAACAGTCTTTTTTTATCGGCTTGCCCAAAGAAATTGCCTTGCAGGAAAACAGAATCAGTCTGACACCCGATGCAGTAGCCTTGCTGGTAAACAATGGTAATGAAGTGTGGGTAGAAAGCAATGCCGGTGCCGGCAGCAAATTTACCGACCGCGCCTACAGCGAGGCAGGCGCCAAAATTGTGTACTCGCCACAAGAAGTTTACAAAGCAGATTTTATTTTGAAGATCGAACCGCCAACGCTGGAAGAGATGGAGTACTTCCGCCCCGGCCAGACTTTGATCTCCGCCCTTCAGTTGGGGTATCTGAATGAAGAGCGTGTGCATGCCTTGTTACGAAAAAAAATTACCGCGTTAGCTTATGAATTTATTGAAGATAAGGTAGGCAGTATGCCTATCATCCGGGCGATGAGTGAGATTGCCGGCAGCACGGTGATGTCTATTGCAGCCGAGTACCTGAGCACCATCAAAAACGGGAGAGGGATTATTTTGGGAGGAATTACCGGGGTGCCACCAACAAAAGTGGTTATTATCGGGGCGGGTACAGTAGCCGAATATGCGGCACGTGCAGCCCTGAGCCTCGGCTCGGAAATTCAGGTATTCGACAACCATCTTTATAAGTTGAGAAGAATTAAACACACTTTAGGTCAGCAGTTTTATACCTCTACCATCGACACGGTAACGCTGAGCGAGAGTCTGAAAAGCGCTGACGTAGTGATTGGCGCGTTACGCGCTGAGAAGGGACGCACCCGCCATGTGGTGAGCGAGGAAATGGTGAAAAACATGAAACCTGATTCGCTGATTGTTGACTTGAGTATTGACCAGGGGGGCTGTGTGGCCACATCAGAAATTACTTCGCATGCCAACCCGGTATTCCGAAGGTTTGATGTCATTCATTATTGCGTACCCAATGTAGCCTCGCGGGTAGCCAACACGGCCACCACTGCGCTGAGCAATATTTTTACGCCCACAATTTTACGGGCAGCAGAAGAAGGAGGCATTGAGGAAATGATCTTTGCGCACAAGTGGTTTATGAAAGGCGTGTACACCTATAAAGGAAATTTAGTCAATGAATCCATTGCCCGGAAATTTAAAATGAAGTTTAAAAATATCGAGCTGTTGCTGGCTGTGCGGGTTTAGCACACAACCTGATTTTGATATGTGGGCTCAATTCAATTACTGTGGGCAACAAAATTCAGGTACGCTCGGGTTAAATAGAAATTAAATATCTTTGCAGTAGAAATGAAGAACACAGGCAACGTATTGTCAAACAGGCTGCAAACTATTGCAATTTTTCTCTTTGCAGCTTATGCCTCTTTTTTAGCGCTTACCTTTTTAATATACCAAGAGGAACCCTTGCCGCTTGTGGCCGGGTATGAATGTTTGATAGGCGATGAGGCTGTAGATCAAGCTACTCACATTGAAGTGATCCGCCACTGCCAGCCCAAGGCTCGCTCTCTATACCGCCCTTTGCCCAATACTCTTGTTAAGAACATTTCCTCGTTGCAGATTTTATTGCGCGTACTTGCACGTATAACGAAACCACAACTTTTCGCGCACTACACACAGGGCGACCAGCTCATTTTATTGCGTATTTTTAAAATCTGATATTCTTAACTGAGCCTTTCTTGGCTCATACTATTTCCTTGTTGTAATTTTTTATTTCTTCTGAAGCTGCTCGGCTTTTAGGAAGTCTATAATATAATTTTTAAAAAAAATGATTGATAAACTTATCTTTTTTTCTGTTAAAAATAAGCTGTTGATTGCCACGTTGGTATTGGCCATGAGCATCGGGGGAGGCTTATCCTTATTGCGTTTGCCGATAGATGCCGTACCGGATGTAACGGGCAATCAGGTGGATGTAATCACTAGCAGCCAAAGTTTGGCGGCTCTTGAAATCGAACGTTTTATTACCGCCCCTCTGGAAATGGCGATGTCAAATATTCCGGGTCTTGTTGAAATTCGCTCTACATCAAAGTTTGGACTTTCGGTCGCCAGGTTAGTTTTTGATGATGACACCGATGTGTACTGGGCCCGGCAGCAAGTGTTTGAAAGGCTTGAAGCTGTTAAATCAGAAATTCCACAAGAGTTAGGCAAGCCCTTCATGGGGCCGGTATCAACCGGGTTGGGCGAAGTTTTTCAGTATGTCATCCGGCCGCAAGATCCTAACGACAAATCGTATTCGCTGATGGAGATACGCACGTTGCAAGACTGGACGATCCGAAAGCAGTTATTGGGAGTAAAAGGAGTGGCAGAAGTAAGTGGCTTTGGCGGGTTTAAAAAAGAATATCAGGCCACACTCATCCCCGATCGTATGCGTGCTTTGGGCGTAACCATTGATGAACTCTTCAATGCACTCAGTACAGGCAATAGTAACACGGGTGGGGCCTACATTGAAAAAGAAAACAAAGCATTTACCATTCGTGGAATAGGGTTGGCAACTTCATTAGCTGAAATAGGCAACACCGTTATCAAAGTAAATAACCGGATTCCTATTTTGGTAAAAGATGTGGCCGACATAAACCTGGGGCACAGCATTCGCTACGGAGCAATGACTGTGGACGGAACAGGCGAGACCGTGGGCGGTGTCATTATGATGGTGAAAGGCGAGAACGGCAGCCGGGTAATTGCGCGGATCAAAGACAAGATGAAAGAAATTCAAGCTGCGCTGCCCGAAGGGCTGATTATCGAACCGTTTATTGACCGCGCTAAAATTGTTAAGAACTCAATCACCACCGTTGCCACCAATCTGGTAGAGGGAGCTTTAATTGTTGTGCTGGTAATTCTGGTGTTTCTCGGCAACTGGCGCGCCAGTTTGCTAGCCGCTTCAGTCATCCCGCTTTCTATGTTGTTTGCTTTCATTTTAATGAAGCAATTTAACGTAGCCGGAAACCTGATGAGCTTGGGCGCGATAGACTTTGGTTTGTTGGTAGATCCATCCATCATTGTGGTAGAGTCGGCTGTGTTTTTTCTTGCTTATGAAATGAAAAAGCGCATGACAGGAGAAGCCTATTCACAAACAGAAAAAGAAAAAATTGTAATCGAGGCAACGCAGGCTGTGAAGAAATCGGTGGTGTATGGCGGGCTGATCATTCTGATTGTTTACTTCCCCATCTTGACCCTCAGCGGCATAGAAGGAAAAATGTTCGGGCCGATGGCCAAGACAGTTAGCTTCGCTATTTTAGGAGCAATCATACTATCGCTTACCTACGTGCCGATGATGGCCGCACTTATTTTGAAACCATCGGCTCACCACGGCCACGGTATCTCCGAAAGAATTGTCCGTTTTATTTTTTCTTGGTACAAACCCATTATTCAGGCCAGCTTGAATAACCGAAAATCAATCTTAATTATTTCCGCAGTGATTTTACTCAGCGGAATGATTGGCTTCAAATTTATCGGTGGCGAGTTTATCCCCAAGTTGGCAGAAGGCGATTTGGTGATTGAAACAAACCTGCCCGTAGGAACTTCTATGACTGAAACAATCAATTTCAGCAACCGCATGCAAAAACTACTGCTCGAAACCTACCCAGACGAAATCCATCGCGTAGTTTCTAAAATTGGAACTTCCGAAGTTCCGATAGACCCCGTGCCGATGGAGTCGCAAGACATCGTGATCACCCTGACTGACAGAAAGCAATGGACAAAAGCCAAAGATCAGGAAGAGTTGATGGCACAAATAGGGAAACTTTTTCAGCGATACCCGGGCATCCTCTATTCGATTCAACAGCCCATAGAAAACCGTGTGAATGAACTGATGAGCGGGGCGCGTACCGATGTAGTGGTAAAACTTTTCGGCCCTCATCTTGATTCGCTCGTCTCTAAAGGGAATCAGATCATCAAAATAATTAAGACCATTCCCGGGGCAACGGAGGTGCAGGAAAAAAAGATTTTTGGCTTGCCACAGATCAATATCAAATACGATCGCAGGGCAATGGCCACCTATGGTGTTACGGTGGCTCAGGTCAATCGGGCTATCCAAACCACCTTTGCCGGATCGGTAGCAGGAATTATTTATGAAAATGATAAACGCTTTGATCTCACCCTTCGCCTGGCCGGTGATGAGCGCGCTAAAGCAGAGAACATCCGTAACTTAACTATCAACGACAAAGATGACGACCCGATTCCTTTAAAAGAGTTGGCCGATATTTCGGAAGAAATAGGACCGTCTGAAATCAGCCACGAAAACCTGCAACGCAAATTGAACATCGGGTTTAATGTGCGCGGGCGCGATTTGGAATCAGTGGTAAATGATGCCATCAAAAAAATTGAAGCAGAAGTAATTTTGCCCAGCGGCTACTCCATTGATTTTGGTGGCGAGTTTGAAAATTTCAGAAGAGCCAAGGATAGATTGGCCATTGTGGTGCCCGTTTCATTGGTGGTGATCTTCGGCTTGCTCTTCGCAACATTTGGCAACACAAAAGATAGCTTGTTGATATACTCGGTTGTGCCGCTGTCGGCAGTGGGCGGTGTGTTTTCATTGCTGCTACGCGGAATGAATTTCAGTATCTCTGCCGGGGTGGGGTTTATTGCCTTATTCGGCATTGCGGTTTTAAACGGAATACTGATCATCAGTCGTTTTAACGAGTTAGAAAAAAATAGCGTGAACGACATTCACGAAAGAGTAATCCAAGGATTAAACGATCGCTTTCGCCCCGTGTTGATGACATCGGCCGTGGCTGCACTGGGTTTTTTGCCGATGGCATTATCATCAAGCACAGGCGCTGAAGTTCAAAAACCGCTGGCTACTGTGGTAATCGGTGGCTTATTTTCTGCCACCATCCTCACACTGATCGTGTTGCCTGTTATCTATACATACTTTGCCAAAAGACCAAAAATTAATATTGGAAGTGGAGTAACGCTAACCATTGTTTTGTTTTTTCTTAGCTCGTTTGCACAAGCGCAACAATCATATAGGCACAAACCTGTGTCGTTAGACAGTGCGGTAAAGATTGCCAAATTTAAAAATCCTGAAATGACGTTGGCACAGAAACGAATTGACCAGCAGGTTTCTTTAAAACCCGCATCATTCAGTTTGCAGCATCCTGATCTTTTGTTTGAAGCTCCGACCGGCCAAGAACTGAGACCCGGCATTTTACAAGTGATTGACTACCCGGGTGTATTTGTGGCACAAAGTAGGGCACAAAAAAATAAAATTGAGATGACTGAAGCCGAGAAATCAATAGCCACCAACAGTTTGGTGTACCGTGTGCAGACATCCTACAACCTATTGCAATACCTGATCATGAAAACAAAAATCCTTCAAAATCAGGATTCTGTTTTTGATGATATCAATCAAGTAAATGAAATACGTTACCGTGTGGGGCAAATTTCGGCTTTAGAAAAATTGAATGGCGAATCGCAGTATAAACGTATTCTATACAACTGGAAAATTTCAAAAGCAGAGCTGCGCAACGCAAAATATCAATTTAACCTGTTGCTGGGAAATCCAAACGACACGTTGTATGTGCCCAACGAAGAGATGAAGAAAAACATGCACTTGTTGGCAGCCTCTCCGGTTGACACCACTCATATTGCTGGCAACCCCATGTTGAAGTATAGCCACCTGCAAGAAACCTATAGTTTAAACTATCTAAAAATTGAACGCAGGAAAAGAATACCGGGAAGCTTTATCGGTTTTTTAAATCAAGGTACTCCTGAGGCAGCCTTGATGCCACGAATCAGATTTGGATTTACATTACCTATTTGGCAATGGACTTTTCAGGCGAATATCAATGCAGCAAAAAAAGGTGTTGAAATAGCTCGTGCACAAAAGCAACTTACCCGCTACCAACTGAATACCGAGTATGCCAAAGCACAGACTGAGTTTAGACAACATCAAGACAACTTGCATTATTTTGAGACGATCGGCTTGGCAGAGGCTAATGAAATATTTAGAGCTTCGAGAGAGAGTTTCCGCTTAGGCAGCATCAACTATTATCAGTTTATACAAAATCTGGAGTTATCGTATTCGCTGCGACAGGATTACATAGAGACATTAAAAAACTACAATCAAGCCATCATCAACTTAATTTATCTGAAAGGAGAATATTAAAACAGAAATCATTTATGAACTATACAATTAATTTTATCAGCTTGTCTGCCATCCTTTTGGCAATGTCTTGCACTCAACCAAGCAAAAAAAACATAGTGCAGCAGGATGCGAATACTGTCATGATTGATAAAGAATCATTAACCATGATGGATATTCAGTTAGTAAAACCTCAAATGCTTTTGATGGAATCAAACATTTACTTGGCCGGAAAAGTAGTGTCTATTCCTAATAATCGTGCGTCTGTCAGTAGCGACATAGAGGGAAAGGTGGAGAAAATCTTTGTGATGGAAGGAAACTATGTTAAGAAGGGAACTCCACTGATGTCGCTACGAAGTATGGCGCTGATTGAGTTGCAGAATCAATTCTTTGAAGCCAAAAGCCAACTTGATTTCCTTAAACTTGAACATGAGCGACAAGCTGAACTCATAAAAAGCAATATTGGCGCACTGATGGATTTTCAAAATGTTGATGCCAGATATAAAGCAGCCATAGCCAAAGTAAAGGCTTTGAAAGCCAAGCTGCACTCACTCGGCTTAACCACAGAGTTTATCAACAGCCCCGAAGTGGTAACAAGCTTAACCATCAGCTCACCCATTGATGGTTATGTATTTTTGCTGCCCGTTCAGTTAGGTGTGCTGGCCACAACAGAGATGACGCTGGCCGAAATCGTAAACAATTCAGAACTCATGGCAGATGTTTTTGTCTATGACAAAGACCTCGATAATATTGTGGAAGGGCAAAAAGTAGAAATAGATTTTATTACGCACTCGTATCCTTCGGTTGTTGGCACTGTTAGCCATATTTCAAGAGCCATTGATACGCAAACGAAGGCAGTAACTGCACATGTAAAGTTTCAGGCACCACCCGGAAAAATGGTATTGCCCGAGATGAGTATAAGATGTGTGGCGCTTAAAAAGGAAAGTCAGGTTCCTCAATTATCTGTTCCTCTATCATCTGTTCTGGAGGAGGGAGATTATTCTTATGTGTACCTTATAACCGATGCAGACACAACCAAGGCTTTGCATAAACACAGAGTTCATAAAGGAAATAAAAACGAGCAATGGGTACAAATTACTTTTGCCAATGAGCCGAATGGAGCGTACAAAGTAGTCTCAAAAAATGTGATGGTTGTGGAAAACGAACGAATTAAAAAAAGAGAATAAAAAAACAGAGGGCAGCATTTTTGTACGCCCTGTTTCTATTCCAGCGAAGCCAACCGCTCTTCTAATGTTTTAATTTTTGATTCGGCATCGGCCTGCTTTTTATGCTCGTTCTCAATCACACTAAGGGGTGCGCCATTCACAAATTTTTCATTACTGAGTTTCCTTAGTACTGATGCCAGAAATCCTTTTTGATACTCGAGGTCTTTAAGGATTTCTTCTCTTTCTTTGGCCACATCTATCTTTCCTTCCAGCGGAATGAAAAACTCTTGCGTGCCAATCAGGAATGAAGTAGCAGATTGGATTTTTGTTTCTGTTGAACTGACCTCTTTTACATTGGCTAATTTTTTTACAAATGAATCAAAAGCAATTGAGGTTTTAGATGAGCAGAAAACACTCACTGCTTCTTTGGGCGACATGCCTTTTGAACTGCGCACATTTCTGATTTGCGTTACGGCATCAAAAGCTGTTTGCGCTTCTGCCAACAAGGTGGAATTGAAAGCATTGGCAACAGGCCAGGAGGCAACAATAATATTTTCCTTCTCACCACGAGGTTTTAGCTCGCTCCAAAGCTCTTCTGTAATAAAGGGAATAAAAGGATGAAGCACTTTTAAAATGTTTTCAAAGAATGTAATAGTTTGGTTGTAGGTTTTTTGATCTACCGGTTTTCCAAATTCTGGTTTAATGATTTCCAAGTACCACGAACAAAAGTCATCCCACACCAATTTATAAACACACATCAGCGCATCCGATAAGCGATACTTGCTGAAGTGGTCATTCAATTCCGTTAATGACTGGTTGAACTTCGCTTCAAACCATTCTGTAGCAATTTTATTTTCTTCCGGCTGCACATGCGGTGCGGTCTCCCAACCTTTTACCAAGCGAAAGGCATTCCATATTTTGTTGTTGAAGTTCCTCCCTTGCTCACAGAGTTTTTCATCGAACAACAAATCGTTGCCGGCAGGCGAGCTGAATAGCATACCGGTGCGCACGCCATCGGCACCATATTTTCCCATTAGCTCGATCGGATCGGGAGAATTGCCTAAGCTTTTGCTCATCTTTCTTCCCTGCTTGTCGCGAACGATACCGGTTAAATACACATCGCTGAATGGTTTCTTATCCATGTATTCATAACCTGCGATAATCATTCGCGCCACCCAAAAAAATAAAATTTCCGGTGCAGTTACCAATACGCTGGTAGGGTAGAAGTAGGAGAGGTCTGCATTTTTTGTAGCATCAATTTTTCCGTTATGAAAATCAGTTTTCCTAAAACCTTTAAATACTTCTATCGGCCACAGCCACGAAGAAGCCCACGTGTCTAACACATCCGGATCTTGCGTTAACCTGTTGACTGTTGGCTGTTGACCGTTGACTGCAAACTTATCTTTATAAAGTTTGAGTGCTTCTTCTTCGTTTTCTGCCACTACAAAATTTCCCTGTCCATCGTACCAGGCCGGAATGCGGTGCCCCCACCAAAGCTGGCGCGAGATGCACCAATCGCGCACGTTCTCCATCCAATGGCGATAGGTGTTTTTAAATTTGGCGGGATAGAGTTTTACCTCATCATTTTCTACGGCCTCTTTCGCACGAACTGAAATTTCTTTCATCTTGATAAACCACTGTAGCGAGAGTTTGGGTTCTACTACCGTGTTAGTTCGCTCGGAGCGGCCGATGCGTGTGATAAATTCTTCTTCTTTGATCAGATGCCCGGCTTCGCGCAGGTCTTTAATGATTTCTTTGCGCACGGCAAAACGATCTTTGCCATAGAATTTGGGTAGCTCACATTTTTCGTTTAGCGTGCCATCATCGTTGATGGTGTCAATAACCGGAAGTTTGTGGCGCAGGCCTATTTCATAGTCGTTTACATCGTGTGCCGGGGTTACCTTCAGGCAACCGGTACCAAATGATTTGTCAACGTAGTCATCGGCAATGATGGGTATTTCGCGGTTGATAAACGGAACCAATACCTTTTTGCCGATTAAATTTTTGTAGCGTTCATCGGTCGGGTTAACGGCAATGGCCACATCGCCCATAATGGTTTCCGGACGCTGGGTAGCGATGATGATGTCGCTCTGATCTCCTTCATCTTTTATTTTGTAACGAATGGAATAGAGGATGGATTTTTCACCTTCTTCTTTGTAGAGCACTTCTTCGTTGCTCAGCGCAGTCTTGGCTTCGCAGTCCCAGTTGATCATGCGCAGGCCGCGGTAGATATATCCTTTGTTATACAGATCTATGAACACACGGATCACGGCCTGATAGTAATCCGGATCCATCGTGAAACTGGTGCGCTCCCAATCGCAGGAGGCGCCCAGTTTTTTAAGCTGCTCGAGAATGATACCGCCATATTTTTCCTTCCACTCCCACGCATATTTTAAAAATTCATCACGCGAAAGCGAAGATTTTTTTATGCCCTTCTCGCGCAGCATGCCCACCACCTTGGCTTCGGTGGCAATGGAGGCGTGGTCTGTACCCGGCACCCAGCAAGCTTCTTTGCCTTCCATGCGTGCCTTGCGGATAAGCACATCCTGAATGGTGTTGTTCATCATGTGGCCCATGTGCAGCACCCCGGTAACATTGGGTGGCGGAATGACGATGCAATACGGTTCTTTGTCTTTGTGGGGGGTAGCATGGAAATATCCGTTCGCCATCCAATAGCGATACCATTTGTCTTCCACTTCGGCCGGGTTGTATTTAGTTGCTAACTGCATAGTAAAATATGAAGACCGCAAAAATAGGAATATAATAGTCCTTTCTTAAGACTGCTGCCCAGTTTGAAGAAGAAAACTAAACAGCTGCTCCGGTTTTTATTTGCTAAAAATAAACAGGCTGCCTTTTGGGAGCAGCCTGTTTTAGAAAGCGATAAATCGTTAGTCTTCTAAGATTTCTATTTCGACTCGCACATTAGATTGAGCCATCTGCGAGTCAACCTCATAGATCGGTTTTTTTCCGCCCCAAGCGCGTATCTCCATGCGGCTGTGGTTGATGCCTTGGGCGATCAAATACTTTTGAATTACCTTGGCACGCTCTTCTGACAGCCTTTTGGCCGAGCCGTGTCCTTGTTTGGTATTATTGAGAGCAAAAAATGTTTTGGGGTCTGTGGAATAAATAATTTTGCCTGCGTCATTTCCGTTGGTGTGCCCATGAATCCGGATTTTGTATTTTGGATTTTCTTTCAGCATCTCCAGCAAACTATTTACCTCATAGCGCGACTCAGGCCGCATAATGGCAGCATCTTTAAAAAAGTAAACATTGTACATTATAGCAATGTCGCCTTTCTTCAGGCGCACTAAATCAAAAGGCACCGTCACTTTCCCTCCTTCTGCCGATATGCCCTCCGTAGCGGCTGGATCGTTGAAGTTGAGTTGTTGTTGAATTTTGCGGTAGCCGAACACCTCACAGACCAACTGAATATTGCCCGATTTGTTCACCGGCTTGATATTGACAGTTTCGTTGCCCCGGTACGAGGCTGTTTTGTAGGGTCTGGATTTGTCGAGATCCATCACATCTACATCTCCGCTCACTTCTTTGTCGCCAGTATAAATTTTAAAGAAAAAGGCTTTACTCCCTTCGGGCACTTCTTCCAAAACCGGCTGAATGGTGGGGGCTTGTTCCTTATTGCTTACGGCCACTATGGGTGTGGCTGGCACAGTAGTCTTTTCGGTAACTGTATTCTCTGCTATCTTGGTATTGTCTGTGGGGGCAATGGTTTCAATTTTTTTCTCTGTTACCGGATTGATATCGTTTCCATTTTGGTTCTCCTCGCCAAGTCTTCCAGAAAATACCCAAGCATCAGAGTAGGGTGTTTCCTTCCGTAATTTCTTGGCTTGCTCAAAGGCAGTAGGGAGGTCGCCTGTTTGCATTACATAGACATAGAAGAGTTTGCGCACCGGGTTGATGGAGTACTGGGCTTCTATGTTGTTTTTCTTGGCAATCTCCGTAAACTCAATAGCATTTTTGGGCACGGAGAATGCACCGATCACTACGTAGTTAGAACTGGGCGTAATATCTTGCCCTCCGCTGGCCGATAACTTGAAACAGGCAAGCGAAAAAGTAAGGACGCTTAATAAAGCCAATCTCATTTTCATAAAAATTCGTGTTTGTGTGGTACAAAAGTGGCACAATATGTTTTAAAGATTTAACAAATTAATATCAAAATATTACATATCAAATAGTTATGATATAAAATTATTGTTCCAGATGTTAATAAACCGCTTAAAATGCAATGAATGAGGTTTTTTAAGTTTGGCTTAGACTAAATAATACACTGACAAGGGCTAATGTTTGAGCATGATTTGAACATTTTGGAAGCCGGAAGGCAACGTTGTTCTCAAAACAAGGGCAAAGGCAGGGCATGAGGGGTAAGCAAAAAACACCTTGCAATGATTCAACGATTTCCAATCTTTGCCGGATTTTATCCTCATGCCAGAGTCAAACCGGTTTGCTGCCATCACCCTGTTTCTTGTTCTTTCACTCATTTGGGGAACTTCGTTCATCCTCATCAAACAAGGTCTGAAAGTATTTTCTCCCGATGAGGTGGGCGCGCTGCGGGTGGCCACCGCTTTTCTTTTTCTCTTGCCGGTTGCCGTAGTGCGGATCAAAGAAATTCAGCGAGCAGATTATTGGAAGTTGTTTGTATCGGGTATGCTGGCAGTTTTTTTGCCTGCCTTTTTGTTTGCAACAGCCCAAACCCACATCAGCAGTTCAGTGGCGGGAATATTAAACACGCTGTCGCCAATCTGGACAGTCATTATCGGGGTCTTGTTTTTTTCGCAACGATTTCGTGGGTGGGCTTTGGCAGGTATTGTGATAAGTTTTATGGGCTGTATTGTGCTGGCCATGGCGCGCCACGAAGGAACTTTCGGTGGGTTTAATGTTTGGGCTCTGCTCATCATGATTGCATGTGCCTGTTATGGTTTGAACCTCAACTTCATCAAATTTAAAATGATCGGCATAAACCCGATGACGCTGATCAGCGTGTCGCTGCTGTTCATAGCCCCGCTGGCCTATGTTTATCTTTTTGGGTTTACAGATGTGGTGTCTAAACTTTCAGGCACAACAGACGCCTGGAAGGCATTTGGTTTTATCATCATCTTGGCGCTGATGAGCACGGCCGTAGCCAACTTGTTGTTTTATAAACTGCTGCGTATCTCTTCGCCACTTTTTGCCAGCTCAGTTACCTACGCCATGCCGGTTGTTTCAGTTATGTGGGGCGTGATTGATGGCGAAATTCTTTTGTGGGAGCACTTTGCCGGCATGGCACTGATCATAGGCGGTGTATTGATGGCCAATAAAAAATAACGGCCAGTCTTATTTGATTACTTGCAGCCATCCTTTGCACGTGGTTTCGTCTTGGATGACAGCTTCAAAAAAATAATAACCACCGTTTACGTTTTTGGCTGTCCAGTCGTTTTGGTAATTACTGTTTTGATACACCCACTTACCCCACCGGTCAACCACCGTAAGCGAGACGCGCACCAGCGGCTGAACACCGGCCGCAGGTTTATTGGAGCCATATTGTAACATGAAGGCATCATTAAGCCCGGGCGATTCTTCGGGTGTAATCACATTAGGTACAAAGCGATAGTAGAATGGAAGCGTAACAGATTTTTCGTACACACAAAATTCTTTTTTGCCGATTAGTCTGATGGTGTAGCTGCCGTCTGTGGCATAGTCATGTGTAATCTGCGGCTGATCGGACGTAGTGCCATCGCCAAGATCAAAAAATACTTCTTCCGCAGGATCGGTCAGATTTTCCAATTTCAAAGGTGGCCTGCCATCGCATCCAAAAATAGCATTGGCTTTAAACTTCAGGTCTATGCCCGGCACTACCGTAACGGCCAACGTATCTTTGCTGATGCACCCGTGAAGGTCTTGGATCGTCACAAAATAGTCGGTGCTCTTCACGGGGCTCACCTGTGGGTTTTGATTGGATGATGTAAATGATTTATCGGAGGTTGCCCATTGGTAGCTTGTGCCACCGGATGCTTCCAGTGTAGCCTGTGTGCCGAAACACATAGAAAAATTTTTGCCGGCCGAACCAATCGGAGCATAAACGGTAACACTTGTTGCGGTCGAGTCTTTGCCCATGCAAGTACCGTTGTCCACTACTTTTAGCCGGATAGGGTAAGTGCCCGGTTTTGCATATTGATAGATGACCATGCCGGTATCGGGCTTTACCAGTTGGTTGCTATTGCCAAAACTCCAGGTGAAAGATTGCCCTCCGATACTCAGGTTTTGAAACACAATTTTATCGCCCAAACAAATCTGATTGATGCCGGGTTGATTGAGATGCACGGAGTTGGTTTGAATAATCGCCCTGAGCGAAGCCAGATCGAATTTGAAAGCGGCATTGTTGCAATTCATACTTCTGTTAACCCGGCTCCAGGCATTGGGTGTGGTGGGGAAGTCGGACGTTGGTTTGTCTAAGGCATTCAAAGCCTGGCAGCCCGAGCAGACAACATGGTACACCACACCTTTCTTATCAAAACGGCAGGTGCCGCCATCTACATGTGTGCGCGAGTCGGGCCCGCCCAGATAGGTGGAATAAAGCAACTGCTTGCCGTCTTGCGAAAGCACCATAAAATAAAAATCCGAACCGCTGGTATTTTTTTGTAAGGCCGTAGATGTGATGGGCATATTGAACGTGGAACTGTTCCAATAACCAAACCGGCTGTTGATCAAACCGCCCCATCCGGAGAGGAAAATATTGTTGCAATCATTGACCAGAAAAGCCGTAGGCGAAATATTGGGGATGCCTATGCCCGAACCAAATACAGTAGAAAACAATAAGGTGCTGAGGGTGCTGTCAAATTTCTGTACAAACTGCCCGCTGGCGGGGTTGTTGTAGGCACCGGTAGTTACAGGAAAAACACCTACCGTTTGCCCATACACATAGACATTTTTATTTTTATCAATATCGAGGAAATACACTTGGTTAAACAGGCTGGTGCCGGTAAACGTACATTGAAGGATGGCGGAGCCATCGGCTTTTATTTTGGCCATCCAGCCATCAACATCTCCGGCCTGCGTAGTTTGATAGGCTCCGGCCGTTACCGGAAAATCTATGCTGGAAGTACCACCGCCCACAAATAAATTGCCTTTATTGTCTAACTGAATAGTGTGCGAGGCATCGGTGGCGCTGCCACCCATGAAGGTGCTCCAAACCAGTTGCGATAAATCGCTGTTCATTTTCAAGATCACCGCATCGGTCAGGCCTCCTTTGTACGTCTGGTTAAAACTGTTAGCGGTCGGGAAATCGGAAGAAGATGTTACCGTGCTGACATAAATGTTTCCTTGCGTATCGCCAATGATATCGCCCCGCATCTGGTCGCCATAATTTTTTACCAGCAGACTGCTGTTGGGGTTCAACCCATCGTTATTTGTGCCGCCCAGATAGGTGCTGGCCAACAATTGCTTGCCATCTTTAGATATTTTGGTGATAAAAATATCTGATCCGTTTTCGTATGGAATGGGAATTTCCTTGCCATCCGAATTTTCAGGGATGGGCACTCCTCCACTAAATGTTTTTTTATAGGCGTTGGAACTGGTGGGAAAATCATACGAACTGGTGGTGCCCAGCACTAACAGATTCTGGTCTTTATCAATTACCAAACTGTGAGGCGACTCTGAAAACGAGCCGCCCAAATAAGAGGCATAGAGCAACTGATGGCCGGTAGAATCATATTTTAAAATAGCCACGTCAAAGATGCCGCCATAATGTGTTTGAAACGCTCCGGCTGTAGCCGGAAACGTACCTCCTATGTAGAGGTTTGTTATCCCGGATGAGTACAGCGTTCCTTTTTCACCGGGTGTAGCCGTGCTGCCCCAATTGTCGGCCGTGGAGCCAGAGTAAGTGGAGAAGATCAACATCGGATCAATGACGAGTGGATAGCAAGTGTCGTAATGCCCCAGCCGGAACCCGATGCGGCTGCCTGTTACATGATAAGATGCGTCTATAAATATTTTAGAATTGTTGATGAGTTGATAGGCCACAGGCTTCTGCTCATGGATGCTGCCGAGCGGGGTTTTTACTGTCAGGTTTCCGTCTGCCGTTAAAATACTTTCGGCTCCTTCGTAGCGCCATTGTATTTCGCCCGGATCTGCACCCGGAGCCACGATGAAATCGTATTTGATGTTGCTGCTCTCCGAATAAACTTTCAGGTCTATGCCGCAATAGAAGTCGGCATAAATGGCTCCGTCAAATCCGCCCACATCCGACCGCCATTGTTCAGGAGATTTTAAAAAAAAATTGAAATAAGAAGAGTGTTTGCCAAATGGATTTGGCAGCGCTTGGGCATTGTAGTTTAGAAAATGTGTGTTAAGCGAGTAGCCATTGATGATTGTATGCTGCGAAGGCTCTTCGTGGTATGATGCCAAACCGTAGTGGCGGTCGAGTTGTGCGGAGTTGATCAGCACATAAGAAAACTTACCTGTTTCGATGCCAAAAAAAACGCCATTGGTTTTTGCGCCAAAATGAAAAGGAGTACACCACTGTCCTTTGTTTTCTATAAAGGTTACGCCCGGTTCGGCAAAAAGATGAAGAGAGAGAAAACAGAATAGAGCAAATAAAAAAAACTGCTTCATACGCAACTTCTATCTTGTGCGTATCCAATCGTACGCATCGGCCTCATCGGTGAATACGGCTAGTTGTACGCCATCTTGCACGAATTTTTTTTCGGCATCCATCTTAAATTTTTCCATGGGGTATTCGGCAAAAAGATCTTCACCCAAAATCACAGCATGGTATTTTACTTTTGCCTGATGGAAGAGCATATCGTCCCACACGCTGGTAAACCACTGTTCGGTTTCGTAGTCCACTTCGCCCAAAAGTTGCGTGTCGGCCAGCCACGCCAGCCGGGGGTATTTCTTTTGCAGGTCGCGATATTTTTCGAGCAACTCCATCAGGGTTCTTCTAAATACTTCGCCCGGAGCCGGTTCTTTCCATTTGTGCTTGAGCACCGGAAGGGAAGCATCTAATTCGCAGACAACATAATCGTTTTCTAAAATGATCATGCGGGTTGTGGCAAGTGACAGACAATCACTCTAAATATACGAGATCGAAAGGAAATAAGAAAAGCAGATTGATGCTATCGGGCAAGGGCTTCTACCTCGTCCACTTCTTCGGGCATCATCCGCTTAAACAGGTTTTCAATGCCTGCTTTCAATGTGATGGTTGACGAGGGGCATCCGCTGCAGGAGCCTTGCAGGGTTACACATATTTTTTTGTTTTCGTAAGAGTGAAAAGTAATGGCCCCGCCATCTTGCTCTACTGCCGGGCGGATGTATTCGTCCAGAATTGTTTTTATTTTTTTGATGGTTTCAGTTTCTTCCTGAGCCGGTGCCTCCGGGAATTTTTTGTCGAGGATTAATTTGCCGGACTCCAAAAAATTTTTGATGTGGTTTTTGAGGGTATCCTGAATTTCAAGCCACTCCACATCTTCCTTTTTGGTAACTGTAATGAAATTGCTCATGTAAAACACCCGATCTACAAATGGATACATAAACAACTCCTGCGCCAGCGGAGCTTCTTCCGCTTCTACCGGACTGGGGAAATCAAAACTCATCCCTTCGGGTACGAGCATTTCATTTACCACAAATTTCAATGAATTGGGGTTGGGGTTGCTTTCGAGGTAGAGATGTATGTTTTTGGGGACGGCTGTCAACATGGCTTATAGATAGTTCAGATTGTACAACAAAGGTAAATGAAATTAGTTCATCCACTTCGTTAAAAATTGATTCAATGGGTTCTAACCATTAACTTTCAAAAAAAATAATTGCGTGAAAATAAAATCAGGCTTGTTAGTGTTTATTCTGACGACTGTAGCGCTACTATTGGCAGTGGTTGACCACTATGCTGTGCCGGTGCATGTCGGGTTGCTGTCGTTTACCCGGTGGCTGGTGTGGTTGTCTATGATCTACTGGGCGTACCAGCGCAGGTCGCTCACCAGTTGGATTGTAGTGAGCATGTTTTTGGGCTGCGAAATAGGATTTTCATTTCCCACAGTAGCACTACATCTGAACACACTGAGCAGTATTTTTTTACGGTTGATCAAAACCATTATAGCCCCTCTTATTTTTTCTACGCTGGTGGTGGGCATAGCAGCACACTCTAACCTGAAACAGGTAGGAAGAATGGGTTTAAAGGCCATCATTTATTTTGAGGTAGTTACTTCATTGGCATTGTTTATCGGCTTGGCCGCCATCAACATCACGAAAGCCGGAGAAGGGGCGGAGATTGCCGTACAACAGGCGCAAGAACAACGGGCTGAAAAACTACTGGCACAACGGGGTACCCACGATGTGATACTCGATATTTTTCCTGAAAACATTGCCAAGTCAATAGCCGAAGGGCAGGTACTGCAGGTGGTGGTATTCAGTATTTTGTTTGCCATGGGATTGGCGATGGTAAGCGACCAAAAGCGCAAACCGATGCTGGAATTTTGTGAGAGCCTGTCGGAAGTGATGTTTAAGTTTACCAACATCGTGATGTACTTTGCACCGTTTGCCGTGTTGGGAGCGCTGGCCTACTCCATCGCTTCTTTTGGTTTTGAAGTATTGAAAAACCTGGCCATGCTGGTGGCCACATTGTATGCCGCTTTATTGGTTTTTATATTATTTGTTTTAGTGCCGATCGGGTTGATCATCAAACTGAATTTCCGAAAATTTATCAATGCCATTACCGAGCCTGTTACGATTGCCTTCTCTACGGCTACCAGCGAGTCGGCTTTGCCCAAGGCGATGGAAAACTTAGAGGCCATGGGCATACCGCGCAAAGTGGTTTCGTTTGTGTTGCCCACGGGCTATAGCTTTAATTTAGATGGCAGTACGCTTTATCTTTCGCTTGCCTCTGTGTTTGTAGCCCAGATGGCCGGTGTAGATCTGTCTTTAGGCGAGCAAATAAAAATGGTACTTATACTCATGCTTACCAGCAAAGGCGTGGCGGGTGTACGCGGTGCTACATTTCTGATCTTGGTGGCCACCGTGGGCGACATGGGCATTGACCCGCACAAAGCATTTGTGGTGCTGGGCGTGGACGCCATCATGGATATGGCGCGCACCGGCACAAACGTATTGGGCAATTGTTTGGCTACGGTAGTGGTAGCCAAGTGGGAGGGAGAATATAAAGATTGATAGAAAGGACTTCTATAACTTAAACTGTACGGTAAACAAAATACCAAACTTGCGGGCGTATTTGTTGTCTAAATAAGTGAGACGGTGCACAAAATCTATGCGGAGCAGTTTAAGAATGTTTTCAACACCATAGCCCAACTCAACATAAGGTATCCCATTCGTAAAATAACCGGTCTTTAATGCCGGCTCACCCGAAGGTGTATAATTGGAAATCAACAACTGGTTGGAGGGACGCATAGATCCATAGATAAGGTTGGCTGTCCCCACGAGGCGCCATTTTAACCGGTTCATCAATGGTATGCGGTTAAATAATAATCCTTCAAAATATTGACGATAGTGCATCGAGACGGAGCGGTCGCTGGCAAATTCTCCGTAATTCATCAGATTGAATGTATAAGGCGTGTAGGTGTGGGCACGGTTTCCCAAATGAACGGTCAGGAGCGGATAGGGCAGGTCATCAAAAATATATTCACTCCTCACAGACAGAACTCCGTTTCCTAAAACTCCCATGTTTACGCGCTGGTCTATGTTCAGCATGAGCTTGTCATAATCAAAATCACTTCCAAACACACCTTCAAAGCCGTGGGTGTAGCGCAGGGTGAAAGCGGGCTTGCGGCCTCTCCCTATCCGGACGAGTTCATTTCCATTTTGAAAAATTGTTTCGGAAGGCGCATAACGAGCCTCCAGAAAAACTTCAGTGGTTTTAAACCGGTTCAGCACAGGGGCGGTGCTGTCGTACGGAAAACCAATTTTATAAGTAGGGTTAAATGACCAACTGCGCAAGGCAACTCTTCCGGAAAACCCACGAATAAACTCACGGCTGGCGAAGGCAAACATCTCATCATAATAATAAGCACGGATGAACTTGCCCCAGCGCGCTGCCGCCAAGTACAGTGGGCTGTTGGAAACAACCTCCGGGTCGAGGCCAAGCCGTGTGATGTCGTGCGTAAAACGCACACCCACGGTAGTCCAGTGTTTGCGCGAAATAATCCTACGCACCCCTAGAGAATATTTAAAGCGGTCATCTCCAAAGCCGTAGGCGCCCATGGCGTTATACACCATTTTCTTGCTGAAGTTATAGTTGGTTCTGAACCCCAACTGTGCACGCACTCCTTCTACTCCGTTTTGGGCAATACTATTGATGTAAGGTCCTGCTTCAATGCTTCCAAAATTGTAGTAGCCCTGCACCAACACTTTAAAAATATCAACATAGGTTCGCACAATAGGCAGGTTCTTCACCGTGTCTATCATCCGATAGACATTTTTTTCGGTACGTGTCAGCGGCTCGTTGCGCAACGAATCCCAAAACCTGTCATCATGATGGTTGCTGGCGTTTTCTTCTACCAGCACACGCTTATCGTAAAATGAAAGCGGATGGGGTTGGTTGGTGATAACATTTTTGTTGCTGGAATAGAATTTGGCAATCATGCCGGCCGATTTTTTACTGAGGGGGCTTACATTAATAAGTACGCGATTTTTCTTGGGCAACCAAGCGCCAACTGGCGTGGGCATCAACTCTTGCTGGATTTGAATTTTGTCTATGAAGTTAATGTTGGCACGCTTGTCCATAGCAGCGTCTATTTGCTTCAGGGCATATTCTTTTTTAGTGATCCATATCGTGCCTTTGAAGGCCAACTCTGCCGGGCTTCTGGGAAAATAATCTATCCGATAACAAAAATCTGTGCCCACGTACAGGCTGTCGGTCAGGTCATATTCATAGTAAAGCCTGCCGCCATCGGCAATGGGTGACACAAAATTTTTACTCAGTATAGGCAGCCAGTTCTGATAAAAATTATATTCCTGAAAAGAAGACCCGACCAACTGGTTTACCGAGCCTCCGTCATTTAATCCGATTCCATTAATACGCGTATTGATAATATTTTCTGATTTTAACATGGGATTGGTGCGGTAATACAACCGCGAATAGCTTTCGGTGATTGCCAACGGAAGGATGGGCTTGCCGTCTTCGCCCACTACGCGGTCAATGCTGTCCAGCACCTGCGCGATTTTTTTCATTACCTTTTTTTTGCGCAGCTTTTCTGAAATCTGGCTGATATCAATTTCAGTTTTGGTATATATATCGCTCTCGTAAGCCGAGAGGTTGCGCTTGTCGTGCAGTGGTTTGTTTTGAATTACTTTTCGTAAGATGGCATAAGCCGGGTTTTCTCCTGATTTGATGACCAACTCTTTCAGGCTGGTAACGGCTTCGTTCAATTGAAAATTGATGACTTGCCGCCCCGGGTTTACCCGCTTGGTGCGCGGGTTGTAGCCAATAGATGTGGCCATGATGGAATCTACCTGCTCGGTGGTGCGCAGCGTAAAGTTGCCTTCAAAATCTGTTGTTACGCCCGTGGTAGTATTTTTAAAAACTACGTTGGCAAACGGAATAGCCTCGCCCGTCAGCGCGTCTGTTACTTTTCCCTTCACTTCAATTTCCTGGCAGAAGGTAATTAACGGAAAAAACCAAGCCACTAATGACAGCAGTTTCTTTTGGCCGGCTATACCGGCTCTCATCGCTTGCGCCTTCATCCTAAAAATTTCGGAAAGAGAACAACTGACTTTATTTAAAACGATAAAGGTAATGCGCAGAAGAACACTGACCAAAAAAGGAATATGAAGTTTTTGTTACATGATGACACCCGACCCGATCAATTCATCACCTTCATACCAGGCAGCAAACTGCCCGGGTGTAATGCCGCGTTGTGGCTTGTCGAAAATAATAGACAAACCGTTTTCCTTTAGGTGCAGGGTGCAAGCCTCCAACGGTTGGCGATAGCGAATTCGGGCCAAATATTTTTTTGAGTCACCGACTGCTAATTTCAAATCAGGACGCACCCAATGCACATCGGCAGATGGGATAAACAACCCTTTCCGGAATAAGCCCGGATGATCTTCGCCCATGCCGGTATAGAGGATATTTTTTTTTGTGTCGGTGCCGATCACAAACAGGGGCTTTTCAAAACCTCCCAAATTTAAACCTCTGCGCTGGCCAATGGTATAAAAATGTGCGCCCTGATGCTCGCCTACTACTTGCCCCGAGTCGGGCAGAAAATGGTATGGCTCGGTGGCTGCTTCCCAATTGTTTTGATCTGGCTTGTCTTTAAACAGCGGAGATGAGGCAGGTACCTCAATCACTTGTCCTTTCTTGGGTTCAAGCTGTTGCTGTAAAAAATCCGGCAAGTGCACTTTGCCGATAAAGCATAAACCCTGCGAGTCTTTTTTCTCGGCCGTAGCCAAGCCTGCTTTTTTTGCGATGGCCCGCACCTCGGGTTTTAACAATTCGCCTACCGGAAAGAGCGCTTTCGCCAACTGCTCTTGTGTTAGTTGGCACAGAAAGTAGCTCTGGTCTTTGTTAGGGTCTTTGCCGGCCAGCAGGCGGTATATTTTTTCTCCGTTCGCTTGTGTTTCGTCTTTGCGTGCATAGTGGCCGGTGGCCACAAAGTCGGCACCCAGTTTCACGGCTGCCTTTAAAAAGATATCGAATTTAATTTCGCGGTTGCACAGTACGTCCGGGTTGGGCGTGCGCCCTGCTTCGTACTCAGCAAACATATAATCTACAATACGCTCTTTGTATTCTTTGCTGAGGTCAATGGTTTGAAACGGAATGCCGAGATGTTGAGCCACGATCATGGCATCGTTGCTGTCGTCCAGCCAAGGGCACTCGGTGCTGAGGGTAACGGAGTCGTCATGCCAGTTTTTCATAAACATGCCGATCACTTCGTAGCCCTGCTCTTTCAACAGATAAGCGGCTACGCTGGAATCAACACCTCCCGACAGGCCTACGACAACGCGTTTCATGAAAGAATCAGATAAGCTGTTTTATAGTTTTGATAAAATTTCCAACAGGTGTTATCAACTCATCAATGGCTTCTTTGTCGAAATCATACATATCTCCATAATCTCCTTTTTGGCGGGAATCGAAAAGATCGCTGTATAATTTTCCAAACTCAATTGAAACTTTACCTGTTTTTACAAAATGAAGATTGAATTGACTTTTAAGCCCCGAATATGTTTGTGTAATGATGTTTTCCTTTAGGGCTAAAGCAGATACTATGTAATAGATAGAATAGTACAATCTGTTAACACAAGCATTCCATCGTTCATTTTGAGCGAGCAACTTTGCGTCAGCATAGGCTTGCTCACTTTTTTCAATTCTATAATTAATAAACTCATGAAGTGGACTGTTCATAAAAAAATACCTTCCCTGATTACATTTCGATGCAGTGGGGTGACACTCAATCGGGTATTCCAATCGTTTAATGAATAAACAAAAGTTGAAATTGATTGCCCTGTCTCTAATTCAATAGGATAAAGCTTGTGCCTGATTTTTTGTTCCTCTTTAAAGTTTACTGTGGCTTGGTCGAGCAACACTAAGATATCCCAATCAGATTCTTTTTTGTAATCACCTCTTGCCCGCGAGCCATAGAGAATCACCTTCGCTTCAGGGTAATCCTGATGAACAACGTTTTTTATTTTTTTTGTAAAAGGTGAGTGGAGCGACATACAACATGCAAATTTATGAACTTTATCGGTCTTTAGGGGAGACAGGCTCTGCCAGCAATTCATTCACCACTTGGTTAAACCGTTCTTTGTACTGCTCAAAATAGATGCCGGTGCCGGGGCCTTCAAAACCGGTGTGTATATTTTTTACTTTACCGTCTTTGCCGATGATAATAGTAGTAGGAAAGCCGATGATTTTGTTAAGCATCGGCAATGTTTGCGAGGCTTTCTCGGTGTTGTCGGTGCCGGCTATGACGAGCTCGTAGGGTATTTTCAGTTTCTCTTTCATTTTCTTCACCCGCTCGCTGGCATAAATAAAATCGTCTTTTCGTTCGTAAGCCAAGCCAATAATTTCAACACCACGTTTTTTATTGGCATTGTACCAAGGCACTAAAAATTTGGTTTCATCCAAACAGTTGGGGCACCATGTTCCCAAAATTTGAAGGATCAACACTTTCCCCTTGTAGCGATCGTCTGATGGGCTGATCATTTTTTTGTTGAGATTAGGAAAATGAAAATCAATTTTTTCATAGCCGGGTTTTAAATACGTGAGCGATTCGGGGTTGGGCAACTGGGCATTGGCATTTTTTATTCCTCTTACCAATTCGTGTGTCAGCTTGCCGGCATAGTAATCGCCCTTGAGCGAGTCGCCATGTTGTGCCAGCATAAAAACATACGCATGGTTGCCGTCAAAAGTGCTCAGCATCAAACGGTCGTTCACCACATTTCCTTCCAGGTAACGGTAGTCGCCCGTGGTGGTAAGGAAACTGCCTGTTACGTGGTTTCCGTTCTGAGAAAAAATCCCGACAGAAGGTATCGCCCTTCCGTTGGCCGTGATAAACTCCACCTGATATTTGCCGCTGTAGTCGGTAGTTTTTTCAGATGAATTTTTAGTAAACCGAAAATCTTGCCCGTACGTTGCCCGGAAGGGCTGGTTGGCAAACGGGGCGTAATATTTAACAAAGGTGCCGTGAAGTTGGTCGCCCACAATTTTGGCGCGCAAGGCGGCATCAAAAATATGCAGCACCATATTGACAGAGTCGCCAAAGATGGTTACCTCGTTCAATTCAATTTTCTCTTCTCCGTTTTTGAGGTAAACCAGCAGGCGGTTATTTTTTTTTACTACATCAAACGTAAAAGGCAAGTCGTGCCCTTGGCAATCAATAACTCCGCGCCACGTGCCGGTTTTTAGTTCCTGGGCTGCTGCACCCGAAAAAATGACAACGACCAAGAAGAAAATGGAAAAACGCATTACATTTAAGTTTAAAGAGTTTACAACGTTGCAAAATAAAGAAATGTTCGCAGGACTTCGAGTTTTAGAGTTGGCCTCTGTTTTAGCCGGCCCCAGTGTAGGGCAGTTTTTTGCAGAACTGGGCGCAGAAGTAATTAAAATTGAAAACCCCCAAACCGGTGGCGATGTTACGCGCAGTTGGAAAACCCCGGGCGAGCCTACCGATGACCGCTCGGCTTATTTTTGCTCGTGCAACTGGGGAAAAAAATCGGTGGCGTTAGATTTAACAAAGCCGACCGATCTGGAAGTTGTTAAAAAATTGTCAACAAAATCTGATGTGATCATTGCCAGCTACAAACCGGGCGATGCCGAAAAATTAGGTGTGGACTACACTTCATTGAAAAAAATAAATCCAAAAATAATTTATGGTCAGATCACCGGTTATGGATCGGATGACGGCCGCGTGGGGTACGATGCGGTGATCCAAGCTGAGGCGGGTTTTATGGATCTGAATGGAGAGAAAGACGGAGCACCCGTAAAAATGCCTGTGGCGCTGATTGATGTATTGGCGGCACATCATCTGAAAGAGGGATTGTTGCTTGCTTTGCTGAAGCGCGACCGTCAAGGTGAAGGATCGTTGGTGGAAGTCAGTCTATTGCAGGCAGCCATTTCCTCGCTTGCAAACCAAGCTACCAATTGGCTGGTGGGCAAAAAACTACCGGCACGGCAGGGTTCTGCCCATCCCAACATTGCTCCCTATGGCGATTCGTTTTTAACACGCGATGGCAAACGCCTTTTGTTGGCGGTGGGCAGCGATAAACAGTTTGATGAATTGATGAAAATACTTGCTGCCGACCGGAACGAACAATTTTCTTCAAACCAAAAACGGGTAGCTAACCGAAATGAGTTGAACCTGTTTCTTTCTTCCAAAATCAGCGAGCGAGGTGCAGAAGAATTGATGCGACAACTACAAACAAAAAAAATTCCGGCAGGGTTTATTCAAAATTTAAAAGAGACGTTTGAGCTACCACAGGCAAAAGAAATTTTAATGGAAGCAAACGGAGTGACCGGAGTAAAAAATTTTATTGCCAAAAATACAGAGCACAAATCAGCGGCAAATGGATTGCTCCCTCCACCTCATTTAGGCGAGCATACGCACGAAGTTATTTTGAGTTTGGATGCCCAGCATAATGACAAGACTGCCGGATAATCCTTTTATCTTTGCCGCGTATGAAAAAAATTATTTCGTGGCTGGTTAGGTATGTGCCGCGCAGGTATTTACAATTGTTTACCGGTGTAGGGTTAAAATTTATAGGATTCTTTTATTGGGGCAATCAGGTGCTATGTCCTATCTGTGATCATCACTACAAAAAATTTTTACCATACGGCCGCCTGCGTGCCAGAGAAAACGCCTTGTGCCCGCACTGCCTCAGCTTAGAGCGTCACCGGCTGATGTGGCTATACCTGAAAAGCCAAACGAATTTTTTTTCTGCTTCTTTAAAAATTTTGCACATAGCACCCGAGCCTTGTTTTATTTCATCTTTTGAAAAACAACACCAGGAAGGATACATTACTGCCGACATCGAATCACCGTTGGCTAAAGTGAAAATGGACATACATCATATTCCGTATGCTGATAACTATTTTGATGTGGTGCTGTGCAACCACGTGCTGGAACATGTGCGCGATGATATTCAGGTGATGAAAGAATTTAACCGTGTGCTTAGACCCGGTGGCTGGGCAATCCTTCAGGTGCCATTCTTTGCGCCCATACCCGAAACTACATTTGAAGACAACTCGATTGCAGATCCACGCGAACGCGAAAAATTATTTGGGCAAGATGATCATGTCAGAAAATATGGACACGATTATACCCAGCGCATCGCTGCCAGCGGATTGATTCCTTCCAAAGAGAATTTCAGCGAATCTTTTTCTGGATCAGAGGCTTTTCATTTTGGTATCAGCCGGGGCGAAATAATTTACAAGGCTGCTAAGGGCTGATTTTATTTGTACAAATCGAAATCGAGATAGCCTTCAGCCGCTCTTCTCGGCCCACGCTCCACATAAATATTTCTGTCTTGCGGTGCCCATGTAGCCAGTCCATCCACATAGCGATTGAACATACAGAATGCGGCAGCGATTAACACCGTATCGTGGATTTCAATATCTGTTGCACCTAATGATTTAGCTTTTTCAATTTGCTCAGGCTTTACATGCTTGCCGCTTTTCTGAACACTTGCCGCGATTGACAACAATGCTTTCAGCTTGTCGGAGAGATCTGTTGATTCAAAATTTTTCTTTACCGAATCAATATAATCTATGCTACACTGCAAATAATGCTGGGCAATTCCTCCATGTGTATTTTGGCAGTAGAAACAATCGTTGAGCGATGATACATAAGTTGCAATCAACTCCCGCTCTCCGCGGGAAAGAGAGTTTTCACTTCGCAGTAGAACTTCGGCTAACTCATTCAGTGGCTTAGCTGTCTCCGGTCTGAAAGCCATCGGCCCGCGAATACCGGGAAGCCCTTCAGGTAAATTGATGTGTGCCATTTTGATTTTTGATTTAAGGTTTATGATTTTGTTGGGAGAACATATCCATTTTCTCCCATTCGTACGCCCATTTCTTCGTATGCTTTGGGGTCTGTGGGTGTGAAACTGGCGAGGCCATCTACATAACGGTTGAACATACTAAAGGTAGCTGCGATCAGAACTGTATCATGAATGTCGCGATCGCCAGCTCCGTGTTTGCGAGCCTCTTCCACATCTTGTGGCAACACGTTCTTTCCGTTGATCTGAACTTTGCCGGCAATAGTAAGCAATGCTTTCAACTTGTTGCTGATGGGTGCTGACTGGTAATCATCCAGTACAATATCAACAACATGCTTTTTGTCTTTAAAAAGATAGCGGGCGGCAGCAGCATGGCTGCTCATGCAAAACATACATTCGTTGCGGGAGGAAACATACGCGGCAATCAATTCGCGCTCGGCTTCGCTGAGGGGCGAATCGCCCCGCAACAAAACCTGCGCGAGTTCATATAAATATTGTCCGGATTCCGGACGAAACATTACCAGGCTTCTGATGCCGGGAATCCCTTCGGTAACTTGAATATGAGCCATAGCAGATGATGGTTTTAGATTGATGGTTTACGATTAGCTATTATGATAAAAATGAACCCGATAAGAAATACAAACGAAAACAAAAAAAGCGAACGTCCATACCCGCCCAAGGTTGTTACCAATGCCCCGACAAAAAAGACGGCAACTACTGTAAAGATTCTGCCGATATTAAAACACAAGCCTGTGGCGGTAGCTCGGATGGCAACAGGGAAAAGAAGGGGGATGTAAACCGAAAGCGTACCTTGGCTGATGCCAAACAAAAATGCCAGCAGCGCGATTTCTATCAGCGTGAAAACAGAGAATGAGGTGTTACCAATAAACAACACAAATGAAAAAATAAAACATCCGGCAAAGCAAATGAGCATGGTCTTGCGCATGCCAAGTACATTGCTTACCCATCCGGACGCAAAGCCTCCGCTCAAGCCTCCGATGCCAAGCAGCATCATACCTAAGCTGCGTTCTCTTTGCCCGTCTGAGTTTGTAACAATACTTTGTACCCATGTGGGCAGCCATGAAAAGATAGCCCATAGCCCAATCAACATAGAACCGAAGATGATGATACCGCTGACAAGCGGAGCTTTGTAATCGCTCAACACGACTTGCTCTTTGTTAGAATGAATACGGGTTTCTTTCCATTTTTCAGATTCCTTTAAAATCCAAAATAAAATAATGCCAAGCAGGAAGGGCACGGCTCCAATCATAAACCCCTGTCGCCAATCGGATATAATAAAATTGACAACACCCGAAGAAAAAACTCCGATGGGGAAACCGGTAGATAACAAGCCGATAAATACAGCACGTGTAGCGTGTGGCCAAACCTCTGATAGCAACGTTGTATTGACAACGAGCACACCGCCCACACCAAAGCCACAGAAGAATTGGAATACAAAAATCAACTCCAAGGAAGGCGCTATGCTTTTTAGAAAAGTGAAGAGCCCATACATACTTACAGCCAGTGCCAATGCTACGGCTCTTCCGATCCTGTCACTGATCAACCCCCACATCAAACCGCCCATGGCCCATCCGGCAAAATACAGCGCATTGATGTAGGCACTCATTTTGCCAAGCCCATCACCTGATACTGATCCTTGCAAGTCTTTTACGACCACCGGAAGATAAACTGACATTAAAGTGGAAGCCATGCCGGCCAGCACATTGCCCAAGAAACAAACGGCAAATAAAAGCCACAAGTAGCTGCTGATTTTTTTGGAATCGGAATCTGTTAGTGTAATGCCAATGGTGTTGTTCATCCTGCTAATAATTACTGTACATAAAACACTATCTCAGCAAATCGTCAAATGTGATACTTAAATAATAGATTGCGCCAATTGATGGCGAGCCGTAAGCCTGATAAACCTGATTGTTGAGCAAGTTGTTTGCTCCGAGCTTAACCACCGATTTGACGGAGGCAAGTTTATAACTTAGTTGGGCATCTATCATCGAGTAAGCATTAATTCTTCCCGGCATTAACTGGTTGAATGAAGATGTCCAGTCAAAGGCATCTTGCCAGCGCCAAGCTACATTAAACCCAATTTGTTTAGTGACATGGCTGTTTCCAAAAGTAAGTGTGGTTCTGTATTTCGGAGTGTTGAATGCCGGTATGTCGTTGGGGTTGGCATTGAGTAAATTGAAATCAGCCCAAGTGGCATTTGCGCCCAACGAATAATTTTTGGGCAACAAATAAGTAAGACCAACGGTAGCACCTTGCGAAGTTACGCGGTCGCCTGCGTTAGTGTAGAGTTGGTACAAATGGGTATTTCCGTTGAGTAAGTCATTGGCTGCTGCCGGATTGATTTTACCATCACTTCCCAGTACGGGGCTTTGTGGCTGCATAACCACACGGTTTAAAATAAAATCATTATAGCTGCTGAAATAGTAGTTTACATCAACCAATAATTTCTCGGCAAACAAACCTTTATAGCCAACCTCAAAAGTTTGCACTCGTTCAGGTTTAATGTAGGGAACGTTTGATTTTACAAGTAAGTCTTTTGTTTGGTTGATGGCATCTGAAGGAGTAGCACCACCGGCCACGGCCGCCTGAAATGCTCCGAAGAACGGACCGAGCGAGGTAGAAGTAAACGAATTTTCATATACATTCATGCCTTTGCTGTTATCGGGCACCCCACCTAAGATAGTAATCACACCGGCATTGAGTTTGATATATTGGTCAGTAGGCGTTGGATTGCGAAAACCGGTTTGAAAAGAAGTTCGAAAATAATGATTAGCGCCTACGGTATAGATGGCTGCTACCCGTGGTGTAAACCTGCCGTTGAAATTTTGGTTTTTATCAAAACGGATAGAACCCATCAACTTCAATTTATCTTGAAGCAAACGCTTGGAAGCTTGCACGAAAGCCCCACCTTCTTTAATGGTGATGGGGTGGGTAGCATCGTCCAGCAGGGTGCCCATGGTATTCATATCATACATTCTAAAATTACCACCAGCCAATAAGTCAATTACTTTTACCTGTCGGCTGAAGTCGTACTGACCCTCCACGTGGTAAAGTTTACTTTTACTGATAATGCCCGCACCGTTTAAACCTGTAGTAGCGATCAGTCTGTTTTTTTGAGCTTCAAAATCTGCCGTTCCCGGCAAAAAGCGTCCCTGATCTGCAAAAGCACGAGCTGCGTTATTATCGGCAGCTGTTACACCGCTGATGCTTCCGTTATAGGCATCGGCATATCGGGTGAACCACATGTTGTCTGCTTGGCTGGCACTTACTACGTTTCCGCTGAGGTCTTGTACCCAAGTGCGGTTAATCAATTGACCCAAACTCCGTGCGTTATACGATTGCCCCGTGCTCTCTAAGTTGGCATAGGCACGAACGAAGTAATTGCTGCCGCGCGCTTCAAGACGATGCTGCTCGAAAATAAAATTATTTAGTTGAAAGCGATTGCTGCCGGTATATGCAGCCCGTCCTTGGTTGTAGTTGTATTGATAGATCAACTCCATGTTGCTGCTCACTTTGTAGTGGAGGGCTCCATTTAATTTTAAACTGTAGGAGTTGTAGTTCATCAAGTCGCGTTCTTCATACCCCGTTCTAGACACATTACCGATACCACTGAGGTTGCGCACGATTTCATCGCCATAAATATTAAGCGCATCGCGCCCCGGATTGTTATCACCTCGTTGTGCAGGTGGCGTTCCGGCAGCAACGTCCGTATAGTTGGTGGCATACCAATCCAAACCCGAAAAATAGGAAGCATTTATTTTGAAAGCGAAGCGGTTGTTCACGGCTTTCGCATAGCGGATCGCCATATCATACAGCGGTGTGGGGCTGGCATATTTTTCATTGAAATGGTTCATGCCCGATTTTATCTGTGCACTCAGCCCTTGGTATTCAAACGGATTTTTGGTGCGCATCATCAAGACACCGTTGAATGCCACCGGGCCATATAATGCAGATGCTGAGCCTGGAATTAACTCAGCGCTTTCCATATCTAAGTCAGACGAGCCAAATAAATTTCCGGGAGCAAAGTTTAAACCGGGTGTTTGGTTGTCCACCCCATCTACTAATTGAAGGAAGCGCTGATTGCCGGTGCTGTTAAAACCACGTGTGTTGATTTGTTTAAAAGTTAAACCACTGGTTACCATCTCTACTGATTTAATGTTTTGCAAGCCCTCATAAAAATTGATCGAAGGCGTTTCGCGCATGGCTTTTGAGTCCATCTTTTCAATGCTCACGGGAGATTGCAAAACATTTTCCTCCACACGCGAAGCAGACACCACCATTTCATCCAGCAACTGGCTTTGTTGAACAAGAGAAATTGTAACAGACTGGTTGGCACTTGTTATTTCTATTTCTTGTTTTTGAAAACCGATAGATGAGATGACAATAATAAATTGCGGCTGGATGGATGTTGTTAAGGTAAACTTGCCGGCAGCACCCGAGGTTGTGCCAATCATCTTTCCTTTAACGGCAATAGTGGCACCGGCAATAGGTTCATTAGTTTTAGAATCGATAATAGTTCCTGTAACAGAGGTTAGCTGCGCAAGAGATAAAAACGTAGTCGAAAGAAAAATGCAGAGGAGTAAAATTTTTTTCATGAGGTATTGTTTGGGGGATTATTACTTTTTTAAATGATCGTAGCCTTGGGGCAATCGCATGTAGCCTTTGGAAATCCGCTCGGCTAACCCTTTGTAAAATGCAGGATCGGCAGGCGCTACAGTCGAGAGCCCGTCAACATAGCGATTGTATAATGCGAAGAGTGCAGCAATCAAAACGGTGTCGTGTATTTCAATATCAGTAGCACCTTCTTCTTTCGCTTTTTGGATAGATTGTGCTGTAACCGCCTTACCGCTTTTCTGTACCTGCGAGGCAATAGTTAATAGAGCTTTCATCTTTTCGCTTACCGGTGCGGTAGCAATATTTTTTTTCACTGCCTGAGAGGTGTCGCATTCACCTAACAATTTGTCGGCTGCTGCCGTATGAGCGTTGGTACAGAATGTACACTCGTTGCCATTAGAAACAACGGTGGCAATCAATTCACGCTCGCCAGCTGTTAATGTAGAAGGCCCGCGAAGGAGAAATTGAGTGAGTTTGCGTATGGGCTCGGCTGTATCTTTTTTGTATTCGAGCAGACCGGTGATGCCGGGCAAATGCTCTTCCAATGGTATGTGTGGCATGTGATGGTGCTTTGGATTAAAGAAGCAGCGCCCGTCCCGAACCCTAATAACGAGAGCAGGCTGCCTGCTTCTTTTTACATCAACTGTCAGAGATCATGAGATGAGCCGATCCGAACCCTAATACGGATACTGGCTCGTCATGTCGCTTTAGCTAACTTATATTGATTTGAATTTGAAATTTGTTTGTATCATTCTACTAAAACCTCAGCCTTATTTTTATAAAGACTGAAAAGAGAATTTACAGCAGACGTGTTCTATCAGTACGTTGATAGAATAAAAAAAACAAAAATTAATTCGTTACTGCCGTAAATCAGCAGTGGTTATTAGGAGGAGGAGTAAGAACAGGATAATCGTGATTGAGCGTTTTTGAAGCATTGGCTTCAAATGATTGGTTGATACTGATGATTGTCCGCGCAGATAACTCTATTTCTTCGATCACCGGATTGTAATCTTTTAATAGACCTGTTAATGTTTTTGCGTTTGAGTTGGTGGCCGGAGATTGACTGGTAGATTGCTTCACTAAGTCAGAGAGAATTTTTACGGCTTTTTTCTGGCCATCGTTGCGCAGGCAGACTACATACACCGTATCATTTTCATATTTCTGCTGCACCAGCTTATAGAATTCACCATTATATTGAAAGTCGCCCGATACACGTTCAAAGCCTTTTTCAATTGGATAGGGTAGTGTAAGCGGAATTTTAATAGTAACAGTTTCAGATTGATCGTAGGCATCATTTTCGATTGCCCGATTAACTTTGTTGTTGGCGCTGTGCATCATCCCTACATAAATTCCATAGTATCCTATTACATTAAACAGGAAAACCCAAACGAGAAACAAGGAGATAATTTTTTTCACGGCATGGCATAGATAAAATAAAATTTCGAAAAATCAAAAAAATAGCTTCTAAACAGAAGAATCAAATGCAATGGTCTTCAGCTGGCTTCTTTTTAAAATCTTTCCGTGGCGGGGTGAAAGGTGCGCCAGCTATGCCAAAACTCCTGAGAGGCTTTGATGCGCTTCAGTTTTTGTGTGGTGTCTTTAAAGCTAAGTCCTGAAAAATCATAATCGCCAAGAGCCGACACAAGCGAATCGCCCCGGGCAGAATAGGTTTCAGCATCGGGGCGCTCAAAGGCTGTAAAACTTTGGCCGTCTTTAGAAAGAAACAGCACGATGGCCTGCTGCCCAATTTGGTCGTTGATGATCCGCACTTTTTTTAGCTGGTTCCAGTCGTATGCTTTGCTTTTGCCGTTGATGTCAATGCCGATTACCCACGACTTGTCTTGCCACGACCGGCTGTCGGTGCGGGTCAGGCTGCTTTTACTTTTTCCTTTTTCAAATTTGCCGAGTGTATCGTATCGGGAGTTCGATGCCTGATCGCCCTGCATTACGATTGCGTGGGGGTACAAGTCAAAAAGTTTTTTTACCGTCATCTGCGTGGATTCTATTTCGGGCAGCACTTCGCCTTTCAGCAATCCGGCAATGGCCTCGCCATTCACTTGCCGCCACCAGCTTTTAGTAGTAGCATCTTCAAACATGGCATTGAAATGATCCATCCCCACCAACCTGAATTTTTCAGATTTTCCGTTTACCATGGGTTCATACACACGCCCGGTATGGCATACATTGCAATAGGTAACTATCACAGGTTTACCACCGATGGTATCTTGTACCTGATGGTGATAGAGAATAAAGCGGATAGGGTATGCCTTTACCTGTCCGTTGTTTTCGATGCTGACCACCAGTGTGCTGTCGCTTAACTGATTGGTGCTTTTATCTCTAAACAAAACATGTTGGGGTTGCAAAAACATGTGGTCGGCACTCATGACAAAGTTAAAGAAGTAGATGATGGCAACGGAAGCTATCAGCACTACTGCCGGAATCCATTTGGGCTTCTGTGCAAATGCTGGCTTGGCTCCGGCCAGAAAAAACAAGCCGAATGAAATGCGGAACAGCCAACGATACGAGTAGAGAAAATAAGCGAGGCTGATACTATTCATACGCTGGCTGCCGGGCATGGGCATAATGAAGTACACATTGAAAAACTCAAAGAGCGCCAGACTAATGACACCCAAGTAGAACAGCTTTTTCATGAGGCTGAAATTAACGGTAATCTGACAAAAACAAAAAACGCCAAGTTCATCACCTGGCGTTTCTGTTGCTGCAGAAAAATTATTTAGGCAATTTATCCAGCACCTCCATCACTTCTTTCACATGTTTGCGGCTGGTTTCAAGCAGTTCTTTTTCCTGGCTGTTGAGTTGCAATTCAATGACTTGTTCGATACCGTTTTTTCCTAAGATGGCCGGCACGCCTAAATAGCAGTCTTTAATACCGTACTCGCCATCTAAGCGGATACAAACCGGCAACACCCTGCGTTGGTCTTTTACAATGGCTTCTACCATTTGTGCTGCAGCCGAGCCCGGAGCGTACCACGCGGAGGTGCCCATCAGTTTTACCAGCTCGCCACCGCCTACTTTGGTGCGCTCGATGATGGCATCCAGTTTGTCTTTGGCAATCAGTTCTGTTACCGGTATTCCACCTACGGTAGTGTAGCGCGGCAGCGGCACCATAGTGTCGCCATGGCCGCCCAGCAGCATAGCCTGAATATCTTTGGGCGAAACATGTAAAGCTTCGGCCAAAAAGGCGCGATAACGGGCGGTATCTAAAATGCCGGCCATACCCATCACGCGTGTGCGGGGAAATTTGGAAACCAAGTGTGCCTGGTAGGTCATGACATCGAGCGGGTTGCTCACCACAATGATGATGGCGTTGGGCGAGTGCTTCACCACATTTTCGGTTACGGTTTTAACGATGCCGGCATTGGTGCTGATCAGGTCATCGCGTGTCATACCCGGTTTGCGCGGAAGCCCCGAGGTGATGACCACCACATCCGAATTGGCACTTTTGCTGTAATCATTGGTAGAGCCGATCGTGCGGCTGTCGTATAAATTGATAGGGGCTTTCTGCCAAATGTCAAGCGCCTTGCCTTCGGCCAGCCCTTCTTTGATATCAACTAAAACGATTTCGTTGGCTACTTCGCGGTAAGCCAGCACATCGGCACACGTAGCGCCTACATTACCAGCGCCAACAACAGTTATTTTCATGGGATTAATTTTTACAGGTTAATAAACGGGCGGCAATTTATCATTCGGGAACTTTAAAAAGAAAGAGAATTATCATTTAAATATTGAACTGCGGCAATATCTTTGCCCGCTTAAATAATTTGAATCATTATGCTGGTAGTAAAGTTTGGTGGCACCTCGGTAGGTAAGCCCGATAGAATGAAAAAAATTGCCCATCTGGTAACTGAAATGCCCGGGCGAAAGATTGTGGTGCTGTCGGCATTAAGTGGAACGACCAATACGCTGGTTAAAATAGGAGAAGCCTTGCTGGCTATCCAACCTGCTACGGCCGAGAACGAGATAGCATCGCTGGAAAAACATTATCAGTCTTTTATTCATGAGCTTTTTGAATCAACCGCTTATCGTGCCATCGGGGAAGAGATCGTCAGCCGCTACTTTAGTTTATTCAGGCTGCTGGCTGCCGGAAAATTTGACGACCGCAGTTACCGCGAGTTGCTCGCGCAAGGCGAGTTGATTTCCACCGAGTTGTTTTATCACCACTGTCAGGAACAAAAAATCAATGCCCGCCTGCTGCCCGCCCTGCATTTTATGTCAATAGACGAAAACCACGAGCCGGAGTTGGAAAAAATTGCCGAGCGGCTGAAGCCGATTTTGGAGACCATGAGTTCTGCCAGCCTGCTCATCACCCAAGGATATATTTGCCGCAACCACAGAAATGAAATTGATAATTTGAAACGGGGAGGCAGCGACTACACCGCCTCGCTGATCGGGGCGGCTGTGCGTGCCGATGAAATACAAATCTGGACAGACATAGATGGCATGCACAACAACGACCCGCGCGTGGTGAAAAAAACTATTCCCATTGCCGAGCTTACATTTGATGAAGCCTCGGAGTTGGCTTACTTCGGTGCGAAAATTTTACATCCCTCCACCATTGTGCCGGCACAAAAATACAATGTGCCCGTGCGGCTGAAAAACACCATGGATGAAAAAGCCTTCGGCACGCTCATCAGCGAGAAAGGTACCAGCGGCCAGTTTAAAGCCATCGCGGCCAAAGACGGCATTACCGCCATCAACATCAAATCATCGCGCATGTTGCTGGCTTATGGTTTTTTAAGAAGAGTATTTGAAGTGTTCGAAAAACACAAAACGTCCATTGATATGATTTCAACATCGGAAGTAGCTGTTTCCATCACCATAGACGATAGCAAACATTTGGACTCCATTGTCAGCGACTTAAAAACATTTGGCACTATTGAGGTAGATAAAAACCAAACTATTATTTGTATTGTCGGCAACAAGCTGGAAGAAAAAGAAGGTGTATTGAAAGCCGTGTTCCAGTCGCTGGCGCAAGTGCCCGTACGGATGGTGAGCTATGGCGGCAGCAGCAACAACATTTCTCTGTTGGTAGATACTTCACAAAAAGAAAAAGCACTCAATCTGCTGAACGAAGGATTGTTTGGGCTCTGACCAAATGAAGAACAAAAATTCATTGCCTTAAAAAGACGGGATTCTCTTAATAGACCGGTCTTGGCTACGGGCTTGTCGCTCATGTAATTTTGTTTCTTTGTTACACCTTCAGTGATTATTTTTAGGTTGATCATTTAAAATTAACCTCATGAAGAAAATTCATATTTTGTTTGTAGCGGTCGTGCTGAGCAGTTCAGTTTTTGCACAATCGCAAGATCCGGTAATAGATGCCATCGTTAAAGAAGCGACTGAAAACTCGCAGTTAGAAAAACTGGCGCACGAGTTGTTCGATAAAATCGGCCCGCGGCTGGTGGGTACTCCGCAAATGCAGCAAGCACACGACTGGGCAGTAGCAAAATATGCAGGCTGGGGCATTGCAGCAAAAAATGAAAAGTGGGGCGAATGGCGCGGATGGGAGCGCGGCATCTCGCATATAGATATGGTGTCTCCACGCTCGAAAACTTTGGAAGGAACGCAACTTGCCTGGTGCCCGAGCACCAACGGAAAAACCATAACAGCAGAAGTTGTCATTCTGCCCGATCTGGCCGACTCCCTCGCGTTTCAAAAATGGCTGCCTTCCGCGAAAGGAAAATTTGTGCTGATCTCCATGAACCAACCCACCGGCAGGCCTGACTACAACTGGGAAGAATTTGGAACGAAAGAATCTGTTGATAAGATGAAAAAAGACCGTGCCGGCCAAATAGAGGCATGGATGAATAGAATCAAAAAAACAGGAAAGACAAACCAGACCTTACCCGTGGCATTAGAAAAAGCCGGGGCAGCAGGCATTGTAACCTGCAACTGGTCGCGTGGGTTTGGCGTGAATAAAATATTCGGAGCCCATACCAAAAAAATCCCGACTGTTGATATTGCCCTGGAAGACTATGGGCTCTTGTATCGCTTGGCGGAGAATGGAACTATTCCGAAAATAAGCGTACTCACCGACTCGAAAGAAAAAGGAATGGTACCAACTTACAACACAGTGGCGGAGATCAAAGGCTCAGAAAAAGCAAATGAGTATGTGATGCTCTCGGCTCACTTCGACTCGTGGGATGGCGGAACAGGCGCCACCGACAACGGCACGGGCACCCTGACGATGATGGAAGCCATGCGCATTTTGAAAAAAGTTTACCCTAACCCGAAGCGTACCATTTTAGTAGGGCATTGGGGAAGCGAAGAGCAAGGTTTAAATGGCTCGCGCGCTTTTGTGGAAGATCACCCCGAGATCGTGCAAAATTTGCAAGTGCTCTTCAATCAGGATAACGGCACAGGCCGCGTGGTAAACATTTCGGGGCAGGGTTACTTACATTCTTATGAATTTATCAGCCGGTGGCTGAGCAAAGTGCCCGAGAAATATAAAGACAAATTAGAGACACGCTTCCCCGGCTCGCCCGGAGGCGGAGGCTCTGACTTTGCTTCTTTTGTAGCAGTGGGCGCTCCCGGATTTTCGCTCAGTTCAAACAGTTGGTTGTACGGCAGCTACACCTGGCATACCAACCGCGATACATACGACAAAGTGGTGTTCGATGATGTGCGAAACAATGCCATCCTCACCGCCATCTTAATTTATCAGGCAAGCGAAGACGCAGCCAAAACACAGCGCGACAAAAGTGTGATGCCCTTCAACTCAAAAGGCGAGCAGGGCAAGTGGCCCGAACAAAAGAAGGCTACCCGTAAAGGTGGGGCAGATTAAGGCGGTCAGTTAAACTGATTGGTCTATCAGGATTTGACGGGCGTGTCATTTTGAAATTCGTTCCGGTATCAGAATCCGATTTGGTATGCAAACGGATGTTGGCAATCAGATTGAAAATCACCTAACTTTACCACTTAAAATAATTTTCTACCATGGCACAAGCAGAGTTGATCATGCCCAAAATGGGCGAGAGCATCATGGAGGCAACCATTTTGAAATGGCTTAAAAAACCCGGTGATAAAATCGAACAAGATGAGTCTGTACTCGAAGTAGCTACCGATAAGGTAGATACCGAAGTGCCTTCCACCTATGCAGGTGTGTTAAAAGAAATTCTGGCAAAAGAAGGAGAGGTAGTGAAGGTGGGCAAAGCCATTGCTATAATTACGACAGAGGCAGGAGCAACGAAAGAAACGCCCACTCCCGAACCTGTGATGGCTGCCAAGCCGGCCGCTACTGAATCGAAAGCCACAGCGCCAGTTGCTACCAATGGCCATGCTTCGGCAAATGATTATAAATCGTCTTCACGGTTTTATTCGCCATTGGTAAAAAATATTGCAAAGGAAGAAGGCGTTGCTGTGGCTGAGCTGGAAACCATTGCAGGCACGGGTGCAGAAGGTCGTGTTACCAAAAAAGATATTTTAAGTTATGTACAGACCCGCAAACTGGGGCAATCAGTTGTTTCAACTCGCGCAGTAAGTGCTGCCCCACTAGTGCCGGCTTCTATCAGTGCCGGAGATGAAATCATCCAGATGGATCGCATGCGCAAAATGATTGCCGAACGGATGGTGGACAGCAAACGGATTTCGCCTCACGTTACCTCTTTTGTAGAAGCAGATGTAACAGGCGTAGTGTATTGGCGCAACAAAGTAAAAAACGAATTTCAAAAACAAACAGGCGATACACTTACCTTCACACCTCTTTTTATAGAGGCAGTTGTGCAGGCCATCAAAGACTACCCGATGATCAACGTGCAGGTAGATGGCGACAAGATCATCAAGAAGAAAGAAATTAATGTGGGCATGGCCGTAGCGCTGCCTTCCGGAAACCTGATCGTACCGGTTATCCGCAATGCCGATCAATATAGCCTGAGCGGGCTGGCCAAAGTAGTAAACGATCTAGCCAAACGTGCGCGCGATAACAAACTGAAACCCGATGAGTTGGCGGGCGGTACATTTACGGTATCAAACGTAGGCTCTTTCGGTAATGTAATGGGCACGCCCATTATCATGCAACCGCAGGTAGCCATTCTAGCGCTGGGTGCCGTGCAAAAAAAACCGGCTGTTATTGAAACTCCGTATGGAGATTCCATCGCCATCCGCCACAAAATGTTTTTATCACATTCGTACGATCACCGCGTGGTAGATGGCGCACTGGGCGGAAGTTTTGTAAGAAGGGTAGCCGATCACCTCGAAAAATTTGATATCAACCGTTCGATCTGAATGGCCTGAGGCTCTGCATAGGCTGTGGGTAATTCTATTCTGAATTTGGTTAGTCCGGGTTCATTAGCTGACTCGAGAAAAATATCCCCGTTATTAAATTTTATAAAGAAGGAGGCCATCACCAAGCCAAGACCTGCGCCTTGCTCTCCGTTTGTTCCTTCGGCAGCCGGCAGTTGGTAGGTAAATAATTTTCGTTGAAGTTCGAGTGGGATGAGGATGCCGTGATTGGCAATGGTGATGACAACTTTTGAGGGATCAGCCAAAAATGCTTCCACCCGTACAACTGTGCTCACGTTGGCAAACTTCACCGCATTAGAGATAACATTGCGCACGGCAATACGGATCATCTCTTCATCGCCATAAAACTTTATTTCCGAATTAATTTGAATATCAAGTGTAAGCGATTTTTCGGCTGCCGTAGCTTTAAAATGCCCCACAATATTTTGAAGGAAAGCCGGAAGCATCACCGATTTTTTTTCAGACACAAATCCATCCATCTGCGCACGCGACCATCGCACTAACCCATACAGCAAACCCGTTACGTTTTTCAGTTCATCACCAACTTGGGTAAGTAAGTTTTGACGCTCGTTCTCTATATTCTGTTTTTTTCCGTGCAGGTGCACTAAACTGGTAAGCGAGTTAAGCGGGTCGGCTATGTCGTGCGATAGGATAGAGATGATTTTGTTCTTTTGCTGGTTGAGGTTTTCCACTAATTTTTTCTGCTCCGTCAGCTCGCTGAACTGTAGAAAACTTTTTCTTCTGCGATACTCCAACACTACGCTTACAAAAACGAAGTAGATAAACGAAACAAACAAATGTGGATATTGACTGAAATAGAATGGATCGCGGTGAACCTGTTGAGAGAAAAAGATAAATACAGCCAACAATGCCAGGTTCAGCAACAGCACATAGCGCAGGTTAAGCCCACTGACAGCAGCCACTAGTATCCAAATGAGAAAGAGGAGATTGGTGATATAGTAACCCGGCATGCGGGCAAAGGCGGCTGTTACCATGGCTGCACTGAAGTTGATAAAAGCAATTGAAACGATAGCCCAGATAACAAACCGGGAACTGGGTTTAGCTTTAAAAGTGTAAAACATCAGTAGGGATGCATAACTGAGTACCACCACACGCGATTGAAGCACGATATTAAAATTTACATCGCGGAAAGCGTCAATAATCAGAAATGTGGTCATGCCAAATAATGTGATGAACGTAACCAAACGCAGTGCCAGCAGGTTCGATGGATAAACGAATTCATCGTAAGCTTTTTCCTGTTCTTTTGGGAAACGCCAGATGAAAGAATATTGGGAAAAAAATTGCATGTTTACGGTCAGGTTTTCTTGAGGTAAAGTAATAAAAAATCAAAAATTCAAGTTATGAAATTCGGCACAAAAGCAATACATGCTGGGGTTGAACCCGACCCCACCACAGGCGCCATCATGACGCCCATTTTTCAAACGTCAACGTATGTGCAAGAGTCTCCGGCCAAACACAAGGGCTATGCCTATGCCCGAGGGGCCAACCCCACGCGCAACCAGCTGCAAAAAAGTATAGCCGCATTAGAGAATGGAAAATTCGGATTGTGTTTTTCGTCCGGCATGGGTGCCACCGATGCGGTGCTCCGCCTGCTGAACCCGGGCGATGAGGTGATCACCAGCAACGATTTATATGGCGGCTCATACCGCTTGTTTACAAAGGTCTATGAACGGGTGGGCATCAAATTTCATTTTATAGATTTAACCGATGCAGTCAACGCGGAAAAATATATCAATGCTAAGACCAAATTATTTTGGATCGAAACTCCGTCTAATCCTTTGATGCGCATTATTGACATTGCCGCCTGCGTAAAAATTGCCAAGACACACCGTTGCCAAGTAGCGGTAGATAATACCTTTGCTTCACCATATCTTCAAAATCCGCTGGACTTAGGTGCAGATTTGGTGATGCACTCGGTAACAAAATACTTGGGCGGCCATAGCGATGTTATTATGGGGGCATTGATAACAAACGATGAAAAACTACATCAGGATTTGGCGTTCATTGCCAACTCGTGCGGAGCCGTACCGGGGCCGCAAGATTCATTTTTAGTTTTGCGCGGAATAAAAACACTGCACCTGCGCATGGAGCGCCATTGCAGCAATGGAAAAAAAGTAGCCGAGTTTTTACGAAACCACCCCAAGGTGGGAAAAGTCTATTGGCCCGGCTTTGCCGACCACCCCAATCATGCCATTGCCAAAAAACAAATGCGCGACTTTGGCGGCATGCTTTCGTTCACCCTGAAAGATGATGATTTGAACAAGGCAAAAAGGCTGATGGAAAGCGTGCAATTATTTTCGCTGGCCGAATCGCTTGGAGGCGTGGAGTCGCTCATCAACCACCCCGCTTCGATGACACACGCCAGCATACCCAAAGAAGAACGGATGAAAAACGGTTTGAGCGATTCATTGATCAGGCTGAGTGTGGGTGTGGAAGATGCCGAAGATCTACTGGCCGATTTAGAGCAAGCTCTGCAAAAGGCATAAATTTTTAGATAGCGTTGGGTATTTAGGGCTAATCCACTAATATTGCACTCCCAAATTCCTCCTTAGCTCAGCTGGTTAGAGCATCTGACTGTTAATCAGAGGGTCCTTGGTTCAAGTCCAAGAGGAGGAGCTTTAAAATCAGGCAGTTACGATAGTAGCTGCCTTTTTTATTACAGTTCTTAGGCTTCCGCCCGATAGGCGATCAATGAGGTGTCTTTAAGATGTACCAATTTTTTATTTTTAGACAATAGATTCATTGCCTTAAAAACATCTGCTGTGTCTTGTGTGCCCCGGTAGTCGTGCCATAAAATAATCCCATTGGGAGCCACCATATTAAACGCTTTTTCGCTATCGCTCAGCACATAAGAATAGGCGTGCGATCCATCTACGAAAATCAAATTCATTTGGTGTGCAAATGGCTTTTCGTCAAAATGTTTGCTGTCGCCAAACAACTGGGTAATTTTCTTTTCCTCGGGTGTGCCTGAATACAAAAAATTTATAAATGCCGACTCCGCCACAGCGTCATCTGTAGATTTTTTACTGTCGCCTGCACTCCGTTCGTAAGAATTGAGTTGGTCAGGCGCTAAGGTAATGGTTGTAATGCGGGCTTGGGTTGGCGAGTTCTTGGCCAATAGATAAGTGGTTTTGCCTGTGCAGGTGCCAAACTCAAAAATCTGATCAGACTTCTTTGCCAAGGCCGAGAGTACCCACGCCTCCGTATCAGATGTGCCGCCCGGAACATGGAGGCTGCCACGCCCGATGAAATGAACCTCTGTAGCTAAGGTGGGGCCTAATTCATTGGTTTTGAAGATAGAATCAAATTCTTCAATGGAAATTTGGCGGATAGGCCATTTTCCGAAAAGACCTTGTTGTTTATACCGCTGCTTATACCGGCTGTATTTTTGCAATAACAAAATATTGATTGCCAGCAGTATGAAAATAAGGATCAACAAAAAGTAAGTAGACATAATAATAGATTTAGCTGGTGTTAAACAAAATAAAAACGAGGAGATTGTATATTATTCCCCTCGTTTCAATAATAGCTAGATGATTTCTTTAAACCATTTTATCGTGCATTACACCCCTGCTCCTTGTCCGGAATCAACTGATCCGGTGGGCGGAGGTTCAGGCATAGGCGTTGGTTCGGGCGTGGGTGACGGTGCAACGGGAGCCACAGGGGCTATCTGCACCGGGGCTGCGGGCTTTTTAGCTACCGGTTTCTTTTTAGGAGCAGCTTTCTTTTTGGGAGCGGCTTTCTTCACTACTTTCTTCGCAGCTTTTTTTACTTTTTTAGCTGCTTTTTTTACCACCTTTTTTTTGGCGGCTTTCTTTACTGTTTTTTTGGCTTTGGCTTTTCCTTTCTTGGCGGTTTTTTTTGCTTTCTTTGCCATGTTACAATAGTTTAATGTTTGATGTACAGATTTAGGTTTTCGAGGATTTTTTAAAAATCATTCTGAAATTTAAGTAAAAGAGTTTGTACTTGAGACGTGAATAGAAGAAAAAATTCCATTTACAGAAAGTAACAAATAGCCGGATAGTTCAGGCGGTTAAAACATAGTGGCAATAAAAAGTAACACATTTTTGGTTTTTAGCAAAATACTAAATAATTTAGCATTTAATTAAAAAAATTTATGATCCCAGATGCAAAAGAAAAACTGAAAGCCCTTCAATTAACGATTGATAAGCTTGAAAAAACTTACGGCAAAGGCACCGTAATGAAACTGAGCGATGAAAAGATTATGGATGTGCCGGCCATTTCCACCGGCTCGCTTGGGTTAGATATAGCCCTGGGCATTGGGGGCATACCCCGCGGCCGTGTAACTGAAATTTATGGGCCTGAGTCGTCAGGCAAAACAACACTGACGATGCACATGATAGCCGAAGCGCAAAAAAAAGGAGGGCTGGCAGCTTTTATTGATGCTGAGCATGCATTCGATAAATCGTATGCCGAAAAACTGGGCATTGATACAGAGAATTTGCTGATCTCGCAACCGGATAATGGAGAGCAGGCATTGGAGATTGCCGAACACCTCATCCGATCCGGTGCCATAGATATTATTGTGATAGACTCGGTGGCAGCCCTTGTACCTAAGGGCGAATTGGAAGGCGAGATGGGCGAAAGTAAAATGGGTCTGCAAGCCCGCCTGATGTCGCAGGCATTGCGTAAGCTAACGGGCACTATCAACAAAACAGGCTGTGCTTGTATATTCATCAACCAACTACGCGAAAAGATTGGAGTGATGTTCGGCAACCCCGAAACCACCACCGGGGGAAATGCACTGAAGTTTTATGCCTCCGTCAGGCTCGACATCCGCAGGATCGGACAGATTAAAGAATCATCAGACGACATTACCGGAAACCGGGTAAAAGTAAAGGTGGTAAAAAACAAAGTAGCTCCTCCTTTTAAAGTAGTAGAGTTTGATATTATGTATGGAAGAGGGATTTCTAAATCTGGCGAGATTGTGGACTTGGGTGTAGAGTTGAATGTCATTCAAAAATCTGGATCATGGTTTTCGTACAACGGCAATAAATTAGGCCAAGGGCGCGATGCCGTGAAACAACTGATTGAAGACAACCCCGAGCTAATGGACGAACTGGAAAAGAAAATCAAAGAAAAAATGGCGGGGGGCGAAGAAGCGAAGAAAGATGATAACTAAATTTTTAGATTTAGAATAAAAAGCAATTGAAAAGGCCATTGAAAAGTGGCCTTTTACTTTATACCTTCTAGAGGGATAGAAGTATGCTTTCTGAAAAATGATTAATTTTATTGGAATCAATTTTTTAAAAACTCAAACGAATGAAAAAATTTCGACACTTTCTGTTTTTTGGACTGGTTTTAGGAACAATAGGGACTTGGGCACAGGCCAAGTACGACAAGATGGTGAAGTCGGCAGAAACAGCCTATGAGGTGGGCGATTACAAAAAGGCTATCTCCAACATAGAAAAACTGAAAAGCAAAGCGTTTAAAAAACTCGGACAGCAAAATCAATATACCCCTATTTATTATTTATACCTGGCCAAATATCAATTGGCATCTGGCAGGTTAAAAGATTTTGAAACCAATATAGACCTGGCCATTTCATCGAGTGTTGTTAACTATAAAGAAAACAGCGAGAAGCACGGCCAGCTGCTGATGAACATAGCAGAACTGCATATACTCAATGGCTCGTACAGCAGAGCTCTCGATTTTTTAGGTATTGCCCAAAAAGTGTTGAACGCAGGGGCATGGATGTCGGATGCCAATAAAGCACGCATCAGTTTATTGCAGGCAGAAGCTGAAACCGGGCAAGGGTATTACAACGAGTCACTAGAAACATTGAAAGAGGCAGAAAAATATTTTTCGGGCCGGGCAGTAAAACAAGAAAGCTATGTTGACGAAAAAGGGAATTTAAAAAGCAGGCGTGTGCCCGATGATGAACTGAAAGTTCGCTATCAGGAATATGCCCGGTGGATGACAGATCAGGCTAATGTTTATCGCAAACAGGGCAGTTACGATACTGCTGATGCCAGCTTCTCTAAAACATCCGACTGGATCAGAAAAAATTTGGGTAGAGATAACCTGGCCTTTGCCTACAATCAATTTTTGTACACCAATTGGTCTATCGAGAACGGATTGCAACTAGACCGCGATTTTTTAAAAGGCACCGGCTACGATGAAGCACTCAATAATTTAAAATCTTCGCATAAGCCCTCCCATTACTTGGCAGTCAGTATTTATGAAGAGTACTTAAAACGCTTGCTGTTACAGGGTAGCACAGCACGTTACCAAAATGTAAAGCTTGAGTTCGAAAAAATGATCAACAAAAGTTACAAAGGAAGCATTTATTCTGTCAGGCTGAAGGCGGTAGAGTTTGAAGCCAAAGCAGATAAAAATAAGATCAAGAACTTAGAGTTTGATGCCAATAAATTGCTGGTTGATAATAAAGAATTACCCCACAACAATCTGGTTACCGTGCGTGTGCTCGAGTTTTTATATGAGCTTGCAGTATATAAAAAAGATTATGCCGGAGCAGAAAAATATATGACAGATATGGTAGCCATTAAGGCCGACCTGTATGGAGACGATGCACCAGAAACGCATTTGCAGCGGGTAAAACTTGCCAATTTTTATCTGGATTATACCAACAAAATAGCTGAGGCCGGAAAAATCTACACAGAGAGCTTTATAAAAAAAGTACAGCCTCAAATTAATATCCGCCATAAAGATATGCTGGATATTCTCAATCACTTGGCTAATTATTATGAGTTGACGGACAACTACGATGCAGCTATGGCTGCGGTAAGCAAAGCCAAGTACGCAGCCCAGAAGAAATTTGATAACAAAGATCCGTTATATGCGGTAGAGTTGACACAAAATGCCAAGCTGCAACTTAAAATAGGCAAGTATGAAGAGGCAGAAGAGAATCTCAATGCTTCGCTTAAAATTTTAGAAGACTACCGAAAAGATGAAGACAAGAAAGGTTTTTTGGTAGATGCCATCCAAACACAAGCAGCACTATACGGGATCAAAGGATTATTTGACGAAGCAGAAGACAACCTGGATCGGGCAGCCAAAATAATTTCGAGAGCTAACCGGATTGATGTAGTAGATGAGTCGATAACGGCTCGCGAACTGGCTTCGCTGTTTATACAGTTAGGCCGATATGAAGACACAAAAAAATTATTGACAGATTTAATTTCACAATCTGAAAAAATTTATGGCCGCGATGCCTCGCGCCTGATTGACCCGCTGGTGAACATGGGAAGACTTTCATTAGCCAAAGGCGATTATACTGAAACAGGTAAGCTAATTGCCCGGGCTTCACAAATAGCCCGTACAGTATATGGAGACAAATCAACTAAAACAGCACAGGTGCAGTTGCTGGCAGGCGATTTAGACCTTATCATAGGCGATTATGACAAAGCCGAAGATAATTTTACCAAAGCCATGCAAAGCCAGGAAAAACAATTTGGCCACAACCATATTGAAGTAGCTAAATCGCTGGCTCGTCTGGCGCTGACCAAATTTTATAAAGGCGACCCGACTGATGGCGTAGAAAAAATGATGGTGGATGCGCAGAAAATTTTAGGCGAACGCTTGGGCAAAGACAACCCGCAATATGCAGAGATATTGAAAAAAATAGCCATCGTTAATATCGCACAGAAAGATTATTCGGTGGCATTCAGCTCGCTGACACAGGCAGAAAATATCTGGCGCACCAAAACAGGCAGCAAAAACAATATTAATGCCGCCAGCATATACACATTAACAGGCGATGTGTATTATCAAATGAAGAATTATCCTAAAGCAGAAGAATTTTATAATAGCGCCAAAAAGATTTATGAAAGTTATTTCAGCCGGCAGCACCCCGAGTATGTTAAAATATTATCGAAGATGGCAAAGGTGTACTACATGGAGAAAGATTATAAGCGCTCGAAACGAAATATCGAGGAGGCGCTGAATGACTACGACCAGTTCATCAAACAATATTTCCCGGCTTTGAGCGAACGGGAAAAGGCCAAATACTGGAATACCATTAAAACAGATTTTGAATTTTACAACACACTGGCTTTTGGTCAAATAGAAGATTTTCGAGATTTGTCGGGGAAAGTGTATAACTATCAGTTGCTGACTAAAGCACTTTTGCTGAGTTCTTCTATAAAAATGCGCGAACGCATACAGAACAGCAATGATGAAAAACTAAAAGCCACTTATAACGATTGGCTGCAGAAGAAAGAACTTCTGACCAATGCGCTCTCCATGAGCACTCAGCAATTGTTGCAAAACAACATTGATCCGTTATTGTTAAGTGCTGACGTAGAAAAATTGGAAAAAGAACTAAGCGAAAAATCTGAACTGTTTGGACAAAGCTTTGATAATAAAAAAATTACTTACGAGAATGTGCAAAAATCAATAGGCAAAAACGATGTGGCTGTAGAAATAGTGCGCTACCGTTATTTTGACCACGACTTTACCGATTCCATTATATATGTGGCTGTATATGTTAAAAATGATAATGCACGTCCTAAAGTGATACAACTTGGCAATGGCCGCAATATGGAGGGCAGGTATTTCCATTACTTCCGAAATTGCATTATCAATCACGTGGCCGATCAATATTCTTATAAAATTTTCTGGGAGCCGATTCAAAAAGAAATAGGACAGTATGCCACTATTTTTTTATCGCCCGATGGGGTTTATAACTTAATCAATCTGGAGTCCGTCCCCACACCGGATGGCAAGTATGTCATTGATAATTCCAATATAGTTATTGTAAGCAATACAAAAGACCTGTACCTGAGAAGAATAAAATCACGAGCACAGGCCTCCAACACGGCTACCATGTTTGGCAACCCTAAGTTTTACATGGAGGCATCGGCAAACCGAACCATAGCCGACCTGCCCGGCACGGAAAAAGAAGTGAATGAATTGAAAGAACTGCTCAAACAAAGAGGGTGGAAGACGAATGAATATACAGAAGTAGCTGCCTCTGAAGAGCAAGTGAAAGAACTGGAGAGCCCTAAAATATTCCACATTGCCACACACGGGTTTGCTTCTTCGATAGCTACCGAAGATGACGCGAGACAAATGACTCAGAGCGAGGCACAACTTACCGAAAACCCTCTCCTGAAAACAGGCCTTTTGTTAAAAGGAGCGGGAGACCTGCTGAATGAGACGAGATATAATTTTAACATGACCAACGGTATCCTTACCGCCTACGAAGCCATGAGCCTCAACCTCGATAAAACTGATTTAGTGGTGCTCAGCGCCTGCGAAACCGGCTTAGGCGAAGTGTCCAGCGGTGAAGGCGTATATGGGTTGCAGCGCGCCTTTCTGGTGGCCGGAGCAAAAGTGCTCATCATGAGTATGTTTAAAGTAGATGATGAGGCAACACAAAAGCTGATGCTGAATTTTTATAAAAAATGGCTTGTGAGCGGCAACCTACGACAGAGCTTCATTGATGCAAAAAAAGAATTGCGTACGGAATATCCTTCTCCGATATTCTGGGGAGCGTTTATGATGATTGGGCTGGAGTGATCACAACATAGAGATGACCGGGGTGGGAGCGAAAACTTCAGTTATGCTATAACTGACAACCTGTGTAATTTTTTTTACAGAACCACCAGTAGCCTCAAAAAATGTTTGTGGGTGTAAGTTCAAGACAGGCAACTGTAAAGATTGCGAGCAACAATTAAACTATTCAGATCGTTATATTGTCTAACATCGACAACCTCATAACGAGGCATTAAAACAGAATAAATATGAAAATAATATTTTTGATTGGATTGATGGCTGCCAGCAACCTACTATGCGCACAGTCGTATCAAGACAGTTTAAAGAAAGATGATGACGACATAGTTACCTCCATCGCACCCTATCCGCAAGACGTGCGAAGCGCCATCTTAAATGTAGCCCAGTATTCGGGCAAGTTGATAAAAATCGAACGCATCCAATCGCGTACCAGCCAATCTTTTCAGGATATGCTATCGCCCTACCCACGCGAAGAACAGGAAAAATTTTATGAACTGGCTCGCTATCCGGAGTTAGTTCATCAGTTGGTTGACGGCCCACCGAAAACTTCCGAACAAGTGAAGCCATTGCTGTCATCGTATCCACAAGAAGTTTCTACCGCTGTCAATGCCATATTTCCTATGAAGCTGGCCGACCTGACGGCTATGGACAAAACATATCAGGCCTCTCAAAAATCGTTGGATAATATTCTTGGCGATTTACCACAAAACGTGCAAGCAGATTTCCGGAAAGTAATTGCCATGCCCGAAGTGATGAACTTGCTTACCGAACATATTGATTTGACTGTGAGCTTGGGCGAAGCTTATAAAAATGATCCGGCTGGCACTACGCGCAAATTAGATTCGCTCAGCACCTCTATTAATGCCCAAAATCAAAAAGACTTAGACGATTACAAAAAACAGGTGGCCAACGACCCGCAGATGCAGGAAGAAATGAAAAAATCGGCAGAAGATTTTGCCGACACACAAGCAGCAGACGGCCAAACATCAGCCAGCCAAAATAATTCAGGCACAGCCACAGCTAATCAAAGCGGACAGCCGGCCGTTGTTAACAATTATTACTATGGCAATAATTATAATCCTAACCCGTATGCTTATTGGTATGGTTACCCGTATTGGTATAATTACCCCGCCTGGTATCCATACCCACTGTATTATCATACCGGATTTTATATTGGCGCAGGTGGAGCTGTAGTGGTTGTGGGGCTGCCCTCGCGTGCGTATTCAGGTTGGTTTTTTAACTATGGGTATCAGCGGTATCCTCATTATTATAACTTTTGTAATACGTACTACAGCAACCGTCAGGTTTTTGTTAACCGGGTTAATGTGTACAATGGATTTACTTCACGTGTCAACAATCATTTTTCAACCATAAATGTAAACCGGGATGTAAACATCAACCGTAATTTTAATTCGAACAGAAACGTAACAGTAAACCGTAATACTAACATTGAGCGGAATACCAATATCAATCGCAATACAAACGTATCGGGGAATAGGGAAGTGAATGCCAACAGAAATTCTAATGCGTTTAGAAACTCTATTCACCAAAACGGATCATTTAACCAGCGTGCCTATTCCAACTTTAATGCCTCTCAATTTCATCAGCAAAATTGGGGCGGAGGTTTCAGACAGGGAGGAGGAGGTGGGTTTCATGGTGGAGGTGGTGGACGAGGGCGCAGGTAGTATCTTCAAAAAAAAAACAGGAACTTTGGATTTTTGAATTGAACAATGAGAAAGACATTTGGAAGCATAAGCATTATAGTTGCGATGGTTGCCAGCTGGAGTTGCCAACCGAAACCCAATGCAGGCGATTTAGTAAAAAACCTTGTTGTAACCACCAATTATGACAACACGGTTGACTTTACACAGTACTCTTCTTATTACTTGCCGCTCGATACACTAAGCTATTTCAACAGCTCAGACAATAACCCGGCCGATACACTAGCCGTTGACCCCTCCGGCACCGGCTATGTGGGTAATATTACCAGCCGGGTTAATAACAATATGTCGGCAGCAGGATATACCCGGGTAGGCAAGAAAGCATCACCCGACCTGAAGGTGTATGTCTTTATTGTAGAAAACTATAACGTATATCAAACCTACAACTACTATCCTTATGGGTATGGTTATGGCTATGGATTTGGTTACGGCTATGGTTATGGGGGGTATGGCTATGGTTCGTATTACCCCTCGTACTCGGTTTCAGATCAGGCCGATCTGTATATTGAAGTTTTTGATCTGAAAAATAAAGTAAACGGTAAACCTAAACTGATATGGGCTTGCGATATAGCCGATTTGGTTTCTTCGCCAGACCAGACAGCCACCACTATTGTTTTAAAATCAATAGATCAGGCTTTCAAACAATCATCGTACATCAAGAAATAAATCAATGAAAAAATATTTTTTCATCCTCACATTCGTGGCTGTGGCAGTTAGTGTACAAGCTCAGTATTATTACGACCGTTCCAAAAACCCAGACCGAACCATTCGGAAAACCACCAACTCCAATGAAGGGAGAGACTTTGATCATTATTTTTTTCTTTCATGGGATGCCAACAAGCCCTTATCCAATGCCAACTTTATCAGCTCGGCCAGTTCCTTTGGTATGAAGTTGGGTTTTCGCAAGAGACTAAATGACGTGGACAGGCTGTGGGCCGGTGCCGATTTTAGTTATAGTATTTACAAGCAGTACATACCGTACCAAACCTATACGTCAGGCAACCAATCAACGAGCACAGACCTCTATAACTATACATACAGCTATAGCGTAACCGCTAACATTGATTACTTATTTTTTAGTCAGGATAAAATTGTGATTCCTTATGCCGGCTTGGCAGTAGGTGTGGCTGCCAACAAATTTTCCCAATACTATAATATTTATGGCACCACAAATACGGGGTGGGGCGTTCAGTTAAGACCTGAAGCCGGTCTTTTGGTTGGGTTTACAAAAAACTCACCTTGGCGGTTGAAGGCAGGCGTTCATTACGACTATGCCTCGAGCAAGAGTACCACATTTGGCTACAATAATTTTTTAAATATGGGCTTTCAGGTGGGCATCGTGAAAATGGCCTGGTAGTTGCCTATTGTTCTCTGGTATTAACCTTTTATTTTTGCGCATGCCAGAGCAAATCCTTATCCTCGATTTTGGTTCTCAATTCACCCAACTGATCGCCCGCAGGGTGCGCGAGTTGAATGTGTACTGCGAAATCCATCCGTTTAACCACATCCCAGCCATCGGCCCCAACACCAAAGGCATCATTTTGTCGGGTAGCCCTTGCTCGGTGCGCGAAACGGATGCGCCCGATGTGGACTTGAAGCAATTTGGCTCTGTCCCTGTATTAGGTGTTTGCTATGGCGCCCAACTGATAGCCCATAAAAATGGAGGGCAAGTAGCACCTTCTCAATCTCGCGAATATGGCCGTGCCATCTTAACCACCGTAGATCACCACAACGAACTGTTCAAAGAAATTTCGCCCGACTCGCAGGTGTGGATGTCGCATGCTGATACGATTATGTCAGTTCCTGAAAATTTTCAGATTACGGCCAGCACACCGTCAGTAAAAATTGCAGCATATAGAGTAAAGGACAAAAAAATATATGGTATCCAGTTTCACCCGGAAGTAACGCACACACTGGAAGGAAAAAACTTGTTGCGCAATTTTGTGGTGTCTATTTGCGGTTGCCGGCAAGACTGGACTTCCGACCAGTTTGTAGAAACAACAATAGCCGATCTGAAAAAAAAGCTGGGTCACGATAAAGTAGTGATGGCGCTTTCGGGTGGGGTAGATTCTACGGTAGCAGCCATGTTGGTGCACCGGGCCATTGGCAAAAACCTCTTCTGCATTTTTGTTGACAACGGCCTGTTGCGCAAGAATGAATTTGAGCAAGTGCTGGCCTCCTACGAAGGGATGGGGTTGAATATTAAAGGAGTAGATGCACGACAAAAATTTTATCGGGTACTAAATGGATTGAAAGACCCGGAGGCCAAACGAAAAGCCATTGGCAAAACATTTATTGAGGTGTTCGATGAAGAAGCTCACCAGATAGCCGATGTAAAATGGCTGGGGCAGGGAACTATTTATCCGGATGTCATCGAATCAGTATCAGTGAAAGGACCCTCAGCTACGATCAAATCGCACCACAACGTAGGTGGCCTTCCCGAGAAAATGAAACTGAAAGTAGTAGAGCCGCTCAATACATTGTTTAAGGATGAAGTACGCTTAGTTGGAAAAACACTGCATATTGATCCAAACATTTTAGGAAGGCATCCTTTTCCGGGTCCCGGATTGGGCATTCGTATTTTGGGAGAGATCACACCGGATAAAATTAAAATTTTACAGGAAGCCGATGCTATTTATATTAATGCGCTGCGCAAACATCAGTTGTATGAAAAAGTATGGCAAGCAGGAGCTATTCTGCTGCCTGTTTATTCGGTTGGCGTTATGGGCGATGAGCGTACATACGAGCAAGTCGTGGCCTTGCGTGCGGTAGTCAGTGTGGATGGCATGACTGCCGATTGGAGCCACCTGCCGCACGAATTTCTCAGCGAAGTTTCGTCAGATATTATTAACCGGGTAAAGGGCATCAACCGCGTAGTGTACGACATCAGTTCGAAACCACCAGCCACGATTGAATGGGAATGAAAAAATTGGTCAACGGTCAACGGTCAACAGTCAACGGTCAACAGTCAACGGTCAACAGACAGTGGACGGTGGACAGTGGACTATGGACAGCTACCAAATTTGTAATCAGCATTCTATTCATCTGCTCTTCATTTTACGCAACGAGCCAAGACTATAAAAAACAATACAAACACGCCAAAGATCTTTTTGAAGAAGGAAAGTTCAGCGATGCGTTAGATGCCTTTCGGCCTTTGATGATGTACGACCGCAACAATCCGTACCCTGAGTATGCCGGCTTTTATACAGCTCTGTCAGCTCAGCGCTTGGGGTTCATCACACTAGCCAAGGAAACATTATTACAAACAAAAAAGATTTACCCTGCATGGGATCAACTCGATGAAGTAAACTATTGGCTCGTCAAAATTTACTTAGACCAGCGTGAATACTTCCGTGCTTTAACCCTTGCCCGCGATATAAAAAATCAGACGATCACGAAAGAACTGGAAATGCTGAAACGATCGGCCTTTTCAAAAATTGACGATGTGGAGACGCTGAAAATGCTTCACGAAGAAAACCCGGCAGACTTTGAAGTATTGCGAGCGCTGGCAGTAACACTAGGAAAAAATTTCACACCAGAAAACGACCAGTTGCTGGATTCGCTTACCAAAATGTTTGGGTGGAATAAAAAAGATTTTGCAGTGGAAGATCATGCTCCGGTATTTAAAGAGAAGTATAAAGTAGCGCTCTTGTTGCCATTTCGTGTCAACTCCCTCGACCCGACACCATCTATTAAACGGAGCCAGTTTGTAATAGACCTATATCAGGGAATGAAACTGGCAGCCGATTCGCTGCTTTTCGAAGGTACCCAGATTGATTTATTGGCATACGATACAGACCACGATCTGGAGATCATAAAAAAACTGGTGAAAGAACCAGAGTTGAAAACAACCGACTTGATTGTCGGGCCGCTATTTCAAGAAGACACTAAGTGGGTGAATAATTTGGCTGTGGCCAATCAGATCAATATGGTTGCCAACCCGGTGTCATCTAACATTGATTTGCTAAATCAAAACCCGTATTCTTTTTTATTCCAGCCAAGTCATGCTACTTTGGGGAGAGCATCTGCTGAAATTACTGCGAAAAGAGCTTCAAAAAAAAGCTGCTTTGTTTTTTATGGCGACAGCCCCAAGGACTCTATTCTGGCTTGGTCATTCATCCGGCAGGCCAATAAGCTGGGGCTGAAAATCAGATATGTGGAAGAAGTGCATGCCGAAAACTCGGCCGATATATTAGCCACATTGGCAACGCCAACAGATTATGACGAATGGAAAAACCCTAAGCAGTTTAAGTTGAAACTCGATAGCTTGGGCAGTATTTTTGTAGCCTCAGATGACCCGCTGATTTACACCAAAGTAATCAACAGCGTAGAAACACGGGGCGATTCAATACTGGTGATAGGGCAGGAGAGTTGGCTGGAAGACGGTACAGTAAATTTTACCAAATTAGAGAAGATCAAATCAATTTTTGCAGCGCCCAACTATTCGTCAGTTACTTCTTCCCCTTACCTTCAGTTTCGAAAAAAATACTTACATAAACATGGGCTTTTGCCGAGCGCTTATGCCGAAAAAGGTTTTGAGTTTACCATGATGATGGGGCATGCTTTTAAAAAATACGGTGCTCACTTTCAGGAAGGGTTGACTAAAGAAAAATTGAATGGGGTATTGTCAGGCGGGTATCAGATGCAAGACACGCGCGATAACGGGGTGGTGCCCTTTGTGATTTTTAGAAAAGGTCTGTTAGTGCCAGTCAGTCAGCCGTAACACATTATTTTGTTTCATTTTCAGCAAAATACTTACACTCTTCACTTCACAAGACGGATTTTGATTAAATTTCGGTTTATTAGCATAACTTTTTAAAGAAAATGAAGTTTCTTTTTGGTCTGTTTAGGTATGGATCGGTCATGCAAACAATCCGATTAGTTATAGTGGGGATGGCCTTTGTGCTTCCCGCTATAACATTGGCACAAGCTCAGAAAGAAAAACCAGCCGTTACATTTGAAGAACTGTACGATGAGCCGTTTTCCATCAATAAGTTATTTGTAGGATTTCAGCCACTGTATGGCGAACTGTTTGCCACCAACGTCAATGCCGGGTTTGGCATTGAAGCCATGTATTACCACAAAGATAAATTTGATGTTAAAGCAAGCTTCCGTAAGACTTACAGCAGCGAATTTTTTGACTTTAACCGCAATGCTTCGCTATTAAAACAAAATACCGGTTTGCCGGCTACATTTATTTCCGACAAGCCGGCCACCTTCAGCTACTACGAAATAGGAGGTACCTATCACATTAAAGACTTCGATCAGGAATCGAAAACGAAGATGGTGTTGTATAGAAAAAGCTATAAAGGCGACCGATGGGCAGCTACTGTTCCATTGCATGCCGAGGTGCCTTGTAAAGTAAGAAAAATTTATGGCGCACGATTAGGTGGGATTTTTTGGAACAGCACCGCAGACCTGACAAGAGCACTAGCCAAACAAGGACTAACCAACGCCAACCTTAAAACCACATCGGGCACTCCGCTGCCGGCTACTTACCCGGATCAGGGGCTGAACAAACAACTTTATGTTTATGGTAACATGTCATCGGCTGCAGTGTATGTGGGCGGCTCTATGTCGTGGATCAGAAATGTGGCGGTGAGTTTCGATAAATATGATGACGGAGTGGATGACGGAATGATGACCGTATTTTTTGATGTGATGGTAGCACCGGCCACTCACCTCGATCCGGTTACTTATATGGGCAACCAATATTCCACCAAGGCTATCAACACCAATATGCTGGGCATGCGTGCGGGCATTGAAGGAAAATTCAATCGCACGTTGGGCTGGTCGTATGGAGGTGAGTTGGGCTACCGCCCGAGTATTAAAGGACAAGGATTCTATGCCATGTTTAAAATTGCTTTCCCATTATACAGCACCAACCTCGATTATAAAGTAGAATCGTTCGGAAAGTAAACCCCTCTTTCTATGGCTAATGATATTTTAATTATACATATCAAAGGCCTGGTTCAAGTAAGAGAAAATCAGGTTTCTTATGTGGCTGGTTCGGCCATGGCCAATTTACCGGTTTTGTCGGATGCATACCTGTACATTTCAGATGGCCGTATTACCGACTATGGTAAGATGGATCAGCTTCCGCCCCTTTCGGCAGATGAAGTAATAGACGCAACCGGCCGTTTTGTTTTTCCGAGTTTTGTGGATTCACACACGCACTTAGTCTTTGCCGCTACACGCGAAGAAGAATTTGTCATGAAAATAAAAGGAGCATCGTATGCGGAGATAGCAGCGAAAGGCGGAGGCATTTTAAACTCAGCAAAAAAACTTCAGCAAGCATCAGAAGATGAACTGTTGGAGAAAACGATGGAGCGAGCCCATGAAATAATCAGGCTAGGCACTGGTGCGGTGGAAATAAAAAGCGGTTATGGGCTGACTGTAAAAGACGAACTGAAAATGCTGCGCGTAGCCCGGAAGATAGGAGCGCAAACGCCACTTACCGTAAAAACTACTTTTCTCGGTGCGCACGCGGTGCCATCCGGAATAAAAAAAGCTGATTACCTGAAACAAGTAATAGATGAAATGATCCCCGCGGTGGCAGCAGAAAAACTGGCCGATTACATTGACGTATTTTGTGAAGAAGGTTTTTTTTCAATGGACGAAACTGAACAGGTGGTAGAGACAGGAAAAAAATTCGGAATGAAACCGCGCATCCATGCCAATCAACTGCATCGCTCGGGCGGAGTACAAGTTGGGGTAAAGACAAATGCCTTGAGTGTAGATCACTTGGAAAATATCGGTAACGAAGAAATTCAATTACTGAAAGGCACACACACCATGCCCACGGCCTTGCCGGCAGCAGCATTTTTTCTCAACCTGCTGTTTCCGCCAGCCAGAAAAATGATAGAGGAAGGTTTGCCGCTGGCTATTGCCAGCGATTACAACCCGGGCAGTTCGCCCACCGGCAATATGCAACTCATGCTTTCGCTGGCGTGTATTAAAATGAAAATGACACCCGAAGAGGCTATCAATGCCGTCACCATCAACACAGCCTGTGCATTGGAGTTGTCTGAATCTCTGGGGAGTATTACCCGTGGCAAAACAGCCAATATTTTCATTACCCAGCCCATCCCCTCCGTTGCCTATATCCCTTACCATATAGGTAACCAGGTGATCGAACATGTTATCCTGAAAGGCCGGATAGTAGATTAATGTTATTGCTTTTAGCGAAACATTAATTACATTTTCGGATAGTTTGCTTGATGAAACCGCTGTTTATAGCTTTGATAGCTTGCTTTGTGTCGGTGGGTGCTATGGCGCAACCGGGCAAGAAAGACAGTCTACTCTCGCTAATCCGTACTAAAAACAAACTGGATACAGGCAGGTTGTTAGCCATGACGGAACTTTCCTATTCGTTATGGAATATTAACCCCGATAGTTCGTATCTCTTGGCCTCTGAGGCAAACAAATTAGCTAAAGAAATCAACAACAATAAAATCAGGGGGAGGGCATTGCGCCTGATCGGAATATACTTTCGGACAGCAGGGAAAATTGCACAAGCGCTGGTGTTTTGTGACTCAGCGATAGACTTTGCACAAAAAGCAAAAGACAAGATATCTATAGCTAAGATAAAAACTACTTTAGGACTGATCTATCAGGAACAAGGAAACTACGCCAAAGCACTCGATCTTGATTTCGATGCTTTGCGTTTTTTTGAGCAAACCCACGCTGCCAGATCTCAAGGAATTTCATGTCTTAATATTGGCCAGGTATATGTTCAGCAAAAACTACTTGAAAAATCAATTATTTATTTTGAGAAGGCTATACAACTTTTTCAGTCAGTCCATGATCTTCCTCTGCTGGGCCTGACTACGGAATCGTTAGCTTATGTTTACGGGCTCAAAAAAGATTACCCTAAAGCCATTGAACTTCATAGAGAGGCAAAAAATATTTTAGAAAAAACAAGAGATAAACATGCACTATCATATACACATAATAGTTTAGCAGAAATATATCTTCAACTGAAGCAGTACGATAAAGCAAATGCTTATTTGGCAGAGGGATTGACGATTGCTACCCGGGAGGGTTTTGATGACCGCATTGCAGATTTTAAAAAAACGTATGCACAATATTATAATCAAACCGGGCAATTCGCTCGTGCACTCAGCGAGGCGGAAGAATCGCAACGGTTGTCGCAAAAAGTACAGAACGTAGAGCTGATGCGCAACGCAACAGAACAAAAATTCGAGGCATTAAAAAATGCAAAACGGTACGCAGAAGCTTTGGAAACATATAGTTTATTTTCTGCGCTTAAAGACAGCATGCAAAACCAACAGAACAAGCGGCTGGCTCTGGCCAAAGAATTTTCTTTTCAGGAAGAGAAACTGAAGACTCAAAATGCTTCATTAGCTAAAGAGGCGCAGCTCAAAGATGAAACACTGAGGAGGACTCAGATTTTTTTACTTATCCTGGCTATATTTTCCGTTGCCATGACTGTACTCAGTCTCAGGTATTATCGCTCATTGCAGCGTAATAAAAAAATGGCGAAGCGAATTCAGGAACAAAGTGAAGAAATCCAGGCACAGTCCGAAGAGTTGGTACAGGCCAATGAAGAAATACTAAGGATCAATGAAAATCTGGAAGCGCAGGTGCAATTTCAGACCAATCAGATTTTAAGTTATGCATTTCAAAATGCCCACAACGTGCGGGGGCCGCTGGCCAGGATTTTGGGGTTGATTAATTTAGTTGAACGTGGACTGATACAACAAGATGAAATGTTGCAAACTTTGAAAATGATTAACATTTCTGCAAACGAGCTGGATGAAATCATCAAGAAAATCAACCGCTCATTGGAAGAACGAGTAAGCGAAGAGCAACATAACTATACTGATAATGCTCGCAGAACAAACAATTAAACTGTTGCTTCGGGATGTGCACGATTTTCCACGCCCTGGAATTTTATTTAAAGACATTACGCCACTGTTGGCAAATCCACAGGCACGAAGAGGTGTAGTAGAGGCCATTGCCGCACACTTCAGACAACAGCAAATTCAGGCATTGGCGGCAGTAGAAGCACGCGGTTTTATTTTTGGTTCGCTCATAGCACAAGAATTGGCCATACCATTTATACCCATCCGGAAATTGGGAAAACTGCCTTATAAAAAAATCACAAAAGAATATTCGCTGGAATATGGCACAGCTTCTATCGAAATGCATGCAGATGCTTTTGCACCGGGATGCCGTGTGTTGATACACGATGATCTGTTGGCCACAGGCGGAACGGCTGCTGCTGCCGGGACTATGGTGGAGCAATTGGGCGGAGTGGTGGCAGGTTATTCGTTTATCATCAATCTTTCTTTTTTGCCGGGCGAAAGTGTATTGAGAAATCAGTTTCACGTAAACCCGCACTTTCTGGTTAAATTTTAATTTTTTGTTTTAAACTGAAACAATAGATAGCATGATGCTGTTTATATGTATTGCATGGAAGAAACAATAAAAATACCGATGTTCCCACTTCCTATTTTTCCGTTACCGGACGAGTTGGTTCCGCTTCATATTTACGAACCACGTTATAAACACCTGCTAAAAGATGCGGAAGACAAGGACATTCTATTCGGCATTTTTTTTAATCATGTTTTGAATACCCGCAGAGTTGGCTCATTGGTGAAGTTAGAGAGTGTAATCAAACGCTTTGCCAATGACGAAGCAGACATCATCGTGAAATGTTCTGGTTTATTTTACTTGAACAAATTATATCGCACGTATCGCGACAAGGATTATCCCGGTGGCGATGTATTGCCTTGGGATATTGACATAAATGAGCCGGTAAGTAAGGAATTGCACGAATTGTTTAAGCAGTATCTGCAATACTTTCAAATCCACCACCATGATACCACGCCTTCATTCTTTATGGTGGCCAATGAACTCAACCTCGATTTTGAAGAACGCTTGCGCTTTGTTAACTCCGACAATCACCAAAAAGAACATTTTTTGTTTTCGCACCTGCGCTATCAATCATACTTATTCGAGGAAGCCGAAAAATCAAAGGACAGATTTCACCTCAACTAAAGCTGTTTTCAGTACCGTATTGTGCCAGTACTATCTCCTGCCAATTATAATTTCGGGACGGCTACCTATGAACAAATAATCGTAAATATTAGCTGGGTGCAATAGAAGCCTTTAATCGAACATTCAGATGTAGACTATTTTTTTATGCAAACGATTTTTCAGACACAAGATCAAGTTTACTTGCAACTTTCATCCGTGCGTCTGCCTTCTCCCGTTATTTGCACCATCATTCAACAAAAAAATATGAAAACAAAAAACATTGTATTGTCAGTAGCAGTAACTCTTGCAGCTCTTTCTTTTGCCTTCGCAGAACCCACTTCTAAAATGGTTGTGATGCCTTCTCAAAAATCTGAGGTATTCAACGTTATCTATGAAGGAGCTTCTGCCGGTAAGGTTGTATTAGAGATCACCGATCGCAACGGTAACCTTCTTCTTTCTGAAACCACAACCGGTCTGAGCAAATTTAAACGTCCCATCAATTTTACAGATATGGAATCTGGCGTTTACACTATTACAACCAAAGATGCTCATGGTGTAATTAAGCAAACTGTAAATTATCAAACGAAGAGCGAATCGGTAAAAACTTCTTCAGCAACAGCGCACATCAGCCAGCTTGCCAATGGCAAATACTTGTTGTCCGTTGCCAACAAAGGCACAGGCAAAGTAAGTGTAACTATTTTGGATGGCAACAGCAATGTGCTCCATACCGACAGCTTAACAGTAACAAACTATTTCAGCTTGGTGTATAACCTGAAGCAGGTAGATGGCCAGCCTGTTTTTGAAGTAACAGACGAAGCCGGTAACAAAGTGATAAAATAATTTTTTAGGTTAGGTTTAGGTAAGGGCTGCTTTAAGGGCGGCCTTTTTTATTTTAATTTTTTGTGAGATTTCTACATACTCCTTCTGTATTGCCCACCTACTTCAAACAGGGCTTTGGTAATTTGTCCCAGTGAACAAATCTTGCAAGCCTCCATCAGTGCTTCAAAAATATTTTTATTTTGAATGGCAGCCTGCTGTACGGCTTCCAACACGGCTGCGGTTTTGTTGCCCTGATGCCGGTGCAGGTTGTGCAGCATTTTAATCTGGTATTCTTTTTCTTCCGTGGTGGCGCGGATTACTTCTTGCGGAATGAGGGTGGGCGATCCTTTCGAGCTTAAAAAGGTATTCACGCCAATGATCGGATATTGGCCGGTATGTTTCAGTGTTTCATAATACAAACTCTCTTCCTGTATTTTTCCGCGTTGGTACATCGTTTCCATCGCACCCAGCACGCCCCCGCGTTCGGTGAGGCGGTCAAACTCAATCAGCACAGCCTCTTCCACTAGGTCTGTCAGTTCTTCGATAATGAATGAGCCTTGCATCGGGTTTTCATTTTTGGCTAACCCCAACTCTTTGTTGATGATGAGTTGGATAGCCATGGCTCTGCGCACACTTTCTTCTGTAGGCGTAGTGATGGCCTCATCATACGCATTAGTATGGAGCGAGTTGCAGTTATCGTAAATGGCATATAATGCCTGCAAGGTGGTGCGGATGTCGTTGAAATCAATTTCCTGCGCGTGGAGCGAGCGGCCCGATGTCTGGATGTGGTACTTCAACATCTGGCTGCGTGCATTGGCTCCATATTTTTTGTGCATGGCTTTGGCCCATATCCTTCGTGCCACACGGCCAATCACGGCATACTCCGGGTCTATGCCATTGCTGAAGAAAAACGAGAGATTGGGAGCAAACTCATTGATGTCCATGCCGCGGCTCAAATAATATTCCACGTACGTAAAACCGTTGGCCAGCGTAAAGGCTAATTGCGTGATGGGGTTAGCGCCCGCTTCGGCTATGTGATAACCCGAAATGGAAACCGAGTAAAAATTGCGAACACTTTTCTCAATAAAGTATTGCTGCACATCGCCCATCAGCCGCAGGGCAAATTCGGTAGAGAAGATGCAGGTGTTTTGCGCCTGGTCTTCTTTTAAAATATCGGCTTGCACCGTGCCGCGCACTTGGCTGAGTGTTTCGGCTTTAATTTTTTCATAAACTTCTTTTGGCAGCACCTGATCGCCCGTTACGCCCAGCAGCATCAGCCCTAAACCATCGTTGCCTTGTGGTAATGTTCCTTGATAGGCCGGTCGACTGTCTACTGTTGACAGACCACCGTTGACTGTTAACTGTTGACTGTTGACATTCTTAGTATAAAGTGAACCAATTTTTTTCCTGACTTCATCCTCCAATCCATTTTTCTTGATGTAGATTTCACATTGTTGGTCAATGGCGGCATTCATAAAGTAGCCGAGCAACATCGGAGCCGGGCCATTGATGGTCATCGAGACGGATGTTTTGGGGTCAGACAAATTAAACCCGCTGTATAATTTTTTGGCATCGTCCAGACAACAGATGCTGACACCCGAGTTGCCTATTTTTCCATAAATGTCGGGACGATAGTCGGGGTCGTTTCCATACAACGTTACCGAATCAAAAGCGGTGGACAGCCGTTTGGCAGGCATGGCAAGACTGACATAGTGAAACCTGCGGTTGGTACGCTCCGGGCCGCCTTCGCCAGCAAACATACGGGTAGGGTCTTCGCCTTCGCGCTTAAATGGATAAATGCCTGCGGTGTAGGGAAATTCGCCCGGCACGTTTTCCTGCAATTGCCACTTCAACAAATCGCCCCACGCCTCATAGCGCGGCAGCGATATTTTAGGTATCTGCAAATGAGACAACGATTCGGTGTGCGTCTTGATGCCTATTTCTTTGTCGCGCACTTTAAATTTGAAAAATTCGTCTTTGTATTGTTGAGCTTTTGACTGAAATGATTCGATCAGTTTCCAATTTTTCGGGTCGAGGTTTAAGCGGAGGCGATCAAATTCAGCTTGCAACACTTTCGTTATTTCAAGATCAGTTTGCCTGAGTGTTCCCATCGTTTGATGAATGGAATAAAGTTGCTGGGCTGTTCTTGATTGTGCTTGCACCCACTGATCGTAGCCGCGGTTGTTTTCTGAAATTTCGCTGAGGTAGCGCGTACGGGCAGGAGGGATGACAAAAATTTTCTCAGACATCTCGCGCGTAATGGCGAAGGTAGATTTCAAATCTGCGTGTGTCTTCTCTACGATTTTATCCATCACCTGTTTATACAACTGATTGGTGCCCGGGTCATTGAACTGGGAGGCAATCGTTCCGAATACAGGCATATCATCTGGTTTTTTATCCCACAGGTGATGATTGCGCTGGTATTGTTTTTTTACATCGCGCAGGGCATCTAAAGCTCCGCGTTTATCGAATTTGTTGAGGGCGATGATATCGGCAAAATCGAGCATGTCAATTTTTTCTAATTGCGAGGCAGCGCCATATTCAGGCGTCATCACATACAAGGAAACATCGCTGTGGTCTAAAATTTCTGTATCGCTTTGCCCGATGCCGGAAGTTTCGAGAATGATCAGGTCATAGCGGGCGGCTTTTAATATTTGGATGGCCTCCTTTACATAAGCGGATAAAGCCAGGTTCGATTGCCGCGTGGCAAGCGAGCGCATAAACACACGCGGGTGGTTGATGGCGTTCATGCGGATGCGGTCGCCCAGCAGCGCACCTCCGGTTTTCCGTTTGGAAGGATCAACCGAAATAAGTCCGATAGTTTTGCCGGCTCCGTCTTTTCCATTGTCTTTAAAGTCAATGAGAAATCTCCGCACGATTTCGTCCACAATGGAAGATTTGCCGGCTCCGCCCGTGCCGGTGATGCCCAGTACAGGCACGTGGGTTTTATCAGCCAAATTTTTGATGTGTTCAAAAATACGCGCATGTTTTTCGCTATAGTTTTCAGCTGCCGTGATGAGGCGCGCAACAGCCACCAGATTTTTTGATTCGAGTTGTTCCAGTTCATGGTTCAATTGGTCGCCCAGCGGATAATCGCTTTGCTGCACCAAATCATTGATCATTCCCTGCAAGCCCATGGCGCGTCCATTATCGGGCGAGTAGATGCGCGCAATGCCGTAGCTCATCAGCTCGTGTATCTCTTCAGGCAAAATGACGCCACCGCCACCACCAAAAATTTTAATGTGCCCAGCGCCTTTTTCGCGCAGCAGGTCGTACATATATTTAAAATATTCGTTGTGCCCTCCCTGATAGCTGGTGAGGGCAATGGCTTGTGCGTCCTCCTGAATGGCCGTGTTCACTACTTCTTCCACACTGCGGTCGTGGCCGAGGTGAATGACTTCCACACCGGTAGCCTGTATAATCCTGCGCATGATGTTAATGGCAGCATCGTGGCCATCAAACAAACTGGCGGCCGTAACAATCCGTACTTTGTTGTGCGGTTTATAAGGTTCGGCCGGTTGGTGTGCTGCGGGTGCCAATTTTTTACCTGCCGGTGCTGTTTGGGTACTCATATAAAATTATTGAGCACCAAAATTACTGAGAAGGGCAGGATTTAACTAACGAGGGTTAGCTTAGCAGAAATTTTTAAATTTAGGAAACGCAGCAACAGCTAGCTATTGGTTTTCTAGATAATTATTGGCACTGCGTATTCAGGAATTTTAGGGTAGCCTTGTTAAAATCGCTGTACATCTTATGATCGGATACGGCAAGATCTATTTGCTCTAATACAAAATATTGCTGCACCGGAGTTAGGCTGGTTATCTGAGGAAACGCTGATGGATTACTGGTTAATAAAGCTTGTAATGAATCAGAGTATCCTATAAAATAATTTTTACTATCTAGGAAATGATTAGCCTTTAGTTCATTAAAAATTGAAGTTGATATTTGAACACTTATATCGCCACGCCTAGCAAAGCGTTCGGCATATAAAGGAGAGCGTTCTTTAATCAGGTATTTACTACAAACACTCCTTGCTTCAATTGCCTGTGAGTTACTCAGCGCATTCGCATTGCCTGTTGGGCCAACGCTTGGGTTATTATCAAATCGTGCCATACAAAACTGTAATGGCACATTGGTTTTTTGAGCTATATAACCTCCCGAGGGTGCACAATAGCTCACGCCAGATTTGAAATTATAAATGGTAGATAAATAAGTAGAAAAATTACCGCCATTGCTCATCCCTATGCTGTATTGCGGTTTGCCTCTGTCTGTTACACCGCGACCATAAAACGTATCAGTAATAATTCTGATGTTGGCATAATCAACATTAGAAACCGTATCTAACGGGGTTGCATTCCATCTCAGGTTACCATCTCCGTTAAGATCGGTGTTGGTAGTTGCTTCTTCCGATTCAGTAATGATGACTGCAAAATTAGCATTCACTAAATCATTAATCAGTAATTGCCATTCATAGTCAGCAACAATATTGGCAGCATTTCCGCCTGTGCCATGCAATAAATATACTATACCAATATGCCCGGAAGGGAAATATGAGTAAACGGGTTTTAATCTATCTCTTCCATTTATTTGCTCATAACTTAAGGCAAATGCATTGATATTTTGTAGGCTACCGGTAAAATTTACATTCCGGCCTGGCATGATAAACCATGTATGCCATTCATTCGGGGCATTCAATAGAGAAACATCACTGCCTGACCACGAGCTAAAACCTTGTGTAGAAGTATATGCCTGGCTGAAAATGTGAACTGTGTCGCCTATTTTGTGTGTTCCACCTCCATACCCATTATTTACTATAACAGTGTAATTAGCTGTTGCAGGCGTAACACTTTCTTTGCAAGAATATAGCATTATTAAAATGATTAGAAGAAAAAGTGAGGTAAATTTTTTCATTTCGTATTTTTTAGAAAATATTTTGTGATTGGTTTAACGGCTCTGTTCTGGCAAAATAATTACTTTCAGTATAGGTGGCAAGCTAGATTGGGTTGAACTGAGTCATGTTTTGTAAAAACTGATGGATACAGGTAAAAAATTTGTACTTGCAGATGGGTTGTTTGCGTACTCATAATAAATTTATTGAGCACCAAAATTACTGAGAAGGGCAGGATTTAACTAACGAGGGTTAGCTTAGCCGGTATTTTTTTAAATTTGGGTTGCCGACCACAAATAAAGAAGATGAAGTTGCTGAAACTTGACAAAGAATTTTTTGAAAGCGAACAGACAGCAGGCATACTGCTGATGTGCTGCACGGTGGCTTCGCTGCTGCTCACTAATTTTTTAGGAATTTCTTATTCAGGCGTTTGGCACACTCCCTTTTTTCATCAATCCGTAGAGTTTTGGGTCAACGATGGGCTCATGACAATTTTTTTTCTGCTGGTAGGTTTGGAGATTAAGCGCGAAATGTATGCGGGCGAACTTTCGGACATACGAAAGTCTTTGTTGCCATTATTGGCTGCCGCAGGCGGCATGGTGGTGCCTGCCGCCATTTATTTAGCCTTCAATGCCGGTACGTCTTCTTCAAAAGGTTTTGGCATACCGATGGCAACTGATATTGCTTTTTCGCTGGCGGTGTTGTCGCTGTTGGGCAAGCGTGTTCCTCCATCACTAAAAATATTTTTAACCGCCTTAGCTATTGCAGACGACCTTGGTGCCATTGTTATCATTGCCCTTTTTTACTCTTCCGATTTTTCTGTTGCCCACTTCGGGTTGGCCATCGTAGTGTTGGTTGCCATGCTGGTTTTAAACCGGATGAACTTTCGCCACCTGTGGGCTTATCTGGCGCTGGGTGCAGCCTTGTGGTATTTTATGCATCGCTCGGGTATTCATCCCACCATCGCAGGTGTGCTGATAGCCTTTGCCATTCCCTTTTCTAAAAAAGAGCAAAACTCTTTGTCGCATAAATTGCAACACCATCTGCACAAGCCCGTTTCTTTTTTTATCCTTCCGTTGTTTGCATTGGCCAATACGGCCATTACTATTTCTCCCACATTTTTAGCCGACCTGGCAACACCCACCAGCTATGGAATTATTTTTGGACTCCTGCTGGGGAAACCGCTTGGCATTTTTTTGTTTGCCATGACCGGAGTAGCCATTGGGATTTGTGCGCTGCCTGCGGGCATGAGCAGAAGCCAATTATTTTGGTGTGGTGTGCTGGCCGGCATTGGGTTTACCATGTCCATCTTTATCACACTGCTGGCGTTTGATGATCTGCAACTATTGAATGCTTCAAAAATTGCCATCATGGTAGGCTCGCTGCTTTCCGGTGTAGTCGGTTTTGTTGGGCTACGGCTGGTGCTTGGCCGATCGGCCAGTTGATAATTTATTTACTGAAATGATACAGGAAGATGATCGTAGCCGTAAAGGCCGGCTTGTTGTTGTCTTTTATTTCCATGGCAATGTCCATTTCTGTTTTGGTGATGCCGCGCAAGTCCATCAAAGATTTTAGTGTTACCCGCAGCCGCACTTCATGGTCAACCAATACAGGCTGGTTGAATTTCATTTTCTCGATGCCATAGTTTACCAGCATTTTTACGTTGCGTATATCGGCAATCTGCTCCCATAAATAAGGTACCAACGAAAGCACCAGATAGCCATGCGCAATGGTACTTTTAAACGGGCCGCCTGCCGCCCGCACCGGGTCGGTATGTATCCACTGGTGATCTAAGGTGGCTTCAGCAAATTGATTGATTTGCTGTTGCGATATTTTCAGATACTCTGATACGCCCAGTTCTTTGCCGATATATTGCTGAAATTCTGAATAGCCGTGGATGATAAGTTTTTGCATGGCGTTGTATTAAAATGATAACTACCTCTCAAATATAATCTTAATTAAAAATATCAGTCGTCTCCGCCTCCGTCAATTTTGCAATAATTATCTACGCCAATGTGGAGGAGCGCATCGCCCGCATTAACTACCGGGTTGTTGTTCAGCCCGATCACGTAGCCTGACGAGGGCGAAACCACTTGTTCTTTAAATTCGCCAAACGGATCGGTGAGCGTGCCCACCAGTTGACTTTTGTTAACAAAATCTCCGCACTGGATGGTGGACTGAAACAGGCCGGCTGTCTGCGCCCGCGCCCAGGCCGAACTCCATATTATTTTGTTTTTCTCTGTTGGCGCAGGTGCCTCATCAATCATTTTTAAATATTTCATCAGCCGCAGTGTGCCGTTGATTCCCTCTTCGATGGCATGCTGATCGAAGCGCACCGACTCGCCTCCTTCAAATACGATGATGTGTTTATTTTTTTTAGCGGCTGTTAATCGCAAAGAGTGCGGCCGGAAGGGCGAGTCGAGGGTAAAAGGCGCATGAAAGGCATTGGCCAGTTCTACGTTCACGGCTTCTTTCATCATACACCGCACCTGTGGGTAGTTGGTGCGGGCAGCACCGCCCGTATGGAAGTCAACTCCATAATCAATGGCGGGCAGCACATCGTGCGTCATGTGGTAAGCCACGCGCGATGCCAGCGACCCGTGTTTGTTTCCCGGAAAGGATCGGTTGATATCTTTGCCATCGGGCACTTCGCGCGAGTAGTTTAAAAAGCCATACACATTGATCACGGGCATACACAACACCGTTCCGCGTTTTACGCGGTGGTAGCCGTGGTCAATGATCCTTCGTACGATTTCCATTCCATTGATTTCATCACCGTGCATACCGGCCGTCAACGCGAGGGTAGGGCCTTCTTCCAAACCCCGGTAAACATAAATGGGTGTTTCTATTTTTGTGCGCGAAGGAAGGCGCGCAATATTGATACTGATTTCTTTGGACTCGCCCGGGTGGATTTCGTGGCCGGCAATGGAGAGGGAACGTGGCATGTAACAAGGCTTTGCTCACCAAAAATAACAGATAAAAAACAAACGCCAGGTTGCCCCAGCGTTTGTCGAAAAAACCAACTCATGAAAATATTTACGCGCTCATCATTCTGTACTTAATTTGGTAACCTTGGAGTTGCGCATGAGCCCGCCTCCTTCATAGACCATCAGCCATTTTCCATCATCGCTGAAGAAAGCTTTTGCACCTTTGCGGGCATCATACCTTTTGTAAGTCATACTGGGTAAATCATACACGGCATAATCTTGTCCGGATGTTACCAGTGCCATGTGGTTGCCGAAAACAACTTCTCCGCCTATCCGCACGGGGCTGGAGTATTTGTATCGGCTGCTGGCGCGTAGTTTGCCGCTGGCTATATTGTGGGCGCTTACTCCTTTTTCGCCAATGATGATTACCTCGTCTTTATTGAAAGGTAAGATGAGTGAAGCTTCCGAGATATTGTCTTCTTTTAAGGGCACTTCGTAGTTTTCATTTCCGGTAGCTGTGTTCATGGAGTATAACGCTTTGCCCGAACACACGATGACGTTGCCGTTTTCTACAAACAGGTTGGTAATCCCTTTTTTCATTTTGTCGGATTCCCACAGTTGCTTTCCGGTGTTGGCATCAAAACACTGCACATTCATAGGCTTTACTTCAGCTGTGCCTATGGCTGTAGAACTGCTGGAGCCACCACCCGACATGGCTGAACCTACTCGTGTTTCTGTGATAACCGCCTGCACTTCTACGAGGCCGCCCACTTGTAAAATTACTTTGTCGCCCTCTACATACATACCGGGTATAGCCCGTGCATCTTTTATTTCGGGCGACTGCCATAACAGTTTACCTGTTTGCATATCAAATTTTTTCACAAACTGATGGCGCTTGTCCACCATGTCTATCACATAAGCGTTGCCATCTACAATCACAGGGTCAGCCACGATGCCATACGCGCCAAAGTCAGCTATTTTTGCCATCCCCAGCGAACCGAACTTGGCTTGCTTTTTTATGTAGTCCATGATGGCATTGGGAGTTTCGTCATAGGCGGCATTCCACATCGGCTTGCCCGTGGCATAATCAAATACGTGCAGGCCTTTCATAAAGAGCATCACCTTTCCTTCTTTGATTTTTATGCTCACTAATTTTTCCTTAGTGAGAAGTTTTTCTTCCACCAGGCCACGGTAGGTTTGGTCCCAGATGATTTCACCATTGCTGAGGTTAATCCGTACGATTTGGTTTTTAAATCCTGAAGCCGCCCGTGAGGCAAATGAGGCAATATCACCTACCAACATTTTGGCTACTTGGCTAGCCTCTTTCATATTTACAAGGATAACCGATCCGTCTCCACCCAGCGCGTAGTCGGCCGTTACGCCTTTATATTTTTCTGTATTCCACACCACTTCGCCCGTGCGCATTTTTATGAGTGTAGCATTCTTTTTGGTGGTGATGAGTATTTCCTCTGAGTCTCGGAAGAATACCAAGTTATCTTGCGAATCAACATCCTGAAATTTGTCTGATACCCACATCAGTTTGCCCGTAGCTTTTTCAATGCACACCATCTTGTCTTTCCCTACTTTGCGGTCTATCACGAAGATAAGCCCTGCTGAGCCCATCGGGAACATATCATCTATTTTGTTGATCTGATCGGTGATGTCTTTAAATTTTTTGGTCCACACAATTTTTCCATCCTTGTTATCAAAAACAGTTACTTCTTTGGTGCTGGCTACATACGAGGCCGTCAGGTCGTCCGTGCCATAGCCAATGTGGTTAAACGCATGGTTTACTTCAAATTGATAAAGTGTTTTCATTTCTTCCTGTGCATGTGCTGCATAGGCCAACAGGAGCAAGAGCAAGAGAGTTGTTTTTTTCATTTTGTTTATTATTTAAAGTGGAGTTTAGAGAGACAGGTGGTAGGTAAATTTGAATCGTTCTTTCTTGGGAAGGCTTACGTCTTTTATTTTCAGTTTTGAAAGCGCGTTGACCAAGCCATTGCGCTGGGTTACATCTGCAATGTCCGACTCAACCAAAAACACGGTGATAACTTGCCCCTTGTGGTTGATGGTGATATCGAAAGTGGCCTTGCCGGATATATTGTTATCCAAAGCGAATTTTTTGATTGCCCCTTTGTCGTGGCACTCTGTGTCTATCTGCTGTTGTGCCTGTTGGGCTAATGATACTTGATTATCTTGGGCATGAAGCCCCCAACTGATGGTTGTAATAATCAAAAAAATAAAAATAGATTTATCCATAGTTGTGTGTAGTTGATGGTACAAATAAACCGTCATTTACTACGCACAGATATACCCACCTCTCGGCAATTTTTATCCGTACTGGTACGGATAAAATTTATTGGAACTTGATAGACCATTGCTGTTAGACATTTGTAATGCCGAACGACAGATGAAGCAGATTTTATAATCCGCGTGGCCCGGCAAGTGAACGCACCAGCATTTATTCATTTTGTACATCTCATCAATTTTTTTTGCTCGTTGGTGAAGCCAACGCTCACCTCCTCTCGCAACACCAACGAGGGCGAGGACTTCAAAATCTGTATTATATGAATTCTTGTTGGTGGAGCCACCGCACAAGCCTGCACGCAACACCAACGAGGGCGAGACATTTGTAATGTCGAATGACAGATAATGCGGATTTTATAATCCGCGTTTTAAAAAAAACTACTATAGCTCTTCTTCGGCACAAGAGTGACTCTTGCGCCTGATTAGGGCTTGATAGCCGGCAAAGAACACTGCCTATCCGCGCTTTCGCCCTGCTTCGTTGGGGTATAACCCGCTCACGATATCGCTTTGCCAATACTGTTTGCTGTCAACATCCATCACGGTAAGTTTGCCGTTGAAAGCCGCGCCTGTGTCGAGGTTCCATAAATTTAAAATGTTCATCGGTGTGGTGTGCCCGTAGTCGGTAACGGGTGTATGCCCAATGAAAACCTCGTGGAACAGTTTCATCCGTTTGGGGAAATAGGGAGAGTCTTTTGTTATGGTTCTGCCCAGACTGATGACCATCTCCCACAACGTCCGGTCGTTGAACAAATACGATGGAACATACTCTTTTGCCGGCCCATATTCTGAAGTAAATCCAGCGTGGACAAACAAACGGTTTTTGTTGTCTATATGGTAGAGTTTCATTTTCTCAAAAAAGTTGAGGTGTTTTGATCTGACTTCGCTGGAGACATGCGCATAGCTATCATAGGTGGACTGCGCTCCGTGCTTGCGCTTATAGTCATCTTCCACGTTGGTGCGCAGCCATTTTTCGCACCAGTCGTCATGGTTGCCTTTTAATAGGATGCATCGCTCCTTGTGCAACTGTTGGTAAGTCATCAGCCATTCAACCAGATCATAAACATCGCTCCAGCCATCCACATAATCGCCCAAAAAAATTAACGTGTCGCTGTCTGAAATTTGTGCGCGGAGCAGCACTTGTTCCAGTGCTTTAAATCCGCCATGGATATCCCCGATTGCCAATGTACGTGCCTGTGCCATTTTGTTTTGCTGTTGCTCTGTTTGCAGTTTATTTTGGTAAATATAAAGAGTACATATTAAGAAGATTGTATGGGTAACGGAGATCCATTTGATGAACAGTTACTGGCTGCGGTATAAAAAGTTTGTGCCTTATACAAATAAATCACTACTTTCAAATTCCTAAACCCATTCCCATGAGATTCATTGTTATACTTGGTCTTTCAGTTATTTTATTCAGTTGCAAAAAACAAGAATATGAACTGATCATCCGTGACGCTACCGTGTACGATGGCTCAGGCTCAGATGGAGTAAAGACAGATGTAGCGATTAATGCCGATACGATTGCACAGATAGGCAACCTCTCGCAAGCGCTGGGAAAAACCGAAATAGATGCAAACGGACTGACCTTGGCACCGGGCTTTATTGATACGCACAGCCACCATGGCAGGGGACTTACCGAAAATCCATTAGCTGATGCGGTCGTCAGTCAGGGTGTCACCACTATTATTGTCGGGCAAGATGGCGGATCACATTTTCCACTTCAAAAATATTTTCAATCCTTAGAAGAAAAAGCTGTGGCTGTTAATGTGGGCTCATACAGTGGTCATAATACTTTGCGCGACCGCATTTTGAGAAATAACTACAAAAGAAAATCTACACAGGCAGAAATAGACAGCATGAAACTGCTGCTCGAAGCAGATATGCGTGCCGGTGCTTTGGGCTTATCCACCGGATTGGAATATGACCCCGGTATTTATTCGTCTAAAGAAGAAGTGTTGCAGTTAGCCAGTGTGTTGCCGCAGTACAATGGCAGATACATTAGTCATCTGCGCAGCGAAGACAGATATTTTTGGGATGCCCTTCAGGAAATTATAACCATCGGGCGCACAGTAAAAGTGCCGGTGCAAATCAGCCACTTTAAACTGGCCATGCGTGGCCTGTGGGGCAAGGCAGATAGTGCCCTGCTTCTATTAGATAGAGCACGAAATGAGGGTATTGAAATTACTGCCGACTTGTATCCCTATACCTATTGGTCTTCTACTATCCGTGTTCTTTTCCCTGACCGGAATTTTAACGACAAAAAAGAAGCAGCCTTTATCTTGAAAGAAGTAACCAGCGCAGAGGGAATTATTTTCAGCAACTATCAGCCTAACCCTGAATATAACGGAAAGAGTTTAGCGGAAGCGGCTAAGATGGAGAAACGCACAAATGAAGACATGCTTATCGAATTGATCAGGCGACTGGATGAATGCGATAAAAAAGGTGAAGAATGCGATGGCAGCATTGTAGCTACCAGCATGGAAGAGAACGATGTGAAAAAGCTGATGCAATGGACGCACACAAACATTTGCTCTGACGGAGCCAGCACGGGGCGCCACCCTCGTGGGTTTGGTACGTTTGCACGCATACTAAGCCGTTATGTGAGGGAAGAAAAGACATTAAAAATGCAAGACGCAATTTTTAAAATGACAGGCCTTGCAGCCGACCAGATCGGAATAAAAAAGCGCGGCAGAATTAAGGCAGGCAACTATGCCGACCTGGTTTTGTTTGATGCCGAAAAAGTGAAAGACAATGCTACGATCGAAAACCCACAGGCATTGTCCACAGGCATTTTACATGTGTGGGTAAACGGAAAAGAAGTATGGAGCCAAGGAAAGACAACGGGCACACGGAGCGGAAAAGTTATCTATAGAAACTTAAAGTGAAAATCCTGAGCGCACATCTGCGGCCAACGAAAACACAAGACAATTTTCAACCGAAAGAAAAAATCAGCTCTTGGTAATCTTAAACTCTACCCTTCTGTTTTTCTTCCGGTTTTCTTCCGTATCGTTTTTTTCGATGGGTTGTGTGCTGCCATAGCCTTTTCCGGTAATACGGCCGGAGGCAATGCCTTTGCCCACCAGATATTTTTTTACTGCCTGCACACGCTCGTCTGATAATTTTAACAAGGCTGCTGCCGGCCCTACGTTGTCGGTGTGGCCGCCCAGTTCAATGTGTATGTTTTGGTTTTCTTTTAATACTCCCGCCAGCCGGTCTAACTCCGGATAGGATTCTGTTTTTAATACAGCTTTGCCTTGTTCAAAAAATACATTGTTCAGCTGCAGGGTTTCGCCCACTTCAATTTTTAAGAGATATAAATTTTTTTCTATTTCAGTGTATTCGCGGATATGAGCGAGCTCCATGTTTTCATTTACCGACAGATACCCTGGGGCGGCAGCGTGCAGCCCGTAGTTAGCGCCAAAAGGTAACACCACTTTGTACTCACCGGTTTCTGAGTCGGAGATAGCCTCGGCCACTTCTTTTCCGGTTTGTAAATTGTCTAACTCAATGGTGGCCTCTACCGGCTTTTTATTTTTTACGTTCAGGGTTTTGCCAAAAACTAAAACCACCGGGTTGGGCTTAGCCTGATTAGGCAACTTCATCCTGAAAATATCAGCTTTGCCAACAGAATTTTCATTGCTTACAACATAGGCATAATCGCCAGCGGCAGACACGACATAGTAAGCATCAAAATCGGGCGTGTTGATTTGTGGCCCTAAGTTTACCGGCTCCGTCCAGGTGGTCCAGCCGTCACCAATTCGTTTGGTCATAAAAATATCGTTGTCGCCATACCCCGGTCTGCCATTGGTAGAAAAATATAAGGTACGGCCATCGGCCGCAAGGAACGGCCCATTTTCATTTCCGGGCGAGTTGACAGTAGGCCCCAAGTTAATAAGAGGTCCCCATTTATCGTTGTCATCCTTCAGGGCTACATAGATATCTTTTTCATCCACATCTTTATTGTAGCTTATGTTATCAGGTGTTTTAATAGACAAAAAAAATGCTTTGCCATCAGCTGCCAGTTGCGCTTCCATGTATTTAGATTCATTTACAAACGGCAGATTATAGGGATAAGGCCCTTGCCAGCGTCTGCCCTTGCGCTTAAAATATTTAAAATTATTCTTTGTAGAGAGTATCAAAATATTTTCATCGGTACTGACAGAAGCAGAGTTGTCTGCATCTTTTGTGTTAATGGAAGTTAAGTTGCGCGCTTCTTTCCATTTTTTTCCGTCATAGGAAGAAACCCAGACATCTTCCAAATCTGCTTTGCCGTTGGTGTTATACTCGTATCCTGCTGTTCTGTCAAAGTAAAGGCTCTTGCCGTCTGCCGAAATGATCGGACCCAATTCACTGGCATAAGTATTGATGCCTGTACCCAGATTTTCCTTTATCGTTTGGGTAGGTAAATCGGCTATTAAATTGATTTTGTTTTCCTGTTCCAGCCGGATGTAATCTACTTCCAGCACCATACGGGCGTAGTTGACAAAGCCCGCAAAGAAGCCATAGTTAGTATAGTTTTCAGATATTACCTGTGTTCCGTTAAAAGTAATACGGGTGGTATTTCCTTTTTGCTCTATCCGTATTGTGTTTTGTTTTCCCATTGGTTGCACCAAGTCTGTCTTTATCCACTTGTGCGAACCGGAACGGTCTCTGTAGTAGCCATTCGAGGTAAAAATAAATTCATTGTATAAATTGTAACTTTGACCCCAGTACAATCCGATGCCATTATCATCGGCTCCACTTATCTGTGTAAATGCCGCCTCCAGCACAAAATCTTTATTGGGATCAAAGAACACAGGAAGTTGTGTAAACTTCCCTTTGTCGTCCTCCAAGGTGGTGAGTACGTATTTTCCATTTTCAATTTTACGTTTGCTTTCATTGTCGCCACTCAAACTCCATCGGTTTCTGTTGTCGTCAAAATTTTCATTCAACTGGGCATACGTTATGTGGGCGCAAGCCATCAGTAAAAAAATACAAACAAGTTTAAACAGACTCATCGGTTGGGGTGGTTTAAAGTTCTTCCAAAAATCTTGAAAGAATCCATAAAAGTCTATACCCGTAGGAAGGTAGCCAGTATCCGTACCGGTGGGTAGGGAATGAGGGCTACCTGTAGTTCAGGATGGATATTATGTAGGGCGATATTACCGCGTACCTTCTGCAGTGGGGCCATACAGCCCCGGCACTTTATGGCCTGTTGCGCGGAGGTAAACTACCAGCTCGCCACGATGGTGATAGACGTGGTTGAAGAGCACACTTCGGATGATAACGATTTTGGGTGTAGGCGCTATGGCTTCGTGTCCGCGCATCGTCATCTGCCAAGGCCTCTTCGCAGTGGACTCATCAAAATTTTCTAATGCCCGTTGTGCACGCTCGGCATTCTCTTCAAACTTGGCTACAATGTTAGCAGCCTTCGAAAGATCGCCTCGGTCGTAATGGTAGGCATCTAAGGCAAAGTCATCCAAGTTGATCACTTTATCGTACCAATCATATAAGCCGGCTATGTGCGAAGCCAGTTGTGCCGTAGTCCAGCTTTTTTCGGCAGGTTTCCAGTTCAGTGCCGCATCGGGAATGGCTTTTAAAAGTTTTCTGGTGTTTTCTGTTTCGTGTAGAAATTCGTTGATCAATCCTTCTTTGAGCATGGTGTAGTTTGTGGTGGGTTCAAAAATATTTTTCAGCTATTCTTCAGATAGTCTCTCAGCACATATTGCAGGATGCCGTTGTTTTTGTAGTACTCTATTTCGATGGCCGAATCCATGCGCGACAACACTTTAAACTTGGTAACTTTTCCTCCGGCATGCGTGGCCGTAACATCTAACTTTTTATGAGGTGTTAAATTGTCGGCCAGCCCGTGGATGTTGTACGTTTCGGTGCCGTCTAAGCCTAAGCTTTCGGCATTTTGTCCATCCACAAATACCAGCGGGGCAATGCCCATGCCTACGAGGTTGCTGCGGTGGATGCGCTCGAAACTTTCGGCTATCACAGCCTGAATGCCCAGCAGGTAAGTGCCTTTGGCAGCCCAGTCGCGCGAAGAGCCCGAGCCATATTCTTTGCCGGCCAGCACTATTAACGGAGTGTTGCTCTTTTTATATTCTTCGGCCGTTTCATAAACTGTTTTCACTTCACCGGTAGGTAAATATTTGCTGAAGCCTCCTTCTTTTCCGGCAATTTTATTTTTGATGCGCACATTGGCAAATGTGCCGCGCATCATCACCTCGTGGTTGCCGCGCCTGGAGCCGTACGAATTAAAGTCTGCTTTATCTACTCCGTGGTCTATCAAATATTTTCCGGCTGCGCTGCCTTCTTTAAACGAGCCGGCTGGCGAGATGTGGTCGGTCGTAACCGAGTCGCCTAAGTACAGCAGCACCCGCGCCCCGTTTATATCTGTTACGGGTTGAGGTGTGGCTTTCAGGTTTTCAAAAAATGGCGCTTCTTTAATGTAGGTGGACTGCTTGTTCCAGGCAAAACTTTCGCTGAGGCTTACTTCCAGATTTTGCCAATCGGCAGAGCCATCAAAAATCACATCATATACTTCCTGAAAATCGGTTTGTTTAACACAGTCGTGGATGGTGTGGATGATTTCTTCGCGGCTGGGCCAAATGTCTTTCAGGTAAACAGGCTTTCCGTTCGGGTCGTGAGCCAGCGGGTCGCTGATTAAGTTAACATCTACACGCCCTGTCAGTGCATAAGCCACCACCAGCATGGGCGACATCAAGAAATTCATTTTTACCTGTGGATGAACTCTCGCCTCAAAATTCCGGTTGCCCGATAACACTGCGGCCACCACCAGTTCGCCTTTGTCCACCGCTTCGGCAATGTGCGGTGGCAACGGCCCCGAGTTTCCGATGCACGAAGTACAACCATAACCTACTGTATGAAAACGAAGTGCTTCTAAGTCTGCTTTCAGGCCGGAACGCTCCAAGTAATGTGTTACTACTTTCGAGCCGGGTGCCAGCGATGTTTTAACCCACGATCTAGTGCGCAGTCCTTTTTCGACAGCGTTGCGCGCCAACAAGCCCGCACCAATCATCACAGCCGGGTTAGAGGTGTTGGTGCAACTGGTGATGGCGGCAATAACGATGCTGCCATCGCTTAAAATAAATTCCTGATTATTGTGTTTGATGCGCACCGACTGCATCGCTTCGGGCACTACCTCCAGCGAAGAGGGTTTGTTCATCGGCACTTTGCCAAATGTAAACTCTGTGCCCGAGCCGCCATCCGACAGCCAGGCCGATTCCTTTCGCTCGTTCAGGGGCGCATAAGTGCGCTGATGTTCTTTTTGCAACAGATCGGCAAACTTGTTTCCCAAGTTTCGTACCAAAATTTTGTCTTGCGGCCGTTTGGGTCCCGATACCGTGGGCTCCAGCGTAGAGAGATCAAACTCAACTACAGACGAATAGTTAATTTTTTCCTGACCTGTTCGCCATAAAAGATTTTCCTTGCAATAGGTTTCTACCAAATTGATTTGCTCTGCGCTGCGATTGGTGGCGCGCATATATTCTAATGTGCGCTCGTCAACAGGAAAATAAGTAACCGTACATCCAAACTCGGGCGACATGTTGCCGATTGTGGCCCGGTCTGTTACGGTGAGGTTGTTGAGGCCATCACCAAAAACTTCTACAAATTTTCCTACTACGCCCTTATCGCGCAGGGCTTTGGTAACCGACAGCACCAAATCGGTGGCGGTACAGGCTTCCGGTATTTTTCCCGTCAGCTTCAACCCGATTACTTCCGGGCATGTAAAGAAAATGGGTTGCCCCAACATGGCCGCCTCTGCCTCGATGCCACCCACGCCCCAAGCAATCACACCAATGCCGTTAACCATCGGTGTGTGCGAGTCTGTCCCTACCAGCGTGTCAGGAAACAGCCAGCCATCACGCTCGGTAATCCCTTTTGCCAGATACTCCAAATTCACTTGGTGACAAATGCCCATACCGGGCGGCACTACAGTAAAGTTCTTCAACCCTTTTTGTGCCCACTTCAGCAACTCATAGCGTTCTTTGTTCCGTTCGTATTCTAACGCTACGTTTTTGTCGTAGGCATAATCGGTTCCGAAATAATCTACCTGAACGGAGTGGTCAATGACTAAATCTACCGGAATGGCCGGATTAATTTTTTGTCCATCTTTTCCGTGCCGTACATATTCTGCGCGGAGCGAAGCCATATCTACTACGGCCGGCACGCCTGTAAAATCTTGCATCAAAATACGGGCAGGCATGAAGGGAATATCCCGGTCAACGGGTTCGGGCTTCCACCCGGTCAGCGTTTGGATGTGCTCATCGGTAATGCTGAAACCATCGTAGTGGCGCAGTACGTTCTCCAGCAATATGCGGATGCTGAAAGGTAAATGTTCGATGCTGCCTTGCGGAAGTTTTTTTAAAGAACAGTAGTTGTACGTCTTTCCGTTTACACGGATAGTGGCTTGGGCTTGAGGGGTGGGTGTGTTCATATTGCAAAACTTAAAATCTTGATACGATTTATAAAAAATTTATTCTCTTGTCAAAAATGTTTTCCTGACTTCTTCGGGCATCAAGTTGCCACCGGTTGACCAAGCCACATGTGTAACTGTTGTCGGGTCAATGTGGTTCTTTTTCAGATAATCGGAAGAAAGAATTTTTTCGGGACCTATTAAGCCGGCTGCAGCCGAGGGCTCCACAAAAATTTTCTCCGTGTTGTACAGTTCTTTCAGCAGTTGAAATAAAGTGTTGTCTTCTATTGTATAAATTCCACTCACCAATTTTTTGGTAATGGCAGTGGCAAATGCCGATGGCCTGCCCACCGCCAGGCCGTCTGCCTCGGTATGGTTATCAATGCCAATATCCTGCACACAAATTTTTTCCATTTCTCCGGTGATGAGCCCCGTCAGCACAGAGGGCGCGTGCGTTGGCTCTACAAAAAATGAGTGCACATTGTCGCCATACATCATTTTCAATCCCCACAACACGCCACCCGGAGAGCCGCCCACTCCGCAAGGAGAGTAAACAAACAGCGGATGGTCTTTGTCAACCGGAATGTCCAGTTGCTTCAACTGTTGTTGCACCTCATGAGCTGCCACACTGTAGCCGAGAAATAACTGCCTGCTGTTTTCGTCATCTACAAAATAGCCAAGCGGGTTATCGCGTGTTTCTTTTCTTCCTTTTGAAATGGCGATACCAAAATCGCCCGGCTCTTCTATGACGTGTGCACCTTTTTTTCTCAACAGGTTTTTCTTCCACTCTTTGGCATCGCGGCTCATATACACGTTCACTTGAAACCCCAATTGGGCGCTGATGATGCCGATGCTCAACCCCAGATTGCCGGTTGAGCCTACTCCGATGGTGTAACGTGAAAACAATGACCTGAATGTGGGAAGACTGAAATCAGCCGTCTCATTTTCACGGATCAAATTATTTTTTACAGCCAGCTGATGCGCAAAGTAGAGTACTTCATAAAAGCCACCACGGGCTTTGATGGATCCCGCCACCGGAAGCGCATGATCGCACTTTAAAAAAAAGCGACCGGCAATCAATTGTTGGCTATGGCTGTTGCGATAATTTCGGAATGTGTTGATCTCGTGCAGAGGCGAAATGATACGGCCACCCGTTGAAGAAGCTTCCGGAAATGTTTGCAAAATATAAGGCGCATACTTTTCCATGAATGCCCTTGCCTGTTGCAAATCGTTTTCGTTTAGTGGCAGGTTTAATGGTTTGTCCATAGCCGCCCGATCGGGGTTTAGCCAGAGCGTGGGCTGCAGGGCAACTACGGCATCTAATGCAGGGTATTGGCTAATCCATTCACTTGTACTTTTTAGGGCATTCATAGATTTTTGGGTTAAAACACCACAAGCATTTTTTGTCTTTTATACAACGCTTCTCCGGCTGCCGCAGTTCCACCACATCAAACTTAAAGATAAGTTTATCTCTTATTTTATTTAGGCGGATATATTTTGTGATAACTACTCGCTGACGAGGCCGGATGGATTTTATCTGAAAGTGTTATTAAAAAAATAACAAAGAATTTTTTGTTAAAACCATCTTAGAAATCCTCCATGCAAAAAAATTATGAGAGCAGGCGGGCGAAAGAGAGGCTCCGCTTGGCAGAAATCCGGCTGATCAGATTTTTACTATCTTCGTTACGATTAAGAAAACTATTGAGGTATGAAATGGTCATGGAGTTGCCCTACACCAACAGCTATGATCATTTAGATCATTCCCTGTCTGCCGACAGGCAGGCATGTGACCATAAATTAAAAATTGTAAACACATGAAAAAAATCAACAAAGTAAATGGAGGTATTGCTATTTACTATGGAATCAGTTTCCTAATTGGTGCAATAGGTGGACTCATTGGTATTGTCGTATGGTTGTTCAAAATTTTTACTGGTCAAATAGATTTTTCTTGGGGAATGTTAATTGGGCTGATAATATTCACTATGGCATCGGGAGCTATCGGCTATTCTATTCTTAGAGTTGGTTATGAAGAGATTGAAAAATAGATCTTTTCTTTTCACAAAGAAACCATCAAAGCGATCGGGTAGGCGAAGAGACTCCGCTTGAAAGTAATCTTATAAAGACAATACGCTTGCTGCGCGAATTAATCTTTTTGGATAGACCAATCCGGTTCGTAGATTTCGTACACTTCCTTCCTGTTTTTAAATTCTGCTAAAAATTTTTTCTTTTTTTCTTTCGTCTCGAAAGTCAAAATATATTTGGGACCGGTACTGTAAAAATAAATTTTCCCTTTGCTGGAGTCCATGCCTTCACGGTATGGCACGTTGGCTTGTTTTAATATTTCTTCAGCCATTTCCTCGCGCGTGTTGATGGTAAAAACGATGATGAGTTCAATTTTTTTCTTATCCATAACAGGTATATTTAGTTGCTTAAAAATTAACTGAGAAATTGGAAAACTTTACAAAAAACTACTGTAGCAAACAATGTACACTGATATTTTTACAAAAACTAAAAGTTATACTTATCAGTTGAACACAGCATTTACTATGTGTTCTATGTGCCTATGTGGTTAAAATCTTAAACAGTTTACTTACCCCCAATCCAAATTAAAAGTAAGAAAAAAACCAAAGGATAGCCGAGCTACTCCTTTTGTAAAAACAACATCAACGGCTAACGGATTTCTGCCCCGGGTTGTGTCTTCCACCGCTCGTGCATCCATACCCATTGCTCCGGATGTTGGCGGATAATGTCTTCTGTTTGGTGTGTAAAATTCTGGGTATTAATAATCAAATCTTGTTCCTCATCACCTGTGTACACGAGGGGTATTTCGGGCAAGATGTGCATTTGCTGTTTATAATTTTTGTCTAAAAAAATATAAGTAGGCACCACGGCACAGCCGCTTTTCAGCGCCAATACCGTAGCCCCGATGGGCGTGGCGGCAGGCTTTCCAAAAAAATCTACAAACCGGCTTTTCACTTTTGTGTCCTGATCAATGAGGATGGCGATAGAGCCGCCCGACTTTAAGGCCTTAAAAAGTTTTACACTTTCTTTGCCCCGCTCGATGGCGATGGCTCCATAAGCATTGCGATAGCGTATCAGCAACTCGTTCAGCCGCTCATCGCCCAGTGCCGTGCCGATGATGTTGGGCTTCAGCCCGCGCAGCGCCATGTTGGTAATCTGCAGGTCAAACGCACCTAAATGCAACGTCAGAAACATGACACCCTTGCCCCGCGCATGTGCTTTTTCATAGTTCTCCAGTCCGTGTGTTTCTAAAAATTTTTCCAGATCGGATAACTTTTTTACATTGAGCGAACGCAGAATATCGCCCGCATTTTTGCCCAGCATCGCAAATGTCTTTTTACTCAGCTTCTTAATTTCGCCTCCAGATTTTTCTTTGCCGTACGCAATGGTTAAATGCGCTACCATCCGCGCAGCCGGCTGAGGAGAAAACAGGTAAGCCATCCGCCCCAGCATACCGCAAAACCGCAACCACATTTTTCGCGGCACCAGCCCGGCAGAAAAAATCAGGAACCGCACAAAGTAGTAGAGGCTGGCGTATTTAATTCTTTTCCGTAGCGGGCGTTTTTCCATGGTATAAACTTCAAAGGTAAATTGTAAATTCGTGAAGTGAAAAAACTTTATCTCATCCGCCACGCCAAATCCAGTTGGGATAACCTGAATATGGATGACTTTGTACGCCCTCTTAATGAACGGGGCAAAAAGGATGCACCACAGATGGCCAAGCTACTCAGGCAGCGCCACATTACACCCGACCGCTTCATCACCAGCCCGGCCGTGCGGGCGCTTACCACTTGCGAAGAATTTGCCCACGTCTTTCAATTCGACAAGCACAAGATAGAGAAGATAAACGCGTTGTACCATGCCAGCGCAGAGGCGTGGTTTAAAATAATCCAAACATTGAAAGACCGGCCGGCCGATGCCGAAGAGATAATATTTGCCTTCGGCCATAATCCGGGCATTACCGAATTTGCCAACGAATTGCTAAACGCTGACATAGACAATATCCCCACTTGTGGTATTGTGAGCGCATCCTTAAAAATTAAAACCTGGCGCGAGCTGACACCCGGCTGTGGCCACCTCGATTCATTCGATTATCCGAAAGGGATATAAAAAAAACAGTTGACAACCCGTAGGCTGCCAACCGCTTTTATCTTTTTTGTTTCTTATTGAGCTGCTCCTTGCTTCACGCTTACCTTGGCTAAGGCTGCTTCTTTGCTCAACTTGCCGGAAGCATAATCTTTCAACACAGAATTTTTTACCGATAACTCCAATGTAGATGGGATGGCGCAACCACCACATCGCGTAAGCTGAACTTCGAGCATCAGCACTTCATCATCTTTCAGGCTCTTCACCGTTTTTCCGTATTCCAGAAAATCATCTTTGATGCTGCTCTCAAATTCAGGATACATCCGCTTCACCTCCTTATCGCGTGCGGCCTGGTCTAAATCATTTCTGCGGATGGTGGGCAAATTAAAATATCCCTCTTCGTCTTGGTTGCTGGCATACACCTGCATGTGGTAGATCACACCAAAATCTTTCAACCGCTCGTAATACAGATTGTCGTCAGTAAAAAATGTTTTTGATAGATCGCGGCTGTACAAACGGCCGAAGATGCTGGACAATGTCTCCAGGTCGGGCTGCAACTCATCGGTTACCTCGCTGTTGATTATTTTCAGTTTAGCCATAAACTGATCGCGGCTGATTTTGCCTTGCCGCAGTTGGCTGATGTCCGACTTGGTACCTTCTACAGATAATATACTTTGCTTGCGCTTGTCGATCGCATTTCCATTCCAAACAAACTGAAAATTATTTCTGCCATCGCCCCGGTTGGTGATAACGATTTTTTCGTTGGGCTGCAGTTGCGAAAGAAGGTCGCCATAGTCTGCTATAAAATTCTTGGAGGCCAGCAGTAGTTTTTCGATATAGGCAGCTTGCGAGCTGTCGGCATTGATTGTTTTCTGTCGGTTTGTTTTGGCGCGCGCCTTGAAGGGCTTGGGGGCTTGCCCCTCGCGGCCATACGAATTGTACGATGCCCCCGGCTCTTGCGGTGGCTCGGGAAACTGAAAATCAAAAGCGGCATCAGTTTGTATAAAAATATTGCCGAAAAACTCAGAAGGCAGCCGGTAAGTAACACCATAGCCGGGCAGGTAGCTGCCCTGTACTTCCATCGGAAAAAAATTGCGTTTCCCAAACTGCTGCTTAATGAGCGTACTTAAAATATTCTCTGTGATCTCCATATCGCGCTGCATGCGCGCTTCATCTGTTTTAGTCTGGGCAAAGGATGATGCACTGATCAACACGATTGCCGCTATCCATATATTTTTCATCACTAATTTTTTTATGTGTTAATAATTATTTTTTGTTCTGACCGGGTTAGAAATCAAGCTGGTGAGTATCTGTTCCGTTTCTTGCCGAAACTGTGTGTTGTTTTTTTCCAAATAGTTCATCTTGCTTTGCACCAACTGCAGGTCTTGCTTACGCTGGTCTTGCAGGTATTGCGAAAAATCAACCAGTAGTGTCTCCATATATTTTTTCTGTTCGGATGAATTGAGTTGAAAATAGTCTTTCATCAGTTTCAGGTTTTGTTCCTGCAAGCCGGCCACAAAAGATTGCACCTGGTCTTTGCTCGCCTGCGAGGCAGTCTTTGTCAGCATATCCATTTTCTTCGAGTTCATGTCAACCCATGTTTGCATTAGCTTTTTCTGGTCGTCTGTGCGCATCGCATTCTGCGATTCGTTATTAGATGCCAGCGAGGCCGCTATCATTTCTTTTACTTGCGCTTCGCTCAGCGGGCTTTCAGTTTTTTCGTGTCGCGTGCTGCCAAAGCTGATGCGCAACTCGCCCTTAGCATAACTGATTTCCGGCCCCAAAATTTTTCCGGCTGCCAGCAAAAACAAAATGGAAGCGGCAATACCCAAACTGATTTTGAAGTAAGAAGAATGCCACAACGGCCGCGTGCCCTCATCGCCAGCCAATATAGGCGGGGCAATTACTTCTTTGTCTTTCACATGGCTCATCACGTTGCGCACCTCGCCCAACGCTTTTAGTTTTTCCAGCTCGTGCGGATGCTGCGCAAAATAGGCCTCGAGCATTTCTTTTTCTTTGTCGCCCAGCTCGCCATACAGGTAAGCCATCCAGACGCTTTCATCAGGTTTATAGTCCATAACCAATGGTTTCTTTTGTTATCTTTTTTTGCTCCAATATTTTTTTTAACCCATCCAGCCCATAGTACATGCGCGACTTCACCGTGTTCTCGCTGATGTTCAACGTCTCGGCTATTTCTCTAAACTTCAGCCCCTCGTACTCTTTCATGATCACCACCTCGCGTTGCTCTTCGCTCAACTGCATCAGGCATTCTTGCAGCAAGTCGCTCAGTTCAGCGTGCCGCAGTTGCCGCTCAGGGTTTTCATGGCGCTGGTGGCTCTCTTCCCAGCGGTAGCTCTCTTCACCCTCTCCCGGGTTGAGGGCGCTGAGCGAAAACGACCGGCTCGATTTTTTCTTCCGCACTTCCTCGCGGCAATAATTTACCGCGATGGTGTAGAGCCACGACTTAAAGCGGCCTACCTCCTGCAGCGACCCAATGTTTTTATGCAGGCTGATGAACGTCTTCTGGGCAACCTCCATCGCCAAGTCGTGATCGTAAAAAAATTTGTAGCCAAAGTTATAGATGCGCTTGTACCAGAGCTGCACCAAACGGCCTTGCGCCCCTTTGTCTCCCTCGCGGGCGCGGGCGATGAGGTGGTCAGAATGCATCATAGCGATATCCAATAAAGTTTGGGCCACGGTAACTGGTCTTCAAGCTTGTTTCTGGTATAAAGATGGGGGATGGCGGCAAAAAGTTTGAGCCGCCCCAAAATATATTTTGGGCGTGCCCCTCGCCCGGGGCGGGCTTCGGGTCGCGCTATCCGCTGCAAGTCCGCCCCCGCCCACCACCGTCCCTTGGCGGGCTTTCCGCTTCTATCGCTCACGCAAGGCACAACTTAATCAGGGGCAAGCGTCACGCTTGTGCCTGATTAGGAACCAACTCTGCCCTTGTTGGTGTTGCGTGCAAGCTTGTGCGGTAGCCTCACCAACAAGAATACATATTTTGAAGTCAGCTCATCCTTCATGGTGTGCTAAAAATACCCAATCTTTTTCGTTCTTCTCATA
>JAFDYX010000026.1 GCA_018267215.1 Bacteroidota bacterium
TTACTGAATAATCTTAATGTTTTTTATTGCAGTTGTTTGAAAATCTTGTCAATGTTTGCACTCTCCTTTGGCTCAATTTTATTCTTTGAACTACTTGCCGAAAGGTTGTTTGCTTTTATCAATGTGTCCTTCTTTGAATAGAAGATTTTTGATTTCTCAATGTTTGCCAATGTGAGGCTATTGAAGTAAGGCATAAACTTATCAATGCAATAACGGAAGTGTTTTGTTTCGCAGCCCAATTGAATTTTAACTGCACCTGGCAAAATACTTTTTGCGGTGAAGGCTTTTATCAATTCATCAGCACTTGTAACATCATCATTCAGCAACTCTATTTGATAGCACAATTGATTTACCACCGTTTTCAGTTTTTCAATATCATCTTTGAAGCCAAAGCAAACAGTATCTTGATTACCGTTGTACTCTGTATTGCCTTCTGCATCTGCATCATGCTTTCCGATATACTCTATTTGCTGAACTGCGGAAATGGGTAATTCCAAATCCAACAGGTAAAAATCATCCAGTGAAATGGTTTGCTGAAGTTGGGTTTCAAATGCTTTCTGAATGCTGAAATAAAGCAGTATCAATGAATGTTTGAGGTAATGCAAAGAAAAGTGAATATGATTGCTGCTTTCATCGGGTGTTGTTGTAAAGCCTTGTTCCTGTAATTCGGCTGCTGTTTGTTTGGCTAAAACTTTTATATCGTTCAGCACTTTGCCAATCTGATATTGTATGTCAACTAAATCGGTAAGTGTTGCTGCTTGCAGCAATACAGTATTGTAAACACGAAGTGTTTCTGCTGTTATTACGAAGTAATAGAAATTTGTAACCGGGTCTTTGTAACTCGGCAAATCTGTTTTGTATTGCAAGGACTGCAATGGGTCTTTAGCATTGGAAGCAACAGGCAGAAGTTTTTGAAGGGTGGGAAAGTCAGTAAGTAATGCTGTGATTTGCTTATGCAAATCTGCATTGGTTACTGGTGAAGCTGCTTTTGCAGCTTTCACCAATTCAACAAACCGCCTTGTGTTGGTAGTGTCAAGTTTCCACGGCTTTAAAGCACCGTGCATTATGCTGTCTAATATTTTTACTTCCATTTCTATAAATCAATTTTGATGCGGTTTGCAGCTTCTTTCTTTTTATGGTCAATCACCTTTGCATAAATCTCTGTTGTCTTTAAATGCTTATGCCCTAACATTTTTGATACTGTGTAAATATCACTACCTAAAGTTAATTGTAATGTTGCGTAGGTGTGCCTTGCACAGTGAAAGGTGATTGTTTTGCTTATCCCTGCTCTCATTGCCCACTGCTGCAACCGAAGGTTGTGCCAGGCTGAATATTTCAATCCTATAAAAACTCTTTCTTTTGGTTCGCCTCTTTCACCTAACAAACCGAAAGCCTGTTCAGAAATTGGCAATGTTTCAGAGCCTTTGGTTTTCTTTTGGGTGTAGCGGATGTAATGCCCGATTTCATCAGAGTATTGCAACTCCATCCATGTGAGTTTTTGAATATCACTCCAACGTAAACCAGTTAAGGCACTGAACAAGAAAGCTGTTTTCATTTGTGGTATATCACACTCAGCTTTAGCCATTGCCTGTAATTCTTCTTGTGTCAAAAATTCTCTCTCCGGTTCACCTGCTTTAATTCCTTCAATGGTATCGCATGGGTTTCGCTGTATGATTTCATCTTTCAAAGCCTGTTTTAGTGCAGCTCTTACTTTATTAAAATATGAGCTTTGCGAATTTTGAGAAAGTGGCTGATTGGCTGGTGTACGGGCTTGCTTCATCAGGTATTCTTTGAAACCTTCTAACCATACCTTATCTACTTGGGTAAATGTTATATCATGCTTACAATACTTCTTCATGTGTTTAAGCACACTATCCCAATTGCCATAGTTACCCTGACTGTCTTTCCTTTCTTCCATGAGGTATTCAAAGTAGCGAAGGAAACTGCCTTTCATCTTGCCCTGGTCTTGGAAACCATAAATACCATTCTGCAACTCCAAATGTCTTTTGCTGCGGATGGCTTCTGCAAGTGCTAAGTTCTTACGGTTTTCTTCCTTCTGTTCCTTTGTCAGTTTACCTTTTTCCGGGTCGGGATAAAGTGTAAGCTGCAAGTGTTCATAGTTGCGTTTGCCTTGATGGTAGTAGTCAAGGTATAAAGTGATTTTATCACCTTTGAGCCGTTGGCGAAGTGTTACTTTCATTCTTTCAGTTATTTAAAAAGATTATTGATTTCTGTTCTTGGAATGATAGTACGACTGCCCAACTTGGAAGCCTTCAAACTTCCTGCATCAATCAGCCTGTAAATGGTCCATCTGCTGGCTCCGATTAACTGGCAAGTTTCCTGTACACTCAGGAACTCCTTTTGGGTTACAATGGGGTTGAATGGCTTTTGCTCATTCTCTTTTTGAATGACAGCTTCAACCTTTGCATTTCTTGCCCTCTGTTTGTAGGCTGCACTTGCACAGCGATGGGAACAACATTTAGTTGTTGTCTTCTGTGCAATGAATTTTTTGCCGCAGTGCTGACAGGTTTTTTCTACTTTAATCGTACTACTCATTTTGTTGCTCTTTGTGGCTAACTGTTGCAGGGTGTAGCTGTGTGTAGCACCATTTCACCACTTACTGAATTTTTGTTGCCGGGAAACATTGGCAACAAATCAGGGCAACAATTAGGCAACGAATATAAGTAAAAAAGTAGAGATTGGCAACAAATAAAAGAAGGATAAAACCGTTAAAACCTATGAAAAACAAGCACTTAACAAACAAAAGAAAGATAATTACTTTCCGATACAAAACTTAGAAAAAATATTATCTAATAAGTCTTCTGTGGAGATAGAGCCTGTAATCTCTCCTAAAAAATGCAGTGCTTGTCGAATATCCATCGCCAGAAAATCGCCTGTAATGTGGTTGTCCATTCCGAGCAGCACACGGGTAAGAGCCTCATCAGTTTGCAGCAAACATTGGTAATGGCGCAGGTTGGTAACCAGCACATCGCCTTGCTTTACTTCCTGAATATGAAAGTGAGATAAGATTTTATCTTTTAACTGTTGGATGTTTTTTTGGGAGGAAGCTGAAATAAAAATAAATTCTTCCGGGTTTAATTTCTTCAGCAAAGCCGGATCAGCCTTGTCAATTTTATTGCCCACTTTAATGTAGGGTATGTTCAATTTTTTTATTTCCTCTTCTTCTTTTTCGATAGCCTGCGGGGTGGTGGCGCTCAGGTCGAATAGATATAAAATGAGCGAAGCTTTGCGCAAGTTTTCTTTGGTGCGCTCCACACCGATGGCTTCCACTACATCGCTGGTTTCTCTCAGCCCGGCAGTATCCATAAACCGGAATGAGATACCGCCCAGCATCATCTCATCTTCAATTACATCGCGCGTGGTGCCCGGCAGGTCGGACACAATGGCCTTCTCTTCATTGAGCAGTGCGTTGAGCAAGGTTGATTTTCCGGCATTGGGCTTTCCGGCTATTACGGTGGGTATTCCGTTTTTAATGACATTTCCCTGATCGAATGAATGAATGAGTGTTCGAACAACTGACTGGGTTTTGAGTACCAATTTTCTCAGTTCATCCCGTTGGGCAAACTCTACATCTTCTTCCGCAAAATCTAGTTCCAGTTCGATGAGCGAAGCAAAGTGGATGAGTTCATCGCGCAGTTTTTTTATTTCGCCCGAAAATCCACCACGCATCTGGTTTAGTGCAGCCTGCCGGCTGTTGTCGGTTTCTGCGTTTATCATGTCGGCCACAGCTTCTGCTTGTGCCAGATCAAATCGTCCATTAAGAAACGCACGCTTGGTAAATTCGCCCGGGCCGGCCAGCCGCGCTCCTTGTTTCAACAAGGCTTTGATTATTTCTTTGGCAATCAGGGGCGAACCGTGACAAGAAATTTCTACAGAATTTTCGCGGGTAAACGAGTGGGGTTCTTTGAACAGGGAAACCAACACCTCATCAATCGGTTTCTCCTGATCATAGATCATGCCTAAATGAATAGTATGCGAGGGTGCTGCCAGCAGATTTTTTCCTTTGAAAATTTTCTGAACAATTGAAATACAGTCCTTTCCTGAGAGCCTGATCACCGCCAGTGCGCTTACACCTTGTGCCGTGGCTAAGGCCACAATGGTATCGTCTGCCTGATTCAAATCTGAAATTTTGGTAAAGGTAAGCGAATTAACGAACGATGAGAACCGGAATGTTTACCCGGTGGCGCACGATATCAACCGTAGTGCCAAAGATCAAATCTTTTACCCAGTTGTGGCCATGCGCGCCCATTACTAGCAAGTCTGCATTAAATTGATTGACAATTTCGGGAATCATCTGGCGCGGGTTTCCATACCCAATTTTAGTTTCGTTGACATAACCCAGCGCGGAGAGTTGGTCGGAGTAATTTTTGAGTGCCACCGCATCTTCATGGGCTTCGCGGTCGGCTATTTCACTGCCATACCACATGGCCCCGGCAGTTTCTACCACATGTAATAGGATATAAGTTGCTCCTCTGCCGCCTTGTGCCAAGGCGTTGTGAATAGCTTGTGTATCTACTTTTGTAAAATCAATGGTGATGGCAATCCGTTGATAAGAAGTCTTTGGCAACAGCCCAATGTCTAAGGCTGCTCCGTGTGGAACAATGTGCTCGAGCTTACGCATATCAAGCAAAGGTTTGAAGATGATGTAAAGCATCAAGGCAGCCACCCCCAGACAAACAGGGATGACGACACTCCAAATAATCCACCGGTATTCTCCGCTTGTTTCCAGCCAGTTCAATATTTCCTGAGTGACCAGCTTTGCGTTCAGCACAATGATGATAGTGGCTATCGCCCAGGCACAGATTTTTACCCATGCTTTGTTGACAAACACTCCCATTTTTTCTTTATCACTTGTAAAATGAATCAAGGGGATGATGGCAAATCCTAACTGTAAACTCAACACTACTTGGCTCAAAACCAGTAACGACCCGGTTTCTCCTTCACCATATAAAATAATGACGATGTAAGCCGGTACAATGGCCACGAGGCGAGTGATGAGCCTTCTTAGCCACGGGGCAATGCGCAAGTTCAAGTAGCCTTCCATTACGATTTGCCCGGCAAGTGTGCCGGTGATAGTAGAACTTTGACCAGCCGCCACTAAAGCAATACCAAAGAGGGTAGATGCCCAGCCCGTGCCGAGCATGGGTGCCAGAAATTTGTAGGCATCTTGTATGTCGGACACCTCGAACATTCCGGCTCTGAAAAATGTAGATGCAGCCAGCACCAAGATGGCTGCGTTCACAAAAAACGCTGCGTTCAAGGCAATGCAAGAATCAATCAGATTATATTTAATAGCAGACCAAATTCCTTTTTCGCTCGTATCAAACCTTCTGGTTTGAACCAGCGAGGAGTGTAAGTACAGATTATGTGGCATGACTGTGGCGCCAATAATCCCGATGGCAATATACAAGGCTTCGTCTGTGGGCAGCGAAGGGATGAAACCCTTGGCTAACTCGCCCCAGTGTGGCTGTGCCCAAATCATTTCGAGCAAAAATGAAAGCCCGATAATAAATACCAACGTCACGATGAAGGCTTCAATCTTGCGCATACCATAGCTTTGCAAGATCAGCAAAAGCAAGGTATCGAGCACGGTCAGGCTGACTCCCCAAATCAGGGGCAAGCCAAAGAGCAGTTTTAGGCCGATGGCCATGCCGAGCACTTCGGCCAAGTCGCAGGCGGCAATGGCGATTTCGGCAAAGACCCAGAGACAAAAATTTACTGACGGATGATAGCTGGCGCGCGAAGCTTGTGCTAAATCCATTTGCCGAACTATACCCAACTTGGCACTCAGGCTTTGGAGCAGTATGGCCATCAAGTTGCTCATCAGCAAAACCCAAATGAGCGAGTAGCCAAACTTGCTGCCTCCGGCTATGTCGGTGGCCCAGTTGCCCGGATCCATGTACCCAACGCTCACCAAATACGCTGGCCCCAAAAAGGCAAGTAGCTTGCGCCAGCCTTTTCGGTTGGTGACATCAACAGACGCGTGTACTTCGCTGAGAGATTTTCGTTGTGCCGTGGAGCCGTTCATTCTTTTACTAAAATATTTTTTGATACTTCGTGCGAAATGAAAACACGCTGCCCGTCCAACAATGCTTCTACCGATTTATCGTAAGGTTCGCAGGCAATGATTTTGATTTTCTTTCCGGGATGAGCGCCAATTTTATCGAGTAATTTCAACAGCGAGCCACTGGAATCTTTAACGGCAGTAATGATAGCGCTTTTTCCTTTTTCCAATTGATCGCAGGAGATGGCAGCAGTCTGCTGTATTTTTCCGTTGCGGTCGGGAATCGGGTCTCCGTGCGGATCAGTTTTTGGGTAATTCAGGAACTCGTCTAATTTTTCTATCAGCCGTTTAGAGTGGATGTGTTCCAGTTGCTCTGCTACCTCGTGCACTTCATCCCACATAAAACCGAGTGCTTGCACTAAAAAAGTTTCCCAAAGCCTGTGTTTGCGAATGACCATCAGCGCTTCAGTTTTTCCTTTGGTGGTCAGGTTGGCACCATAATATTTCCGGTATGAAATCAATTTTTTGGCAGCCAATTTTTTTACCATGTCTGTTGCCGATGCTGCTTTTGTGCGAACGGACTTGGCCAGGTCGTTGGTTAATACTGGCTCGCTGCCTTCTTTCGAAAGATGATAAATGGCTTTGAGGTAATTTTCTTCGGTGAAGCTAAGCATAGAAATTTGTGATGTAAAAATAATAATTTAGATTACCCTAAACTAATGTTAAAAAAAATATTCAGGTGGGCTCCATCAGCGTGTGAACACACCCGATCAGCTTGGCTTCTTCGTTGACCCAGTGTGCTGTTTGTACTTCGCTTGGGTAAAATGTTAGCTCTTTCATTTTTAACAAGATGGCATCGGCATCAATATTCATCCAATCAATTGGCAAACAAGCCTGATAGGGAAGGCAGAAGGCCTCCCAGATTGTATTGGTTTGTAAAATGACAGGAAGTTGGCCGGCTAAGTATTCATACAGTTTGGTGGGCATTTTTTCGGAGGTGTGGGTAGACGGAGGATAGCTGATAATGCCAAAATGAGCTTGGGCTATTTCTATAAAAATAATTTCGTGAGGCACAAACTCAGAGCCGCCCACCAGTGTGATAAAACGATGGCCTGTTATTTCCTCTTTAATTTTTTTTAGTTCGTGGGGCAAAGAGCAATGCCCAACAATTTTTAATCTGATCCGCTCATCTGCGGCAGCCAGTATTTTGGCAAGCCGGATGGCCTCCAACACACCTGTACTTTTTGCCAGCGTACCCGTAAACAACAATTGAATATTTCCCGGCAAGGTGCTTCTTCGATAATCATCCGGCAGCTTGCATTTGTTTTCAATCACTACCGACTTTTTTTTACCAAAGCCCAGATGCCCTTCGTAACATTTCTCTGCCAGTAAAAATTGACTGACGAACGGAGCAGTGAGGATTTCTATGCAACGCACAGCCATAGCCAAAAGAGGCCTGACCAACCGCGGGAAAGCATCAGTATAAAGGATGTTTTTCTTGTAGTCTTCTTGCACATCGTAAATGATTTTGTTTCCGGTGAATATTCGGTAGATAATTGCTGTCGGCAACAGTTCGTGGGTGGCGATGATCAATACGGATGGCTTTACCTGGAATGCTTTCATCAAAATTTTCCACGGTGCTATCACCCGCCCCCAACTTATCCGGGAAAAACGGGCATGTGGAATGAGCCGCATGGAGGGCACATCAATTTTTGACGAGGGAGGAAATCCCGCAACAAAAACTTCATACCCGTTTTCAACCAAAGACTGCCCCAGCCGGCTGTACATGCGCGGTTCATCTACCGGTTTCAATACCGAGGCAATGAGTATTCTGTTTTTTTTTATTTCTTGCATTCCGATTTAAATGTAAAACTTAAAATGCAACTCAAAGAAAAAATTGAAAAAGCATGGATTGATCGCGATTTGTTGAAATCGCAAGAGACACAAACTGCTATCCGCGAAGTAATAGACTTGTTAGACAAAGGAAAGGCACGGGTGGCCGAGCCTACTGCCAACGGATGGCATGTAAATGAGTGGATCAAGAAGGCGGTCATCTTATATTTTCCTATTCAACAAATGGAAACGATAGAAGTAGGTCCTTTCGAGTTTCACGACAAGATACCTTTGAAAAAAAATTACAAAGCGTTAGGTGTGCGCGTGGTGCCGCATGCGCTGGCGCGCCACGGTTCTTTTGTAAGTAAAGGAGTGATCTTGATGCCCTCGTATGTAAATATCGGTGCTTATGTGGACGAAGGTACGATGGTAGATACTTGGGCTACGGTGGGCAGTTGTGCACAAATCGGAAAAAATGTTCATCTCAGTGGCGGGGTAGGTATTGGCGGAGTGCTGGAACCTGTGCAGGCTGCGCCCGTTATCATTGAAGATAATGCTTTCATCGGTTCGCGATGCATAGTTGTGGAAGGCGTGCGTGTAGGGAGCGAGGCGGTGTTAGGCGCCAATGTGGTGCTTACCGGCAGTTCTAAGATTATTGATGTAACCGGAACCACACCCGTAGAATACAAGGGTTTTGTGCCGCCCCGCTCGGTGGTCATACCCGGCACCATGCCAAAGAAGTTTGTAGCCGGTGAATTTCAAGTTCCCTGCGCGCTGATTATCGGCACACGAAAAGAAAGTACCGACAAAAAAACTTCACTGAACGATGCCCTTCGCGAAAACAGCGTTTCGGTATAATATCCCTCGAAAGAAAAAACCTTGTTGAGAATTTGACGGATAGATTTTAATTTCGTGTATGCGTTGGATAATATTTTTGGGAATTGTTGCTCTTTTCGGTGGGTTTAGGCAAACTGACTCCACCGGTTTTGTGCGTACAAAAGTAAAAACCATTAGCACGGGCGAGCAACTTGACTACCGGATGTATTTGGGCTTTTTTACGGTAGGAAAAGGAGTGACCACCGTAGATCGTAATTACTACACAAAAAACGAGCAGGCATGCTATAAAGTAGATGCCTACATGCAGACATTAGGCTTGGCTACGTGGATATCGAAAGTAGATGATAACTGGGGCGCTTACATAGATACAACCCATCTGGTTACTCACGAATCATATCGCAAGCTGAAAGAAGGAAACTACCGCCTCAACGAGGTGATTACCTACGACCACTCGCTGGCACAGGCTACGGTTAACGTAGCCGATAAACAAACCGGTAAGTTTGGCAAACCTAAAACTTACCCTATCCCCAAAGAAGTGAGAGATATTGTAGCAGGGTTTATGTACTTGCGCATCATCGATTTTTCAAAACATAAAGTAAAAGACACACTTACCGTATCCGGTTTTTTTGAAGATAAATCGTACAGCTTTAAAATTATTTATTTTGGAAAGGAAACTGTAGAAATGGATTTTGGAAAAGTGCCTTGCTACAAGCTAATTCCTATTATGCCCGATAATCAGCTCTTCCGTGGAAAAAACTCCATCACAGCTTGGATATCGGCAGACGATAATCAAGTTCCGGTGAAGGTAGATGCCAAAATGTTTGTCGGCCATGCTGGCACTGAGTTGGTCAGCTTTCGCGGCTTAAAAAACCAGTTTAAAGTTTTGCCAAAATAAGCCGTGCATTGTGTTGTTAAATTGAATTTGGTATTTTTAAAATCAAACTAAACCTTTTTTTATGTTCAAAGAATTTAAAGCTTTTGCCATGCGCGGCAGTGTTATTGACTTGGCCGTGGGTGTGGTAATCGGTACAGCGTTTAATAAAATTGTAGGGTCGCTCATTGATGATGTGATCACCCCCCTGATTCTGAAACCTGCCTTAGAGGCTGCCAACCTCTCTCGCCTAAGCGAACTCACCATTTTGGGTACGGTAAAATACGGTGTGTTTCTGGCGGCAGTATTGAATTTTGTTATCGTGGCCTTCGTCTTGTTTTTGATTATTAAAGGCATTAACACGGCTCAGCGAAAAGAAAAAGAAGCACCGGCCGCCCCCGCACCACCTCCCGCAGATATTCAGTTGCTGACAGAGATACGCGATTTGTTAAAAAAATAATATCCTCAAGGACTCAACACAGGCATCGCTCGTTTTTCAGTGATGCCTTTTTTATGAAGCATATTTTTAAAACCGGAGATCAGAAAATTTTTAAGAAAATAATCAGCAAAGAAGATTGTGCCATCTTTAACGGAGAGTTACTGCACCCCGTCTATGCTACCTTCGCCCTGGCCCGCGATTTTGAGTGGTCTTCGCGATTGTTTTTTCTTGAAATGAAAGACGATGACGAAGAAGGCGTAGGCACAATGCTCTCGATTACTCACCAATCTCCGGCCTTTGTGGGCGAGGAGGTAACGATAACAGCCACAGTCGAACACATAGATGGCCATGAATTGATTTGCTCGATTCAGGCAAAAACAAGAAACCGCGTGATAGCCACAGGTCAAACCGGTCAAAAAATGTTAACAAAAGAAAAGCTGAACCGTCTTTTTAATCCAACGAACTAATCTGTAGAATTTTTAGTTGTCTCGGCTAAAATAAATATTCTTCTTTTTCCGACTTTCTATGTTGTGCAGTATTAAATCAAATATCTAACACCCGTCAATGCCTAAATCAAAATCTAAATCTAAATCTAAATCTAAATCTAAATCCAAAGTAACAATCGGCCATGTTTTTAAAACGATCGTTTGGCCTCGCAAAAAACTTCTTTTTATAGGTCTGGTGTTAATCATCATCAGCCGCCTAGCCGGGCTGGTTCCTCCATGGGCAACCAAACCTTTTATGGATGAAATTCTGGTGAAAAAAAATATGCACATGCTCCCATCAATTTTGATTGGAGTTACGGTGGCAATTTTGATACAAGCTATTACCTCGTTTTTGCTGACCAAGCTGCTCAGTGTAGAGGCACAACATCTGATTTCTGTTTTGCGCTCGCGAGTGCAACAACATTTGCTCAGGCTCCCCACCCGCTTTTTTGATGATCAAAAATCAGGAGCGTTGGTTTCGCGTGTGATGAACGATGTGGAGGGAGTGAGGAATCTGGTAGGTACCGGACTGGTGCAATTGATTGGTGGGGTATTGACGGCTGTGATCTCCATCATTTTTTTAATTAAGATCAGTCCCCTTATGACACTCTTTGTTTTGTTGCCCATGTCCATTTTTGGATTGATCACACTTAAAGCTTTCTCCATCATCCGCCCTGTTTTCAGAGAACGCGGCAAAATTACGGCCGATGTTACCGGCCGCCTGACGGAAACACTCAACGGCATTCGTGTGATTAAAGGGTTTAATGCCGAGCCGCAGGAAGTGAAAGTCTTTGAAGCCGGTGTAGAAAAACTTTTCCTCAACGTAAAGAAAAGTCTGACATCCACCAGTTTTGTTACCAGCTCAGGCACTTTTTTAGTGGGGCTGGCCAGCGTGGGCATCATGGGCTTGAGCGGCTATTTTAATTTAACGGCTGGCGACTTTCTGCAATTCACCATGTTCATGGTTTTTATGATTGCGCCCATCGTGCAGATGAGCAACATCGGCAGCCAGTTGACGGAAGCTTTTGCGGGGCTTGATCGCACGGAAGAACTGATGAACATACCCGTTGAAGACGACCCACTCCATCGCACAGAAAAAATTGGTCTGATAAAAGGAGAAATTATTTTCAACCATGTTTCTTTTGCCTATGAAGAGGGTAAAACAGTTTTAAACGATGTCAGCTTTCAGGCACCGGAGGGTTCTGTTACCGCGCTGGTGGGCACCTCGGGCTCTGGCAAAACTACCATTGCCGGATTAGCAGCTTCTTTTTTAAACCCGGCAAGCGGCACAATAACAGTAGATGGCATTGACTTATCTAAAATTGCTTTGAACAGCTACCGCAGTCAATTGGGCGTAGTGCTGCAAGATGATTTTCTTTTTGAAGGAACTATACGCGAAAATATTTTATTCCCCAGACCGCAGTCATCAAACGAAGAGTTACTCCAGGCAGTGAAGGCAGGGTATGTGGATGAATTTACCTCGCGCTTCGAAGCCGGGCTCGATACCGTTATTGGCGAACGAGGTGTAAAACTTTCGGGTGGGCAGCGCCAACGTATTGCTATTGCCCGGGCCATTTTGGCCAACCCGCGTATCCTTATTTTAGATGAGGCAACCTCCAACCTCGATACCGAAAGCGAAAGCCTGATCCAGGAAAGCTTGCGCACTTTGATGAGAGGGAGAACCACGTTTGTTATCGCCCACAGGTTAAGCACCATCCGACAGGCTGATCAGATCCTTGTCATAGAAAACGGCCAGATTGCAGAGCATGGCAAGCATGATGAACTGATAACTAAAAAAGGTAGATACTTCGAATTATATACCTATCAGGCAAGAATTTAAGTCATTTTGTCTTATTATTTAACTAATCAGTTACTCATAAATGCCATATTGTCTATTTTAATTATATTTTTTTGATCGGCATGCTTTTCCCTAAGGTATGGGCAGAGTTCAAAAAAAATGTATAACAATAAAAATTAAACACTATGAGCATCATCCGTTATAGCCCAAATGATTTTGTACCGGCTTCTTTCAGCAGCATGGTAGATCGGTTCTTCAATGAAACATTGACCCGCAACGGGGGTAGCGTTTTCTCTCCGAAGGTAGATGTCATTGAAAATGACAATTCGTTCGAAGTTCACTTGGCAGTACCCGGCCTGAACAAAGAGGACTTTAATATTGAAGTGAATGATCATTTACTGACAGTGAGCGGGGAGCGCAAGTTTACAAACGAGAAAAAAGAAAAAAACTATCGTTCGATCGAAACGCAATATGGTTCTTTCAGCCGCTCGTTTTCACTGCCTGAAAATGTTGACAGCACAAAAATCAACGCTAAGTACAACAATGGCATTTTAGAGTTACAGATTCCCAAAGACGAAAAGAAAGCGCTGAAACAAGTAATTAAAGTAGGCTAATTTTTAGAGATTTATTTTTGGGAGAAAGTCTGCACGGTGTTGGCCGTGCAGACTTTTTTTTATTTCGTTACTTCATCTCAGCGAGTCCCACTTGTATTTTTTATACAAAAATTTAAAAAACAAAATAGATGAAGATGACCCGATCAGCATACCCACTGAAATATCGAAGGGATAATGTACGCCAAGATAGATGCGGGAAGCGCCCACCAACATAGCCCAAGAAAAAAGTGGCAGGATAACAAACCACTCGGGTATCAACAAGGCCATGGCCATGGCTGATGCAAATGCTTCTGTGGTATGGCCTGATGGCATGGAGTAGCCTCCGCCTACACTCAGTTGCATGATGCGGCTATCTACTTCGTAGGGGCGGGGCTCGGCCACGGTCTCTTTAATGATACGCGATACTAAGCCGGCCACGGCAATGCTCAACACAACATATAAAAAGGAGAGGAGCACTTGTTTTTTGTTGGCATTACTTTTAGAAACTTTAACGAGTGTGAATATGAGCGGCACACCAAAACTGATAAAGCTGATAGAGTCAGAAAAAAACTGAAAGAACATGACGGTTTTATGCGCAGAAGGATCTTGCCAGCCGGCAATGAAATCTAATTGATTGGTAAAAGGAGTGATACATACTGCCAAGAAAACGACTGTGATGTAAACGTTTAGTGTTTTCGAGTTTGTTGGGGTTGTTGAGATGCCTTCCATTAATAAACAAAGTTGCAACAAAAGAAATGACAAAAGCAGAATTCTATTATCATGGAGTACCCAGTATTTTTTTTGCTAACGAAGTGTTGTTGATAGCCTCAACGGCTTTGGATACTTCTGCATTATGGCTGATCGTATATTCGGCAGCACCCCGTTCGAGATAATACCGGGCAACGATTTCCTGTTCCAGTGCTGACTTGATCAGGTCTTGATAAGTAGTAAAATCTTCTTTGTGAATGTTGGTTATGTTTTTTTGAATGTCATTTACTTGTTCCTGAATGATGGGTAGATATTGTTCGCGCCCGGCAATATCTCTTAGTTCGTTTAAATCCGATTCTACTTTAGTTTGATAGACCAGCTTTTGGGTATTCACCCAACTGACGAATGCCTGATATTCGCTCGCAGTCAGCGAAAAATTTTTAGGAGGGGCAATGGAAGCGTGTGCTGCTGCGTAGCGAGTGGCATAATCAAAAATATAACCTTGGCGAACTAAGGCAGTGGCCAGTTCGCTCGAATTGGTGTTGTCGTACACGATATCGGGCTCAATTCCTCCGCCATCAAAAACCGATCGGCCATGCGATGTTTTAAATTCTTTTTTGATGGAATCGGGCACAGCGCCTACGCTGCCATCTGGCCTGCGGTGCGAGTAGTCCAACACTTGTATGCACCGGCCGCTCGGAGTGTAGTATTTGGCCGTGGTAATCTTGATGTAGGAATTATAAATGAATGGCTTACCCATTTGCACCAATCCCTTGCCATACGATTTTTCGCCCATGATCACAGCCCGGTCGTAGTCTTGTAAGGTGCCGGCCACAATTTCGGAGGCAGAGGCACTGCCGCGGTTGATCAATACAATGAGAGGAATAGTTTCGTCCAGCGGGTTGTTCTGCGTTTCGTATTCGCGCTGCTCGCTTTTGCCTTTGGTGGCTACCACCAGTTTTCCTTTGGGGATAAAAAAGTTACAGATTTCTACTGCTTCATTTAGGTGACCGCCCGGGTTTCCGCGCAAATCTAAAATCAATTTTTTAGCACCTTGGTCTTTCAGCGAATGTATTCCTTTTTTTAATTCCTTGCTGCATTCGTTGGTGAACTCTGTGAGTTGAATGAAACCCACATCTGAGTTGGGGATCATGCCAAAGTAAGGCACACTGTTGATCCTGATCTTTTCGCGTTTAAACTCAAGGTCAATCAGGGTAGGATGGTTCAGTCGTTTTACACTTATCTTTACTGATGTGCCCACTTGCCCTTTCATCAGCCGGTTAGATTCATCTACTGAAATTTTGGATAAATCAATGTCGTTTATTCTTACAATTTCATCGCCAATTTTCAACCCGTTTTTATAAGCCGGATAGTTTTCGAATACCATGTTTACCACAATCCTATTGCCTAAGTTGATAGTTGAGGCGCCAATGCCACCATACTGGCCGGTATTGAGCGTGCGGTAATCTTCAATCTCATCTTCGGGAATGTAGTTGGTGTAGGGGTCGAGCGAGCTGAGCATGGCATCAATGCCATGGCGCACCATGCGGTTGGGGTTGGTGTCGTCCACATACAGCGCATTTACTTCTTTGAAGAGCGAACTAAAAATTTCCAGGTTTTTGGCGATCTCAAAAAAACGGTCGGCAGGAGGGGAGAAGGCAAACAATGTCAACCCCAAGATAACAACAGCGCTAATAATAATTTTTTTCTTCATGTTACTTTCCGTAGGAACTATTTAAAAAGATAGTTCACTATTGTTTGTCAAGATTCGGTCTTTATAATTGATACAAAAAGGCATACTAAAACTTATCTGGTATCTGCACAATCCTCACCACAATTTCGTGCGGGTCTCCATCTTTATCGAGCAAATGGAATTTTACCATGGGGTTATCGCGCTGAATGTTGGTTTCTACATGGATGACTTCGTTTTCTTGCAGGTGTTTTTGGATTTCCTTTTGCAGGATGAAGAGGGCATTGGCTATATCTACTTCGAGCGGGCTGGGGTTGTAGGAGGATGTCTTCATTGGATTACAGATTGTAAATTACAGATTACAGGTTGTAGATTTTTTCGGAATGAAGAATCTGAAATTTGTAATCTGAAATTTGAAATTTTAAAATCAAGTTACCACCGGATCAGCGCAGAAGCCCATGTAAAACCACTGCCGAAAGCGGCTAAACAAAGTACGTCATTTTCTTTGATTCTTCCTTGCCCCCAGGCTTCGCTTAGGGCAATGGGTATGGAGGCGGCCGTGGTGTTGCCGTAATGTTGAATGTTGTTATACACCTGCTCGTCTTTCAAAGAAAGTTTGTGCTGAATGTACTGGCTGATGCGCAGGTTAGCCTGATGGGGCACTAATAAACTGATGTCTTCTTTTTTAAGGTGGTTGGCCTCCAACGCCTCCTGTATCACTTCCATAAATCTGACTGTAGCATGTTTGAAAACCTGAGATCCGTTCATCACTACTTTGTAGGTGGTGGTATCTAAAATCTGGTCGGGCTGGCGCTCGGCATGAGGGCGGCTGCTGCCGGGGTCTTTCACATAAAGTTCTTCAGCAAATTTTCCGTCTGAGTGCAGGTGGGTGGATAGTACCCCAGCCTTATCAGCTCTTTGCAAAATGGCGGCACCGGCACCATCGCCAAAAATTACGGCTGTATTTCTGCCGCGTGTGGTAATGTCTAATGCTGTTGATTGGATTTCTGCGCCCACCACCAAAATATTTTTATACATACCGGTTTTAATAAATTGATCGGCTACCGATAGCGCATAGATAAAGCCGGAGCAGGCATTGCGGATGTCGAGCGCACCGATGCGCCCGTCAAGTCCCAGCTCACGTTGCAATAATACGCCTGAGCCGGGGAAAAAATAATCGGGTGTGATGGTGGCAAATACAATAAAGTCAATGTCTGTTTCTTTTAGGTTGGCGCGTTGCAGTGCCATCCTGGAAGCTTTGGCTGACATGTTGGCTACCGTGTCTTGCGCGGGGTTTATCCACCTGCGCTCTGTAATGCCTGTGCGTTCTACGATCCACTCATTAGTGGTTTCCATTAAGGTAGATAAATATTGGTTGGTGATGACGGTGTCCGGCACATGATGACCGAGACCGACTATCTTGGATGAATACATAAACAGATTCTTTTAACAGATGCCAATTTAAGGAAATGTTTTTTGGAAACGAACGGGTGATAGTTTATGCAAAAAGAAATACGGAATGTTCTCATCCTAAAAAGTAAAGCTGAAAGTAATCCGAAAAAAAGTATTTGCCGAAGGGTTAGCTAATTGATAGGGGCCGTAGCGATAAAACACGGCTCCGCCAAAACCCCAGTATGCCACGTTCGCATAATTTCCGCGAACGATATTGTTTAACCCCACACCTGATTCAATGTACCCTTTATCAAAACTTTGCAATGGCACTCCCTGATGGGCGAGGGCATGATCCATCCGGCCGATGCCCGCGTTGTGGTATAGTACTAACTCTGGTTTAGAAAATTTTTTGTTGAGCAGCACGTTGCCGAAATTATGGTTTAAGAAAACAGATGCGTACTGCGTAGCCGTAAACTCATAAAGATCCATCGTTTGAAAATAATCGTCCACCAGATAGCTGATAGACCGTGTGCCCCGGCCATTGTAAAGTTTTCCGTACGGAGCCAGCCCGTCAATGTATCCGGCAGCCAGAAAAAATCTTGTCTTGCTGCCGTTGCGGTGGGTAAACAATTGCTTGGCAGAAAAGTCTATCCGTTTGTAATTGAAATACAAGGCATCAAGCCACGGAGCTGCCTGTGCCAGCGACAAGGTGATGACCGGAAACTGCTGGCCGATAAAAACTTTTTTACCATTTAAGAGCAGGTAACTTTCATTACGGATGTACCGCAGCGCAATTCCAGTTTCGGCAATGGTAAAATGATTGATCATCTCACCGTTAAAGTTCAACTGATAGTTGTAGGTAGGCTCAATTTTGTTGTACGAGAAAAAAACCTGCGCATGCAAATTAGGCCTGACCAGGTAGCCCAGTTCTGCCTTTTGGTATTCGATGCGGTCGTACTGATACGCAGCCCACGACCGATAGCTGTCGGCACCCAGCAGTTGCCCTTCTTTGATGATGTGTGAAGAGCCTGTTTCGTAAATGTCTTTGGCGTACGAAAATTTCAAATAGAAATCTTTGTTCGTATTAAAATTAAAACGCACTTCGCCACCATATTTCCATTGCTTATCGAGAAAACCATAACCGGCATAACCGCCCAACCGCAGCCAGGATATAAACCGGCCGTTGGTGTACAGGCCAACACCCAAACGCCTGGATTCGTATTTATTTATTCGCAAGAAACGGCTGATGTCAAAATCCAAAGGCCCCATCGGAACGGTTTGGGTAACCATCATTTCTAAAAAATGATCGAGCCAGCGCACCTTGCGCATCACGCTGTCCATCATCGTGTAGGTTCTCTTCTCTTTCACATCTAAACTGTCGTTTCGAAAATGGTTTAATACTAAATTATTTTCTTTCTCCTTCGGCATAGTTAGGTCAATCTTCAAGTCACCAAATTGCGAACGGTTCAGGTGCGGATTGATTTTAATATCTTTTAAAAAACTACGTTGCCGGATTGTCATGTAGCGGCTGGCAAAATTTATTTGTCGCAGGGTAAGGTCGGTATTGAGTTGTGCCGGAAACCAATGCCCGTCTGTCTTTTCATAGTTTTGTTGCACCCGGATGCCCACCTTGGCCAATGAGTCGGCCGATGAGGCAATCACATTTTTAATAGCCCAACCATCGGTGGTGATCGAAAGCATTCCCTTCAAGCCATTAAAAAATGTTTTGGGCTTGGGTTGGTAATGGATAATGTAAATCGTGTCGTTGCCGGCATACGTGGTATCGGCCAGTTGAAACTGGTAGCGGCCGAAAGTACCGCGGCTCACGGGGTTGACATAATTCTTGTCGAGCAGAAAAATATTGTCCTGATAAAATGAGATGGGTTGATAATTATTAGCCAAGCTGGTAAACATCGGACTTTTAAAACCTGACACCTGCAAGCCGATGAGCTTTTCTTTTTCCTTGTCGGGATTGACGACTTGTTTTTCTGTGACCGACTCACTCAGAAACAGATGTGAATGTTGCAACATGCTATCGAAACTAAGCAAATTTTTTTGCGACTCTTTCAGTTTCATGGTATCGGGTCTGTTTTTTAAAGCTTGCACAATGGAATCCATTTTTTTGGAGGCCGGCCCCATGGTTACCAAAAACTTATTGTACGAAGTATATTGGTATGATGAGAGGTAAGCCGGATCGTTATCTTTTTTGTGGGCAATAGCTTGGCGGATGATACGGAATGCGGGGTTCTCTGCTTTTGTGCCGGTGATCGTAATTTCTCTTAGCTGCGTGGAGGCAGGCACCAGCCTGACCACCGGGTTGCTTTTCAATTGTAAATACGAAACGCGCCTGCTTTTGTAACTGATATGTGTAATGGTGATGATGCCTGAATAATCTGCCGGAACTGACAACGTATAAGTTCCTTCAATATCGGTCGTGCTGCCGTTTCGGCCATCACTTAAGGTCAGGTTGGCAAAAGCAATACCTTGGGTGTTGAGACTATCAATTATTTTTCCTTTGATAACCGATTGGCTGAATGTGTTGGTGACAGAAAGTATCACCATGAGTAGGCACACACCAATAACATCAATGTAAACAGTGAAAGACTTTCGACAAGGAAATTCAATTGCTTCAGCCATCACCTCAATTGGCACAAGATCAACTACAACACAATATTCACAATTTTCCCGGGCACGATAATTACTTTTTTAGGCGCTTTACCTTCGCTCCACTTTTGCAAAACTTCCGAAGCCAGCACGTGCTTCTCTATGTCTTCCTTCGGCATATCAAGGGCGAAGTTCATTTTGGCACGCACTTTTCCATTGATGGAAATGGGATATTCAAACGAGCTTTCGGTCAGGTATTGCTCATCGTATGCCGGATAGCTGGCATCGAAAACTGTTTCGGTGTGGCCGAGTTTTTCCCATAATTCTTCCGCGATGTGCGGGGCGAACGATGACAACGCAATGGTGAGCGGCTCCAGTACTTTCCGTTTGTTGCACTTAAGCGATGACAGTTCGTTGGCACAGATCATAAACTCGCTCACCGAAGTGTTGAAAGAATAATGCTCGATGTCGTACGCTATTTTTTTAATTGTCTTGTGCAGCGCCTTCAGTTCTTCGCGGGTGGGCTCGGCATTGCTTAGGTTTACGTTGCCGTTGGCATCGTGAAACAAATTCCAAACCCGTCTTAAAAATTTATACACGCCATCAATGCCGCTGGTGCTCCACGGCTTGCTGGCTTCCAGCGGGCCGAGAAACATTTCGTACAAACGCAGTGTGTCTGCACCGTAGGCATCAATCACATCATCGGGGTTGACAACATTAAAATACGACTTGCTCATTTTTTCGATGGCAGAACCGCAGATGTACACCTCACCCTGACCCTCTCCGGAGGAGAGAGAATTTTTATTTTCCAGAATGAATTCTGCATGAGCAAAATCCGGCTTCCATTTTTTGAAGGCTTCGGTATCAAGTTCTAAGCCGTTAACAATATTTACATCAACATGCAAATCATCGTATTGCCCTTCATGATGTTTTAATAAGCCTGCAGACACAAATTTGTTGGTTCCGCGTAAGCGATAAACAAACCTCGAATCGCCCGTAATCTTTCCTTGGTTAATCAGTTTCTTAAACGGCTCATCAAAATTTAAGTAACCTAAGTCGTGCAGAATTTTTACCCAAAGTCTTGAGTACAGCAAGTGTGCTACGGCATGCTCAGACCCACCGATGTACACATCTACCTGGTTCCAGTAGTCGAGTGCTTTTTTGCTCGCAAATTCTTTGCTGTTGTGCGGATCCATGTAGCGCAAAAAATACCAGGCAGCTCCCGCGTGCGTGGGCATGGTGTTGCTGTCGCGCTTGGCATTTTCAGAAAAATGAATCCAGTCTTTCAGGTTGGCGAGCGGGCCTTCGCCCGTGCCGCTTGGTTTAAAGTTGTTGGTGTCGGGCAGCGTGAGCGGCAAGTCTTTTTCATCCATGGCATAAGGCATGTCATCGCGGTACACTACAGGGAAGGGCTCGCCCCAGTAGCGTTGGCGGCTCCAGCCTGCATCGCGCATTTTGTAGTTTACCTGGCGCTTGCCAATTTTTTTCTCTTCCAGTTTGTTGATCACCACGTCAATTGCCTGATGCATCGCCATACCGTTCAGAAAATCTGAATTTTCGAGGATGGCATCTTTGGTAGGGTTGGCGTCTGTGCCGTTATAATGTTTGCCTATAATGTTGGTGATCGGCAGGTTAAAATGTTTGGCAAATTTATGATCGCGTTCATCGCCACAAGGCACGGCCATGATGGCGCCTGTGCCGTAGCCGGCCAATACATATTCGCTGATCCACACCGGAATTTTTTTTTCGTTGAATGGGTTGACTGCGTAAGCACCGGTGAAGCATCCGGTTATTTTTTTTACCTCGGCCATGCGATCAACCTCCGAGCGGCTTTCCACATACTTCAAATAATTTTCTACTTCAGTTTTTTGTTCTTTCGTGGTGATGGATTTCACCAAGTCGTGTTCGGGCGCCAGCACCATGAAGTCCACCCCAAAGATAGTGTCGGGTCGGGTGGTGAAGACACGAATGACCTCACCCCCGGACCCCCTCTCCACAGGAGAGGGGGCGTTGAGCGCCTGTTTAATTTCATGTAATACTTTTGGCAATGAATTGAGAATTTGATCGTTGGTAAATCGTATTACCTGAAATCCATCATCGCTGATTATTTGCTCTCGCTCCTTGTCTTCCCGCTGTTGGTTTTGATGGATAAGACCATCAACCTCAACCACTAATTTTTTTTCGATACAGACAAAATCCACTATAAACCGGCCGATGGCATGTTGTCTCCTAAACTTAGAGCCCAATTTATTATTCCTTACTTCTTGCCATAATATTTTCTCAGCTTCTGTCGGGTTGCCCCGGTTATCCTTTACATTTTCTTTTAAAGAATTCCATGTCTTGGAGTCAGTAGTGAAAATAAAATCTTGTGCATGAATTTCATTTTTCAAGGAGACACTCTCTTTATTCTTATCCTGTTCACTTCCCTCTCCTGTGGAGAGGGGTAGGGGTGAGGTCGCAAGGCGAAACTCTACTAACGCGCCCACACTTTTTCCGATCCAGTTGCGCTGGATTTCTTTCATCGAATCGCTGAAGTCTATTTCTTCCAACCCCTTCAGCAGCCGGTCGGCATATTCGGTGATGCGCAAGCTCCACTGGCGCATTTGTTTTTTTACTACCGGAAACCCTCCGCGGTAGCTTACGCCATTGATTACTTCATCGTTGGCCAGCACGGTACCCAGCGCTTCGCACCAGTTGACATCCGTGTAAGCCAGATAAGCCAGCCGGTATTCCATCAAAATTTCTTGCCGCAGTTTTTGATTGAACGACTTCCATTCTGAGGCGCTAAAATGTTGGAGCTTAAATTTGGAATTAGGAAAAGGATGATTGGCATTTCCTTCATTTTCGAAAATCCAGGTGAGCGTAGTGATGCGTTCGGCCTTGTTGCTTTGGCGGTTGAACCAGCTATCAAAGATTTGCAAAAATATCCACTGTGTCCATTTATAATAGGAGGGGTCGCAGGTTTGCACTTCGCGGTTCCAGTCGTAGCAAAAGCCGATCTTCCCCATTTGTCTTTTAAAGTTCTGAATATTTTCCTGTGTGGATTTGGCCGGGTGCACACCATGTTCAATGGCATATTGTTCGGCCGGCAAGCCGAAAGCATCGAAGCCCATTGGGTGGAGTACATTAAACCCTTTTAATCTTTTAAATCGCGCCACAATATCGGAAGCGATGTACCCCAGCGGATGCCCTACATGCAAGCCCGCCCCGGAAGGGTAGGGAAACATATCGAGCACATAATACTTTGGCTTGGGGGAATCATTAGGAACTTGATAGGTCTGGTCTTTTGCCCACTTCGTGCGCCACTTCCCTTCAATGTGTTTAATCTCTTCTTTGCTGTAATCGGCCATAATACCTGAAAAAATATTAGTGAACCGCAAAAGTAACTCAATCCTGCAAATCAGGAAACTTCAAGATGCTGGCACATCTCTCGCTATACTACTTCACGGTAGCCTTGTCAATCCGTTTGGGTGTGTCGGTTCCCTCAACGATGGAGCGAGCGCTCAGAGCGATGGCTTTAATTGCCTTGGTCAAGTTATCGGTATCTAAAGATTCAAATTCATCGTCCACCGAATGATAGAGTTTGTCGGTATCAATCTGGTCAGTAGAAATACTATGAGCCGGAACTCCTAAGCGGGCAAGGGTGGCGTTGTCTGACCGATAAAAAAGTTGTTGTTCAGGATACGGATCAGGATGAAATTGAAAGGGAGTTCCTTCTAAGTTTTTTTGCAGTATGCTTCCAAAGTCAGACCGCTCGAAACCGGTAATGAACGCACTGCTCTTTCCCCACTTGGAAGGTTTGCCGATCATTTCAATATTAAACATAGCCACCACATTGTCGGCATTCAGTTGTTGAGAGAAATATTGCGAGCCGTAGCCACCTATTTCTTCTGCCGTAAAGGCCACAAAGATGAGCGTGCGATTGTTGTTCTTTTGTTTCTTAAAATATTTTGCCAGCTCGATCACGGCTGTGGTGCCGGAGGCATCATCGTCTGCACCGTTGGCAATGGAGTCGCCATTGACAGGCTTTCGTATGCCGAGGTGGTCGTAGTGCCCGGAAAAAACCACGATCTCATGGGGCTTGCTTTTCCCTTCCAGCCTACCGGCTACGTTATTCATTTTGATGGTGGTGATGTGTTGCTTGGCTTTTACCGAATAGGTTGTGGCCGTGCTTTTGCCCAGCACAAAAACCTTGGTGGATTTTCCGCCCTGAGCAAACCGGTCTTTCATAAACCCTTCCAATTCTTTAAAGTTAGATTCAAACTCAGGAGCAACCAATACGAGTGACGAGGAAGTATCGCGGATAAAAGAAAAAGCCTTACCAAAAAAATAGCGGCTATTGTTGGTAGCTTCTTTGTCAAAAGGAATGGATTGAATAGTCAGGCCTTTGGTAAAATGGATTTCAGCTTTCTCAGAGACAATCACTATGTGGTCGGAGGCAATTTTTTCATCATCGAGTGTTACATTCACTTCAGCGGGGCTGATCATTTCTTTTTTAAATTCCTGCCGAAAGCCTGAGAGCCCATTGAGCGGCTTCAATCCTATCTTTTTAAATTCATGTTCTATAAAGGAAGTGGCCTTGTCAATCTGGTCGGGGTGTTTGGCCGGACGCCCCATCATGTCATCGGCCGATAAAGTTTTAATGATGCGCGTTACATCTTTCTCCTTAATAATCTTATCCACTTTTTGGGAAAACGCTGAGCCGCAGATAAGCAGCAGGAAGATAGTGGGTTTGTTGAGAGTCATAATAGATAATTTTTTACTGATGAAATAGCCGATGGCAGTTACTTTTCATTTTTATAAAGATCATCGTAGGTAAGGCTGTTAGTGGGTGGGCGCCTGCTCTTGACGAGGTTCATCTGCATAGACAGTGCCCAGCCTAACATCATAAATAAAATGATGTATCCAATACCAAATATAACAGGGTTATAGGTAGAGAACCCTTGGTACACAAAAATATCGTAAGAGAATAAAATCAGACCGAAAATAATTGAGAGAGTGAGAATGCCCGAGCCGGTTCTTTCATTTACCCAAGCTCTGATCACGATGTAACCGACATACGCAAGCAGCAAGCCCGAGGTGATCAGGTAGATATTGAGCCCTTTTGTAAACAGCCGCGTATCAGTAGATAATGTAAAGATGATAAAAACAAGATTGGCCAGAATAAAAGTGTATTTGATGATCAGGTTAGTTTCATTTTGGAATAAATTTCCCGCGAAGAGGACAGCCCAAATCATAGTGAAGTAAAGTGTAAGGTATTCGATGCGTACAGTGGCCAGCCAACTGAAGTCCGGGTACAGAGCAGTAAATAAATAGTTGTTAGAGAAAACCGACCGTACAGACCAGGTAGCGCACAACAGAGCAAAGTAGAGTGCGGCTTCTTTTTTTTGAACGATTAAGAATATAAAAAAGAAGAAGACGGCTGTAATCATCAAAACAGAAAATTCAATGGTATTGAATAGTGTGATGATTTTGCTTTTATATTTTATTTGGTGGGCAGAAGAAAGAAATATGGGGTTCTTGATGCCGGCCTTGTAATGATAAAAGTTGGCAATCTGCAGTACCAGCGAAAGCGTGTCGCCAGCAGGTTTGAAAGAAGCGGTAAGCGGAAGCCACTGTGGTTTGGTTTTCTCCCGGGTAAGCCCTACGTTGCCATTTTGGGCAATGAGTTTACCGTTCACGTAGAGGCTGAAGGAACTATACATGGTAGGCATGGCCAAGGCCAGGCTATCGGTAGTGTTGGGTGGAAGCAATACTTTTATTAAGTAGGTGCCTACTTCTATCGGTGTGCCGTTTTCCTTTTCTCCCCATAGCCGTGGAAAGTAAGTTACTGAAGAAGGCTGCCGGGCACAGTCTTCGGGGGCAACGATTTTGTCTTCATAAAAAGAAGCCGGCCCTTCAATCCGAAAAGGAGAGCCATCAACAGACCAAGTAGAGGCATCAATCAGAGAAACTGATTGCTCAGAATTTTGGGCGTAGCAAAAACCAACCGCACTCAGAAGCCATGCAAGGAATAATAACCGTACCAATCAGAAGTTGTTTAAATTTTGTAATCATTTTTTTTTGCCAAGCCAACAGCACAAAATTGACAATTTATTTAACATACAGAAAGCGAAGCGGAATGAACGTGTATATTTAATACGGTACGGGTCGGGCAGCGAGGAAAGAGCAATGAGGCAGCGGCAGTTATAGTGAGCAGACAAATCAAAGATAAAATTTATAGTCAGGTCAGGATGAGTAATTTTTCCCGCCATTCTAATCTCGTCTTAAGATTTAGATGTTGGGCAACTCAGAGTTAGAATGATTTTAGATAACAATCTCATCCCACACAGTAAGTAGATATTTTAAGCCTAACTTTTTGATGCAACGGAGATTAACCGAGTGTTTTTTCAGGCCGACATAAAAATAATTAGCCATGTGGATAAAATAAATTTGAAAAAATGGCTCTGAGGTGTAGATTTGTGCGGTTTCATTTATAGCGGATGTCTAAACCTACCAAGATGAAGGAAAAATTAGTTGGTCTCTTCAAGTTACTCACCTTCGCTCTTTTCGTCTCTGTTACTACTGTTTCTTTAGCACAAGAAATCTCCAAAGACGCAGCCGTTATCAAGGCTGGCGAAGAGTTGTTCAATGGCAATTGTAAAGCTTGCCACCGGGTTAAACAAAAATTAGTTGGCCCTGCTTTGGCAGGCGTGGAAACACGGGTGCCATCTATCGCCTGGATTAAAAGCTGGGTGCGCAACTCGGCCAAAGTAATTGCCAGTGGCGATAAGTATGCAAACAACATATTTAATGAGTATAGCAAAAGCCCGATGACGGCTTTTACCAGTTATACCGATGATCAGATCATGAGCATTTTGGCTTATGTAAAATCAGAAGCCGATAAACCCGATGCCGCACCGGCCGCTTCACCCGCAGCAGGAGCTGATGGAGGCAACCAACCCGGTGTGCCTTCCGGCTATTTAGACGTTATTATGGGCGGGATGATTGTAATCCTGATCCTGATGCTCGTCATCTTGGGGTTGATCAGCAATACACTGAAAAGGTATTTGAATGAAAAACAACTGGGTGAAGAAGACAAAGAGATTGTAAACAGCCCCTACACATTGGGTGGTTTTGTAAAAAGCCCCGGCTTTATTTTCTTAGTTGTATTTTTGGTAGGGGCTATCACTTTCAAGACAGTAATAGACGGACTGTACTCTATAGGTATCCAACAAGGATATCAACCGAAACAGCCCATTGCCTTTTCGCATAAACTGCATGCCGGAGCATACGAGATCAACTGCGTGTATTGCCATACCGGAGCTACCAAAGACAAACAAGCTAATATTCCTTCACCCAACATCTGCATGAACTGCCACTCGCAGATCAAAAAAGAGTCGCCCGAAATTCAGAAGATATATGCAGCCATCGGTTACGATGCCAAGACGGCATCATATACCGGAAAACAAAAGCCGATTGAGTGGGTACGTATCCACAACTTACCTGACTTAGCTTACTTCAACCATTCGCAACACTATAATGTAGCGGGTATCCAATGCCAAACCTGCCATGGCCCCATTGAAGAAATGGAAGTAGTGAAACAATACTCGTTGCTCACGATGGGCTGGTGCATAGATTGCCATCGCAAAACCGATGTCAACACGCAAGGCAATGCTTATTACGATAAGCTGGTACAAGTACACAATGCAGCAAAAGGCAGTAAATCAAAAATGAAAGTGGAAGACATTGGCGGGCTCGAGTGCTCTAAATGTCATTATTAATAGAACCAATCCTATCATCTCATTATGAGCGGAAATAAAAAGACATACTGGAAAGGGTTAGCCCAACTAAAGAATGATCCTAACTATGTAAAGCATGCCGACAACGAGTTTGTTGACTTGGGCGTAGCCGAAGACCCGGGACATTCCCGCAGGGATTTCCTTCGCATGATGGGCTTCAGCGTGGCAGTTGCTTCATTGGCAGCTTGCGAAGCACCCGTTAGAAAAGCGATCCCTTATATATCTAAACCAATAGATGTTGATCCGGGCATTCCCAATTACTATGCTTCTTCTTATGTAAACGGAGGCGACTACTGTAGCATCGTTGTAAAAGTTCGCGATGGCCGCCCGATTAAAGTAGAAGGCAATAGCTTATCTCCGGTAACACAGGGTGGTACCAGTGCTCAGGTAGAAGCCTCGGTTCTTTCGTTGTATGACAACTTCCGCCTTCGCGGCCCCCAAAAGGGAGATGCTAAAGCAGATTGGGAAACGATTGACAAAGAAGTTATTTCCAAGTTAGAAGAAGCAGCTGCCAAAGGAGCAGCCATACGGATTGTAAGCAACACCATTTTAAGCCCGAGTACACTGGCGAGCATTGCTAAGTTTAAAGCTAAATACCCTACTACTGAACACATTCAATACGATCAGGTGTCGGCCTATGGCATAGCTAAAGCCAATGAAGAGAATTTCGGTAAAGCTTTTATACCATCTTACGATTTCAGTAAAGCCAAAACAATTGTCAGCATTGATGCCGACTTTTTAGGTACTTGGGTATCCCCGATCGAGTTTACCAAACAATATGCAACCACCCGTGTGGTGAATGAAGATAAGCGTGAGATGTCGCGGCATTATCAGTTTGAGTCAAACCTGTCTATGACTGGCGCTAATGCAGATTACCGCACCATGATCAAACCTTCCCAGTTGGGGCTGATAGCAGCACAGTTATATAACTTGGTTGCGGTAAAGGCTGGCAAGTCGGCATTAGCTGCCGGTATAGAGAAGGTAGCCAATTTAGAAAAAGCGGCCGAAGAACTGTGGAGCAACAAAGGTAGCGCGTTGGTGGTTTGCGGATCGAACGACAAAGCAGTACAGATAGTAGTCAACGGCATCAATGATATGTTGGGTAGCTATGGCTCAACAATCAATACAAGTTTGCCGGTAAACTTCCGTAAAGGAAATGACGAGGCCATGGCAGCTTTTGTAAATGACGCCAAAGAAGGTAAGTTGGGTGCTGTCATCTTTTACAATTGCAATCCGGTTTATGATTATCCTACCGGAGAAGAGTTGGGCAACGCATTAAAAAATATATCGCTTACCGTTTCTACTTCTTACACGCCCGATGAGACGGCTTCAGCTTCGGCTTACATGGCTCCCGACCATCATTACTTAGAGTCTTGGAATGATTTTGAACCCAAACCAAATTCGTATAGCTTATCACAGCCGGCCATTACGCCCATATTTAGAACACGCCAGGCACAGGTGAGTTTATTGACTTGGGCTGGCGAAAAAGTAGAAGATTATTTTAACGTACTGCAGGAAAACTGGAAAACATGGTTTGCAGAGAAAGGAACTGATTTTCAAACCTTTTGGGATAAATGCTTGTACGAAGGCGTCTATCAATCGAACACAGTAAAGGTTGTAGAAAGCCCGAAAGGAAAAGAGAAGGGGAAAGAAAAAACACCTGCAACAGAGAAAGCCTTAACCTATACAGGCAAGGAGCAAGAAGCAGCCACCTCCATAGCATCTAATTACAAAGCCACCAGCGATGGTGTTGAGTTAGTGATTTATGAAAGCTATGGCGTTGGCAATGGCTCACAAGCCAATAATCCGTTATTGCAAGAGTTGCCCGATCCGATCACAAAAGCTGTGTGGGATCATTACGTAACCATCTCACAAAAAGATGCTACCAAGTGGGGAATAGACAATGATGCGGAAGGTAACACACAAAAAGTGAAACTGACGGCAAACGGAAAAACAGTTATCGTGGCAGCATTGGTTCAGCCCGGTCAGGCAGAAGGAACCGTTGGCATTGCGCTCGGATACGGAAGAACAAGAGTAGGCACGGTGGCACAAGGTATTGGCGTCAATGTTTATCCGCTTGTATCTAATCTGAATGGCTCGTTGAATTACAATGCTTCAACCGGAGTGCTCATTGAAAAAACCAATGAAGATTTCCAGTTAGCTCAAACCCAGATACATCAAACCTACATGGGCAGGGAGAATGTAATACAGGAAGCTACGTTAGCAGAGTTTAAAGAAAACCCGGCAGCAGGAAGAGAGTATGCCAAAGTAACCAAGGGCGATGAAAGGGTAGATGCATCTACGGTGAGCATGTGGAAAGGCCACGCTTACCCCAACCACCATTGGGCAATGTCCATAGACCTGAATTCGTGTACCGGATGTGGTGCTTGTGTAGTAGCTTGTAATGTAGAAAATAACGTATCGCTGGTAGGCAAAGATGAAGTAATACGTAGGCGTGAAATGCACTGGCTGCGGATAGACCGCTATTACAGCAGCGATGCCGCACACGATGATTACAAAGGTTTAGAACAAGCAGCCGAAAACCCGGAGGTAACATTCCAGCCGATGCTGTGCCAGCATTGCAATAATGCATCTTGCGAAACGGTTTGCCCGGTAGCGGCTACCACACACAGCACAGAGGGATTAAACCAAATGACCTATAACCGTTGTATCGGTACACGTTATTGTGCCAACAACTGTCCTTATAAAGTACGCAGGTTTAACTGGTTTAAGTATCACGACAACCAGAAATTCTATCAGTCTAACCCGGCCATGAATACCGATCTTGGAAGGATGGTATTGAACCCGGACGTAACCGTACGCTCGCGCGGTGTAATGGAAAAATGCTCGTTCTGCATACAACGTATTCAGGCAGGGAAACTGAATGCCAAACGAGAGCGCAGAGAGGTAAAGGATGGCGAAGTGGTAACCGCTTGCCAGGCTTCTTGTACTTCGGGCGCTATTGTATTTGGCGATATCAATAACCCGGAAAGTGCGATTAGCAAACTGTTAAAAATAGATCACTACATCGAAGTTAAAAAAGAGGACGGCACGAAAGAAAAAGTGTTTAACCACACAATTGATAAAAAGATAGGCAACCCCCGTGCTTACCGTGTATTGGAAGAACTGGGAGAAAAGCCTAACGTCTTTTACTTAACCAAGATCAGGAACAAAGACAAAGCAGTTGAAAAGGCTTAATTAATTTATTGAATTCAGTTCAAAACGAATAACGACCAACGAACATGCAAGTAACCTCATCAATACGCGAACCCCTGATAACCGGAGGAAAAACCGTTCGTGATGTTTCGGAAGACATCAGCAGGCAAGTAGAAGGAAAACCCACAAACTTGTGGTGGGTAGCTTTTGGCATTTCATCTATCTTGTTACTCTTTGGCGCTTACTGTTTTTGGATTTTGCTGTGGGATGGCGTAGGCGTGTGGGGGCTTAACAAAACAATAGGATGGGCGTGGGATATTACCAACTTTGTGTGGTGGGTCGGTATTGGTCATGCCGGTACTTTGATTTCCGCAATCTTATTACTATTCCGCCAACGCTGGCGTATGTCTATTAACAGGGCTGCGGAAGCTATGACAATTTTTGCTGTGATCTGTGCCGCCACATTTCCATTGGCACACATGGGACGTCTGTGGATTGGCCCGGTATGGTCACTGCCGCTTCCCAACACGTTTGGCTCTCTGTGGGTAAACTTTAACTCACCTTTGTTATGGGACGTGTTTGCTATCTCCACTTATTTTTCAGTATCGTTACTCTTCTGGTACATGGGGCTGATCCCTGATTTTGCCGTTATTCGCGACAGAGCAGTACGCACAGGTCATAATGTACGGGCAGCTATTTATAATGCCATGAGTTTTGGTTGGAGCGGTGGTGCTAAAGCGTGGATGCGCTATGAGTCAGTAGCACTGATTTTAGCAGGTCTATCAACACCCCTTGTTTTGTCTGTTCACACCATTGTGTCAATGGACTTTGCCACTTCTGTAATCCCCGGTTGGCATGCTACCATTTTTCCTCCCTACTTTGTGGCAGGAGCTATTTTTTCAGGGTTTGCCATGGTACTCACCTTATTGCTCATCACCCGTAAATTATTCCGCTTGGAGGATTACATTACAATTTACCATGTAGAGTTGATGAACATTATCATTATCATAACAGGCTCAATCGTGGGGATAGCTTATATCACAGAATTTTTTATCGCTTGGTACGGACAAGTGCCGGCCGAACAATACACATTTATTAACCGAGCCTTCGGCCCTTACTGGTGGGCTTATGCCTCGATGATGACGTGCAATGTAATCTCACCACAACTTTTCTGGTTTAAGAAAATCAGAACGAATTTAGTATCAACATTTGTTATCTCAATCATTGTTAATATCGGTATGTGGTTCGAACGTTTTGTGATTATTGCCACATCTATTCACCGCGACTTTTTACCATCCAGTTGGTCAATGTTCTACCCGACCATGTATGATGTAGGACAGTATATTTTTACCTTTGGGTTGTTCTTCTGTGCCTTCCTGTTGTTTGCGAAGTACTTTCCTGTTATCAATATGGCGGAAGTTAAAAGCATTTTAAAATCAACATCTGAAAAGAAATAGAGATATGCAAAGCAATAAAAATTTTGTAGTCGGAATTTTTGATGATGAAGACGTGTTGCTTCATGCCGTAGAAAAAATACGCCACAGTGGTGTACGGATTGATGAAGTATATTCTCCCTTCCCTGTTCACGGACTGGATGATGCCTTGGGTTACCGTAGGACTCGCCTTCCCATCGCTTCGTTTATGTTCGGCTTGATGGGTACAATTCTGGCTCTCTTTACACAAACATGGATGCTGGGATACGATTGGCCAATGGATATTGGCGGAAAAAACTATGCCTCATTACCTCCGTTTATCCCCGTTACTTTTGAGTTTACGGTGCTTTGTGCTTCGTGGGGATTAGTCATAACTTTTTTAATCGTGAGCAACATGAAGCCTTATTCCTGGCCTCGTTCTTATGACATCCGCAGCACAGACGACAAGCATGTGATGGCCATTGACTTAGCTCACAATAAAATGAGTAAAGATGAGATTGGCCGGGTATTGAAAGAAAATGGAGCATCAGAAGTTAATGAAAAGAATTTTTAATTCGTGAATATGCGTTTGATAGCAATTGTAGTATGGAGTGCATCTGCCTCGGTTTTTTTAGCCGGCTGCAAAGCAGGTGGCGATTATCAAGGTACAGAGTATGCACCTAACATGTATCATTCAGTGGCTTATGAGCCGCTGTCGCAAATTACAGATCAGAATGCCGGATGGTATTTCAATGCACTAGATGCCAGAACGGGAGAGTTTTATAACTCTAATCCGTATAACCCTCATAAAATGAACCTGCGCCAGCCACCCAAGCACGTGGTAAGGAGAAACGCACATGGCTGGTTGCCCTATCGTGGCACAGACGACACCACCGGCCTCCGGTTAGCTAACCGGCTGGTAAACCCTTACGAGGCAACACCCGAAGTGTTGGATCGAGGCAAGGTTTTATTCGAAACATATTGCAAGCATTGCCACGGTGCCAAAGGTGGGGGAGATGGAAAGGTGGCTCAGGGGGTTAAAATTGATGGCGTAGAACATAGCTCTTATCCCGGGGTGGCCAACCTGAAAGGAGATGCTTATAAAACGATTACTGAAGGGCACATCTTTCATGTAATTACCTATGGCAAAGGACTGATGGGCGCACACGGTTCGCAAGTAAGCGAAGAAGACCGATGGAAAATTGCCAAGTATGTAAAAGAACTTCAGAAGAATTGATTTATAAAACTGCACACCAATGATTGCTGACGAAAAATACGACTTCAAATCGCAGACCAAAACCAAGCTTTTTATTCTTGGTGCTGTGGGGCTTCTTTTTTTGATCGTGGGAATTTTTATGGCCAAAAATTCGGGAGGCCACGAAGAACATCACGCATCCACAGAAATTTCAAAGACACTGACTGCCAGTGTAGCGCCCCAAGAGGCAGATCACCAGATGGCTGCTGCCGAAGAACATCATGGAAGCCCTGTTTGGTTGAAAAGGGTTTATGCTGCTGTTTGGCATAACAACATATTTTTTATAGGACTTGGAATAATAGGTTTGTTTTTTGTGGCCATACAGTATGCTGCACAAGCCGGCTGGTCTGCCCCGATTAAACGCATACCGCTAGCCATGGGAAGTTGGATTCTAGTAGGTGGTATTATCATGATTTTAGTATGGTTTGTGGCGAAGTCTGATATCTTTCATTGGACACATGCAGATTTGTTCGATAAATCCAGTAAATCGTACGACCCTATTATAGATGGAAAAGGAGGGTTCTTTTATTGGCCATTACAACATGGTGGATTTCCGATCTTCTTCTTTTTAAGAATGGTTTTGTTTTTTGGCTTGTGGTATCTCTTTTTTGCCTGGATTAAAAAAGAAATGCTGGCAGAAGATTTGAATGGTGGATCAACACATTGGTTTAAAGCCAGAAAATTTTCAGCCATCTTTTTAGTGATTTTTGCAGTATCCTCATCTATAGCAGCTTGGGATTGGGTGATGAGCATAGATACACACTGGTACAGCACCATGTTCGGTTGGTATGTATTTGCCAGCTGGTGGGTAACAGGATTGACAGCAATAACGCTCATTGTTATTTATCTGAAAGATGCCGGATACCTGAAGGTAGTAAACGCTAATCACCTGCATGACTTAGGTAAATTTATTTTTGCATTCAGTATTTTCTGGACTTATATCTGGTTTGGTCAGTTTTTGTTGATCTACTATGCCAACATCCCTGAAGAAACTATTTACTTCATCAATCAGATGCACACGGCTCCATATAACTGGATATTTTATGCTAATCTGTTTTTAAATTTTGTCTTCCCCTTCCTATTGCTAATGACTCGCGATTCCAAGCGACACGAATCTATGTTGAAGGTAGTTTGCTTTATTGTGATTATCGGACATTGGTTTGATTTTTATAACATGGTAACCCCCGGTGTCATGAAACTTGAGGGAGGCATGGGCTTTTTGGAAATTGGCATGGGTTTGATATTTACGGTTGTATTCTTATTCGTGGTGTTAAGTGCACTTTCAAAAATGCAATTAGTGGCCAAGCACCATCCTTTTATGGAAGAAAGTTTACATTATCATATTTAAGCATACTTTAAAAAGACGACATTATGAATATGATTATTGGTTTGGGGGTTGTTTTGGTAATAGGCATCCTGCTTATGATTTTCCGGATAGGAAGACTCATGGATGTAGCCAAAGAAAAGAAAGAAGATAATTCTTGGAATAACATCAATGCTATTTTGCTCCTGATCTTCATGATCCTTGGGTTGGGCTGGTTTTATTATTATTCATTTAAACATTTCAGCTCGTATGATCTCCCTGTAGCTTCTGAGCATGGTGTAGCCACTGATAATTTATTTTGGATCACCATGGCGATTACCGTTGTTGCATTTACGGTCATTTTTATCGCTATGTTTTGGTTTACCTACATTTATCGGTACGATAAAAATAGAAGAGCAGCCTTTTTTGCCGACAACCATTATTTGGAAATTATTTGGACTGCTATTCCGGCCATTGTTTTGGCATTACTCATCATTAAAGGATTGCGGGTGTGGGGCGATATTACCGGCCCTGCCTCGAAAGATGCATACATTATTGAAATGGTGGGACAGCAGTTTGCATGGACAGCCCGATACCCAGGGGTAAAAGACAGAGAACTGGGACATCAAAATTACAAATTGATTGATGCGTCTAACGAATTTGGTTTAGACCTGACCGACAAAAATTCTTTTGATGACTTTAAGTCGCTGACTTTGTATTTGCCTAAAGGCAAAGAAGTGTTGTTGAAGATACGGGCAAAGGATGTTATTCACAGCGTATTTCTGCCCCACTTCAGAGTAAAGATGGATGCGGTGCCCGGTATGGAAACTCAATTTAAGTTTACACCCACAAAAACAACAGAAGAAATGCGCACAGAAACAGGTAATGCTAATTTCAATTATGAAATGGCTTGTACTGAGCTTTGTGGACGCGGACACTTCTCTATGCGTTTTCCGGTAGTGGTAGTGGAGCCCGATGAGTATGAAAAATGGATGGCAGCACAAGAGTCATGGCTCAAGCAAAATCCAGACTACATGAAATATGTGCCGGATAATTTGAAAGATGCAGCAGCTATTAAAGCCGGATTACCAATAAATGGAATACAAGCAACTAATTCAGTTTCACTGAAATAAATTATGTCAACAATGGAGAATCATTCGCACGAGGATCATGGTCATGAACACCATGGCAATTTTTGGACTACTTATATCTTTAGTGAAGATCATAAAGTCATAGCCAAACAATTCCTGATCACCGGTATGGCGTGGGCGTTGATTGGTGGTCTTCTTTCTGTACTTTTTAGGTTACAGTTGGGTTTTCCTGATGCCAATCTGAGTTGGTTAAAACCATTGTTGGGAGGATGGCTTACGGCAGATGGTAAGATTGACCCTGAATTTTATCTGGCGTTAGTTACTATGCACGGCACAATCATGGTATTTTTTGTATTGACTGCCGGGTTGAGCGGGACTTTTAGCAACTTTTTAATACCCTTGCAAATTGGAGCTAGAGATATGGCTTCCGGTTTTATGAATATGCTTTCGTATTGGTTTTTCTTCCTTTCGAGTAGTATCATGTTCACGTCACTTTTTCTCTCCACCGGGCCTGCCGGTGGCGGGTGGACAATTTATCCGCCTTTAAGTGCCCTGCCACAGGCTATCTCAGGTTCCGGACTGGGTATGACGCTTTGGCTTGTGTCTATGGCGTTTTTCATTGTGAGTTCTTTATTGGGTAGCATCAATTACATCACAACAGTTATTAACCTTCGCACAGTAGGTATGTCGTTTACCAAACTACCACTTACTATATGGGCATTCTTTTTTACAGCTATCATAGGCGTTTTATCGTTTCCGGTTCTTTTTGCTGCTGTATTGCTATTGATTTTTGACAGAGGGTTTGGTACCAGTTTTTATCTCTCTGATATCTATATTGGAGGTGAAGCATTGCCTAATCAGGGTGGGAGCCCTATTCTCTTCCAGCATTTATTTTGGTTTTTAGGACACCCCGAAGTGTACATTGTGATATTACCTTCTTTGGGAATTACTTCTGAAATTATCTCTACCAATTCACGTAAACCGATTTTTGGTTACAAAGCAATGGTTGGTTCATTGCTTTTCATTGCCATTCTTTCTTTTGTGGTGTGGGCACACCACATGTTTGTAACGGGTATGAATCCATTCTTGGGTTCAATCTTTACCCTGTTGACATTGATTATTGCGATACCATCTGCGGTGAAAATATTTAATTACGTAACAACCATGTGGCGAGGCAACATACGCTTTACGCCTGCCATGCTCTTCTCTATTGGTATGGTATCTTATTTCCTCACAGGAGGAATTACAGGCTTGTTTGTGGGTAACTCGGCAGTAGATATTCAGCTACATGACACATATTTTATAGTTGCTCACTTTCACTTGGTAATGGGAGTTGCTGCCTTCTTTGGTATGTTTGCCGGGGTATATCACTGGTTCCCAAAAATGTTTGGGCGTATGATGAATGAAAAACTCGGGTACATCCACTTCTGGCTTACATTTATTGGAGGGTATTTGATATTTTTCCCGATGCACTACATAGGCATTGCGGGATTCCCCAGACGTTATTACACATGGACGAATTTTGAAACATTTAGTGGGTTCACCGATTTGAATTTGCTGGTTTCTATTGCAGCCATTGTTACATTCTTTACTCAGTTTATATTCGTATTCAATTTTATATACAGCATTTTCAGAGGCAAGTTAGCACCTGCCAATCCTTGGGAATCAAATGCTTTGGAGTGGACGACACCACGCTTCCCTGGCCATGGCAATTGGCCTGGCGAAATCCCGACAGTCTATCGTTGGCCTTATGATTACAGCAAGCCGGGTGCTAAAGAAGATTTTATTCCGCAACATATTCCGTATTCAGAAACCCCTGAATCGAATTTACCCCATGAGAATGAGCTGATTAAGTTGGAGGGGATGGATGCCACCATTCATGTTGAAGAAAAGAAACATCATTAGATAATAGCAAGATATCCATTAACAACAAACGGTCGGGTTTCTTGCAGTTTGAACTTGTTACTAGGATTGTTTAAAGATTAGTTAGCGCTTAAAGTGAAATGATCGCAGCCCAATCCATTTTTGTTAACCTCTTATTCAAGGCAAAGGCATTCGTTGAGCTTTTGAAGTTTAGATTATCTCTGTTGGTAGCATTCTCATGTGCGTTTGGTTATGGCTTAGCTACACATGGTCATGTAGGCTGGGGTAAGTTGATTATGCTGACAGTAGGTGGCTTTTTATTATCGGGTGGCTCGGGTTGCATCAATCAGATATTAGAAAAGGATTTTGATAAAGTAATGAAGCGAACCATGCACAGGCCCATCCCCACAGGCCGCGTGTCAGTAAGGCAGGCTATCTATTTTGCTGTCGTTTGTATTGTTGCTAGTTTGCTTATCCTTTCCATTTACACAAATACATTAACAGTGGTGTTGTCGTTAGTATCTATGATACTATATAGTTTTGTGTACACACCTTTAAAAAGAGTAGGACCCATTGCAGTTTTTGTAGGAGCTATTCCCGGGGCTTTACCTCCTTTGCTCGGATGGATTGCCGCCACCGGCACGATCAGCCACGAAGCCATGATTATCTTTGGCATCCAATTTATTTGGCAGTTTCCTCATTTTTGGGCTATTGCCTGGGTAGCTGATGATGATTACAAAAAGGCAGGCTTTAAATTGCTTCCGTCAGGTGGTGGAAAAGATTTGAATACGGCTATTCAAATTATGATCTACACCATGTTCTTAATCCCGTTGGGCTTACTGCCGACTCGTTTCGGATTGACCGGATTAAACTCTGCCATTGTAGCTACAGTATGCGGAGTAGCTTTCTTTGCACAGACATTTTCTTTAATGAAAACAGGCAATAGACAATCGGCTATGCGTATTATGTTTGGTTCTTTTTTGTATTTGCCAATTGTGCAGATTGCCTATTTGTTAGATAAAGTTTAAACATGGAAAACACTGTTGATTTACGTATTGTAGAGGAGCCGAAAAGATCTCTTTCCATGGATCCCAAAAAATTTGGGATGTGGCTTTTTCTTTCTACGGTGATGATGTTGTTCATGGCAATTACCTCCGCCTACATCGTACGCCAGGCTGAAGGCAATTGGGTTTACTTTGAACTGCCTTTTTCTTTTTATGTTACGTCATTTGTGATTGTAGCAAGCAGTGTAACCATGCAGTTGGCTTACCGTGCTTCAAAAAGAGATAGAGTACAGCAAAGCAAATTGTTTATCACACTCACGTCAGTTTTAGGTGTTGTTTTTTTAGCGGGTCAGTTTATGGGGTGGCAGCAGTTGGTTGCATCCAATATCTATTTAGTGGGCAACCCCTCGGGCTCATTTCTTTATGTTATTACAGGACTTCATGGACTTCATCTGATCAGTGCCATCGCTTTTTTATTCATCATACTGGCGGCCGTTTTTAAAGGAAATGTATCTTCTAAAAATATGACCAAGATGGAAATGTGTACCACGTACTGGCATTTTTTAGGAGGTCTTTGGCTATATTTATTCATCTTCTTAATATTGTACAGGTAAACTAATTAACATGTCACAATCAACAGCAGCAACAATTCCGGGCAGGACAGAGTGGGATGGCGGGGTATCACCCATGGGGGTGAGCTACGGCAAACTCATGATGTGGTTTTTTCTTTTGTCGGATGCATTCACCTTTTCCGGACTACTGGTGTCTTACGGATTGATCCGTTCTCAGCATCAGGCTTTTACGGGTGATCATGCCAAGTTTGTGTTTTCGCATGAATACTGGCCAGTACCAGAGCGAGTGTTTGAGGCTGTACCTTTTTTCCACGGTGTAGAATTGCCGCTGGTATTTGTAGGTATTATGACTTTTGTTCTGATCATGTCGAGCGTTACGATGGTGTTGGCTGTAGAAGCCGGACACCGGATGGACAGGAAAGCAGTTGAGAAGTGGATGTTGTGGACGATTTTGGGTGGTGTAACTTTTTTAAGCTGTCAGGCGTGGGAGTGGACGCACTTCATTATTGGTACTGATGCCGGAACAACGATAAAAGAATTTGTGAATGGCAGTTGGACTACCCGCGTAATCCATGGAGCCAATATGCACGAAAACCAATACGGCCCTCAGGCTTTTGCCGATTTCTTTTTCTTTATCACCGGCTTCCACGGTTTTCACGTATTCAGTGGAGTTATGTTGAATTTCTTGATCTACTACCGAACCGTAACAGGTATGTATGACCGCAGAGGAAGCTATGAGATGGTTGAAAAAGTTGGGTTATATTGGCACTTTGTAGATTTAGTTTGGGTATTTGTATTCACTTTTTATTACCTCGTTTAAAAAAAATATAATATAACATGGCACATCACTCGCACGAGCCGGAGGTTATAGTAGCTCCTCCCAACAAAGAAAAAATTATGCACCTGTGGAAGGTAGCAGGTATCCTGCTGGTCATCACTATTTTCGAATTTATTGTAGCTTTCACCATGCACCATGGAAGCATGAAAACGTTCATTTTTGTGGTGATGACTATCGTAAAGGCGACCTACATCGTTGGTGAGTTTATGCATCTGAGGCATGAAGTAAAAGTGTTGATTTGGGCAATTTTGTTCCCTGTCATATTTATCAGTTGGATGATAGGTGCGTTGGTATTTGAAGGAATGAAAATGTCTGATATCAATTTCTTGCGTTAAAATTTTGTACAATAGTAAACACAAAAGCTAAAGTTTAAACTTTAGCTTTTTTTTTGCGATCAGTTCAATATGAAAAAAAAATATATTTTTCTTTTTTTAGCATTGCTGTTACCAATTTTGGTTTTTCTTTTTCTTAAATTTTTCGGCAGAAACGAATTTGATATCCCCATCCAGTTTGTGAATGGCGTTCCGGATTCACTTCAGTGCGAAGCCCTTCATTCCAAAGGCCAGTATATTTTGCCAGACTCTATTTTTAAAGTAAATACGCTGATGGGCGCCAACCTGATTGTCGGAGGTGATGAGAGTTTTGTGAGCAGGCTTAAAGAAGATTTTACAGGAAAGGATTGGCAAATCATTTTTACAAAAGACATGACCGATTCGTTGAAGATAAAAAACTGTATTTTATTTCTAAAAAAACCATGGACGGCTGTTCTGGTTGATAACCAGAAACGAATTAGGGGTTACTATGCGCTTCACCATCGTGATGATATGGATCGTTTGATCGTTGAAATGGCTATCCTTACCAAAAAATATTGATATGAATAAGCCTGAGCCATATAAAAAGTTGATTACGCTCTTATCTATTGCTATTCCGATAGCCGTTGCTCTTTTGTTTAGAGTAAAAATGAAGGGGTATGATTTTTCTTTTTTGCCACCCATCTATGCTTCTATTAATGCGCTGACAGCTGTGCTGCTTGTTATTTCGGTTGTCTCCATTCGGCAAGGAAAAAGAAAGAGGCATGAAGTAATCAATATAACTTGCCTGGGTTTATCCGCTTTGTTTTTGTTGATGTATCTGTTGTATCATGCTACATCTACCGAAACTCATTACGGTGGGGTAGGTATGATAAAGTATGTTTATTATTTTATTCTGGCGACACACATTATTCTTTCTATAGCAGTGATTCCCCTTATTTTATTGACGTTTTCCAGAGCGCTAGCCGGCAATTTTGAAAGACATAAACGTTTGGCTAAATTTACTTTCCCGTTGTGGTTATATGTAGCTGTTACGGGTGTGTTGGTTTATGTGATGATCAGGCCTTACTACCCATGAAATTAAAATTTCTTTTTATTCTCGCCTTCTTGATGAGTCATTCGTTATTAGTACCTGCCCAATGTGCTATGTGCCGGGCTACATTAGAGAATAACCTCAGCAATGGCAATATCGGTATAGCTGCGGGAATTAATTTTGGTATCCTCTATCTGTTTGTGGCTCCTTATTTATTTGTAAGCCTATTAGCCTTTTTTTGGTATCGTACCAGTAAACGAAATGCAAACAAATCTGTTCAAAGCTATCGGGCAAGGTAGGTGTCCGCGTTGCCGTCAAGGCAAGATGTTTAAATACCCAATGTTTTATCTTACCCGCATGGGTGAGATGAATCGTGTTTGCAAAAAGTGCGAAGCTCCTTTTGAGCCTGAGCCGGGTTTTTATTTTGGTGCTATGTACATCAGCTATGCTTTTACCATAGCCTTGTTTATAGCTGTATCATTGGTGCTATATCATTTTTACGATCCGCCCGACTGGGTTTATTTTACGGCCATTGTTGCATTATCTATACTCTTCATTCCTGTCAGTTTCCGTTACTCACGTATTTTATTTTTGTACTGTTTTGGTGGGTTGAGAAATCGCGACTAAAATATTTTTTGTTTACTACCTTTGGTTAATGCTCAAAAATGCTGGCATTCTTTTTACGTCTTTTATATTATTGGCCGGGGCAATGCTTTCCGACCACTTTGAGCAACGAAGTTTTTCTGTTTCATCACTTAGCCGCCAGGTTGAATCCCGTTTGGCTGCAACAACTAAGCTGCTAAAACAAGAGGCATCGCATATTGAAAGCGACCCTGATTTACGCTGGTCGTCATTAAAGTTTCCCTTTTTTCTTTTTGAAAATGATACTATTAAGATGTGGAGCCAAACAGATGTACCTATCCGGTTGAGCGATGTGCGGGGTAATTTTGAGTGGAAGTTGGCACAAAGCATTACATCTGATTTTTTATTGTTTAAAAAATACATTACACCAAACCGCTTTTTGGTGGGAGTGATTGTGTTGAGAAAAGGATATTCACTCGAAAATAGATATCTGGCGGCAGAGTGGAATAGAAATATATTCCCTGCGGACGGAATTGCCGTTAAGGCAGAGCCGAAAGGAGAAAACCCATCTGTGATGGTGGAAGGTATTCGTTTGCGTTTACAAATTCCTGATGTTATGCATCCGGAAAATTTATTTTCTGTTTGGTTAGCAGTTGGTTCCATTGTTTTTTTACTGCTGTTTCTCTACAGGTCTGTAAGGTATTTTCATAAAATAGAAAAACACACAGAAGGTTTTTTAATCCTGTCTGGGGTGTTGGTGTTGCTCAGAATTTCTATGGTAACATTTTCTTTTCCATCGAGGTGGATTAAGTCTGATTTTTTCGACCCACGCTATTTTGCCTCTTCTTCATTTAATGCATCGGCTGGCGATTTTTTGTTAAACTCGGTGGTAGTGACAGTGGCGTGCGCCTATTTATTTTTTAATATAGATCGGATCAAGATACCACTATTCTCTTACCAAACTTCTTGGCGGGAATCTTTGCTGGCAGTAGTTGTAGTGGCAGCAGCTTACTTTGCATTTCTTTTTCCCAACCTTTTTATAGAAGCCATTTTTCATGATTCTTCACTTTCTTTTGATATTACATCAATAACACCTTTTACGTTACTCCAGCTGGCAGTAGTTGTTGCCTTTGCGCTTGGATGTTTAAGTTCCTTTTTTGTGGTATCGGTCTGTATTCAATTTGTTAAAAGGCTGGTTGCTCAGAAATATTTTATAATTATTACTCTTTCAGGTGCTTTTATTTTTTTATGTTATTTTATTATCTCACAACTTAATTACTGGCCTACTTTTTTGATTGGGTCTGTTTATTTTTTAATCCTACTTTTTACTTCCGGTATTGAACCGGCTGAAGATGGAGCATACAGTAGTTTTCCTGTACTACTGCTGATTATATTTTTTTACTCCGTTCAGGCTACTTGGGTTACGGTTCGGTTTTCTGAGGAAAGAAAATTAAAATTAATGCTTCGGGCGGCAAATAATTTAATATCAAACGATGTGCTGGCTGAATACCTGCTATCCAAACAGATACCCCAGATAGCTCGTGATTCAACCGGTTATTTTAAAAAGAATAATCCTATCCTGTATTCACAAGAGAGACAGCGCATGACTAAGCTTTTGTCAAACGAATATCTGGATCGCTACAAAATTAGTATAGACTTGTTTCAGGCAGACGGGTTGCCGGTAGATGGGCTTAACACAGATGATTTTGCCACGGCCTTAAAAAAAATTGAAGGGCAATCCAATTCTACAGCATACGCAGGAATTTACCTCATCCGAAGGCGTAATGCAGAGGTGCTCAGACATTACACAGCCGTAGTCCCTGTTAAAAGAAACAATATTGTACAAGGATATGCCTTGGTTCATTTGTATTTAACAAAAGCTTTCTCTGATCGTGTCTATCCAGAGCTGACACTCGACAGCCGTTTTGCCCGGTCTATCCGAAACAATGATTATAGCTATGCTTTTTACAATCAAACCGGCTTGCTTGATCAATTTGGTGAAATGAATTTTTTGCGTGATGTTGACCCGGATCGTCTTTTTGATGGTGAATTATACAGTAAGGGAAAAGCCGTAGGCGGATATTTATTTGCCGGAGCCGAAGACGAAACAAACCTTGCTGTGGTGGTGGCGGCCAAGCAGGCACGTTTTTTTCTGGTGGCAGCCAATTTTTCTTTTCTATTTGTTATCGGTGTAGCCTTGTCTTTTACCTTCTTTATCTTTCATTTTTTAAAACGCACACTTAGCCGGTCTTCAGTCAATTACTCAACGCGCATTCGCTTTTTTGCTTACCTCTCATTTGGCCTACCGTTACTGGCGGTAAGTATTATCAGTTTGCGCATGATTTCTCAATCAAATGAATCTGAACAAGAAAAGGAGATAAATAACAAGGGTATCTATTTTACGGAGCGGTTGTCTTTATTTTTTGATTCTTCAAGTGACAGTGCCAAACAGATGCAAGAGACGAAATGGAAGGAGCTGGTTTCCCCTGCTGAAATGGATGTTAACCTCTATGATGCAGAGGGGCACTTAGTAAAAACCAATCAGCCATCCCTTTTTCAAAATCAACTGACTATGCCCTTGATTGACAGGCTGGCATTTGAAACAATAGCCGGGCAGCGGTATATGACATTCGAGTTAAAGCATCGTATCGGAACATTAGAATACAACAGCCGTTTCTTTGCCATTCACAATAACCGACATAAACTGGCTGGTATTTTAGAGTTGCCTTTTTTCGAACCTACAGCCGGAAATTTAAAAGTTAATCTACTGGCTAATATTTTAATTACGTTTACCATTGTTTTCATTTTGTTTTCACTAGCAACTGAGTCGTCTGTTAGACGGTTGATAGCCCCTTTGCAGTTTATTACTAAAAAATTGAACGAAACCAAGCTGACGGGCAATAAACCGATTGAATGGAAACCCCATGATGAAATTGGCCGGCTAATAACAGAGTATAACCGGATGATTGAAAATCTGGCAGCCAGCAGAAACGAACTCGCACGCACCCAAAAGGAGAGCGCCTGGCGTGAGATAGCCCAACAAGTAGCCCATGAGATTAAAAATCCACTTACACCGATGAAGCTTACCTTGCAGCGGCTCGAGCAAATGGAGACAGAAGATGCATATACGAAAGAACGGATCGGCCCATCTTTGAAAACACTTTTAACACAACTGAACGTGCTTAATGAGATAGCTAACTCTTTCAGCGCCTTTGCTACCATGCCTCAACCGGTTATGTCGAAGGTGAATTTAACTAAAGTATTAAGTGATATAGCAACACTTTTTCAGAACCATTCAATGGGCATGGTACTTTATCAAAATGGAACAGAAACTTTTTATGTATGGTCGGATGAGCCATTGTTAACCCGGAGTATTTCAAATATTGTTTTAAATGCACTTCAGTCAGGCGACAGGGGCAAGCCTGTTAGAGTTGAAATATTTTTAACTACTGATAGTGAAGGAGTGGTGATCTCTGTGAAAGACAATGGCACAGGCATCAGCCCCGATATGGTTGATAAAATTTTTTTACCACACTTCACTACCAAAAAATCAGGCTCTGGGTTGGGGCTTGCAATCGCCAAGCGGGGGATAGAACAAATGGAAGGCGCCATCTGGTATAATACTTCGACAGATGGAACAACATTTTTTATTCGACTGAAACGAGCTTAAACTTTCCCGTCTCGCATTTTACTCATCACTTTGTTGGCGAAAACAAAATCGTCTAATTCGGGAACGTTGGAGTGGGTAATGTCTTTGTGGTGACCTTCCCATAACTTCATGCCTTTGTACAAAAAAATAATTTTTTCGCCTATCCCCATCACAGAATTCATGTCGTGGGTAACTACAATGGTAGTGATGTCCAACTCATGTGTTATTTCGCTGATAAGCTCGTCAATTAAAACAGAAGTTTGCGGATCGAGGCCGGAGTTGGGCTCATCGCAAAATAAGTAATTGGGGTTGTTGACAATCGCCCGGGCAATACCTACCCGTTTCTTCATGCCACCACTGATTTCTGATATGTATTTTTTATTAACGTTTTCCAACCCGACACGCTTTAAGCAATGATTGGCACGGTCTAGTTTTTCATCGTAAGACATCTTCGTGAGGACATCTAAGGGGAACATTACATTGTCTTCTACATTCTTAGAGTCAAACAAAGCCCCGCCTTGGAAGAGCATGCCTATCTCCCTGCGTATTTCAGATTTCGTTTCTTTATCGGCTTCAGTAAAATTTCTTAAATCATAATAAACCCAGCCATCATCTGGTTTGATTAATCCAACGATACATTTAAGCAGCACGCTTTTACCTGTTCCGCTGGCACCAATAATCAAATTGGTTTTCCCTTTTTCAAATTCGGCATTAATGTTTTGCAAGACTATTTTTTTGCCAAATGTCTTAGATATGTCTTTGATCTTAATCATTACAATAGAATATTGACAAGGAAATAATCCATCAGCAGAATGGCAATCACGCTGGTTGTTACTGCTTCGGTGGTGGCAATGCCTACTTCTAACGCACCTCCTTTTGTAAAATATCCTTTGAACGAGGAAATGGATGCAATTAGAAAAGCGAAGACTATACCTTTGATGAGCGCAACAGATATTTCGGTAGGGTTAAATGCGAAGCGAAGCCCTGCAACATATTCGTTGGGTGTAACAATATGAATGAATGTACCCACGATGTATCCACCCACCAACGAACACACGCCCGATAAAATGACAAGCATGGGGTACATGAGCATGGAGGCAATAATTTTAGGAAGTACCAAGTAGGAGGATGAATTGATGCCCATGACCTCAAGCGCATCAATTTGCTCTGTGATGCGCATGGTGCCTAATCCGCCTGCCATGCTGGATCCTATTTTACCTGCATAGATCAGCGCCATAACGGTAGGAGCAAGTTCAAGCACCGTCATTTCACGCACAACCTGAGATATAACAAAACGTGGAATGAGCGGATTGACCATGTTGAAAGCCGTTTGCACCGTAGTTACCGCTCCGATAAAAGTAGAAACCAACATAAAAAGAAAAGCAGAGTTCACACCTATCTGAACGCACTCTTCCAGCACTAATTTGTAGTATGTTTTAAACGACTCTCGCCTGACAAACAACGAGCCAAGGAAGATAACATAACGACCGAATCCTTTCATCTGAATGCTGGATTAATCATAGACGATGAACTGAAATTTTTCATTCAAGATGACGATGTAGTATATTGCCCAAAGATAAATAATTTATCATGAACGAATTAGTTGTGGTCTCTGGCGCTACCAAAGGGATAGGAAAGGCGGTAGCCGAGCGTTTTGCCCGTGCCGGATATAACATAGCCATTTGTGCACGCAACGGAGATGAACTTCGACAGATTAAAAATGATATGGAGAAGAAATATAAAATTCTTGTCCACATTAAACAGACGGATATGTCTGACCGAGCGCAGGTAAAAGATTTTTGCTATTTTGTTCTGGCTATTCAGCAGCCTGTTGCTGTGTTGGTTAATAACGCTGGTTATTTTTTATCAGGAGAAACGATGTCAGAGAAAGAGGGAGCTTTAGAAAGCCTGATGGAATCGAATGTTTACAGCGCCTACTACCTGACGAGAGGACTAATTGACGCTATGAAGAGAAACAAGAATGGTCATATCTTTAATATGTGTTCTATTGCCAGCATCATCGCTTACCCTCATGGAGGCTCTTATACCATATCTAAATTTGCACTGTTGGGATTTTCTAAAGTGTTGCGCGAAGAAATGAAACCTCATGGGATCAGGGTAACAGCCGTACTGCCAGGAGCAACCAAAACTGCCAGTTGGGATGGGGTTGATCTTCCGGAAGATCGTTTCATGAAACCTGAAGATGTAGCCGAAGTTATCTTCAATGCTTATTCAATTTCTGATAGGAGTGTGGTGGAAGAGGTAATCATCCGCCCACAGTTGGGAGACATTTAAGATTTTTGATGTGTGATTTTACAAAATCACCATCAACCGAAAATTACTCTAACGCTTTTACGCCCGGCAATATTTTGCCTTCAAAATATTCCAGCAAAGCGCCACCTCCGGTAGAAACATAACTTACCTTTTCTTCGAAACCGAATTTAGCCACTGCGGCTGCCGAATCGCCACCTCCTATTAATGAAAAAGCGCCTTTGCCCGTTGCACGTACTACGGCTTCGGCAATTGTCTTAGTACCTTTTTCGAATTTCTCCATTTCAAAGACACCCATCGGGCCATTCCATAAAATAGTTTTTGAGTTTTCAATTACGTTACTGAAAACCTGGCACGCTTGCGGGCCGATATCTAAGCCCATCCAGTCGGGTTTAATGGCGTTGTTGTTGGCAATGTCGGTATGGGCTTGAGCATCGAATTGATCGGCAATGACCGAGTCAATCGGGAGGTGCAATTCTACACCTTTATTTTTTGCTTTTTGAATCAGTTCTTTGGCCAACTCCAGTTTGTCTTCTTCTACCAGCGACTTACCGATGTTTCCTCCTAATGCTTTAAAAAATGTATAGGCCATACCTCCGCCTATGATGAGGTGGTTTACTTTATCGAGCAGCTTTTCGATGATTAAAATTTTATCTGATATTTTGGCTCCGCCCATGATGGCAGTAAACGGTTTGGCGGCATTCTCCAAAACTTTTTTTGCGTTGCTCAGCTCTGCAGCCATTACCAATCCCGCGCACTTCTCTTTAAAAAATTGTGCTACAATGGTGGTGCTGGCGTGCGCACGGTGTGCTGTGCCGAAGGCATCGTTTACATAGATATCACCGTGCTTCGATAATTTTTCTGCAAAGGTTAAATCTCCTTTTTCTTCTTGTTTATAAAAACGAAGGTTCTCCAACAGCAGCACTTCACCCGGTTTTAGTGATGAAGATTGAGCAAATGCATCTTCACCGACACAGTCACCGGCAAATTTTACCGTAGTGCCCAGCAGATGCTCAGTGGTTTTAATGGTGTGCTTCAAAGAATATTTTTCTTCCGGTCCTTCCTTCGGCCTGCCTAAGTGCGACATCAAAACGCAACTGCCTCCATCACTCAATATTTTTTTCAATGTAGGAATGGTAGCACGGATGCGGTTGTCATCGGTAACATGAAAGCTTTTATCCAAGGGCACATTAAAATCAACACGGATGAGCGCACGTTTGTTTTTAAAATTGATGTCATTCACTGTTTTCATCGGGCATAAATTTGATTGCGAAGATAACAAAACACATAAACCGATGAAGAAATTTTTGTTGTCTTCGTTAAAGAATATTTTTACCTTCCTGCACTATCCAATTCTATGAAAAAACTATTGATCATTTTTCTGTTATTCAACACAGTTGCATCGATTGCACAAGTTGATCCTGCCCTCATTCACGATATGAAGTGGCGTATGATAGGCCCGCATCGGGCGGGGCGAACCATTGGCGCAGTAGGTGTGCCACAACAGCCCAATGTATTTTATATGGCCACCAATAATGGCGGTGTTTGGAAAACTACCGATTATGGAAGAACGTGGGATCCTATTTTTGACGACCAGCCCACGGGCTCTATTGGCGATATTGTGGTGGCTCCGTCTAACCCCAACGTAATTTATGTAGGTAGCGGAGAGGGTGTGCAGCGCCCTGACCTCTCGGTAGGCGATGGAATGTATAAATCAGTTGATGCCGGAAAAACATGGAAACATATCGGGTTGAATGATGCACAACAAATTGGTGGTTTAGCGGTTGACCCGCTCAATGAAAATAAAATATTTGCTGCCGTGCTCGGCCATCCCTATGGTGCCAATGCTGAACGTGGTGTGTTCAGAAGCACAGATGGAGGCGCGTCTTGGCAGAAAGTATTGTACATAGATGAAAATACGGGAGCAGTGCAAGTAACTGTTGACCCAAACAATTCCAATATTGTGTTTGCCGATCTATGGTCGTCTCGCCAAGGGCCGTGGGAGAACGGAGCCTGGCAAGGGCCTGGCAGTGGTTTATACAAATCAACAGATGGAGGTACAAACTGGAAGAAAATTTCCAATGGCTTGCCCACTTTCGAGCAAGGGCTGGGGCGCATCGGTTTTTGTATTGCCCCCAGCAATTCCAACAGAATGTATGCTACCGTAGATGCGGGTGATCATGGTGGGATTTATCGCTCGGATGATGCAGGCGAAACATGGATGAGGGTGTCGGCCGATGGAAGGCATTGGAGTCGCGGTTCTGATTTTGCCGAAGTAAAGGTTCATCCTAAAAATCCCGATATCGTATTTAGCGCCAATGTGGTAACATGGAAATCGGAAGACGGTGGAAAGACCTGGACAGGTATTAGGGGAGCACCGGGTGGAGATGACTACCACCGCATTTGGATCAACCCCAACAATCCGGATATCATGCTGTTTGCCGTAGATCAGGGAGCTATCATTACCGTTAATGGTGGGCAAACTTTCAGCACCTGGTTCAACCAGCCTACGGCTCAGTTTTATCATGTTAGCACCGATAATGCATTTCCCTACAATGTGTATGGCGGGCAGCAGGAGAATGGATCGGTGGGAATTGCTTCGCGCGGAAATGATGGTGCCATTACGTTTCGCGAATGGCATCCGGTAGGCGTGGAGGAGTATGGCTATGTAGCAGCCGATCCGCTTGATCCTAACATTATCTACGGAGGCAAAGTAACCAAGTACGACAAACGTACAGGGCAGATTCAAAATGTGGCACCCGAGGCCGTGCATAGCGGTAAGTACCGTTTTCTCAGAACAGCTCCGGTACTGTTTTCGCCAGTTGATCCCAAGACCTTATATTTTGCAGGCAACGTAATTTTTAAGACACAGACAGGTGGCCATTCGTGGGAGGTAATCAGTCCCGATTTATCGCGCGAAAGTTGGGATGTGCCGGATAACATCGGTGTTTTTAAGAATGATAAAATGAAGACCATGCGCAGAAGGGGAGTAGTCTATACCCTGGCGCCTTCTCCTTTAGATGTAAACCTGATTTGGGCAGGCACGGATGACGGTTTGATTCACGTTACCCGCGATGGCGGAAAAACATGGACTAATGTAACACCTCCTGAAATTACTTCGTGGAGCAAAGTTTCTATAATGGATGCCAGTCATTTCGATAAAAATGTAGCCTATGCGGCCGTTAACCGGATACGTTTAGATGATCAACGCCCTCATATTTATAAAACAACAGATGGCGGAAAAACATGGAAAGAAATTGTAAGCGGACTGTCGAACGATCCGATTAATACTGTGAAAGAAGATACCCAGACAAAAGGATTGTTGTTTGCCGGCTCCGAACGATTTGTCAATGTTTCTTTCGATGATGGCGAACATTGGCAAAGCCTGCGCTTGAATATGCCGTGCACATCAATTCGCGATTTGGTGATAAAAGATGATGATTTGGTGGTAGGCACTCATGGCCGGTCGTTTTGGATTTTGGATAACATTACCCCATTAAGGCAGGTAAAAAAAGAAATGGCAGCACAACAGATATTGTACAAACCGCAAACTGCTTTGCGTATCCGGTGGAATATGAACCCGGATACCCCGCTGCCACAGGAAGAACCTGCCGGCCAAAATCCACCAGATGGCGCCATCATTGATTATTACCTAAAGGGTAATGCTAAAGAAGTGTTACTGCAAATCTTAAATGATAAGAATGAAGTGATCAGAACCTATTCTTCCAATGATAAACCTTACAATATTCCTGAGTTAAATATTCCGCTGTATTGGATCAGACCGCAGCAAATTTTACAAACAACCCAAGGCCACCACCGGTTCTTGTGGAACATACAATACCAACCGCTGGATGTTGAAGTTTCTTTCCCGATGTCTGCTATTTATCGCGACACACCGCCTGAGTCAACTTCACCTTGGGTAATGCCGGGCGAGTATCAGGTGAGGCTTATAGTTGATGGCCAAGCCTTCACGCAAAAAATATTGATAAAGATGGATCCACGGGTTCAATCAACCAGGGCTCAGTTGCAAGAACAATTTGATTTGTCAATGATTTGTTATCAGGGAAGAAAGATATCAGTAGATGCGCTGAATACTATTGCTAACTGGGAAAACCAGTTGGGTGCAGTTAAGGCTACAGGCAGCCTTGAAAAAGCTATCAATGAATTTAAGGAGAAAATAAATTCTATAAAAGGCGCAGGGGGCTGGGGGCGTGATCTGAGCGCAATGTCATTAAACAATGTGGCTACCCGGTGCGAACAGCTTTTTGGTATTTTACAGGGAACTGATATGCCGGTAACATCGCAAACACATCAGTCGGTAAACGACTTAGAACCCGCCATCAAAAAAATATCGGAGATGTGGAATCATGTTTTGACAGTTGATTTGCCGAAAGTCAATGCCGTATTGAAAGCCAAGCATATCAAACTAAGCTGATACGTCAATTTATAGTTAATAATTAATTTATCGAGGTATGTCATCACAACCTTTTAAATTTTCCGGTGCCCGTTCTGTTTATTACGAAAACTATCTGGGCCCGTTTTTGTTTGAACCCTATGGCAAAGAGATGGCACGCAGGGCTTCGTTCATTCATGCCGGTTCGGTTTTAGAAATGGCTTGCGGAACAGGACGCGTAACACGCCATTTGCGCAATCAGTTGCCCACGTCAGTTAAACTAGTTGCTTCAGATCTTAGCCCTGATATGATGAATGTCGCTCAGGTAAAATTTAATCAATCTGATGCCACAGAATTTATCTTAGCCGATATGCAAAACTTGCCGATGAATGAAAATTCATTTGACCTTGTGGTGTGCCAGTTTGGTATCATGTTTCCACCGGATAAGCAAAAAGTTTTTGACGAGGCTTATCGGGTGCTTAAACCGGGTGGCCAATTTTTATTTAGTACATGGGATAAGATTGAGAACGTAGGCATATTTAATCTTATATTTAATGAGCATGTCATTCCCTTTTTTAAAGGAGAAGATACTAGCCGTTTCTTAGTTCCGTTTTCGCTTTATGATACCAGGCAACTAAACAATTTTTTACTTCATAGTAAGTTTAGCAATACTAAATTAGAGCAGGTTGTATTGAAAGGTATTGGCCGTTCGGCTGAAGATTTGGTAAAAGGCTTTTTTACTACCCATTCTGTTGGGGAAGAGGTAGCTGCCAGAAATCCAGAAGAGTTTGAGCTAATAGCAGAACGGATGGAAAAAGAAATTCGGGCGAGGTTTTCAGACAAGCCCGAATGTGAGTTAAGTGCTTTTTATGGAGCAGGCGTTAAACGTTGATTTTTATAGATTTTATTCTTCGTAGTATCGAACCTTTAGTCCGATCATAGCGTTGCAGTTGCTATTATAGATTTGACTGTAAACTTCTCTCTCAAAGCCTTTACCCATAAACTTATCCATGTATTTCTTTGATTATCTTCTTGGGAAAGAAATATTTTAATCTTAACCTCAGTGCCATTAGATATTATCAGGTTATTATCTTTTCCAATACTCCCTAAAAATTCTACACCAATTACTAATCCGTCTTTTGGAAATGGTAATTTTTGCAAGCTCTAATTTTAAGCCCGTGAAATTTTCTTCATAAAATTTGCCATTCATTTGTAACCCGCATCAGATCGTCTGCGCTATGGCTACTACGTGGCTGTAGACGAACACGCATACTGTTTTTATTCGTTGTTTATTTTAATCTTTTGTGTATGCCCGGTCTTTCTGTCTAACAATGGGTACATTCTTTAGACAATTACCCACACTGATTAGAAAAGAACAACTGCAAAACGATTATCTTGCGGTGGTGAAAATCGGCATCGCATTATCGGGAGGAGGGGCGCGCGGTATTGCCCACATCGGAGTTTTAAAAGCGCTGGAAGAGATGGGTGTAGAAATTGCAGTTATCTCAGGCACCAGCGCGGGGTCTATCGTGGCATCGCTGTATGCGCAGGGACTCAAGCCCGATCAGATTTTTCAGTTGGTTGCCCAACTTAGTTTACGCAAGTCCGTGCGCCCGGCTTGGTCTATGGCGGGTTTGTTTACCATGGATGGGGTGCGAGATTTGATTTTGAAAAACATACCAGGCAATAATTTCAGTACATTGAAAATCCCTCTTACCATTGCTGCTACTGACTTGCGCAAAGGCGAAGCGGTTTATTTTAACTCGGGCGAGTTGGCCACGGCCGTGGTTTCTTCGTGCAGCATTCCGGTCGTATTCAACCCGGTTTCGCTCAATGGAAATGTATATGCTGATGGTGGCCTGCTCGATAACCTTCCCGCCCGTTGCATTCGCCATCAATGCGATTTTTTGATCGGCTCGCACTGCAATGAAATCAGCAAAGAGTTCGATCCGAAAAATTTTAAAAACATTATTGAGCGCAGCTTGCTGATAGCTATCTATGCTAACACACAGCAGAGTAAAAACCTGTGCAACCTCTCCATTGCGCCTCCTAACATGGATCGGTTTACCGTCTTTGATATAGGAAAGGCCAAAGAAATTTTTGAGGCGGGGTATCAATTTACAAAAAGTAACTTTATACGCGAACACTTTCAAAAATAAAATAATGACAAAAGTTGAGCTTTCTTTCAGAGAACAAATCCTTCAAGGAATACCTAACGAGCTTCCTGAAGTAAAACTATTTGATACATCAGTAAGTCATGCGCCAAAGCGGAAAGATATTTTGTCGGTGGAGGAGAAGAAGCTTGCACTGAAAAACGCGTTGCGCTATTTTCACCCGAAGCATCATGAAATTTTGGCTAAAGAATTTTATGAAGAGCTTCAGAAATTCGGGCGTATCTACATGTATCGCTTCCGCCCCGAGTATAAAATGTTTGCGCGGCCAATCAATGATTATCCATTTCAAAGTTTACAAGCCGGAGCTATTCAGGTGATGATTCAAAATAATTTGGATCCGGCCGTGGCACAACATCCGCACGAATTGATAACCTATGGCGGCAATGGAGCTGTATTTCAAAACTGGGCACAGTATTTATTGACGATGAAATACCTTGCCACGATGACTGATGAACAAACTCTGCACATGTATTCCGGTCACCCGATGGGTTTGTTTCCCTCATCGAAAGAAGCGCCCCGGGTTGTGGTTACCAACGGCATGATGATCCCCAATTATTCGAAGCAAGATGATTGGGAAAAATATAATGCACTGGGCGTAACACAATATGGGCAGATGACTGCGGGCAGCTATATGTACATTGGGCCGCAGGGAATTGTGCATGGCACCAACATTACGATATTAAATGCCGGGAGAAAAATTTCAAAAAATGGAGAAGGGCTGGCCGGAAAATTATTTGTTACCTCCGGACTGGGCGGCATGAGCGGGGCGCAACCCAAGGCTGGAAATATTGCCGGTGTGATTACAGTGATTGCTGAGGTGAATGAAAAGGCAACACAGAAAAGACACTCGCAGGGTTGGGTAGATGAAGTAATTAACGATTTGGACAAACTTTGTGTGCGAGTAAATACTGCGAAGAAAAACAAAGAGGTCGTTTCCATCGCGTATCAGGGAAATATTGTCGATGTGTGGGAAAAATTTTTGAAAGAAAATATTTACATTGATCTCGGCTCTGATCAAACATCATTGCACAATCCATGGGCGGGTGGATATTACCCCGTGGGTTTATCGTTTGAAGAATCGAATAAACTGATGGCATCGCAGCCGGAAGAATTTCAGAAACAAGTGCAAGCATCGTTGCGAAGACAAGCTACCGCAATCAATGAACACACCAAACGTGGAACTTATTTCTTCGATTACGGAAATGCTTTTTTGCTCGAGGCATCGCGCGCGGGTGCAGACGTGATGGCAAGCGATGGAATTAATTTCAAATATCCATCGTATGTGCAAGACATCATGGGGCCGATGTGTTTTGACTATGGCTTTGGCCCGTTCCGCTGGGTTTGTGTTTCGGGCAAGCAAGAAGATTTGGATTACACCGATCAATTGGCAACTGATGTTTTATCTGATATAAAAAAATCTGCACCGCAAGAAATTCAATCGCAGCTTTCTGATAACATTAATTGGATCAAAGCAGCAAAGGCAAACAAATTAGTGGTAGGCTCAAAAGCGCGTATTCTTTATGCCGATGCCAAAGGAAGAATCAAAATTGCAAAAGCATTTAATGACGCCATCAAAAATAAAAAGATTGGTTCCGTTGTTTTAGGAAGAGATCATCATGATGTTTCAGGAACGGATTCGCCTTATCGTGAGACATCGAATATTTATGACGGCTCTCGTTTTACGGCCGATATGGCTATCCATAATGTAATTGGCGATTCTTTCCGTGGCGCTACGTGGGTGTCCATACACAACGGAGGTGGTGTAGGCTGGGGCGAAGTAATCAATGGTGGCTTTGGCTTGCTGCTGGATGGCACAGACGAAGCGGCAAGAAAATTAGAGAACATGTTATATTTTGATGTGAACAATGGCATTGCCCGAAGAGCTTGGGCGCGAAATGATGGCGCTATAAAAACGATGCAAAGAGAAATGAACCCTGCGCTTCAGTTCACAGTTCCGAATTGGGTAAATGAAAAAATCTTAAATTCAATAATCTGATCAGCCATTGATAAACTGAAAATGGAATCGTAAAAAATATGCTGCGCCCTTTTTACTTGTTGCTTTTCAAACTAGCCGGCTGGTCGGTTGAGGGCTCGTTTCCACCTGAGTTAAAAAAATACATTGTGGCAGTAGCTCCCCACACCAGCAACTGGGATTTTGTGGTGGGCGTAATGGCACGAAGTATCCTGCGTATGCAAAACACAAAATATCTGGGCAAAAGCCAATTATTTAAACCACCTTTTGGTTGGCTCTTTCGTTGGCTGGGCGGGTATCCTGTAGAGCGTTCATCTTCGCACGACATGGTCAGCCAGGTGGTAGCGTTGTTTAACGGGCATGAACAATTTATACTGGCCATCGCCCCGGAAGGCACCCGCAAAAAAGTAGATAGGTTGAAGACAGGGTTTTATTATATCGCCCGGCAAGCTCAGGTACCCATTATCCCGTGTGGGTTTGATTATGCAAAAAAGAAAGTTGTTATCGGCCAGCCCTTGTATGCTTCGGAAAATATGGAGCAAGATATCCTGACGTTGCTAAATTTTTATCAGTCTATTACCGGAAGAAATCCTGCGCTTGGAATTTAATGAGCCTTACTTTTTGTAAATTTCGCGCTTAAAGTATTCTAAAATTTATGAAAAATGTGCTGAGAGCCTCTGGTGTTGTGTTGCTGTTCTGTTTAAAAGGGTATGCGCAAGTTCCGCTCCGCTTTGATGTGGGCATCAAAGCCGGCTATAATTTAGCGAGCATCAATTCCAGCTCTGCCGCCTCCTTAAACCCTAATTTTTTTCAGGGTTATCATGCCGGAATTTATACCATGTTTAAGATTTCCAATTTTGCCATCCAGCCTGAGTTTGTTTACTCGGCACAAGGCCAGACATTTCAATACCCTATTACGGCCGCAATGCCTTCGCTAACTACTCAGATTAACTATCTGACATTTCCCATTATATTGAAAGCATACGTGGCCGGAGGGTTTAATTTGCAGGCTGGCCCGCAACTGGGTATGCTGTTAAGTTCGCAGGGGTCTGTTCAGACATTGGCCACCGGCCAGCCAACCGTCAGTACACAATCATTAAATCAATACATTAAATCGAACGATGCGGGCGCAGTTTTTGGATTGGGGTGGGACTTGCCTTTGGGGCTGAACCTTACGGCACGGTATTACATCGGGTTGGCCAATATCAATTATTATTCTACCGGTTACCCTAACACATTTGTAACTACTTCCTTGGGTACATCGAGAGCTAATAATCATGTGTTCCAGTTTTCTGTTGGCTACCGTTTGTTTAAGTGGGAGAATGACAACTAACCCAATGGTATAAAAACATTTTTTACCTTTGAATCAAACTAAAACAAATTACTATGAAACTAATGGTTAAAGTTTTTCTGATCGGCTTGGCTTGTTCAGTATCACAATTAGTATCGGCTCAGTCTGTGGGCATTGGTATTAAAGGAGGACTTAATTTTGCTAATCTGAGCGGAAGCCAAAGTTTAAGTGGTGCCTATAATAACCGTACGGGTTACCACTTTGGCGCTTTTGCACTCTTTAAGCTTGGCAAAATAGGCATTCAGCCTGAGATACTTTATTCGAAACAAGGTTCGAGTTATGCAATTAGCACAACAAATTTTGATGCCAACTTTGATTACATCAATGTTCCTATTTTATTTAAATTATACACCGTTGCGGGTATCAACTTGCAGGTAGGGCCGCAATTAGGGTTTGCCTCGGGCGGACAACTCACCTCAACATTTAATGGTGTTACCGTTACCAAAAACTACTCCCAATTAATAAAAAACAACGACTTTAGCTTGGCCATGGGCTTAGGCTGGGATCTGCCCTTTGGCTTGAGCATTGACGCCCGCTACAACCTAGGACTTTCAAATAATAATAACACGGCCATTGCAGGAGAAATTAAAAACCAAGTGATCATGGCTTCGGTAGGATACCGGTTGTTTAAATTAGGTAAGTAATTTCTTTTAGGATCGTTTTAAAAAATCCCGCTAAGCGGGATTTTTTTATTTTATCACATTTCAGTTTTCGTATTTTTGCCACCTAATAAATTAAAACTATGAACGCAAAAGTGTTGGTGCTGACTTTGATTGGTATGGTGCTGTTGATCAATATTTCGGAAGCACAAAAGCAAATAGATTTTGGGGTAAAAGGTGGTCTGAATATTTCAGGGCTTGATTTGAGCCAGATAGGAAAACTGGTGGGGGTGAGCTATAACGTACGGCAAGGATATCATTTTGGGATATATGCACAAGCCAGACGTAAAAATCTGGCACTGCAACCCGAACTGATTTTTTCGAACCAGGGCCAGAATTTTACCACACCTTATTATTCTAATCTCTACACACAACTAAATTACATTCAGTTGCCAGTGATGGTTAAGTATTATCTGACAGGAGGATTATATGTACAAGCCGGTCCGCAGATCAGCAGACTTACAGGGGCTAATGGATACATTATGCCGGTAGATAACCAAGGAAACGTAGGCCAGCCTACCGTAGCTGATTTAAAAAGGTACATTCATCAATACGATTTTTCATTTGGGTTTGGGGCTGGATTAGAGTTGCCTTTTGGTGGAGGTATTTCCTTTCGTTATACCAACGGTATTTCGGATATAAACAAATACTCCGGCTCAACGTCTTTTCCTACCAACGGGCAAGGGCAAGTGCTTACCCACTCGCTCAGCACATCGTATGCTCGTAACCAGGTTTTTCAGATTTCACTCACTTATAAAATAGAGAAACTGAAAATCAAATTGGAAAAATAAGCAGATCAAGAGGCCAGCTTACTTTTCTTTCGGCCGTAGCTGAAATAAATCAGCAAGCCGGTTGTCATCCAAAAAAAGAACAACAGCCAACTCTTAGCCGGAATCTCGATCATCAGATAAAGACAAAACAGAAGGCCAAGTACGGGTATCAATGAAAGCTTTTTTACGAAAGTCAAACCGGCCACGAAAATAGCTGCCAGTAAAAAAACAAGGAACAGAATTTCCTGATATGATTCGCCCGTGAGGTTGATAAGGGCATCACTAATCCGGTGGCGATATCCGAAGACAAATACGATCAGCAATAATAATACAATCCAGCGGCCATTGATGTAGGGGAGATGAAACGATTTGTCGCCCGGCATTTTTTTTCTACGGGGCAACTTCAGCACACCGGCACATACCAAAATAAAGGCGAACAACGTGCCGATGCTGGTAAGATCCGTCACCAATCCAATATCAATAAACAGTGCAGGCACAGCAACGGCCACACCGGTAATGATGGTGGCAAACGAAGGCGTCAAAAATTTGGGATGGATGACACTGAATTTTTTTGGCAGCAGGCCATCGCGGCTCATACTCATCCATATCCGTGGCTGTCCGAGTTGATACACCAACATAGCACTGGTGGCGGCAATGACTGCTCCGACAGAGATGATGTAACCAATTTTTTGCAAATGGATTTTATCAAATACATAAGCCAACGGGTCTGCAATATCTTTAAACTCCGAATAGTTGACCATACCTACAATAGTAAGGGTTACCACAATATAAATGGCCGAGCAAATCAGTAGTGAGTAGATCATACCACGCGGCATGTCGCGCTGTGGGTTGGCACATTCTTCTGCGGTGGTAGAGATGGAATCAAAACCAATGTAGGCGAAAAAAATAGCTGACACACCATGCATCACTCCTGTAAAACCGTTAGGCAAAAACGGGCTCCAGTTATCGGTGTCTATGTAGAATGCACCCAACCCAACAATAAAGGCCAGCACTGCCAGCTTGAGGGCCACCATCCAGTTGGCACTCTTCTTACTTTCTCTGATGCCGATGTAAGCGATGATGGTGATGAGCACTACGATCACAAATGCCGGAACATTTAAAATCAATTTACTCCCGGCTATTTCAGGAGCCGTTGCCCACGCCATGGCTTCAGTAGGTTTGCCCTGAGCCAAGGCCGACTCATATAACACATGGGCAGTTTTCGGGTCGGTGGTCATCCAGGCCGGCAAATGAATGTGCAGGCCTTCCAATAGGTTTACAAAATAGCTGCTCCACGAAATGGAAACCACTACGTTGCTGATGGCGTATTCTAAGATCAAAGCCCAACCGATAATCCAGGCGGCAATTTCCCCAATGGTTACATACGTGTAGGTGTAAGCACTGCCCGCTACAGGCACACGTGCGGCAAATTCGGCATAGCATAAGGCTGTAAAGCCACAGGTAACGGCAATGATGAGAAACAGAAAGACAACCCCGGGGCCACCGTTGTAGGCTGCCTGCCCGATGGTGGAGAAAATCCCCGCACCAATTACTGCGGCAATTCCCATCGAGGTGAGGTCGCGAACACTCAGCACCCTGCGCAGGGCAGGTGTGGCATCTCCGTTATTTGAATGAGTATTCTGGATCAGTTGATCCAATGATTTTTTTCGGAGCAGGGAATGTCGCATGAAAGAATAGTTCGGTTAAAAATAGTAAAAAAAGCATGAGGCAAACAAACGGTATAAGCCCAGCGGTAGATTAGCGTATTATTTTTTTTGCGTTAGGAGTATTCATCTTTTGCTCGTTTTTTAGGCGATTAAAAAATTTGCATCTTCGCGCCTTTTGCACATGACACCCAAAAGCCAGTATTCTCTTTCAGTCGGTATCACGGTAGTAATTGCCAACATGATCGGCACAGGCGTATTCACTTCATTAGGTTATCAGGTGGGGCCGTTGCCATCGGGTTTTTCCATCTTATTTCTTTGGGGACTCGGTGGGGTAGTGGCTTTGTGTGGCGCTTTTACTTATGCTGAGATTGCCGCCAGATTTAAAAAATCGGGTGGAGAATATTACTATTTAGGGCAACTCTATCATCCGTCTGTGGGGTTTGCTGCCGGATGGATCAGCCTGTTGGTAGGGTTTGCCGGAGCCATATCGGCAGTGGCCATCGCCATTGGCGAGTATGCCCATAAATTAATAGGTGTGCCTGTTTCTGTTATTGCTATTGCAGCCATTGTATTGGTTACATCTATTCACTGGTTTGGTGTAAAGGCCGGAGGGTTGGCTCAAAATATTCTCACCTCCCTGAAGCTGCTTTTGATTTTGGTGTTTTGTGTAGCGCCTTTTATTATTTCCAATGCTCCTGTTTCAGGCAACACTTTTTTGCCGCAGATGAGCGATGTGGACATGATTTTTTCCGGGGGGTTTGCCGTTTCGCTGGTTTATGTGGTGTATGCTTACTCGGGCTGGAATGCCGCAGCCTACATTGCCGGAAACCTGGAGAATCAGGAAAAGAATTTACCCCGCTCGTTGATCTTGGGAACTCTGGTTGTGGTTACATCTTACATTTTACTGAATGCCACTTTTCTGAGAGTAGCCGACTTTCATGAACTGGAAGGCAAAAATGATATTGGTAATGTAGTGGCATTCAAATTATTTGGGCCGGCCATCGGGGCGGTTTTTGCAGCGCTGTTTAGTACGGCATTGCTCTCTACGCTCAGCGCCATGACGATTGCAGGCCCGCGTGTATTGGAAGCCATGGGAGACGATTACCCCAAGTTGAAACAATTTTCTGCCACAAACCGGTTTGAGATGCCCTACATCGCTTTGTTAGTGCAGGGCGCATGGTCAATCTTTTTGGTGTTGGTCAGCGATTTTAAAGTAATCATCCAATACATTTCGGTGAGTTTGTCTTTTTTTACATTGCTTACCGTGGCGGGAGTTTTCATCGTACGAAAAAAATATCCTGCCAGTTCGTACCGCATGCCGTTATATCCTCTTGTGCCTATTTTCTTTATGGCTGTTACACTTTGGATGATCTACTTCGAGTTTGATAAAAACCCATGGGTTATTTTATACTCCGTGGCAACCGTTCTGTCCGGCTTTTTGATTTATTTATGGGTTTCAAAAAAATAAGTTGACCGAAGTCATTCTATGGTTGCTTTTTCTCTTCGTATTTTAAAATATCTTTGCGCCACAATTTTCTACCTATGAAGAAGTCTCTTTTGTTTTTTGTCTTATCCGGTCTGGTTTTCATCATCTCATGTAACGGGAAAAAAGATGCCCATACTCAACGCGCAGCCGACTCTCTTCGCAGAGTGGATTCTATTGCCAAAATTGATTCTGCCCGCAAAGCCGCGGAATTGGCGATACCCAGAGATACCGCACTCGACAACGTAGCCCGTTTTATTGCCGGCCTTCCGCAATTAGAAAATAATTCGCTGGCTAAATTGGAAAAAGATAAATACTGGATTGACTACCGCACTTCGATGGACGAAAACTGGAAAAAAATGTACACCGGCCGGTTGGTGAAGATGCAAGAATGGGAGCGCGATGTTTTTTCTAAATCCGTAAACGATACGTTGAGATTGTTTTATCCCTTCTCAGGCCCTGATTTTCTTCATGCTAATTTCTTGTACCCCCGCACCAAAGAATACATCATGGCAGCACTGGAGCCTATCCGCGAAGTTCCGTCATTTGAAAAAATTTCTGAAAGAGACCGCGATCGTTTTTTAGACAGCCTCGGTCGCTCGCTGCGAGATATTTTTGGAAAGAGTTATTTCATTACAAATCACATGCAAAAAGATTTGTGGCAGATAAAAGGTGTGTTGCCGCTCTTTTATTTTTTTATTGAACGCTCCGGCTACGAAATGTTGGAACAAAAATTCATTAGCCTCGATACAACCGGCAAAGAGCAAGTCATCGAAGGAAAAAATATTAACAAAGTAAAAACCCCGGGCGTGAAATTTAAACTGCGCAACACAGAAACAAAGCAACTGAAAACGGTTTACTATTTTGCTGTGAGCATTTCCAATGACGGGCTGAAAATCAGGCCGGGGTTGGTGAAGTTTATTAAAGAGCGCGGCCCCTACAACACCTTTGTAAAATCTGCCTCTTACCTGATGCACGATGGCAAGCAGTTCAGCAACATCCGTTCTCTTGTATTAAGTAATGCGGTCTCTTTGTTTCAAGACGATACCGGTGTGCCGTACCGCTTCTTTGAAAATAAGCCCGAATGGAAAGGTATGTTTTTTGGCAACTATGTTCCTCCGGTGGAAGATTTTGCGCGAGGCCTGTATCAGGCATCGTTGGATTCAGCGTTTAAGAAAAGCGCTCAGCCAATGCCTTTTTCTTTGGGCTACCATTGGAGCACCCGCAAGCAGCATTACATGTTGTTTGCCAAAGAACACGTGGGCAAGAACAAGTAAGTGCCTGTTGAGGTAAACACTCAGAAAATAAACGTTACCTCTTTCATGGCATAAACGGATTGGGTTGTTGAGCGGTCAATAACCAATCGCCCGATTTCGTCTATGCCTTTAATTACACCTTCAAATCTTTCGCCTTGCGATTCAAATAACAGCAATTCATTTCTTCCGTATAGATGTTGCAAGTACATAGATTTGAGCCATTCATTATTACCAGCACGCAGTTGCAAATAAACTGACTCAAGTTCGGACAACAGTATTTGTAGCACTTCATTGAGGTCATGTTCTTTTCCTGTTTGCCTGCACAGTGAAGTGGCCCGAGCAGCCTGAAACTCATGCTGGTTGATATTTACTCCGATACCGATAATGCTATGTTGGATTTTTTCGTCCTGAATAGAATTTTCAATAAGGATGCCGCATATCTTTTCTCTGTCTGTCAGGATGTCGTTAGGCCATTTTATTTTGGCATTCTCCAAACCACATTTTTTTAAAAAGAGGCAAACAGCTACTGATACTGCCATGGTGAGTTGAAATTGTTGTTTTACGGTTAAGAACATTGGTTTCAACAAGATGGAGAAAGTCAGGTTTAGCCCGGCAACAGTTTGCCAGGTGTTTCCACGTTGCCCGCGGCCTGCCGTTTGGTGAGAGGTGATCATAACCGTGCCTTCCGGTAATGGTGATTTTGTGACTAATTCGGCAAGCAGTGTATTGGTGGACTGACATTCAGGCACAAAAATTAAGTTTTGACCAGCGAAAAGCGTGTTGGCAGGGATTTTATACAAGAGAAATTGGTTAAATTTGTGGTTTAGCCTCCGGGCTTTCGCGCAACTTAATTAAAAAAGCACAAGAGGTTAATGCCAAGGAAAAAAAAGCAAGATTCAGAAAAACTAACCGAGTGGGTAGTGAAGGGGATGCAGGAAAAAAAGGCAACGGATATCGTTGTCATGGACTTGCGCGAAGTAAAAAATGCCGTGGCTGATTTCTTTGTCCTTTGTTCGGGCAATTCAGATAAACAACTAAGTGCCATTGCCGATTCTATTGATGAAATGGTTTATAAAGAACGAAAAGAAAACCCCTGGCATAGCGAAGGAAAAAACAATAAAGAGTGGGTGTTGCTCGACTATATCAGCGTGGTGGCACACATTTTTAGGAAAGACAAACGAGAGTTTTATGCACTGGAGCGCCTGTGGGGCGATGCCGGCATCGAAAAGATTGAAGAATAATTAAACATACTATCTAACACTAACATGGCCGACAAGGAACGAAAAGATAAAAAAATATTGCCACCGAAAGGACCGAAGGCAAACTATCAGTTGTGGATTATTTTGGCGCTCACATCCTTAATCCTGTTTATCACCTACGTCAGAGGCACTTCCGGCTTGGTAGAAGTCCAAAAGTCCGGGTTCGAGTCTATGATTGCTGCCAACGACATCAAGAAGGTGCTCTTGTTAAAGAAGGATGGAATTGTAGAGATTACTTTAAAAGCCGAAGCGCTTAAAAACACGAAGTACAAAATTGAACTCGACAAAGGAAGTAAGCTGCATGGAGAAGAAGGGCCTCATTATTTTTACAAGATAGCTACCATAGACAGTTTCATTCGCCAGTATGAAGAACTAAAAAAGAAATACACAGAGGCACCTGATTTGGATGTAGAAGAAGGCGGTGCTTACGAGTGGATCACCAGTTGGGGTATTTTGTTGCTGCTGTTGTTTGGCTTCTGGATGCTGATGCGCAGGATGACGGGCGGTGCAGGCCCGGGTGGCCAGTTATTTAATATTGGTAAATCTAAAGCAGCTCTTTTTGATGCCGAGAGCAAAGTCAAAATTACTTTTGAAGACGTAGCCGGGTTGGAGGAAGCCAAAGAAGAAGTAAAAGAGATTGTAGATTTTCTAAAGACTCCGTCAAAGTTTACGAAGCTGGGTGGCAAGATTCCGAAAGGAGCTCTGCTGGTAGGCCCTCCCGGAACTGGCAAAACATTGCTAGCCAAAGCTGTTGCCGGAGAAGCAGGCGTACCGTTCTTTTCGCTCTCAGGTTCAGATTTCGTAGAAATGTTTGTGGGCGTAGGCGCGGCCCGTGTGCGCGACCTATTTAAGCAAGCCAAAGAAAAAGCACCGTGCATCGTTTTCATTGATGAGATTGATGCTATTGGCCGCTCCAGAGGAAGAGGGGCTATGCCCGGGGCAAACGATGAACGCGAGAATACACTCAACTCACTCTTGGTAGAGATGGATGGTTTTGCTACTGATAGCGGTGTTATTATTTTGGCGGCTACTAACCGCCCGGATGTATTAGATAGTGCATTGCTCAGACCGGGCCGGTTCGACAGGCAAATCAGCATTGATAAACCGGACATTGCCGGCCGCGAGCAAATATTTAAAGTGCACTTAAAACCAATCAAGCTGTCGAGCGATGTGGATGTAAAAAAACTGGCAGCTCAAACTCCAGGTTTTGCCGGTGCCGAGATTGCCAACGTTTGTAATGAGGCAGCCTTGATTGCCGCACGAAGAGATAAAAAGGAAGTAGAGATGATTGACTTTCAGGATGCAATAGACCGTGTAATCGGTGGCCTCGAAAAGAAAAATAAAATCATCTCGCCCGAAGAGAAGCAGATTGTGGCGTATCATGAAGCAGGCCATGCGGTAGCGGGCTGGTTTTTAGAACATGCCGACCCGTTGGTGAAAGTAAGTATTGTTCCCCGCGGTGTGGCTGCGTTGGGGTATGCACAGTATCTCCCCAAAGAACAATTCTTGTATCAGACGGAACAACTGATAGACGAAATGTGTATGGCCTTCGGTGGTCGTGCTGCGGAAGAGATCATATTTGGAAAAATTTCTACCGGTGCGCTCAGCGATTTAGAGCGTATCACCAAAATGGCCTACAGCATGGTAACGGTGTATGGAATGAACCGCGAGGTTGGAAACTTGTCGTTCTATGATTCTAAGCAGTCTGACTATATGTTTAACAAACCGTACTCAGATGCTACGGCTGAAAAAATAGACCAAGAGGCAAAAAAAATAATTGAAAGCGCCTACGAACGCACTAAAAAACTATTGGTAGAACATCGCCAACATCTGGAAGTAATAGCCAAGGAATTGCTGCAAAAGGAAATCTTATTTCAAACTGATTTAGAGCGACTGATTGGCAAACGCCCATTCGCGCATCAGACAGCCTATGAAAAGTTCACCAATTCAAATAATGGTGCAACATCCGGCTCTGCGAAGGAAGAAACAAAGAAAGAACCCCATGTGGCAGAACCTAAAGAACCGGTACAAAATTAACCGGCATTAATATCAATCAGGCCTGACAAGCACAGAATGCTTGTCAGGTTTTTATATTTTTACGGAATGCAGATTCAGTTACCCCTGGATAAAAAAATATATTTTGCCTCCGACTTTCATTTGGGTACTCCCGATGCTGAAACAAGTTTGGTTCGCGAAAAAAAAATTGTTTCCTGGCTCAACCAAATTCAAGATGATGCGCAGGCTGTATTTTTATTAGGCGATATTTTTGATTTCTGGTTTGAGTACAAGCGTGCTATACCCAAAGGCTTTATCCGCTTTCAGGGCAAACTGGCCGAACTGCGCGACCGCAACATCCCGATATTTTTTTTTACAGGCAATCACGATATGTGGCTGTTCGATTATTTTGAAAAAGAGTTAGGAATAAAAGTTTTCCGTCACCCAATTGAGGTTCAAGTAAACGAAAAAAAAATATTGGTAGGCCATGGCGATGGGCTGGGCGATGGAGACAGATGGTACATGGTATTAAAAAAATTCTTCAACAGCAGCACTTGTCAATGGCTGTTTGCACGCATTCATCCCAATACGGGCATTGCTATAGCCCAGTACTGGAGCCGTAAAAGCCGCATCAGCAACAACCGGAAAGGAGAAAAATTTAATGGAGAAGAAAACGAGTACCTCTTAAAATATTGCAGAGAAATTGAACAGAAATCACACCATGATTTTTACATCTTCGGCCATCGCCATTTACCGCTTGATTTGAAAGTAAATAATCAGAGCCGTTACATCAACTTAGGCGAATGGGTACACTTCAGTCCTTATTTTGAATTAGGTACGGAGCAGGCAGAACTCAAATCATTTTAGCAACATGATACTCAGGGTCTGCACTTTTGTTTTCTTTTTTTTACTGGCACTTATTTCTGAAAGCCAGACAGTAAAAAAAATTAAAGAATTGAGAACGCCAGTCATTAGAAATGTGTCTGTTGACAGGCTTGGAAATTTCTTTTTAGCATTCGATGGTCGCATTACTAAATATAACCCTGACGGGAAGGTAATGGCCACACTTAAAACAAAAAACCCAACATTGCTCGAGCCTTGGTTTCATCCTAAAATTTTTATCTATTATCAGGCAGGTGAAAGGTTGGTTAATTACAATCACAATTTTGAAGTCTCAGACGAATTTAAACTGAATCCATCTATTGCCATTGAGCCTTTGCTGGTGTGCCCTACCAATGATAATAAATTTTTGGTGTTGGATGCTGCCGATTTTTCTGTTAAAAAATTTGATGTGTACAGCAACAGTGTGATGAATGAATTTGTTATAGACACCACTCGCATAGGAGCCAAACCAGCCATTGTATTTATGCGCGAGTACTTGCATTTTATTTTTTTGTTGGACAAGAATCACGGAATAGTTGTTCTTAATGAGTTGGGTAAAGTCATGAAGATCATTCCTCATAGAGTAGAAAATTTTGGATTCTTTGGTGAAGAACTTTTTTACACCCGTCCCGATGCAATTGTATTTTGGGATATTTATTCCAACCATACCCGCGAACTGCCGTTAACCACAGAGAAATTTCTGTTGGTAACTGACGAGCGCATTATTGTGGCTCGGGAAAAAGGAGTAACACTATACGAATTTCACCCGGACAAGCCGGACGATCAGTAGCAAAACTGTTCATATTTGTTCAATAATGTACACCCAAAGACAGGAAGCAACAGATTTTAACCTTAAATTTCGCCTTTCGTTGTGTGGCATGATTTTCTCATCTCTATTTATTAAAACCTAAAACCTGTGAATGATTCCGGAAAAATATTAATGATTGATGACGATGAGGATGTGCTGCTGGCAGCCAAAATTCTGTTAAAGAAATACAATCATCAGGTCATTATTGAAAAGAACCCCAACAAAATTCCTTTTTTACTGAACAACGACTCGTATGACGCGATTTTGCTCGACATGAATTTCAGCAAAGATACCACCAGCGGTAAAGAAGGATTTGAGTGGCTGAAACAGATTAAAGAACGCGATCCACAGGCTGTCGTAATTATGATCACTGCTTTTGGCGATGTGGAGATGGCCGTGCGCGCACTAAAGGAAGGCGCTACCGATTTTATTTTGAAACCCTGGCAAAACGAAAAATTGCTGGCTACCATTTCTACGGCTATCAAATTAAAGAAATCATACATTGAAGTAGATAAGCTGCGCAAGGCAAAGCAAATGCTGGAAGAGCAGATCAGCCAGCCCTTTCGCGACCTGATCGGTAAGAGTTCTGCTTTGAATGAAGTATTTGGATTGATAGAAAAAGTGGCCAAGACAGATGCCAACGTATTGATATTGGGCGAGAACGGTACGGGCAAAGAATTGGTGGCACGAGCCATCCATCAAAACTCCTTGCGAAGAGATAATTCATTTGTGTCAGTGGATATGGGAGCCATTACCGAAACGTTGTTCGAGAGCGAATTGTTCGGGCATAAAAAAGGAGCCTTCACTGATGCACGCGAAGACCGACCCGGACGATTTGAGTTAGCTAACCACGGCACTCTTTTTCTTGACGAAATCGGAAACTTGAGTATGAATTTGCAAAGCAAATTACTTAGTGCGCTGCAATCACGACAGGTTACGCGGGTTGGCTCTAACCAAGCGGTAGAGGTAGATATTCGGTTAGTGTGCGCTACGAATATGCCTTTGCACCAGATGGTGACGGAAGGAAAATTCAGACAAGATTTGTTGTACCGGATCAATACAGTAGAGATTAATATTCCGCCTTTGTGCGACCGCATTGATGACATTCCTTTGCTGGCACAACACTTCCTGAATTTTTATTCACGCAAGTATCATAAAGAAGTGCTTTCTATTGCACCGGAGGCCATCAATAAATTAAAAAAATATCCGTGGCCCGGAAACGTGCGCGAACTGCAGCACGCCATCGAACGGGCAGTGATTATGGCGGACTCAAACACTTTACAGGAAAGCGATTTTTTGTTTAGCAAGAAAGGCTATGAATCGCCTTCAGCCGATTCGTTGAACTTAGATGAAGTAGAAAAACAAGCTGTGATAAAAGCCATTCAACTGCACGGAGGAAATATTTCTAAAGCAGCAGACGAACTAGGACTGACACGCGCTTCACTGTACCGCAGAATGGAGAAATATGGACTTTAATTGGCGGTCGCCAATATTTACCAGACTTGCTATTTTAGCTGCCTCGGTTTTTGTGCTGGGCTATTCGTTGGGCGATAAATTTAATTTCGCCCTCTCATTGATTTTTATCTTAGCCGTAGCTTTTCAGCTATTTCAATTAGTCAATTTATTCGAAAACAAATTACCCGATAGAACCGATCAACCCAAACCTAAGCCCATGACAGAGGCTCCGGCCAAGCCTGATGACATTGCTTTGTTTTTTAGAAATATAGTTCAGCATATTGGTATCGGAATATTGACATTCAACAAAGAAGGTAAAATTCAAACTGTTAACGCGGCTGCCAAACGGATGCTGCGCATAGAAAAAATTGACATGCTGGAGGAACTCAGGGCGGTAGATAACCTTTTGGTGGATTCTATTTTGAGACTGAAAACAGGAGGACGCGAATTAGTCAGGCTGAAGTTGGGTGCTGAAACACTCGATCTTTCTCTTTATGCTATCGAGCTTACTTTGCGAGGTGAGCCGATGAAACTTATTTCCATGAGCAACATACAAAGCGAGTTGGAAGAAAAAGAAATGGAAGCCTGGCGCAATTTGGTTCGCGTGCTTACACACGAGATCATGAACTCTGTAACGCCCATTTCATCGCTGGCAGGTGTCGTGGAAGACGAACTACAATCTAAAATAACCAATCAAGAGTTTTCACTGAAAGACGAGGAGTTGCACGACATGCACTTGTCGGTTCAAACAATCGGCAAAAGAAGTCAGGGGCTGATCCGGTTTGTAAAAGAGTTTCGCAATCTGACGCACGTACCCCAGCCTAAGCTGGCCGAAGTAAACGTGAAAGACTTATTGGAAGAAATTGTCATGCTGCACAAAAAAGAACTGATCAATCAAAATATTGAAACAAAAATTAATGTAAAGCCCGATGATTTGTGTGTGCAGGCCGATAAAACTTTGATAGAGCAGGTATTGATAAACCTGATGAAGAATGCCATTCAAGCTTTCGATCTGCAAGCAGCTAAAACGATTTCATTATCGGCTTATACTAACGAAGGCCATGCGATCATTTCGGTGAAAGATAACGGCAGCGGAATTGATGCCGATGCGCTCGAGCGAATATTTGTGCCATTTTTTACTACCAAGAAAACAGGCTCTGGTATAGGCTTGAGCCTTTCCAGACAAATTATGCGGCAGCACGGTGGCCAAATTACCGTGAACTCTCTTTTGGGAGAAGGAACAGAATTTCTTCTTCGTTTTTGATTATTACTCAGACAAAAGTTTTGAACTTTTAGATAGGTCGGTTAGTTTTGAACAATTTACAAACACATGCAGGACGTACAAGCTAAAATCAACGCCATACTGGTCGAAAAATTAGGAATACCCGAATCGCAGATTACCTCCGATGCCAGTTTTGTCAAGGACTTGGGGATTGATTCGTTGGATTATGCCGAATTAGTGATGGAGTTTGAACAGACATTTGATGTTAAAATTCCGGATGATGATGCCGAAAGGATGCAAACCATCGGCCAGGCTGTGAGTTACATTCAATCTAAAGTCAAGAAATAGTTTTTCGTAACTCTAAGTTTTCTGTCGAGAGCTCAAAATAATTTCCGAACCGTTTCATCCGTTCGGCCTCTTTAGATATAAAAGGAGATTGGTTTTCGCGATGAGAGAGAGGGGAGAAGTACCACCCGTTTTTAAGCTCATTCCAAAACACAATATATTTATCGAGCGAAACGAGCAGCACGTCCATGTCATAAATTTCTTCTCCGTCTTTGTCGTGCAGGCCTGTGAATTGCAATAGGATATGGTTTTTTTTGATGAGCTCACCCTTGCTGCATTCAATATTGTTCAGCCTCATCAAGAGATGATGCTCCTGATCCCACGCTTTAAATTTTATTTTTCGGGGGATGAAATCTGCCATGTGGTTTAGTTTGTAAACAAAATAAATTAGGTAGGTTTGAATTGGAAACACAAGTAAGAAGAAAACTTTGGCAAGATCAAATCCGGTTGTAGTTATTATTGCATGAGCAGCAGCGCACTTTTTATCGTTAACAAATTTTCCGGCCATCAATATAAAGCCGGATTGGAAAACCTGATCTTAGATGAATGCCGCCAGGCACATATCAAATGTAGGATTGAGTTTACACAAAAGCGAGGACATGCCACCGAATTGGCCCGATGGGCGGTTGATCAAAAAATAAATTATGTATTTGCTGCCGGAGGCGATGGCACGGTAAACGAAGTAGCTCAAGGACTTGTACATACCGGTGTACCGATGGGTATTTTGCCGAAAGGATCTGGAAACGGATTAGCGAGGCACTTACGATTGCCCATGAATTTTAAAGATGCCCTGAAGGTAGTGAGCCATCACCGCGAAGAGTGGATAGATACAATTTTAATCAATGATAAATTGTCAGTAAATGTTTCGGGTATTGGGTTTGATGCACACGTAGCCTCACTTTTTTCTAAACAGACAAAACGCGGACTGACGGGGTATGCCAAACTGGTATTGAATGAGTTTGGTGCGTTTCAGCCATTTGCAGTTCAGGTGTCTATGAACGGAGAGCAGTTTACTGCCAATAGTTTTATCATTGCCATAGCCAACTCCTCGCAGTTTGGAAACAATGCACGGGTAGCGCCACAGGCATCCGTACAAGATCAGTTGATAGATGTATCTTTTGTTCAGAAAGTACCGCTGCTGCACTCGATAGGTTTTGCCCGAAAAATGTTTAATGGAAATTTAGATAAGTCTTCGTTTGTGAAGATACGACAAACACCACGTGTTCTGTTTGAGTCACCATTGCCGTTGAGTTTTCATATTGATGGCGAGCCCATGCCACCGGCCCGCAGTTTCGATTGCCGCATTGATCCGTTGTCGCTCAAAATTTTATTGCCGGGCAAAGGCGACAACCCACCAAAAAATCAATATCCTTTATAAACCACTATAATTAAAAAGGCTGCTTTTTGAAAGGCAGCCTTTTTTATAGCTAAGGTAAAATCATCATCTGCGCTTGCCAGACTTCTTTGCTTTTGAAGTTGCTTTCTTTGCTGCCTTTTTAGCCGGCTTCTTTACAGATTTTTTTACAACTTTTTTAGCCGACTTTTTAGCAGGTTTTTTCACAACCTTTTTTACAGCTTTCTTTACTACCGGTTTTTTTGCAGGGGATTTAGTGTGGCTCTTCGCGTGTTTGCCCATGGCATTGAGCGCAGAACCGGCCTTAAACCACTCTATTTGGTTTTTGTTGTAGGTATGGTTGGCCTGTATCTCTTCAATCTTACCATCGCTGTGGTGGATCACAATCGTCAACGGCTTATCGGGCGTAAAAGTGATCAACCCTTTGATGTCAAAAATATCGTCTTCGCGGATTTTATCATAGTCGGATTTGTTGGCAAACGTCAGCGCCAACATGCCTTGCTTCTTTAAATTAGTTTCGTGGATGCGGGCAAATGATTTAACAAGAATAGCGCGCACTCCCAAATGGCGGGGCTCCATGGCGGCATGCTCGCGCGATGATCCTTCGCCATAATTTTCATCACCCACAACGATAGAGCCAATACCGGCCGCTTTGTAGGCACGCTGTACTTTGGGCACCTCATCGTAGTGCCCGGTCAGCCCGTTGCGTATGCTGTTGATGGAGTCGTTGAAAAAGTTAGTGGCACCGATCAATAAATTGTTAGAGATGTTGTCCAAATGCCCGCGATATTTCAGCCACTTGCCGGCCATCGAAATATGATCGGTAGTACATTTTCCTTTAGCTTTAATAAGCAAGCGCAATCTGGTCAGATCTTTTCCTTCCCATGCTTTGAAAGGCTCGAGCAACTGCAGGCGGTCAGAGCTGGAATCTACTTTTACTTCTATCTTGCTGCCATCTTTTGCGGGTGCCTGATAGCCGGGGTCTTTTACGTCAAATCCTTTTTTAGGCAGCTCTTCGCCCGTAGGCGGATCAAGTTTTACGGTTTGCCCTTGCTCATTTACTAGTGTGTCAGTGAGAGGATTGAAACTCAAGTCGCCCGCAATAGCAATGGCCGTTACTAATTCGGGCGAGCCGACAAATGCGTAGGTGTTGGGGTTGCCATCGTTGCGCGACTGGAAGTTGCGATTGAAAGAGTGGACGATAGTATTTTTTTCTTTTCTATCGGCTCCCACACGGCTCCACATACCGATACACGGGCCACACGCGTTGGCAAAAACTTTCGCCCCGATTTTATTAAATACTTCAATGAACCCATCGCGCTCGATGGTATAACGAACTTGTTCAGATCCCGGTGTGATGGTAAACTCGGCTTTTGTTTTCAGCCCTTTGGCCGCTACCTGCCGCGCGAGGCTGGCGGCACGCGAGATGTCTTCGTAAGAAGAGTTGGTGCACGAGCCGATCAAGCCCACCTCTACTTTTGTAGGCCATCCGTTTTTGGCTGCTACTTCTTTCATTTTAGAAATAGGCGTTGCCAAATCGGGAGTGAAGGGGCCATTTAAGTAGGGCTCAAGTTCTGAAAGATTGATTTCGATAACCTGATCAAAATATTTTTCGGGGTTGGCATACACATCCGGGTCGGCAGTTAGGTGCTCTTTTATTTTGTTAGCCATTTTAGCTACTTCGGCTCGGCCGGTAGCTGTCAGGTAACGCTCCATCGAACTGTCGTAACCGAATGTAGAAGTAGTGGCGCCAATTTCTGCGCCCATGTTACAGATGGTTCCTTTGCCGGTACAACTGAGGGAGGTAGCGCCTTCGCCAAAATATTCTACGATAGCCCCTGTTCCCCCTTTAACGGTAAGGATGCCGGCTACTTTCAGAATGATATCTTTTGCCGAACTCCAGCCATTGAGTTTGCCGGTAAGTTTCACGCCAATCAACTTCGGAAATTTAAGCTCCCAGGCCATGCCGCTCATCACATCTACGGCATCGGCACCGCCCACGCCAATGGCGATCATGCCTAACCCTCCGGCATTCACTGTATGAGAGTCCGTGCCGATCATCATCCCTCCGGGGAAAGCATAATTTTCTAATACTACCTGATGGATAATGCCTGCTCCGGGTTTCCAAAAGCCAATGCCGTATTTGTTGGAAACTGAGGCGAGGAAATCATATACTTCTTTGCTTTCGGAGTTAGCCGATTTCAAGTCATCGTTGGCACCGGTTTTAGCAACAATCAGGTGATCGCAATGCACGGTAGAAGGTACGGCCACTTTGGGTTTGCCGGCCGACATAAATTGAAGTAAGGCCATCTGTGCGGTAGCATCTTGCATGGCTACACGGTCGGGGGCAAAATCAACATACGATTTTCCGCGACCGAAGTCTTCCAGTTTCTGGTCTGCATAGAGGTGGGCGTACAATATTTTTTCGGAAAGGGTAAGAGGCTTTTTTACAACTTTCCTTGCCTTTGCTATGCGCCCCGGAAAGGCTGCATAGAGCTTTTTAATCATATCTAAATCAAATGCCATAGTATTGTTTGTGATAAGGTTTGGGCGCTAAACTAATAATTTATATCAGGATAAATTCACGATTTTGTAGATAATGAAAAGTATGTCAAGTAATATCATTTTATAATTGAGATGATTGATTGATAATCAATAGATTATGTAATTCATCAGCTTTAAAAATTGAAATAATTTTTGCTGATAAAAATGGTGTTGAGATAAGAAAATAGCCTGTCAGCACTGCGTTTACGAATGCTTGCTTCCCGCATTGATATTGATGATCTGTTTGAGCGATTCTAAGGCGGCTGTTTCAGTTTCTTCTACTTTGCCATCAGCATTGATGATATCATACATTTCTGTATAGATTTTGTATTTCTGGGCGAATGTAACGGAGTCGAAAAATTTGAAAGTATCGCTGATCAGAGAAAGGATAAGGGCTTTGTCCACTGCATTGTACTCGGCTACGGCTGTCTCATACTTCTTTTTCCTGTCTGATTCGTGAGGGTACAGTTTTTTCATTTTCTCTAAAATCACCTGCTCTTCGGTAGGGTGGAGAAAACTATCGGCCGATGCCATGTGGATGAACAAGAACAGCACGAAATCGGAAAAATTTTTATGGATGACCATGTTCAGTTTTTGTGTTTGTGTGAAACAAATTTAAACAAAAAAGGCTACTCCTTGTGGAGCAGCCTTTTGGATAAAACTTATAAGAGGATTACATCATGCCGCCCATGCCGCCACCGGGAGGCATAGCAGGTGCTTCTTTTTCTTCCGGTATCTCACTCACCACAGCTTCGGTAGTAAGCAAAAGACCTGCAATAGAAGCGGCATTTTCCAATGCTAAACGCGATACTTTAGTAGGGTCAATAATGCCGGCTTCAAAGAAGTTGTCGTACTTGTTTTCGGCTGCATTATATCCGTAATCTTTTTTGCCATCGCGTACTTTGTTGACAATGACAGATCCTTCCTGGCCTGCATTTTCTACAATGGTACGGAGTGGAGCTTCCAACGCCAGACGTACTATGTTAACACCTGTTGCCTGATCATCGTTGTCGGTTTTTACATCCTTCAATGATTCGGCTGCGCGTATGTAAGCCACACCACCACCCGGGATAATGCCTTCTTGCACGGCTGCGCGAGTGGCATGCAGGGCATCGTCCACACGGTCTTTCTTTTCTTTCATTTCTACTTCGGTAGCTGCACCGATGTAAAGAATAGCTACACCGCCCGAAAGTTTGGCTAAACGCTCTTGCAATTTTTCTTTGTCATAATCCGAAGTAGTTGTTTCGATCTGTGCTTTGATCTGACCAACGCGACCTTGGATTTCTGATTTTTTTCCGGCACCGTTTACTATGGTTGTGTTGTCTTTGTCAATACTTACCTTCTCGGCACGGCCCAGATATTCCAACTTCGCATCTTCCAGTTTCATGCCTGTTTCTTCGCTGATTACTTTGCCGCCTGTGAGGATGGCAATGTCTTCCAGCATAGCTTTTCTGCGGTCGCCAAAGCCGGGAGCTTTAACAGCGGCCACGCGCAAGGCACCACGGATTTTATTCACTACCAATGTTGCCAATGCTTCGCCTTCAATTTCTTCGGCAATAATCAACAACGGTTTTCCGGTTTGCACAGAGGCTTCGAGGATAGGAAGGAGTTCCTTCATCGAAGAGATTTTTTTGTCGTAGATGAGAATATAAGGACTGTCGAGGTCAGCCTCCATTTTCTCGGTATTGGTTACGAAGTAAGGAGAGAGGTAGCCGCGGTCGAACTGCATACCTTCTACGGTCTTCACTTCAGTTTCTGTTCCTTTGGCTTCTTCTACAGTGATTACGCCATCTTTACCCACTTTGTCCATAGCGGTGGCAATCATCTTGCCGATTTCCACATCGTTATTAGAAGAGATGGTAGCTACTTGGGTAATTTCCTGCGAGCCTTTGATATTCTTGGATTGTTTTTTCAGGTTTTCAACAATGGCTTCAACAGCTTTGTCTATACCGCGTTTCAAATCCATCGGGTTGGCACCGGCAGCCACGTTTTTAATGCCGTGGTTGAACAGAGCTTGTGCTAATACGGTAGCGGTGGTGGTGCCATCACCGGCAGCGTCTGCAGTTTTTGAGGCTACTTCTTTCACTAACTGAGCGCCCATGTTTTCAATTGGGTCTTTCAACTCGATTTCTTTAGCCACCGACACACCGTCTTTGGTGACGGTGGGGGCTCCAAATTTTTTGTCGAGGATAACATTACGGCCTTTGGGGCCGAGGGTTACTTTTACTGCATCAGATAATTTATCTACGCCACGTTTTATTTTATCGCGGGCGCTGGTATCGAAAGTTATTTCTTTTGCCATAATCTTAATGATAGATGTTTTGAGATTTGTTTACTTGAATTAAATAGTTCCGAAGATGTCGGAGTTGCGCATAATGAGGTACTCTTTGCCGTCAATGTTAATTTCGGTGCCCGAGTACTTACCATAAAGAATATGGTCGCCTACTTTTACGGTTACGGGTTTGTCTTTCAAACCTTCGCCTACAGCAATGACTTTTCCTTGCTGGGGTTTTTCTTTGGCTGTGTCAGGAATGATGATGCCGGAAGCGGTCTTTTGTTCGGCAGGGGCTGCTTCCACCAGCACTCTGTCTTCATTGGGTTTGAAACTAATTTTTGCCATAGTTATGGATAATTTTTGAGTTAAACAGTATTTTAACGATCGCGCCAAGCACGATATTCATGCCAAACCAAAACTGATACATTTTTTCAGGTTGTTTCGGCTGATCTGGCTTAGTGCCTGTCAGGTTTTTTGTTCTGATAATGGCAAGTTGGCAGAATTTATCAGTGTTTGTATATTACGATACATTTACCGAACAGCAGAGAATGGAAAAATTAGATCATGATTGGCTGACAAAAGGCTTGATTGATTTCGAGTATAAAAAGTATGTGCTGTTGGCCTATTTTAAATCTGTAAAAGAGTCGTTTACCAAGGTAGAACTCTATCCCTATCTGGCCGATTTGGTATGGCATTACAGAAACCTTCAGGTTGTGAAAGAGAACAAATCGTTAATGAAGGATTCTTTTCCGCAAGAGCTAACTGCCCAGAGAATAAAAAATCTTGAAATCAATTACCGAAAAATCATTGCAGACGATGATGTGATGTTGGAATTAGAGCAAGTGATGGAGTATGCCTTGCCGTTGTTTAAGTTGTCGTTAGACGAAGGCTCTTGCATTTACGATTATGTAGAGTCGCAATGCGAGATTATCCCCGTTGGCATTTCATCACTTTATAAAAACGAAGGATATCTTTTTGTATCGCAACCCCCGGAAAAAGAAACAAATATTTATCGCTATCAGATGACGTTGTACGAACAAAGCCACCACACTATGCGGAGCATCCAAACCAATCATATATCAGTTGTAAAAAAAAACTTATCCACTACTTACGAAAGCATCAAGCAGAGCCTCACTAAAAAATTTATTGAATTGCCCAATCCATGTACTTACCTGGTAGTCTCCAAATTTAATTTTCCTTACCAACAAACATTGATGCCTATCGCCAAACGATTGTTGATGAAAGAGATTGGCAGATAGCTAAGGCGGTCATGACTAAAACACTCACTTATAGTTTTCGAACAGCACACGATCAATAATTTAATTTTCAAAAAATATGGCCACAGTAAAAGCCTATGCGGCACAAAGCGAAACAACTCCGTTAGCACCCTTTTCAATATCGCGCAGAGCGCCCTTCCCACACGATGTAGTGATCAACATTCTGTATTGCGGTGTTTGCCATTCCGACATTCATCAGGTGCGCAATGAGTGGGGCGATTCTATTTTCCCGATGGTGCCCGGCCACGAAATTGTAGGGAAAGTTGCCGAGGTAGGTGCGGCAGTAAAGAAATTTAAAAAAGGAGATATGGCCGCTGTCGGTTGCCTGGTAGATTCTTGCCGCACCTGTGCTAATTGCAGCGATGGACTAGAACAATTTTGCGAAACGCATAGTGTGCCCACCTACAATGGCTATGAAATGGACAGAAAGACACCTACATACGGAGGCTACTCTAAGATGATTGTAGTAGATGAGGCCTTTACGCTAAAAGTATCTGACAAGCTGGATTTAGCCGGAACGGCCCCGCTACTGTGCGCGGGCATTACAACCTATTCGCCTTTGCGCCACTGGAAGGTAGGGAAGGGAGACAAAGTGGCTGTGGCCGGGTTGGGTGGGCTGGGGCACATGGGTGTAAAATTTGCGGCCGCCTTTGGTGCCGAGGTAACCGTGCTGAGCACATCGGCATCTAAAGAACACGATGCCCGCAGATTGGGTGCACATCACTTTGTGGTGACTTCGAATCAACAACAAATGAAAAGTGTAAAACGTCATTTCAATTTTATATTAAACACGGTATCGGCACCGCATGACTACGACCAACTTCTCGGTTTATTGAAAACCAACGGCACGATGGTGGTGGTGGGCGTGCCGCCCGATGCGCTGCCCGTAAGTGCTTTTAGCTTGATAGCCGGAAGAAGGTCGCTGGCCGGTTCGCTGATTGGGGGCATCAAAGAAACACAAGAGATGCTTGACTACTGTGCGCAGCACGGCATTACTTCTGATGTGGAGGTGATCCGGATTCAGGATATTGAGACCGCCTATGACCGCATGATCAGAGGTGATGTGCGCTACCGCTTTGTGATTGATCTTAATTCATTATGATTTTTAGTAGGCATACTTAATTGATGTTTCAAATAACCACACTTTGTTCAATTACCTTGTTTTAAATTAGTTAGCATTATTTTTTCGCGTTGACAACTTTTTTAAAACCTTGCGAAGCCTTGAAAACATTGATAAAGTTGAAGGTTAAAAAATTTGTTGGGTTAAAAAAGAATCTATATTTGCGGCAGTTAAATAAACTACAAATTCAATTATCACTATGAACAAAGCAGAATTAGTAAGCAAGATTGCCGGAGATGCTGGCATCACAAAAGTACAAGCCGCTGCCGCATTAGATTCTTTTATGGAAGGTGTTACTAAAACCTTGAAGTCAGGTAACAAACTGATCTTGGTAGGTTTCGGAACATTCTCGGTTTCTAAAAGAGCTGCCCGCACCGGCCGCAATCCGCAGACTGGCGCAACCATTAAAATCAAAGCGCGCAAAGTGGCACGCTTCAAAGCCAGCAAAGAGCTTTCAGGAAAACTTTAAGTCGTTACAAAAGACTGACTTTCAAAACCCTTGCCCATCGGCAAGGGTTTTTGTTTGCCAGGTGGTTTCTTAAAAACAGATTTGCTGTTATGTGGGGTATCTTGCCGCTAAAACTTTATCTCTCACATTCGGTGTATAAGTCAAGAAAAAAAAAGAAATTTGGCGCGTAATTAAAAAATATGGGCAACTCTCATTTAGCTCAGTACATACCTATCGGCCTCATGTTTGTGGTGGCGTTGGGCTTTGTAGGCGTTACTATGCTGGCCACCCATGCGTTGGGGCCGAAACGCAAAACTCAAATTAAACTGGATTCTTTTGAATGTGGCATTGAAGCAAAAGGCAATGCCCGCTTACCGTTCAACATCAAGTACTTTTTGGTTGCCATTCTCTTCGTGTTGTTCGATGTGGAAGTCATTTTCATGTATCCTTGGGCTGTAAACTTTAAGGAATTAGGGATGACCGGTTTTATTGAAATGATTTTGTTTATAGGATTTTTATTAATCGGCTTTTTTTATTTGTTGAAGAAAGGTGCTTTGAAGTGGGAAGAATAATATGGAAACTGTAACCAATAAAGTTGTTTTGGCTGAGGCGCCCGATGGATACGAAGGAGCAGGCTTTTTTGCTACCCGTTTGGATAAAGTAGTAGGCCTTGCCCGGAAAAATTCGATATGGCCCTTGCCGTTTGCCACCTCCTGTTGTGGAATAGAGTTTATGGCCACCATGGGCGCACATTATGACTTAGCTCGGTTTGGCTCTGAGCGGCTCAGCTTCTCGCCACGCCAAGCTGACTTGCTGATGGTAATGGGTACCATCGCTAAAAAAATGGGACCGATACTTCGCCAGGTGTACGAGCAGATGGCAGAGCCCCGTTGGGTGCTTTCAGTAGGCGCTTGTGCTTCGAGCGGAGGCATTTTTGATACATATAGTGTGTTGCAGGGCATAGATCGCATCATACCGGTTGACGTTTATGTGCCGGGTTGTGCCCCACGGCCAGAACAGATAATAGATGGTGTTATGAAAATCCAGCACTTGGTGGAAACCGAGTCGCTGCGCAGGCGCGATTCTGCCGAGTACAAAGCCATGTTAAATAAATACGGTATTGAATGATGGAGGCGGCCGATCAACAAAAAATTTGTGCCGTCATCAATGAAAAATTTGAAGGCGAAATAGTAGAGTCAGGCATGATTCGCGATTTCTATACTATCGTTTTGAAAAAAGATAAGATAACCGACATCATCGGGTATCTGTACCATCATGCAGAAACAAAATTTCAGTTTCTCACCACACTGTGCGGCATTCATTACCCGGATCAAAACCAGATAGCCGTGATGTACCAACTGCACAACCTCCACACCAACCAGCGGTTGCGCTTAAAAATTTTTTTACCGCAAGATCGCCCCGAAGTAAATACCCTTACCTCTGTGTTTGCCGCTGCTAACTGGATGGAGCGCGAAACGTACGATTTCTTTGGTGTGAATTTTATCGGTCACCCCAACTTAAAACGGATTTTGAATGTGGAAGATATGATCATCCATCCGTTACGAAAAGAATATCCGCTGGAAGACCAGACAAGGGAAGATAAAAACGATTCAATGTTTGGCCGATGATTGAAATACAACAACCGAAAGAGGTAATTGCACCGGATGGGAAACAATATTCCTACCTGAACTTAGGCCCCACCCATCCGGCCACACACGGTATTTTTCAAAATGTACTGAAGTTAGATGGAGAAGTGATTGTAGAGTCAACACCTACTATTGGCTACATCCACCGCGCCTTCGAGAAGTTAGCAGAGCGCAGGCCGTTCGGCCAGATAACACCCATCACCGACCGGTTAAATTATTGCTCGGCACCCATCAATAATATTGGGTGGCACATGGCAGTAGAAAAACTGATGGGTGTGGACATACCCAAACGGGTGCAATACCTGCGTGTCATTATCATGGAACTTGCCCGCATCTCCGACCATATCATCTGCAACGCAGTGATTGGAGTAGATACCGGAGCATTAACAGGGTTTGTGTACTTATTTCAGCAGCGCGAGTTGGTGTACGAAATCTACGAAGAAATTTGTGGCACCCGGCTCACTACTAACATCGGGCGCATCGGTGGCTTTGAGCGCGACTTCTCGCCCAAGGCATGGGAGAAGATCAACCGCCTTTTAAAAGAACTTCCTGAAGTGCTGAAAGAATTTGAGGGGCTGCTTAACCGCAACCGTATTTTTATGGATCGCACCATCGGGGCAGGCGGTATTTCTGCCGAGCGGGCGCTAAACTATAGTTTTACAGGCCCCAACCTGCGGGCAGCCGGAATAGATTATGACGTACGGGTGATGAACCCCTATTCATCCTATCAGGATTTTGATTTTATCATTCCGGTAGGAAAAAATGGAGATGTGTACGACCGCTATATGGTGCGGCAGGAAGAGATGTGGCAAAGCCTGAGCATTATTAAACAAGCGATGGATAAGTTGCCCGAAGGATCCTACCATGCCGATGTGCCTGAGTTTTATCTGCCCCCCAAAGAACAAGTTTATAATAATATAGAAGCTTTGATCTATCATTTTAAAATTGTCATGGGCGAAACGGAAATCCCTAAAGGCGAGATATATCATTGTGTAGAGGGTGCTAACGGAGAACTTGGCTTTTATGTGATCAGCGATGGAGGCAGAACACCGTACAGGCTGCATTTCAGAAGGCCGTGTTTTATTTTTTATCAGGCTTACCCTGAAATTGTTAAAGGCTCGATGTTGAGCGATGCCATATTGACTATGAGTAGCATGAATGTGATAGCGGGCGAATTAGATGCCTGACAGAAAAATACTAAGTATAGAGAAATGGCCGAAAATAAAGCAATAGAATTTTCATCCGACACGCTGGCTGTAGCAAAGAAGATTATTGCACGCTACCCGGAAGGAAAACATAAATCTGCCTTAATCCCAATTCTACATTTGGCACAAACCGAGTTTGACGGATGGCTGAGTGTGGAGGCGATGGACTATGTAGCATCGGTACTTAATATAAAACCCATCGAGGTATATGAAGTAGTTACATTCTACTCCATGTTTAATACCAAGCCGGTGGGAAAATGTTTGCTGGAAGTATGTCAGACAAGCTCTTGCTGGTTGCGCGGCTCAGATGAGATTATCAATCATATAAAAAAGAAACTGAATATTGAAGTAGGAGAGACTACGGCCGATGGTATGTTTACACTGAAAACCGTTGAGTGCCTGGGCTCGTGCGGCACGGCACCCATGCTGCAGTGCGGGGGCGACTTCCACGAAAATTTAACAACAGAAAAACTGGATAGCTTGTTGGAGAAGATGAAAATAAAAAACGAACGGAGTACCTACTTAAAATCATTGAACTTGAGCAGTTGAGTTGAAGCAGTCAGCCATTAAGCTGACTATTTCACTTAACTAACAATAAAAAGAAAATGGGAAAGAAATTACTTCTGGAACATATTAACGAGCCCGGCATACAAAGCTTTGAGGTGTATCGTAAAAAAGGTGGTTATGCTTCGGTAGAGAAGGCATTGAAAACCATGAAGCCCGATGATGTGACAGAAGAAGTAAAACGTTCAGGTCTTCGCGGTCGTGGGGGAGCCGGATTTCCCACCGGAATGAAATGGAGTTTTATTGATAAAAAATCGGGCAAGCCACGCTACCTGGTTTGCAACGCAGACGAAAGCGAACCCGGCACATTTAAAGACAGATACCTGATGGAACACATCCCTCATATTCTGATTGAGGGGATGATCACTTCCAGTTATGCCTTAGGGGCAAATACCTCCTACATCTATATCCGTGGCGAGTACATGTATGTGGCACAGATTTTAGAAAGAGCCATAGACGAAGCATACGCCAACGGCTTTTTAGGCGACCATATTTTAGGTACAGATTATTCGCTGAACCTCTATGTGCATGTGGGCGCAGGAGCCTACATCTGCGGAGAAGAAACAGCCTTGCTCGAATCGCTTGAAGGCAAGCGAGGTAACCCACGATTGAAACCACCATTTCCGGCTGTAGCAGGGCTCTACTCATGCCCGACTGTAGTAAACAATGTAGAGACGATTGCGGCCGTAGTGCCTATCGTCAATCTCGGAGGCGATGAGTATGCTAAAATAGGAGTCGGAAGAAGCACAGGCACCAAATTAATCTCTGCCAGTGGCCATATCAATAAACCCGGTGTGTATGAGATAGAACTTGGCTTGCCGGTAGAAGAATTTATTTTCTCAGAAGAATATTGTGGAGGGGTTTGGAAAGAAAGAAGACTGAAAGCCGTTGTGGCCGGAGGATCTTCTGTGCCCATATTGCCGGCAGGTTTAATTTTGACAACAGCTAAAGGCGAGCCCCGGCTGATGACCTACGAGTCGCTGGCAGATGGAGGCTTTGTAACCGGAACAATGCTGGGCTCCGGTGGATTTATTGTAATGGATGAAACCACCAACATCGTACAAAACCTGTTCACTTTCACCCGCTTTTATCGTCACGAGTCATGCGGCCAATGCAGCCCTTGTCGCGAGGGTACGGCATGGATGGAAAAAATCCTGCACCGCTTGTTGCAAGGAAAAGGAAAGAAGACTGACATTGATATTTTGGTGAATGCAGCTAAAAACATAGAAGGCAATACCATTTGCCCGTTGGGCGATGCGGCCGCATGGCCGGTAGCGGCAGCCATCAGGCATTTTAGAAAAGAGTTTGAGGAAATTGCAGAAAGTACGACTGAAGGAAAAAAATTAGAAATAGCAACACACTGATCGTATGGCAAAAGTTACCATAGACGGAATAGAAATTGAAGTGCCCGATGGCACAACTATCCTCAATGCAGCGCGGCAAATTGGTGGCAAGATCGTTCCGCCTGCCATGTGCTATTATACTTCATTAAAAGATACAGGTGGCAAATGCCGCGTTTGTTTGGTAAAGGTTTCGCAAGGTTCTGCCAAAGACCCACGCCCGATGCCCAAGTTAGTGGCCTCCTGCCGCACACCCGTGGCCGATGGCATGGTGGTGCAAAACATCACTTCGCCCGATGTGCTGGAAGCACGAAAAGGAGTAGTGGAGTTTTTGTTGTTGAACCACCCGATTGATTGCCCCATTTGCGACCAGGCCGGAGAGTGCGACTTGCAAGACCTGACCTACGAACACGGCACCGAAGTTACCCGCACCGAATTTGAGCGCAGGACATTTGATAAAATAGACATTGGCGATAAAATAAAACTGCACATGACGCGCTGCATCATGTGCTACCGCTGTGTGTATGTGGCAGACCAGCTGACGCCCGAGCGAGTGCATGGAGTGCTCAATCGTGGCGACCACAGCGAAATCAGCACGTACATTGAAAAGGCCGTTGACAATGATTTTTCGGGGAACATGATTGATGTTTGCCCGGTGGGTGCATTAACAGACAGAACATTTCGTTTTAAAAGCAGAGTGTGGTTTACCAAGCCCATGGATGCCCACCGCAACTGCTCTAAATGCTGCGGCAAAGTAGTGCTCTGGATGAAAGGAGACGACATATTGCGGGTAACGGGTCGTAAAGACCACTATGGCGAAGTGCGGGAATTCATTTGCAACGAATGTCGTTTCGAACATAAAAATACAGCCGACTGGGTCATTGGAGGGCCGCGCCACATCAACCGCCACTCGGTGATTTCGCAGAACCATTATGAAAAAGTTGACCTGCAAAAACTCAGAAAAGAAATAGACCGACAAATCGTATTTCAAAAAGGAAAGCAACTGCCCGAAACAAGTACCTCCCACTCATGATTGCATTTTTAACATATAAGGGAATCCTCGTCCTGATCATCTTTACTATCACGTTGGCGGTAGCTGCTTATTCTACTTATGCCGAGCGCAAAGTGGCAGCCTTCCTGCAAGACCGCATCGGTCCCGACCGGGCGGGTCCATTTGGATTATTGCAACCCTTGGCTGATGGAGCCAAGTTTTTCTTCAAAGAAGAAATTATTCCCAATGTTTCCAATAAGACACTTTTCATCATCGGCCCGAGCATAGCCATGCTCACCGCACTGATGACAGGTGTGGTAGTGCCTTGGGGCGATTCGTTGACTATCGGAGGGAACTCTTATCTATTACAGATTGCAGACCTGAATGTAGGCATTCTCTATGTGTTTGGCGTAGCTTCTGTAGGTGTGTATGGCATTATGATCGGAGGATGGTCGTCCAATAATAAATTTTCATTGATCGGTGCCGTGCGCGCTTCTGCCCAGATGATCAGTTATGAAATCGCCATGGGCTTGGCCATTATCGCCCTCATCTTGATGACCGGCACACTAAGCCTGCGCGAGATTAGCCTGCAACAAGCAGGCGGGGCAGGTGGCGACTGGAACTGGTGGAACGTAGTGTACCAGCCGTTGGGTTTTCTTATTTTTTTAGTGTGCGCCTTTGCGGAATGTAACCGCACACCTTTCGATTTGCCCGAGTGCGAAACCGAATTGGTGGGTGGCTATCACACAGAATACAGCAGTATGAAACTGGGCTTGTATTTGTTTGCCGAATATATCAATATGTTTATTTCATCGGCCGTTATCTCGACTCTTTATTTTGGCGGATTTAATTTTCCGTTCATGCACAACCTGGGGCTCAACGCCAACTGGATTACTGTGATTGGTACGGCCGTGCTGTTTATGAAGATCACGTTCTTTATTTTCTTTTTCATGTGGATCCGCTGGACGATACCCCGCTTTAGGTACGATCAGTTGATGAACTTAGGATGGAAGATCATGATCCCATTGGCTATTTTTAATATTGCCCTTTCCGGATTGATATCATTGTATGTGCACCGTTAAAAAATTGATTTTAATTTGCCACCCAAATGCTGACCAGTAGAGCTAAAGTTGTTGTAAAAAAAGAAATGAATTTCTGGGAGCGTATTTACCTCCCGGCTATTTTAGGTGGTACGATTATCACCATCAAACATCTGTTTAAACGAAAAACAACTATTAAGTATCCTGAAGTAAAGCGCGAGATCAGCGCGGTGTACCGTGGTCAGCATGTGTTGAAGCGCGATGAAAACGGAGCCGAGCGCTGTACGGCTTGCGGCTTGTGCGCGGTGGCTTGCCCGGCAGAGGCTATTACGATGACGGCATCAGAACGCAAAAAAGGAGAGGAGCACCTCTATCGCGAAGAAAAGTATGCTGCCGTTTATGAAATTAATATGCTGCGCTGCATATTTTGCGGGCTATGCGAAGAGGCCTGCCCTAAAGAAGCCATTTTTTTAACCGATCGTGTAGAGAGCAGCGATTACTCGCGCAAAGCCTTTATCTTTGGAAAAGATAAATTGGTAGAACCTGTTGACCAGCGGATAGATGTAACCAAACGCCAGCTCCCCGTTGTGCTGGAATTCAAACAAAAAAAATCACTAAGCCACAATAGATAATCGTGACACTTTACCTCTTTTACTTTCTTTCTTTTGTAGCCATCTTTTCTGCGATGCTGGTAGTGTTTTCTAAAAACCCGGTGTACAGCATTTTGTATCTGATTATTACATTTTTTTCCATTGCAGGCCACTATGTTTTGCTGAACGCTCAGTTTTTGGCTGCCGTCCACGTTATCGTTTATGCCGGAGCTATCATGGTGTTGTTCCTGTATGTTATCATGTTGCTGAATTTAAATAAAGAGACAGAACCGCATAAAAGCAACTTGGCTAAAATAGCAGCAGTAATCTGCGCAGGCACCATGATGGTGGTGCTGGTGGCCAGCCTGCGGGGTGCATCGCAAATGATGCCTAACTCCGGAGGCAACATCGGGTTGGTAAAAAATCTAGGCAAGGTACTCTTCAACGAATTTTTACTTCCTTTTGAAATATCATCTATCCTTCTTTTGGCCGCTATGGTAGGTGCCGTAATGGTAGGTAAGATGGATCACAACATTCCGCCAGTGGCAAATAATCAAAAACCAAACGATAACAATAACTGAAATTAAATTGATATCCATTGATCATTATATATGGCTTAGCGCGGTGCTCTTTTCCATCGGGGTGCTGGGTGTTCTCTTTCGCAGAAATGCCATTATCATTTTTGCCTGCATCGAGTTGATGTTAAATGCTGTAAACCTGTTGATGGTAGCCTTCTCCACCAGTTTGAACGACTCGCGCGGGCAAGTGTTTGTGTTTTTCATCATGGCCGTAGCCGCTGCCGAAGTAGCTGTTGGCCTGGCCATATTGGTGATGGTGTACCGAAGAACCAAGTCGGTGGATATTGACATATTAAATCGTTTGAGAGGATGAGCGTGCGTACAATGATATTTTTAGTTCCGTTATTTCCCCTGTTGGGCTTTTTACTGATCGGCCTGATCAGGAAAAGACTAACGCGCGGCTTTGCTACTTTAATTGGCTCGGGTGTAGTGTTTATCTCTTTTATTTTTTCTGTTATCCTGTTTTTGAAATTACTGAACGGGGCAGAGCCGTTTAATGTAACTTTTGCTACGTGGATATATGCAGGAAACTTTTCGGCAGACTTTGGCCTGCTGGTAGATCCGCTTTCATCGCTGATGCTTCTCATTATTACCGGTGTTGGCTTTTTAATTCATGTCTATTCCATTGGCTACATGTGGGAAGACGAAGGCATCAACCGGTTTTTTTCCTACCTGAATTTGTTTGTGTTCTTCATGCTTTTGCTGGTGATGGGCAACAACTACCTGCTGATGTTTGTCGGGTGGGAAGGCGTGGGCTTATGCTCGTATCTGCTGATTGGTTTTTGGTTTAAAAACCAGCCATTCAATCATGCGGCCAACAAAGCATTCATCATGAACCGCATTGGCGACTTGGCATTGATTGTTGGCGTGGTATTGATTTTTATCAATTACGAAAGCATCAGCTATTCCATCGTATTTCCGAAAGTTACCATTGGCGAGCCTGTACTAACGGCCATCACGTTGTTGCTTTTTGTCGGAGCCACCGGTAAAAGCGCCCAGATTCCATTGTACACTTGGCTACCCGATGCCATGGCAGGGCCCACTCCGGTATCTGCGTTGATACACGCAGCCACGATGGTGACAGCTGGTGTGTATATGGTGGCACGCAATAATATTATGTATGCCCTCTCGCCTGTTTCCATGGAAGTTATTTTAGTTGTGGGGTTGGCCACAGCGCTCTTTGCCGCTACTATTGCACTGGCGCAAAACGATATCAAAAAAGTATTGGCCTATTCCACTGTCAGTCAGTTAGGGCTGATGTTTGTGGCACTGGGTGTGGGCGCGTATGCTTCCGGAATTTTCCACATGGCCACACATGCCTTCTTTAAGGCGTTGTTGTTTCTTGGTGCTGGCTCGGTTATACATGCCATGCACCACGAGCAAGACATTCGCAAGATGGGAGGACTGAAAAAATATATCCCCATTACATTTTTTACCTTTTTAGTAGGCGTACTGGCTATTTCGGGAATACCTCCGTTTGCCGGCTTCTTTTCCAAAGATGATATTTTAGCCAAAGCATTTGAACATAGTCCGGTTGCTTGGGCTGTGGCTGCCATCGCATCGTTGCTGACGGTTTTTTATATGTTCCGGTTGTTGTTCCTCACCTTTTATGGCAAGACACGCGCCAGCGAGCATACCATACAGCATGTACACGAGTCGCCATTGAGTATGACTGTGCCTTTGATTGCACTGGCTGCATTGAGTTTGTTGGGTGGTTTTATGGGCGTGCCCGAATTGCTGGGTGGTGGAAATTGGATTGGAAATTTTTTAAGCCCTGTCTTTGCTCAGGCGCACGAACTGAGTGCAGAACATACGTTGAGCCATGCTACAGAATTTATATTGATGGGTTTGATCATTGGCTTTACACTCGTTATGATTGCGTTGGCATACGTTCGGTATATCAGCAAGGCGCATGTTCCGGCTGCTGAAAACGCAAAACTGCCTTTTGCGCATCAAACTATTTACCGCAAATATTACATAGACGAATTGTATGACGCAGTTGTTGTAAAGCCCCTTTACTGGCTGGCGAAGTTGTTTGATATTGTAGTTGAAAAATCGGGCATCGACAGGCTGGTAAACTTAATCAGCGAGTCGTTGAATGATTGGGGTGTTGTAATAGGGCGATTGCAGAATGGCCATGTCGGGTATTATATTTTTGTCATGGCAATTGGTGTGGTATTAGTTTTGGCTTACTCGTTTTTAAAGTGATATGCTTACTGTTGTATTGATTGTATTACCTTTTGTAGCAGCGTTATTAGCGCTCAGACTGCCGCAACAGTTGGCAGGGAGAGTGGCATTTCTTGCTGCCTTGGCTGAGTTGATAGTTTCTGTCGTAGTACTTTTTCATTTTGATAAAACGGGTGGCCTTCAGTTTGTTTTTGATAAACACTGGATTGATTCGCTGGGCATCAGTTTTTCGGTAGGCATAGATGGTATCAGTTTGTTGTTGGTGTTGCTTACCACAGTGCTGACACCGGGCATTATCCTGACAGCCTGGGGCGATACTTCAAAACCGTCATCATACTTTAGTTTGATTTTAGCGATGCAGGCTGCGCTGGTGGGTGTGTTTGTAGCGCAAGATGGATTTTTGTTTTATCTGTTCTGGGAAATGGCATTGATCCCCATTTATTTTATTTGTTTGAACTGGGGTGGAGAGAACCGTGGCAAAATAACACTGAAGTTTTTTATCTACACATTAACCGGTAGTTTGTTGATGTTGGTGGCGCTGATTTTACTATATGTGAAGACCCCCGGCACACACACATTTGCTATTCAAGCATTGTATGAAGCAGGTCGCTCAATGGATTTACCACATCAGACATTTGTGTTCGCTACCATGTTCTTGGCCTTTGCCATCAAGATGCCCGTATTTCCATTCCACACCTGGCAGCCTGACACATACACCGTGGCCCCGGTGCAGGGCACGATGTTACTCAGTGCTATCATGTTGAAGATGGGTATTTATGGTGTAATCCGCTGGCTGATACCGATGGTGCCTTTGGCCGTGAAGGAGTGGGGCATGATAGCCATCATCTTATCGGTAATCGGAATCGTTTATGCTTCGTGCATTGCCTGGGTGCAAAAAGATTTTAAAAGATTGGTTGCCTACTCTTCTATTGCTCACGTGGGGTTGATTTCTGCCGGTACGCTCACACTCAATGAAACAGGAATGCAAGGAGCCATTATCCAGATGATCAGCCACGGGGTGATTGTCTTCGGTATGTTTTATATCGTTGAAATTGTATCTGCCCGTACTCATACGCGCGAGATGAATCAATTAGGCGGAATCAGAAATGTAGCTCCCATTTTAGCTACTGCTTTTTCGGTCATCATGCTGGGCAGCGTGGCGCTTCCTTTTACCAGTGGGTTTGTAGGCGAGTTTTTGTTGATCAATTCTTTGGTTCATTATCAACTTTGGCTGGGAGTAGTGGCGGGGTTAACGATGATACTAAGCGTAGTGTATATGTTCCGGGCATTTCAAAAAACCATGCTGGGCGAAACCAATACGCTGACGGCCTCTGTGGGTGACTTAACACGGCAAGAGAGATTTGTGCTTTACCCGATTGTGATATTAATTGTATTGATCGGAATTTATCCTCAACCGCTGTTGGATATTTCGGCTACAGCAGTAAAAAATTTATTGTCAGTTTATTTAGATGTTCGGTTTCTGTAAGTACAAACAATGAACGCACTTTACGTTATATGCGGAGTAGGGGTTTTCGCTTTATTGGCGGAAGTATTAAACCTGAAAAAGTGGATAAGCAATATTGCATTAGCCGGATTGATAGCGGCCATTGCCTGGATTGTTTTCGATTGGCGGTCGGTCAGCTACCGGTTTCAGGGTATGATGTATTTCGATCATGTGGCGTTGGCTTTTACCGCCCTGATTTTAATCGTTACCTTTTTTTGGTTTTGGATGGCCAAAGATTTTTTTAGCAGCGATGAGCACATAACAGAAAAATCAGCATTAGTACTTTTTGTGGTAGCCGGTGCTATTATGATGGTTGCTTTTAATAACATGGCCATTTTGTTTTTAGGTCTCGAAATTTTATCTATTTCATTATATGTTTTGGCCGGCAGTAACAAGCTGAGTTTGTTTTCAACCGAGGCATCTTTTAAATATTTTTTGATGGGCTCGTTTGCTACAGGCTTTTTATTGTTTGGGATAACGTTGGTGTATGGAGCTACCGGTTCATTTAATATTTCAGTGATTTCTAATCCAGCCCAGGGGATGATGAGTGTGGCCACGGCTACACAAGGGATACCCCGTTTTTATTTTATAGGTATGTTATTGATGATGGTGGGGCTTGCTTTTAAAATTTCTGCCGTACCATTTCACTTGTGGGCACCGGATGTTTATGAGGGATCGCCCACACCGGTTACTACGTTTATGCTAACGGTAGTAAAGATTGCTGCTTTCTCAGCCTTTGTAAAAATATTTTCCGTTACTTTCTCGAAATACGCACCCACCCTCCAACTACTCGAACAAGGAATAATGGTAGCCACGTTGGTGGTAGCCAATATAGCAGCCGTAGCACAGTCAAATGTTAAACGCATGCTGGCCTACTCGGGGGTGGCGCAGGTTGGTTACTTGCTATTGGCATTCAGTTCAGATAGCGCTAAGTCTGCCGGTATTATATTTTATTACTTGGCGGCCTATTCTGCTGCTACGTTATTGGCATTTACGGTTATTAAAATTGTTGAGGCGCAGCGTGGGAGCGCATCCGCTGATAAATTTAAAGGGCTCTTTAAATCAAACCCATTAGTGGGTGTAGCGATGGCTATTGCCATGTTTTCGTTAGCCGGCATTCCGCCTTTAGCAGGCTTTTTTGGAAAGTATTTGGTGTTTACTTTATCGGTAGGTAGCCATTTTGTAGGATTAACAGTTCTGGCTGTTATCACCTCACTCATTGGTGTTTATTATTATTTCAAACCGGTTGTAGCGATGGCGCAGGCAGGAGAAAATAAACTATCTGTATCTGTCCCAGATCGTTATCTGCTAATACTATTGATGGCCATCAATATCCTGATTGGCATTTTTCCTGATTTAATTCGTGTGATTTGAGATAATTCTCAGACCTTATTTGAATTTTTATAAAATCTTTATTAACTTTTCTCAAAGAATTTACCTATGGGAAAAGTAAAGGATATCCTCGACAATAAAGGGTACGGAGTTTACTCGGTTTCACCCGACATTACTGTGTATGCTGCGATTGAGCAGATGTGCGACCAAAATATCGGAGGCGTATTGGTGGTGGATAAAGAAGTTTTGGTCGGTATATTTACAGAACGCGATTATGCCCGCAAGCTGATTTTGAAAGGGAAATCTTCAAAAGATACTCCTATCCGCGAGTTGATGACGGCTAATCCATATACCGTATCGCTTCATACCTCGATTGATGATTGCATGCAGATGATGAGCGATAAACACATACGCCACTTACCCGTTACTGATGGAGTTAAAATTTTGGGGCTCGTATCCATTAGCGATGTGGTGGCACATGTTATCAGTGAGCAAAAAACAATTATCCAGCATTTGGAGAGTTACATCTCGCAGTAGGCTTAGAATCTGCCGGTTTTAAATTCGATTTTCTTTTGTTGCATGTTTCGCTCGAGCAGATGGAGGAGGATGCCATCTTTCAACCCCACATCGGGCACTAATATACTTTGGGCTTTGGCCCACTGCATGACATTTACATAAATATCACTGGCCGGAACAATTACATCGGCACGGTCGGGGTTCATTTGTAATTCATAAATCCGCTGCTCAATCGTTTTTGCTTCAACCATTTTTTTGATTTGTTTCACTTTCTTCAGCGAAATAACCTGACCCGGTTTTTTTTGAGCTAACTCAAAAATCTTGCTGATGTTTCCGCCTGTGCCCACGGCCGTTACTTTACCATACTCTTTTTTTATGTGGTCGTTCACCCACTTTTCCATGTCTTTCCAGGCGATGGGCGAATCGTGATGCTCCAGTATGCGCACAGATCCAACTTTAAATGATCGCGAGTTGATTTTTTTGCCTTTCACAAAAAGATTGAGTTCCGTGCTGCCGCCTCCCACATCTATGTGCAGGTAGGTTTCCTTATGCAGGTAGGAGGCTATCGCTTTGTTGATGAGGTCGGCTTCCAGGTGGCCATCTATAATGTGAATAGTAATACCCAGTTCTTCTTCTACCTGCCTTGCCAGTTCTTGTCCGTTTTCTGATTCGCGCATGGCGCTGGTGGCGCAAAACAGATAGTCATCTACTTCGTATAATTCAAGGAGCAGTTTGTAGGCCTTCATCAGTTTTTTAAACTTGGCAATACTTTTTTCGCTGATAGAGTTGGTGCTGAACACATCATGCCCAAGCCGCAATGGGAAGCGGACGTACTCCAGTTTTTTAAAAAGTATTTTCTTTTTGTTCTCCAGCACCGTAGATACCTGAAGACGGATAGCATTGGAGCCGATGTCGATAGCAGCTAATTTCAAAGTAGTCTTTTGTTACCGCAAAATAAGCAGTTTCATTTTTCATTTTTGAGTGATTTGTTGTTTCTTTGCAGTGCTTATCCAGAAAGACGGAGGGACAGGGCCCTGCGATGTCTTAGCAACCTTTTGAACAAGGTGCTAATTCCCTTCCTGATGTAACAATCAGGAATAGATAAGCGGCCAACCACACGGCTCTTTCTGGATATAAATTGAAAGAGCATGACAATAGAAAAAATTTTACAAGAACGGATTTTGGTACTGGATGGTGCCATGGGCACCATGATCCAACGACACAAGTTGGAAGAGAAAGATTTTAGAAACGAAAAATTAAAAGATCATCCCCACCCACTTAAGGGCGACAATGATCTGTTGTCTATCACTCGCCCAGATATTATTAAAGATATCCATCGGCAATATTTTGATGCCGGTGCCGACATAGCGGAGACCAATACATTTGGTGCTACCTCTGTAGCGCAGGCAGACTATCACCTGGAACATTTAGTGTACGACATCAATTTTCAAGGTGCAAAAATTGCCAAAGAAGTAGCCAAAGAATTTACAGACAGAGAACCCAACAAGCCGCGTTTTGTAGCCGGCTCTATGGGGCCTACCACCAAGTTGGCTTCTATGTCGCCCGATGTTAACAACCCGGGTTATCGGGCTATCACTTTCGATCAGTTGGTAACTGCCTTTAAAGAACAAGCCAAAGGCCTGATGGACGGAGGCGTAGATTTATTTTTGATTGAGACGGTAACCGACACATTAAATGCCAAGGCAGCCCTGTTTGCTATTCAAGAATTGTTTGATGAAACCGGAAAGCACATTCCGATCATGGTTTCGGGCACTATTACCGATGCCAGCGGCCGCATTTTATCAGGCCAAACGGCTGAGGCTTTTTTGATTTCTGTTTCGCACGCGCCATTGCTCAGCATTGGTCTGAACTGCGCACTAGGAGCTTCGGCCCTGCGTCCGTATCTACAAGTGCTGAATGAACATGCACCCTTTTTTACCAGCGCACACCCCAATGCCGGCTTGCCCAACGAGTTTGGCCAGTACGATCAAACACCGGAAGATATGGCTGCACAGATTAAAGAATTTTTAGATGAAGGGCTGATCAATATTATTGGCGGATGCTGCGGCACTACCCCCGAGCACATTAAGTTGATTGCGGATTTGGCAAAAAAATATAAACCGAGAAATATTCATCAAGAAGCGTAGAGATATTTAAAAAATTCAGATGACAGACTTTAATTCATTGAACCTAAAATCTGCAATTTGTAACCTGTAATTTGAAATGAATCATCATCCTTTAAAACTAAGCGGCTTCGAGGCTGTTACTATAACGGCAGCGTCTAACTTCGTCAACATTGGCGAACGAACCAACGTAACCGGCTCTGCCAAGTTTTTGAAACTGATCAAAGATGATAAATTCGATCAGGCGCTGGAAGTGGCGCTCGACCAAGTGCGCGGAGGTGCGCAGGTGATAGATGTAAACATGGACGAGGCCATGCTCGACTCGAAGGCTGCCATGGTAAAATTTTTGAATCTAATGGCCAGCGAGCCAGAAATTGCTGCTGTGCCCGTTATGATAGATTCTTCCAAGTGGGAAGTAATTGAGGCAGGCTTGAAATGTTTGCAAGGGAAGGGGATCGTCAACTCCATCAGTTTAAAAGAAGGAGAGAAAGAATTTATTCGTCAGGCTAAGTTAGTGAGACGGTACGGAGCAGCAGCCGTGGTGATGGCTTTCGATGAAAGCGGGCAAGCCGACACGTATGAAAAAAGAATTGCCATGTGCGGGCGGGCTTACAAAATTCTGGTGGAGAAAGTAAAATTCGCACCCGAAGACATTATTTTCGATCCCAACATTTTCCCCATTGCTACGGGAATAGAAGAACACCGGAACTATGCCGTAGATTATTTCAATGCAGCCAAATGGATCAAAGAAAATTTACCCCATGCACACGTCAGCGGTGGGGTGAGCAATGTTTCGTTTAGCTTTCGCGGCAACCAGATAGTGCGCGAGGCTATGCACTCTGCTTTCCTCTACCATGCCATCAAACACGGAATGGATATGGGCATTGTTAACCCATCTATGCTGGAAGTGTATGACGAAATTCCTAAAGACCTGCTGGAAAGAGTAGAAGACGTATTGCTGAACCGCAGGGAAGATGCCACCGAGCGTTTGCTGGAGTTTGCGGAGACAGTAAAAGGTGGAACGAAAAAGAAAGAAGCAGATGATGCCTGGAGAAGTGGAACTGTAGAAGAGCGCCTGAGCCATGCATTAGTGAAAGGAATTATTGATTTTATAGATCAGGATACCGAGGAAGCGAGACAGAAGTATGACCGGCCGTTGCATGTCATCGAAGGACCGTTGATGGCCGGCATGAGTGTGGTGGGCGACCTGTTTGGTGCCGGCAAAATGTTTTTACCTCAGGTGGTGAAGAGCGCCCGCGTGATGAAAAAATCGGTAGCTTATTTAACGCCCTATCTGGAAGAAGAGAAAAGGAAGGGAAGACCTCATCACAATTCTTCTCCATTGGAGAGGGGACAGGAGGGTGAGGTTGAACACAGATCCCCCAAAATTTTACTTGCCACCGTAAAAGGAGATGTGCACGACATAGGCAAAAACATTGTGGGTGTAGTGTTGGCCTGCAATAATTTTGAAGTAGTGGATCTGGGCGTGATGGTGCCTGCCGAAAAAATTATAGAAACAGCCAGGCGCGAAAAAGTAGATGTGATTGGTCTGAGTGGATTAATTACACCTTCACTCGATGAAATGGTACATGTAGCAAAAGAGATGCAGCACCAGCAAATGGAGTTGCCGCTGCTGATTGGTGGTGCCACTACTTCGCGCATACACACAGCCGTAAAAATTGATCCGGTGTACAGCGGCCCGGTGGTGTACGTGCTGGATGCTTCGCGCTCGGTGCCTGTTACTACCGAATTGGTAAATCTAGCAACACGAATTCCTTTCAAAGATAAAACCAAGAAAGAATACGAGGCCATGCGCAAAGACCACGCAGGCAGGCAACAATTAAAAAATTATATTTCGTTAGAGGCAGCGCGCAACAACAAAGTATCTATTGATTGGACAGCTTGGACGGGCACAACACCTCAGTTTGTAGGCACAAAGAAATTGATCAATTATTCACTTTCTGAAATTGCCCGCTACATAGACTGGACTCCGTTTTTTCAAACCTGGATGCTGGCCGGCCGCTATCCCGATATTTTAAAAGATGAAGTAGTAGGAGCAGAGGCAACCAAGTTGTTGGCTGATGCCAAAAAAATATTGGCGGAAATCATTGCTGATAAAAGTTTGCAGGCAAATGCTGTGGTGGCATTTTATCGCTGTCAGGCTACATCCACCGATGATGTAAACTTGTTGGATGAAGGAAACGACAAAATCCAAACGTTGCATTTTCTGCGGCAGCAAAACAAAAAGGCACAAAATCTTCCTAATTTTTGTTTGTCAGATTTTATCGTTCCCGAAAATTCCGGGAAGGAAGATTACATCGGTATGTTTGCTGTAACGGCAGGTATTGGTTTAGAAAAGCTAATCGAAAAATACAAGTCGCAACATGACGACTATTCGGAAATCATGGCGAAGGCTATGGCCGACCGCCTGGCCGAAGCCTTTGCCGAGCTGCTGCACGAAAAAGTAAGAAAAGAATATTGGGGTTATGCCAACAAAGAAAATTTATCGGGCGATGAGTTGATCGGAGAAAAATATCAGGGCATACGCCCGGCTCCTGGCTACCCGGCCTGCCCCGACCATACTGAAAAGAGAATTATTTTTGATTTATTGAAAGCCGAAGAAGCCGGCATCATCCTGACCGAGTCGTGCGCCATGTATCCGGCAGCAGCCGTCAGCGGCTATTACTTTTCTCATCCGCAGTCTAAATATTTTGGCTTGGGAAAAATAGAAAAAGACCAAGTGGCCGACTATGCCAAACGAAAAGGGATGAGTTTGGAGGAAACAGAAAAATGGTTAGCACCAAATCTATCATACTCGATTTGAAAATTTGAAAATTTTACAATGAGGAATGACAAAGAGAATATAATTATTGACCTGACTTTTAAATTTTCTCTATCAGTTATTGACTATTGTGAGAAATTAGAAGATGGTAAAAAATATGTATTAGCCAGACAGCTATTAAAATCTGGTACATCTATTGGGGCTAATTCGAGAGAGGCACAAAATGCTGAGAGTAAAGCAGACTTTGTTCATAAATTTAAAATAGCAGCCAAGGAAGCTGATGAGACAGAATATTGGTTGCTGCTCTGTAAATCTTCAAAAAATTACCCTGATCCCATCGGGCTGATTGAGGATTTAGAAGTTATTATTAAAGTAATATCGAAGATCATATCTTCTTCTAAAAACTGAATTAAACATTTTCAAATTTTCAAATCAATGAATTTTCAAATTATAGTGTCATGAAAGTAACCGACCATATAAAAAACGCCAACGGCAAAACGTTATTCAGCATTGAGATACTTCCTCCGTTGAAAGGAGAGAACATTCAAACTCTTTTCAGCAACCTCGATCCGCTCATGGAGTTTAAACCTCCCTTCATTGATGTTACCTATCACCGCGAAGAATACGTTTACAAGAAAAAAGAAAACGGGTTGTTAGAGAAACGCTCTACCCGCAAGCGCCCCGGCACGGTGGGTATCTGTGCGGCAATCCAAAACCGCTATAAGGTAGATACCGTACCCCACATTATCTGTGGGGGGTTTAACCGCGAAGAAACCGAAAATGCTTTGATAGACCTGCACTTTCTCGGCATTGACAATGTGTTGGCGCTGCAAGGAGACGCCATCAAAACCGAAGCGCGATTTATGGCCGACCCCGATGGCCACAAGTTTGCCTCCGATCTGGTAGAGCAGGTGGTGAGCATGAACAAAGGAAAATTTATTGATGAAGATTTAGAGAGCGCTGCGCCCACCCATTTTTGTATCGGTGTGGCGGGCTATCCTGAAAAACATTTTTCAGCGCCTAATTTAAAAACTGACTTGAAGTATCTAAAACTAAAAGTTGACTTGGGAGCTGAGTACATTGTGACACAGATGTTTTTCAATAACAAAAAATATTTTGAGTTTGTGGAAAAGTGCAGGGAAGCAGGAATCAACGTGCCCATTATTCCGGGTATCAAACCGCTGACGGCAAAAAGCCAGGCTAATATTTTACCTACTATTTTTCATATTGATTTACCCGAAGAACTGGCAGACGAAGTAGAGAAATGCAAAGACAATGCTGCCGTGCGCCAGGTGGGCATAGAGTGGGCTGTAAAACAAGCCCAAGAACTGATAAAATTTGGCGTGCCTACACTGCACTTCTATTCTATGGGCAAATCAGACCCGATTTATAAAATTGCCAAACAACTGTTCTAAACTTGTTTTTAAGCTGTTTCCATCGATTGTGGTAAGCAAAAAAACGGTTACCTTTGGGCATTGTTATTTCATTAATAACCTAAAACACCTTTATGAAAAAAGCTAAATCAATTTTAATTGGAGGGATTTCGATGGCAATCGTTTTCTCACTATGGGTTTTGAGCGGATGTACTTCCAACTCTACCCCGGCACCTGTGCCAACAAAGAATTTGATAGACCTCATGTCATCCAGTGCTTATCAACAATCAGCTTCGGTAACACCCGACAAAGCACTTGATTCATTGGTAAAATATATCAGCATTTATCCTGATCTGGTTACTCTCTTATCAGGAACAGGGCCTTATACGGTTTTTGCTCCTTCTAATACAGCCTTCATTTCCTTGTTAGCTACTCCGGGCTTCCCTGCTAACATTAAACAGATCAATCCCAAAATCATTGAGGGTGTGCTCTCTTATCATATCGTAGCAGGGCAAAAACTGCAGGCATCTTTTACAAGCGGGTTAGCATTACCTACGCTGTACACAGACCCGGTGTCTTCTGCTGTTCAAAACATTACAATCAATTCAGACGGAACACTGAAAACAGGCTCTACCAACCAAGCTATCCAAATTGTTTTGGGCGACCAAAAGGCAACCAATGGTGTGTTTGACATAACTGCCTCTGTGTTGATTCCTCCTACAGTGGGTGCCACCTTAACACCTATTTTAGGCACCGTAGCAGGCACCGTTATGTTGGGCGCCAGCTTCTCCGACTTAGCTACTATTATTATGGCTGCCGATGCTAATTTTGCAGAAAACGCCAGCACCGGTACATTTAAAATATCTACCTGGCTGGCCATGCCTGTCTCTAAACCTGGGGCATTAACGATGAATTCAGCCGGCATTACTTTCTTTGCTACACCTAATGCTGTGTTTGCTGCAATTGCACAACAACAGTCAATATCTGAGGCTGCGTTAATCACTGCCTTGTCAACTAATCCTGACAATGCAAGGGCTTTATTATTAAACCACCTTGTTACTACCGGAAAATATAATACGACAGGAGGAGGAAGCAATCCCACCGCCATTCAGTTCACTAATGGTTTAAACTTAACTACCTTGGGCAAGGCACTGCAAATTGGAGTGAGTACTCCGGGAACGAGCACAGGTCCTTATGGAGTTACCATGCAAAATTCCACGCCATCTGGTGCATATATTGCACAAGAAATTGGTGGATTAAGTAATGGTTCTCTGGAAGCTATTGCCGGCTTACTGAAATAAAAGTATTAATCACTTTAAAAAAGCCTCTGCCAAAAGCAGGGGCTTTTTTTATTTAAGCGAAAGCAGGATGGGGATAAAATCTTGTATGTAGGGCACCACGCCCGTGGCATGGGTAGCGCCCGGCAAGGTGGTAAATGTTAACACCGAAGGAGAGGCACCATTAGCAATCAATTTATTGTAGGTGCTCACAGAATTTTGATAAGGCACAGTAATATCGGCATCTCCGTGATACATATACATCTTTATTTTCGGATACCAGTCTAATAACGAATTTTCAGTAAATGCATTGACAATGTATTGATATTGGCTGCCGGTATTGATATTAGCCAGAATGTCGGGCGATAACAGCTTAGGTATAGTGTCGTTTAAAGCAGCATTGATTTGGTCTCCACTTTTGGTTCCATCAAATAAGCCGGGAATAACAGATGCATACTGCGTTTGAAAAACATCTGTGAGTGGCTGCTGCCAGTTGTAATAGGTTTTGTACGACATGGCTACATAAGCCAGAAAAAAAGGTTGGTCATAAGTATTTAATCCCCAAAAATAATTTTGCATGCCCTTTACATCATACCCTCCGGACGCAGGGAATGAAGCGATGAGGTTGAAGTTGGGCAACCCGGTTGCTTCAATAGCTTTGTGCGTAGCCATGGTTACATAGCCGCCTTGCGAGTAGCCTGCAATAAAAAGTTTTCCGTTGAACGATTTATTTTTTTGGATGGCCAACTCACGGGCTGCTTTCATGGCGTCTGTAACCGGTGTGGCGGTGGCATCTTCCACATAGTAGGGGTGGAGAACAGAAGCAGAACTTCCAAATCCGATAAAATCTGGGATGACGGCAATAAAGCCCGGTGAGGCCAGCGCTGAATAAAATATCCACTCGGTACTGTTGAGTGGCTGCGCTGATGGCGCTTCGCTGTGAGCCGCAATGGTGCCATGGTTAAAGCAGATCATGCCAACAGAGCTATTTGTTTGTGGAAGGATGACCAACCCGGAGGCTGTGATGGGTTTGCCCTGATAGATAGTTTTGTAGGTAATGGTATAGAGGTCGGTGCCGTAGGTAATGGCTGCGGTAGGCAGATTGATACCCGAAGCGCCTATAAAAGTTTGCAAGTCGCCTGCTGCCCGGCTTACCTGCTGAGATGAACTGACCAGCGTAGCCGGAACAAAAGGCTCTTCCTTTTTACTGCACGAAACAATGATGAGTGCAAACAAAAAACCGAACAGAATATTTTTAGACTTCATAAAATTGATTTCAGATGTTATCAGAAAGGTACTAAAAAAAACTGCGCACCTGGGGGAAGTGTGCGCAGCTTTGCTCAGTTAGAGTTTCTTATTTAAACAGTTCATCGAAGGTTACCATCACATAATAGATACCCATGATGTTGGGGCCGCCCAAGTTGGAAATATATTTTAAGTTGAAAATATTAGAGCCGCCAAATTTCACTACCGATTTCATTTTAGGTACACGGTAGCTGATCTGCGCATCGGTAGTGCCGAAGGCAGGCACAAACCCATTGCGTGGCGAAGTGAATGACGACTGCCACAAGAAGGAAGTCTGCCAGCGATAGGTAACATTGAACCCTATTCTTTCCGTTACCTTACGATTGGCAAAAGAGAGGTTGAACTTATGTTCGGGGGTGTTGTACTCAGACTGAAACTTGTTGGGGTCAGGCGGGTTGATCAGTACGTTCCAGTTGTAGTTGCCACTCAGCGTATAGCCTTTACGGAAATAGTAAGACAACCCAGCCACGGCACCTTGCCCCATAAATGTACCATCGTAATTGGTGTATAGTGAACCCGAATTGCCGGTAATAGCTCCTGAGGCGGGGTCTTTTACCAAAGCTGTTCCATTCAACAAAGTGGCGTAGTTAGGAGCACCACTCGGACCCGGAAGTTGGCTGGCTATCCGGAAATTGACGATGGTTTGAAAATCGTTGTAGATGTTGTAGTAGTAGCTGGCATCTATGGTTAGCCGGTTGTCAATGATGCTTTTATATCCCACCTCAAAATTTTGCACGCGCTCAGGTTTTACCGGTGTCCACTTAAAGGGTTGCAGCATAGCAATGTTGGCAGGGTCGCCAATGGCGGCAGCGTTAGCGCCTCCGTTAAATACAGCCGTAGAATAATTTTGCACTGAGTTTCCTTCGAAGATCAGGTTTTGACCGGAAGAGGAAGGGGTAAAGATGTGATACTTATCGGCAGAGCCCTGTAGCCCGCCCAGCAGGCGGGTGGAGATAATGTTTAAGTCAATATACTGGCCTTGTGTAGTAGGGAAACGGAACCCGGTTTGATAAGAGAAACGGATGTTAGAAGTTTCGCTCAGCTTAAACAATGCCGACAAGCGCGGGTTGAACCGTCCTTTAAAGTTGAGGTTTCTATCATAACGTCCTGAAACGGTAAGTTTTATCTTTCTGTCGTTTACCCATTTGGCGGCCTGCACATAGCCGCCATATTCGTAGATAGGAATGGGCCTGCTGGCATCATCGAAGATGGTGCCGTTAGAGCGCAACATATACTGGCGGTAGCTGGCACCGGCAATTACCTCTGCCCATTTAATCTGGTTTTTGAAATCATATTGAAACTCGCCATGATACAGCCGTGTGGCATCTTTAAACCGTGGGCCGTTGGGTATCGTACCATTCATAGCGAGCGCTTTTATTTTCTGAAAGGCAGCTGAATTGGGATCTAAAATAAACCGGCCATCTACCACACCTCTGGCATATAGGTTGGCGGCTTCTTCAATCTGCAGCCTGTCCTTTCCGGTTATACTTTGTAGTTGTGCATCGGTAAGAGAATTGATTTGTCCTGGTTGCAATCCGCTGTTGTACAAATAACGGAGATACTCAGCACCGTAGGTGGCCAGATAGCCGGACACATCGCTGAACACAGGATTTGCACTCGGATTCAAATCAGTACGGCTCACGGCCAAGTCATTTATTCTCTTAGCTAAAAACTCGGTGATGTAGGAGTCGCCTGAGTTTTCCATGGTAGTGTAAGCTCTCACATAAAAATTGCTGCCCCGCAGTTGGAGGCGGTGTTGTTCGATTCCAAAATTTTTGAGCGAGTAGCGCTGGGCGCCTGTGTAGATACTGGTGCCAAAGCCGCCATTGTACAGGTAACTCAATTCCAGATTGTCGTTAATGCGGTAATAGAGCCCCACATTGGCCTTCAGGTTTTTGGCGTTATAGTCAATTAAATATTTCTCGGAGTAGGGGGTAACAGATACTACGGTGCTGGGCAGGTCGCCAGCTTGCGCATAGCTAAGGGCTGTTGTAGAGGTGGCCTGATTGAAAATATTTTGTTGATAGCCCGAATTGTTACCAGCAAAAGTTTGCCAACTGCTGCTTAAAGGGAAAATTGCCAAGTTAATAGCCGCTTCATCGCCCATGTAGTGCAGTAGGTCAGAGCCGGGGTTAAAATTAAACCCTGCCGGTGTGCGGTTAATGTTGCGGTCGTAGTTGCTGGTGCCGTGCCAGTCGTTGGCCTGCATGTAGGCAAAGTTTGCTTTGAAGGCAAACTTATTATTGAATGACTTGGCATACCGGGCAGCAAAATCATACATGGGCGACACGGGCGCATCAGACTGACTGCCCACGTGGTTTACCCCTTGCTTGTAGTAGGCGCTGAGTCCCTGGTATTCAAAAGCATTTTTGCTGTTCACCAATAATATTCCATTGAATGCATTGGGACCGTAGAGGGCGGAAGAAGCACCCGGAATGAGTTCTACACTTTCTACATCCAACTCGGAAGGGCCATTAAGGTTTCCGATGGGGAAGTTGAGGGCTGGGGCTTGTGTATCCATGCCATCGGTAAGCTGCACAAAACGCGTATTTCCCGTAGAGCCAAATCCCCGTGTGTTAATGATCTGAAAGTTGATACTGCTGGTGGTTACATCTACTCCTTTTAAGTTGGCAATGCCTTTGTAATAGTTGTCGGCAGAAGTATTTTGTACGGCCAAGATGCCCATCTTCTCAATGGATACGGGCGATTCCATTATTTTCTCTTCCATCCGCGAAGCGGAAACAACTACTTCCTGCCCTAAGATAGTTTCCTCGTGCATAGTCAAGTCATGGGTGGCATTGACTTCGGTAACCTGCACTTCTTCGGTGTGGAGGCCGATAAATGAAAACACCAGTGTGAAGGGAGGCGGCTGATTTACACTCAAGGCATATTTTCCGTTTGCATCGGTGATCGTACCCACCACTTTTCCTTTCACAATGATATTGACGCCAGGCAATGCTACATTGTTAGTACCATCTTTAACCTGGCCGGAGATCGTAGTAGTTTGGGCAATAGCGCTTATTGACAAAGCACTTATCAATAAAGCAACGAGTGGTGAGTAGAAGTATTTCATGCAGCGTAATTTTAAGGTTAAAACTACATGAAAAACCTAAATTTCAAACGGTAGAAATGTTTTTATTTTGGGTTTGCACTATTTTGATTCCGTCTTGACGAGATGGTCTGCCAGCCGCTGGCATAGTTCATTGATTTGCGAAGACATCTGTTCATCGCCTGTTGCGGTCAGTACGCTTTGTGCCAGCCCACCCAAGCAATCTATATAGAAACGTTTCATTTCGTTGACGGGCATATCTTTCGTCCACAAGTCTATGCGCAAGGTATTTTTCTGTTGATGGTCCCACAACGACAAACTGATGGATTTCGATTCGGATAATCCGGGGTCGGGTTTATCGGTGGCTTCCCACTCAATTTTTTCGGGAACATTATTTTGATCGAGTTCTATTTTAAAATTGATTTCCGATTTTTTCATTTCTATTATTTTTTCAAATTTTCATTTCGGGTATTTCCCCATCTACTACCAGTTTGCCTGCGGTGGCGTTTTTAATTTGCTCAACGGAAACTCCGGGTGCTCTTTCCAGTAACCGGAAGCCGCCATCGGGCAGCACATTAAGCACGGCCATGTCGCTTACTATTTTCTTTACACAACGAAGCCCGGTGATGGGAAGCGTACATTTCTTCAGCAGTTTAGAGGCTCCGTCTTTGCTGCAGTGTTGCATGGCTACAATAATATTTTTGGCCGAAGCCACCAAGTCCATGGCGCCACCCATGCCTTTCACCATTTTGCCGGGCACTTTCCAGTTGGCGATGTCGCCATTTTCTGATACCTCCATAGCGCCCAAAATAGTCAGATCTACTTTTCCGCTGCGTATCATGCCAAAACTATCGGCAGAAGAAAACAGTGCGCTGCCGGGCATCATGGTAACAGTTTGTTTACCGGCATTGATCAGGTCTGCATCTACTTCATGTTCTTTAGGAAAAGGCCCAATGCCCAACAACCCGTTTTCTGATTGGAGGACTACGTGTATATTTTTTGGAATATAGTTAGCTACCAAGGTGGGAATGCCAATGCCCAAGTTTATATACATACCATCCCTCACTTCTTGCGCGATACGCTTAGCTATACCGATTTTATCTAACATATTAATTCGGTGATTTGTTAATTCGATGATATACTAATTTGGTAATTAGTTGATTTGAAAATTCGATAATGAAATGCGCTTCATTTTTAAATAATAAAATATTATGGAAATTATTTTTTAAAATCAGTCTAAGTTCATTTTTAAATTTTCAAATTGTTACATTATCAAATTGAAACAGTTCGCTGTTCAATTCTCTTTTCATAATCTTTTCCCTGAAAAATACGATGCACAAAAATACCCGGGGTGTGGATTTGGTTGGGGTCTAATTCGCCCACCGGCACTAATTCTTCCACTTCGGCAATTGTTATTTTTCCGGCTGTGGCCATCATGGGGTTGAAGTTTCGGGCGGTGCCTCGGTAAATCAGGTTGCCCGAGTAGTCGCCTTTCCAGGCTTTCACAAATGAAAAATCTGCTCGCAGCCAGTGTTCCATCAAATACGTTTTGCCGTTGAAGACACGGGTCTCTTTGCCTTCGGCTACTTCCGTACCTACACCGGCCGGGGTGAAGAACGCAGGGATGCCCGCACCGCCAGCCCTGCATCTTTCGGCCAGCGTACCTTGGGGTATGAGTTCAACTTCCAGTTCACCGCTAAGAAGTTGTCTTTCAAACTCTTCGTTCTCGCCCACGTAAGAAGAAATCATTTTTTTTACCTGCCGTGTTTTAAGAAGCAGTCCGATGCCAAAATCATCTACGCCCGCGTTGTTCGAAATACAGGTAAGGCCTTTCACTCCTTTTTTTAGCAAGGCTGTAATTAAGTTTTCCGGAAGGCCACACAGCCCAAAGCCGCCTATCATCAGGGTGGCATTGTCGGAGATGTCTTGTATCGCCTCTTGGGCGCTGGCTACACGCTTGTCAATCATAAAACAAAATTAACATTTTGGAGGATTCGCTCCGATTCCATTTTGTCGAGGTGAAGTTGGTGTTTTAATTCGTCAAGTCCATTTAGTTTTTTATCTCCTCTGATCCACTGGTGAAAATAAACCGTGATACTTTCACCATAAATATCCCGGTTGAAATCGAACAGGTTCACCTCAATTACTTTTTTACTACCGTTTACAGTTGGGCGGTTGCCAATGTACAGCATGCCTTTGTATGGCTTTGTTTCTTGCCAAATGATAACGGCATAAATTCCGTCTGCGGGAATTAATTTATAGCGCGAGTCCACCTCAATATTGGCTGTGGGAAAACCGAGCGTTCGGCCTAACTGGTCGCCCTTTACTACCTGGCCGGTGAGCGAGTAGGGCTTGCCGAGCAATTCGGTAGCAGTTTTTATGTCGGCCTGTTCAAGGGCATGCCTGATTTTTGACGAACTGATAGTGATGTGGTCAATATCCTGCCGGGGTATTTCCTCCACTTCAAAACCATAAGTGGGTGCGTTGAGTTTCAGTTGATCGAAACTTCCTTCGCGGTTGTGGCCAAAGCGGTGGTCGTAGCCGATTACCAGTTTTTTTGTGCCGATAGTTTGTACTAATATTTTCTGAATGAAATCGGCTGAACTTAATAGTGAAAATTCTTTGGTGAAAGCAATCCGCAAAAGGTGTTGGATGCCTTGGGCTTTCAGCAGTTCGGCTTTTTCTTCAAAGGTGTTTAAAAGCTTAAGTGTATTTTTTTCGGGGTGAAGTACCATTTGCGGGTGCGGCCAAAACGTGATGACTACTGTTTCACCCGCATGCTGGGTAGCTACTTCTTTCAGCCGGTGTAATATTTTCTGGTGGCCTATGTGCACGCCATCAAACGTGCCGCTGGTAACTACTGCGTTGCCCAACCGCGTAAAGTCGTCCGGACTATGGTAAATTTTCATTCGGATGGCAAAGTTACACCGGGGATTTTATCCAGTGTTAAAGCATCTTCCAATTTAAAATCACCAATTTTAGTACGGCATAATTCGGAGAGAAAAGCTACTGTGCCAAGGGCTTTGCCGAAATCGCGTGCCAGGCTCCGGATGTAGGTGCCTTTAGAACAAACCACTCTGAATTTGATCAAAGGCTTTTCAATAGAAACGATTTCAAATTCTTTTATCAAAATCTCGCGAGGTTTAAGTTCTGCCTCTTTTCCTTTGCGAGCCAATTCATAAGCCCGCTTGCCGTTGATGCGGATGGCCGAGTGCATAGGGGGCACTTGCAGGGTCGTGCCAAGAAATGTTGATGCTGCTTGTCTGATTTGTTCTTCAGTAATGCCCGAAATATCTTCGGTTAATGTGACGGGCGTTTCCAGATCGTGCGAGGGTGTGGATTGCCCCAGCACAAACGTGCCGGTATATTCTTTTTCTTGTGCCTGAAATTCGTCTATCCGTTTGGTCATTTTGCCGGTGCAGATAATCAGCAGGCCGGTAGCCAGCGGGTCGAGTGTGCCGGCATGCCCTATCTTTTTTATTTTTAGTTTGTACCGCAGCTTGTTGACCACATCGAATGATGTCCACTCCAGCGGCTTGTTGATTAATAAAATTTTTCCTTCTGCATCCATTAAAAAATAGAAAGACTGGCACCTGTAAGATAGAGTACAAGAATAATTACACCTACTGCAATGCGGTAATAACCAAATGCCTTAAAGCCGTATTTCGAAATAACAAACATCAGCGATTTAATAGCAACCAGTGCAGTAATAAAGGCAACCGCGTTGCCCATAGCAAGCAGTGTTATTTCGTGCTGCGAAAACGTGTTGCCTAACTTATAGTATTTGTATAGTTTGTAGGCGGTGGCAGCAAACATAGTAGGTACGGCAAGGAAAAATGAAAATTCTGCAGCTGTTTTAGCAGAAAGCTTTTGCGTTAGTCCACCAATGATAGTGGCGGCAGACCGCGACACACCGGGAATCATGGCGATGCACTGGTACAAGCCTATTTTAAGAGAAGAGGCGACAGAAGGTTCTTCGTTTGCCGAATCGTTAGTTTTAAAAATCCGATCTAGGTAAAGAAATATGAGCCCGCCAGCAATCAGCATGATGGCCACCACTTCTACCCGTTCGAGCAGCGCATCAATGTAGTCGTTCAACAAAAAGCCGATAATGGCAGCTGGTAAAAAAGCGATAAATAGTTTAACGTAAAAATTTACTGACTGCAGAAATTTTCTCCAGTACAAAACCAATACCGATAAGATGGCGCCCAGTTGGATGGCTACGGTAAATGTTTTTACGAACGGATCGGAGGCAATGCCCATGAAGGATGAGGCAATAATCATGTGGCCGGTGGAAGATATCGGCAAAAACTCGGTAACGCCTTCTATTAAGGCTAACAGAATGGCCTCAAGAATAGACATTACTTACTTTCCTTTTGGGGCGAGCGAAGAATGGCGATAACTTCGATAACGAAGCCCGATAATACAATGATGGGGCCTAAAGTAATACCCAAGAAGCCAAAGCCGTGGGGGGTTTTGTCCATAGTCATCACCGTGAAGCCGATAATGACGGTAGCCACACCGATAATCATCATCCGGTAATTTTTTTTGTTGAAAGGAAGTTTGCTCATTGTTTTTTGTGATTAAAAAAGTCAGAATTAAAATAAAGCTAATCTTGTTCAGCCTCTATATTCTTCATTCTGTATTCTTGGTTCAATATTCTGAATTCTACTAATAAAGTTCGTCCAAAGATAGTTTTAAATATTTGCTTACAGCGCGGTAAGAACTAATAACAGCTACAACGATGCCCAACAGCAGGAGAGAAGCCATCAGTAAGAGAAGCCGGTCGTTATTTTGGATAAGCTTAAGCTCTTCTACCCGCTGGGTGGCAAATGCAATCAACCCGGTCAGCAGGCCTGAGGCTAATATGCCGGCCAACATTCCGTGCAGGGAGGCTCTGAATAAAAACGGCTTTTGGATAAACCATTTTTTGGCGCCTACCAACTGCATACTCCGGATCAGAAATCGTTGGGAAAATAATGCTAACCGCAGTGTATTGTTAATTAGCAACACAACAATAATCAGCAATACGGCTACTAACCCCACCATGATTAATCCGATGCGGGTTATATTTTGATTGATAGATTCGATCAGGTTTTCCTTGTAGTCAACCTGAAATACACCCGGCATTTTTTCAATGCTTTTTTTCAATTCAGCTAACCGCTCTTTGCTTTGCCAGGCCTCCTGAATGCGCACGAGGTAGGCATCGCGGAGTGGGTTTTCGCCCAAAAATTGTTTAAAGTCTTCGCCTGTTTCTTTGATAAATTGTTTTTCGGCTTCCTCGCGGGATATGAATTTGATAGCATCGTTAGTCGGTGGTAAAACACCTTTATCGTTTAATTCTTTTTCTATCTTCTTTTTGGTTTCAGGTGAAGTGTTGGAGGTCAGGTAGATTTGAACACGAACATTTTTTTTAATCACTTGCTCCAGTTCTTTGGAATAGATCACCAGCGTGCCAAAAACACCGGTGGCAAATAAAGCCAGGGTAATGCTGAAGATGACACTGACAGAGGGATAACTACCCAGTTTTTTTTTATGCGATCTATTAGAGCCTATCATTTGGCGTCAAAGATAGGGGAAGGTCTGAAAAAAATAAACTGTTTGATCAGTTCTGTCGTGAGCGATACTCTTTCAGCTTCTGTATCAGTTGTGTGTTTTGAATGGCTGAAAGCGGGGTAATGTCAGTTTGCTTTTCGTTCAGCAAGTAATAGCTGTTTTTGTAGTATAAAAATAGAGAGGGAGCATCTCCATGAATCTCCAGAATCTCATACAGGCCGTCATCGAAGGCGCCATATAACACCAATCTTCCGTTTTGAAACTGGTAATGGAAAGAGTATTTCTTTTCTGAATTATTGACCTCTACGGCAACGTGAGAGACCGCAACTGTAGCCGACAGTACATCTTCTTTTGCTTTTGCAGATGGTGTAGCCGGTGTAGTCAACTCTTCAGTGGGATCGAGCACATTGATCTTGGGCTTTGCTTTTGTGGCAGCCGGTATAGAAGGGGTGGGTTTATGCGATGATGATTTTACGGACGTAGCGGCAGTTACTTCTTCCTGTTTGTTGCTGTTTATCGTTTCTGGTTGTATTGGTTTTTCTTTTTTGATTTCGGTTTTGATGGATTCGTTTTTGGCAGTAACCGGAGCAGTATTAGCAGGTTTGAAATAAAAATACGAAGCAGTTGCCACAACGGTAGCAGCTACAACACCGGCCACCAATTTGCCGGTAGCTAAGCCTGCCGAAACAGCACTTGTTACAGGTATTTGGCTGAGCATTGTTTTTAATTCGGCAATCCGCGCTTTCTGTATGCCGTGAATAATGCTTCGCTGCAGCGCAAATTCATTTTTCAAGGCAGGGTCAGTAGTCAGTTGGCTTTCGAAAGCCGACTTCTCAGTTTCCGTCATCCGGCCGCTAACATACTTTTCTATTTGTTCAAAGTTATCCATCTATTCAATCTAAAAAATCGTGTTCAGTGTACTGGGCTTTTACTAATTCGTCCAGTTTTTGTTTGCATTTATATTTTTTTGTTTTGGCCGTGTCGGTGTTGGCAAAGCCTAACTTATCGGCTATCTCCTGCATCGACATTTCATCAAAGTAATAATACATTAATACCTTACGACAAGTTTCTCCCATTTGTTCCAGGCAGCGGGCAATAATTTTTTCTCTTTCGGGCTTGTCCATATCAATCGATTCTGGCAAGTCCCTTTCTTCATTCGACAGTCTTTTTTTTCGCTCTAGTTCTTTCCTCCACAAGTTTTGGCATACACTATAAATGTAGGTGCTCATTTTTGAAGTTAACACCAAGTTGCCCGACCTTGCCTTCTGCCAAAATACAACCAGGGCATCTTGGTAAACATCGCGTGCTTCTTCTTCTGTTCCACTGTTTGTTACCACCAGTTTGGTCATCATCCGGTAGTATTTTTTATAGATGATTTCAAGAGCCTTTTCGTCTCCGTTACGGATTCGTTCGAATATCTCGACTTCGTCTAACTGCGATGCGGATTTAAATACGCGAAGTGCCACAAAAGGTAACCGGATTGGTGAAAGTTGTCAGTTCAAATGTAAGATTATAGGATGAATTTCATTTTTCTAAAGTCGAACGGTCGCGATGCCACGTTTGAGTACGGAAAAACGGCCCCCAGTAACCTCTTACTTTTAAAACATTTTCTTCTATCCATAGCTTGCAACGATAGACTTTTCCGTTTTCAGGATCTAAAATCATTCCGTCTGTATATTCGTTGTCTTTTTTTATCAACTTCTCAAGTATCTCCATGCCCACTACTTTCATGTTATAGCGAGGGTCGTCTGTTGAGCACTTGTCGCATACAGGGTCTGGTTTTTCGTTGGGCGATTGAAAAATTTTTACGATCCTCCCAAAAAACTGATTGTTGCGCTGAAATATTTCAACCACAGAACGCGCACGGCCGGTATTGTCGTCAATGGTCTGCCACTTGCCCTCAATTTGTGCCAATGAAAAAAATGAAAACAAAACAAATGAAGTTGTACAGAACGCTTTTTGCATAACTATTTTCTAAATTGTTTTTGTAATGCTTGCCATAGTTTTTTCTTGCTTTCGTCATGGGTAAGAAGATGCGTTAGTCTATCGGACATCACTAACCTAGTTCCCTTTATTTCCAGTACTTCGTAGGCTGCGAGCCCGGCAACTGATTGACCGAAATAAATACAATGATTGGGTTGTGTGGGTAGTTCGGCAAGGTTCAACTGAGGTTGATAATGAACGGTAACCATATCAAGATTCAGATTGAGGGCATTCAAAATTTTTTTAAGCAAGCCTTGTTCTTCATCACTCAGTAGATTCCATTCTATGTCAAAGATTAAAACTGTTTTTTGGGGCAATAAAAATAATTCTTCAGAGAAGATGGTTTCAGTAAAAATCGGATGGTGTGCCACAGGTTACTTGATGTCGAAAATAGATTTTAATTCTTTGGCTTCCTCCGGCTTCATCCGCCCGGATAATATCAGGCGAAGTTGCCTTCTGCGCAAGGCTCCGTTGTACAATTCAATTTCATCTTCAGTCTCGGGGGCTACTTCAGGTATCTCGATCGGGTTTCCGGTTTTATCTACAGCCACAAAGGTAAAGTAAGCAGAGTTGCTGGATACTTTTTTGCCTTCCGGTATGTTTTCGGCTTCTACATCAATGCGTATTTCAACGGAAGAACTGAATGCCCTCGTAGCTTTGGCACGTAGCGTAACGACACTGCCCAGCGGTATGGGCGAGCGGAAAGATATGTTGTCAACTGAAGCGGTAACAACTACGCATCCACAATGTTTTTGGCCGGCAATGGCCGATACAATATCCATCCAGTGCATCAACCGTCCGCCCATTAAGTTGTTAAGTGTATTGGTATCGTTGGGGAGTACCATCTCCGTCATGCTGACGAACGATTCTCTGGGAGTTTTTTTCTTTCTGGCCATCTATTTTTTTGCTGCAAAAATCGGCAAAAAGATAGATGTAGGCAATGTAACCGGAGCGACCCTAAGCTATTTCCATTTTTTGTTTCTCGAAGTAATCCCATACCAAACTGCTGGCGCCCAGAATAGGTGCTGCCTGATTTTGTAAAGCTGATGAAAGGATTTTTATTTTTCCTCTGAACAAAGGCATCAGGTTGGCTTCCATGTGCCTGATGGTAGGTTTAAAGATCAGGTCTCCGGCCAGCGAAAGACCTCCAAACAGGAAAATAGCTTCAGGATCGGTATGTACGACAGTTTCAGCTAATTTCATTCCTAAAATACGCCCGGTATATTCAAAGGCTTCTTTGGCTACAATATCTCCACGATGGGCTGCTTCGGTGATCATTTTGGTATTCAGGTTGTCGAAACTGATGCCGCGCAGTTCGCTGGGTTCCAGGTGGTCGGCCAGTAGTTTATACACGGTTCTTTTGATGCCAGTAGCAGAAACATAAGTTTCCAGACAACCGCGTTTGCCACAGTTGCAATACCTGCCGGTAGGGTTTACGGAGGTGTGTCCTACTTCACCCGCAATACCATGATGCCCATTCAGCAGTACACCACCACATACAAAACCGCTGCCCAAGCCGGTGCCCAATGTAATGACAACAAAATTTTTCATCGTCTTCGCATTGCCGTAGACCATCTCGCCTACGGCTGCGGCATTGGCATCGTTAGTCAATATGCAGGGTACGTGAAATTCTTCCCGAAACATTTTAGCCAGAGGCAAGATACCTTTCCAGCGCAGGTTGGTGGCGTGTTCAATATTTCCTGTGTAGTAATTTCCGTTAGCTGCCCCCACACCAATGCCCATAAGCTGGTGGTCGGCAGGCAAATCTTTCAGAAGCCCGCGCAGGGTAGAGGCCATGCCATCAAAAAAATCACGAAACTCACTAAAGGCAGTAGTCTTAATATTTCCTTGGAGCAGCACACTTCCATCGCGGTCAACCAAGCCCATCTTGGTATTTGTACCTCCTATGTCTATGCCAACGGTAACTTCTTTCATCTGATATTATATGGATAGAATTTTGGATATCCTTACGTCTTCAGGGTCAATGTCGTGTTTGCTGTGGATGATGGTTTCAAAACTGTTGTAAACTATTTGGTTGCTTCTAATACCGATCATCGTGCCACTCTTGCCATGAATGAGCCCCTCAACAGCAGCTACTCCCATTTTGCTGGCCAGCATACGATCAAAGCAGGTGGGTGTGCCTCCGCGCTGCAAGTGCCCTAGTATGGTTACTTTAATGTCGAAGTAATTGTTACGTTCAGAAAATTTCTTTGCCAAATCCATGGCACTTCCAATCTTTGAGCCTTCGGCAACAACTACCAAACTTGATTTTTTGTTTGTCTTACCGCCTTCATCCAATTTATCGAATAGTTGCTCTATCGTAATGTCTTCTTCAGGGATGATGGTAGCCACAGCACCTCCGGCAATGCCACAGTTGATGCCGATGTAGCCCGAATGCCTGCCCATAACTTCAATGAAAAACAAACGGTTGTGTGAAATGGCCGTGTCGCGTATTTTGTCTATGGCTTCTACGGCTGTGTTGGTGGCGGTATCAAAACCAATGGTGTAGTCAGTGCCGGCTATGTCGTTGTCAATTGTGCCGGGGATGCAAACAGACGGAATGCCAAACTCTTCAAAAAATATTTTCAGTCCTGTGAAGGTACCATCTCCACCAATGGCCACTAAGGAATCTATTCCGTTTTTCTTCAGGTTTTCAAACGCTTTTTTCCGCCCTTCTTTTGTGCGGAATTGTTCGCTGCGGGCACTCTTCAAAATGGTTCCTCCGCGTTGTATGATGTTGCCTACTGAACGGGCACCGAGTTTTACAAAATCTCCGGCAATCATACCGTCATATCCCAGCATCACTCCGAACACTTCTTTTTTGTAGTAGATGGCCGAGCGTACCACCGCGCGGATGGCTGCGTTCATTCCCGGTGCGTCTCCACCTGACGTGAACACACCGATTTTTGAAATATTATTCTCCATTCAATGACTTAGGGCTTCAAAAATAAGGCAACTAAATCACATGGCAAGCAATGATTTTTTTATTGTTTTTTCAATCGTTTGAAATAGTTGATGAGCCCGTTTGTGGAGGAGTCGTGGGTGTGGATTTCATCGGGCGAGGTGAGTTCGGGCAGTATTTTTTTAGCTAATACTTTACCTAATTCTACTCCCCATTGATCGAAGCTGAAGATATTCCAGATGATACCCTGCACAAAAATTTTGTGTTCGTACATGGCAATCAAACTGCCCAGCGTGCGGGGTGTTAGCTGTTTAAATAAAATGGAATTAGTAGGACGGTTGCCGGCAAAAACCCGGAAGGGAGCCTGGTATTCTATTTCATCATCGCTCATGCCCGCGGCTTTCAGTTCACGTTGCACTTCTTCCAATGTTTTCCCCATCATCAACGCTTCGGTTTGAGCAAAATAGTTGGATAGTAATTTTTGATGATGATCGCCAATCGGGTTGTGGCTGATGGCGGGGGCAATAAAATCGCACGGAATCATTTTGGTGCCCTGATGGATCAATTGATAAAAAGCATGTTGGCCATTTGTGCCCGGCTCGCCCCAAATAACAGGCCCTGTATGGTGCATCACAGAGTTGCCCGAGCGATCAACCGACTTGCCGTTGCTCTCCATATTTCCTTGTTGGAAATAAGCTGCAAAACGATGGAGATATTGGTCGTAGGGGAGGATGGCTTCGCTGGAGGCATCAAAAAAATTAACATACCATATACCAATCAGTGCCAGCAGCACGGGTATATTTTTTTCGAATGGCTCGTGCTTGAAGTGGTTGTCCATGGCATGAGCGCCCTCTAAAAGCTGAACGAAATTTTCAAACCCGATAGTGCAGGCAATAGATAACCCAATGGATGACCATAAGGAGTACCGGCCGCCTACCCAATCCCAAAACACAAACATGTTTTCTTCGGCAATGCCAAAGGTTGTTACGGCTTTTGTGTTGGTGGATACTGCCACAAAATGTTTGGCCACGTCTCCAGCGCCTCCTGTTTTTTCCATAAACCACTGCTTGGCCGACTCAGCATTGGTCATCGTCTCCTGTGTAGTAAAAGTTTTAGAGGCCACGATGAACAAAGTAGTTTCGGGGTTGAGGTGCTTAACGGTTTCTGCCAGATGCGTGCCATCTACATTAGAAACAAAGTGAGGTTTAATCTGCCGATGATAAGGTTTCAGTGCCTCTGTTACCATGAATGGCCCCAAGTCGGAGCCACCAATGCCGATGTTTACAATATCGGTAATTGCCTTTCCGGAATATCCCCTCCAACTTCCTGATAATAATCTGTCGGAGAAATTTTGGATTTGATTGAGTACTTTGTTGACGTCCGGCATCACATCTTTGCCCTGAACAAAAACAGGAGTGTTCGATCTGTTGCGCAAAGCAATGTGCAACACAGACCGGTGCTCTGTCTGGTTGATGGCGTGCCCATCAAACATCATGGTAATGGCTTCGGATAGTTCTGTTTCGTTAGCCAACTGAATGAGCGCACGGATGGCCTCATCATTGATAATATTTTTTGAGTAGTCAACCAATATATCTTCAAATTGGATATGAAACTGATCGAACCGGGTAGGGTCTTCTTCAAAAAGTTGGCGGATAGTTGTGGCTTGCATGTGCATAAAGAGTGAAGTGAGCCTTTGCCATGCAATGGTGTCGGTAGGAGTAATAGAAGGAAGCATATTGTTTTTAAAACGGAAAATTAGGATAGCCAGAATTACCGCGCAAGGCTACCCGCCCACAACCTGTTTTAATTTTTCCACAAGGCTATCCCATAAGTCCTGAAGTTCGTCCATATCTTCAAAACCGGAGTAGTCGCTTACCTTAAGAAAAGTAGTTTGGGTTAAGTCGTTTACTTCCAGCCGGAGTTCGAAATAAGAAGGGTCATTTTTGTCTTCTTTCGTTTCGGGCAGATATTCAAATCGGGCAAAATGATTAGTGCGGTGGGCAGCTAAAAGAGCTTTATGCTGTTCATTGTCCCAAGTAAACGTAAAAACTTTTTCAGGGCTGATGGTTACATTCTCGGCAAACCATTCGGCCAGCCCGCCAGCGGTTTGAATGTAGGGATAAAGCATTTTAATGGACGCATGGATTTCATAGTCTGCCGTAAAAAGTGATTTGGTAGTGGAGGCCATACGTTTTTCAATTCTTAAATTAAATGTTTTTTTTGGTATCAACAAATAATCTTCATCATGATAAATTTCAATAGGGTTGAATGCCCAAAAGTTTGTATGTTTGCGCCTCATTTTTTTGAGAAGGCGAGGTAGCTCAGTTGGTTAGAGCATCGGATTCATAACCCGAAGGTCGGCAGTTCAAATCTGCTCCTCGCTACAAACGGGTTGGTTATTTCTTTTCTGAAGCCGAGAATTCTATTTCTACGCGGCCATTTTTTCGGGCATTAACACTTTTCGAGTCGAAGACCGGTTTGTTGCCGCCCCATCCTTCGGTGGTGATGCGCGAAGCGTCAATACCTTGCTCTATCAGCCAGTCTTTGATCACCTCTGCACGGGCTGAAGAGAGTTCTTTGGCAGATCCTTTTTTGGTTTTCCGATCTGTTGTTAGCGCAAAGTAGTTTTTAGAGGGACCCATGTACACAATGTCTCCGCGCGAATTGCCATTGGTATGACCGTTTATCTTTACCTGCAAGTCAGGGTTTTCAGTCAGCACATTAAAGATTTCATCTAATTGGTTTTTGCTGGCCGGTGTCATGATGGCGGCATCATTGAAAAAAGAAATTCCCGATAGGGTAGCGTTACTGGTAGTGGTGATCTTTTCCATCGGAAAATTGACCATATAGTAATTTCCAAATAAGGTGATCCCTTTTTTGATGGTGTCGCTTTCGGTGGCTTTATAATTAATTTGTTGTGTGGCCTCTTTATAGCCTAGCGCAGTTGCTATTAAAGTAATATTAGCTGATTGAGAGCGCGGGTCAGGGATATTAAAATATCCATTACCCTTCACTATCCCTAATTGTTTGTTGCGGTCAGTGTCTATAATCTTCACTTCTCCATGGAGTACTTTTTTGTCGTTATCCCGGAAGACAGAAAGGAAAACGGGAGTGTTGCCCAAGTACTGAGGGCCAATGATTGGTTTGGGGTCTGGGTTAGGGATGTATTCGGTAACGATGGATACGGGCACGTGTTCAACAACCTTGGGTTGGGTGGGCTCAGGTGTATCTATCGGATCGCTTTCTTTGATCTGTCTGCCATCTTTAATCTTCAAAACCCAAGCAGTTTTAAAGCCATCATTTTCGCGGGCTAAAGTCATGCGCTTGACGGCATCTGAAAAATGGTCAAAACTAAAGTTCTCGATATAGACATAGACAAAGGCCTTGCTTTTCTCCAGTCCATAATTGGAATGAAACCCCTTTTTGGTCAACGATTCGGCATAGCCCGAGGCTTCCTTGCCCTGGCTTTCTTTATAAGTGGCCACCACTACATAATAGCCGTTTGCCAACGGAGCTACTTCTTGTGCTGATAAATTGAAACAGATTAAAGCGCTAACAATAGACAAAATAAAGTTCTTCATGTATGATTAAAGTAAGGTTTCGGTGTTAAATGTAAATAAATTTTGTCGCGATAATAAAGTGTAAAATTCAGATTTGCTATTATTTTTAATCAACACGGCACAACCCAAATGATATTTTATATGCGGTATATTTTTTGTTTATTTTTTCAAAACATAAAATTCATTCACTATCAATTACTTATAATATTCTAACTCATTTATTTGATTAATACTTTAATAAAGTAAACTAAAAAGCAAAAAGGTAACTGAAATAGGTGGTATATAATTACACGGATACCTTGCGTTTTCACTCACACTTTTTTTTGAGAGTGAGTTGTGGCTGTAGTCAGGGCTCCTCACTGACCATCAATTCCATGTTAACAGCATTATACATTTTTTAATCACTGAGCATGCGAAGGCTAACGAGCTGATAAAACTTTTATTTCCCTAAGATTGCAACTAAGACCATTGAAGCATATCTTGGGCAAATATCTCTCTATGCGTCTGTTTACATTTTTAGTATTTGCCTTGTTAATCTTAGGCTGTACATCTCCTAAAGATAAAATCCCCCCAGTGCCTACCGAGCAAAATAAAAGCAGCAAGATCATTATCTACCAGATGATGACGCGACTGTTCGGCAACAAAAACGCCACTAATAAACCGTATGGCACAGTAGCAGAAAACGGTGTTGGCAAATTCAACGACATTACCGGTGCGGCATTAAAAGGGATAAAAGAACTGGGTGTATCGCACGTGTGGTACACCGGAGTAATCGAACACGCCCTGCTGACCGATTACACAAAATTTGGTATTCCGTTAGACGATGCCGATGTAGTAAAAGGGCGTGCCGGTTCTCCCTACGCCATCAAAGACTATTATGATGTCAACCCAGACTTGGCTGTCAGTGTGCCCGACAGGATGAAGGAATTTGAGCAACTGGTAGAACGCACGCACCAGAACGGACTGAAAGTAATTATAGATTTTGTACCCAACCATGTTGCCCGTGCTTACCACAGCGATGCCAAGCCATCAGGCGTGAAAGATTTGGGTGAAGAAGACGATAAAGCCCAAACTTTTAAAGCGAATAATAACTTCTATTACTTACCCGGTCAGGCATTTCGCCCTCCCCAAAATTATTTGCCGTTAGGCAACGGCAATTCATTTCCCACCCTAGATGGCAAGTTTGAGGAAAACCCCGCCAAGGCATCGGGGAACGACAAATTTACTGCAACACCCGATGTTAGCGACTGGTTTGAAACCGTAAAACTTAATTATGGTATAGATATTTTAAATAACCACAAAACTTATTTCGACCCGATACCCAACACGTGGGCTAAGATGAAAGACATTTTGGTTTTTTGGGCTGGAAAAAATATTGACGGCTTCCGGTGCGACATGGCCGAAATGATACCCGTAGAATTTTGGGCATGGGCTATTCCACAGATCAAAGAAGTGAACCCGGAAATTATTTTTATAGCCGAGATATACAACCCGCAGCAGTATAAAAATTATGTAGAAAAAGGAAAATTTGATTTTCTGTACGACAAGGTTCAACTCTACGACCAACTCCGCCTGTTAGTCAACCAAAAATCGCAAACAACTGAGTTGCCTAAAATTCAAAAAAGTTTGGATGGGTTAAATGCGAAGATGGTACACTTTCTGGAAAACCACGATGAGCAGCGAATAGCTTCTCCATTTTTTGCAACAGATGCTTGGAAGGCAGTGCCGGCTATGACTGTATCGGCATTGATAGACACAAGCCCGGTGATGATTTACTTCGGGCAAGAAGTAGGAGAGGCCGGTGCGGGAGCAGAAGGTTTTTCAGGTGAAGATGGCCGCACCACTATTTTTGATTACTGGGGTGTGCCGGCACATCAGGCTTGGATGAATGGCGGCAAGTTTGATGGCGGAAAAATGAATGATGACCAGAAACAGTTGCGCCAGTTCTATGGCGATATTTTAAATTTTGCGGCCACCAGTCAGGCAATTGCTTCGGGTAAATATTTTGATTTAACAGAAGCCAACGTAGCCAAAGGAAATATGCCTTCGCTCGTTCACGCTTTTGCCCGCACCTATGGAGAAGAAAACCTGCTGATTGTTACCAACTTTAATACGAAGCTGGAGAAAATAAAACTACAGTTGACCGATGAGGCAGTAAAAGCAATGGACTTGAAAAAAGATATAAAATACATAGGCAGAGATTTATTGCGCAGCAGTATTGATATTGGTCTCGACAACAATTTTATGACTGAAATAGAACTGCCTGCTCACAGCGCATTTATTTTCAAAATCAAATCCTGACAATGCAAAACGGACAACAACGTGTCATCATTGAGAATATACAGCCTCAAGTAGATAATGGCATATATCCGGCCAAAAGAACTGTAGGCGAACGGGTAGATGTTACCGCCTCTATCTTTGGCGATGGCCACGATCACATTCGGGCCTCGGTATTATACAAGCCTGAGAAAAATGGCTCGCTCACAGAAGTAGCCATGGTGCCTACAGGTAATGATGAATGGCGGGCTTCTTTTTATGTAGATAAGAAAGGAAGTTATTTCTTCTCCATTCAAGCGTGGGTAGATCATTTGGAAACATGGTACGATGGCTTTAAGAAGAAGGTAGCTGCCCGCGTGGATGTAAAAGTAGAATTGATGGAAGGCGCTGCCATGCTGAAAAAATTGGGTACCAAAAAAGCCGGCCTTCTGTTTTCTGTTACACGGTTGGAAGATAAAGATCACTATGCCACTGCTGTGGAATATGTTTTATCTGATGAATTTGAAAAGATAGTTCTCGATAATCCATTGAAGGAAATTGTTACCTCTTCGGGCGCTGAGTTGGAGGTGATTGTGGAAAGCAGGAAAGCAAACTTTAGCACGTGGTATGAGTTTTTTCCCCGCTCCTCTGCGCTGCATGCCGGGCGGCACGGCACTTTTCACGACTGCCAGAAGTTGCTTCCCCGCATTTCATCTATGGGCTTTGATGTAATCTATTTTCCACCCATTCACCCTATCGGTGAAGTCAACCGCAAAGGAAAAAATAATAACGTACGAGCTGCTGCCGGAGAGCCCGGCTCTCCGTGGGCAATCGGAAGCCGTGAAGGTGGCCACAAATCTATCTTGCCTGCGTTAGGTACGATGGCAGATTTTAAAAAATTGATTGACGAAGCCGCAAAACTCGGGATGGATATTGCCATGGACATTGCGTTTCAGTGCGCGCCCGATCATCCTTATGTAAAAGAACATCCGCAATGGTTTAAGCAACGGCCGGATGGCTCAATTCAATACGCAGAAAATCCGCCCAAAAAATATCAGGACATTTACCCATTCAATTTCGAGACAGAAGATTGGCAAGCACTGTGGCAAGAGTTGCTTTCGGTATTTTTATTTTGGATGGAACAAGGCATAAAAATTTTCAGGGTTGATAATCCGCATACCAAACCTATCCCTTTTTGGCAGTGGGTAATTGCTGAAGTACATCGAAAAAAACCTGATGTTATTTTCCTTTCCGAAGCATTTACCCGCCCTAAGATCATGGCATCTTTGGCCAAGGTGGGGTTCACACAATCTTATACCTATTTTACCTGGCGTGTCAACAAAGCAGAGATTACAGAATATGTTAACGAATTGGTAAACGGCCCTTCGCGAAATTTTTTCCGCCCCAACTTTTGGCCCAACACACCCGACATCCTGCCTTATCATTTGCAGCACCAAGGCGAGAATAGTTTTATTGCCCGCTATGCGCTGGCCGCCACGTTATCGTCTAACACAGGCGTATATGGCCCCTCATACGAATTTTACGAAAACACACCCATAGAAGGCAAAGAAGAATATTTTGATTCAGAAAAGTACGAGGTGCGTCATTACGATTGGAAGAAGACCAACCGGATGACGGATATTATGACGATGATAAACCAATGCAGAAAAGAAAATGCCGCACTACAATCAACATGGAATATTCAATTCTGCGCGGTGGGCAACGAGCAATTGATCGCTTACCTGAAAGCAACTGACGATTTATCTAATATTATTTTGGTAGTAGTAAATCTTGATCCGAATCAGATACAATCGGGATATATTCAGTTACCCAAGGATAAATTAAAACTCAGCGAAAAAATAAATGTAAAACTTCACGACCGGATGACAGATGAACATTATACATGGACACAGGAATGGAACTTCGTTGAAATCAATCCACACAAGATGCCCTTTCATTTGTTTCAAGTCAGTATTCACCAATCGCACATGTAAAAATGGCTGGCATAATTAAAAACGATCTGCTTTGGTTTAAAGATGCCATCATTTACGAACTGAGTGTGCGCTCTTTTTGCGATAGCAATGGCGATGGCATTGGCGATTTTCCGGGTCTGATTTCCAAACTGGATTATCTGGAAGACTTGGGAGTAAATACTATTTGGCTTTTACCCTTTTTTGACTCTCCCCTAAAAGATGATGGCTACGATGTGGTAGATCATACGGCTGTTCACGCAGATTATGGCACACAAGCTGACTTTAGGTTATTTCTGAAAGAAGCGCATGCACATGGTATGCGCGTGATTACCGAATTGATTCTGAATCACACCTCGGATCAACATCCGTGGTTTCAAAAATCGCGCAAGGCGAGAGCTGGTTCTAAATTCAAGAATTATTACGTGTGGAGCGAAGACCCCGAAAAATACAAAGATGCCAGGCTGATGTTTCCGCAAGAAGAACCTTCCAACTGGTCGTGGGATAACGAAGCAAAATCATATTACTGGCACAGGTTTTACAGGCACATGCCCGAGTTAAACTACGACAACCCGGAAGTGCAGTTGGAGATGATCAAAGTAATTGACTATTGGCTGAAGTTAGGTGTAGATGGCTTCAGACTTTCGTCTATTCCCTTTCTGTTCGAAAAAGAAGGCACCAGTTGCGAGAATTTACCTGAGACGCACGAGTTTCTAAAAAAAATCAGAACGTATGTTGATAAACACTATGAAAACAAAATACTGATTGCCGAAGCTAACCTGTGGCCGGAAGATGCAGCCGAATATTTTGGCAAGGGAGATGAGTGTCACATGAGTTTCAACTACCCTTTGATGCCCAGACTTTTCCTGAGCTTGCGCACGGAAGACAGCTACCCGATCATTGATATTATTGAGCAGACACCCACTACAGCCGAAACAAACCAGTGGGCACTTTTTTTACGCAACCATGATGAGATTGGCTTGGAGATGGTAACCGAAGAAGAAAAAGATTTTCTCTTCAAAGCCTATGCTACCGACCCGCACGTCAAGCACAACATCGGTATCCGCAGGAGGCTGGCACCACTGCTCAATAATGACAGGCGCAAGATAGAACTTCTCTACACCCTTTTATTTTCTTTGCCGGGCACGCCCGTGCTCTACTACGGAGATGAAATAGGCATGGGCGATAACATTTATTTAGGAGACCGATTTGGCGTGCGCACCCCCATGCAGTGGAATGTTAACCTCAATGCCGGTTTTTCTACGGCCAACCCTCAAAAATTATTTTTGCCCGTAATTGCCGATCCGGCTTACCGATACGAATCTATCAATGTAGCCACGCAGGAAGAAAACCACTCGTCACTACTCTGGTGGATAAGAAACGTCATGGCGATGCGCAAAAGGCTGGGTGTGTTTGGCCGAGGCGATTTAAAATTTTTGGAAAGCTCCAACGCCAAAGTGCTTTGCTTTGTGCGCACTTTTAAAAACCAGAAGGTTGCCGTAGTGGCCAACTTGTCGCAGTTTTCGCAATCTGCTACGCTTGATTTTTCTGCTTACAAAGATTGCGATGTAACAGAAGTATTCAGCCAAAATCGTTTCAATAGCATTGACAACGGAGATTACACCATCACGCTGGGGCCTTACGGATATTTTTGGCTCCAATTGGATGTGTCAGAAAAGAAAGAACAGGTTTCTGCATCAGGCGAGTTGCCGCTTTTCCAGTCGGATTTGTCGTGGGAGCGAACCTTTTCTAATTATGAGAATATTCGCTTTTTGGAGCGGAAGGTGCTGCAATCCTTCATAAAAAAATGCCGATGGTTTGGAGGCAAGGCGCGCACAATTTCTAAAGTAGGCATTCATAAAATGATTCCTGTGAAGGCAGAAGGAGAGATGCACTATCTCTCGATCATGGAAGTACATTATGTACAACGCCTTCCCGAATTTTATTTTTTGCCCATCTATTTCGCTCCGTCTGATACGCTTTTCGATAAGGTGGAATTTGTGGCACAAAGTGTAATCTGCCGTGCCGACTTTCAGGGGAAAACAGGCTTTCTGGTAGATAGTAGTTACGACAAAGGCTTTCGCGATTTTCTCTTTCAGGCGATGGACAGAAAAGTGCGGATGAAGGATGAAGAGGGCACGCTGGAGTTTAATTCCAGCGTATATGTTAAACTCAATGCCGATACTGTTGATTCAAAACTTCTCAAAGCCGAGCAAAGCAACACATCCATTATTTACAACGACAAGTTTTTCTTTAAGTTTTATCGGAAAATAGAAAAGGAAATAAATCCCGATTTGGAAATCATCAGGTTCTTGTCAGAGAATACAAATTTTCGCAACTCACCAAAATATGCCGGCAGCATAGAGTACCACGATAATGATGGACAGGTAATGGTCTTTGGCTTGCTACAAGAAAAAGTGGATAACCAGGGAGACAGTTGGGCTATGACATTAGATTCTGTCGGCCGCTTTTATGAACGGGTGATGACTCGTGCAAAAAAGGAAAAGCCACCGAAGCTCAACAACAAATCGTCTGTTACTTTTGAAGAAGCACCTGAGCTGATTCAAGAACTGATCGGGCAAGGATTTTACGAGCGCGTAGTGCGTCTGGGGCAACGAACGGCAGAGATGCACCTGGCGTTGGCTTCCGATAAAACCAATCTGGCATTTGCCCCCGAATATTTTACGGCCAACTACCAACGGTCGCTGTATTCGTCCTTGCGCAAATTGCTCCGCGACCGCCTGAAGTTACTCGAGCAATCGCTCTCCAAATTCAATGTGCAGACACAAGCGTTGGCAAAAGAAGTATTGGCAGCCGAAGAACTAATTCTTGAGTGCTTCAGTGAGATATACCAGGTGAAGATGCAGGCTATCAAAACCCGCATCCATGGCGACTACCATTTGGGGCAAGTGCTGTTTACCGGAAAAGACTTTGTCATTATTGATTTTGAAGGTGAACCTGGGTTTACTTTCAGCGAAAGAAGATTAAAAAAGAATCCTTTAAAAGATGTAGCCGGTATGATGCGCTCATTCCATTATGCTGCTTTAGGGAAAATATTATTGAATGAAAATTACCGCGAAAAAGATCTGGAGCTTTTAGGCCAGTGGGCAGAACAGTGGCAACATTATGTCAGCCGGTTTTATATGGGTGCCTACATGGAAAAGATGGGGCTCGGCAAAAACCTGCCGGAGGCAGAAGAAGTACTGATGCGTGTTTATCTATTGGAGAAAGCCATCTATGAATTAGGATATGAACTGAATGGCCGCCCCGACTGGGTGGTTATACCGCTTCGCGGAATTATGTACCAGGTAAACCGCTACCTGCTGGCCAAAGAATTAAAGAAGGGAAACTAACTGCTTGGTTATGGCAAAGAAAAGTAAAACTCAATCCGCTGAAACAAAAAATACGTTTAGTTTACTAACCGATTTTGACATTCATCTTTTCCGATCGGGCAAGCACTATAAGCTTTACGAAAAACTGGGAGCGCACGAGATGAACCATAACGGAGCGCACGGAATTTATTTTGCTGTGTGGGCGCCCAATGCAACCCATGTTTCCGTCATCGGAAATTTTAATCATTGGAAAAGTAACGAACATACATTGCATGCCCGCTGGGATGAATCGGGGATATGGGAAGGTTTTTTTCCGGGGCTTACCAAAGGAGAGGCGTATAAGTTTGCTATTCAATCTAACACAGGCGAGTATTTAGAAAAGGCCGACCCTTTTGCCCGCTATGCCGAAATAGCCCCGCGCACAGCCTCTATTGTTTGGCACGAACCCTATAAGTGGCGCGATCACGCATGGTTAGAAAGACGCAAAAGCCTTACCGGAAAGCCACAACCCTATTCAGTTTACGAAGTGCACATGGGTAGCTGGAGGCGGAAAGCTGAAGATGGAAACCGGTCGCTCAGCTATGGCGAACTGGCGGCAGAGTTGGTTTCGTATGTTAAAGAGGCGGGCTTTACACATGTAGAATTTTTGCCCGTCATGGAGCATCCGTTTTTTGGATCATGGGGCTATCAACTGACGGGCTATTATGCGCCCACCAGCCGTTTTGGATCACCACAGGAATTTATGGCCTTGGTAGATGCTTTTCATCAGGCAGAGATCGGGGTGATACTCGATTGGGTTCCTTCTCATTTTCCGGGAGACGCACATGGGCTTTTTAAGTTTGATGGCACACACCTGTACGAACATGCCGATCCCCGCAAGGGTTTTCACCCCGACTGGAGCAGCTACATTTATAACTATGGCAGAAACGAGGTACGATCGTTTTTGATCAGCAACGCTTTCTTCTGGCTCGATCAGTTTCATATTGACGGCTTGCGGGTAGATGCTGTGGCCTCTATGTTGTACTTAGATTATTCGCGCAAGCAAGGAGAGTGGATACCCAACCAATATGGAGGAAACGAAAATCTGGAAGCCATTCAGTTTCTGAAGGAATTTAATGAAACTGTTTACGGTCACTTTCCTGATGTTGTTACCATCGCAGAAGAGTCAACTGCTTGGTCGGGTGTGTCGCGTCCAACATATTTAGGCGGGCTGGGCTTTGGACAAAAATGGATGATGGGCTGGATGCACGACACGTTGCGTTATTTTAAAGACGATCCGGTTTATCGCAAATACCATCAGAATGAAATTACGTTTAGCATCATGTATGCTTTTACGGAGAATTTTATGCTGCCGCTGTCGCACGATGAAGTGGTACATGGCAAAGGGTCGCTGCTGGGCCGTATGCCGGGCGATGAGTGGAAACGGTTTGCCAACCTGCGGCTGATGTATGCTTATATGTTTGCACACCCGGGCACCAAACTGCTGTTTATGGGCGGGGAGATCGGGCAATCGGGCGAGTGGAATCATGACAGCAGTATTGACTGGCATTTATTAGATCATGATCTGCACCGGGGTGTGCTGCGTCTAATACAAGACCTGAACCAATTTTATAAAAGCGAACCGGCTCTGTATCATTTTCCTTTTTCTGATCGCGGCTTTGAGTGGGTGGATTATTCCGATCGCGAAAACAGTGTGATCGTATTCATGCGCAAAAGCGAAGATCCGGCCGAGTCGCTGTTAGTAGCCTGCAATTTTACACCCGAAGTACGCCATCAATACCGGCTGGGCGTACCTACACGCGGCTCGTGGAAAGAAGTATTTAATTCTGATGACCTGAAATACGGAGGCAGCGGGCAACTCAATACAGGGTTGCAGTTTACTTCACCGGTAAAATATCATAACAAAGACTATTCGCTGTGCATTACACTGCCGCCATTAGCCATCTCTGTGATGAAACTCCACGAAGAAAAAAATGAATTTGAGCTTGAGGCCGGTAGTTGATTTTGTTACGTAGGTATTATTGTTAACTTTTGTTGCAAGAGTCACTCTTGTGCCGAAGAAGAGCCATTGTAGGATTTTTTTAAACGCGGATTATAAAATCCGCTTTATCTGTCGTTCGACATGCCCTTCGGAACATGTCGAACAGCAAAAGCTGTTTGGTTGGCGGTTTCAAAACCTGCGGTGTAGGTTTTTACTGGTTATACCTTATCAATGCTGTCATTTAACTATCTTTCGGATTCAATTTTTAGAATAACTCAGGCCATCTTTTTTAATTACACATGGCACATACCACCCATCACTATGTTTGTATTCATGGTCACTTTTATCAGCCGCCCCGCGAGAATGCCTGGCTGGAGGTAATTGAGAAGCAAGACTCGGCTCATCCATACCACGACTGGAACGAACGCATTACATCCGAATGTTACGAACCCAACGCTACTTCGCGTATTCTGGATGAAGACAATGTAATACGCAACATCGTAAACAACTACTCAAAAATCAGTTTCAATTTCGGTCCCACATTACTTTCATGGATGGAAGTCAATGCGCGTGATACTTACGAGGCCATCTTGCAAGCCGACAAAGACAGTATAATACGTTTTGGCGGCCATGGCTCGGCCATCGCTCAAGTGTATAATCATATCATTATGCCGCTGGCCAATGCCAGAGACAAGGAAACACAAGTGATATGGGGCATCCGCGATTTTGAAACCCGCTTTGGGCGTAAGCCCGAAGGTATGTGGCTGGCAGAAACAGCCGTAGATACTGAAACGCTTGAGGTGCTGGCCAACAACGACATCAAATTTACTATTCTCGCACCCCGGCAAGCGCAGGCTGTCAGAAAAACCGGAGAAGAGAAATGGGATGAAGTAAATGACCACACACTGAACACACGGCAAGCGTACCGTTGCTCGTTGCCTTCCGGAAAATCAATTGACTTATTTTTTTATAACGGAGATATTTCGCAGTCTATTGCCTTTAACGGTTTACTCAACGATGGCAAACGATTTGCCGAAACGCTGCTGGGTGCCATTGACCCGCAAGATGAACAGCAGCAGTTAATACATGTAGCCACCGATGGAGAAACGTACGGGCATCACCACAAACATGGCGATATGGCGCTTGCCTTTTGCCTGGACTACATCGAAAAAAATGAAAAAGCAAAACTGACAAACTACAGTCAGTATCTATCTCTTTTTCCGCCTACTTACGAAGTACAGATCATCGAAAAAAGTTCGTGGAGTTGTGTGCATGGGGTAGAACGCTGGAGAAATAACTGTGGGTGTAATTCGGGCGGCCATGCAGAATGGAGTCAGCAATGGCGTAAACCACTGCGCGATGCCATGGACTGGCTGCGCGACACTACGACCACGATTTTTGAGAGAGAAGCAGTATCTATTTTAACTGATCCGTGGAAGGCACGCAACGATTTTGTGAATGTGATACTCAGGCGCAACGAGCATACCATTCGTCATTTTTTAAGCCAGCATGCCAAAGAGAATGTATCGCCCGTAAAGGTGATGTACCTGATGGAAATGGAACGGAACACGATGCTGATGTACACCAGTTGCGGATGGTTTTTCGATGAAGTATCTGGCATCGAAACCACACAGGTGATGGAGTTTGCCTGCCGGGTTATTCAATTAGCCCGACAACTCGATGATACCGATATTGAACAACAATATATTCAACATCTGGAAGCAGCCCCCAGCAATGTGGCTACCTACGGCAATGCAGCTCGGGTTTATGAAAAAATAGTGATACCCTCGTTGATCAACCTGAAACGTGTGGGTATGCATTTTGCCATGTCTTCTATTTTTGAAGACGAACCTGAAGCGCTGACGATCTTCAATTATTCTACCACGAGCGAATCTATCGTTAAAAAAGCTGCAGGAGAGCAGCGGCTGGCAGTAGGTATGATCACAGCCCGGTCACTCGTTACATTATCCGAAAGAAAATTTGCGTTTGCAGTTATTTATTTAGGCAAGCACAACATCATCGGCAATATTTCTATCGACATGGAACCCGATAATTTTACAGGCATGCAGTTTCGTATGGTCAAAGCATTTGAAGAAGGCAGGCTGGGCGATGTAATCGGAACGATGCAGATGTATTTTGGCCCCGAGAAATACACGATCTGGCAACTGTTCAGCGATGAAAAACGTAAAATTTTAGAATCCATCGCCCAGGAAAGCATGGCTGAGTTAGAACAATCTTTGCGCAAAAGCTACAATAGCGATTATCAACTCATCACCGCGTTGGCCAACAACGGCCTTCCGATTCCTAATGCCTACCGCTCTACGTTTGAGTATATTTTGAATGCTGATTTGGTAAAAAGTTTTATGGCAGAAAAAATCAACATCAAAGAAATGGAGCGTATTTCTGCTGAACTCACTCGTTGGAATCTGAAAATTGAAGATACTGAAAAGCTATCGCGTATTGCGGGCGAGAGCATCTGGAAAGAATTGAGAAGAATTAACAGCGAACGCGAAAATGTGAAGCGGCTGCAACGACTGAACCGCCTGTTTCCACTGCTTAAAAAATTTGCGTTAGACCCTAACTTGCACAAAAGCCAGAATCAATATTTTCAAATGTCGAAAGAAACGCACCATCAACCCACATCTGAGTGGAGCGATCAGTTTGCACTGCTGGGGATGAACTTAGGAGTTAAGGTAAGTTAGCTTCATCACCTGCTTCAAATTCTTCTTCACTTTTCGAAATGACTAATGTGGCCACTCCGTTTCCGATAATGTTGGTAATAGCGCGGGCTTCGCTCATAAATTTATCAACACCCAGTAAAAATGCCAATCCCTCTACCGGTATTTTGTGAATAGCCGTTAGGGTAGAGGCCAATACGATAAAGCCACTTCCGGTAACACCGGCCGCTCCTTTGGAGGTAATCATCAATATTCCCAGCACAGATGCCAATTCGCCCAGCGACAATTGTATGCCGTAGAGTTGGGCGATGAATAATACTGCCATTGACAAATAGATAGACGTGCCATCTAAATTAAAAGAGTAACCTGTGGGCACAACCAATCCTACTACCGGTTTGCTGCACCCCATGTTCTCTAACTTTTTCATCAATGAAGGCAGGGCGGCTTCTGAAGAGGAGGTGGCTAAAACGATCAGCACTTCTTCTTTGATCACTTTCAAAAAATTAATAATTTTTATGCGGTAGAAACGCAGAATAGTACCCAGCACAAAAAATATAAACAAGGCCATCGTAATATAGACGCACACCATTAATTTGGCCAACGGCACCAGCGAGTGCCAGCCGAATTTACCAACGGCAAAAGCAATTCCGCCAAAGGCGCCCAGCGGGGCGAGGTACATCACATAGCGAAGCAACTTGTACACGATGGCAGCAACTTTTTCAAGCCACTGCAAAATCTGCTCTCGTTTAGACAGATGGCTGATGATAACCCCCGAAATAATGGCGGCTACTAACACTTGCAAGGTGAAGTTGGCTGTGAAGAACCGGATCCAGTTGAATCCCTCGTCCGCTTTATTTTTTAGAACAGAAACATCTTGAACTGATAACCCTGCTTTGTCTATTTCTCCGGGCTTAATGATGAGCGCTACGCCTATACCGATCAGGAGTGCCAACGTGGTAACCAACTCAAAATAGATCAACGCCTTCATACCTACTCGACCTACTTTTTTTAAATTTCCGATACCGGCTATGCCCAATGTTATGGTAAGGAATATGATGGGCCCAATAAACAGCTTTAAGATGCTGACAAACGTATTGCCTATAACTTCAGATTGAATACCGGTTGCTGGAAAATAATGACCTACAGCTATACCTGCTACAATGGCCAGCAACACTTGAAAGGCCAGATTGCTTAGAAGACTGCGTATAATCTTCAAGGCAAGGCAGGGTATTCAGCGCGAAACTGTTTGAAGGTAATCATCCGGTTGTTTTCAGTATCCCACAGTTTTAGTTGCAGGCACTTTCGTATTTCAGCCAAATTCCACGAAGTGGTTTTCACCTGATCCAATTCAGGCATGGATGCCAAGGCTTCCTTTAAACGGTAAAAAGGAATCCGTGAGTTGAGGTGGTGAACATGATGATACCCAATATTGCCGGTGAACCAATTCATGACCGGGTTCATCACCATGAAACTCGTAGAGGTAAGTGCTGCATTACCGTAAGTCCAGTCTTGGTTTTCTTTAAACTCTACACCCGGAAAATTGTGTTGACAGTAGAACAGGTAGGCGCCAATGGCAAATGCCAAAAAGAAAGGAAAAAAAATGGCGATAAAATAAGTTTGCCATCCGAAATAATACCATACCAGCCCGGAGAAAATAAAGTGTAAAAGCAACGCCACCAATGAATCAATATGTTTGCGTGGGCTTTGCCAAAATGATTTTAAATTCAGCCAGAAAATAAACAAAGTAAAGTAGCCCAAAAAAATCGTTAGCGGATGGCGGTTGACAAGATAAATAGTCTTTTGTTTTTTGCTCAGGTTCATAAAATAGTCCTTGCTTACAGTGGGGTAAGAGCCTATTCCGCTCATACTCAATTTAGAGTTGTTGTTGTGGTGATGCTCATGCGTGCGGCTCCAAACAGTTTCAGGTGCCAGCATGTAAAGACCTACCAAAGACATAAGGCCATGCGCTGCAGATGAGTTTTGCAAAATAGCCCGGTGTTCATAATCATGATAGATAACAAACAGCCGCACGTAGGTAAGCCCACAGACTATGGATGAGATAATCCGTATGTACCAGGGGATAGAGCCGGTTAAATTGATGATTAGGCAAATAGCCGCCAAACAGCAGGTAATCAGTATTTCAAACCAACTGCGCAGCCGGTTTTCTTTATTGAATAATTTACTGTGTACGATAAGTTCTTTGCTGGTGCGCACGAGGTGTAGTTAAGATTAAAAGGCAAAGGTAGGCTAAAAAATCATCAATCCGGCATGGTAGCAGGGCGCTTATGCTTCCATCTTCGATGAGACCACAACCATATTACAGGATCGTTGATGATGTCTTTTTCTAATCGCTTCGTGAAAACTTCAAGTATTTCGTTCTCTTTGGTTTCGTTAGGGTGGCTAAACAACAACTCGGGCGTCAGATCATAGTATCCTCGTTTTGTCCGCTGGATGTTCATATACACAACCGGGTAATTAAATTTTACGGCCAGTTTTTCGGGACCATTGAATACGGCTGTGTCCTGATGGAGAAATGTAGTCCAGTAGGAGTTGGAGGATGTAGCCGCTTGGTCGGCAATGAAAGCTGTGGCTGTAACGCTTTTGCGATTGGCCACCATATCTCGCAAGGTTTGGTTTACCGGTGTTATTTTAGTGCCAAACTTGGTGCGCATGCGTATCAGCATCTTATCAAAATAAGGATTAGTCAACGGACGGTATATTACTACCAGTTGATAATTGGTGTGAAGACTAAAACTGGGGCCTGCCCATTCCCAATTTCCATAATGCCCCATCACGATGATGAAGCTTTGTTTTTGTTTGTACATTTCCTCGAGCCAATCTTGCTGATGAAAAACACAACGGTCTTTGGCTTCCTGCTCAGTCATCCGCAGCGTCTTTAAAGTCTCCACAATCAAATCGCACAAGTACTTAAAATATTCATTGCACAGCAGTTGAATCTCTTGTTCTGTTTTGTAGGGAAAAGAATTTTTTAAGTTAGTATAAACTACGTCTCTTCGGTATCCGGATAATCGTAGGAGAAAGTAGAATAGGTCAGACAACCGGTACAGCCAGCTAAACGGAAGCATGGCAATCAGATAGATGAAAGGATAGGAGAGGTAAAAAGCAATGGCCTGCATGGCTCAAAAATATAAAAAGCTAATTGATAATGTGTTGTATTTCTGTCTGTGTGGTAAGCTATTTTATTAATTTTAAAGCAATTTTCTTTTGTTGCGTAATATGGGATGGCAGAGAGGGCAAGATGAAGTAAAAAATTTTTTTTGTTATCGTTATGAAAAATCATCAACACTTGTGGGGCATTGACTTGGGTGGCACAAAGGCAGAGGGCGTGGTGCTGGCGTCTGCTACTTCTCCTGAGATTCTTTTTCGCGACCGGCTTCCCACAGAAAGTTATAAAGGATATGATCATGAAGTAAACCAAGTAGGTTTGCTGGTGGAGAAAATGGAGAAAGCTATGGGTTATCGTGCTTCGCATATCGGTATAGGCACGCCCGGCATACGCGATCCGAAGACAAGACTGATGCACAATTGTAATTCTACTTGCCTCAACGGCAAACCACTGAAAGAAGACCTCGAGCGATTGTTGAACGTGAAACTCTCCATGGCCAACGATGCCAACTGTTTTGCTTTGGCTGAAGCTACCATGGGTGTAGTGAAAGATCAGTTTGCAAAGGCAAACGTAGTGTTTGGTGTTATACTGGGAACGGGCGTGGGTGGTGGGTTGGTAGTAAATGGTAAAATCATCAACGGGCTGCATGGTATAGGCGGAGAGTGGGGACATAATTTTTTAGATACCAGCGGGGGAGGTCCTTGTTACTGTGGTAAGATGGGCTGTGTGGAAAATGTGTTGTCGGGGCCGGCCTTAGAAAAATATTATGCATCAGCCAGTGGTGAGAAAAAATCATTGAAAGAAATTTATACTCAGGCGCAAGCAGGTCATGATGCCCATGCACTAAAGACCATGGAGCGGCTCATCCATTTTTTTGGATTGGCATTAAGTGTAGTAGTAAATATTGTTGACCCTGACGTGGTAGTTATCGGTGGTGGGGTAGGGAATATTGATTTGATTTATACGGAAGGCAAAGCATCGCTTCAAAAATTTATTTTCAACAACCATTGCGATACGCCCATTGTGCGCCCTAAACTGGGCGATAGTGCCGGGGTATTTGGTGCTGCCTATCTGACTATTTGATTTTTTTAGGATTGGCAGGCGGCAATATTATCCAAATGCTTCTTTTACTATAAAATTGTCGGCAATTTTTAATGAGGATAATTGCTTCTCTACAGCCTGCATCATCAAGTCGGGCCCACACAGATAAAAATAGTTTTGAGTGTTTTTACCGATGTGCTGTTTAATCAGGTCGGCAGTAACATATCCGTTTTCGTACCCAAGCCGCACTTCGTCTGAAAGTACGTTGATAAAATTACTGCCCAACAGTATTTTAAATTTATCTTCGAGGATAATATCGCCTTTGGTTTTGTTGGCAAAGATCAGTTTGTTGTTGCCGATTTTATTTTTCTTCTCAAGCTGCTTTAAGATGGCGATGAAGGGCGTTATGCCCGATCCACCCGCAATAAAAATACCTTCGCCTTTATAGGAGATAGCGCCAAAGACATCGCCAATAAGCAGTGCATCGCCTTTGACGAGCGAGCGCAACTGATTGGTAACCCCGTGATGAAACGGATAGGTCTTGATAGTAAACTCAAGAAAATCATCTTCCGGCAAGGAAGTGAAAGTAAACGGCCTCAGCTCTTTTTCCCAACCCGGTTTATTAATAGATACATCTACTGCTTGCCCCGGATGATAAACTAAACCGGCAGGTTTTTCGGTAACAAAACTGAGTACATCGTGCGTAATACGTTTGATGGATGTTATTTTAACTGAATGTGCCATAAATTTATTTTTTGATATGTGATAAGAATTCTTTTTGAATGGTGATGTCTTCAAATTGCCCTGAATAACTTTCTGTAATGGTTAAACTATTGGTATCGCGAATGCCTCGGGAAGCCACGCACAGGTGGCTGGCCTCGATCACTACGGCTACGTCTGGGTGTTGCAACACCTCTTTCATGGCTTCCGCTATTTGCATGGTCAGCCTTTCCTGCACTTGCGGGCGTGCCGCATAATACTGCACTAACCTGTTTATTTTAGATAACCCGATCACTTGATGGCTTGGCATATAGGCCACATGTACTTTGCCAATGATCGGCACAAAGTGGTGCTCACAGCACGAGTACAAAGTGATGTCTTTTTCTACGAGCATTCTTTTATAGTTGTACTTATTCTCGAACAGGCTTATAGCTGGTTTATTTTCCGGATTTAGCCCACTGAACATTTCCTGCACGTACATTTTGGCAACCCGCCTGGGGGTGTTGCACAGGCTGTCGTCCGACAAGTCGAGGCCGAGCGTGCGCATGATGTGTGCAAAATGATACTCGATCTGGTTTATTTTTTCATCCTCACTCAATATATCGCTTTGGCGGTATAGCAGCGTGTCTGTTGCGTATTCTCTTGGCTCGGTAGCAATGGCTTTTTGGGTCAGCATAATCAAAGGGTATTAATGGTTTTCATTACGTTTTCCACCATGGCGTTGCAGTAGATCAGGTTAAACTCAAACAGTTCGTCTGCCGAATACGATTTTTCTATTTCATTTCTCAACATAGACTTAGCCCGTGTCAGCCTCACCTTTACATTAGCTTCGCTGATGGCTAACACTTCGGCAGTTTCGGCTATGTTGAGTCCGTTTATTTCACGCAGCGAGAAAACCAGCCGGTAGTCTTCAGGCAATTGAGAGAGTGATTTCTCTATGATGCGCCCCAATTCTTGTGTTTGAATAGTTTTGAGTACATCGTTGTTTGAGTGGGCATACATGGGTCTTGCATTTTCGTTCATCGTATCAGCGGCATGTTCATTTTTAAAACTGGATTTTTCTTTTTTTCGATAACAATTATTGAGCATGATGCGGATCATCCAGGTTTTAAAATTGGCACGTTGTTCAAACTGGGCTAAATTTTTAAAGGCATCTATAAACGTGTCCTGCATTAAATCCTGCGTGTCTTCATGGTTGTAGTTGTACGACCGGCCTATTTTGTACAGGTAGGGGTTAAATCGCCTGACGATGATTTCGTACAAAGGTCTTTCTCCCTTTAAAATGCGATTGATAATCTCCGCTTCCGTTAGTTTTTCGTGTTGGTTCATACTTGTTTACCTCAATTTATCTCATTAGAGTAAACGAAGATCGAAAAGGTTACAAAATTTTAATAAACAGAGAGGATAAGCTGCTTAAAACACAATAAACCTGTTTTTAAACAGAATAAGGTTTTTAGAATGGAACTCACGTGAATGCGTTCTTCATTCCTTTGTTTCATTCTGATTTTAATTAGCCGGGCAGATGATTTTTGTTAGTTTTTTATTTTTCTATTCTGCATAATTAGCATAGGTAAGCAATCTATGTATCATTTTTTGTTGCCCGATAAACAACAGAGATAGAGCGAGAAGGTTTAATGTTTAGTAGCAAAAACACATACGTTTTCTTTTTAAATTAGAGTCAGGATATGCAGAGCCGGATTTTATGAAACTACACATGGAGTCAAACAGGACGGAAGACTACTTGAAAGAGATACCACCTGTCATTCAGTTTTCGTCACCATTAATTCAACAGCAAATCAAATCAATAGAATCAAGTGCTTTCACTCAGATGGAAAAAGCAAAAAATGCTTTTGAACTGGTGCGCGATAAGATTTCGCATTCTTTCGATACACATAGCAAAACAGTTACCATCAGTGCCGATGAAACCCTGAAGACTGGAGAAGGAATTTGTTTTGCCAAAGCTCACTTGCTGGCATCGCTATTGCGAGGCATGGGTATTCCTGCCGGCTTTTGTTATCAGCGTGTGTTGCGAAAAGGAACTGTTGACTCCGGATATGCGCTGCATGGTTTAAATGCTGCATACATAGATGGAAAATGGTTTCGCATAGACCCCAGAGGAAATAAGCCCGGTGTGGATTCTCAGTTTTCTGTGGATGTGGAAAAACTGGCTTACCCTATTCGGGAACATCTCGGTGAAGTGGATTATCCGGATGTATTGGTAGCTCCGTTGCCATCAGTAATAACTGCCATGCGTGAGTCGAAGGACTGTCAGGAGTTATTTTTTAAACGCCCGGAAGCACTGTAATGATAGTGCTTGTAATTATAAATATTGTTTGTCGCTTTTACACTCAATAAAATGAATCAGGAGATAACAGCAAAACTTAAAGGACAGAAGCTGATAGATCATGAAATGATTAAAGCCGCTTTTGTTTTTTGGTTTTCAGATGGCGACCACCTGCGCTCACCGTTCCCGCTGTACATTCGCGAAAGGTTGCAGTTCGAAGCTATTAATAAATTTCTGGATTGGGGTAGCAGAATTTCAGATAAAGCCAAAAAGGAAATTAACGATGAGATACTCGTAGAAAAATTTGAAGAAATAATTTTTGAACTGGCTTCTGACATGGTGGAGACCGAAGATGAAAAACTAACCATTCGTTATCCATTTATGCCACGCATAGGCGATGCCATACACAACAAAGAAAATATGGCAGAGCAATCTGAAAGCAAGATTACCCAAAGATCGTATTATAAAAAAGATGATACTGCCTTTATGAAAGTTAAGTTGATTAACACGGTTTCTCAAGAAGAATGGGAAACTCAATTTGAATTACCTGAATAAGATGGATGACTCAATATTTTAAATAATTTATTATGAAAACTAATTTTACCATTGTATCCATTTTTTTAATAACTTTTTTTCTGAGCGGATGCACGAACACCTCCGGCAACAAACAGTCAAAGGAATCGGCTGCAGATTCTTCAAAGGCTGTATCGGCCAGCGATCACCCCGATGTGCTATCTGTTGGGGCAGGAGACACTGCCAAATTTATCAGTAAACAATTAGTTGTGAAGGGTGATGTTGAACATCCTTTAACATTAACGGTTGACTCATTAAAAAATATGAAGGTTTCTGTAATGCACGACATGAATGTAGTTTGCCAAAGTGGGGCTACCGTCAACACGATCAATCAATCTAAAGGTGTTCTTTTGAAAGAGATATTGAACAAAGCAAAGCTTAAACAATCCAATCATAAGGATCGCAACTTCTATGTTGTAGCACGAGCTACCGATAACTACAAAGCCACTTTTTCTTGGGGCGAAATTTTCAATAATCCGGCCGGAGATAATGTCTATGTTCTGTTTGAGGAAAATGGAAAGCCGATCAGCCAGCGTGGGTCAATGGTACTCTTCTCTTTAAGCGACACTAAGACAGGGCCACGCCACGTTAGATGGCTGAGCAGCATTGAGGTGAATAAAGTGAACTGAGAAAACTACGATAACAACTCTTCAGTTTTATTTGGCCGTACCGTCTGTGGTGTAATGTGTAGTATGAACTAACTGGTCATCTTTATACACACCCTCGCTTTCTATTTTTCCATTGGAATACCAACGGACAAACGCTCCATTCAATTTGTCGTTTTCGTAATGGTTCTCACTTATTTTATTTCCTGTGGAATCCCAGATAGTCCAAACGCCAAATCGCTTGCCATGCAAAAATTCGCCCTGCATTTGTTTTTTCCCATTTTGATAAAACCACGTCCACGTTCCTTCATCTTTCCCGTTTATGTGTTGCCCGTTTATTTTGGGCTGGCCGTTGCTGTAACTCCAATTGCCCGAACTGAATTCGTATTGAATCCAGATGTAGCCCAGCACAACAGCATAAATGATTAGTCTGAGGTACCTGAGGTTTTTTTTAATTGCAGTACGGTCAGCCATTTTGATAAAAAATTATTTACCCATTTTCTCTTTAGTCATGCCTGCCACCACCTATAATTTTAAACACATGAAGGATAAAAGGAAACAACGCATCCATTGATTCGGCAGCGCCTTTGGTAGAGCCTGGCAATGTCAGAATCAATGTCTTATCTTTTACACCAGCAATACCACGCGAAAGCATCGAATACGGAGTTCGTTCTTGCCCATAGTTTCTGGCAGCCTCCATAATCCCCGGAATTTCTTTGTCCAGCAAGGGGCGAATGGCTTCCGGTGTTGTGTCGCGGGGAGAAAGACCTGTACCTCCGGTGAGGATAATCATATCATTTCCTTTTGAACAAAGTTCATGAATTATTTTTTGAATACGGACCGGCTCATCAGGAATAATAGAATAATCGGTGACAGCGACATGGCATGTTTTTAATTTATCTATAATTGCCTTGCCTGCTTTGTCTTCTTTTTTTCCTTCGGATATGCTATCAGAGCACACTACGACTGCTGCTTTCAGGTCTTTTCTGAATTTATCTGTAAAGTCAGATTTACCACCTTTCTTTTCCAGTAATTTAATAGAGTGGATTTCAATTCCTTTGTCAATGGGCTTCAGCATGTCGTACATCGTTAAAGCTGTAACGGAAGCAGCGTGCATGGCTTCAACCTCCACACCGGTTTTGTAAATAGTGTGAATTTCTGTTTCGATAAAAATTTCCAACCCTTCGGTACGAAATCTGGTTTGCATAAACTCAATAGGCAGCGGATGACAATCGGGAATTACATCGCTGGTACGTTTGGCGGCAAACAACCCGGCTGTCTTGGCCATTTCAAACACATCTCCTTTTGGCACTCGTTTTTCGAGAATTGCCTGCATGGTTTCGTGGGCGCTGACTTTTACAATTGCTTGAGCCGTGGCTTTGCGAAGCGTTGTTGGCTTATGTGTTACGTTTACCATTTTCAGATATTGTTTTCTTTCCACGAAGATTCGCTTTCACTGATAATTTCTTTTCCCCACACCGGTAATTCTTTTTTTATTCTCTCTACAATTTCTGTACAAGCATCTATGGCTGCTTTCCGGTGTTTGGAAGAGACAAACACAAACAAGCATATCTCACCGGCTTCTACTTTTCCCAGACTATGATAAATATGCATGCAGATAAGAGGGTATTTCGCAAACGCATCTTCGCGAATTTCGTGTGCTTTCTCTAAGGCCATTTCTTCATAGGCACTGTATTCTATGGCATTCACTTTTCCGGATGGCTTTTCATCAGCCCGTACTTGTCCTAAAAAAATACCATGCCCTCCAATAGTTGTTTTCCGACTGTGCTGCGAAATGCTTTCAGCAATTTTCTGTGCGCTGATGGCACCATGTATAAATATGTTTTTATATTCAGGCTTCATGCCATATTTTTTTGATGGGCGAATGATTGTCCATGATTCCTCCTTTTATAGAAAAGATATTTTTTTCCGGAAATATTTTTTTCAAAATGCCGACAGCTTTCGCACTTCTGATTCCGTGCTGACAAAAGACAAAGAGGCTCTGCTGATCTACAAAGTACTTAGTTCCTTCCGAAAGTTGGGAAAGGGGTAAGTGAATGTAAGGAATGTGCTCAGCCTTCGGCAATTCGCCCGACTCTCTGACATCAACAAATATGCTCTGACGGGAATCGTGATTAAAAATAGAATGAGCTTTATCCCATTCAATCGTTTCAACGGCTGAACATGAAAGCGAATAATCGAAGTTTCTAAATGCCAATTCTGTTTGTGGCATGTGCCGATAAGCTTCCGGATGGGGCGAAATATTCAATTCGTAAAACTGTTGGTGTGCCAGATTGTAATGCAACACTCTTCCCGATAGAAGCGTGCCGACTCCGGCCAGAAACTTAATGACTTCGGCAGCCTGAATGTTTCCGATAATTCCCGGAAGCACACCCAGCACGCCCGTGTCATCGCAGTTAGGAATTTGAGAAGGATCGGGCGGCACAGGAAAAAGATCACGATAGTTACAGGCAATACCATGATCGTGACAAACATTGAACAGGCTCACTTGCCCTTCGTACTCATAAATAGCGCCATAGACAAAAGGTTTGTTCAACAACACGCAAGCATCATTTACCAGATAGCGGGTAGAAAAATTATCGGTGCAGTCCATGATCACATCAAACTTCGACAGTATATCGATGGCGTTGTTGTTGTCAATGTATTTTGAAAAAACATTTACTTCTATGTCACTGTATTTGTGGCTGAGGATTGCACCGGCTACAACGGCTTTCTTTTTGTCTTCATCGCTTTCGCTATATAAAATCTGGCGGTTTAAATTTGATAGGCAAATAGTATCACCATCGGCAATTCCTATTTTGCCTACACCGGCAGCGGCCAGATAGAGCAAAGCCGGACATCCCAGTCCTCCGGCTCCAATGACCAACACGGATGATTGTCTCAACTTTCTTTGTCCTTCGGTTCCAAAGCCCCGAAGATTTATCTGCCGTTCATAACGGTTCATATTTTTATTTTTATCCTCCCGAAAATGGCGGCAATAAAGCTACTTCTGCGTCTTCCGAGAGATCAATATCTGTTTGAATAATTTTTTTATTGACTGCAATAGATATGTTTAAGCCTTTCAATTCAGGATAGTGTTGATTTAACCACACTCTGAGTTCGGCAGAGTGATGAATATTTTCTGCCATCACACAAGAGCTTTTCATTTTGTCGGCTGCAATGCCAAAAGCAAAAATTTTCATTTTATTCTTTTTGTTGGCTTTCTATTTCTGCTATATCCTTAGGTTCATTGATGTTGGTAAGGCTAGCAGGAAACTCTTGCACCAAGTCGTCCATGTTAACAAAATGGTGAGTTGACTGTAAAATTAATTTCTGCATTTTCAATTTGTTTTCTGCAATATGATCTGCCACTTTATCTTGAATCGAAACAGGATACACCGCATGCAGCGGTTGGATTGTTGCACCTACCTGCGCTACGGCTACGCTTTTTCTTTTTGCGTTTGCTAACAATCTGTTCACTGCTTTTGCCGGAAAGAAAGGGGAGTCGCACCCAAGCAGCAATACAAAATCTTTTTTTGTATAATGAAAGGCTGTATGCAGCGCACCCATCGGGCCTTTTTCGCAGATTATATCGGGAACGACTTTGAAGTTCGAATTTTTGTATTCGTCTGAATTGGCAATAACAGTAAAGGGGTAATTATCCTCAGCTAACATATCAGTCAGGTAGTATAACATGGGCTTACCCAAGATCATCATCATTCCTTTATCTCTGCCCATGCGCGAACTTTTGCCACCGGCAGTAATGAAAATATCAATATCATGTTTGTATGATATCATAATAAAAATTTTACGGAAGCCACTGTCAGCACTGTGGCCAGCGCGTATTTCATTGCCGGAGCGCTATATCTGTTAGCCCCATAGTATCCACCCGCAATACCGCCCGCAACCGTGAGAGGCAAGAGTATTTCAAAATGAGAGGGCCAGACAAGGCCTGATAATCCCGAACCGATAAGCCCTGATATTGAATTTAGGAAAATAAATAATGAACTGATGGCAGCAGTTTGCTTCAGGTTAGCCCAGCCTAGAAGTATTAAAACAGGGGAAAGCAAGATGCCACCGCCAATTCCGACCAGCCCCGATACAAACCCGATGGCAAGCCCCCAGGCAGGTGCCATCCAAAACTTGCGCTCCACAGGTTTTGATTCCTTCAATTTAAAAATATTGAACAGCCTTGATATGGGCAGCAGCAAAAGCAATCCTAAAATTTTTCTGTAAATTTTTTCATCCAATAAAAATGTGCCTCCGATAAATGATGCCGGTATAGAAAAAAGAATGAGCGATAAAAAAAGTTCTTTGGGGAAACTACAAGTTTTGCGGAAGGTGAGAAATGAAATAGCCGAAACGGCAATATTCAACAGCAGCGCGGCCGGCCTTACTTCGGCAGGAGCAAAACCAAATAAGGTAAGCAACACGATATAGCTGCTGGCTCCTCCATGTCCAACAGACGAATAAAGGAAAGCAGCCAAGGGCATGAGCAGCATCAATAATATCATCGGATAATTTATCGTCATATTCTACCAATAATAAATTTCGATAAGATCTCCCTTGTTCTTCTTTGTATCTTCTTCATACAATAGAGCAAAAGCATTGACGCTGACAAATGGTTGAAGGTTGAAAGAATCTTGTCCACTCAGAATAGTTACTTCTCCATTTTTTACTTCGGCTTTCAGAATATTGGCCAAAGGAGTTTTTTTTACCCAATCGTGGGCAAGCGGCAATAGAACTGAATAAGAGAATGGCTTGCCGTTGCCAGCCATAAAACTCAGGCAAGGTTTTACATATTGATTAAAGCAGATGATGACAGCGGCCGGATTACCAGGCAAAGCAAAAATGAAAGTGTTATCTTTTTTTCCTGCATACAATGGCTTGCCCGGCTTCTGCCTTACTTTGTAGAATAAAGGTTGTACTCCTTCTTCTTCCAAAACCCGATACACAAAATCATATTCGCCTGATGAAATACCTCCCGATAAAATAAGCACATCGCAAGCCTTCAGCGCTTCTTGCACGCGGCTCCGTAATTCTTCATAGTTGTCTTTAACATGAACAAACTGAGCGTCAGTAATACCGGATAACTTCAGATAGGCTGAAATAGACAATCGGTTTGAATTATAAATCTCGCCATGCCGTAACAGCACTCCCGGCTCTACCAACTCATTTCCGGTGATGATTACTTTCACTTTAGGATATCGGACAACACTGATATGGCCTAAGCCAATGGAACTAAGCAGTGCGGCCACTCCCGGTGTAATGCAGGTGCCTTGTTTCATGATGGTTTCGCCTACCTTGCATTGTGCTCCACATAGCCGAATGTTATCTCCAACTTGTACGCTTGCCTTATCGAAGGAAATAATGTCATTGATTACGGTGACTAATTCTTGTTGTATTACAGTGTCTGCGCCTTTGGGTATGGGCGCACCGGTGAAGATGCGGGCGGCCTCACCTTTTTTTAAAGAGTAGGTTGCGGTATCACCTGCCTGAATATTGGCCGCTATCCGGTAGTTTGTTTTGTTGGGTTCATGGCAGAATGCAAACCCATCCATGGCAGAGTTATCGAATGGAGGAACATCTATCGGAGAAAAAATTTCTTTAGAAATAAATCTACCGAGCGCATCTGAAACAGGGATCATTTCATCCGGTAACTGCCGGATGTTTCTGGCAAGAATCTTTTTCGCTTCGCGTACACCGATCATTTCCATTTCTTTATCCGCCTATGCCCACCATACTTCGGTTGATAACCTGATTGGCTTCTGTTTGTTGATAGCCATTATCAAACTGCCCACCCATGGCAGCCTTTTTATTACGAACTGATTTGAGTACTAATTCGGTGATGTCGTCATTGTTTCGTAATGAACTTAACAGATCAATTTCTTCTTTGTCGAATAAACAATTTTTCATTTTTCCATCTGCCGTCAGCCGCAGGCGGTTGCAATCACCGCAAAATGGCCGGCTCATCGTTGTAATAATTCCGAAGGTGCCTGCATAGCCATTCACCTTGAAATTTTTTGATGTACTGTGAACAGGGTCATTCAGTTTTGTATATGAAAATACAGAGCCAATCGTACTCAGTATTTCATCGTATGTAAAAACCTGATTTTTATGCCAGCCGTTTCCCAGGAAGGGCATATATTCAATGAACCTGATATGAAGAGCCAGATCTTTAGTTAATGAAACAAAATTTACAATCTCTTGCTCATTTATGCCCCGCATCACTACGGTGTTAATTTTTACTTCGAAATTATTTTTTAAGAGCAAATGAATGTTTGAGAGTACCCTTTCCTGTTCATTTCTTTTGGTGATGCTTGAAAATGTTTCGGCCTGAAGAGAATCTAAACTTATATTGACAGATTTGATTTTTGCCTGTTGCAAGTCTTCCATAAAGTCATCAATCAAAACGCCATTGCTGGACAGGGCAAGTTCAACCGGAAGTTGGGCGAGTAACTGAATAATTTTTCTGAACTCTTTGCGCATCAATGGCTCACCACCAGTAATACGAATTTTTTTAATGCCGAACCCGACAAACGTTTTTGCTATAGAATAGATTTCATCGGCAGTCATACGTTTAATGTTTGCATAATACCCGTGAGGCAAATCGTAGGGCATGCAATAAGAGCAGCGCAAGTTGCATTTGTCTGTTATAGAAATGCGTAGGTAATCATGAACTCTTCCGAATAAATCTGTCAGCATCATAACAAATTAAATAAAGTAGCTTTTTATAAAATATGATGTAGATCATACAAAACAAGAGACAATCATGATTTTTGTTCCTTGTCTTTCTCCTGCTGGCTAAAATTTTTAATGACAGACTTGCTGAAACCATAAAAGGTAAGAACCCAGGCCGTCAATGCGACATAAATAAAATAGTGCGGGATAGGAAGTAGAAATTCCAGGTTCATGGCTTTAGACATTTCAAATGTACTGACAGTGTACATCCCTAAAGGAAACACCGCTCCCCAGTACAACGGATCGTAGGTCAATGGAAAACGTTTATAGACATGTCGCCAAAACGCCAAAATGAATAACATGGGAATCCACCAGGTACCGGTAACCCAATAAAAAATGGTAAACCCTTTTAGAAAGGCAAGAGTGGAAAGTAAAAAAGGTGCGTTAGGTGTGTTGATAATTAACAACGACCCGGCTAATGTAGAGATGGCCATGGCGCCCATGTTGATCCAGTAGGGTGGAGTGAGGTCGTTGGGCGAAAACCTGAAGAATGTGTAGCGATAGAAAATTAGAGAAATCATCCAGATGTAAAGCATGCCACCCCATAACCACATGGAAAAAGCAAAAAAATTGAGCATTAGCTTATGCGCTGTAAAATGCATAGAGAGTTTTGCGCTTAAAACCGCAAGACTTTGGGTGGACACCACTGCCAGCAGCCAAGCTCCGTTGATGCCTTCAGAAAATGAAGGCTTCTTTCCTTTGATGGTGAGGTTGGTAAATATGGTGTAGGTGATTAATACCCAGAGAAACAATGCAATGAACCATAAAATCTTTGCGACATGAAAATTGCTTTTTAAAATTATAAACTGTGTACCCAGTAACGAGGTGGCGGTTACTAAAGTAAAAAACCCCATTCCCCGAACATGGTCAAGTAAGTCGGTGAGCAGTTGCTCTCTGAACAAAATTATTCTCAACAGCGTGGCCACGCACAGAACGGCATACAACACTATGTTTACCCAGAACAATGGATAGGCAATGATATCCATCTCTAAGAAAAAAGCTGCACTGGAAACTACACCTGTTGCCATGACCATGGCAAAATAAGCCGGTGATAAGTTTTTGATCGCTTCCGTTAATTGTTCCTTCATCAATGATACATAGTTGTTTCGACTAAATACAATCTTATTCGTTGTCGTTATTGTGTATTACTTTTTGTTGGTGACAGATTGCGCAACCAGACAATACAAACCAGAGCCACGAGAAAAAGAAAAATCCAACAAGTTGTCCATACACCTGTTACGTTGAGCAGATACCCAAAAAAAATAGGTTCAAAAAAACCGCCCAGCCCACCTAGCACGCCTACTATGCCGCCAACTGCACCAATATCGTTGGGAAAGTGATTTGAGATGTGTTTAAACACGGCAGCTCCGCCTATCCCCATCATAGTGCCGATAAAAAATACCAGCGTGGAGAATATCCATTGATTAGCCTGAAAATAAATTTGGGTAACTCCTTTGGCTAAAAGCTGACCTTTGCTGATTTTATCTCCAACTTTTATTTGTGGCTCTTGCCACACCCTTGTAGAAGGAAGCGGCAAAAACCCTTCCTGATTATGGTGGATGCCAAAGCGGATGGTGATGTGGTCTTCCTTGTTTTGAAGAGGATAAATTATTTTTTCTGTTGCATTCGGATTGCCGATGATGACAATTTCATTTTCACTGATAGATTGAACAGTACCGGCTTGCGAAGCCATGATGCCTTGCCCGGGAGTTTGAATTTCTACACGCGGAGGAAAGAGAAAAAACAGACAGACAATACAAATACCAAAAACCCACGATAATAGAATCCGTGCTCCGAATTTATCTGCCATGATGCCGCCCACAATTCTGATTAATCCGGAAGGCAAATTGAAAGCCGAAGTCATGAAGCCGGCTGTTATGATTGACATGGAATAAACATTTACATAATACGGTATTAACCACTGTGATAAGGCAACAAAACTTCCGAACACAAAAAAATAGAATATGCCTAACCGCCACACCTCAATCTTCTTTAACGGAGCGAACCGTTGACTAAAAGACTTTACAACTTCCGGTTTTTTGTTTTCGGTAAATACAAGAAAGATAATAGCCACAACTATCAGGAGTGCGGCATAGATCTGGGGTAATATACGCCAGGCTTCTAATTCGGTATTGTGACGAGTAAGTTGACTTAAAAGATTAGGAGCAAGTAAAGTAGTTAGCGCTGCTCCTGCATTTCCCGCGCCAAAAATACCTAAAGCCGTGCCTTGTTTTTCTTTCGGGTACCATTGAGAAATGTAAGCAACGCCTGCGGCAAACGAACTTCCTGAGATTCCAAACCCAAAACTCAGTAATAAAAATGTTCCGTAACTATTGGCATGCGATAAAAAGTACATGGGCAACGCACTTAAAAATAAAATTGCACTCATCACCCACTTACCACCCCACTTGTCGGTCAGCATGCCTACCGGCAAGCGCAGCACAGATCCTACTAAAACAGGCACACCAAGCAACCAGCCGGTTTGCAGCGCGTTCCATTTAAAAAGACCATTGCTTGTCAGAAAGGTTACCAGCACCCCATTAACCATCCATGCTGCAAAACAAACAGTGAAGGCAAGAAAACTGAAGAATAGTATGCGGTGCGACTTCACTTAAAAAATAGTTTATCTTCTAAAAAAGTTGAAGTAAAAAATCTTTAGGTATCATGAACACGGGCAATGCTGAATTTCTTGTTGCCTACCCGGATCGACTCAACATCTCAGTTTCTTCATTAGATTTTTATCGATATCTCAACATTTTATTTTCTATGCTCTCAAACTCATCACAGCTCAATAACCGCTGAGCCAACGGAAAGAGGGTGTGGTCTTCCCGGTAGATGTGCAGCTTCAGTAACTCTATTAGCTCTCGGCCGTTTTCGTAGGCTGTATCTAAAACAAATAGTTGCGAGGTTCTGTCTTTCAGGCGTGCAGCCAGCCCGAGAAGGTTGAATGTTAATGTGCCGAGTTGAATAAATTTTACATGGTCGTCTTCCATCACATCAATAGCTGTTTTAGGATTTGTTCCAATGCCATGCTCTCCTGTTTCGATTAATTTTTGATGCAGCACAGGGAAAAGCATTTTTTCTTCTTTGCTGTTATGAGGGAATAATTCATTGTCGAGAAAACTGAAAAAATCTTTCAATGCCGTATTGATCGTTGAGTCGAGTTGGTATCCGTTTGCTTTGAATTGCAGAAATGCCTGCTCGAATTTTTCTGTTTTCTGCAAAGCGTTTTGATGTTCTTCCATCAGTATCTGTAGTGGCTTCCGGAGATTTTCGAAATCTGCAGGTGGCGAACCCAGCGGGTATGCTGCCGGTGGCTCCATCGGAGTATTCTCGGTTTGCTCCAGTCCTTTCTCTACGTGGCGCTTGATCGGATCAGTTTTTGCTATTGTTTTTAAATCTATCACGATAGTATATTTAATTTAGTGGTGCTTTTTTATGGCTTGAATTGTATGGCCCAGATAATTCCCATCAACGCGGTGAGCAGCAACAAAACACTAACCGCCTTACCATTATTAGCCAGTGTTCTGAAAAGAGGATAGGTGAATACGATATCTCTTCCGTTTTCGCGCAAAATTCTAACAGCCCTTTGTACTACGTAAATGAATACTAAAAAAATTACTCCCAATGCAGCCAATAAATATTTCAGTATGGGCTGAAGGGAAGTTTCTGCGGATGAGTTTTGAGCGTGAGCTATTCCAATAGAAAAGAATAAGAACAAAAGTAGAACTGAAAATTTTAGCGCATATCTTTTTTTAAAATTTTGCTGTGCACTTCTCTTGGTATTATAGCTCTTCGGTTTCATACAAGTTTTTTGTTTTATGATTTCATTCTTTTGATGCGTTCGTTATTGATTGTTTCTGTTCTTATCCATCAGTTGTTAGTGGACTGACGACCTTCTGAATGCGAGCGCGAAGTGCGGATGTGCTTTCTGTTCCACGACCAGATTACCTGCTGATAACTTCTCCATAAATAATCCAAGGGGTAAACCAAAAAGTGCATAAACCGCGTGAAGGGGATAATCCCGATGATCGTAAAGGCGGAAACAACATGGATTTTTAGCGACAGCGAATTGACACTGGCAATACCTTCTATTTGCGGATCGAAAACAAACAGGGAACGCAGATAAGGTGTGATAAACGCGGCAAACCAGGAAGAGCCCCAGCGGTTGTGATAGGCCACCAATAATCCTGAAATGATCTGCACCAGCAACACCACAAAGACGACAACATCCATCTTGCTGGTAACAATCTGCACTCTTCTGTTGATGAGCCGCCTGTTGACGAGGAGAATGACACCAATGAAAGTACTCAGTCCAAAAGTAAAAGCGGTAATCTCCAATATCAGCAGCCGCACCGGTTGTCCATTCCAGGCCAGCACCGCTTTAGGAAACAGAAAGGCAATGAGGTGACCAAAGAAGAGAAAAAATAAACCCCAGTGAAAAGGCTGGCTGCCCCAAAATAATTTTCTTCCTTCCAGAAACTCAGAAGAAATGGAAGACACACTAAATTCTCTGCTCCGGTAGCGGTAGATGGAGCCAATGAGAAATATGCCAAGCGACAAATAGGGTAGGGCAACGAATAGTAGATAGTTTGTCATGTCTAATCGAGTTTATAGTTATTAACCAAATTATTTATCTCAACAGCATTTTTTTGCTGATTGATTATCTCTGTGTACACGCTTTGCTTAGAAAAAAATGATTGATGGCGCTGCAGATCCGTGATGGAACCTGCAGGTTTTTCAAAACGGATATTCTCAAAATCTTTTTCCAGTATACGCAAGAGCGATAAAAACACATGGCGATAAACATTGCCGTTATTTAATTCTTCCTGTATGATAGCCCGGTGGAGTTTTTTAAGCACCTTCGTTTTCAATTCTACTCGTGCCTGAGCAAATTCGGCAATCATCTTCTTTACTCCCGGAATCAGAATTTTTACAACCAGTTCATTCATCAATTGTTGGTCTCGGGTTTTATGAAAGAGGGTAAGCATATTGCATAGATTGTCTGCCAGGTCTGTGCCGCAGTCGTTACAGGCCTTTTGCTGTTCGTGCTGCATGTGAAGCAAGAAAACACCTCTCTTGTAATCTTCACCAAAGAGCACATAACCGAGATCCAGATAACAGATGGGTTGCACATCGAAAGTTTTAGTGTACAACTCTTCTCGTTCATCTGCCGTATGCGAGTTGATATAGTCAGCGAATACGTCAATGTCCTGCACGGCCTCCGGATATTGTTCTTGCATAATCTGTCGGCAATGGGCTACTACGTCCGGATAATTGTTTCCGGGGTACCGAAACAGGTCAGCTAAAACAGTATAGTGATAGTACGGCATCATATTACAATCCTCTTGCAGGTTTTTCTTTAAACCCAAAGCCGGTGTTGCCTTTTACATCGGCTGTGCTTTCAAGTATTTCAATAGACTCTTCACGATGAGCAGGCGGAATAACAAAGCGCTCGTCAAACGTGGCCAATGAGGTGAGCCTGAAAATAGCATCGGCTGTCTCCGCATCAACTCCGGCTTCATTCATGGCAGAAGAAATTTCTGAGCTATTCAAATCGCCAACAGTTACTCCTCTCCGGTGTATCCGTACGGCCATCAACCGCTTCATTACTTCAACAATTTTGTCTGTGTTGCCCGCAGAAAAAAGAGACGCGAGATATTTCATGGGCAAACGGTTACGCTCAATTCCATTCCAAAGCGACTGGCTGGTAGAGTTGTAAACGCCACTGCTGACTGTTGCCATGGTAGGAAGCAGGGCGGGCACATAAAATAAATTAGGAAGTGTTCTAAATTCGGGATGGAGCGGTAAAGCCAGTTTCCATACTTTGACAAACTTATAAACCGGAGATTTTTGTGCGGCTTCAATGGTGGAATCGGCAATGCCATTGAGTTGTGCCTGCCGGATTACTTCCGGATCGAATGGATCGAGATAGATATCCATTTGCGCATCTACCAACTGATCTTCCGGCACGGAGGCAACATTTTCAATTTTATCGGCATCGTACAGCATCACACCCAAATAGCGGATTCTTCCCACACAAGAGTGGAAGCAGGCAGGCGCTTGCCCTGACTCCAGACGAGGATAGCACAGCACACATTTTTCTGATTTTCCGGTGTGCCAGTTGTAATAGCTTTTTTTGTAAGGGCAGGCAGTAACACACATTCTCCAAGCACGGCATCGTTCCTGATTGATTAATACAATACCGTCTTCACCTCTTTTGTAAATGGCTCCCGATGGGCAAGAAGCAACGCAGGCAGGGTTCAGACAGTGGTTGCATATTCTTGGCAGATAAAAGAAAGTCATACGTTCCAATTGAAACATAGCTTCCTGTTCAGCGGCACTCAACTGATTCATGTTTACATCTTGCCTGGCATAATCAGGAGAGCCGCCCAAATCATCATCCCAGTTGGGGCCTGCCTGCACATCCATGTGCTCGCCAGTTACCAGCGAAACGGGGCGTGCTGTTGGCTGGTCATCTCCTTCGGGCGCAGTGAACAAGTCTTGGTATTTATATGTCCACGGTTCGTAGTAGTCGTCCAGCACGGGAAGGTGAGGATTGTGAAAAATATTTTTTAATCCTTTCAGTTTTCCTGCTCCTTTGAGCGATACAGAATCTCCATTTTTCTCCCATCCGCCTTTGTAGATGTCTTGGTCTTCCCACTTGGTGGGATAGCCTGTGCCGGGTTTGGTTTCAACATTATTCCACCACATATATTCTGCTCCTTTACGGTCAGTCCATATATTTTTACAAGCGATAGAACAGGTGTGGCACCCGATACATTTATCGAGATGAAAAACCATTGACACTTGCGATCTTATATCCATAATTATTTTTTTTTTAATTATTAGAATTTCACTTTATCCATTCGTCTGACTAACACGTGGGTATCTCGATTCGGGCCTACCGGCCCCCAATAGTTGAAGTGGTAGGAAAACTGTCCGTATCCGCCTGTCATCAGATTGGGTTTTAAATGAACGCGGGTAAAACTGTTATGCCCACCGGCACGCCTGTTGCCCCTTACTTGCGACTTAGGAATAGTATAGGTTCGTTCTGGAGAGTGGTAAACAATACAAACGCCCTTGGGTATTCTGGCACTTACACAAGCGCGTGTGCAGTAAACACCGTGATCGTTGTACACCTCTACCCAATCATTATCTTTTACCCCGATGGCCACAGCATCTTCTTCACTCATCCAACAGGGTTCGATACCCCGCGACAATGTTAGCATCCTCAGCGTATCTCCGTAGGTAGAGTGGATATGCCACTTGCCATGAGGTGTAAGCACATTCAACATTCTGGCTTTTCCATCATTGATTGTTTTGCGCAGGTCGCCATATACTTGCGGTGTAGGCGAAGGTTTGTAGGTTACCAGATGCTCACCGAAGGCGAGGTATCCGTCATGATCCAGATAAAAATGCTGGCGGCCTGTCAGTGTTCTCCAGGGCACTAATCTATCTACGTTGTAAGTGTAGGCACAATAAGCGCGGCCATCATTCATCAACCCCGACCATAAAGGCGAGTTATTGTATCGCCTTGGCTGAGCTTGCAAGTCCTTATAATCAAGTCGCACATCTTTGCTTCCTTCTCCGAGGTCTGCCAATATCAGGCCTGTTTTCTTTTCCATGTTTTTGTAAGCCCTGTCTGTGAGTCTGCCATTGGTAAGTGTGGAGAGCGTGAGTACGGCATTGACTGCTTCGATATCTTCTTTTACAGAAGGATATTCTTTGCCATTTATTTTTTGCACATGGCGTTTGTCTTGCAACATCTCGTTATACACATCTTCGGCCATGTAAGACACACCATGCGCACCCAATGGGCTGGTGTGTAAATTAGGACCGAGCGAAATGTATTTGTTATAAATCTGGGTATAGTCTCTTTCTACAAAAACAAGTTTGTGCATGGTCTTCCCGGGTACAGGCTCGCAGTCGCCTTTACCCCAATCGAGCATGCGTGGCTGTGTAATCTCATCAGCCGAGTCATGAGATAAAGGCGCATTGATAACATCCTTCACCGGATCTGGCAGATAGGTGGTTGCTAATTCACTCACTCGTTTGGCGATAGCCTGAAATATCTGCCAATCGCTTTTTGATTCCCACACAGGTGCTACGGCAGCAGATAGTGGATGAATAAAAGAGTGCAGGTCAGTTGAATTGATGTCTGCTTTCTCATACCACGAAGCAGTGGGCAGCACGATATCGGAATAAAGGGCAGAGGTATCCATTCTGAAATTAATGTCCACCACTAAGTCCATCTTTCCTTTAGGCGCTTCGCGCCAGATGATTTCATGCACGTGTGGCTGAGCTACTTCATCTGCAATTTTATTGTGGTGTGTGCCTAAGTAATGGTCAAGCATATATTCATGCCCTTTGGCACTCGACATCAGCGCATTGCCGCGCCAGATAAACCAATTGCGGGGGAAGTTGATATCATCGTCAGGATCAGCCACGGAGTGTATCAATTCTTTTGTTTTCAGTTTATCAACAATATACTTTCGGATACCATCATCGTCTTTAGCACCTGCGGCTACTGCATCTTTCACTACATCGAGGTTGCTCTTGTTGTATTGCGGATAGAATGGCATCCAGCCGTTGCGCACGGACATGACAGTCCAATCGGCTGAATGCATCTGTGAATATTTGTTGTCTTTAGGCACACTGTTGTAGTCCATTTGGTTGTTATCATACCTCCATTGATCGGAGTTGATATAGTGCCAGATAGGACCTTGTTGAAGCCTGTTGGCCGGTATCCAGTCTTTAGCGGCCATGATAGTTCCCCATGAATCTACCGGTGCCAGTTTTTCCTGACCTACATAGTGGTTCATGCCACCACCATTTACGCCATTGCAACCCGTCAGCATCTGTGCTGCGATAGCGGCCCGATACATCAGGTTTCCGTGAAACCAGTGGTTAATGGCAGCGCCCACAATGACCATGCACTTACCTTTGGTGATCTCGGCAGTACTAGCCCACTCATGCGCAAACTTGATAACCGTTTGCCTGCCCACACCGGTAAATATTTCTTGCCAGGCCGGAGTGTAAGCCTGCTTTTCGTCATCGTAAGAGGAAGGATATTCGCCTTTCAATCCACGACCTACACCGTACTGACCCATGGTAAGATCATAAATGGTAGCCACTACCACTTTTTCGCCAGTGGTTGTTTCAACTATTTTTACAGGTACTCCTCTTAACGCTGTTTTACTTAATCCATATTCAACAAACTCAACCTGATAAACATCATCGCCTTTATTCAACAATGTCAGCGTGGGGTCGTAAGCTGTGTTGTCGAGGAAGTCTTCATATTTTAAATTCCAGTTTCCTGCCTTTTCTTTTGCCCAACGGCTGCCCATACTTCCTTTGGGGCAAATCAGTTTTCCGGAAGTGGCATCTATGTTGAGAAACTGCCAGTCGCCATTTTCCAAGTCTTTGTATTTTGCAATCCTGTTAGCTCGTAACATTCTGCCTGGCTTAAAGTGATCTCCAGTCTTTTCAAGTTCTACAAGAAATGGGCAATCGGTATATCGTTTTGCATACTCAATAAAATAGGGCACTTGCCTGTCTGCGTGATATTCTTTTAGAATAACGTGCGTTACACCCATCCAAAAGGCTCCGTCAGAGCCGGCATGGCAGGGAATCCATTGGTCTGCATGTTTTGCCACCATGCTGAAATCGGGCGACATCACCACGGTTTTTGTGCCGTTGTGTTTTGATTCAGAGAAGAAGTGAATATCAGGTGTGCGGGTCATGCCTAAGTTGGCGCCCATGGAAACACAAAACTTGGCATTGTACCAGTCAGCGCTTTCGCATACGTCTGTCTGCTCGCCCCACACTTCCGGAAATGCAGGGGGAAGATCGCAGTACCAATCATAAAAACTCAGGTTTACGCCACCCATCAGTTGCAGGTAGCGAGCACCGGAAGCATAACTGAGCATTGACATAGCCGGAATAGGAGAGAAGCCGATGATCCGGTCGGGTCCGTATTTTTTTACTGTATAAATATTGGCTGCAGCAATGAGTTCTAATACCTCGTCCCATTTGGCGCGCCTGAACCCGCCCTTACCTCTTGCCCATTGGTATCTTTTTCTTTTTTCCGGATTGCTTTGAAGATTCTCCCATGCCTTCACAGGGTCTCCGCCTGCGGCTTTCTTTTCACTATTGAAAAGATCCATCAGCGCCCCGCGCATGAGCGGATATTTTACACGGATGGGGCTGTATAAATACCATGAATAAGAAATGCCGCGCTGGCATCCTCTGGGCTCATAGGGTGGGAGTGTATTTTCTAAAAGCGGATAATCCAGTGCCTGTGTCTCCCACACTACAATACCATCTTTGACGTGGATATTCCAAGAACATCCACCCGTACAATTGACGCCATGCGTGCTGCGTACAACTTTATCATACTGCCAGCGGTTGCGATAAAATTCTTCCCATTTTCTGGTCTGAGGCGAAATGATATCTTCTATCCAGCTCATATTATTTTATTTTGTTCGTATTAAATAGACTTGACTTGCCTGATGTAGATTTCTCTTTTTACTGTGAATCGCTTTCTTCCGTACCATAACAGATAGATGAGAATAAATAACCCACACACACCGGCTACACCTCCATAAAGAAGCGGATCAGTGGTCGGCACTTGTTGGTTGGTTTTGTCTTTATCAATCTTATTTAAGAAGGCGATGATGTCGGCTATTTCTTTTTCTGTGATGGGGCTGTATTTGTAAGCTTGTGTCATAGCAGGAAATGGAGGTGCTCCCAAAATTCCTTGCAGGCCGGCATCGCCACCCATGCGGCTGAATACGTCTGTTAAATCTTTTGCCAACAACCCTCCGGGAATAACACCCTTGTAGCTAACGTTGTGACAAGAAATACAGGCAGGCCCGCCATTGGTTAAGGCTTGCGATCCGACAAAAATGTTTTCGCCTTTTGCAATACTTTCGGGCGAGGCATTGTCGGAAGCATTAGAAACTACTGCTGTCGTTGCACCGGATGCTGGCGCTGCACCTTTGCTGGAAATAGAAGTGAAGATAGATTTTATCTCTGCGTCAGACAGGGGTTGGTCGGGCATTGTAATTCCACCGAACTCATCATAAATAGCTTTGGCATCAGCATCGCCACTTTTAATAAGCGACTGAGAAGCCTTTGTCCATTTCAGCAGCCAGGCCTCAGGGCGTTTAGTGGTTATGCCGAGTAAGTCAGGTCCTACCAAACGACCTTTTCCCACCGTATGGCAAGCACTGCAGTTTTGTTTAAAAAGAGCTTCTCCATCTTGCGCGTAGATTTCCAGTACACAGCAGACTATGATGCCAATGGTAAAAAAGATGAATCGCCTGATAACTTTTTGTGTGTTCATATCTGAATATTTTATTTGCCAATAAGTATTCGCGTGCCCTTCGTTTATAAAGGTAGCATTGACAAAATGTTGAGGATGGTAAAGTCTCAGATAAATGTGCGAGAAATTACGATTTCGTATTTTTTAATCTCGGGGAATAGTTGAGTCAAGACCCCTCTCTTGATAACGGATGGTTTTCAGAAATAACACGTAATGAGTTGATATGGAGGTAGCTGAATTTTTTTGCGGTGCACCTGATCAATTTTTCTTTTTCAAAATCTTTGAGCGTTTTAGAAACTTGTTCTTTGGTAGTGCCGGCCAGGTCAGCTATATCTTGTCGGCAAAAGCAGATACGAAAACTTTGCCTCTTCTGTTCGTATTCATAAACATCTGCAATCAACAATAATGCGGCAGCAATTTTTTCTCTTACAGTTTTGTGCGCCAAATTGATAACTTTTTTTTCTACTAAATCCAGTTCGTTAAGAATCTGGTTGAGGATTTGTTGTTTCAGTACGGAACTATTGCAAACAATATCTATGAATGCCTGACTGGGTATGTAGCAATATTGTACACCTGTAACTGCAACGGCCGAGGTGGTGTGGCAAGAATGGCTCAGGTTAGTGCGATGGCCAAACATCGTACCCTTTCCGGCAAACTGTAGAACTAAAGGCCTGCCATGCTTCCCGTTAAGTTCTACTTTCAGAAAACCACTCTTAATAAAATAGACGCCCTTCACGGGGTCGCCTTCAGAAAAAAGTTTTTCGCCTTTGATGAGCGAGCCCGGAATCTTGTATGTACTGATGGTAGCAAGCGTGTGGGTGTCGCAATGGCAGAGAATGGAGCAGCCCCTCACCTTGCAGGTAATACAATCATGCCGGATGGATGACATAGAAAGGCATTAGCAGTTGGTACAAAAAAGAAAATACCAGCCGTTAAGGTTGATTATTTTCTAAACTTCTATTATGATTTTAATTAGGAAGAAATATGATTTCTGTTACCTTTTTATGAAGCAGACAATATTCTGCTCTTAGGTGTTAAGGATGTGGAAGCCAGTAACAGCGTTGTTAGTATTGCGGGCACATTCTACTATAATTAAAATTTAAGGAGTCCCTCGGTGTAGGCCTTCTGTTATTTTCTATTCATTCGGTTCCACATGAATTAAAACATGACCTAACTGCGGTATTTGGTTTCGTAATGTGTCTTTGAGTTGGTGAGCAATTTTGTGCCCTTGCTTTACGGTAATGTTAGCGTCCACCGTGGCGTGCAAGTCCACGTGATATTTCATTCCCGCTTTTCTGATGAAACATTTTTCTGTTCCTACAATACCATCAACAGTTAATGATACTTTTCTGATGTTACCGATCAGGTCATCAAATAAATGTTCATCCATTATTTCTCCGAGCGCAGGTCTGAAAATTTTATAGCTGTTATAAAATATGAAGCCCGAGGCAAATAGCGCTGCCCAATCGTCTGCTGTTTCGTAACCCTTGCCAAAATATAAAGCAATGGAAATGCCGATTAAGGCCGCCACCGAAGTAATAGCATCGCTTCGATGGTGCCAGGCATCGGCTTTTAGCGATGAACTGTTAGCTTCTTTGGCTTTTTTCATTACCAGTTGAAACGAAATTTCTTTCCAAATAATTAATGGGATCAGTACAAATAAGGTCCAAAATTCTGGCAGCTCGTGCGGTGTGCCGATGTTTAGGATACTTTCATAGGCAATGATGGTAGCGGATGTAATGAGAAAACCAACAACTAAAAATGTAATTAAAGGTTCTGCCCGTCCATGTCCGTAAGGATGGTTTTTGTCGGCTGGCCTGTTGGCATATTTCAGTCCGAACAAAACCAGAAGAGAAGAAAAAATATCTGTTGTAGATTCTATGGCGTCTGCCGTGAGCGCATAAGAGTTCCCAAAAAATCCGGCAAGCCCTTTTACTACTGCCAGACAGGCGTTTCCAATGATACTGAAATAGGTTGCTTTTATTGCTGTCTGCTCGTGTGTTGTTGCCATCCTTTATTTTACGATTGTCTTTTTATGAATTGTAAGCAGTACTGATGGTAGAAGCTAAATTTTTTTCTGTGCGAAGGTAATTAAATGCGATTTACATTTTGGGTCTGTCTGATTTTGTTATGCACGTTTATGAGCCACGGCCTGTATCTCATTGACTATCTGATAAAACAATAACTTTTTCTGTATCGTAATACCGGATCAATTAATAGCAAACAACATAACTTTTATGGCATAGCTGAATACTCAGCAACCACGGCCGGTCGTTTTTTCTTTACCAAAAGATAATTGTTTATTTACCACCTGACGAGTTATGCCATTAATACTTAAATTTAAAGCCATTTAGTTTTCAAAATGAAGCATCGTGTTGTCAGGTTTCTGCTTTTTGTCTTGTTCTGGGCTGTTTCAGCCTCTCAATTATGGGCTACTCACTTGCGCGCAGGCGATATCACTATATCGCGCCCCAGTTGCAGTAGCCGGCAAATTATCGCCACAATCAATGTTTATACACGCGATTTTCCGGGATCTGTAAAATTCGGCACAGGCGGTATGGACGTTATCAATTGGGGAGATGGAACCACTACCATCGTCAACCCCGTAACCAATCCGCCAATCATAGCTTATGTGGATAATGGTGCTGTAGGAAAAGTTTCTGTAACGTATTCTCATACCTATAGTTTTCCGGGCAGATACACCATTTCATATAATGAAGCTAACCGCAATTATGGGATATTAAATATCAGCAATTCGGTGAACGTGCCATTTTACATTCAAACGCAGATAACCATTGATGCCGGTGTCTATTGTGATAATAGTCCGGTGCTGAGTGTTGACCCGATAGATGAAGGTTGCATAGGTGTGAAGTGGGAACATAACCCCGGTGCTTATGATCCGGATGGAGATAGTTTGTCTTTTTCTCTGTTCGTACCCAAGTCGTCTGCCACATATAATTCAGACGGAAGTTACCTCAGCGCACAGGATGTTCCGGGATATAAGTTGCCCAACGATTGCAGTTTTTATTCTGCTGCCGGCATCAGTTGCTCTACGGCCAACGAAAACCACAATGGGCCGCCTACGTTTTCAATAGACCCTGTTAAAGGAACTTTGACATGGGATGCGCCCGGTGAGGCAGGCGAATACAACGTGGCTTTTGTAATTACCGAATGGCGGAAACTCTATGGCCGCTATTACCCCATCGGTTTTGTGGAAAGAGATATGCAGATCATTATTAAAGACTGCAATAACATCAGGCCGGTGTTATACATTCCGAAAGACACTTGCATTTTGGCCGGCACTACACTCAATGCTTTTGCTTATGCTACCGACCCCGATGGCAGCCCGAGCGGAGGAGCCAAAGGGCTGGGCGACAGCGTAAAAATCCAGGCGTTCTCTCAATTGTTTGGTATCAACCCCAACCCGGCCACCGACTCGCTCGATGGCAATTGGCAGCCAACCTTTACGGCTACACAGCAGGCAAAAGTTAAATTCAAATGGAAAACAAGTTGCGACCATGTGCGCGAGCAGCCTTATCAAGTTGTCTTTAAAGCAACTGATAACGGGGCGCCCCCGTTGGCAACTTTTGCCGTGTGGAATATAAAAGTAGTGGCACCTGCACCGGTTTTGGTGACAGCCATACTCAATGCCCCGCAGCGGTCGGCAACGTTAACCTGGCAGACCTATGCACTGCAATGCGCGTTGGCAAATGCCCCAGGCCAAACCAATGCTGTCTCTATGCAGATATGGAGAAAGGTGGACACAGCACCTTTTACACCTACTACCTGTATCACCGGTATGCCCTCGTTCTTGGGTTACACGTTGATGGCCACCGTGCCCATCGGAAACCTTAACTATGTTGATAAAGCCTTGGCTGCCGGTGCAAAATACTGTTACCGGTTGGTAGCTGTTTTTCCCACCTCAACGGGAAGCGCCAATAGCTTGGTATCTAATGAAATGTGTATTCCACCTCTACAGGTAACCGCACCTATCATCACTAACGTAACGGTGGATGTGACAAGTACTACAAATGGACAAGTAACCATAAAGTGGCGGTCGCCTTTCGGAGTTGATAAAACTAATTTTCCACCACCCTATTCTTTTGTATTAAAAAGAGCCGAAGGGGTGAGCGGCAGCCTGAACTTAACCACGGTTAATCCCGGTAAAATACCAGACTCAACCTATACCGACACACCTCTTAATACAGCACAAAAATTTTATAACTACCGTGTATCTGCTTATGCCAGCAACGGTGCGTTTGTCGATTCTTCGGCCACAGCCTCTACCGTTGGATTAGTATTAACGCCTTCATTGAAGCAAATAGAACTGAACTGGAGTGCCATCGTGCCGTGGTCTAATCGTGTGAGCCAATATCCATACCATCGTATTTATCGGGGCACGTCCGCAGCCACTACAATTAGTGGCCTTACATTAATAGATAGTGTAAATGTCAATCAATATGGGTTTCTCTATCTTGATTCAGGGCAGTATAACCACACACCGTTGGTGCAGACGCAAACCTACTGGTATGCTGTGATGACAAGAGGCTCGTATGGCAATCCGCTCATTTCTGCCCCGCTAAAAAACTTCTCGCAAATTGCTTCTTCTAATCCTGATGATAAGAAAAAACCTTGTGCTCCCGTTATTGTAGCCACCGGTATAGATTGCAGTTCGTTTGCATTGTGTCAAACAGAATTGGGCTTAGTAACCAATGTCATCAGTTGGAAAAAACCTGCCAACGACACGTGCCGTAAACAGATAAAACTCTATAATGTATATGGCTCTCCATCTCTGGGTCAGCCCTATGTATTGATCGGCCAAACATCTGATACGGTTTATAATCACACCAATCTCCCTTCGTATGCTTATTGCTATAAGGTTTCTGCTGTTGATCTGGCCGGCAATGAAAGCGCCCTGAGTGCTCCTTTTTGTTTTGATAATTGTCCTTATTACGAATTGCCTAACGTGTTTACACCTAACGGAGATAAATGCAACGATGTATTTAGCGCATACAGTATCCGCACATTGGGTGAAAATAATAAAACGCCTTGCACCACCATGACTAACGACCAAGTAGCGGTGTGGCGTACAAAATGTGCCCGGTTTGTGCAAAGTGTTACGTTTACGGTGTTCAACCGGTGGGGCAGGGAAGTGTACAACTACCAGTCGGGAAATGAAAACAGTATTTACATTGATTGGAACGGTAAAGACAATGCTGGCCAAGAGTTAGAGGCAGGTGTCTATTACTACATAGCCAACGTGGTTTTTGATGTAGTTGATCCTAAGAAAAAAAATAGAAACATTAAAGGATGGGTTCACCTGATCCGATAAGGAAGATTGTTTTATTTGATGGAGCTTGTATTTTTTGTCTGGCTTCCGTCCACTTTCTTTTGCGACATAATGAAAAAGGAAACCTCAGATTTGCTACACAGCAGCCAAAGTATAGCGAATCACAAGACGCTTTATTTTCAAATATTCATAGAGGAGATACTATTGTTTATGTAAGTGGGGAAGATGTGTTCGTTCGCAGCGATGCTGTTTTAGAAATTTGCCGAGAACTGAACGGGTTTTATCCGGCTTTGTATGTTTTAAAAATTATTCCCAGACCGGTTCGTAATTGGGTATATGACTTTATTGCCCGCCATCGCTATGCGTGGTTTGGTAAAAAAGAAAAATGTTTGTTGCCCACTGCTGAATTGGCTTTGCGGTTTATAGATTAGTAGCGACAGTTGATTTTGAATTTTATTTTTTGAACCTTGAACCACAATATGAAAGCATTTATTTTCCCCGGGCAAGGTGCCCAGTTTACCGGCATGGGCAAAGAGCTTTATGCCGCCAACGAAAAAGCGAAGGCACTATTTGAAACTGCAAATAAAATTCTGGGCTTCACTATTACCGACATCATGTTTACCGGATCGGCTGACGAGCTAAAACAAACCCGCGTAACCCAGCCTGCCGTTTTCATTCACTCGGTTATCGTAGCTGTAAGCAATATGTCGGAAAAGCCCGACATGGTAGCCGGCCATTCCTTGGGCGAGTTTTCATCTTTAGTAGTCAACGGTGCACTTTCATTTGAAGATGGTTTGAAGTTGGTAGCGGCACGGGCACAGGCCATGCAAAAAGCTTGCGAGCAAAACCCATCAACGATGGCGGCCATTTTAGGATTAGACGATAAAATAGTAGAAGAGATTTGTGCCAGCATCAAAGAGGAGGTGGTTGTTGCGGCCAATTTTAATTGCCCCGGTCAGTTGGTAATATCGGGTTCGCTGAAGGGAATAGATATAGCATGCGAAAAAATGAAAGCAGCCGGAGCCAAGCGTGCTTTACCGCTGCAGGTGGGTGGAGCGTTTCATTCCCCGCTGATGGAGCCGGCTCGCGAAGAACTGGCGAAAGCAATACAGTCAACAAATTTTCAAAAACCTTTTTGCCCTGTCTATCAAAATGTAAATGCGTTGCCAAACAGTGAAGTGGCGGCCATCAAAGATAATCTGATTGCGCAGCTTACTGCCCCTGTTCGCTGGACACAGTCAGTACAAAAAATGGTAGCCGATGGAGCAACCACCTTTGTAGAATGTGGCCCCGGAAAAGTATTGCAAGGGCTGGTGAAAAAAATAGCACCCGCTGCGAACGCAGTCAGTTTGTAAAAAGCCTTACCTCGGATTGATCTTTACATCTACTGAGAAGCTCTGCATTGCTAAGTTGGAGGAGCGGATGAATAAAGTCAGGATTGATTTCTGCCAAAGGAACTAATACAAACTTTCTTTCTGCCAGATAGGGGTGTGGCACGATAAGTTCTGAGTGGCTGCTGATTTCGTTTTTAAAATACAACACATCAATATCTATCGTTCGAGCTTCCCATTTTTTATTTCTTTCTCTACCCATCCTTTTTTCTGTTTCCTGTATGGTGTGCAATAGCTGAAGAGGAGTCAGCCTTGTGGCTACTTCAATAACGATATTTAAAAAATCGGGTTGATCGGTTTTTCCCCAGGCAGCCGTTTCATAGACAGACGATTTTTTTTTGATCGCACAAACAGGTGCAAGCAACTCCACGGCAAGCCGGAGGTTTTCCATCCGGTCGCCCAGATTACTTCCCAGTGAGAGGAACACAGGCTCAAAAGAATCCATTTCCAAAAATAATGAGTAGCGCCCACATCGGTAAAGGCAACCTTTGTCTTTCTTTCACGTATCGTTTTATTATTTTTGCCGACTAATCTTTTCACCATGAATTTTTTTAAAACATTTTTAGCTTCCTGCCTGGGGTCGCTGGTAGCATTGATCGTGTTATCCGTTTTGCTGATTTCCCTTTTGTCTGCTATGGTGGCGGGTTTTAGTGATAAAGATCGGACAACCAGTGTATCTGATAACTCCGTTCTCAACCTGAAACTGGATGGGAACATTACCGAATTAGATGTAGATAACCCGCTGGAAGGCTTGCCCATTCCCGGTGCGGAAGAAGCAAGCATCGGATTGCTGCCGTTGAAACAGGCAATTGCGCATGCCAAAACCGATCCTGCCATCAAAGGTATTTATTTGGAAGTGTCTGTGTTTAGTGGTGGTTATGCTGTAGCCAAGGAGATCAGGGAGTCGCTGCTCGATTTTAAAAGTTCCGGAAAATGGATCGTTGCCTATAGCGAGGGGATGACAGAACCATCGTACTACCTGGCTTCAACAGCAGATAAAATTTATCTCCATCCACAAGGAGAGGTTGAGTTCAACGGACTTGCCCTCGAGATTTCATTCTTCAAAAAAATGTTTGATAAACTGGAGATCAAGCCTGAGATTTTCCGTGTGGGCGATTTTAAGAGCGCAGTCGAACCGTTTTTCCTGACTCAAATGAGCGAGGCCAACCGCCTGCAGATGAGTGAGTGGATCAAAGGTATCAACCAAACGTTACTGCACGATGTGGCCGAGAGCCGCAAGATCAACGAAGCAGAACTGAAAAACATTTCTGATAAGATGTTAATCACAAGCCCTCAGGAAGCGATCAAATATCATTTGATTGATTCTCTTTTTTATTTCGATCAGGTGCAGGCTGAGATGCGCTCGCGGTTAAGTTTGTCCAAAAACGCAAAAATCAGTTTGGTAAAATATGGCAAGTATAAACGCAGCTTTACCAATACCTCTACTTCTAAAAATGAAATTGCCGTGATCGTAGCCGATGGTGACATCATGCCGGGCAAGGCCAAAGAAGGAACCATCGGGTCGGACACATTTACAGAAGAGTTGCGCAAGGCTCGCACCAACGAAAAAGTGAAAGCCATTGTGCTGCGCATCAACTCGCCAGGAGGAAGTGCGCTGGCTTCGGATGCCATGTGGCGCGAAGTAACGTTAGCGTCAAAAGAAAAACCGATCATTGCCTCCATGAGCAACTATGCTGCCTCGGGCGGTTACTATCTGGCTATGGGTTGCGATTCCATTGTAGCCGAGCCCAATACGATCACCGGCTCTATCGGTGTGTTCAGTGTGCTGTTCGATCTCAGTAGTTTTCTCGACAAGAAAATTGGAATCACATTCGATGAAACCAAAACAGGTGAGGTGGGCAACATGACTACGTTTACCCGGCCGCTAACCGATATGGAGAAAACCATCTGGCAGAAAAAGACTAACGCTATTTACGAAGTCTTCACCGGCAAAGCAGCCCAAGGCAGAAGAATGCCGGTAGAAAAATTGTTGAAGATTGCTTCCGGACGTGTGTGGATCGGAACGCAGGCAAAAGAAAATGGACTGGTAGATGTATTGGGAGGCTTCAATGATGCCGTAGCTATTGCAGCCAAAAAAGCAGGAGTGGAAAAAGATTATAAACTCAGATTTTATCCGCACCAAAAATCATTCTTTGCACAATGGTTGCAGGATATGGAAGACAATGCCCGGACTAAAATTTTAGAGCACGAACTTGGTGATAGCTATCAGACTTTTCAACAGGTAAAAAAAGTAAAAGACTATGCTGGTGTGCAAGCCCGTTTGCCATTTTCTCTTGAGTGGAAATAGCCCAAAAAAAGTACCTACAAGCCACAGATCTCAACCTAAAATAAGGAGTTATTTGCCTTAAAATTTGGGTGTGAGATCAGGCTGAAAATGTAAAAAAATGGTGAAAAAGTAGCGTAATGTTTATGCCATAATTTTAACATTTTTACACTAATACTCTAATTTCCTGAAGATATGGTACATGACTTTTTGAGGTCAATTTTTATATCATCATCAGTCTTTACGGTAAAACTTTGTTAGCGATGTGTGGTTTTTCTTTGCTTTCTGTACGGTTGTAATCTGCGAAGCATCGACATACAAAACCAGATGTAGGCGAATAGATGTTTTGTGCAAATCGCCATCCTTTCAAAACATAAAAGTTCGATGTATTACATGAAATTTTGAGCTATAACTTGCTCTTTGTTTAGATAGTGTGCCCTATTGAGTGCGATAATATCTGTTTATCAGGAGCCTTAGAATTAACTTATTCCCTTGTTGATAGAGTAATGATGAGCAGAGTTCGGCAGTATCTTTTGATGCTTTTTTGAAATGGAAATAAAACAAAAAAGCCGCCTCGTTATGAAGCGGCTTTTATCCCATTTGTGAGATGAGGCCAGGTTTAGAATTGGTTGGTATCCTGTAGGGTAAACCCGTTTGAGGTGCTCTCCACTTTTGCTGATTGTTTGTTTTCTGTTTTATGGGCAGAGGCCAACGTAAACGAAAGCAAAGTAATGGCAGCAAGGGCAATGATGATAATTTTTGTTTTCATGGCTCTATGTGGTTTAAGATTTATTTATTCTTTCATCCCAACTCCTATAGGGGAGTTATCTGTTTTGGGTTTCACTACTTCTTCTGTGCAAGAAGAGAAGGAGAGGCAAACAACAAAGGCAAGCAGGGCGATGTAGATAAATTTTTTCATGATATTTTTAAGTTAGATGATTTTAAAGTTTTATTATTTTGAGATTTAAATTATTATTCTTTCATTCCAACTCCAATGGGGGAGTTGTCAGTTTTAGGTTTTACCACTTCTTCTGTGCAAGAAGAAAATGAAAGACAAACAACAAAGGCAAGCATAGCGATGTAGATAAGTTTTTTCATAACTTTTTTAGATTTAGGTTTTGGTTGGTTTATAATTAATTATATTTCGTGCTTGGTAGCGAGATCAAAGGTCTGATCATTTTTTTTTCTACATTTACAAAACATTTTTTTAAACTTGCGCCCGTACCTCTTTTTACAATTACTGACCGTTAGTTTTTTACTTACGATCAACAACCTGCCGGCTCAGGTAGAAAGCCGGATAGACTCTGCTAAAAAAATCCTTCAGTACGCCAAAGGCGATGAGCGATTTATGGTTTTGAACAAACTTTTTAAGTTGAGCAATACAAGCAACTACGCGGAAGCCCTGCAATATGCCGAAGCGTATTATCAGTTAGCACTCTCGCATGGAGACAGCGCCAAGATTATTCAGGGTGGCCGCATGTGTGCTTACTCACTCATAGATTTAACGCGGTATGAAGAGGCATCTAAAATATTAACGTCCATTCTGGAAATTGCTGTGCGAAACCAGAACTCTAATCCTGAAATAAAGAACCAGATCAAATTTATTTTAAACAATGCAGGGTTGGTAAATACCTATATAGGTAATTACGACAAGGCATTGGAGTATCATTTCAAGTCATTGGAAATAAGAGAAAAAGAAGGAGATAAAAGAGCTATAAGATATGCCTTAAATAATATTGGATTAGTTTACCACAACATAACTGATGATGAAAATGCTATCGTTTATTATTTAAAAGTGATTGCGTTATGCAAAGAACTTAAAGATTATACAAACATGGAAGGGGCTTATGTCAATATAGGTCTTTCATATAATCAAGTAGGTAAATTTCAGGATGCTATCAAATCATTTGATGAAGGGTTCAGGATATGTGGAGGCAAGTGCAGTGACAATATTATTAAAGAAGGATATGTGGGGCTGGGGTTTGCGTATCTATCAAATGGGCAAAATGATTTGGCTAAAGAAAAATTTCTCAAGTCATTAGAAATTTCAAAAAAACAAAATGACGCCAGATACATTTGCGAGAACCTCTCATACTTAGGAAAAATCAGTTTGAATTTAAAAGAAGAAGATCATGCCGAGGCTTATTTTGCTGAAGCCCTCAAACTGGCCGAGGCGCACCATATTACTAAAGTGAAGATTACAGTTTATAAAGAGCTCTCAGAATATTATCGAAGCAAGAAAGACTATCAAAAATCTTTAGCCTATCAGAATAAGTACTCAATATTAAAAGATTCCGTATTTCGGGAAGGGTTAATTAAGAATATCGCCAGGGTGCAGACTAACTATGCAGAAAGAGAAAATATTAAGACCATTGCCGAGAAGAATCAAACGGTAGCACTACAGAAAGAAGTTATTACAAGACAGCAGCGCCAATACTATTTTATTTTTGCCATAACCTGCCTGATCGTTTTGCTGGCAGCTTTACTGCTATATTTTACCAAACGGCAACAAAAGATTAATCAAGAACTTTCTTTGGCAAAAAATATTATTGAAGATCAAAACCGCAAGCTGGAAGAAAAAGTAGTAGCTCGAACACAAGACCTGATCCGGTCTAATCAGGCTTTGCTGCAATCGAACGAAGATTTAGATTATTTTATTTACAAAACTTCGCACGACATACGCGGCCCGCTTGTAACAATGAAAGGCATGTGCAACATTGCCCACATGGATTTAAAAGACCAACTGGCTCTGAGCTATTTTTCAAAATTAGATTTAACTGTCGATCGCCTCAATATTATTTTAACTCGGCTGCAGATGGTAAACAACATCAATACTTCGATGTTAAAGGCCATACCCATTAATTTTAACATCATAATAGATGAAATCCAATCATTCGAACAGAAAAAAGGATTACCGCCCCGCTTTCAATTCAGTTATGAAATCAAGCCTGAGTGTAAAGTGACATCTGATTATCTGTTGATAAAAACCTTATTAGAGAATTTGATTGACAACGCCATTAAATTTCATAATAATTCTGAACGGGTTGATCCTTTTGTAAAAATTTTGATTACCAGAGCAGGAGAAAATACCAGAATTATTGTAGAGGATAATGGTATTGGTATAGACATACCCGACACCAAGGATATTTTTAAAATGTTTGTCAGGGCATCCGAGCGTTCAGAGATTGGCGGCTTAGGCCTATATCTGTCTAAATTGGCAACTGAAAAATTGGGTGGCACGATTACGTTGCAAAAAACTGATTCTAAAGGCTCAACATTTGAAGTCGTATTTCCTTCAGTTTTACCACCTCACATTTCAATTGGGATAGCTCACAATAAATACCACACACAGCCCGATCAATCAGCTCCCTCGATTTTGTGATTTTCATTTCACATCTTTGCGTTTCTTTTAAACTAAATGACTACAGATTACAAACGATATATGGTAACGGCAGCTTTGCCGTATGCTAACGGCCCCAAGCATGTTGGCCACCTGGCCGGGGCTTACTTGCCGGCAGATGTGTATGTTAGATACTTGAGACAGCAAGGCAAGAACGTCATTTTTGTGAGTGGCAGCGATGAGCATGGCACAGCCATCCCTAATCAGGCGTTGAAAGAAAATACTACCCCTCAAACAATCATTGATAAATACCATGTGCTGATACGTGATTGCTTAGCTAAACTCGGTGTGTCGTTCGACATATACCACCGCACCAGCGAGCCAATCCATCATCAAACATCGCAAGAAATATTTTTAACGCTTTACAAAAAAGGATTGCTAACAGAAGAAACTTCTGAGCAATACTTTGATGAGGAGGCTAACGCTTTTTTGGCAGACCGGTACATTATTGGCACATGCCCCAAGTGTGGCCACACAAATGCTTATGGAGATCAATGCGAAAAATGTGGCTCAACACTAAGTCCCAAGGAATTGATCAACCCCCGTTCAACGCTGTCGGGGAAGCCACCCGTACTCAAGCCGACTAAACACTGGTATTTGCCATTGCAACAATACGAACCTTGGTTGAAAGAGTGGATTTTAGAATCACATAAAAACGACTGGAAGCCCAACGTTTATGGCCAATGCAAATCGTGGATAGATGCCGGGCTACAGCCTCGTGCTATGACACGCGACTTAGACTGGGGAATAAAAGTGCCACTGCCACATACCGAAGGAAAAGTACTTTACGTTTGGTTCGATGCACCGATTGGTTACATCTCAGCAACGCGTGCCTTGTTTAAAGAATTGAGTGAAGGAAAAAAAGAATTTGCAACTCCTCGGTCAGCTTTCAGTAACCCTCAAGTGGATGATTGGAAACCGTACTGGCAACACACTGATACCAAACTTGTACACTTTATCGGTAAGGACAATATTGTTTTCCATTGCCTTATTTTTCCGATTATGCTTCATGCCTCGGGTGAATATATCGTGCCTGCCAATGTACCTGCCAATGAGTTTATGAATTTGGAAGGCGATAAAATGAGCACCAGTCGCGGATGGTCAATTGAAATGCATGAGTATTTGGAAGACTTCCCTACCAAGCCGGACGAACTGCGATATACCCTGCTCACTAACTTACCCGAAACCAAAGACAGCGAGTTTACCTGGAAAGATTTTCAGGCCAAGAACAACAATGAGTTGGTAGCCATTTTTGGCAATTTTGTAAACCGAGCGTTAGTGTTGACACAAAAACACTTTGAAAACCGAGTACCGGTTGCAGACACATGGCAAGAGGTTGACCGGAAAGTAATTGACGAATTAAAATTATTTCCGGAACGTATAGCTGAGTCAATTAAAGCCTATCGCTTTCGTGAAGCAACAGCATACTTGATTGACTTGGCCCGTTTGGGAAACAAATACCTAACCGAAACCGAACCGTGGAAATTAGCAAAAACCGATTTACCCAGGGTGGGCGCAGTTTTAAATCTGGCCTTGCAGATTGCGGCAAATCTTTCCATTGTTGCTGAACCTTTCTTGCCCTTCACCTCAAAAAAATTAAGTGAGGTGTTGAATTTCTCTTCAAAGAATTGGAGCGATGCGGGAAACCCTTCGTTACTAAAAGCTAATCATCAATTAGGTGAGGCAAAACTGCTTTTTGAAAAAATGGAAGACGAGGTAATTGAAAATCAATTAAAAAAACTGAATGATAAAAAGAAGGGAATGGAACTTGCCGCTACACCTGCTGAACCTGCCAAGCCCGAAGTGTCGTTCGATGAATTTTCTAAAATGGATATCCGCATAGCTAAAATTTTGAAAGCAGAGCGCGTAGAAAAATCAAAAAAGCTTTTAAAACTTCAAGTGGACACCGGCATGGATGTGCGCACGGTGATGAGCGGCATTGCCGAGTATTTTACTCCCGAAGAAATGATTGGCAAGCAAGTAACCATTTTGGTAAATCTTGCTCCAAGAAAAATAATGGGCGTGGAATCGCAAGGAATGATTTTAATGGCATCTGATAAAGATGGGAAATTGAGAATGTTGCAGCCCTCGGAAGCAGTTGCGCAAGGATCGAAAGTAAGTTAGAAGGAATAATAGACGAATAATAGAATACAACTAAGTTCAATCATTGAATAGTTAAGAGAATGAATATTAAAATTACATTTCCAGATGGCTCCATCAAAGAATTTCCATCAGGCATAAAAGGAATTGAAATAGCTCAAAGCATCAGCGAAGGTTTAATGCGCAATGCGTTGGCCATTGAAGTAAACGGTGAAATTTGGGATTTGTCCAGACCAATCACTAAAGATGCTTCCATCAAAATATTTACGTGGAACGATAAAGGTGGCAAGTATGCGTTTTGGCACTCCTCGGCTCACTTATTTGCCGAAGCTTTAGAGGCACTTTACCCCGGTGTGAAATTCGGTATCGGCCCTCCAATAGAAAATGGTTTTTATTATGATGTAGATTTAGAAGGGAGGCCATTTGGCGATGAAGAACTAGCTGCTGTTGAGAAAAAGATGAGCGAGTTAGCCAAACAAAACAGTGTGTTTGTCCGCAAAGATGTGTCTAAGGCAGAAGCAATTGATTATTTCACGAAGAAGGGCGATCAATACAAATTAGAACTGATAGATGGGTTGCAAGATGGCTCCATCACCTTTTACCAACAAGGAAATTTTGTTGACTTGTGCAGAGGCCCGCACATTCCCTCTACAGCACCTATCAAGGCGGTGAAATTGCTGAACGTGGCCGGTGCTTATTGGCGAGGTGATGAAAAAAACAAAATGCTCACCCGTGTGTATGGAATCACTTTTCCTAAACAAAAAGAACTGGATGAGTATTTGCACATGCTGGAAGAAGCCAAGAAGCGCGACCACCGCAAACTCGGTAAAGAATTAGAATTATTTGCTTTCTCCGAAAAGGTAGGGATGGGCCTGCCGCTGTGGTTGCCCAAAGGAACAATTTTGCGCGAGCGGTTAGAGCAATTTATGCGCAAGGCTCAGGTCAAAGCAGGCTATGACCCGGTCGTGACGCCACATATTGGCAGCAAGCAATTGTATGTTACCTCCGGGCATTATGAAAAATATGGCAAGGATTCCTTCCAACCTATTCACACACCCGATGAAAGCGAAGAATTTTTGCTCAAGCCGATGAATTGCCCACACCACTGTGAGATTTATAAAACAAAACCAAGGTCGTATAAAGAACTTCCTGTGCGCTTGGCAGAGTTTGGAACGGTATATCGCTATGAACAAAGTGGTGAGTTGCATGGCTTAACCCGTGTGCGCGGATTTACACAAGATGATGCGCATATTTTTTGTCGTCCCGACCAAGTGAAAGAAGAGTTTGTGAAAGTAATTGACTTGGTACTTTTGGTTTTCAAATCGTTGGGATTCGAAAACTATACTGCACAAGTTTCGTTGCGCGACCCGAACAACAAAGCAAAATACATTGGTGAAGATGCATTGTGGGATAAAGCCGAAAGAGAAATTCAAGAAGCTGCCGATGAGCGGGGCTTAAAAACAGTGGCTGTTTTAGGTGAAGCTGCATTTTATGGCCCCAAGCTTGACTTTATGGTGCGCGATGCTTTGGGTAGAAGCTGGCAGTTGGGTACTATTCAAGTAGATTACCAGTTACCGCAACGATTTGAGTTGGAGTACGTAGGTTCTGATAACCAAAAGCATAGGCCTGTTATGATCCACCGCGCTCCGTTTGGTTCATTAGAACGCTTCATAGCAGTATTGATCGAACATTGTGCGGGCAACTTCCCGCTATGGCTGGCACCCGAGCAATTTGCTGTGCTGCCCATCTCTGAGAAGTTTAATGGTTATGCCCAACAGGTAGTTGATAAGTTAAAAGAAAGCGATATACGTGGCTTTCTGGATGACCGCGATGAAAAAATCGGGCGTAAGATTCGTGATTCGGAAGTAAAGAAAGTACCGTTTATGCTGATCGTAGGAGAGAAGGAAGCCATAGAAGGCAAGGTAGCTGTGCGTAAACATGGCGAAGGCGACAAGGGCGCAATGGATTTGAGTGAGTTTGTAGAAAAATTTCAGTCAGATTTTAAAATGCCTGTAGTTGATTAGCGAGATACTTCTACCGCGATTCAGGGAGAACTATCATTTTGAAAAACCAAAAAAAAGGCGATATTTGCAGCCTGTTTTATAAAAAAGTAAGAATTTAAACCAAACGAGTGGCAGGAAATCCAGGTTACAACAGGCCTTTTAGCGGCAATAGACCATTAATCAAGAGAGGGGTAGGCTTCAGGCAACGTGTAGTAGAAGAGCCCTACCGTATTAACGAAAGAATTACCGCACAGCGTGTGCGGGTAGTCGGTGAAAATATTAAAGTAGATGTTTACCCGATTGCTGTGGCCATTAAATTGGCGCAAGAGCAAGGGTTGGATCTGGTAGAAATTTCTCCTAAAGCTGATCCTCCAGTTTGCAAAGTTGTTGACTACTCGAAGTTTAAGTACGAACAGAAAAAGAAACAGAAGGAGATCAAGGCCAACGCGCAGAAGTCGGTTTTAAAAGAAATCCGTTTCGGCCCTAATACCGATGACCATGATTTTAATTTTAAGGTAAAGCATGCCGAGAACTTTCTGAAAGAAGGCGCTAAGGTAAAAGCCTATGTGCATTTCGCAGGAAGATCCATCGTGTATAAAGAGAGGGGAGAAATATTGTTACTGAAGTTTGCGCAGTCGCTTGAATCGCTCGGCAAAGTAGAACAGATGCCGCAGTTAGAAGGTAAGCGTATGTATTTGTTAATGACACCTAAAGGAAAGAAGTAAGTTTAAATTGATATGCCAAAATTAAAGACGAAATCAGGAGCCAAAAAACGTTTTAAAGTTACCGGTAGCGGTAAGATCAAACGCAAAAGGGCATTTAAAAACCATATCTTAACCAAGAAGACTACGAAGCAGAAAAGAAATCTTGGCCATAAGGTAACGGTAAACAAAGCAGATGAGTCCAACATCAAACCGATGTTGCCTTATTTAGTGTAGCTCTTTGCCATAGCGCAAAAGCTGGTTTTATGTTTAACCCGGCCGATGGCATGAAGATTCCGAAGTTTCGGAACGCCTCCGGCCAAAAATCTAAATTTTATGCCACGTTCAGTAAACAATGTCGCATCGCGCAAAAGACGCAAACGCACCCTCGAGCTTGCCAAAGGCTATTGGGGAAGGGGTAAAAATGTTTGGACAGTAGCCAAAAACAAAGTAGAGAAGGGTCTTGCTTATGCCTACCGCGATCGCAAAGCTAAGAAAAGAGACTACCGCTCACTTTGGATCAGCCGGATCAATGCCGGTGCCCGCCTGCATGGAATGTCTTACTCAGAATTTATGGGTAAAATTAAAACTGCAGGTATTGAGTTAAACCGTAAAGCATTAGCCGACTTGGCTGCTAACCACCCTGCAGCTTTTGAGGCTATTGTGAAGCAGTTAAAGTAAGCGTAAGAAAGACAATACTAATTAGAAAATGAGGCTACTCCGGTAGCCTTTTTTGTGTTTTGCAAACAGTAAAATATTTGCTGTATTTTTCGGCATGGGTTTCGCTATCTTTAAAACAAAATTGTTTAACTCAGTGAGATCAATCTTTATTTTAGCCGTAGTGGTTTTGTTCAGTTGCTCTCCGGCAGCCACACAAACCAAATCCAAAAAGAAGGGCAAAAAAAATGAAAACCCACAACCGACTTGGTTAAGCGATAAGCCAGATGACACTTTTTACTACATCGGCATTGGCCATGCCACCAAAGACGGGCAGAGTAATTACGTTCAGGAAGCTAAAAAAAGTGCGCTAGAGGATTTAGTGTCTGGCATCAAGGTAAATGTTTCCTCTACTTCGGTGCTCAACCAGTTGGATGACGGCAAGGGATTTTCTGAAAAATATCAGCAGATGATCCAGACTACAGCGACAGATGACATTGAAGAGTACGAGCAAGTAGATGTATGGCAGGATGAAAAAAACTATTGGGTTTATTTTCGCTTATCAAAACAACGGTACAAGGAAATCAAAGACGAACAAAAGCGAAATGCCGTTGCGCTGGGTCTTGATTTCTTTACCAAGGCCAGGCAGTCAGAAAAAAATAATGATCCCGTCATAGCATTAGGATTTTATTACCAGGGTTTTCGTGCTGTTGAAAAATATTTGGCAGAACCTTTGCGCATACAGTTTGAAGGAAATGACATTCTTCTTACCAACGAAATTATTGCAGACATGCAACTGCTGTTGGATAAAATGGAACTGAAGGTAAAGCCCAACCAAATTACCGTAAACCGGATTGTAGCGCAGAGCGGGCAGACCATCATGGCGAAAGTAGTAGATAAGTCATCTAAAAAACCAATTGCCGGACTGCCCTTAGTGGCTTCGTTTGAGAAAGGATCGGGCGATGTGTTTCCAGATTACAAAACAGACGACAACGGCACCGCCAAGATATTGCTGAATAAAATCGGCTCGCGCGATTTAGAGCAGACCGTTGCCGTGAAAGTTAATTTGTTAAAATTCGCTGGCGACAATCCGTCCACTATCTATACGCTGGTTTCAGAAAAAATCATTTCACCTAAAGACGTTGTTATTATGAATGTACTACGCCCATTGGTGTATGTTTCTATCGTAGAAAAAAGTCTTGGAGTTGATAAGGCTAATCAGCAAGTAGCCAATAAAATTAAAAACTATCTGGCAGTATCAGGTTTTGAATTTACCAATGATAAAAGCAAAGCTGAATTGGCAATAGATGTCAATTCTACTTCTGAGAAAGGCGCTGTATCCGGAAGTATTTATATTACCTATGCCACTTCTGTTATCCGTGTATCTACTGTGAAGGACAACAAAGAAATTTATGCTACCACCCTCGATCGGATTAAAGGATACAGCCTCGACTATGACCGCAGCAGCCAGGATGCCTATAGCCGGCTACTACAGAATTTAGATTCAAGTACTTTGCCAGATATGCTCAACGCCATTTTGCAATAAAATTTAAACCAAAGACGGGGTTAAGAATCTAAATTGAAAAATTCGGCATTAAACTTGTTTTATTGTAACTTGTAAACCAAAATAAACCAATAAATATGAAAAAGATCGGTGTCTATTCCATAGTTGCAGTTGCGTTTGCTGCCGCATTGATTGGCGGATGCAAATCCAAGCAAAAAATGCCTGATGGCGAAAAAGAAATTGTAGTGCCTTGTTCAGGCCCAGATTTTTTCACCACGAATAAAGTGTTCCGCGCCAATTCGATCGGTGAAAGTATGGATCAGGTTACTTCCAAAAAGAAAGCCTTAACCAACGCCCGCAATGAGTTGGCTCAAGCGATCCAGACCACAGTAAAAACCGTTACCGATAACTACACCAACTCTACTTCGATGGATAAAAAAGAGCAGTTGGAGCAGAAGTTTGAAAGCCTGAACCGCGAAGTAGTTGATCAAACTCTTCAGGGAGTTCGCACGATTTGCGAAAAACTGGTGCAGACCAAAGATGGAAATTATAAAACGTATGTTGCCATTGAACTTTCAGCTGATGACTTGGTGAAAGAATACAACAACCGTCTGTCGCAAGACGATAAGCTGAAAGTGGATTATGATTATGAGAAATTTAAAGACACTTTCAATAAAGAAATGGATAAGATGTCATCGCAAAGACGTGGTGGCAATTAAACTGAGCCGGTAACTAAAGAAGGCTGCCTCCACTTGGGGCAGCCTTCTTTTTTTGGTATTGGGTCAGTAAGTAATTTTGTCTGTCGTATTATCCAGCAATTTCTTTTGTAATAGAATTGATTTTACTATTCAATTGTTCATCAGCAGAAGGAAAATCTGTTATTGAGCTTAGCTTAGTCCTTACACTGATGTAAAATTTTATTTTTGGCTCCGTGCCGGATGGCCGGACGGATATTTTGGATCCGCCATCAGTATAAAACTGAAGTACATCAGATTTTGGAAATGATAGAGGCTGGGTGATTGTATCAACCAAATTTTTCTCCGTGCTCGTTTTATAATCGAGCATGCGCACTACCTTTTCGCCTGCTATTGTTTGAGGTGGATCATTTCTGAATTTTTCCATCATAGTTTTAATCTCTTGCTCGCCAGCAGCCCCCTTCCGCACCAAGTTGATGAGACCTTCTTTGTAAAATCCATTTTCTACATACATCTGCAGCAGCCATTGGTAAAGAGTTTTTCCTTCATCTTTAGCGGCAGCAGCCATAGCAGCAAAAAAGGCACAAGCGCTTACGGCATCTTTATCGCGTACAAAATCGCCTACCATATACCCATAACTTTCTTCACCGGCAGCAATAAATTTTTTATTGCCTTCCAGTTGGCTCATCAGCTCGGCAATGTATTTAAAACCGGTAAGTGTATTGTGGCATTCTACTCCCAAGTTACGAGCCATATCATCTACCAACTCCGTAGTAACAATCGTCTTGGCGATGTAAGCATTTTTCTTGTCTTTCAAATTTTTCAAAATGAACCACATCATCAGGCTAAACGATTGGTTGCCGTTGAGAAGAAAAAACTCACCTTGCTCATTCTGTATTCCTAAACCCACCCGGTCGGTGTCGGGGTCGGTGGCCATTACCAGTTCGGCTCGTAATGTGTTGGCTTTTTCGAGCGCCATCTGCATGGCAGATTGCTCTTCCGGGTTGGGTGACTGCACGGTAGGGAAGTTCCCATCCGGTATTTTTTGTTCTTCAATGATGTGAAGGTTTGTAAAACCAAGTCGCTTCAGGCATTCGGGCACCATGGTTATACCTGCACCGTGAAGACTGGTATAAACCAATGAAATATTTTTTTGTTTAAGGATGCTTTCTTTTTTTGGAATACGGCCGATCACTTCGTTGTAATAAGCATCTTCCACTTCTTTGCCTATTATTTTTATTTTTGATGGATCAGCTTTGAATTGAATCTGCTCAAAAGAGGTGATGGCATTTACTTCACTGATAACATTTTTATCGTGTGGGGGCACCAATTGAGCGCCTTCATTCCAATAAGCTTTATAGCCATTGTATTCTTTTGGATTATGTGATGCCGTAATGACTACGCCCGAATCACATTTTAAGTAACGAATGGCAAAAGACAAGAGAGGAGTGGGGCGCAGCTCTTCAAATAAGTGAACGATGATACCGTTAGCTGAAAATACGCCTGCTGTGATCTCGGCAAATAAACGGCTGTTGTTCCGGCTATCGTAAGCAATGGCTACATTGATTTCTTTGGCTGGAAACGATTTTTTTAAATAATTGGAAAGACCTTGTGTGGCTGCCCCGATGGTGTATTGGTTTATGCAGTTAGAACCGACTCCCATCACACCACGCAGCCCACCTGTTCCAAATTCAAGGTCTTTGTAAAAGCTGTCAATCAATGTTTTTTGATCGGACGATGATAACAATTTTCTGATTTCAGCCTTGCTGGCTTCGTCAATAGAACTATTGAGCCAATGGTTAGCTTTGGCAATGGCGACTTCTAAAAGTGACATGTACTTTACAGGTTTCCCCTCAATGCTTGTTCCCGTTCGATGGATTCAAATAAGGCTTTAAAATTTCCTTTGCCAAAAGACTTAGCTCCATTCCGTTCTATGATTTCGAAGAACAATGTAGGGCGGTCTTGCACGGGCTTGGAAAAAATTTGCAAGAGATAACCTTCTTCATCGCGGTCAATAAGGATATTTAATTTTTTAAGCTCCTCCAGGCTTTCGTTGATATGCCCCACCCGCTGCATCACATCTTCATAATAGGCGTCAGGCACACGCAGGAACTCAACACCTCGTTTGCGAAGTTCGCTAACCGTATGGATAATATCATCGGTGGCTACCGCAATATGTTGCACGCCAGCTCCATGGTAAAAATCGAGGTATTCTTCTATTTGCGATTTCTTTTTCCCTTGTGCCGGTTCGTTGATGGGGAATTTGATGTAACCGTTTCCGTTTGATACCACCTTGCTCATCAGGGCACTATATTCAGTCGAAATATCCTCGTCATCAAATGTGATCAGCAATTTAAAGCCCATCACATCTTCATAAAATTTCACCCACTTGTTCATCTGTCCCAATTCCACATTGCCTACGCAGTGATCAACATGTTTCAGCCCGATGGGGCTTATCTGAAATTGACTCTTGGCTGCTTTGTAGCCAGGTAGAAATGCACCTTTATAATTTTTGCGTTCTACGAATTTGTGAACTGTTTCTCCGTAGGTTTGAATGGCCGAAATAGTTACTTCCCCAAACTCATCGGAAGATTTTTGAGGCTCTTGCACGGCCACAGCACCGCGCAGCAGGGTTTCTTGAAAAGACTTAGTGGCGTCATCTACCCACAATGCCAAAACCTTTACGCCATCGCCATGTTTGTTTACATGTTGGTTGATTTCGGAGTCGGGGACAAGGGAAGAAGTAAGTACCAGACGAATTTTATGCTGCTGCACCACGTACGAAGCCCTGTCGCGTATGCCTGTTTCGGGGCCGGCATAGGCCACCAATTCAAATCCAAAGCAATGCTGATAATACAATGCTGCCTGTTTGGCGTTGCCTACATAAAATTCAATGTGGTCTGTGCCATTCAACGGAAGAAAGTCGGTAGTCATAACATTTGAAAATTAGTGTGGTAAAGATAATCAATCCATTTTTTAAATTTTTAAAATCGAACTCATTTCTCTAATCTTGAAGAAAATTTTAATATGGATATTAAGGCATTGGACAAGGCTATTCAGGAAATTGCTTTCAAGCGCACTGAATTGAAAAAGATAGATTACAACAACCCGCAGTACGATGACATGGAAGAAGCACTACATGATTTGGAAGATGTGCTTCATGAAAACTATGGCGACTATTTAGAAGAAGTACTGCAAGAGGTACACGATAAACTATCGCCCGATACCGATATTTTGCTTCCTATCGCTTACTTGGCTAAAAGTTATTCTATTTCTGGCAAGAATGAATTTTCGGTGGCTCATACGGAGGGCGTGTATGTAGAAGTAGATTCCATGCCCGGCAAAGAAACGAAGTTGGTGATTGTGCCCAACCCTTTGCGTATCCTACTTAATACAAAAGAAAAGCAACAAGAAGTTTGGCGCTCGAAATAGGAGGTCAGATGTATTGAACAATTTCCGACAAGGGTTTTCTGGTTAATTTGGGTACGAACGTTTCGTCTGCACCATAACCCACGGGGATTAATAAAAATGGGCGTTCATTTTCAGGCCGTTTTAAAATTTTAGTAAGAAAATTCATCGGGCTGGGTGTATGGGTAAGGGCAACCAACCCAGCATGGTGAATGGCTGCCAGCAAAAAGCCGCATGCAATACCCAGCGATTCATTCACATAATAATTATTTCGCTTGCTTCCATCGTGGCGGATGTCGTAAGCTTTTTTGAAGACTACGATCAGATAAGGGGCAGTTTCCAAAAACTCTTTTGTCCAGTCGGTTTGCAGTGGTTTTAAATCTTCAATCCATTCGTCAGACATACGGCCATGGTAGCTGTCGTATTCTTCTTTTTCGGCTGCTTCTCGAATTTGTTTTTTCACAGCAGCATCAGTTACCACAACAAAAGTCCAGGGTTGCTTGTGAGCGCCCGATGGGGCGGTGGAGGCCGCTAAAATAATTTGATTTATCACATCAACCGGAACAGGCCGGTTCGAAAAATCGCGAACCGTTCTGCGTTGGTTAAGCCACTGATAAAATTCCTGAGAGCGATGGCGCATCTGTTCAGTTGTGTATTCTTCATGTCGGTAGGATTCAAAAGGAAAGCCATTGATTTCTTTGGTAGTTGATTTCATCAGAAGCCTATTTTTTTACGCACTCTTTCTATGACGGTTTCGGCAATGGCAGTTGCTTTTGCTTCGCAGCGGCTCAGGGTTTCATCCAGTTCGTTGCTATTTATAAAATGATTGAACGCTTCCCGCTCATTTTTAAATTTCGTCAGGATCAATTCAAACAATTCCTGTTTGGCATGGCCATAACCAAAATTCCCGGCAAGGTATTTCTGCCGCAACGTTTCTGTTTGCTCGTGGGTGGCAACCAACCGATAAATGGCAAATACATTATCGCCCTCCGGGTTTTTCGGAGCCTCCATCGGGGTGCTGTCGGTAACGATGCTCATCACTTGTTTGCGCAATTCTTTTTCCGGTAAGAAGACATCAATGATGTTGCCATACGATTTACTCATCTTTTGTCCATCCGTTCCCGGGATGGTCATCACCTGTTCTTCAATTTTAGCTTCGGGTACTACAAATGTTTCCCCGTAGAGGTTATTAAAAATGGTGGCAATATCGCGGGCAATTTCGAGGTGTTGCCTTTGGTCTTTGCCGACCGGTACATAATGGGCATCGTACAAAATGATATCGGCCGTCATCAGCACCGGGTAGGTAAACAGCCCTGCATTAACGTCTGCCAGCCGCTCCGATTTTTCCTTGAAGGAGTGTGAGTTGGCAAGCATCGGGTAAGGAGTGAAACAGTTTAAGTACCAGGTTAGCTCAGTAACCACCGGTATTTTGCTCTGACGGTATAACAGGTTTTTCTGAGTATCAAAACCGAACGCAAGCCAGGCTGCAGCTACTGCCCGTACATTTTCGAGGCGTGTTTTAGCATCTTTTATATTGATCAGCGAGTGCAGGTCGGCTATGAAAAAAAATGATTCATTGCCCGACTGCTTGGAAAGCTGAATGGCAGGGATGATCGCGCCCAGCAAGTTCCCCAGATGAGGGCGTCCGCTGCTTTGTATTCCGGTTAGTATTCTTGACATGGTGCAAATATAAATGTTATGATTTTAGTTTTAGATTTGTGCTTTGAGATTAGATTTTTGATAGAGCGGTTATTGAAAGCAGATGAAAAAAATATTTTTTGCACTTTTTGTTTTTATACACATCAACGGACAAGCCCAACTGGTTGACCCGATTACCTTCAGTGAGAAGACACATGATTTTGGAATTGTGAAAGAAGCAAACGGTTCGGTTGCTTTTGATTTTACGGTCACCAATAAATCTACCAGAGCAATTAAGATTTTGAAAGTACAACCCTCCTGCGGCTGCACCACACCCGACTGGACAAAAGAAGCCATTGCTGCCGGGGGCACCGGTTTTGTTCGTGCCAGTTTCGACCCGAAAGGAAGACCCGGTTATTTTAACAAGTCGCTGACTGTTACCACCGATTGGGACGGCAACCCTGTTGTTTTACAGATCAAAGGCAATGTGGTGAATGAAGTATCGGAAAAAGACCCATCTACTTTTACCGTAGAGCGGGGAAGTCTGAAGTTTAAAAGCAATTCATTTAATCTTGAAAAGGTTTTTATCAATCGTGAACCTGAGCCAATTTCGGTGATGTGTTACAACCCGACCCAAGACACCATACACTTCCAAGGGTTTGTAGGGCCGCGCTACATCCGCATGATGCTGCCCAAGTTTGTGGCGCCCCATTCTGTGGCAACCCTAAAAATTTTATTCGATGCCCAAGCAAAGGGGCAATATGGATTTGTAATTGAAAGCATTGACATTAATACTGATGATCGGCACATGCTTCAAAAAACTTTTTCAGTATATGCTACGGTGGAAGAATATTTTCCCAAACTTTCCAATGAAGAATTGGCTAATGCACCCGCATTGTCATTGTCGGCCAACATGGTTCGTTTTGGCAATGTAAAAGCCGGTGTCATTTTAGAACGCGAGGTAAAACTGATTAACACCGGAAAGAAAGAATTAATTATCCGCCATGCTCAGTCGAATTGTTCTTGTCTGGAGGTAACACCGGGCTTGCGGGTGCTAAAACCCGGACAGGAAACTTCTATCAAGATTAAATTAAAAACCGAGGGGCGGGTAGGGCCTCAAAACAAATCTGTTACTATTTATTCTACAGATCCTAAAAACCCCGTACAGAGAATTACTTTTTCGGCAGGGGTGATTTAGTTTTTAGCTACACAAAAGCCGGCAGCCCTGTAATATGATTTCCTAAAATCAGCAAGTGTATATCGTGGGTGCCTTCATAAGTTACCACGCTTTCTAAATTCATCATGTGGCGCATAATCGGGTACTCGCCCGTGATGCCCATGCCTCCGTGTATCTGCCGCGCTTCTCTCGCTATTTCCAGGGCAGTATGCACATTGTTTCTTTTGGCCAAAGAAATCTGGGCTGTGGTGGCTTTGCCTTCGTTCATCAGCATACCCAATCGCCAATTAAGTAATTGCGCCTTTGTGATCTCGGTAAGCATCTCGGCCAATTTTTTTTGCACGAGTTGAAACGAGGCAATCGGTTTGCCAAACTGAATACGCTCAGCCGCATAGCGTCTGGCAGAGTCGTAACAATCCATGGCTGCGCCAATAGTGCCCCAGGCAATACCATAACGTGCGGAATCTAAACACATCATAGGGGCGCCTAATCCGTTTTTGCCGGGCAGTAAGTTTTCTTTCGGCACTTTTACATCATGGAAGACGAGTTCGCCTGTGGTACTGGCGCGCAGGCTCCACTTGCCATGTGTTTCGGGTGTGCTGAAACCCGGCATACCGCGCTCTACAATCAGCCCATGTATTCTGCCTTCTTCATTCTTTGCCCACACTACGGCCACATCGGCTTTGGGCGAATTGGATATCCACATCTTGGCGCCATTCAATAAGTAATGGTCGCCCATGTCTTTAAAATTTGTTACCATCCCCGAAGGGTTAGAGCCGTGGTCGGGCTCTGTCAAACCAAAGCAACCCAGCCACTCGCCACTGGCCAGCTTGGGCAAATATTTTTTCCGTTGGGCTTCGCTCCCGAATTTATAGATGGGGTACATCACCAGCGAGCCTTGCACCGATGCCGTGGAGCGCATGCCTGAATCGCCACGCTCTATTTCCTGCATTAAAATTCCGTATGAAATATAATCGAGGCCGCCACCGCCATATTGTTGCGGCACGGTAGGCCCAAATGCACCGATCTCGCCAAACTTGCGTACAATTTCATAAGGAAAATGAGCGCGCTGAGCCCAGTCTTCGATGTAGGGCGAAATTTCTTTCTTAACAAATTCGCGGATAGAACTGCGGATTAGTTTGTGTTCCTCAGTCAGCAGATCATCAATATTATAAAAGTCGGGTTGTTCATACAGGTCTTGCTTCATTGATTTTTTTACGGATGATGCGGCAGGGGTTGAACTCATGGTTTGATTATTTTATTTGAAGATACAAATTTAAGCAACAGAGGGGCAAGCACAAATAATTAATCTTGCAATACGTTGCTCAGAAAGCTCGATTTTAATGCCAGCCAGATTACAAATAAAATCATAGCCCATTGCAGGTAGATAAAATAAAAATCTGACGTATCTTTAAAACGGCTCTCTTTGATTTCGGCCTTTTCGTATTTATCAATACGTTCGAAAACATTTTTTAATGCTTCATTGTCAGCTACCCTGAAAAACTCTCCGGAGCCAATGTTGGCAATTTTGCGCATGGTGGTTTCGTCAATGGTATTTTCTACCATTTGAGGGCGGCCAAAAAAATCTTTGCCAAATGGAACTAACCCTTCTTTCCCTACTACGATGGTATAGATTTTAATACCGTAGGCAGCAGCCAACTCAGCAGATGTAATAGGGTCAATGTTTCCGGCAGTATTGTCGCCATCGCTGATGAGGATACACACTTTCGATTTTGATTCTGATTCGCGCATGCGGTTGGTTACCACAGCCAAGGCTGAACCGATGGCTGTGCCACGCGATTCAATCATATCAAAATTGATGTCGTTAAGATAGGAGTAGAGCAAATTATAGTCGGTGGTGAGTGGCGCGAGTGAAAAAGCATCTCCCGAAAAAACGACCAAGCCGATGCGGTCTTGCAGGCGGCCTTTAATAAAATCGTGAGCCACCTTTTTGGCTGCCTGCAGCCGGTTGGGTTCAAAGTCTTCAATCTGCATGGACTGAGAAATATCCAGTGCGATCATGATGTCAATACCCTCTGTCCACTGTTCTACTTTTTCGTTGCTGCGCTGCGGCCTGGCCAATGCTACTAATATCAAGGCGGCTACGCCCATCAGCAATATTTCCGGTAGCAGGCGTACCCATTGAACAGGAGAACTTTTGAGGTCGCTCTTGATCAGCGCTACCGGCAGTTTTTGATTCATGTAATAGCGGATGAGCCACCGGCCCATAAACAAAAGAGGAATGGCCGGGATAAAGTATAGAAACAGATTGTGCTCCCATGTCAGCGAACTGAACGTAGAGGGCATAAACCAATCTGGCGAATACCAAGGTGAGTTGAGCTTATCCATTCGCTATCTCTGCTTTTCTTTTTTCGTATTGCTCTTGCACATAATCTTTCAGCGAGTCGAACGGAGTGCGGAAGTTTTCGTGCATCCCGCCATAAATCATCCGGTCTATGGCACTCAGCGAGTCGCCCAGCTTTTCATTTTGTTCAATGACCCTGATTTCTTTTGAGGTAAATTTTGTGTAGGGTTTGTTGAGCAGCGATTCAAGATATTTTTTCCAGATCACTAAACTGCCCTCGGCATGAACAGCAGAAAACTCTCTTTGAAGATTATCCACGGCATTTTCATATTGCTGCAAAAAAGCATGATACCCTGATGTCAACCTCCTGATACGGAAATATTTTCTGATTCGTTTCCCGAAAAAAATCCAAATCAAAATCAAGACAGCAATTAAAATACCTCCTACAATGACCATCAAAAAATAATTAAAATTGCCCGGCACATTCAGATAATTAGTGTTGGCTTTAAGAGGAAGCTGATTAGCAGGCACTGAATCAGGAATAGACTTCACAAGGTGCTTCAGGTAAACGGTATCCGCGTTGGAAAATACCTGTGTACTGTCTCGCCCGCTCACAATAAACACGGGCAGTTTCAATCGCTGAATGCTGTCTATTTCAAAAGTGGTCAGAAAGTAGATTGCACTATCTACACTTACTCCATTTTTAGTTTTCGTAGTAAAAAATTTCTTCTTCTGAAATTCGAAAGGTGAAAAAGAAAAACTGGAATCAGGAAAAAGAATTTGAGTATGAACGGGGTGATGAGCCGACAAATAATACTCAATGGGCTTCCCAATTTCTACTGAGTCGGCACTGAATTTTGCGGCAACCTTTACGTCTTGTGCGCTACACGGAAGAGAATTGAGGATGAAGAACAAAGAATGAAGAATGAAGAATACAGAATAGAAAATATTTCTGCGTTGCAGTATTTTAAAATTTAAAATGTTTGCTTTCAAATATTGAATGATCCTCACGCAGCCTTAAACGTTTTATTCCTCACCTTAAACAACTTCAATAACTTAGGCACATAATCTTCAGCCGTATCAATGGAGATAAAGTTAATTTGATGTCTGCGGCTGAAGTCGGCCAGTTCCTGCTGGCGCAGGGTATTGTTGGTAGCAATTTTTTCGCGGAATCCGCCAAACGAACTATTTACCCAAAGCGTTTTTTTAGATTCTTTATCCAATACCGGAATAATGCCCAGCTTGGGCAAGCTTGTTTCGCGCCTGTCGGTAATACGGATGATTACCAGGTCGTGTTTGCGCGCCAGCGATTTCAGGCCGTCAAAATAATTTTCGTCTATAAAATCGGAGATCATAATGATGACACTTCTGCGCTTGATAAAGTTCAGGGCAAAAGCCAGCGCTTTATTGAGGTTTGTTTTGAGCGATTGGGGTTTAAGATGTACCAAGTGGTGGATGATTTCGTAGGCTTGCGCCATTCCTTTTTTAGGCTTGATGGCTTTTTCGCGCACATCCGAAAAGCAGATAAGCCCGAGTTGGCTTGTTTCTTTGGCACCCGACAAGGCCAGCACCCCGCACACTTCTTTGGTGATGTCGAGTTTGTTTTTTCCCTGCGAGCCGATTTCCTGCGAGGCGCTGACATCCACAATAAAAAAGATAGTTTGTTCTTTTTCTTCTTTAAAAGTTTTGACGAACGTGCCGTGCCCCTTGGCCGACACCTTCCAGTCAATGGTGCGGATGTCGTCCCCATATTGGTACGGGCGCACATCGTCAAACTCCAGCCCGGTGCCTTTAAAAAGCGAACGGAAGTCGCCCTGCATCTGGCTGGTTACGGCCTTGCGCACCTGTATTTCGTAGCGCCTCAGTTTCTTTAAAAGTTCTTTCATTTTGCTGCCAAAAATAGCAAGGGGCAGCCAGCCAGCAAAATGAAAAAAAATTTCAACAGGTTTAATTAGCAGGATGCTGAAGCCGTTGAAATAACATTGGGTATTGGTATTAAGGTTATTGAAAAAGTAGCTATATTTTTATATGGCTACTTTAGTACTTACTTAACAATAGTCAAGGGAAACTTTCACAAGATACCATAAGGTATGAATAAAAAATAATACTGATAAACTTCATAGCTTAGTTATTTTGCATTGACAATCACCAGTTCACCTTTTGGGGAATAGGTGGAATTAAAATTCTTTTTGATCCATGCCTCTTCTTCTGGAATTTCCCTTTTGTATTTTTTCGCTCCAATATAATTCAATGCGTATTTCAGCGCATCAACTTCGCTCACCGCAACAGCTACGTCCACATTTTTTACTGGGTGAAAATTGCCATTAATCGACAGCACAGAATTACTTTTTCCATGAACGGCATAAGCACCAAATTCCACCCTGATGCCCTTATAAAATTGTTGGTAATAGTGATGATCGTAGCCGTACTCATCTCTCTTCGAATTGGCAAAATGCATTTCATCTTCCTTTTGCAGTTTGAAATCTTCCTTAAAAAGGCGCTGGATGGATAATCCGATGAAATTGACCACCTAAATCCGGAACAAACTGACCAGGGAATCCGGAGCAAACTGACCACCGTTATCCTGACGAAATTGACCACCCTTATCCGGTCAAACTGACCACCCCGATTGATGTTTGATTGACGCTTGTTTTAGTAAGCCAAAAATGCGGACGTTGGTGCCTTAACCACTACGTCCCATGGCCAACAAA
>JAFDYX010000027.1 GCA_018267215.1 Bacteroidota bacterium
CGGGGCGCTCAGTGTTACCTCCCTGATCAATGGCTGCTCGGCCAATGCTGCTTACTCTACTATAGGGGCTTCCCCCGACCAATCGGCCGGAACCTGTGCCCCCAACGGCCCCAACTATAACAGATGGTTTAAGTTCAAGGCTTCTGCCACTACCTACATAGACATACAACTGAAAACTGGTGGGGCGTTTGGCAACATGCAATACTCCTGGGTAACCCTGTGGGACTCGCTCGGTACACAACTCTCCTGTTCTCCTTACAATAGCCTCAACCAAGGCACGATGGAAACGAGTTACCTCGGCCTCACACCCGGTAACTACTACTATATCTCTGTGGACAACTATACCGGAGTGGGATATCGGGGCACTTTCTCTCTCTGCCTGAGCGATAAGGTAGATTACAACTACAAGAGCGGGGCGCTCAGTGTTACCTCCCTGATCAATGGCTGCTCGGCCAATGCTGCTTACTCTACTATAGGGGCTTCCCCCGACCAATCGGCCGGCACCTGTGCCCCCAACGGCCCCAACTACAACAGATGGTTTAAGTTCAAGGCTTCTGCCACTACCTACATAGACATACAACTGAAAACGGGTGGGGCGTTTGGCAACATGCAGTACTCCTGGGTAACCCTGTGGGACTCGCTCGGCACGCAGCTCTCTTGCTCGCCTTACAACTCTCTCAACCAAGGCACGATGGAAACCGACTATTTCGGCCTTACCCCCGGCAACTATTACTATATCTCTGTAGATAATTACACAGGGGTGGGCTATAGGGGGACTTTCTCTCTCTGCCTCTCTGATGTACCCGGTTACAACTATTATCAAGGAGCGCTCGCATTAACCGATCCTAATAACTGGTGTTCTTCCAACGCTGTTTATTCCACCATTGGTGCTTCCCCTGATAAAGCGAAGGGTAGCTGTTGGGCAGGTCCCGGTCCTAATAATAATGTATGGTTTAAGTTTACCGCCATCACTCCCAACGCTACTATCCAACTAAAAACAGGCGGTGCTTTCGGTACACTGCAATATCCTCTTATGGCATTATGGCAATCCAATGGAACTACTCAGATTGCCTGCAGCACTTACAGCGGGCAATATGCCGTTCCCTCCATAACGGTTGCATCTTTAACAGTTGGCAACACTTATTATATTTCAATTGACAATTTCGTGGGGTTAGGCTACCGCGGAACTTTTTCCTTATGTTTTACCAATGTAAGTGCCACTGTTTTTTACTCACGTCAAAATGGAGACTGGAATACAGTCGGTACTTGGTCGAATGCAGGCTATGGTGGTGTTAGTTCGGGCACCGTACCGGCTGCGGGCAACGTGGTCAACATTCGCGATAACAACATTACTGTTACCTCTGCTGCTCAGGGTGCTCAGGTAAACCTGTCAACCAGCGCTGGCAATACTTCGTTAACCATTACCAACGCTACACTAACCGTAAACGGTCAATTTGTCACCACCAACTCAACCAATAACTCAAACACCACAACTGTTCAAACCAACGGAACGCTGGCCGTAGCCAATAATTTTTCGGCTACCACCAGCGGAGGCACAGCCGGTGTTCAGGTAAATGTACCGACCGGGACAATCTCAGTCGGGCAGGATATGAACTGGAGCAGCAGCGGAGGCACCGTAACTGCCAACACACTCGCGGTAAGTAATTCCTCAAACGTGAACGTAGCTCGCGATATAAACTTTAACTATTCAGGTGGCATGAAGTTGAGCCTTAACTTCAACAACAGCGCTAATTTATCTGTAGGCCGGGATATGAGCTACACCTCTTCTGCTGCCGCACAGACTGAGGCCATCTTTAACGGATCGGCTACAATGGGTATTGCACGAAATATTGTACGTGGTGGAACTCCATACGGCAATCTTACCTTTAACAATTCTTCTGTACTTACTTTTAACGGCACCGGCTATCAGCAAACTATTCCGGGCTCGGCCGGATCGGGAGGAGATGCTATCTACTTCAACAACGTTGTGTTCAATAACACCAGCGGTTTCCCTTATCCTTTTCTGATGGGTGGGGTAGCTACTATCAACAATGCCATGACGTTAACCAAAGGAGTCATTCAATCTACAGCAAGCAACTACATTGCCTTACTAAACGGGAGCACAACTACAATCGGTTCTACCAATTGCTACATAGATGGCCCGATGACGTACGAAGTAGCCACCAGCACCGCCAATACTGTAAGGAATTTTCCGATCGGCAATAACGGAGCTTATCGCCCGGCTATACTAACCGTAACGCACACCAGTGCCAGTTCTGTGATTTATACAGCTCAGCACTTTTCTGTTTCGGCAGTTACATTAGGTTATACGCTATCGCCTACTATAGAAAGAGTTTCGGGCGCCCGGTATTGGAACATCAGCAGTTCTGATCAATCAAATCTATCCAGTGCTTCCGTCACTTTGTATTATGGTTACGGCACCACCGATGGTGTTACCGACTTGCCTCATCTTACCGTAGTAAAAAATGTAGGCATCGGCACAACTTGGGTTGATATAGGAAAGGTTTCGGATACAGCAGAGCCGGGTTATATCGTATCGGGGCCGTTCAGTTCTTTCTCCAATTTTACTTTGGCAAACTTATATGGCGGCACTAATCCGCTGCCGATACAACTGACAAGTTTCACCGGAAACTTTTCTGACGGAGTAGTTTATTTGAAGTGGACTACTGCCTCCGAACTCAACAATGATTATTTCACAGTCGAAAAATCGCAGGATGCCAAAAATTTTGTGGAGGTAGCCAAAGTGCAGGGAGCAGGCACTAAGAACACGCCCTCAGATTATGAGGCCCTGGATAACTTGCCTTTCAATGGATTGACTTATTACAGGCTTCGGCAAACTGATTTTGACGGAAAAAGTACTGCCTCAGAAATCATTTCTGTGTATGCCGATGTGGCCTCCTCTATTGTAGCTTATCCGAACCCAACACACGGGGAGCCGATCAAGCTCAAAACATCGGTAGCTGTTAGCCCCGATGCTTCGGTAGAGTTAGTTGACCTGTTTGGCAAAATTTTATACAGCGACAAATGGTCATCGTTACCTGTGTCTAATGGAGTTTCCTTCATTCAAACACAGGGGCTGGCTTCGGGTGTTTACATTGTGCGCATCAGAAGCCATGCTAAAACTGTAACTGTTAAGGTGATTATCTCAGACTGATCAAGAGAGGATTTTTACATCAACTGAAAGCCACTACTACCCATTACTAACAGGCGGATGCCAAAGCCGATCAGGCAAATGCCTACCAGCACGTTCATGATGGTGAGAAAACGATGGGTAACCATTCTTCTCAGGCGATCGGCCAGATAAGCCTTGGTAATGTCTGTGGCCAGTACGGTAACAAGAAGCGACACAAAGAAAATAAAAAACTGAATACCCTTTGTGTACTCGAAATTGACGGTAGCATAGCTGATAGTGCCGATCCAAAAAACCAACACCATGGGAGTAAAGCCATTGATAATAAATCCCTTCAAAATATATTTCAATGGTTTTGTTTCTATGGCTGCATGAAATGACGCTGAACTTCTGCGCGCTTTTATTACTAAATAATAAAGTCCAAAAATAATGAGGATTACCCCACCGATGTAGGCCATGTTCTTTCGGGAAGATGGATCATTTAGAAATTGAAAAAGCCCGAAGTAGCAAATCGTTACATACAGAATATCACTTAACGACACACCGATAGCCACCAGTGCTCCGTTCCAAAAACCTTTCTCTACACTCGTCTGAATAATCATAAAAAAAACGGGGCCGACTAAAAACGCGAGGACGATACCGAACTGAATACCATGAAGAACAATGAGCATAGTAATTTTATCGGTTAAAAATTATGATGGAGGAACTCTTGAATAAAAATGTATTGGTGGCCATCGTTCTTTAATGCCCGTTGATAAAACTGACCCATTCATCCAACTGTGCATTTTTCATCACACGGGGAAATTTATTCTGCCCTCCTACTTTCCCTTTTAATCCCAGGTAGTCGTGAAATTTTTGAAGAGGCAACACTTCTACAATCACTTCTTTCAGTGCTGCGCTGCGCTCTACGGCATAGTCATCGTTCAGTTCTTTTAAATGATTGTCAATTTTTTCTTTCAATACATTTTTGTCCACCTTGTCGTTGGTGCCAATATACCAATGGTGGGCGAAAAGCGTCTGATGGGGAATACCGGCAACGGTATATTCAGGAATAGAAATATTTAATTCATTTGAAACCAGCTCGATGGCCTTGTTCATATTATCTACCGACAAGTGCTCGCCACACAAACTCAAAAAGTGTTTTGTGCGCCCTGTAATTTGGATCTGCGCATCTTCCACCGAAGTAAATTTAATGATGTCGCCAATCAGGTAGCGCCACGCGCCCGCACAGGTAGAGAGCAGCAGCGCATATTCTTTGCCTTCTTCTACTTCATCTATTAACAATGTTTCTGCATCGGGTTTGATCTCTCCGGAAGGGAGAAAATTTTTATCTTCAAAAGGTACAAACTCATAAAACAAACCGTTGTTTAATACCAAGTGCATGGATTTATTTTTGGGCACTGCTTGGTAGGCGATGAAGCCTTCTGAGGCCAGATATGTTTCGATGTAATAGATTGGCCGCCCTAATAATTTTTCAAAACTTTTGCGGTACGGATCCATGGACACGCCTCCATGAACATAAACCCGCAGGTTAGGCCACACTTCGTGAATGTTTTTTACCTGATGGTGGGCAATGATTTTTTCAATCAGTATTTGTATCCATGCCGGTACACCCACAATTATGCCGATGTCCCAATCGGCAGCTTTGCGTACGATCTGGTTCAGTTTGCTGTCCCAGTTCCGGCTCTTGGCTATTTTTTTACCGGGCTTATAAAAATGCTGAAACCAGAAAGGCAGCCTTGCTGCCTGTATGCCGCTCAGGTCACCTTCAAAGTAACTTCCTTTTTTGTGTAAGTGAGTGCTGCCTCCAATCATTAAAATGCCCGCTTCAAAAAAAGAAGAGGGCAAATCGTATTTCGACAAGGAGATGATCTGGCGGATGCTGGTGCGCTGGATAGCCTTCGTCATTTCTTTGGTTACGGGAATGTGCTTGGAGGCAGCCTCCGAAGTGCCCGAACTGAGTGCGAAATATTTAATGCGTCCCGGCCAGCAAATATTTTTTGCGCCTTTCAATGTCAGTTGCCACCAATCTTTGTAAATTTTATTGTAGTCGTGGATGGGGATAGAAGACTTAAAGGCCTGATAAAATTCTTTGCCTCCTTTCCTGAATTTTTTGAGAGTCGTATCAAAATCATAATATTTGCCAAATTCTGTATGGCTTGCGGAAATCATCAATTCCTTGAGTTCGGCTTTCTGTAATTCAAACGGAGAAGAATATTCCTGGTGAAGATTTTCGCGAAGTTTAATTCCTTTTTTGAGCAACGTACCGATGATCGCCATAACTTTGCTTGAGTAATTTTGGCCAAGTTAACCAATGGATATCAGAAAAAATATAACCTTCATCAAAAATCGGCTTGCTGGCACCCCTTGCGAGTTGATCGTGGTAAGCAAAACACAGCCCATCGAAAAGATTAAAGAAGCCTATGATGCCGGGCAACGGATTTTTGGCGAGAACAAAGTGCAAGAGTTATGCATGAAGCAGCCCTTGCTGCCGGCCGACATCCAATGGCACCTGATCGGCCACCTGCAAACCAATAAAGTAAAACAGGTCATCCCGTTTGTAACGCTCATCCATTCAGTAGATAGTTTTAAGTTATTGGAAGAAATCAACAAGCAGGCAAAAAAAATCGGACGGGTAGTATCCTGTCTGTTGCAAGTGCACATTGCACGCGAGGAAACTAAATATGGCTTCGATGAAAACGAACTTTTCGAGCTGATCCGATCAGGCACACCGGCTTCCCTTGATTCAATAAAAATTATCGGACTGATGGGTATGGCTACGTTTACAGAAAATAAAGATCAGGTGCGGGCTGAATTTCGGCACCTGAAAAATCTGTTTGAAAAAATAAAAACAGAAAAAATTCCTTCTGTAGAAATGAAAGAACTTTCGATGGGTATGAGCCAGGACTATGAAATTGCCCTCGAAGAAGGCAGCACACTGGTAAGGGTAGGCACCGCTATTTTTGGCAGCCGAACCGCTGCCCACTAAAAGTTCCTTTTTTCCCATTTCAAATTTTTACCTTTACAGTCTTTTATAGCAGAGCATGACAGAAGAAAAGAGTTTAAACTTTATTGAAGAGATTGTCGAGGCCGACTTAGCAGCCGGCAAACACCAAACCATTGCAACCCGCTTCCCACCAGAGCCCAACGGCTACTTGCATTTGGGGCACGCTAAAAGTATCTGCCTCAACTTTGGCTTGGCATTGAAATACGGTGGCAAAACCAACCTCCGTTTTGATGACACCAACCCCGTAACGGAAGAAGTGGAGTACGTTGACAACATCAAGCAAGATGTGCAGTGGCTGGGATTTCAATGGGCAGAAGAATTATATGCCAGTGATTATTTTCAGCAGTTGTACGAATTTGCCGTCAAGCTGATCGGCAAAGGATTGGCCTATGTGGACGACAGCACAAGCGAAGAAATGGCCAAGCAAAAAGGAACACCCACCCAACCCGGAAAAAATAATAACTACCGCAGCCGCAGCATCGAAGAAAATCTAAAACTATTTGCCGAGATGAAAGACGGCAAGCACCCTGATGGCTCGAAAGTGTTGCGTGCCAAAATAGACATGGCACATGTCAATATGCTCATGCGCGATCCGGTGCTTTACCGCATCAAACACGCGCACCACCACCGCACGGGCGATGCGTGGTGCATCTACCCCATGTATGACTTTGCCCATGGCCAAAGCGATTCCATCGAGCAAATTACACACAGTATTTGTACACTGGAGTTCGTGCCCCACCGCGAGTTATACAACTGGCTGATCGAAAAATTAGAAATCTATCCGACCAAGCAATATGAGTTTGCCCGCCTTAACATGACTTACACCATGATGAGCAAACGCAAACTACTTCAGCTGGTGAACGAAAAATTAGTGAACGGATGGGATGATCCACGCATGCCGACATTAAGTGGGGTGAGAAGGCGTGGCTATACGCCCGAAGCGCTACGCGAGTTTTGCGATAAAATAGGTGTGGCTAAACGCGACAACCTGATTGACATTGGGTTGTTGGAGTTTTGCGTACGCGAGCATCTCAATAAAATTGCCGAGCGGAGGATGGTGGTATTCGATCCGCTGAAAGTAGTGATCACCAATTATGCAGAAGGAAAATCAGAAATACTTACTTCTGAAAATAATACGGAAGCAGAAAACGGAGGGCATCGCGAAATGCCTTTCAGCCGCGAGTTGTGGATCGAGCGGGAAGATTTTATGGAAAATCCACCGAAGAAATATTTTCGCCTTTCACCGGGCGGTATGGTACGTTTAAAAAGTGCATTCATCATCAAGTGCGAAGAAGTAATTAAAGATGCGCAAGGTCATGTTACCGAGTTGCATTGCAGCTATGTGCCCGAAAGCCGCAGTGGGCAAGACTCTTCGGGGCTTCATGTAAAAGGAGTGATCCATTGGGTAAGTGCACTCCATGCCACTGAGGTAGAAGTACGTTTGTACGACCGGCTGTTTGTAACCGAAGATATGGGCTCCATTGAAGATGACTTTAAAAATCACCTGAACCCACATTCTCTGAAAGTTGTAAACAAAGTATATGCTGAGCCTGCGTTGGCAAAAGCTAAAGTGAGCGACAAATTTCAGTTTTTGCGAATGGGCTATTTTTGTTTGGATCCGGATTCAACGAAAGGAAAGTTAGTGTTTAACAGAACGGTTACGTTACGGGATAGTAAGTAGCCACTACGACAGCATTTGCTGCTTAACGTAAAATGTCGTACATTGCCATGACAAATTTCATTTATTATGTTGTCTATCACTCAATACGACAGGTCGCTTCGAAAAAAGCGAGTACAAAATGTGCACGACTTTATTAATGAATTGAACAAGCAGCCTCTCAAAAAAGAAGTTTTAGTGAAAGTGGGAAAGAAATTCAGGTTTACCAATGATCAATTGGCTAAGGTGGCCGGTGTTACCGTGCGAACTTATCAACGTCAGCGATCTAGCTCAACAATTTCATTAAGCGCAGCAGAAAATGCAGTAAGGTTAGCAGATGTTTATAAAAATGGAATGATCGTTTTTGAAAATGACGAACAATCATTTCTTAACTGGCTTCAAACAACTGTGCCATCATTGAACGATAAAAAGCCAATTGATCTTATCACAACCGGGTTGGGTGCTGAGAAAGTAAATGATGAACTCCTCCGCATGGAGTACGGCATTGTGTGATGAAAGTTTACCGTATTCAAAAATCTAAATACGGCACTGATATATCAGGCAAAGGCAGCAACATGGTTTCAGGGAGATGGAACTTGAAAGGCCACTTGTTGATTTTATATACTGCTGAAAACAGATCGCTAGCTCTGTTAGAAAAAATTGAGAGTTTTTCCATTGCACCTAATATTAAACTACCTGCCTTTATATTACTCGAAATTGAAGTGCCTGATAAAAAAATTTTTTTTCTTGAAGACAAAAAATTGCCTGATCAGTGGAGTTTGCCAAACGATTATTCTTCATCACAACGGTTTGGGATGAACTGGCTCAAAGGAAATAAATCGCTTGCCCTTTCAGTACCTTCCGCTATTTCTTTTGACCGAAATATTTTGATCAACTCACAGCATCCAGATTTTAATTTAGTACGTGTAACAGACAGCATTGATAATTTTCCTATTGACCGGAGGTTGCGAAAATAATCAGACAACGATGGAACACCAGCCCAATAATCCCTTGCACGGCAAAACATTGGAGATGATTTTAAATCATTTGGTAGAACTCTACGGATGGGAAGATTTGGGCAGCATCATCCACATCAACTGCTTCAACCACGAACCCAGCATCCAATCCAGTTTAAAATTTTTGCGAAAGACTCCATGGGCAAGAAAGAAAGTAGAGCAACTGTATTTAGATTCGCTGCGATAGCATAGCTGGTTATTGCTATACATATTTTTTCCACCACCACTGAAACACGATCAACCCCCACACGCGAGCGTGCACATCGCCAGGGTTAGAAGAGAAGAGTTGTTTTTTCGTTCGTGCTACTTCATCATATTCAAAAATATTTTGGGCGCGCACAAAATTTTCCGACAGCAGGTCATCTTCAATAAGTGATTTCATTTCGTGGCGCAGCCATTTCAGCATCGGCACTTCAAAGCCTTTCTTGGGTCGGTTATACAATTTTGTCGGCAGCATATCCCGAAAGGCATCTTGCACTAATCGCTTCCGTATAGTCGAGTTAATTTTAAATTCATCAGGAAGAGAAAATGCAAAATTGACTAACTCAAAATCCAAAAAAGGTGTTCGTACTTCTAATCCGTTAGCCATGCTCATCCAATCTACTTTGGTAAGCATATCGTTAGGCAGAACCAAACTCATGTCGGTAAGCAAAATGTCGTTCATGGCTTCGTGCTCAGGAATTGTTTTGAGCAGATCGCCTTTAAACATTTCAAATTCTTGTTGACTAAAATTTTGAATACTTTGGGTGGAAAATAATTTCTTTGCCTCATCGTCATTCGCATAGCCGGCCCATCGCCAATATCTTTCGCTCGATAAAAGTTTCATCCCTTCGGCAAACCGGTTGAGTTGCCGCACTTTGTTACCCACATAATTATTCCGCGACTGCGGCAGCATTTTCCAAAACGGATGCAACAAGGCAACGGCTGATTCTTTCCAACCGCGATTAATTATTTTTCTGAAAGCTTCATGTTTGTTGTAGCCGGCCATCAGCTCATCTGCGCCATCTCCGCTCAAAGCTACTGTGGCGTGCTGACGGGTTTCTTTGCTTAAAATATAAACATTGATGGCGGAGGAATCGGCAAACGGTTCGTCTATGTAATCTAAAATAGAATGAACATGCTGATAGAGGTCGTTATTCGTCAGCGAGAATACGGTGTGTTGTGTATTGAAATGCTTTGCCACCAAGTTGGCATAATTTGTTTCATCGAAAAATTTTTCATCTCGAAAGCCAATCGAGAAAGTGTGCAGGTCTGGCTTGTGGCGGGCGGCCAATCCGGTAACTACAGACGAATCTATTCCGCCACTTAAAAAAGCACCCAGCGGCACATCGGAGATCAGCCTGCGTTGCACAGAAGCTTCAAGCAATTGTTTAAATTTTTCTTTAGCAGATGGATAGTCAATGGTTGATGGTTGATAGTTGATTGAACTATCGTAAGGTATCTGGTAATAACCATGGACTACAGCCTTTCGGCTATGGACTTCGATGTAATGCCCCGGCATCAGTTTTTTTACATTTTTAAAAATCGTTCGGGGAGCGGGAATGTAGTTCAGTTGTAAATAAGTGTGTAGCGAAGTGTAATCAATTTCCTTTTCAATGCCGTAGGCTAAAACGGATTTCATTTCTGATGCAAACAGAAATTTGTCTTCATCCAACAAATACAACAATGGTTTTACCCCGAAGCGATCGCGTGCCAAAAAGAAAGTCTGTTCTTGCTTGTCGTAAACACAGAAAGCAAAAAAGCCATTGAGCCGCTGCAAACATTTTTCTTTTTCAAGGATAAAAAGCTTCAGCAGCACTTCGGTATCCGAATGAGAAAAAAAAGAGGTAACTCCTCTCCTCTCCAATTCTTTTTTTAGCTCCGGAAAATTGAAAATCTCGCCATTGAATACTATGCAGTAGCGTTTGGTTTCGTCCCACATCGGCTGGTGAGCCACCGCGCTGGTATCAATGATGCTCAGCCTGCGGTGGCCAAGCCCGACAAACTGATCGTAATAAATATCCTGATGGTCGGGCCCGCGCTTTTGCAGCGCTTGTGTGGCGGCCGTAATATTTACTAAATTAAATTTGCCAACTAGGTTAAATGCAAAAATGCCGGTAATGCCACACATAAAAAATCTACAATATCAGATTGGGTAATGACATTCCATCCATCAAAAATCCCATCAGGAGATTGGTGTGCCGATTTACTTTACAGTGCCTTTACCATCACGTTTCTAAACCAAATTTCATGGCCGTGGTCTTGTAAATCAATATGGCCTTTAGTGGCCATGCCATAGCCTTTGGCATCTTTCCACTTGCTCGCTTCTTTTCTTTTCTTCCAGTCGGCCGAGCCCAATTCATACGCCACTACCTTTTGGCCATTCAGCCAATGTTCCACCTGTTTGCCGTTCACCACAATACGCGACAAGTTCCACTCTCCGATTGGTTTGGCAAGCAGCGCATCCGGAGCTTGCATGTCGTAGTTTGCCCCTGTCAGATGCACAGGCTCTTGCTTCGGTTTGTACCCTTGGTCGTCAATCAACTGATACTCGGGGCCGCTGTAAAAAGGTTGTTCAAATTCTTCGGTAACACGGTAAATAATACCGCTGTTTCCTTCCGGTGAAATTTTCCATTCACAGGCAAATTCAAAGTTTTGAAACTCTTCCGTGGTCATCAAATCCGACCGTTCATCGCCATCTCCTTTTACTTTTTCGTTCAGCGGCTTGCAGTGCAGCATACCGTCTTTCGCTTCCCACGTATTATTTTTTCTATTCTTAAAAATTTGCCAGCCTTGCAGCGACTGCCCGTCAAATAAAAGTTTCCATCCCTCCTGGCGTTGTGCGTCAGTCAGTGCGTTGGCTTGAGCTGGCTGAGTTGTTATTTCAGTGCCTGCCACCGGTGTTGTGCTTTCGGCAGAAGCTTGATCTTCTTTTTTGGCTCCCGTGCAAGCCGAGATTGCTAATAGTAAGACAAATATTTTTTTCATTTGTTGAGTATGTTAGTTGATAAATCTAAATATTATTTATTCAAAAAAATCTTTAGCCATCAAAGATGTTAAAAAATTTTATCCGGGTTTAATATTCCATTGGGATCAAAAACTTTTTTAATGCCGCGCATCAGGTTCAGGTTTACTTCGCCCAAGGCGATGGGCATGTAGGGGCGCTTGGCAATGCCGATGCCATGCTCGCCCGAAAGCGTGCCTCCCAGACTTACGGTGAGCTTAAAAATTTCGCCTATGCCTTCGGGAATGTCCTTCTCCCAGCGCTCTTCACTGATGTTTTCTTTCAAAATATTTACGTGCAGGTTTCCATCGCCCAAATGGCCGAAGCACACGGTATTAAATCCATATCGCTTGCCGATTTCTTTGATACCGGTAATTAATTTAGGAAGGTTGGCACGCGGCACCACCACATCGTCCGATTTGGTAAGGGTGTACCAATTGACGGCAGGCGATATATTTTTTCTGATCTTCCACAGCTCTTCTTTCTGCGCAGCGCTGTCGGCAAACAAAACTTCACCGCTCTGAAATTTTTCTACTACGCCCATCACGCGTTCGGCATCGCGCATCAGCACCTCTTCATCGTTGCCGTCCAGTTCGCAAAGAAGGTAAGCGTTCATGCCTTCCACCAACTTGGTTGTTACGGGGCTGTTCAATACTTTCTCGCAGTAGTCAAACGTTTTGGTGGCAGCTTCTTTTTCAAAAAATTCCATTCCCGATGGGGTGATGCCTGCAGTGAAGATGGCTGCAATGGCGCTGCAGGCTTCCTCGTTGGTTACAAACGGAATCATCATCAGCACGGTCTTCTGTGGAAGGCCACGGAGTTTGAAAACAATTTTGGTGATGATGCCGAGTGTGCCCTCGCTGCCGCACATCAGTTGGGTGAGGTTGTAACCGGTAGAGTTCTTCAGTACGTTGGCTGCCGTCCATATAATTTCACCTGTCGGCAGCACCACTTCTAAGTTGATAACATAATCGCGGGTTACGCCATATTTCACGGCCTTCGGGCCGCCTGAATTATTAGCCAAGTTGCCGCCCAGAAAGCAGGAACCGCGACTGGCAGGATCGGGCGGATAAAAAAGATTTTTTGCCTTCACGGCATTTTGAAATACTTCCGTGATCACACCCGGCTCCACCGTTGCCTGAAGGTTCAATTCATCAATGTCAATAATTTTATTGAACCGTTCCATCGAAATTACCACTCCGTTTTTAACGGGCAGCGCACCCCCGCTCAGGCCTGTGCCGGCTCCACGCGGGGTAGTAGGTATTTTATATTTGTTGCATACTTTCAACAGCTCGCTCACTTCTTGGGTCGTTGCGGGTTTCAAAACCACATCGGGCATAAAATGATAATCTTCCGTTTTATCTCGACCATAATCAGATTTATTTTCTTCCTGTGTCAGCACTTGTTCTTTCCCAACAATTTTTTGGAACAAAGCAATCACCTCTTCGGATGCCTCAGGTTTAATAGCCGTTTCCGTTTCTTTTGCAAGCATCATCGTGTAAATTTGTAAACATGTTTGAGCGGAACAAAATTACACAATTAATTTTCGCGGGGCTCATCCCATTTTGTGCCTTACTGTTGTTAGGATGTGGCTCATCGCACAAATCCAAAACGAGAGAGAACCAGATAGGCACCATCATCCAAACCGCACGAAGTTATATCGGCACACCGTACAAATGGGGCGGCACTACCCGCTCGGGCATGGATTGCTCTGCGCTAACGGGGCATGCTTACCACGCTGTGCATATTGAGTTGCCTCGCACGGCAGATGCACAGGCACTGCTGGGCGAAAAAATAAAAATCAATGAGGTGCAACCGGGCGATTTACTTTTTTTTGCAACCGGAAAAAAGAAAAGAGAAATTACCCATGTGGGCATCGTTACCGAAGTGAAGGGAAAAGAAAATGTAAAATTCATCCATGCCTCCACTTCGCTGGGGGTGGTGGAAAGTAACCTCTACTCCGATTATTATATCAAGCGTTTTCGGCTGGCCAGGCGGGTGATCAAATCATAAAATGTCATTTGCTTTCAATGCACATTTGAGGTATTTTTATTTCCATATCTCTTACCTAATGAAATCATAAAAAAATTATTAGAACACAAACCACATCACTATGAAAGAAATTACCGTTCAGGAACTAAAAAAGATGATTGATTCCAAAGCAGATTTTCAATTGATAGATGTGCGCGAGCCGCATGAATACGATGCTTGCAACATCGGTGGCGAGTCTATTCCGCAAGGCGAGATACCACACAACGTAGATAAAATTTCGAAAACAAAACAAGTGGTGATTCATTGCCGCAGTGGCAAACGCAGCAGCAACATGATAAGCTGGCTGGAAAAAAATGCAGGCATGACTAACTTATATAATTTAACGGGAGGTATTATGGAATGGGCCAAGGAGATTGACCCTACGATGACCGTTAGTTGATATTCCGCCATGCGATCTATCAAACTCTTGTTCATTACCGGTTTTATTATTTTGAATATGGCCTGTGCTTCTCACAACACAGGCTACAAACCAAAATACAAAAAACCAGACCCCAATAAACCCCTGCCATGTCCGCTAAAAGATTGTTGATATGAAAAAAATAGTTATCGCCATTGACGGTTACTCGGCTTGTGGCAAAAGTACTACTGCCCGCGAGGTGGCATCTATTCTAGGTTACCGCTATATTGACTCGGGAGCCATGTATAGGGCAGTTACTCTTTTCTTTCTCGACAAACATATCTCGCTTACCAACCCTAAAGAGATTGAACGTACACTGGAGCAAATCCACTTGGCCTTTCATGTAAACGCACACGGCACGACCGAGCTTTTTATGAATGGTATCAACGTAGAGAAGAGCATCCGCAAAATGCGCGTATCCGAAAACGTAAGCCCGGTAAGTACCCTCAAAGAAGTGCGCCATGCCATGGTAGCACAGCAACGCAAACTAGGCAAAGACAAAGGTATTGTAATGGATGGCCGCGACATCGGAACAGTTGTTTTTCCGCAGGCCGAATTAAAACTTTTTCTCACAGCCGACATTCAAGTGCGCGCTTTTCGCAGACAACAAGAATTGTTGGAAAAAGACAAGTTGGTTGATTTCCATACCATTATTGCCAATCTGACCGACCGCGACCGCATAGACAGCAACCGGAAAGAAAGCCCACTAATAAAAGCCAGCGATGCCATCGAAATGAATACCACACACATCACCATTGACGAACAGGTGGATGAAGTGGTGCGTCTGGCGGTAGGTAAAATAGTACGAAGGAGCTAAAACACCCGCACTGCAATACCGGCCTGTAACCCCCAAACTGATACGGATTGGTAATACCGCTGATAGATTCCTCCCAGCGTAGCATATCCTCGCCACTTGCCTGTATTAAAAATTTGTTTTTCTACATTAAAATTAATTTCTCGTCTGGGTATGGCATTGGTGTTGTAGTCTTTGGCTACACGGTATTCCAAATTACCATTCAGTGTTTGAGATTCCGACATCCACGTGAGGCCGGCCGTCCATTCGAAAAACGAGTTTCTGTTTCCGAAATTTTCATACATACTTCCACCGCCTATCCGCCCGATCAGATGGCGCTGGGTAATTACATTTAACTGAAGCACCTGCCAGTCGAAGGTAGATAAGTCGGCTGCCTTTCCTCCATTGGCTTGTGCATCTTCCGCCAGATAGTTAAACCGAAAGTCGGTAGAAAATAAACCCCAGTTGCCGCGCACCCGGGGTAGTGCCAAATAGTAGTTAGATGGTTGTACTGCTCCTTGTAAAAAAGTTTCGAATGATACCAGCCGTTTCACCTCTTCCGCCTTCTGCAGTTTGATGCTCTGCCAGGTGCCAACAACCCTAAATAAGTCAAAAAAGAAAAATGTATTACCAGACCCGGACGAAGAACTACGCTCTTTGCTTGATTGGCTTCTGTTTTCTGCCGATTTATTTTTTATATCATTTACCTGTCCTCGCAAGGCAATTGATATGACCAACATGCAACAAACACAGGCTACTGATTTCATAACATCATGAATTGACATCATTAAAAAAACAATTTTAAGGCCAAAGTATCTTTATTGTTGTGGAGATAAATCATCTGTTACAAGATAGCTATTAAACACAAGCTAAAGACAGGAGGATGTAATATATTTAAGATATTTTTGTCCAAAATAAAAAACAACTCGTATCTTTGCCCATCAGATATGTTTTCGAAAGCTTGTGAATACGGAATCAAGGCTATTATTTACATAGCCACCCAATCGCTCAGTGGAACCCGGGTAAAGATTGGCGATGTCGCCAATAATTCAGGATCGCCAGAGGCGTTTACAGCCAAAATCTTGGGCACACTCACCAAACACAACATTGTAAACTCGCATACCGGCCCTTACGGAGGTTTTGAAATCAGTTCGAAACAAATGAAGCAAGTGAAGATGCGTGATATTGTTGAAGCCATTGATGGCGATACCATATTTAATGGTTGTGGGTTAGGCTTGAACGAATGTAACCATGAGCAACCCTGCCCGATGCACCACAAGTTTGTAAAAGTGAGAGAGGAAATAAAAACTATGCTGACAACGACTACTATTTATGATCTGGCCACCGAATACAAATCGGGCAAAACTGTTTTAATGCGATAAAAAATAATTTTCAATAAGTAAACCAATAAAATAGATATGGAAAACAAAGAAGTATGGTTACACTCGTTGTTAACCAGCACCCCACAAGAAGGACGCGAACTGGCTATCAAAATGGCTCGCAAGTCTATTGCTGCTATTCAAACAGATGCAGAGGTCAGAAAAAAGCTACGCAACGATTACGCCCATGATACCGCACAATTGATTGCCTCGGCCAATGTAATCGCGCTGGAGTTTCAAACTATAGCACAAGCCAATAATTATTGGAAAAAATAATAAACGATAAGATTTTAGAAAGTGTAAATATTTTTTTAATGACTCAGGTAAAAAACATAGAAGATCTGGCGGATGTAAAAAAGCTGGTAGATAATTTTTATGGCAAAGTGCGCGAAGACGCAGTGCTCAAAGATATATTCAACAATGTCATACAAAACAGATGGCCGGAGCATCTGGAAAAAATGTATCGTTTTTGGCAAACCGTGTTGCTGGGCGAGCATACGTATTACGGCAGCCCATTCCCTCCTCATGCTAAACTACCTGTGGATGAAGAGCATTTCAACCAATGGCTGAAATTATTTTTTGAAACGGTAGATGAACACTTCACCGGTGAAAAAGCGCAGCGAGCCAAATGGCAAGGCGAGCGGATGGCCGAAATGTTTCTGTCTAAAATTCAGTATTTCAGAGACTACTCCATCACGCCCATATCCTAACATCCTGACAACGGCCAAGCTTAAAATAACAACACATGAGTGCAGAAAAAATCATCAAAGAGATAGAGCAGAAATATCAGCAATTGGGTGAGAACCCCGAAACTTACCTGAAAGGTTTATTGCAAGCCAAGCCTATTAACTACTGGGATTATATTCAGGTGGATACCCTATTGTCATTGCAAAAAACCCGCACCGACTTTAAAGACGAAGCCATTTTTGTAATGTACCATCAGGTAACCGAGTTGGTGCTGAAAATGATGATACACGAAATCGCCCAGTTGGTGGAAAATGATTTGGCAGAAGCTGTGTGGGTTGATAAACTCAACCGGCTCAACCGCTATACGTCTATGCTGATTACTTCTTTTGATGTAATGCGTGGCGGTATGAATTACGATGACTACAATACATTTCGCAGCACGCTTACGCCTGCCAGCGGTTTTCAGTCGGCACAGTTTCGTTATCTCGAAATCTATTGCACCCGGTTAGAAAATTTGATAAATGAAGAAGGCAAAAAACATCTTCCGGCAAACCCGTCAACCGAAGAATTGTTTGAACACATTTATTGGAAAGATGCCGGGCTCAATAGGAAAACCGGAAAGAAATCGCTTACGCTGCGCCAGTTTGAAGAAAAATATTTAGACAGTTTTATTGCCTTGGCGAAAAAAGTACGCGGCAATACCTTGGAAGAAAAAGCAAAAAAAATATCAAATCCATCAGCAATTTTTGTTGACCGATTAAAAGAATTTGATCGCCTCTACAACATCGAGTGGCCGCTGGTACATTTAGAAACAGCCCAACATTATTTAGACAGTAAAGGCGAAACAAAAGCAGCTACCGGTGGCAGCGAATGGAAAAAATATCTCCATCCTAAATTTCAGCAGCGGAAATTTTTCCCCCATGTGTGGGCGCAAGATGACTTGGTTCATTGGGGTGATAAAAAATAAAATTTATAAAACAAAGAAAATGGACATCCGGGATTTTTCAAAAGCACAAGGGCATTGGATTTTGGCTCGCATGGGCAAAAAAGTTTTGCGCCCCGGAGGGAAAGAGTTAACACAAAAATTGGTTTCCGAACTTCACATTTCTTCGCATGATGATATTGTAGAATTTGCACCAGGTTTGGGCTTTACAGCCTCTTTGTCGCTGGCGGCAAGTCCCCGTTCGTATGTAGGCATTGATGCCGATGAAGATGCTGTGGATATGCTGGCAGACAAAATGAAAGGCACGAATATTCAATTTGTTTTAGGAAATGCAGCCAAAACACCACTGGAAAATAATTCGAGAGATAAAGTCTATGGCGAAGCCATGCTCACCATGCATGCCGACCATCGGAAATCAGAGATCATCCAAGAAGCACACCGCATTCTGAAAAAAGGCGGGCTCTACGCAATCCACGAATTAGGCCTCGTAGAAGTGAACAGTGATTTAAAAGCCCAGATACAAAAAGATTTGGCGCAGGCCATCAAAGTAAATGCACGGCCGTTAACTGAAGTGGAGTGGAAAACGTTGCTCGAACAAGAAGGGTTTGCCGTTAAAAAAGTATTGACCAACGGCATGCACCTTTTAGATTTCAAACGTGTTATAGATGACGAGGGCTTCTTCCGGTCGTTAGCTATCGGGTTCAATATTCTCATCCATGCATCGGCCAGAAAACGCATTATGGAGATGCAGAGAATATTTCAAAAATACCGAGCACACATGAATGCCCTTGTGATCATTGCCGAGAAAAAATAAATTTTAAAAAAATACACTATGAACATTACAAAAGACACCGTCATCGGAGAATTGGTAGCAAAAGACTACCGAACTGCCTCTGTTTTTAAGAAAAACGGAATTGATTTTTGTTGCAACGGCAACCGTACCATTGGCGAAGCGTGCCAGAAAAAAAATATTTCTTCTGACCAATTAGTCAGCACATTAACGGATGTATCAACTCAGAAAAGTGAGTCGGGTATAGATTTTAATTCATGGCCATTGGATTTACTGGCCGACTATATCGAGAAAAAACATCATCGCTATGTGGAAGCCAAAATTCAGGAGATCACTCCGTTCTTAAAAAAAGTAGCACGTGTACACGGAGACCGTCATCCTGAGTTGATACAAGTAGAGCAGCTTTTTCATGAGTCGGCCGCAGAGCTGACTGCACACATGCAAAAGGAAGAGATGATTCTGTTTCCTTACATTCGCCAAATGGTGCAAGCCAGACAAAGCAATACCTCGGTACATGCTCCGTTTGGCACCGTGCAAAACCCTATCCGCATGATGATGCACGAGCACGATACCGAAGGCGAACGGTTTAGAAAAATTTCGCAGCTCACTGCTAACTATGCTCCTCCGCAAGATGCCTGCAATACCTATCGGGTTACATTCTCGCTGCTGAAAGAATATGAAGAAGACCTGCACCTGCATATCCATCTGGAAAATAACATCTTGTTTCCTAAGTCTATAGCGCTGGAAGAGCAGTTTGCTACCGCCTAACAGGACCCGGGCATTGGCAGAAAGAGAAAAAATAATCTTTACGGTGGTAGAATCAGGAAATACTTTTTCTATCGAAACATTTGAAAACGAGTACCGAAACCTGATGGTCTTGTTGAAAGATAAATTCTATCTCGATTTATTTGGCGAATGTGGCGGGATGGGACGATGTGCCACATGCCTGGTTCGGGTGAGTGGCATCCGAGGCAAGTCTGCCCTGAAAAACAGAAACGAGCCCGCCACACTTTCTAAAATAGGTTGTACGGATAACTCTGTGCGGCTCGCCTGCCAGTTGTTGATCACACATGATTTAGATGGCGCACATATTGAAATATTCCCTCAGGAATAATCTCAAAAACACAAATAGTGTTATTTATTGATGGGTAACATCAGGATTGTCAATATGAAATGATGGGTAATAAAATAAGTGTTAACTGATGTCACTATTTTCGGCTGGTAAATACCTGAATGAAATAGGAATATGTAAATTTACTCACCTAACCCGCTTCTTTATCTCCATCAAAATAAGAAACTAAAATTATTTACATGAAAAAGATTTTGACATTAATACTTCTTAGCACTTTCTTGTTTACCTCTTGCAGCAAAAAAAGAGAAGGCAAACCTCGTGTACTCGTCTTCTATAAAACTGCGGGTTTTGTTCATGCTTCCATTCCGTTGGGGATAGCCGCCATTAAAAAACTGGGAGTAGAAAACGACTTTGTTGTGGATACAACTAAAGACGCTGCCCAATTCAATGATGATACGCTTAGAAAATACTCTGCTATTATCTTTTTAAATACTACGGGCAATGTGCTCAACTACAAACAAGAGCCTGCGCTGGAAAGGTACATTCAGGCAGGTGGAGGGTTTGTGGGCATTCATGCCGCTACCGATACAGAGTATGACTGGATGTGGTACGGTCGTTTGGTGGGTGCGTATTTCAGCAGCCATCCCAAACCTCAGCAAGCACGTTTTGTTATCAAGGATAATAGTTTCAAGGCCACCAAGCATTTTACCGATTCGGTTTGGCAGCGCACCGATGAGCTTTACAATTTCAAAAAAATAAACCCCGACATACACGTATTGATGACCATTGATGAACATTCGTATGAAGGAGGAACGAACGGAAAATTTCACCCCATGGCGTGGTATCACAACTATGACGGTGGGCGTTCATTCTATACCGCGTTGGGTCATACCGATGAAAGTTATTCGGAAGAAAATTATTTAAAACTCTTACTGGGAGGAATTCAGTATGCTATTGGCGACAACCTTGAATTGAATTATTCAAAAGCTAAATCACAATATCCGCCCGATGAAGACCGCTTCACCAAAACGCAATTGGTGACGGGCGAATTTTATGAACCAACGGAGATGACCATTCTTCCCAACTTTGATATTCTGATAGCACAGCGCAGGGGCGAGTTAATGCTTTACAAAAACGAAACTAAAAAAGTAAAAAAAGTAGGCTTCCTAAATGTGTATGCCGTTACGCACACACCTGGTGTTAATGCAGAGGAAGGATTTCTCGGCCTGGCCAAAGACCCCAACTACGCTAAAAACAATTGGATATACATCTACTACAGCCCGGCCGACAGTTCGGTCAATCGTCTTTCCAGATTTACTTTTAAAAATGATACACTTGACCGTTCCACTGAGAAAACTATCCTCGAAGTAAAATCGCAACGCGAAATATGTTGCCATACAGGTGGCTCGATTGCTTTTGGGGGCGATGGTTTGCTCTATCTCTCAACAGGTGATAACTCAACACCATTCGATGAAAAAGGTGCTAAGTATGTGAACAGCGGATATGCACCGCTGAATGATCTGCCCGGAAGAAAACAATTCGATGCCAGACGCTCATCAGGAAACACGAACGACTTACGCGGAAAAATTTTGCGCATTCGTATGAAAGACGATGCCACCTACGAAATTCCGGAAGGAAATCTTTTCCCGAAAGGAACTGACAAAACCCGCCCTGAAATCTACACGATGGGGCATCGCAATCCCTATCGCATTTCGGTAGATCAAAAAAATAACATTTTGTATTGGGGCGAAGTGGGACCCGATGCCAACGTGGACAGTTTAGCAACACGCGGGCCGCGTGGTTATGATGAATTAAATCAGGCGCGCAAACCCGGCTTTTTCGGCTGGCCTTTATTTATCGGAGATAATTATCCCTATCATGCTTATGATTATGCCACAGGTAAAAGTGGCGCCCCGTTTGATGTGCAGAAGCCGATCAACGACTCAAGAAACAATACAGGCCTTCGCGAGTTGCCTGCCGTATCGGCTCCGTTTATATGGTATCCGTATGGCGAGTCGGCTGAGTTTCCACAAGTGGGCACAGGCGGCCGCAATGCCATGGCTGGGCCTGTATATTATACCGATATGTATCCTAAAGAAACGCGCTTGCCCGATTACTACAACGGCAAAATGATTTTCTATGAATGGATGCGCGGCTTCATCATGATGGTGTCGTTGCAGCCCAATGGCGATTATGATAAGATGGAGCCATTCTTTCCGAAACTGAAAATGAATTCTGTAATTGACATGGAAGCCGGCCCTGATGGAAGGTTATACTTACTTGAATATGGCTCGGGATGGTTTACTAAAAATGACGATGCCGGATTGGCACGTATTGACTACAACGCGGGTAATCTTCCTCCACGCATCGGTGAGCTGACCATCAATAAAACCTCGGGTGTATTGCCTTTAACCATTGAGGCTTCCATTAGCTCAGAAGACCCCGAAAAAAAACAAATGACCTATTTATGGACTTTGACTAACGGAAATGTTAAAGAAACAAAAGAACCCAAACTGACATACACATTTAATGAAGTTGGCGATTACCCAATTTTTGTTGAAGTGAAAGACAGCGAAGGTGGTTCTTCAAAAAGTAATGTAGTAAACGTATATGCCGGAAATGAAATTCCACAAGTGAACATCCGTATCACCGAAGGAAACAAATCGTTCTATTTGCCCGGAGAGAAAATTGGCTACACCGTAGATGTAACTGATAACGATGCTTCCATTGATCCTGCCAATCTTTTTGTTTCGGTGGAATATGTAGAGGGTTTTGATAAAGCAGCGACAACCCTGGGTCATCAACAAGGGCAAATGGCCATCAGCGGAAAAAGTTTAACACAATCCCTCGATTGCAAAATCTGTCATAAGGAAAATGGCAAATCAATTGGACCATCTTTTATAGATGTGGCCAAGAAATATCAAAACAATGCAAATGCATCCGGTTATCTCGCCAGCAAAATTGTGAAGGGCGGAAGTGGAGTTTGGGGAGATGTAGCCATGGCAGCGCACCCCACACTTGCCGATAAAGATGTGCAGCAGATGGTAACTTATATTCTTGGTTTGGCTGGAACGGAAGCCCAGAAAAAATCATTGCCGGCTACAGGCAGCATCACTCCACCCACCAATTTGAAACCCAACGCCACACTGGTGCTTTCGGCAAGCTATACAGATAAAGGAGGCCAAAACATTAAAGCACTGACGGGAAGCAATTCCATTTCATTGGGAAGCAGTACCATCAGTTTAACAGAAATAAAAAAACTTTCGGGCTTTGCGTCTATTAAATATGGCGGACGTACCGTTTTATTTTATCCAAAGAGCGAAGGCTGGCTGGGTATAGAAGATATAGACCTGACAAATGTGAAGTCGCTGATGATTGTGAGCGGCTGGCAAGAGGTGCCCAAGACAGCGTTGCGGTATGATATACGATTGGATGATGTAAAAGGAAAATCAATCGGCAGCGGAATTCTTCCTGTTCAAAAATCAGGAGCCATGGGTATGTCAATAATTCCGTTGAACCATCCTCGAGATGGAAAGAAGCACACCATATACATAATAGCAAAACCCGAGCAAACAATCGGTTTTACAGCAGCCATTGCATCCATACAATTTAATAAATAATAGTTAACGATAACCAAAGGGCTTCTGTCGCATGAAGTTGAGAAGAGAGTCTTCCTTACATAAAATTAATTGATTGAATTTATGAAAATCAAACGCATCTACGATCAACCCGAAACGGAAGACGGCTACCGGGTGCTGATTGACAGACTGTGGCCCCGAGGGATCAGCAAAGAAAAAGCAACGATTGACGAATGGAATAAAGAAGTTACGCCTTCGACAGAACTGCGCAAATGGTTTGGGCACAAGCCTGAGCTATTCGAAAAATTCAAAGGCTTGTACAAAGAAGAGCTGAAAACAAAGAAAGATGAGTTGAAGCGGCTCAAAGCCATTGCCAACAAGCAAAATCTTACCCTTTTGTATGGCGCTAAAGATCCGCACATCAATCATGCTGTTATTCTGTTAGAGGTATTGAAAAAAATTAAGTGAAGCCCAGAAAATCATGCCATCTAAAAAAAATATCAAAATTCTGTCACAGCCAGTCGTTATCATTGTCTTACAATAACGATCGGCAAACTTATTAACCTAAACCGGCTCTAATCTCATGAAAGCAATTCTTATCTTTTTCGTAGCACACTGGTACTTATCGTTGTTTTTTCAAACCTTTTTCTTGCACCGGTACGCAGCTCATAAGTCCATCCTTATGAATAAATTCACCGAAAAAGTGTTTTTTGTGCTTACCTGGATATTTCAAGGCCCCCATTACCTGAGTGCCTATGGCTACGGGGTGATGCACCGCATGCACCATGCCTTTGCCGACACCGAAAACGACCCACACTCACCCAAATACGATGAAACCATCTGGAACATGATGTGGAAAACCAAAACCATTTATTCGGCCATTGCCAACGGAAAGATGATTGTAGATACCCGTTTTACCGATGGCGTACCGCGTTGGGATACATTCGACCGGATTGCGCGCTCATGGCCTTCGCGTCTCTTTTGGGGCGTGTTATATTTTCTTTTCTATTTACACTTTGCTACGGCCTGGTGGTTGTGGTTGTTGTTGCCCATGCAATTATTGATGAGCCCGATCCACGGAGCTATCATCAACTGGTTTGCCCATAAATACGGATACCGCAACTACGAAGTGGGCGATACATCCAGAAATTTTTTGCCTGTCGATTTTCTGATGATGGGCGAAAGCTACCACAACAACCACCACAAGCATGGGGCACGAGCCAACTTTGGCGGAATACGCTGGCATGAAATTGACCCTACCTACTTAGTTATTCGCCTATTGAATAAAATAGGTGTGATTGAGATCGTGAAACCTCAACAAGTTGTATTCGAAAAAGTAAAAAAGGCCGCTTAACTTATTTTACAAGCTAACCTGATAATGCGATGGCCGGCCATCGCATTATTTTTTTTGTAAAAACCTTGCCTTGTTTCAGGTCTCAATAAGAAGAGCCGCACTTTTTCTCAAAATATTTATGCAGGCATGGCAAAAAATGAGCAGGCAAAATTCTGTGTTTGGCATTTCGTTTTGTATCTTTATCCACCAACAAACCATATTCCTATGAAGAGTAAACTTTGGATCGCGCTGGCTTTGGCCGCGTGGGGAGGCACTTCCATCCAGGCTCAATCCTTTTTAAACAAACTCAAGCAAAAGGCCGAAAAAGGCTTAGAACAGAGTGTTGACAAAAAATTAGGTATCAATCAGCCACAACAGAATAAACAAGGGCAAACCAATACCGGCTCAGTCCCCGGGGGTAATAACCAAGGAGGAAGCCAAGGTGGCAACCAGGGCGGTGCAGGCTTAATTTCTACCCCTCCGGATGTCAAGCAAAATCTTTCGGATGCAGAATCTGCCTTCGGAAAAAGCTCGTATGGAGATGCCCGGTATTCCGTTCAGCAAGCCATGTTAGGTGTTGAACTGGAAATCGGCAATCAAATATTAAAATCGCTACCCACCTCCATCAGCGGCCTGACGTACGATCAAAAACAAGATCAGGTAACCAGCACCGGCTGGGGCTGGGCAGGACTTACCATTCAGCGGAAGTATCCATCCGACAATAAAAATTTTGACGTAACCGTGGCCAACAATGCAGCCTGGATGTCGGCTGTGAACGTGTACCTTTCATCGGGTGGCTATGCCCAGCAGTCGGGCGGGCAGCAAAACTGGAAGCAAACTAAAATCAAAGGATATCGGGCTATCATAGAATTTGATCAATCCAGCGGCTATAAACTGAGTGTGCCCATCGGCCAAAGTTCTCTGGTAGTATTTGAAGGGCGTAATTTTGCCACCGAGCCTGATATGATGAGTGCGTGTAATGCGGTGGACTTAGACGGTATCAAAAAAATGTTAGGAGAAAAATAATCTCAACCACTATGAAAAAGCTATTTCCTGTTTTTCTATTCTTCTTGACCGTTTCCTTATCGGCTCAGGATTTTAATAAAGATCTGGCATCGGCCCGCTCGGCTTACAGTTCGGGCAACCTGAACGATGCGCGTTTTTCTATGGAGCAAATGCTGAGCGACCTTGACCGGATCATCGGCAAAGAAATTTTAAAATTACTGCCCACCAGCCTGAACGGCATGAATTACAACACCAAAGACGACAATGTAACCGGCACAAGCGGAAATATTGCGGCCGGCCTTTATGTGCACCGCACGTATGGCACCGACCCCAACAAAGATGCCAGCATAGACATCATCAACAACTCGCCCCTGATCACCTCCATCAATATGATTTTAACTACCCCCATGCTGGGCAGCATGATGCGCAACGAAAACCAAAAAGTGTTGAAAGTACAAGGGTACAAATCGCTGCTCGATAAAAGTGTGAACTCCGACACCGGAAAAACCAACTATCAGTTGCAGATACCGATGAACAATACACTGCTAACTATAAAACTGGATGACTGTAGCGAAGACCAGATTACGGGTGCGGCCAATCAAATACAGTTACAAAAAATTGCTACCATCGCTCAATGATGGAGTGAGGCGGGTAAAATTTAGGCAGGGTCAACATCAAAGATCACCTTTACTGTTCTGAATTTTTTCTCTTGGAGAAACAGTTGGGCTGTGTTGGCCAGTATGGATTTAATTTCTGTTAAATGCCCTTGGTCGCGGGGGATTTTTAATAATACCTGTAACAAAAATTCATTTCTGATCTTGGATATCATTGGTTCGGAAGGCCCTAAAATATTTACCTGCCTGATCTTGGCTTTATAATTTTCAGTAATAGCTGTGGCTGCCTCTTGTACAACTTTTTTATCGGAGTGTTTAAATGTAATTCCGATCAGCCTTGAAAATGGAGGGTAAAAATTTTGTTTCCGGTCTTCCAATTGTTTTTGTAGAAAGCCATCTACGTTGTGTTCGATCACATACTGAAACAAAGAATGAGAAGGGCGGGCAGTTTGCACAATTACTTTTCCTTTTTTCTCCCTTCTGCCGGCTCGTCCGCTTACCTGTGTGATCAACTGAAAGGCACGTTCGTATGACCGGAAATCCGGAAAGTGCATCAGCCGGTCGGCATCAAAGACTCCTACCAAACTTACCTTATCAAAATCAAGGCCTTTGGTTACCATCTGTGTGCCTACCAAAATATCGGTGTCTCCGCTTTCAAACTCCGAAATAATTTCTTCGTATCCTGATTTAGTTCGGGTAGTGTCATAGTCCATCCGCTTAACAGTAGCGTCAGGAAAATAAAGGTTCAATTCTTCCTGCAGCTTTTCTGTGCCATAGCCCAGTGTCAGTATTCGTTTAGAAGAACACTGTGGACATTGCGTTGGCAAAGATTCTTTGTACCCACAGTAATGGCACACTAAAGCGTGCCTAAACTGGTGGTATGTCAGGCTTACCGCGCAGTTAATACAAGTGGGTATCCATCCGCAATCCTGGCATTGAACCAAAGGAGAATAGCCGCGTCTGTTCTGAAAAAGAATGACTTGTTCTTTTGCATTCACAGCGCTTTCGATTCCCTTTAGCAACATGGATGAAAACTCGCCCTTCATGGTTTTGTTCTTGCGCTCGGCCGATAAGTCGGCAAACAAAATTTCCGGAAGTACTGCTGTACCAAAGCGTTCCGACAGTTTTACATATCCAAATTTTCCTGTTTGTGTCTGGTAATACGATTCGACAGAAGGCGTAGCGCTTCCTAAAATTACTTTAGCCTGATGCTGATGAGCCATCAGCAGCGCTACATCGCGGGCATGGTAACGTGGGGCAGGATCCTGCTGTTTGTATGAAGAATCATGTTCTTCATCAACAATAATCAGCCCCAGATTATCGAAAGGCAAAAGTACAGATGAACGCACCCCTACAACTAAATTAAATTTGCCGTTACGCACTCCATTCCATACTTCTACCCGTTCGTTGTCTGAAAACTTAGAGTGATATACCCCCATTTGGTTTCCAAAATTTTTTTTTAGGCGCAGTACAATTTGTGTAGTCAGTGCAATTTCCGGCAACATATACAGTACCTGGTTGCCGCCTTCCAGCGCCCTGCGGATCAGGTCAATGTACACCTCCGTTTTTCCACTGCCCGTTACACCCTGAAAAAGAACGGTGTTCTTATTCTCCAAATATTGAATAATACTATTGCGTGCCTCTTCCTGTTTCGGGCTCAGCAAAACCGGTACACTGGGTGCGGTTGTTTCAAACCCAAAGCGGGGCACGGCAACACTAAACTCTTCGATAACTTTATTTTTGATCAATGTCCGGATAACTGCATCGGTAGTTTCTTCATCTCTCAGCAATGATTTGGCTACTCCTTTTTCATTGAGTAACGGATCGGAAAACACCGGAACCCATTGCAAGTATTTCAAAATCAGCGACTCGTGCCGTGGTTTAGCCGACAGCGTTTCAAACAATGCCTCCAGCGATTTTTTTTTGATGTATTCGTGTGCCAGCCGGATGTGCTTCTCCGTTTTGGGCTTATACTTTTCTTTTACTTGCTCGAAGAGAATAATAGCTTCCTTCGAAGTCAATGATTTCAATAATGCGTGGATCGTCTGTACTCCTGTCAGTTTTACAATGTCAGAATAAGTGAGCGACTCCTGCTTCAGGCGTTGCAACACTATTTTTTCTTTCTCTGAAAATGAGTAATTAGTGGTGTCTTCATCAAATGACGGGTTCAGTTGCACCATGGATTCGCTCGATAACTTCAACCCCGATGGCAAGGCGGCATTGACTACCTCCCCTACACTGCACATATAGTAAGTGGCTATCCATTGATAGAGTTTAAATTGCTGATCGAAAAATATTTCATCTTCATCGAGTAGCTCTAACAGGTATTTTGCTTCATATTCCCGTGGAGCGTTAGAATGAATGTTGGCAATGACACCGGTCAAAATTTTCTTGCTGCCAAACGGAACGATGGCGCGCTGGCCTACTTTAATGATTGAATTGAATGGTGCGGGTACACGGTAAGTAAAAAGCCTGTCGATGGGTACCGGCAGTACCAGTTCGGCAAAAAGCGTTTCGTGCACATTCAATTCGGGCGGAAGGTTAGCCATCGTCTTACTTTTCAAAACTACACATTTTTGCAAGTAATGCAGGCTAAGCCTTGTCGCTTCTTTACAAGATCATCTTCCAAAGAAATCTATCGAAATTGAATTAACTCTGCTAATCAATAGCAACATGGCGTTTATTTTTTAGGAACAACATGCCAATAATAAAACACGCGGCCGCTACGATGATAGGATACCACAAACCGGCCACCGGGTCGCCTGTGGGGTTGGCTTTTGTTTTACTCAACTCGTATAAGCTCGTAGCAATAAACGGCACCAGCCCGCCAAAGACTCCGTTGCCAATATGATAAGGCAGCGACATAGAAGTGTATCTTATTTTTGTCGGAAATAATTCTACCAAAAAAGCAGCTATCGGCCCGTACACCATGGTAACAAAAACCACCTGAATGGCCACCAAAAAAATCATCCATCCGAAGTTGATGCCTGCCAACTTGGTTTCCTTTTTTATTTCATCAGAAACAGTGTGATCTTTTTTAGCAGTATGTTTTTTGGTTTCGCTCACCATTGTTTCATCTGAATAAAACCGTTGCATAGATGTTGTAACTATTGTATCACCGGCAGAGGTGAAGGTGGTAGATCGTTCGATGGTGCGGTTTGGTTCCGTTTCTATTTTAGCAGAGATATCTGAGATGGCATACATTTTTTGATAGATAGGCCGGTAACAAACTACTGCCAAAATCAAACCGGCCATCATAATGTATTTTCTGCCGATGCGGTCGCTCCACCAGCCAAAGAAAATAAAGAGTGGAGTGGCAATAGCCAGTGCAATAGCGATAATATAGTTCGACTGGGCAAACTCGATGTTGCAGTTTTTTTGAATGTAGGTAAGCGCATAAAACTGGCCGGTGTACCAAACTACACCCTGCCCCGCAGCAGCACCAAACAAAGCCAATAACACCAGTTTCAGGTTTTCTTTTTTTCCAAAACTTTCCTTCAACGGATTTTTAGACAACTTTCCTTCTGATTTTATTTTCGCAAAGAGTGGAGACTCTTGCATGCGCAAGCGGATGTAAACCGAGATGGCCACCAAAATAGCTGATACTAAAAATGGTATGCGCCAACCCCAGGCTGTAAATTGATCCGTGTCCATGGACTGGCGCACCACCAATATCACACCGAGCGAAACAAACAAGCCCAGTGTAGCAGTTGTTTGAATGAAGCTTGTATAAAAACCGCGCTCATGGTCGGGCGAGTGTTCGGCTACATAGGTGGCCGCACCTCCGTACTCTCCGCCCAACGCCAGTCCTTGTACTACACGCAACAATAAAACAATAAAAGGTGCAGCCATACCGATAGAATCGTAGCCGGGCACTAAACCAATCAGAAAGGTAGAGCCACCCATCAAAACGAGTGTTACCATAAATGTGTACTTGCGGCCTACAATGTCTCCCAGCCGCCCGAACACCAGCGCCCCAAAAGGCCTCACTATAAAACCAACTGCAAATGTTAAGAGCGTAGAGAGAAATGCAGCCGTGGGGTTATCCTTCGGAAAAAACTGCTGCGAGAGAACAGTTGACAAACTGCCGAAAATAAAAAAATCGTACCACTCGATCAGCGTGCCAACAGAAGAAGCACCGATTACCGCCCACAATGTTTTTTTAGAGACCAGATGAGACATAGAAGTAATGGATTATAAAATTTTGTTTTTGATTTACGGGAGCTAATAAAAAAGCCCCTCAATGGTATTGAAGGGCTAAGTTCATTTTTGTTATCCATTAAGAGGCCCAAGCTTTGCCATTGCCGGCCTCGGCCAGCGGGATACATCCTTTGTAGGCACCGGGCACAGCTTGATATTGCAGCACTTGTGTAGCTCCGGCTTCTGATGTGAAATATCCCAACATTGTGAGTTCTTTCATTTTCAAAATAAAGGGGCGAGGCTTGGACGGATCGCTTTTCGCTGCCTGCACGGCCTCATCATGCACTTGCTGTACATATTTAAGCCTTTCGCTGGCATCGCCATCCACAAACTTGTCGCCAAATGCTTTGATAGCATTCTCATCAAATTCTTTGAGGCCATCCAAAAAACTTTTTTGATCTTCTTCCTTGTAGCAGTCTTTCAAAATTTTATCAATAAAACCCGGCACACCCACATCTTTTGCACCTGGTGTATCAGTTTTAGGGATAATGATGTCTGCCAACTCTGCCACCAACACGGCCTGTCCATTATTGAATAATACCGGATTATAGTTAAGGTCTGTAGCTGGTTTACAACTATGTAAAAAAGCGGCTATGGTGGAAGCCGACACGGCTGCGCCCATCATGAGGGCAGTCTTGCGGAGGGCTTCTCTTCTGTCTATTAAGTTATTCATAATTCAAAGATTCAGATTCAATTATAAATTTTGCTTTTTAAGTTCGTTCACGGCAAAATCTACTGCGCGGGCAGTAAAGGCCATATACGTTAACGAAGGATTGACACAGGAAGATGATGTCATAAATGAACCATCGGTAACAAATACATTTTTGCAGGCATGCACCTGGTTGTATTTATTGAGCACAGAAGTTTTGGGGTCTTTGCCCATGCGTGCCGTTCCCATTTCATGGATGCCCAATCCGGGGCCGCCAATGTTGTCCCACTTACGTACGTTTTTTATACCCAGTGCATCCAACATTTCGGCCGCATCGTTGGCCATATCCACTCGCATTTTCTTTTCGTTGTCTTTAAACTCGGCATCGAAGGTAATGGTTGACATCCCATGTTTATCTTTCTTCTCATGGTTGAGGTACATTTTGTTTTCGTGTACGGGCAAGAACTCACCGAAGCCGGTCATTCCGATAGTCCAGCCTCCCGGCTCCGACACTAATTTTTTCAGGTCGGCACCTATTGAAAGTTCTGCCACAGCCCGGCTCCAACCCTGGCGGCCGGCACCTCCCTGATAGCCAAAACCACGCAGGTAGTTGCGTTTGTCTTTACCGGTGTTGCGGTAGCGCGGAATATAAAAACCATTAGCCCTGCGGCCGGAATAATATTTATCTTCTAATCCTTCCACTGATCCTCCGGCACCTACACCCAGGTGGTGATCCATGATATTGCAACCCAGTTCTCCGCTATCGTTGCCCAAGCCATTGGGGAAACGTTTTGAGGTGGAGTTAAGCATGATATAAGCTGATGCAAATGTTGACGCACACAGAAAAATAACTTTGGCATAGAATTCAATCTGCTCTCCTGTTTCGGCATCTTGCACTTTCACACCGGTTGCTTTTCCTTTCTGCTCGTCATAAATAATTTCGGAGACGATAGAGTTAGGGCGCAGTGTTAAGTTATTGGTTTTTTCCGCAGCCGGCAAAGTACATGAATTGCTGCTGAAGTAACCGCCATAGGGACATCCACGAATGCACAAATCCCTGAACTGGCATGTGCCGCGCCAAGGTGTGTGTGGCAGCGGGGCAGTAGCATGGGCTGTTCGGCCTATCGTCAATAATCTTCCAAACTTATCTTTAACTGCTTTTTTCAATTCTAACTCGGCACAGTTTAATTCCATGGCAGGAAGAAATTTTCCATCGGGCAGGTAGGGATAATTTTCTGCCGAGCCGCTCACACCAATATACGATTCTACATAATCGTACCAAGGTTCTATTTCTTTGTATCGCACCGGCCAATCTACGGCAATGCCTTCTTTTGCATTGGCTTCAAAATCAAAATCGCTCCAGCGGTAGCTTTGGCGACCCCACATAATAGAGCGCCCCCCTACATGGTAGCCGCGCATCCAATCCATACGTTTTACCTCGGTGTATGGATAATCTAAATCATTAACAAACCAATGCTTGGAACTTTGCCGGATGGTATAGCCTGTGCGGGCTTGTACGCCCTGTTGTTTCAAATCTTCCTGTGTAGGCCGGTCGGCATTGGGAAGTTGCCACGGATCTAACTTGGCTGTCGGGTAATCAGGATGTTTCACATCGCGCCCGCGCTCGAGCACCAGTGTCTTCAGCCCTTTCTCGGTAAGTTCTTTTGCTGCCCATCCACCGGAAATCCCTGAGCCAACTACAATGGCATCGTATGTATTTTTCTTTTCTGCCTCCCCATTTAAGTTCATAGCGTATTATTTTTTTTGAATTGAATGAAAAGGTAAAACTATTTTTTGCAAGAATAGAATCCGTTCATCAAAATTTTTCGAATATCTGCTAAAAATTTTCGAATACGCCCAAGCCAAAAAGGGCAAAGTCATATTTTACCGGATCGTGTGGATTTAATTTCTTTAGATTTTTTGTCAGCTCAACAGCCGTTAGCCAGTCCATCGGCTTTCGTTTAATTAACTTCAGCCTTCTGGCCACACGCTCTACGTGCAAATCGCACGGGCAGATCAACTGGCTGGCGGATATGGTTTTCCAAATTCCCAAATCAACACCTCTTCCATCGTTTCGCACCATCCAGCGCAAAAACATATTGATACGTTTGCAAGCCGATTTTCTTTGAGGTGTGGCTATGTGCTTGCGCGTTCGCTCGGGAAAATAATCGAGACTGAAAAATAAATTGTGAAATCCTGCTAATGCCTGCTCTACGTTTTCATCTTGCCCTGCAACAAAAGCGTTTTCGAGTGTTTCGTTTTGTTTATAAAAATGACTGAGAAACTCGATAAAGTAAAGCGCGTCTGTTTCGTTGAACGTTCGGTGTTTGTAGCCTTTAAATATTTTCAGGTCAGCAGGGCGATGATTCAATAAGAAATCGTGCGGACTGTTGTCCATCCTATCCAGAAAGTCGCTGGCTTTATTAATGATAGTTTTTCGTTGTCCCCAGGCCAGCACAGCTGCAATCAGACCGGCAATCTCTATGTCTTGCTTTTTGTTAAACCGATGGGGAATGGAAACCGGGTCATCAGTAATAAATGCCGGGCGGTTATATTGATCTGCTTTTTCGTCTAAAAAAATTTTCAGATCTGCCCAATATGTTTTCTGATTCAATTTCAATGACGAGGGGGGCGATCCACAAACTTAGCTTCTACCCTGCGGTTAACTGTCCGGGCATCATCGTCTGTGCCTTGAATGACCGGGCGTTTTTTGCCGTAGCCATAAATATGGATGCGGCCGTTGCTGATTCCTTTTTGTACGAGGTACTCACCTACGCTGGTAGCGCGGCTTTGCGAAAGCTGAAGATTGTAAGCATCTGTACCCTGATCATCTGTATGACCCGATAATTCAACATTCCACGATGGATTTCTTTGTAAGATAGTAACCAGGCGGTCTAACTCAGCAAACGAAGAAGACAACAACTCATAGCTATTGTATGAAAAGCGAATATGCCGCAGCGTGTAGGTTTCATCCGGCTTTACAGTAGCTTCTGCAATGCTGAGCGAATCTTTTATAATTTCACTTCCCGTTTCCAGCGGGATGACAGCCACATCATCAATGTAAAAGTAAGCAGCCCGCTTAAGCAAGGGCTGGTCGTTCAACGGGTTTGCTATCAGATATTTTTTTGTTGCTTCGTTGGTAGAAAAATTGCCGAGTGTGATGTACTGCTCTCCGCCTTTGGCTACATACTCAAAGTGTACACGGTTCCACAACCCGGTGCCTTTGTTGTAGGCTGAATCCATGATGTGGTTGTAAGATGGAGCTAACGTAAGGATGAGATCGTGGTCGGCCTTGGCGGTAGAGTCTGACAGCAGCACACCAATCCGGTCTATGCTGTATTTAGAATAAGCCGACAGACGGAAATAAAATTCTACCCAATATTTTCGGCCGGCCTGTAGTGGTTCTTTCAGTTTGGCCTGCAGGTACTCGCGGTAGTCCACGCGTTCTATCCAAACATAAATGCCGGCATAACCCCAGCCATCGTAAGCGCGCGATACGCCCGCCCAGTTGCGCGGCACACCGGCCGTGCCAATGCTGCACCGGTTGAATAAGTCGGGCGTTCCCTGCGTGGGCGAAGTCCAGCCGGGTGCAAAATCTTTAAAGCCTACCTGACTATACGTAGTGGGGCAACTGTAATATTTTTCAAAACTGGGGTTGGGCACTAAGTTCTGTCCGCCACAAAATATTGACACAACCAGAAAAAAGATGGTGGCCCCTGACTTCATTATTTATAATAGATCAGTTCTGCTTTAAACTTAGAGTCGGTGGCGCCCAATTTGTCGTAAGCTGACTTAGAAATTTTTATCACAGTTCCTTCCGCTGCATTCAATACGCCTGCCACGCGTACAAACACCTCGCGTTGTGTGGCTTCATTTCGCACTTTTAAGATGGAACCTACTTTGGCTGTTTTGTGCCAGGCCAGATATTTCCTGCCTCCATCCGTTCCGTCCATCAGTTCTGCCATGCCGGTTTCATGAACTTCTTCAGACCCGATTACGCTTTCAGATATTTTGATGTCGGGTTTTGTCGGCAATGTTTCCTGCTTCGTTGGCTGGGGCTGGCTGGTGATGCTTTCGGGTACAGACATAGGGGGCAGAACAAAAAGCGGTTGCCCTTTCTTCACTTCGTCAGTAGTGAGGTGGTTCCACTCGCGCAATTGTTGCAGTGTAGCTCCATACGTTTTGGCTATCGAAAAGAGTGTCTCCTTTTCGGTTACGGTATGTACGCCCTTCAATCTCTTGTAATCAGGTGGCGGCAGGGTTGCTTTTGCTGCCGGTGCTTTGACGATCAGTTCCTGCCCGACAGAGAGTGTATTGTCTGGCATGTTATTCCATTTTTTTAAATCATCTACGCTCACATCATACATTCTAGCTATGGAAAACAACGTTTCTTTGGCAGCAACCTTGTGGGTACTGTTATCTTTTTGTGAACTTGATTTTTGCGCGTAAGGAATTTTCAGTTCCTGCCCCACTGCCAGACCGGCATCGGCCTTGGGGTTGTGTTGCACAATCTCTGCTACGGTTACTTTATATTTTCGCGAAATAGCAAAAAGAGTTTCTTTCGGATCCACCTGATGGATGATGAACGACTTGCCGTTGATTACCTCCACCCGAAGCGAATCGGCAGGACTGGCTGCACCGGTATATGCCAAAAGCCAAAAACCGGAGGCCAAAAACAAAAAACGACCAATGCCGCCTTTCCATACCAACACTTGTCCTTGAATTTTCATCGTAAAAAATTAAACGTGATTATCTTTATACAAAAATACAACCCTTTGTGATGATGCGAAAACTGCTGCTCGTTCTGCCTCTTCTTCTTTCTTTTACCCTTTATGCCCAGCCGAAGAAAAAGGTAATGGTGATGGACATCAAAGCGGAAATAGACCCACGTATGCTGCGCTATGTAAAACTGTCGTTAGCACATGCCAATAAAACGCAGGCCGATTATGTGGTTATTGACATGGACACCTATGGGGGTGTGTTAACAGATGCCAAGGAGATTGTGGATTTGATCATGGATTTTAAAAAACCGATTTGGGTGTTTATCAACTCCGATGCCGCCTCGGCCGGGGCTTTGATTTCCATTGCGTGCGACAGCATCTACATGTCGCCCGGAGCCAGCATCGGGGCAGCCACCGTGGTAGAAGGCGATGGCAAAGCCGCACCCGACAAATACCAGTCGTACATGCGCTCCATCATGCGCTCGACCGCAGAAGAAAACCACCGCGATCCGCGCATAGCGGAAGGAATGGTGGATGAGCGGGTTATAATTGACAGCATCAAGCAGGCCGGCAAGGTAATTACCTTCACAACCCTCGAAGCCATCCGACACGGCTATTGCGAAGCCAAGGTCAACTCCATCGAAGAAATTTTGAAGAGAAACAAAATCGAGAATTACGAGATAGATCACTTTCAATTGAATGCAACGGAAAAAATTATTGCCTTTTTCTTGAATCCATTCATTAGTGGAATACTGATTCTTTGCATCCTTGGCGGGATTTATTTTGAGTTTCAGGCGCCCGGCACGCTCTTCCCGATTGCAGCCGCAATTGTTGCCCTGCTTCTCTACTTAGTTCCTTATTATTTAAACGGCCTTGCCCAATATTGGGAAATCATTGCCCTGTTTGTGGGCATCCTTTTGCTGCTGGCCGAAATTTTTGTCATCCCCGGTTTTGGTGTGGCCGGCATTGCGGGAATTACCCTCACCGTGGTATCGTTGGTTTTGATTATGCTCAACAACGACTTTTTCAATTTTGAATTTGTACCCTTTGGTGCTATTGTAAAAGCAACTTTCGCCACCATTGGCGGGCTTACCGGTGGAGCCTTGCTGTTGTTTTTTGGCGGTGCCAAGCTAACCCAGACAAAAGCCTTTAAGAAAATCGCCCTGACCGACACCCAGAAAAGTTCGCAGGGTTATTCGGTTAATACGGCATCTAAAGAATTGATCGGCCAAGCCGGCACAGCCTATACCGTGCTTCGCCCCAGCGGCAAAGTATTGATAGCTGGCGATGTGTACGATGCATTCACCCGGGGCGAGTATATTCCAAAAGGTGAGCCTGTTGAAGTAATCGGCACGGAAGGAATTACTTTGAAAGTAAGAATGATCGTACCCGATTCAAAATAATCCAACGATTTTGCTCAACTTTCCTATTGTAGGGTCTCCTCTCTATTTAAGAGTTCATTAACTTGCCCCAAAAAATTGATGAAAGGTTTACTGATAGATATGGACGGGGTTATTTATGTGGGCGATACCCTGATTTCCGGAGCTGATGTTTTTATCAACCGCTTATTGAAGGAGAATATTCCTTTTATGTTCATGACCAACAACAGCCAGCGTACCCGCATTGATGCGGTGCGCAAACTCGGGCGCATGGGCATTCAGGTAAGCGAAGAACACGTATATACCAGCGCCATGGCTACGGGCACATTTCTGGCGAGCCAAACACCTAAAGGAACAGCTTTTGTGCTGGGCGAAGGTGGGTTGATTTCATCACTGCACGAAAATGGTATTTCGCTCGTCAATTCCGACCCTGATTTTGTGGTGTTGGGCGAAGGCCGGAATTTTACTTTGGAGATGGTGCAGAAAGCCGTGAACATGATTTTGGCGGGCTCAAAATTCGTCATCACCAACCGCGATCCATCGCCCAAGAAAAAGGGGTGGGACAATTTGGGTATTGCCGCCACCAGCGCCATGATAGAAGAAGCTACGGGCGTAAAAGCTTTTGTGGTGGGCAAGCCCGGGCCGGTTATGATGCGCTCGGCCCGCAAAGCATTGGGACTTGAAACAGCCGACACTACTATTATTGGTGATACCATGGATACCGACATTCGCGGTGGCGTGCAAATGGGTTACAAAACAATATTAGTATTGACCGGAGTTACCAAAAAGGAAGATTTGGTTCGGTTTGCCTTTAAACCTGATCAAGTAGCTGATTCTGTGAAAGACATTCGGCTACCGCTGGCTTGGTGGTAAACATCACGCTGTCTTTTTGGATAAAATAACCATATTCCTTCATCCCTATCGTCATTTGCAAAATAGCCCAAAGGGCGAGTTTGGAAGTAATCAGAATAAATTGCTACCTTCGCACCTGTTAATGATATAAATCCCACCTGGTAGTATTCAATCCATTCGTTTATTGTCAGCATAGATCTTATTGAGTTAGCAAGAAAATTTTTCACTTAATTTATTAAACAAATGAACATTTACGTAGCCAACATTCCTTGGAAAGCAACCGAGGATCAGTTGAAGGAGTTATTTAGCCAGTATGGCGAAGTATCTTCTGCCAAGGTCATCATGGACAAAGTAACGCAGCGCAGCCGCGGTTTTGGCTTTGTGGAAATGAGCGATGATGGTGGCCGCAATGCCATCAACGAACTCAACGGTCGTGATTTCTTGGGCAAGAACCTGGTTGTGAACGAAGCCCGTCCGCGTGAAGAACGCCCGGCACGTTCAGGTGGTTTCCGCAGAAACGATTAATCTGATCTTAACCGATAAAATCCAATGCCGGCATGTCCGGCATTTTTTTTTGACTCATCGGTAGGCATAGTAGCTCAGCACTTTTTCAATAGCTTTCCGTATGGCTGCATTGATAGGAAAAAAATCGCGCGATAAATCAAAATCTATAGAAGCCAACTGCATATAGTATTCGTGCATTACAGGCACCGGCAGCCCCAGTTTTATTTTTTCATTTGCTTTTTCAATCTGATCCACCTGTTCGGTCTTAATGATTGAACAGGTTACCAACTCTTTTTCACCATACTTATTAGTGCGGGCAGCATAGCCAAACAAACGGCAGATCAGCCCGCGGTGCGCATACTGCGAACATAACCCTGCCCCGCTTTGGGTAGGATTTAATATCAGACAAACAGCAGAATCAGATTCGCTGGTTTTTGTCAGCCACGCTTCCGCTAATCCTTGTTGGTATAGATGATGGGCGAACGGGAGAAACTCTAAAACAGTGGCTTCAATGTCGGGCTTAAAACAACATTTGCCACAACCCCATTGGCAGTGAAGAGATGTTTCATTTTGAAAAGATGCTATCGCCCGGTCTAACTGATCGAAGATTGATTGAACTGCATTTATCTTGTTTACCAATTCGTCTGTCATGCCGTAAAGTCAAGCCCCAACTGATTTTTATTTTTTACTTTCTTCCGATTTAAAAGTGTAACCTGTTGCACTTCCATCTCATCGCTCAGGTAAAGCAAGTAGCCTTGTGTTTGAAAGCCCATGTCGTTCAGCAACATGCAATATTCGGCAACCTGTTCCTGATCCTTTTTCTGTTTAGTTCCTGTTTTATAATCTATCACCACAGCCTGTTGACCTTGCAGCAATAGCCGATCTATACGCCATTCCTTCCCTCCGGGCGAAAGAGTTGATACCTCTGTTTGTATATTCCATTTTTCCGTAAACCAGTCAGCCACTTGCGGATTAGCCAGCATAGATGTAAGCATTGCATTCAATTCTTTTTTTTCATCAACATTTACCTCACCACTCGCTTCTAAATAAAATATAGCCTTGTCCACATCGCTGGCCAGTTTTACCCGAGACAAAAGCGCATGCAGACGTTTGCCTCTCTCCTGCTTATCGCGCTGTCCTTCTGTGCCGGGTTCCGTGTTCGTTCGTTTTATGATCAACTTCGTTCGCCACGATTGGGTGAGGTATGTACTTAATGAAGATGAGATCGGCTTTCTTTTTAAAACAGGTGTGGCGGCCGGCATACTGCCCGATTGGTAAGTCAGGGTTGTTTCATTCCAATTAGCGACCAGCTCAGGCGACTGCATGATGGCTTTGTGCACCCAATCGGACACATTATTTTTATTATTATAGGGTGCAAAAACAAATAGCCCTTTTTCTGCCCGTGTAAATGCTACGTACAGCAAGTTCAGGTTATCCAAATGGGTACGATTTTTTTCAGTTTGATAGACCTCTTCAAAAAATGTATTGGCCAATCCGGAAGAATATTTAACCGGGAGATAGCCCAACGAAGAAAAAGGCTCGTGTTCTAATTTCTCCCACAGCAATGGCCCCATATTACCTTCATGATCAGTTGCCCAGGCGCAAAAGGGGATGATCACATATTGAAACTGCAAGCCTTTGGCTTTATGTAGTGTAAACAAGCGCATGGCATCAGCATCGGCTGGTGCGGTAATATATTGTTTGTCTTTGGCATCTTTCCACCACTCCAAAAAAGACAACAAGTCGTTTGGGTTGCGATAAGAAAACTCCAGCACCCGGTTTTGAAAAGCCAGCAAGTAGGCCAGTTCTGTTAACTGATCTTTTAAAGAAAAAATATCAATCAATGTTTCCGTCAACTCGAAGAGTGGTAGTTTTTTCAGAAAATGTTTTTGTTTTGAAAATGATGTGGGTAATAAACTTTCAAACGCGGCTGTGGCGCAAATTAAAAACACATCGTTCCACGATTTTCCCGGCTGATGAATGCGTGTGTACTCGTATGCTAATTGTGTACGGGCTATGGCATCTTCGGGATGCAGCAGGTACGTCATGGCTGCCGTCAGCAGTTTTACCGTGGAGGCATTGCCTATGCAAAGCGACTCATTGGAGATAACATCATACACACAACCCGGCTGAGCCAACAAGGAATCTTTTCGTTTGGCCAAATATGAAATGATTTCTTCGCCCTCTTTGTTTTTACGAACCAGCAAAGCGATATGGCCGGGTGCCACACCACGTTGCTGCAGTTCTTCAATCTTCTTGGCAGTCTGCGCTAAGGCAGCTGTTTTCCATCCTTCCGTTTTCGAATCCTCTATCATTGTTACCTGCACCCATCCATTATCTGTTTTTACAGGTGTTTGTTCTACATCGTTATACTCTTTTACTGAAATGCCCTGAGCAGGCAAAAGTGTGGTGGCCAATGTTTGAAACAGTCTGTTATTAAATGCAACAATTTCAGAGTCGCTCCTAAAATTTTTATCGAGCAAAAATATTTTGGTGCGGCTTTCTCCTGCTTCCCGGCCGGCTTGCTGCTGCAGCAAATCTTGATCGCCCCCGCGCCAGCGGTAGATAGCCTGCTTTACATCGCCTACCAATAAACAGGCATATCCGCTATCGAGGCTGTTGTAGATCAGCGGTTTTAAATTTTTCCACTGCAGGCCGGAGGTATCCTGAAACTCGTCTATCAGATAATGGCGATAAAATGAACCGATTTTTTCGTATATAAAAGGCGTGTCGCTATTGTCTATAATTTGGCTAAGGAAGTAAGCGGCCTCAGCCAATAGTAAAATATTGTTTTCGTGTTTATAGTCGCTCAGTTTTCTGGATACATCGGAGAGCAGCCCAAACATAGAAAACTGGGCGAGTATTGCTTCGGCTGTGCAGGCGCCTTTCATCTTATTCTCGCGGCTGTCCATCATTTCGCGAAACAGAGAAACCCATTGTACTTCTGCTTGCTGTACTAACTGTTTGTATTGAGGGTGCTCTTTATTAAACCAGTTTGCCGCATCGTACATCTCACCCCTTATATTTAATTTATCTTCTGTTGAGGTAGCTTGGCCAAGTTTTTTTACAATAGTATAGACACTTCCTTTCGTTTTGTATTTAAAATAATCTGTAGTTAAGCCTCTTGAAACAAATCCGGTAAATATCTGCTGTGCCCTGCTCTTATTGTATTGAATAAATTCTTCTCGTATGGCATACAACATGTTGCGGGTAGCCTGAAAAAAATTTTCCTGACTTGTCGTTTCATTTACCTCTTTTTCTATGGCTTTAAATTCTTCGCGAAAAATCTGGTCAGAAAATTTGAGTAGGCTCTGGCGCATATCCCACGACTTTTCATTTTCCAGGTTCTGCAAGGCCAGCTCAACAATCCAGTTGGTCAGTTCTTTTTTGTGCCCCAGCTCGTCCATTAAATTTTTGATGACCATTTCCATTACGTCATCGTGTTCTATTTCCAGATTGTAGTCGCTCGAAATACCGGCCTCGCGTGTGAACGAACGGATCACACGTTGAAAAAATGCGTCAATGGTGCTGATAGAAAAATGCTGATACCCATGCAGGATGGCCGACTGCACTTCGCGCACGCGTTCGCGAAAGGTGGCTTCATCTAATTTTAATTCGTTCATCAACTCTTGGGCAAGGTTATCTTCTTCGCCCCGGATAAATGCCTGGAGATAATGCATAATCCGGTCTTTCATTTCCTGCATACTCTTGTTGGTAAACGTTACCGCCAAAATGTGCTGATAATAATCAGACCGAAACTGTAGAGCCAGCCTCAGATATTCTTTGGCCAATGTGCGCGTTTTGCCCGAGCCTGCCGAAGAACGATAAATATGAAAAACAGATGCCACCGTGAAAATGAAAAATCGAAGGTACTCATCTGTTTAGATTTGTAAAATTCCCTAACTTGAAAAAGAATTATACCCATGCGCAGACTTTATAATTTTTTTCCGAAGCTGATCTACTCATTCCCTGCTCAGTTATTTCTTAACAACATCAGGCGGAACATTGTACTGGTGATTTGCTGGATCATTTTATTTGCGATGGTAACCGGAAATTTCGGCAAGTATCTGGGCATCCCCTATCTCTTTTTAGACCCCGAATACCTCAACCGGGTGAACATCGTCAGCTTCATGATTATGGGATTGATGACCGCAGGTATTACGATGGCCTTCCACATCACCTGCTACATCTCTGACGGCCACCGGTTTGCATTTGTAGGCACACTGCCCCGACCATTTTTAAAATTCATGATCAACAACAGCCTCATCCCACTAGTATTTCTGGGCGTGTACTTGTATGAGCTCATTGCTTTTCAGACCAATAACGAACACAGCACCCGGCACCTGCTGGCGCTCAACCTGACCGGCTTCTTTTTGGGCTACATCGTCATGACTTTGCTTTTTTCGCTGTACTTCAGGTTAACAAACAAAGATATTTTTAAATACATGGTGTGCCGTATTGACGAACGGTTGAAACAAAATGTGCAGATAACCCGGGCCAGTGCCCTCAATAAATTAGACATTGCCCGAAAGAAACAGGTGCGGGTAGATTATTACCTGGACAGCAAACTGCGTGTGCGCAAAGTGGAGGACACCTCGTTTTACGACAAGGCCACCGTGGTGCAGGTGTTCGATCAAAATCATTTTAACCTGGTCATTATTGAGTTACTCATCTTTGCCATGGTGCTCACGCTGGGCATCTTTAAAGATTATCCGCACTTTCAATTGCCGGCAGCGGCCAGCTTCATGATATTCCTTACCATTTTCATTATGATGTTTGGCGCCTTCAGGTATTGGTTTGGCGGCTGGAGCGCCACCATGGGGCTGCTGTTTTTTCTGCTGATCAACTACCTGGCAGGAGAAGATTTTTTTACGAAAAGATATGAAGCCTTCGGCCTCGACTATGCCGAGCCGCCTGCTCCCTACACACTGACATCGTTAAAAAAGCAGGCCGACTCCACGCTGATGGAGCAAGACAGACAGGTTGTGTTAGATCAGCTTGGCAACTGGCGAAAAAAATTTGCCGGAGAAGCCAAACCCAAAATGGTATTTGTCTGCGTGAGCGGTGGCGGCAAGCGTGCCGCCCTGTGGACGATCAACTCGCTGCAACATAGCGACAGCCTGACACAGGGTAAGCTGATGGAAAACACCGTACTCATCACCGGTGCCTCTGGCGGGCTGATCGGGGCGGCTTATTTCAGAGAACTGATACTGCGAAAAAAATTAGGCGAAAAAGTAACTCCCTATGCGGCTATACACCGTCAAAAAATTTCGGACGACAACCTGAACCCGCTCATCTTCAGTTTGCTGGCCAACGACTTGTTTGTGGGCTTCACAAAATTTAAGTATGCCGGCATTCAATACGAGCGCGACCGTGCTTATACTTTTGAAAACCAACTGAACGATGCCACCGAGGGGATGCTCGACAAACCGGTAACCGACTATGCCCATTTCGAAAAGAAGGCCATCATCCCGATGATGATCCTCAGCCCCACCGTGATAAACGATGGCCGCAAAATATACATCGCCTCCCGGCCGGTGTCTTTCATGAATTACGAAACACACAACGACCATTATCGTCATTCTAAAGTCAGCGGCATAGACTTCATGCGGTTTTTTCATGAGCAGGGTTCTCCGCAGTTGCGTTTTCTGTCGGCCTTGCGCATGAGTGCCACCTTTCCGTACATCACTCCCAACACCACGCTGCCCACCGACCCACCCATTCAAATCATGGATGCCGGTATTTCCGATAACTTCGGGCTGTCTGATGCCATCCGATTTTTATACGCGTTCCGGTCGTGGGCAGACGAAAATACATCGGGCGTTGTGTTTATCTCTATCCGCGATTCGCCCAAACTTCAGAACATCACACGCAACTCCGGCACCACCATTGTAGATGTGTTGACACAGCCCATCAGCAGTGTGTACAATAATTTTGAAAATTTTCAAGACATCAACAGCGACTTGGCGCTGGGCGAAGCCCAAAGCTGGCTGCGTGTACCCATCCACCGCATTGACATTCAATATCAGGCCGAAAGTTATGTGCCCATCTTACGGAACATGGACAGCATCCGGCAAAATAATGCCCGCGCCTCGCTGAGCTGGCGTTTAACTACGCGCGAAAAAGAAGGCATTGTAGAAAACATCAACTCCACGCGCAATCAGGCAGAGATCAACAAACTGGTCAAACTCTTGCAATGACCACCTGGGCGCAACAGATTCTTACATTTCAAAAAAATCTTTCTATCGCCACCCGCTTGCCGGCCGGTGTGGAGGTGCTGAACCCCTATCGGCACGCGGAAGCATTGCACCTGTGTAAAAATTTTTACACAACATTTTATAACGACACCCAAAGCCGCACGATGATTCTCGGCATCAACCCGGGGCGGCTGGGCGGAGGGCTGACGGGCATTCCGTTCACCGATCCGTTGCAATTAGATCAACTCGGTTTCTCCAACTCGTATGCTAAGAAATCAGAACTCTCAGCCTCTTTCATCTACCGCATGATTGATGCCTTTGGCGGGCCTCATTTATTCTATCAAAAATTTTATATTACTTCGGTATCTCCGTTGGGTTTTATCAGGCAAGGAAAAAATCTTAACTATTACGATGTGCCCGCTCTGGCTAAAAAACTTCACACCTTTATCGTAGATTGTCTGTACCGGCAATTGCAGTGGAAGGTGAACCGAAAAATTGCTTTTTGTATTGGTGAGGGAGAAAATTTTAAATTCCTGAAGAAGTTGAATGCGGAAAATAACTTTTTTGAAGAGATTATTCCGTTGGCTCATCCGCGTTTTATCATGCAATACCGTTTAAAAAAAGCTGATGAGTTTATCAGCCGGTATATTGAACTGCTCGGTCAAGCCAATTAATATGATTTGACACCCGATTATTTGTAACTTCATCTTTTGTGCTAATTTTATGAAACTGATTGTCGGAGCGATTTTTAAATAATCATAACTGATTTTTTAATAGACTAATGAAAGACCGTTTTTCCAACGACATTAACATCCGAAACAAACAAGCCTCGTTTCAATACGAGTTGCTGGATAAGTATGTGGCGGGCATTCAGTTGATGGGCACCGAGATAAAATCTATTCGCGAAGGGAAAGTAAACCTGCAAGACGGCTATTGTTATTTTAACGGTGGCGAATGTTTTGTGAAGGGAATTAACATTACCGCCTATGCGCAAGGAACGCATTACAACCACGAAGCAGCCCGCGAGCGGAAACTGCTGTTAAAGAAATCGGAATTAAAAAAATTAGAAGCCAAAGTAGAAGAAAAGGGATTGACATTAATACCCACACGCTTGTTCATTAACGACCGGGGGCTGGCCAAGCTCGAAATTGCGCTGGGCAAAGGAAAGAAACTGCACGACAAGCGAGAGAGCATCAAAGACCGAGACATCAAACGCGAGCTAAGCCGCATCAAACTATCGTGACCCCCGACCATGACTTTGGCGTTTGCCGACTTTCCGTTGTGCCCATCTGGAGTGAGGCACGCGAAGGCTTTCAACTCTCGCAGCTGTTGTTTGGCGAAGTGTACGAAGTGATCACCACCAGCAAAGACCGCAAGCGCATTCAGATCAAAACTAATTATGACGAAGTGCAGGGCTGGATTGACGCCCACCATCATGTGATGGTGACACCCGAATATTTTGTGCAAGCCACGCATGCTGATTTTAAGATTACTACAGACATTGTTTCAACTATTCTGTACAAAAAAAATCCGTTGCCCATCGTCATCGGCAGCATTGTACCCATCTCTACTTCGGAACTATTTAAACTCGATCATCAGTTTGCCTTCAATGGCGAAGCCAAGCCGATCAGCCAAAAGCGCAATGGCGATTTTATTGAAACGATTGCTTGTCGTTATCTGAATGCCCCGCAAGTGGCGGGCGGCAAAAGCCCGTTCGGCATCTGTGCGCACGGCTTGGTGCAGATGGTTTTTAAAATTTGCGGCTACGCGCTGCCCTGGAGCCCCGAGCAGCAGGTAATGGCCGGAAAGAAAGTAGAAGACACAGCCCACGCCACCAAAGGCGATATTGCTTTCTTCAAAGACAAATCCGGACAAATCATTCATACCGGCATTGTGCTGGGCGATAACAAAATCATTCACGCCTCAGGCCACGTCAGAATAGACCACCTGACCGAAGAAGGTATCGTTCAGCAGGAAACAAAATTGCGCACATTTTCATTGGCCTTTATACGCCATTTGATCAGTTAACCTGCCATCAAAAAAACTGTTCAGGTTATTGCCTGTTGTTAAAATCAAACTTTGGGTTTATCTTTTCATCGTGAACAGCCGTGTTTTAGTACTCAATCAGGACTTTAGCCCGCTCATGGTTTGCTCGGTAGAGCGTGCCTTTGTGATGGTTTACCTCAACAAAAGCGAAATGGTGCGCTCGGCCAACGGCCACAAGCTGCGCACCGTTAGCCACGCCTACCCCATGCCTTCGGTAATCAGGTTGAACCGCTATGTGCATGCTCCTTACAAGGGCGTAACCCTGACGCGGCAAAATATTTTCAAGCGCGATAATTTTGAGTGCCAGTATTGCGGCATCCGCAGAGACCTGACGTTAGACCATGTCATGCCCAGCTCGCGCGGGGGCACACACTCCTGGCAAAACCTTACCACTGCCTGCAAAAGATGTAACGCCAAAAAAGGCGACTATACACCCGATGAGGCCAACATGATACTGCGGCACAAACCTTTTAAGCCTACCTACGCCCTCTTCCTGCGCGACATTACGGGCTCAGCCCACAATGAGTGGGATGAATTTTTGGGAGCTAAGTCGGCTTAGTTTTAGTTCGAAGAGTTGCGGGTTACAAGTTGCAGATTACAAGTTAGTATGCCCTCAAAGTTAGTATGCCCTCAATTTGAAATTTGTATTTTGTGATTTGAAATTTTAATTGAGTTACTCACTCTTTAAACTATTAGCCGGGTTAGTCATGGCGGCCTTTACTGACTGAAGGCTAACCGTAAGCACGGTGAGGATGATGGCTACCAGAAAAGTAACAAGCAACAACCAAAGAGAGATTGGCGTTCGGTACGCAAACTGATGCAACCACTGCCCGGCAAAATACCAGATGACAGGCACTGCCAATAAATTGGCTACTACCACTAACCCGACAAATTCTTTCGACAGCAATTGGATGATAGACAAAACGCTTGCCCCCAATACTTTTCTAATACCAATTTCTTTCAGGCGTGTATTAACCATAAATGATACCAGTCCCAATAATCCGATCAGAGCAATTAAGATGGTGAGGAGCGCGAACAAGCCAAATACTTGTGCTAAATGTTTTTCCGATTGATACTGCCGCTCAAACGTGTCGTCTAAAAAAGAGTATTGAAAATCAAATCCAGGAAAAGATATCTGCCACAAGTTTTCTAATTCAGAAAGAAGTTTCTGTGTGTTGGCAGCCTTGTATTTAATTGCGCAGAAGCTGGCATAGTTCGGTTCATAATCCATCGCTATCGGTTCAATAGAACGCTGCAGACCGTGCTGATGGTAATCTTTCACCACGCCAATGACCGTGCCGGCAGGTTGCCCCGAAGGAGAATCTACTTTTTTTCCGATAGCCTCTTCGGCTGATTTCCAGCCAAACTGTTTCGCGGCTGTCTCGTTCAGTATCAGGCCATCGCCAAGATCGGCCGGATGATCTTTGCTGAAAGTTCTCCCGGCTATTATTTGCAATCCCAGCGTTGAGGTGTAATTCTCATCAACGGCCAAATACTCCACCTCTACGGATGCCTCAGCACCCTTTCCCTGCGGGTAAGCAATTTGCCCGCTCCACCCCGGCATGCCGGGTAAACCGTTGGCATAAGTTGCTTCGGTAATATCGGCCAGCGAGCCTATCTGTTCTTTAAATGTTTCAAACCTTGTGTGGTCTTGGCTATGGGCAGAAGCGATTTTCAATACAATAACTTGATCCTTATCAAACCCGAGGTTTTGTTTTTGCATGAAATCAAGTTGTCGGATTATAACTAAAGTACCGCTGACTAAGCCGGCAGAAATCATAAATTGAAATACAACCAGTGCCCTCCTTAAGTTTACTCCGTGTCTGCCGGCCTGCACTTGTCCTTTCAATACCTGAGTTAGCTGCAGCGAAGAAATAATAACGGCAGGATAGTAGCCCGCTAAAAACGATACTGCTATGGTCATGGCTACCATCCCTAAAATCAATTTTACACTCCACAGTGAATGCAGATCATAGTTTTTTGCCAGCAGATGATTAAAAAATGGAAGCAGCAAGCCAGTCAATATCAGGCTCAGACCCAGCGCCAAGAGGGTAAGCACTGATGACTCGCATAAAAACTGAAGCACCAGACTGAGCCGGCTTGAGCCTACCACTTTTCGCAAGCCCACTTCTTTGGCACGGTAAACCGAACGAGCTGTGCTCAGATTAATAAAATTGATGCACGCCAACAGGATTACAAAAAGAGCAATGCCCGACAGCAGGTACACTCTGTCAATACTGCCCATCGGCCCCATACCATTGCCGGTTTTGGAGTGCAGATAAATTTTAGTCAGCGGCTCAAAAGCCACGGAGGCAACCACTCCATATTTTTTCATCAAAGCACCTACCTTTTCTTCATAGATGTTGCCGGCCTTGGCTGCAAATTTGTTGAAATCCACATGAGGTTTCAGCAACAAATAATTTCTTACGTTGAAATTTCCCCAGCCATCATCAAACGAAAAACCGGGTTCCAGTTTTTGATAGGTCGCGAACGACAAAAACATATCTGCCTGTATGTGCGAGTTGGCAGGTATGTTTTTCATAACACCTGTTATTTTGAAGTTCAGCGTATCGGCCATCACCAATGTTTGGTTGAGTGCCTGCTCGCCCGGAAAATATTTTTGTGCCATCTCTTCTGAGATCACCACCGTGAAGGGATCGGTCAAGGCAGTTTTCGGGTTCCCTTCTGTAAGTGGAAAAGAGAATATCTGGAATAGCTCGGGTGTAGAAAAAAAATTATTTTGTTTAAACCGCTTTCCGTCATGAATGATGTCAAGTGAAGCATTCCGGTTATACAGCACGGCTTCCACTTCAGGGTATTCTCTTTCCAGTATTTTGCCAACAGGCCATCCGTTAGTTTCTATGCCGCTGCTTTGTTGAGCGGTGGCTCCATAGCTGGTTATCACCCGGTAAATCCGTTCTTTGTTTTCATGGAATTGATCGAACGAAAGTTCATCTATTACATACAAAAGGATAATCGTGCCACACATCAGTCCGAGCGACAAACCCAGCAGGTTGATCACTGAATAGCCTTTAAATCTTAGCAGCGAACGAAAGGCAATTTTCAAATTATTGCGGAACATATTGATTCATTTAAGTGGTTCAGAAATTAAAATCAAGGCTCTATCAATTTCAAGTTACAGGCCTCAGATTACAGATAATGTAGTTTCTAATCTGAGATTGAAGATTATGTTACTCACTCCTCAAACTTTTTACCGGGTCGGCATGGGCTGCTTTCAGTGATTCTATGCTTACCGTTAACCAAGCGATTACCAAACTGATTATGCCGGCCCATACAAAAACATACAAGCCAATTTCCGTGCGGTAGGCAAAACCTTCCAGCCAGCGGTTCATCAAATAATAACTGGCGGGAATGCCAACAGCAAACGCAACAACAACCAATAGCAAAAATTCTTTGGAGAGCATGTTTACCAACTGTGCCACGCTGGCGCCCATCACTTTTCTGATGCCTATTTCTTTTGTCTTTTGTTCGGCTGTAAAGGCTGCCAACGCATACAACCCGAGGCAAGCCACAAAAATGGCAAGCCCGGCAAAGAGCGTTACCACCACCGTCAGCCTTTTGTCGGCAGCATGAAGTTTAGCCATTTGCTCGTCAATAAAAGAATACTCGAAAGCCGAAGGGATTATTTTTTGGTACGTGCTTTCGAGTTTGGCCAAAGTGGCGCTAACATCTTTTGTATCCATGCGCACCAACAAATAGCCCATCGAATTGTCTCTCGAATTGTTAAAACAATACGGGCTTATCTTTTGGTGCATCGAGCCAAAATGAAAATCTTCGGCTACACCTACTATTTCAGTTGGCTGATTGTAAAAAATCTTAACGTGCCTGCCAATCGCTTCCTCGGGCGTCAGGTGCAAGTAATCTATTGCAGACTTATTGAGTACCACTTGCACGGTAGTGTCTTTGGGGTCTTTCGTTTCAGGCAATGTTTTTCCTGCCAATAAATGGATGCCCAACACATCTATTATTTCTGATGACGCACGTGTTGCCAAAATAGACGTGCCTCTTTGTTCGAGGCCTTCGGGTGTAAGAGTATAGCCACTGGTGCCGATGCCCGGATACGACTGGCTGATACTCACCTTCTTCACTTCGGGCAACGACTCGAATTCTGTTTTAAGAGACGATATCTGCTTCTCTTGTTTGGCTGCCGATACCATCACCGCCACCACTTGTTCGGGTTTATATCCTAATTTTTTTTGACTGATGAAATTCATCTGCCGATAAAAAATAAGTGTGCAGCAAATAAGGATGATCGAAATAGAAAACTGAAACACAACCAGCCCCTTGCGCACCGCAGCCTGACCACGGGAAGCTGCTACTTTTTGAATGACCGATTTAGGCGAGAACGAAGACAGATAAAAAGCCGGGTAAAACCCCGACAGCATCGTGAGCAAAAGCCACACGCCCACAAACGAGCCGATAAAATAAGGATTGAATAAATAGGCGGCCTGTATATTTTTTCCGGTCAGGTTGTTAATAAATGGCAGCAGCAAACAAAACAGACAAACCGAGCAAACCAGCGATATAAAAACAATGATCGAGGCTTCGAAGAAAAATTTAAAACTCATCTGGCCGAAGGTAGCGCCCAATGTTTTGGAAACGCCCACCTCTTTATTTCTCCGTTGCGATTGGGCCGTGGTCAAGTTCATGTAGTTTACGGCTGCGATAATCAACACAGCCAATGCCAGCATCATCATAATTTTTACTTGATTATAATCTCCATACACCTGACGATCAAAGCTCGCCTCCAACATATCGGAATGGAGGTGGATGTCAACCAACGGCTGAAGCGAGAGCGAAAACCAGCGGTCGTCTTTGGGAATGTTGTGTTCCAGCATGGCTGCAATTTTTTGGTTCACAATAGCGGGCGATGTTTTTTCTCTCAGCAACAAAAAAGTTTCGAAGCTGGCATTGCCCCAGTTTTGGTTTTCATCTCGTCCGAAATGGATGGAAGAAAACGATCCGATAACCTGGCAGGCGAGCGAAGAGTGAGAAGGAAAATCTTTATACACACCTGTTACTTCTAAATTGATGAAGTTGTCAACCGTAATACTCTTACCCACCGGGCTTTGGCTACCGAAATATTTTTTAGCTGCTGTTTCACTGAGGATAACCGTGCCTTTGCGTGCCAGGGCTTTTGCAGGATCGCCCTCAAGCAACGGAATAGAGAAGATATCGAAAATGGCAGGGTCTGCGAAATACAATTCCTTCTCGGCAAATTTTTCTTTGTCGGTAGATATAAATGCGATGTCGCCAAAGTTGTGATGAAATACGCGCGCAGCTTTTTCCACTTCAGGGATTTCGTTAGCCACGGTGGGCGCTACTTTGTTGGGCACCTTGCCCCACTGGTGTGTCTGGTTATCATAATCGGATTTGATGTTTACCCGGAAAACCCGATTAGCTTTTTCGTGAAACCGATCAAACGAGAGTTCGTCTGTTACATACAAACTGATCATTAAAAAAGTAATCAGCCCAATGGTAAGCCCCGCAATGTTGATTACGCTAAAAGATTTATAGCGCAATAAATTCCTGAAGGCGATTTTAAAATAGTTGGTTAGCATATCGGTTCAATGTTTAATGTTCAAGGTTAGAAGAGTTACAGGTTACAAGTTGCAGGTTATAAGCTGCAGGTTAGTAGGTACTCCATTTGAAATTTGTATTCTGTAATTTTTAATTGTGCTATTCGCTTTTCAAACTATTCACCGGGTTCATCACAGCAGCTTTCAAAGCCTGCAGGCTTACAATGGCCAACGTAAGAAGCAAAGCAAAAAAACCTACGCCTGCCAGCACTTGCCACATCACCTCAGTATGGTATTGGTATTGTTGTAAAAAGTCGTTTAAAAACCACCACGCCACCGGAGCAGAAAACAAAAAGGCAAACACCACAAGCTTCGAAAAATCTTTGGAGATCAGCAGCACCAAGCTGCTGACGGGTGCCCCCAGCACTTTGCGGATGCCAATTTCTTTCATGCGCAGCTCTACCGTATAAGCGGCCAGCCCGAACAAACCAAGGCAGGTAATAAAAATAGCAAGCGCAGAAAAAATACCGGCCAGTCGGCTGATCAGATTGATACTGGAAAATTTCTTTTCAAAATCCTGATCTACAAAACGATATTGAAATGGATAGTTAGGATTGAGTTTTTTAAATACCACTTCCACTTTTGCCAGTGCGTTGGGCATATCGGTAGTTGGCTGCAGGCGCAGGGTAACCGTGTTGCTCCACCCGGGGTTGAAAAACAAAGTCAGCGGCTCCACCGGGCTGTAGGGCGAATTCATCACCATGTCTTGCATCACACCGATTATATGAAATTTTCCATCGCCCAAACCCAAAATGGTCTGCCCGATGGGGTCTTTCATGCCCATCATTTTTACTGCCGCTTCGTTTACAATCACGGCCGTACTATCGCTTTCAAAATCGCGCGAAAAATCGCGCCCGGCTATCATCTTCACGCCCATCGTTTCGGTATAATCATACTCGGTGGCGATAGTGCTAAAGGCCACGCGGGCATTGTCGGTTTTACCAGGCCACTTCACTTCGTTGTTAGAAAAAATAGATGTAACCGGACTGTTGCTTTTGCAAACTGATTTAACTGCACCTGTGCGGATAAGCTCTTGCCGTATCGTTTCAAAATTCTTTTCTAACTCTCCGTTGGTCCAGATTTGGATTAAGTTCTCTTTGTTGTAACCGATGTCGCGGTTTTTTACGTGTTGTATTTGCTGATAAACGACAATGGTGCCGATGATCAGAAAAATAGAAAACCCAAATTGTAAGGTAACCAATACTTTGCGAGGTGTGCTGGCTCCTTTGCCTACATTCACTTTTCCTTTCAGCACTTGCGCGGCCTTAAACGAAGAGAGATAAAATGACGGATAGCTGCCGGCAAAAATACCGATCACTAAAACCAAACTCAGCGCACCCAACCACAGCACGGGGCTGGCGTAATCAATAAAAATATTTTTTTTCACCAGCAGGTTATACCCGGGCAGCGCGAGTTCTACCAGCACGATGGCCAACATAAAAGCAATGAATGTAATGCCAATAGATTCGCCCAAAAACTGCGCGATCAGTTGCCTGCGCCCCGAGCCTACACTTTTACGGATGCCCACCTCGCGCGCACGGCTTTCGCTGCGGGCGGTGGCTAAGTTCATAAAGTTGATGCAGGCAATAATCAATACAAATACGGCAATGGCGGTAAACAACCGAACATAGATAATCTGCCCACCGGTGTTCACGCCTTCTTCCCAATTGGAGTGCAAACGCCATTGGCTCATCGGGTGAAGAAATAATTTTGCTGTGGGCGCCTTGGGGTTGTTTTCTTTGATCAACGTGCCAATCGAATGATTGACATCCGCTTGCTGTGTTCCCTTTTGCAGCAGCACATACATCTGAAATGAATTGTTGTTCCAGCTCTGTTTTGCATTTTGTATCCAAGGTTGTGTTTTCTCATAAAAAGCAAAAGGCAAAACATAATCAAAATTGAAAGAAGATTGCTTGGGCACATCCTCCACAATGCCCGTTACTTTCAGTTCATCGCCTTGGTCTATACGGATAGTTTTATTCAGTGCATTTTCGTTATTGAAAAAAGCTATGGCAGTAGATTTAGTAATGACAATATTGGTGGGCTCTTTCAACGCTGTCTGCGGGTCGCCCGACAAAAACTTGAATCCAAAAATTTTAAAGAAATCTTCACTAGCCGAAAGGCCGAGTTTGTTCAACCGCATATTCCCTGCCTGCAACATGTTTCCTTCGCCCCAGTTGGTCATCGCGGCATATTTTATTTTACTTGATCTGGCAAGCAGGGCATCTTTTAGGCTGTACGGCATGCTGTTGCTCGTACCAACTCCTTCCGACCACTGCTGGCTTTGGTATAAAGAATAGATGTCTTGGTAGTTGGGATGGAATTTGTCGTACGAATACTCATCGGCCACCCAAAGAAAAATGAGCATGCTGGCAGCCAGCCCGATTGCCAGCCCACCTACATTGATGGCAGAGTACGTGCCGTTTTTCAACAAACTGCGAAAGGCGATTTTAAAATAGTTGGTAAGCATATCGGTTCAACGTTTAATATTAATATTCAAGGTTAGAAGAGTTGCAGGTTACAAGTTGCAGGTTACAAGTTGCAGGTTAGTCGGTACTCCATTTGAAATTTGTATTCTGTAATTTTTTATTGTGCTATTCACTTTTCAAACTATTAACGGGATTCATTAAGGCGGCTTTCATTGACTCAAAACTGACTGTTATCAATGCTATCAGCACTGCTACTACGCCCGACCATACAAATATCCATCCGCTGATTTCTGTTCGATAGGCAAAACCTTGCAGCCACTTGTTCATGGCATACCAGGCAATAGGTGTTGCGATAACCAGCGCAACCAAAACTAACATTACAAACTCAGATGATATCATCCTGACGATCTGCTGCACACTCGCGCCCATCACTTTGCGGATGCCGATTTCTTTCGTTCTGCGTTCGGCCATGTACGATGACAAGCCATATAACCCTAAACAACAAATAAATATGGCAACGGCTGCAAAGCCTGAAATGATACCTGCCATTTTATGATCTTCATCGTATTGCCTTTGAATATCTTGATCTAAAAAGGAATATTCAAAAGGTGTTTCCGGAATTAATGACTTCCATATTTTTTCAATGGAATGGAGTGATTGATCAAACTGAGTGGTGGACAACGAGATGACAACATTATCAAAAGTATTATCATTGTCTCCCATCTCAAATAACATCGGCTCGATCATAGAGCGCATAGAAACTTGATGGAAATCTTCTACTACGCCAATCACTTCAAAATCATACCTATTTTTTTCATACTCAAAATGAATTTTTTGACCGATAGCTTTTTCGGGAGTAAACCCAAATCTTTCAGCAGATGTTCTATTCAAAATCACATTTCCTTTGCTTTCAGATTTCCGATTCATGTTAAATGCTCTGCCTGCTATTATTTTCATGTCCATCAATTCAATATATCCGTGATCTACACTGATACGTTTATTCAAAATAGCTTTATCCATATTTCCACCATCAGCATAAAACATCATGTCTGTAAGCACCTCAGATCCGGGCATATACCCTGCCGCAGAGACGGCACTTATCTGGCTGATATTCAGCAACTCTTTTTTTAATGTTTGATAGTGCTGATGTGCTCCATCCGAACGAAGCGGTAAAACAATTTTTGATTCTGAGTTGAAACCAAGATTTTTATTACTGATAAACTTCAGTTGATCTGAAACAACGAAAATAGCACTCACCAGCACAATGGCTATAATAAACTGAAACACTACAAGCCCCTGACGTAACTGGCCAGAAAAACTTCCGTTGCTAAGTTTTCCTTTCAATACTTCTGCCGGCTGAAATGATGACAAATAAAAAGCCGGATAACTACCGGCAACAAGCCCAGTAACAATGGCAAGGATCAGAAGTGCCCAGGCAGAGTATATAATTGTTTCTCTTCCAAACAAAATGTTTTTTCCTGTAAGCTGATTAAATATCGGAAGAGAAAACTGAGTGATTACAATACTTAGTGCGATGGCAATTACAACGATAAGCATTGCTTCACCCAAAATCTGTTTGATCAATGACGACCGGAATGCACCCATCGTTTTGCGGATGCCTATTTCAGTAGCACGCTTGGTTGCTTTGGCAGTAGAGAGGTTCATAAAATTGATACAAGCAATGAGCAGAATAAAAATAGCGATGCTGCCAACCGTGTAGAGGTAGTATATACGAGGGCTTTGACTAAAGTCCGATTTCAAGTAAATGTCTTTCACCGATTCAAGCAAAAGTGATTTCTGCATACCGTAGGCTTTCAATTCTTTTGCTCCGTATTTCTGTAGCACTTCGTTCATTTTTTTTTCAACAGCTGTCCTGTCATGTCCTTTTACCAACCTAACGTATGACGGTACAAAGTTGTTGATAGCCCAAAAGTTTGCAGCCTCTGTTCGGATGTACTCAGCAATGCCACCAGAGCTTGTTATTGATATAAAAAAATTTGCTTTGATATGGCTTTTGTATTTATCAAAAAAAACACCTGTTACTTTATATTCTTGCGGCTGACCTGCTTGGGTAATAGAAATTATTTTATCGATTGCCGGTTCATTACCAAAAAGTTTGGTAGCGAGTTTATCAGAAAGAACAACCGAGTTTGCCTCCACCAGTGCCTTCTTAGGGTTGCCTTCTATTAATTTGTATCTAAACACTTCAAACAAAGTAGAGTCGGCAAGAAGCCCATCTGTTTCATAAAATAATTTATCTTGATACCTGATCAGCTGTCGGGGCGCATTGGGTGGGTTGAGCACACGTACGGCAGTTTCAATTTCAGGAATTTCATTTTTCAACCCCATGGCAATGGCGGGCGAAGCATTAGTAGTTTTATTCAATCCTCGATCAGACTGAAATGAAGAAACGATACGGTACAAATCATCGAGCCGATTATGATGTTTGTCGTAACTCCATTCATCAACCATATAAAGCGATAACAACAAACAGCACGCTATACCAATAGCCAATCCAAAAATATTGATGGCCGAATAAGTTTTGTTGCGGATTAAATTGCGCAGAGCTATTTTAAGGTAATTGGTGAGCATATCGGTTCAACGTTTAATGTTCAAGGTTAGAAGAGTTACAGGTTACAAGTTGCAGGTTAGTAGGTACTCCATTTGAAATTTAAAATCTGTCATTTAAAATGATCATCGTGTTATTCACTTCTCAAACTATTCACCGGGTTAGCCGATGCAGAGCGAACGGCCTGTGTGCCAACTATAACCAATGTAAGCCCTAACGTGAAGAGCCCGGCAGCGGGTATAATCCACCAGGCGAAACTTACCCGGTAATGATATGCTTGCAGATAGTTATTCAGCCCCCACCACGAAACAGGTGCGGCTAACCCAAAGCCTACCAACACTAACACCGTAAAATCTTTTGACAACAGGTTAACAATGCCCAGTGTACTTGCTCCCAGCACCTTGCGGATACCTATTTCTTTGGTGCGCTGCTCGGCAGTAAATGTGGCCAGCCCAAATAGGCCTAAGCAGGTAATGAATACTGCCAGAAAAGCAAACAGCGAAGCCAGTTTGCCGGTCAGGTTAATGGTGGCAAACTTGGTAGCAAACTGCTGATCTACAAAATGATATTCGAAAGGATTAGAGGGATTATATTTTTTAAATACACGCTCCACTTCTGCCAATGTGTTGTTCAGGTTGTCTGATTTTTCCAAGCGGATGGTAACCACTTCGGCTCCATTGGGGGTAAACAAAAAGAAACCCGGCCGCACTTCGGCAAAGGGAGACGACATTAAAACATTGTCGAGCACACCTACTACCGTCCAGGTTTTGTTCCAGAGTTTTATCTGCGCGCCAACCGGATCGTGCAAGTTCATCACGTCAACGGCTGCCTTATTCAGCAGCATCGCGCTGCTGTCGCTTTTATGTTCTTCCAAAAAATCGCGGCCTTCCAGCACTTGGATGCCCATCGTCTTAGTGTAATTAGCTCCTACAATAACACGTGCAAACAATATCTCCCGCCCGGCAATTTTGCCTGGCCAATCCAGTGTGTTATTCCCGAAAATATCGGTAATGGGGCTGCTGGAAACCGTGAGCGATGAAGCCAGATGCGAGGCGGTTAACTCTTTTTCGATGGCAGGAAAATTTTTGCCCATCTCCGCGTTAGCGCTTACCATGATCAGGTTTTCGCGGTCATAGCCCACCTCCCGGTTTTTTACATGCTGTATCTGGGTGTAGATTACCAGCGTGCCCACCATCAGAAAAATAGAAAAGAAAAACTGCAGCGATACCAACACTTTGCGCGGGGCAATGGCTCCGCGCCCCACATTCAGATTTCCTTTCAGCACTTTTACCGGGTTGAACGAAGACAGGTAAAAAGCCGGGTAGCTGCCGGCAAAAAATCCTACTGCTAAAATAAATACAATAGAAAAGAACCAAAACAAAGGCGAGGCATACGCCATATTGAGTTTCTTGTCAACCAATACGTTGTACAATGGCAACACTAATTCTACCAAAACAATGGCAGCCATAAATGCCATTGCTGTAACCAATACCGACTCGCCAATAAATTGCCCGATCAATTCTTTTCTTCTGGAGCCAACAGTCTTGCGTATGCCTACCTCGCGTGCTCTCCGTTCGCTGCGGGCAGTAGCTAAGTTCATGAAATTGATGCACGCTATTAACAGGATAAAACCTGCCGTAACCGAAAAGAGGCGCACCGATTCAATCATGCCCCCGCTTTGCTTTCCATTTTCAAAATGTGAATACAGGCGCCACTCTTTCAGTGGTTGAATGAACATCTCACACTTCTCATCCTTTTTCTTCTCACGAAAAAGTGCCGTCAGTTTTTTATTCAAGTCATCCAGGTTGGCGCCTGCCTGTAGTTCTACCACGATTGGGTACGACTGGTCATCCCAATTATCTTTATGGCGCTTTGCCCAACTCTCTCCATAAATAATCCATGGAGCCAGAAACTCGAAAGAGTACGATGAGTTGGACGGAAGGTCTTTCAAAATTCCGGCCACTTTAAAATCCGTTTTATTATCGAGGCGTACCATTTGCCCCATGGCATCCTGGTTGCCAAATAAGGCCTTCGCCACCGACTCGGTAATGAGGATAGACGTGGGGTCGTTCAACGCATTGGCCGATCCTTTTAAAAGAGGGAAACGAAACATCTGCAAAAATTCAGGACTAACGAACTGCCCCTGCTTACTGATTTTTTTTTCGCCTACCGACAATAAATAATTATTGGGCCAGTACGCTACGGCTGTGTTCTTAATCCGGCTGTCGAATGTTTTCAGAAATTCATAAGGCCCCAGCGGAGCCGATTCGTAGGTAGCGGCTTTCCCTGAAAAATAATCGGTGATCAAGATTTTGCCCAGCACATCTGCATTGGCATGGAAACGATCGTACGTTACTTCATCCCACACCCAAAGGGAGATCAGTAAGCTGCAGGCAATGCCTACCGCCAACCCACCAATATTGATAAAAGAATAAACACTGTTTCGTGTCAGGTTTCTGAAGGCGATTTTGAGATAGTTGGTAAACATGTTGGTTCAAAGTTTAATGTTCAGGGTTAGAAGAGTTGCAGGTTAGTAGGTACTCCATTTGAAATTTGTATTCTGTAATTTTTTATTGTGCTATTCGCTTTTCAAACTATTCACCGGGTTAGCCAATGCCGATTTTACCGAGCGATACCCCACCGTAGCCATAGCGATAACAAACGTAATAGCCAGTCCGCTGAAGAACACCAGCCCATCCATGGCAATGCGGTAGGTGAAGGTGCTCAGCCATTGATCCATAACATACCACGCCAACGGAGAGGCTACGGCAAAGCCTATCAAAATCAGTTTTACATATTCTTTGGAAAACAACAACACAATGCTTTCTGCCGATGCGCCCATCACTTTGCGCACACCCACTTCCTTGGTTTTTTGGTTGGCCATGAAAGTAGCCAAACCAAACAACCCCAGGCAACCGATGAAAATAGCGATGGATGTAAACACTGTAATGAGGGTTGACATGCGCTGTTCGTTTTCATAAAACTCTTTCAGTTCTTCATCTAAAAATTTGTAAGAGAAAATATGTTCGGGGTAAGAAGCTTCCCATATTTTTTGAATTTGTTTTACCGTTTCCTGAAACCTACCCAGGTTTACCTTGATGGAAAGGTTAGAGTAGTTTCTCATCGTATTGTAAATCATGGTAGGCTCAATAGGCTCGTGCAATGACATGGTGTGAAAATCTTGCACTACTCCCACCACGGGCAGATAAAAATTTCTACCGGCCGGTTTTATTTTTATGCCCAGCGCGTCTTCGGCACGCTGGAAGCCCATCAGTTTGGCCATCTTCAGGTTGACGATATAGCCCTGAGCCGTATCGAGGTCGGGACTATTTTTGCCGGCTAATAATTTCAGTTCGTACAAACTAAGGTAGCGGCCATCGGCCGGTTTTAGCTGAACACCCAGCGGGTCGGCTTTCCCTTCCACAATCACATGCGTACTGTACACACTACCCGATGAAGGCGCATTAACACAAAGGCTGGCCTGCTGTATGCCCGGCATCTTCAACACTTCTTCGCGCAGGGTTTTCATTTTGCTGGTGCCGTCCGAAAATCCGTTGCGTAAATTTTCCGGAATCGGGATATTCACCACCGCGTCTTTATTAAAACCTAAATCCTTCTTGTTGAAATAATCCATTTGCCGGATCATGACAAGTGTGGTGATGACCAAAAACTGGGAGATGACAAACTGCATCACCACCAATGTTCTGCGCAGCATATAACCGGATGAATTTTTGTTGCTGATCAGATTTTTCATGGCAAACACCGGCTTAAAGCCCGACACCACAAAAGCCGGGTACAGCCCCGCCAGCACAGATACCACGGCAATGAGCAACAAAAGAAAAAACAACAACTGCGGCTCATGTGCCCAATCCACCGACAGGTTGGTTTTTAAAAATGTATTGAGCGTGGGCAGTACGAGTTGGGCAAAGCCCACGGCCAATACCACTGACAGCAGCGTAACCAGCGATGACTCGCCCAAAAACTGCGCCACCAACTGCGTGCGCGTACTGCCCAATGTTTTGCGTATGCCTACTTCTTTCGACCTGCGGATGGCCTCGGCCGTAACGATATTGATAAAGTTGATGCAAGCCGTGATGATCAGAAAAACAGCAATTACCAACATGGCTGTAATCTTTTCTTTGCTTACCGTGGTGTAGTTGTAGTTGTCGTAGCGCGTGTCGGAGTGGATGGTGGCCAGTGGCTGCACATGGTACACGGTATGGTCGTTGTTTTTATCGCCCTGGTATTTTTTGTAAAAGGCGGGCAGTCGTTTTTCGATTTCATCTATCGAAGTATTTTGTTTTAACAAAAAATAACATTGCTCATCGCTCCAGGTTCCATTCCACCCGGTTGCGTCTTTTTCTTTTTTGATGGTAACATAGGAGAGCACCACCTGAAAAGGGAAATCGGTATTGGCGGGAAAATCTTCCATGATGGCGGCCACTTTGTATTCTTTTCCATCGTGGGCAATCAGTTCGCCTACGGCATCGGTGCGGTTAAAAAATTTCTGGGCTGCTTTTTTGGAAAGGATGGCCTGGTTGGGTTCGTCCAGAATTTTTGAGGAAGCCCCGGCAATTATTTTTCTGTCAAAAATTTTAAAGAAGGCAGGTTGTGTAAACACAATGCCGTTGTCATCGCCAAATTTTTTTGCTGCTTCGTGGGGTTGGGGCACGGCAATCATGTCTCCCGCCCGGTAAGAGACGAACGCCACTTCTTCGGCTTCGGGAAAATCATTTTTAAATGCTTCCCAAAAGGCAGGCGGCACACCGGCAAAGTAGTTTTTTCCCTGGTTGCCATCCGCTTCGTGCACCGTACGGTAAATGCGGTCAGCCTTGGCATGATACTGATCGAAACTGGTATGGTAACGCACCATTAAAAACAAAATCAAACTGGCGGTAACGCCCAGCGTAAGCCCGGCTACATTAATGGCTGTGGTGCTTTTGGAACGGATCAAATTGCGGAAGGCGGTAATGAGGTAATTGCGCAGCATAAAAAAGGAATTTATTTTTTGTTGCCACAGTATTCAATCTTAGTGCCACCCAAAAAACACCGTTTTTATAGCTTAGTAGCAGTTTTACTAAATATGATTAGATCAAAAACGAACTAAACCGTCCGTATTCGGGCATGAAACACAATTGACTTGGCGACATTAAATATTTCAAATTTTAATGTTTGATTGGGTTTACCACATTAAATTTGAGTAGTTAAACTGAAGCCGGCCTTAAGCACTGACACAAATAATGTCTGAAAACATTTATAAAATCAACCCTGACCGCAGCATGCCATGGAATGATCTGCCCGATCTGCCCATCGCAGAAGAAATTTATCGCCATGTTGAAATCTATGAAGCACTGTCTGCTGCCAAAGAATCGCTGGGCAGATTGTATGGAAGAAGTATTGCCATACCCAATCAGGGGCTTCTCATCAACACTATCAGTTTGCAAGAAGCAAAGGAATCGAGTGCCATAGAAAATATTTTTACTACCGATGATGAACTGTACAAAGCATTTAGTGAAAATCTATCGGAACAAATAAATAGCCCGGCCAAAGAAGTTCTTCGTTACCGGGAGGCATTGTGGAGCGGCCACGAGTATTTACGGAAGCAACAATTTGATCAGAATTATTTCATCAGCATCTACCGTATAGTCAACGAATCAAACGATGGGATCAGGCCAGCGTTTGTGCCCACCTACATAAAGCAAAGCGGCAGCGGCCCTAATGCAGGAAAACCTGCGTATGTACCGCCACGTGGAGATGGTATCGTAGAGAAGAAGCTACAAAACCTACTGGATTTTGTTAATGACGATGAGCAGTATAATACTGATCCTTTGTTGAAAATGGCTATCAGCCACTTTCAATTTGAAGCTATTCACCCTTTCCGCGATGGCAATGGGCGAACGGGAAGAATCTTTAACATTCACCTGCTGGTAAAAAAGGGATTACTCGATTATCCAATCCTGTACTTAAGCCGGTATATCAACCAAGAAAAAGAAAATTACTACCGAGGCCTATCGGGGGTTTCGCAACGTGGCGATTGGCAGTTTTGGCTTCTCTTCATGTTGAAAGCCGTTGAAGTAACAGCACACATTACCTTTCATAAAATAACAGACATTATCAACCTAAAAGACTCAATCCTTCACGAAATTGAAAAAGAGAAAAAATTGAAGCGCCCGGAGCAACTGATTCAAACTATTTTTACCCAGCCCTTCACAAAAGTAGCTCACTTAACAGAAAATGGTTTTTATTCTGAAAACACAGCCCGAAATTACCTCAACCGACTGGCTGAAATGAAAATACTCGAAAAACGGACTGTGCGGGGCTACCATTACTACCTCAATTTAGAGCTGTACCGTATTTTGCAGGGCTGACCTATCCAAAGTTTTTGAAAATCAAACCCTCCCGTTTGCCAATTTTGGTTAGTTTTGCAGCCGCTTTTTTAATACTAAATAATTTAAACTTATAGTCCTGTGAACGCTGTACTCTTTCTTATTCCGGCCATCGGCCTCCTTGGTTTATTAATCACCGCTTTTAAATCTGCCTGGGTTAGCAAGCAAGATGCTGGCGAGCCAAAAATGCAGGAACTGGCCGGCTACATTGCACGCGGTGCCATGGCATTTCTGAAAGCCGAGTGGCGCATACTTGGTGTGTTTGCCCTGGTTGCCGCCATCTTCTTAGGCTGGTCTGGCACACTGATTCCTGAATCCAGCCCGGTTATAGCAGTATCTTTTATTATAGGCGCTTTGCTTTCGGGGTTGGCCGGCTTTATCGGTATGAAGATAGCCACCAAAGCCAACGTGCGCACCACACAGGCTGCACGCACTTCGCTGGCCAAGGCATTGAATGTATCGTTTACCGGAGGCTCTGTGATGGGCATAGGCGTAGCGGGTCTCGCTGTTTTAGGACTTGGCGGATTGTTCATCGTATTTTATAAATATTTCGTGCCCGAAGGAGCCGCCATTACAGGAATTGAGATGCGCAAAGCCATTGAAGTATTGGCCGGCTTTTCATTAGGTGCCGAATCCATTGCCCTGTTTGCCCGCGTAGGCGGAGGGATTTATACCAAAGCCGCTGACGTAGGCGCTGACTTGGTAGGAAAAGTAGAAGCCGGAATACCCGAAGACGATGTGCGCAACCCCGCCACCATTGCCGACAACGTAGGCGACAACGTGGGCGATGTGGCCGGTATGGGTGCCGACCTGTTTGGCTCGTATGTGGCAACCATTTTAGCTACCATGGTATTGGGTCAGGAGATTGCATCCGCAGATAATTTTGGAGGCCTCGCTCCTATTTTGCTGCCTATGGTAACAGCAGGCCTCGGATTGATTTTCTCGATTGTGGCCACGTGGTTTGTGCGCATCAAAAACGAAACCGACAGTGTGCAAAATGCGCTCAACATCGGCAACTGGTCTTCTATCATTATGACGGCCATTGCCTCTTACTTCGCAGTAAAATATCTATTGCCCGACACGCTCATACATCGCGGAGTGGAGTTTACATCTACTGATGTGTTCATCGCTATTATTATTGGCTTGGTAGTGGGTACTCTAATGAGCCTCATTACCGAATATTATACTTCTATGGGCAAGCGCCCGGTAAGATCCATCGTGCAAAAATCAGGTACGGGTCATGCCACCAATATTATCGGGGGGCTTTCTGTTGGTATGGAATCTACCTTGCTGCCTATTTTAGTTTTAGCTGCCGGCATCATCGGCTCGTATGAGTTTGCCGGATTGTATGGTGTATCCATTGCTGCTGCCGGTATGATGGCTACCACAGCCATGCAGTTGGCTATTGACGCTTTTGGCCCCATTGCCGACAATGCCGGGGGTATTGCCGAGATGAGCCAGTTGCCCGAAGAAGTGCGCCACCGCACCGACAACTTAGATGCCGTAGGAAACACGACTGCTGCCACCGGAAAAGGATTTGCCATCGCCTCAGCCGCGCTGACTTCTTTGGCCTTGTTTGCCGCCTTTGTGGGCGTAGCGGGTATCTCTTCCATTGATATCTACAAAGCCCCGGTGTTGGCAGGCTTATTTGTGGGCGGTATGATTCCGTTCATTTTTTCTTCACTCGCCATTGCGGCCGTTGGCCGTGCGGCCATGGACATGGTAAACGAAGTGCGCAGGCAGTTTAGGGAAATACCAGGCATCATGGAATACAAAGCCAAGCCCGAATACGAAAAGTGTGTGGCCATCTCTACCAAAGCATCGCTGCGCGAAATGATTGCACCCGGTGCCATTGCCCTGCTCACTCCCGTTATCGTTGGGTTTACCTTTGGTCCCGAAGTGTTGGGCGGCATGTTGGCCGGGGTTACCGTGTCTGGCGTGCTGATGGGTATCTTCCAATCTAATGCCGGTGGTGCGTGGGACAACGCAAAAAAATCTTTTGAGAAAGGCGTAGAGATTAACGGCCAAACGCACTATAAAAAATCAGAGCCGCACAAAGCATCTGTAACGGGCGATACCGTGGGCGATCCGTTCAAAGACACCTCGGGCCCTTCGATGAACATTTTGATCAAACTATCTTCCATCGTAGCCTTGATTATCGCCCCTCACATCTCTACCGTAAAACATACGGCCGATGTAAAGCAACCCGAAATAAAAATTGAAAAAATAGAACAGGTGAAACCGGTGCAATAGTCACCAACCTCTTTTTATAAAAAAGCCGTCTCTATGCAGGGACGGCTTTTTCATTCCTATAGACTGACAAAATTCATGTAATCTCTTTCTAAAGCCTTTTTTAAAAAAAAATCCTGTTTTTAAGGGATAGTATTGTCTTTATCTCTTTCAGACCTTTGTTTTCAACACAAAACCTCCATCTATGAAAAAAATAATAACATGCATTGTCTTTACTTTGGTCTTATCTCCATTGTTTGCCCAGCAAAGTGCCATCAAATTTCAGGTGGGCTATGGCTTACCCTTGGGCGGAAGCACGCTCGGAACTTCCACATCACAGGGCTCCGGTAACAATCCAAGCTATACCCAAACAATCCAGCGTGGATCTTTTGGCAGCGGAACACAAATTGAAATCGGTTATGTACATTCTGTTTCCGGCCTTCTTTCAGTTCAAATGGATGCCTCGTACTTGTTCGGAAAGGAATATAATACTTCCAGCGATCACTATACTTACCAAGGTTCTGATTATGGACAATCCGTTTCTTCGCGCGCCAACGTTTTTTTGCTGTCGCCACAACTTCGGGCTAAATTAGGAGAAGGCAAGTTGTCGCCTTATCTATCTGCGGGGCCGGTGGTTAGCTTTGGTAAAATGTATGAAACCGGCAGTTTCAATAATTACGATAGTAATCCATATAACTACGAAAAAACCTACAGTGGCTCGGCTGCCATTGGTGCTAAAACTACTGTGGGAGTAGAAATGACCCAAGGTAAGTTTGGATTTTACGGGCAAGTAACCATGATCAACTTGAGCTATGCACCCACCAAAGGTGTTTACACCAAATACGTTGATCAATACGGGGATAGGCTTGCTAATATGACTACCGCCCAAAAAGAAACAAGTTTTGTTACCAGTTACGATGCCAATGCCCCACAAGACCCCAACCAACCCAGCAAAGCACTCAAACAATATAACCCACTGGGAAGTATCAGTCTGAGTTTTGGGGTGATGTATCATTTCTGATTTGAACTGCCTGCACACTAACAGAAAAGCCCCGACTCATCATCGGGGCTTTTCTTTTTTTAAGAAGACTTTTTATACTTTTTTGCTCAGCGCATCAATTTTTGCTTGTGCCTCTTGCTTGCCCAAGCTCAATGCTTTTTTGTAGAGCTCTATTGCCTCTCTGTATGTTTCTTTCTTTTTGCGGGGCGCCAGTTTGGTGCGGTTAGCAGCTTCTTCTACAGCCTGGCCGCGCGCAAAATATGAATCGGCCTCGCTTACTTTACTTTGCAGTTGCACTTGCTGTATTTTTTCTTCCAGCAAAGCCAACTCTTGTTTCTTCGACTCGATCTGTGCGGCTTTGTCGTTGATCTCGGCCTGCTGCAAATCAATTTTTATTTTCTGGTCTGAGTTCTCCTGGCCTAGCTCGCTCACTTTTTGTTGTAGCGAAGCGATCTCCTGGTTTTTTGTCTCCAAGTCTGCTTTCAATTTTTTAATAGTAGCAGCATACGTATTGGAAATGCCTTTCGATTTTTTCAGGGATTTTTCCAGATCATCAATTTTTCCTTGTGTGTCTTTTACATACTTGCTGATGTCTTTCATTCTCGAAGTATAATCCGAGTAAGATGTGCCCTCCACCATGTTCACCTGCAGGTGCTGACGGTTCGCATCAATGGAGTCCATCAGGGAGCCTACTTCCTGAAGGGTTTGTACAAACTTTTGATTGGTTTGAAGCGCCTCGCGAAGCGAATCTACCTGTGTTTGTAGTTTTTCTGATTTATTGTTGCATCCGGCCAGAATAAACACAGCGGCAACAAAAGTTAAAAGTATCTTAGCCATAATGGTTGTTAGTTGTTTGCCGCAAAAATACAACGCTTGTTTGCTCGTAAAAACGCAGTTTAATTTTTTTTTTTAAGCAGGCGATAAATCCTGTCAGTTAGCTTAAATTTGCGCCAGTTTGCAGCGCAAGCTCCGTGAATACGCTCATTTTTACCGACCAACCTATGTTAGCCATCAAAGGCACTCTATCCCTTAGAGCAATTTTGACGGTTATTTAAAATATGGCAAACTCTATCCCCGATCCGTCCCGTCATTTAAAACTTACTGCTGCCGGTGTGCTCATTTCGCTCGGCATTATCTATGGCGACATCGGCACCTCTCCGCTTTATGTTTACAAAGCCATCATTGGCAACCGTATCATTACCGAAGACTTGGTGCTGGGCGGCATGAGTTGTGTGTTTTGGACACTTACGCTGATCACCTCTTTTAAATATGTCTATCTGGCTCTCAATGCCGACAATAAAGGCGAAGGTGGGATTTTTGCCTTGTATGCATCAGTGCGTAAATACAAAGCAGCGTGGGTAGTGTTTCCCGCTATTATCGGTTGTGCTTCTATGATTGCCGATGGCTTCATCACCCCGGCCATCAGTATCACATCGGCTGTTGAGGGTGTTTCGCTTGACTACCCTAATTTCCCGATCGTACCGGTAGTGATGGGCATATTGATGATGCTGTTTTTCTTTCAACAGTTTGGCACCAGCATCGTTGGCAAAACATTTGGCCCAATTATGATACTCTGGTTTTTAATGATTGGAGGATTGGGGTTATTACACGTTCTGCCCAACCCCGGTGTGCTGCGTGCCATTAATCCGGTTTATGCCTGGAACATGCTGGCCAACTACCCGGGTGGTTTTTGGTTGTTGGGGGAAGTATTTCTTTGTACCACAGGAGCTGAAGCATTGTACTCCGACTTAGGGCATTGTGGCAAAAGCAATATACGCGTAGGGTGGGGTTTTATTAAAATTGCATTATTACTGAATTACTTTGGCCAAGCATCGTGGTTGCTCGAACATAAAGGCACTACACTCAATGGCAAAATTCCATTTTATGGTATTGTACCCGATCAGTTTTTGATCGTCAGTATTTTCATTGCCACGGCAGCCGCCATCATTGCCAGCCAGGCATTAATATCGGGCACATTCACGCTGGTGAACGAAGCCATGAAACTAAAACTTTGGCCGAGCACAAAAGTGCGTTATCCTAGCCAGCAAAAAGGGCAAATTTATGTACCCGCCATCAACTGGGTTTTAATGATCGGTACCATTTCAGTAGTAGGGATCTTCCAAAGTTCTACTGCTATGGAAGGCGCCTACGGATTGGCTATTATCTTAAATATGCTGATGACTACTACGCTGCTTGTATTTTATTTCAGCACAACAAAACACTCCCGCATCCGCACAGCAGGTATTGCCTTATTATTTTTTACACTAGAGGCACTGTTCCTCATAGCCAATTTTCATAAGTTCGAACAGGGCGGCTGGTTTACCTACTCCATTGCTTTGATCTTCTTTGTGATGATGTATATTTTAGTAAAAGCCCGGTCGCTGCGCGAACGCCATACCGAATTTGTTGACCTGAAACATTATGTGCCGCTGATTGAAGAACTGCAGGCTGACAATTCTATTCCAAAAGAAGCTACCAACTTAGTGTACATGGCGGTGGCAGACAGCAAGCGATACATTGACTCCAATATTATTTATTCCATCTTTAAAAAGAGACCTAAACGAGCCGATGTCTATTGGTTTGTGCATGTTGATACAGTTGATAGTCCCTACACATCAAAGTATTCGGTAGATACCATCATTCCTAAAAAATGTTTTTTTGTTCGGATTAAATTAGGGTTTAAGGCTGACCATCGCGTGAACCTGCTGTTCAACAAAATCCTTCGCGATATGGCGGAGACTTCCGAGATAGACCTCACCAGCCACTATGATTCGCTACGCAAACACAGCATGCCTGCCGACTTTAAGTTTGTGATCTTACATTCGCTGGCTTCGGTGGACAGTGAAATCTCTTCTTTCGATAATTTAATTATTCAGGGATACCGCTTCATTAAAAAGCACAGCCTGACAACAGAAGAGATGTACGGGCTTGAATTGGCCAACGTAGAGGTAGAGAATGTACCCATCATGGTGGGGCCGCCTGCCAAGGTAAGGATCAAACGCGAAAAGGAAGATGCCGAGCGCGAAAAAGAATTGCGCTATCAGGAGTATTCAAACTGATCACATAAGCAATTCATAACACATCTCGGTTGACTACTTATCTTTACGAAATAATGATATAATAGAGGTTCGCCACAATGTAGCCGATAATAACGATCAGCGCACCTACTTTATTAACCCGATGTGCCTTAGCAATGTTGTTGCTGTGATGCAATTTTAACGCAATAGCAGAAACCGTTAATATTCCGAAGATGCCCAAGAAAGTGAGGCTGTGAAGAATATCCACCAAGCTAAATTGTGAAGACTGCGGCAGTAGCGAATCTACAATATATTTGTTTCCTACCGCTGCAAACAAACCACCTACAGGCAGTCCAAACCGGGGCTCTAACTCATCTGTGTCCGATAAGAAGCTGACTAACGCAATCAAAAAGGCAAAGTACATCCCCACAAATATTTTAAAAAACAAACCGGTGGCCTCGCGGTCAATATCCATTTCAATGGTAAACATTGAAAAAGTCTGCACATGATGACCCGGCTCGGGGTTGCCAAAAGATGTTTTATAAACACTTTTGCTGGTTGACACCTTGAACTGATCCACATTCCAGCCATCCAGCACCTCTACATTATCAAACCGGCTATTGGCCGTGTCGGCCACAAACACCACACTGTTGATGTCTTGCTCTTCGTCTTCAATAATAATTTTAAGGTGCTGTTCATCAAAAGGGAAATCTTAAACACGCCAGTTTTTTTTCATGGTGCACTTCACGCGCATTTGTGCCCAATACTTTCCGTTTACCGTATCAATGCTTTGCGATGAAATTTCTATGTCTTTGGCATTGGGGATGTCAATCTGTTTGGAGAAATCAAACTTAGGGTTGTCGTAATTAAACCACAACCAAAAGCGTACGGTGTATTGCAAATCGTGAAAATCAAGATCGTGGATGCTGATGATGAAAGCCCCCACCTTAACGGTATCGGGTTTAGACTTGGCCTGAGAAATTTGAAAAATGAAAAGTAGGGCAATGATCAATTTGAAACTACGCTTCATACGGTGGAGTTTGAGATAGAGATATTCAAAGATAAAAAAAAATCATTGCTACCTTTGCACAAAAGCAAACCGGCTTATCGTCCCGATTTATCGGGGAGGAAAGTCCGGGCAACACAGGGCACCGTACTTCCTAACGGGAAGGCACCGGCCAACCGGTGACAGACAGCGCCACAGAAAACAAACTACCCATGGCGACTCGCTCGCAGTGGGAAAAGGTGAAAAGGCGGGGTAAGAGCCCACCGCTCCGGTGGCGACACCGGGGGCAAGGCAAGCCTTACGGGTTGAAAGGCCAAATAGGTCGCACTTCGAAAGATGCCGCGGCTCGTGGCATGCGCAAGCAGGTGTGATTGGGTAGGCTGCTCGATCCTGCCGGCAACGTCAGGGCCAGATAAATGATAAGCATCCCGATTTATCGGGAAACAGAACCCGGCTTACAGGTTTGCTTTTTTTTAAGAGAATACTTTTTAAACAGGTTGTTCAAATTCTGTATTTTTAAATAAAAGTTTATGAAAGCCTTGGTACTATTGATGATTTGCGTTGCCACGAGCATTTACGTTAAAGCTCAACTCAGTTTGCCTAATAAGGTTGCCCCCAATATTTTTGGTCAACTTCAAAAGACAGATTTTGGTTTTATGCATAAGTTTCCTCTTCGAGATTTAAAAGACTCAATCCAGAGTTTAACAAAAAATCAGTATGATATAGGTAAAAGGTTGGGTGCAATTTTTTACCCCATGCCGGTCTGCAAACCGACCGGAAATTTTACTCTTTTAATTGGCTTGGCTTTAAGCAACGACCCGATGCCTTGCGTGGGGAAAAAAGATTAAGTTACCCAATGCAGGGTTTGCGGTTTCACCGGGTTGACAAACGGCTCGTTGTTTTGTTGTGAGATGGCCCACAGCCTTTTGATTTCATAATACCAACGCGCTTGCATGTCGGGCTCGCCAATGAGAGAAAGAGTGGGTTTTGATTGTAAGCCTTCGTTTAGTTTTCTGAACACGCCCAAATCCTGCCTGATAAATTGTTTGCCCAGTCGCTTCAATGGCCACCAAAACCAACGCGAAATAGCCAGCGTGCTGTAGAAAATATGAGTAAGTTCCGTCTCATGTTCGTTTATAGGTGTCAGCACTGTAATAGATATAATTTCATCCTTGGCTCCCACTTTAATATGTTCCCAACGGATGCCGGGAATTTCGAATGTGATTTCCGTAGAGGTTCCTCCTTTCAAAATTCCATATCCTTTAGAGTTGTTGGACGGTGCATGGCGCACCATTTTAAAACCAAGCGGAGATGGTTCATATTTTTTTTCTTTCAACTTCCTTTTTTTGGCAGACCGCCAATACCACGATTGGTGAACAAAGGTAACATGCGAGGGGTCTATCAGACCGATAACGGAATGATCTATGTCTGCCGGGAGGGTGACTGTTTCTACATGCAAAAATTTTTTGTCTGCACTTAATATCAAATCAGGTAAAGGCATCTTCGGCTCGATGCCGGGTAATTTTTTATCGGGAATGTAAACCCACACCGTGCCGTTTATCTCGCGGCAAGGGTATTGAAACACTTTGATCTTCGACACATCAATGGTGCCGCCCGGAGGCAAAGCCGGAATATTTTTGCACACGCCATCGGTGCCAAACTCCCAGCCGTGGTAGCAACACTGAAGCGTATCGTCTTTAAACCATCCTTGCGACAGCGGCACACCGCGGTGTGCACAGTTGTCGCGCAATGCAAAAGGTACTCCGTTTTTATCGCGACCAAAAACAATTTTTTCTCCGAGTATCTGCTTGCCTACCAACTTTCCTTGTTTCAGAAAAGAACCATGAAACGCCAGATACCAAAGGTTTTTAAGAAAGAGTGAGGGGTCTGTCATCAGAAATTTTTAATACAAAACTAACATTATGAATGTTAACATGATAGCATCATACTGTTATTCTGTTTTCCAGTAGCATAAAAATCTCAGATGATTTTTGTCATTATAAAATCAATCTGAGCAGAATTAAATCTTAAATACTCAATACGAGCAGTTCTACTCTTCGGTTAAGTGCCCTGTTTTCATCTGTGTCGTTGGCTACCAGAGGTTTAGATTCTCCATATCCTTTCGGCTGCAGTCTTTCTTTTTGTACTCCTTTTGACAGAAGATATTGGTAAGCGCTTTGAGCCCGCTTGTCTGATAACTTCAAATTAAAATTATCGTCACCACTGTCATCTGTATGTGCCGAAACTTCTATGGCCAATTTAGGGTTGGCTTTCATCAATTCTACTATACGATCCAGTTCAAACAAAGAGCTTGATTTTAATATAGCAGATCCCTTCTCGAAAGTAATATTATTAAGCGACAACTTCCCTCCTACCTCAATCCGTACCAAAAACAAATCAACACCGGCTGTTTCTCCTGCCACAATTTCTTGTGTAGCAAAAAAATAACCCTCCTCACTTCCGGTAATAATTTGGTAGCGATCTCCTTTGCGCAGCAGCATCTTCTCTCCGGCCTGTGCGATGATCGTTTCGTCAATAGTTTTATCGTTGGCATATACCTTCACAGTCATCTTCTTTTTAGTGGCCCAGCTAATCACATTGGCCACAAACTCTGCTTTAACATGCTCTATGGGTACTATAATATTCTTGTTATCAATTTTTTTTTTTTCTTTGAATGACCAGGTTGTTTCATAGGGTGTATATTTTTCTTTTGTAACCGATATTTTATAATCGAGTGGAGCATTAAATTGAGTGTGGATGGGCATTGCCAAAACACGAGCAGAGTCGTTGATCAGGTATGTGCTCCCCTGCTGCACAGTTAGCCAAGCGTTGATTTTTATTTTTAGATCTTTATCAATCAGTGTGATTTGGGGGGAGCATGAAGATTTAAGCAATATGTTTTTTCGTTGGAGCAGATAGGTTTTCTGGTTTTCAAGATCAATTTTGAGTGTATCAGGAAAAAGGTTTTCATTGTCGAAAACCACTGTGTATTTACTGCCAACTCCCAACACCACGCTGTACTCGCCATCTGCTTCGTTATTGACTGCTTCAAAAGATTCTCTCGTGTTGAGATTGATGACAAAAATTTTAGCCGGCACATTTTTAAGTGTCTTTTCTTCCAGCACTCTTCCGGAGATTACTGCATTTACCATTTGTTGGTATTTAGCCGGAATGGGTACCGAGTAAATATCATTTTTGGTGTAATAAAACATCCTATCGCCCGAAGCAGAAATACAAGGCGACTGATCATTATCTTTTGAGTTAATAAAATCTAAAGAAACAGGTACTGACCACGTTCCGTCATTTTGCAATGTGGTTTGATACATGTCGTATTTGCCCAATCCTCCTTCGCGAATGGATGAGAAAATAAGTGTTCTGTTATCTGCCATTATTTTCGGATCTCTTTCGCACCCAGTATTAATCGGTGACGGAAGTGCCACCGGCTCGCCCCATTTTCCTTCAGGTGTTTTTTTTGAAACGTAAATAACGAAGCAAGTCTCTTTACTTTTTTTATCTGTGTTATGTTCTGCATTCATTCTTATAAAATAAAGGCTTTTGCCATCCGGGGAAATGGATGGGAAGCCTTCGTACGACTCATCAGTATTAATGGGCGATCCTATACTTATCGGTTCACTCCATGTATTCTCGCCTGTGCGATCAGAGTAGTAGATGTCTTCGCTCTTTGATGTTCCTTCAATAAAGGCTGTGTAATAAAGCTGGTTGCCATCAAAGCTCAGACTGGGGCCGGCAATAAACTGGCACTTTTTATTTATTGCCTCCAATGGAACAGGCTTCAACCATACTCCGTTTTCAAGTTGTGATTGGAACAACTGCCATCCTGTTTCTTCATCAATGCTTGATTCGAAGACAATGGTTTTACCATCGGCACTAATAGTAGGCGAAAACTCCGTCAGCTTACTGTCGCTCAACCCGGGAACAGGTTTTTTTTCGTCTGCGTTTTGGGCATACAGTATAATAACAGAAAATGTTAAAAAACATGAAAGTGTAAGCTGTTTCAGGTTGTACATATTAAATGGGTTTACCTATTAAAACAAAACTTCCCCAGAAATAAGGTGAGGGATATTTTTTAATCAATTCATTTTGAGCTAATCTCAATGCCTGAGCTGTATTGTTGCCATTGAGAAAGTTTTGGTAAAATAAAATCATCAGTTCTTGGGTAGCCTGATCATCTACTTTCCATAAACTCATCAAAACATTTTTTACGCCACTAATTAAAAAAGACCGCTGTAACCCATAAACACCTTCCCCGTTGCGCACCTGTCCGGAGCCTGTTTCGCACGCTGACAATACAACCAAGCTGGTCTTATCCAGGTTTAAATTTTTAATTTCATAAGCCGTTAGAATACCATCTTCATCGGATGGAGTATCTTTCGTGTGTTGTGCCGTGTTTTTCAATACAAGCCCTGAGTGTAAAAGCGGGTTGTTCATATTTTCTCTTTTCTGCAGTACAACCGGTATGTCTTCATCTGATTCTTCAATAAAAAAACCGTGGGTTGCCACATGAATCACACGCTCGTCTTTTATTTTTTTAAAAGTGTTTTCAGTAGCTTTTTCTTTCAGATTTACGGATGTAATCCAGCCTTTATTGCGCAGCAAAGCGGCAATGTGTTCAATTTCTGTCTGCGTAGCAGGTAGTGCCGGCATTTCATTATCCGGCAGCCATGTTCGGGTTTGGTTGGTAGCAGCATCTAACGAACGGGTAGAGTCTCTGAAATAAACAGGCCCGAGCAACGCAGCCTCGTGAAGAGATGAGTTATGTTCTTCGGCACGCATCACATCGCGTAGGTTTGACACTAAAATAAAAGTATGTCTTTGGGCTAAGTAATTTTGTTGCTCGCTATCGTAAAGAGTTGACAAATTAATTTTATTGTAAATGCCATCTGCAGATACATAAACTGTACCCTTGTCTTTAATTTTATCATCAATCTGTTTCCAATAAACTCCATACGAATGATCATTGCCTTGCTGATTCAGAATTGTATTGCGATAATATCTATATTCTCTGTCTTCTAATTTTTTTCCGTCCTGCAATACAACTAATTCGGGTGCGCTATTTTTTGTTACAATGATAGCGGCATAAAAAACAGAATCTTTTTTGCTTGATCCCCTTACACGCATCAACTCGATAGCAGCCTCTGTATCGCTGAGTGAGGATTGAACATTTTGCCATAGTGTTTTGCGCTCATCGTCTTGCAATTTAAAAGAGGATGACTGCTTGGCCATCAATTTTTCTAAATCAGCAGCATGGTTTTCGAGTTGATCTATCTGTGAGGTTACTTGAGGAGAGGGTATTTCTAAATAAAGTTTACCCAGTTGATTTTTTATATTGAGCCAAGACAAAAACTGATCTCTCAGTTGCAGGTCCTTTCCGTTTAAAATCCGTCCGCGCACCTTCATGGATGAGTTAAGCAGCAACGCTTTTGTGGCTAGCCTGAAATCTAATAACTGTTTTACCAATTCGGGATGAGTTCTGCTCATTTCAATAGCAAAAAGCTGATAGTCTTGTATTACCTTATTTATTCTGTTGAGAAATGACACCTGCTCTTGCTCATTCATGGCCTGAAACAAGTCGTTAATTTGTTTCAGGTAAAAGCCGGCCATGTGTTGCATCAGCGGAATTGCCTGTTCCACTTTCCCTAATCGTTTATAGATCATGGCTAAATTGTATTCGCACAATACATAGTCTGGGTGTGAAGAGGTTAATTTAATCAACAGCACCTGTAGGGCATGCTCTGCAACTGTTTTTGATTTTTCGTAAAGACCAATGTCTTTTAGTGCCGATGCCAGATTATTTTCTTTTAATGCTGCCTCCACACTTTGTTCGCCATAGCGATTTTTTACGACAGCCGTTGCCTGCTCAAAAAGCTGAACTGCTTCTTGGTATTTTCCTTCACGTTGGTAAAGCACTGCCAGGTTAGATATGGCAAAAGCATAGTCGAGACTGTTTTCGCCAGATTTCTTTTTCTCAGCTTCCACGCGTTGTTCCTGAATTATTTTTGCCTTCTTTAATTCATTGGTTTCTATGTAACCAGCCGCCAGGTTCTCAAGTACTGTAAAATATAGTGGTGCAGAAGCCGGTATTTTTGTAAGCAATGAATTAAAAATTGTTTCTGCCTTATAAAAATTTCCGAGTTTCATGTAAAGTGTGGCTAATGAATTTTCCGCATACCAGGTTTCGTTGGAGTTAGTGCTGGTATAGCTCGCTATCGCTTGCTTGTAATAGCCTTCGGCTTTGTCATAGTCTCCGGCCGTTTGCAATAGTTGCGCTGTCTGATAAGCCAGATCTCCTTTTGCCTGCTCTGTGCGTGTAAGTTCAGACATGTGGTTTAGTTTTTCCAGCGCAGAGTTCCACAATCCTTTTTCAATCAATGCATCTACCTTTTTAAATTGAATATAATCCGGAGCCTTGTCATAAACCGGGGTGTTTAGCAGCGACAGTGCAGAATCGGAAAGGTTAAGAGACAAAAACGCATCGGCATATAATCCGCTGGCCGAAAAAAATGAATCATCAGGCTGGCTTCTTCCTGCGCGAACGGACGGAGCTAATAAGGCAAGGGCTGTCCGCGGCATATCATTATTGATAAGTTGTTTTGACGAATTAAGTACATCGCGCCATACTGAGGGAAGAAAATTTTTTGTCAATAATTTTGATGCGTGCAAATAATATTGAGAGGCTTGTGTTTTTTGAGATCTCCCCAGCAGGATATCTGCCGCTGTCAAAGTCACTAAGAAAATTTCCGGTGATGTTGCTGCAAACAAGCCTTTGCTTTGTTCGTTTGCTTTCTTCATGACGTTATCTGCATCATCATATTTTTCAAGCGACATCAGGCAACGTGCATAATTGAAGTAAAAAGAAAAAGTAGTTTTACTTGTCGGGCTTTTAGCTACTTCGGTATCGGCTGACTTAAAAATTTTTAATGCCTCAGTATACTGTTGGCTCTCTTGAAGCGATAAGGCCTTTCTTAATATACCATCAACATCGGGATTCCCTTGCTCTTTCTTTTTTAAACGCTCCAGTGCTTGCTGGGAGAGTGTATATTTTTCATCATCGGTTTGGTTAGCTTTTTCAAGAAACAGAACACACAAAGAAAGTTTTTCTTTTGCTGAAGAATAATTTTTCAGTGCCTCGCTCAGCATACCTGCATTAAACAATAGCTGCCTGTACTCGCTCCAAGCATTTGGTTCAGCAGCCAATAAAGGAATGCAGTCATCCCAAATGAGCGCTGCTTTTGCTGAATCAGCCGATGCTAATGCGACTTCACCCGTCAACGATTTGAATGTGGCTGTCTGCAAACTATTTCCACCATAGCTTTGCTCAAACACTGGCAAAGCTTGCTCACAAATAGCACTTGCCTCACGATTTAAATTTTTTTGATTTAAGAATATGATCTTTTTTTTATACGCTTCAGCCAGCGATTTACTTTTTACACCCTCAATTTGTTTAAAAAGCTCTATTTCGTCAGACACATACCTGAGGCCGGCATCGGTATCTTCCATTGCCATACAAGACGAGGTGATAAGTTGTAAAGTATAGGCTTTGATCTTGGGATCTTTTAGCAAAGCCAGAGAAGCGGAGGCATCGGCAAATGATTTTTTAAAATTGCCTGCTTCGTATTCTTTTAGTGCATCATGATACGGCTTATCTTCTTGAGAAAATACTGATACAGACAGAGCCAATAAGACGATCAATACAATCCAAAACAGGTTAGGAGGTAGTCTTCTCATATATTAAGAAAACCGGTTAACCCCTATAAATTTAAGTTATTTTGTGCCAAGACACAATACCTACAAAGGAGTATTTATAGTTCTACGAAGCAATAAATTATCATCTATATTGATATTTTTACTAAAATCCCAGTGCCATGAACATCAACCCCGATTTTGAAGTAGCCATGCGGCTATTGATTTCGTTTGTTATCGGCTCGGCCATTGGCTTGGAGCGCGAGTATCGAAGCAAAGCTGCCGGCTTGCGTACCATGATCATGATCTGCCTGGGCTCCACCATCTTCACGGAAATATCCGTCAACTTGGGAATAAATAACCCCGACCGGCTGGCAGCCAACATTGTAACGGGCATTGGCTTTTTGGGAGGAGGTGTAATTTTCAAAGACGGATTAACCATCTCAGGCATTACCACGGCCACTACTATTTGGATCTCTGCCGCACTGGGGATGGCGGTGGGTGCCGGTGAGTATTTTGTTGCCATCATCGGCTCGGGTGTAGTGTTGATCGTTTTGACCATGCTGGAAAAAGCACAAGGGCTGATTGAGCGCTGGCATCAATCGCGCACGTACCGCATCGGGTTTTCATTGCAAGATGATTGCCATCCTTTTATTGAGCAAATATTAACAACGCTCAAACTCAGTTTTAAAAGAAGACGTGATTACAAAGACACCAACACATTTACCGTAACTTATGATGTATTTGGCCCTGAAGACAAATTGGATCAATTCAATTTGATTTTGAAAGGATCGGACCGGGTGTTGACTTTCGGGTATTAAACACCCAAGTCGCCACCATCAGAAATATCTACTAGCAGCACCTTTACCTCATCGGCTTTGGCGTGTTCACCCATTTTCTCGAAACTCATCACTAAGTTGCGCAGCGCCCTGCGGATAATGTCTACGTGCGTACACGCTTCAAAGAAAGACGACTGCGGCACCAGATGCAGTTCGTTAATATAATTTTCAATGTCTTGCTTGGAGAAGATCAGCCCGCGGTTAAACGCATTGATATAAAATTGGTGATTGTTGTCCTTATAGGTGAGAATAAAAAGATTGGGCAGGTTGACACCCTGCACGGGCAGTTTCAATTTCTGCGCCACCAACATATAGATAACACAAAGTGTAATCGGGTTTCCTTTGCGCGACTCCAGCACTACGTTGATCAGCGAGTTACCGGGCGAGTGAAAATTTTTTGTGTTGGCGCCAAACTTCAGTTTATTGAACAGCACACTGTTGATTACTTTTATCTGATCGAACGGGTAGAGGTCGGGGCGAAATTCCAGCCACGTTTCGTAATAGATTTGTTCTAATTCCTGTTTTAATTTTTCTAACTCCAAATCAGGGTATTGATAGGTGGCCAACATCCACATACCGGTTAGCAGGTCGTGTTCGCTGCCGTTATACCAAGCCTTGAGGCGCTCGCGCAGCAGATCGTACTGAAGCGTGTGGATCAGGTCTTCGATGCGGCTTTGCACATCGGGGTTCAGGTTACTCTCCCACTCGCGTTCTAAAAAAGGAATAGCACCTTTTCCGATGGATAATATCTTTTCTTCTACGTGGGCAATCACCTGCTGATCTTCATCATCGAGCAAAGAAACCAAAGCTTTGAGTTCGTTGTCTTGCATCCAAATCTAATTTGATAATCTGAAGAGTGTGTGATTTGAAAATATGCTCATTTCTTTCTGTAAAATCATCTTCAAATTAACGCATTTTAAATTTTTCAAATCAAGTTTGAATAACTCCCACATTAAATTTTTCTATCGGGACGTGGTTGGCCGCGGCAATACCCATCGAAATAACTTGTCGGGTTTCCATCGGGTCAATCACGCCATCTACCCACAGGCGAGAAGCTGCATAATAAGGGCTGAGCTGGTCGTTGTAGCGATCTGTAATTTCTTTTAATAAATTTTTCTCTTCCTCCGCTGAAATCGTTTTTCCTTTAGCTTTTAATGAACTGACACGAATTTGCAGCAACGTTTTGGCGGCCGAGCTGCCGCTCATCACAGCCATCTGTGCCGTGGGCCACGCATAGATGAGCCGCGGGTCGTACGCTTTGCCGCACATGGCATAGTTGCCCGCACCATACGAATTGCCGATAATGAAAGTAAACTTGGGCACAGTGGAGTTGGCCATGGCATTTACCATTTTTGCCCCGTCTTTAATAATGCCGCCATGCTCGGCACGGCTGCCCACCATAAACCCACTTACATCCTGAAGAAAAACGAGCGGTATTTTTCGCTGGTTGCAGTTCATGATAAAGCGGGCTGCTTTGTCGGCCGAGTCGGAGTAGATCACTCCACCCATTTGCATTTCGCCTTTTTTAGTCTTTACTGTTTTGCGTTGGTTGGCAATGATGCCCACCGCCCAGCCGTCTATACGGGCATAGCCACACAAAAGTGTTTTTCCATACAGCGGTTTGTATTCATCAAAGTCAGAATGATCGGTTAGCCGTTTGATGATCTCGTGCATATCATACGGCTTCACGCGGTCGTGAGGGAATATACCGTAAATATCTTCCTGTTTTTCTGTTGGCGGGTGAGGCGTTTGCCTATCGAAACCTGCCTGCTCCGCGTGACCCATTTTATCAAACAGGTTTTTTATGTAATCCAAACAAGCCTGGTCGTTGGGAAATTTATTATCTGTTACGCCCGAAATCTCGCAGTGGGTAGTTGCTCCTCCCAATGTTTCGTTATCAATGTCTTCGCCAATGGCCGCCTTTACCAGATACGAGCCGGCCAAAAATATAGAGCCGGTTTTATCTACAATCATGGCTTCATCGCTCATGATGGGCAAGTAAGCGCCACCGGCCACACAACTTCCCATGATAGCAGCAATCTGCACGATGCCCATAGACGACATCCTGGCGTTGTTTCTAAACTGCCTTCCGAAATGTTCTTTGTCGGGAAAAATTTCGTCTTGCATGGGCAGAAATACTCCGGCACTATCCACCAAGTAAACGATGGGCAGTCTGTTTTCCATGGCTACTTCCTGCGCACGCAAATTCTTTTTGGCAGTGATGGGAAACCACGCTCCGGCTTTAACGGTGGCATCGTTGGCCACGATGACGCACTGTCGTCCTTTGATAAACCCGATACCCGCCACAACTCCGCCCGAAGGACAGCCGCCCTGTTCGGCATACATGCCTTCTCCGGCAAACAAACCAATTTCCAAAAAAGCAGAATCGCGGTCGCGCAAATATTCAATTCGCTCGCGGGCAGTCAGTTTTCCTTTTTCGTGTTGCTCGTTTATTTTTTTTTCTCCACCACCCAGTTGAACTTTTTTTTTCTTATCCTTCAGCAGTGCGCACAGTTGCTTAAAGTGATCTTCGTTTTTGTTGAATTCCAGATCCATACTCATTTTTTTGCAGCCGATTTTTTCTTCTCTTCTTCTAGCTTCTTCAAGTCGCGCTCTACTTTGCTCCTGCTTTTCCCCAACGGGGCAAAGAAATGTTTGGGGTTCGTGTTGATGTGTTCGGAGAGTTTATCTAAGCTGATTAACAACTTATTTAAGTTCACGTAGAGCGAGTCTTCCGTCAGCAGCCGCCCCATGGTGTTGTCTCGCTTTTTAAGTTTGCCCAGCGATTCGTTAAGCGAGGCAATGGTTAAATTTACTTTATGCAGGGTTTGATTGAGTTGCAAGCGTTTGAGAGAATCGGAAGCAATTTTTAAATTGGCAATCACGGGTTTCATCTCATCGAGCAAGGTCGCAGTTTTCTCAGCATCTGTTTTAAGGCTTACTGCCAGTTCGTCTATCCTTCCGTTAGTGGTTACCAACGTTTTATTGAGCAGGTCGGGAGTGGTTTGAAGTTTGGTTACAATGATATCCAATTTCTTAAAAAACTGACCTAAGTCGTCCAGAGCGGTGTTAAATTTTCGCAACGTGGTTTGCAGGTCGCTGGCTACCGGCTCGGCTGTTTCTGAGAGCACATCGAACATCCCTTTGGCTACTTCTGTGATGAGCGTGTCGCCTTGTTTGAGTTTGACAGGCGACTTGCCGATTTCGAGCAGCAGATATTTACTTCCCAAAAATTCCGAATTTAAGATGGCTTTTGTATCACGGGTGAGGGTAATGTCTGCATCAATTTCCAACTCTACCAATACGCGGTTATTTTTTTGCTGCAACAACCGTGTTTTGCTAACGCGCCCCACGGCATATCCGTTGACCAATACCGGATTAGATTTTGTCAGTTGGTTAATGTTATCATATACAGCATAGTATTTTTTTTTATGCTCAAAAAAATCTTTTCCTTTCAAAAAATTAAATCCGAGGTAAAGCAACCCCAGGGCAATGGCGGCAAATAATCCCACTTTCAATTCTTTGTTCTTCATTTATTTTTTTCGTTAGAGCCGATTGATTCCATTTCTGTTTTATACTCTTTAAACGCATGATAAATGCCGGAGGCAATCATGTCTTGACCGCTATCGGTTATCATAAAACTTTCTTCTTTGGGATTCGATAAAAAGCCTGTTTCCACCAACACACTGGGCATGGCCGTTCGCCAAAGCACCCAAAACCCGGCTTGTTTTACTCCGCGGCTGTAACGGCCTGTCTTTTTCTTGAATTGATCTTCTATTTTCTGGGCAAACCGGAGGCTGCTTTCCTGAAATGCACTTTGGCTTAACGTAAAAAGGATATATGATTCGGGGCTGCCGGGATCAAAACCTTCATAACGTTCCTGGTAATTATCATCCAATAAAATAACAGAGTTTTCGCGTTTGGCCACTTCAAAGTTGCGCTGGTCTTTAGAAAGTCCCATCACAAAGGTTTCGGTGCCATAGGCGCTGGTGCCTCCTTCGGAGTTGCAATGGATACAGATAAAAAGGTCGGCCTTCACTTTATTGGCCAACACAGCCCGCTCGTCTAAGTCAACATACCGGTCGTCTTTGCGGGTATAGATCACTTTTACATCCGGATGGTTTTTCTCGATGTAGGCGCCAAACTTGAGTGAAATCTTCAAGGCTATATCTTTTTCTTTCGATTTTTTGCCCATGTTGCCGGGGTCGCGCCCCCCGTGGCCGGGGTCTATTACTACAGTCGTAACTTTTGTTCCGTTTACCAAAAAGGTGGCAGACGAGTTTAGCAAGGTTATTGCTATGAAGAAAACCTTTAAATGGATATTCTTAGTGAACGTTGCGATGTGTTGCAGAATTAAAATAACTTTACACAAAGTTGTGAATTTTTCACAATATGCTAAAAACCTATTAACCTCGACTCTCAAACAAGGCATGGTGTTTCGTGCTGTTATTCCATTTATCGTTGTTTTGTTGTTTTCAGGTCAGGTTTACTCCCAAAAGAATACCGGCAACAGACGAACCAGCAAAGATCAATCGCTGCCGAATGCTAAAACCAAAGCCGGTGCCGACTCCTCTAAAATAAAAAAAGATACCACCAAAACAGTAAAAAAGGGAGACATTGAAAACACCATTGTCTATTCTGCCGATGACTCCATCATCTCAGAAATGGGCAGGAAGATCGTGCACTTGTACGGCAATGCCAAAGTAACGTATGGTTCTATCAATCTGGATGCCGAACTGATCACCATTGACTACGAAAAATCTACCATTACCGCCAGCGGGCTGCCCGATACTACCGGAAAAGTAATTGGGTTTCCCATTTTTAAAGATGGAAATGAAAAATACGAAACGCGGGGCATGGTGTACAACTTCAAGAACAAAAAGGCGAAGATAACGGAAGTAGTAACCAAACAAGGTGAGGGTTTTTTGCATGGCGATGCGGTTTACAAAAATGCTAAAAACGATCTGCTTACACGGGTCAATGCTTATACTACCTGCGACTTGGCCGATCCGCACTACCGCATCATCTCCAGAAAGGCGAAGGCCATACCGGGCGACAAGATTGTGTCGGGGCCATTTTATATGGAGTTCAACCATGTACCTACGCCTCTGGGGTTTGCTTTTGGCATTTTCCCCTCGCAAAGAAAAAGCGCCTCGGGGATTATCGTTCCTTCCTACGGGGAGGAACAAATCAGGGGCTTCTTCCTCAAACGGGGCGGATATTATTTTGATATCAACGACTATATTAAACTGAGCCTGACGGCAGACCTCTATTCAAAGGGGTCAACTGCTCTCTACCTGAATACCAACTACATCAGCCGGTATAAATATTCGGGATCTGTAAATTTTTCGTTTAACAATAACAACTATACACAAAATATCGAAAGCCCCGACAAGCGGAAAGACTTCAGTTTGCAATGGAGCCACGCTCCCAAAACAAAAGGTAGTTTCCGTTTTTCCGCATCTGTCAACGCAGCCACCAGCACCAACAACAGCAATAATTTTTTGGGCATGGGCCCTACCAACACCACTTCGATGGCCAACAGCAACGCAACGCAAAAGGCCAACTCAAATATCTCCATATCAAAAACATTTGCAGGCACCCCGTTTACCCTAGCCGCCAACTTGCGCCACAGCCAAGATTTTAAAACCAGAAGAGTTGATTTGGGCTTGCCTGATATCAGTTTTAACGTAAACAATGTTTATCCATTTAAAAAATCGGATGCTCGCATACTTCAAAACCTCCAGTTTAAATACACTATGAATGGCGTCAACCAGATCAACAACGATCTGGGTATGATAGCACGTGCCAACGGCACGGTGGTAGATAGTATCGGAGCTTTTAACTTTCAGAACCTTCCCCGTTATTTTAGAAATGGAAATTCGGGTGTGCGCCACCAGATTCCGATCAGCACCTCTTTTAAGATCATGAAATTTTTGACGTTGACGACCGGAGGCACTTATAATGAACTTTGGTACTTTCAGCGGCTCAACTGGGGAAGCGCCCCTCAAGGCCCGCTTACATTGGGCTCGCAGGCGGTGAAAATTGATACAATCCGGCAGTTTAGCCGCGAGTCATTTTATAACCTTTCGGTAAGTATGACTACCCGCATCTATGGAATGTACCTGGCTAAAAATAAAAATGCCCATATCAGAGCCATTCGCCACATAGTTACCCCCAGCATGGGGTTTTCTTATAGCCCTGATTTCTCAGATCCTAAGTATGGTTACTATCAGCGGGTAGGCCTCACCGATGGCAACGGGCGGCCTTACACGGCACTGCACTCCATCCACGAAGGTTTTATTTACGGCACCGCTCCAACGGGAAAAAACCAATCCATGACATTCGGCCTTGGCAATACACTAGAAATGAAAGTCAGAAAAGCATCTGACACCGTAGATCGAAAAATTTCTTTGCTGAATAACCTCTCGCTTGGCTCCAGTTATAATTTTTTAGCTGACTCTTTCAAGCTATCTCCCATCGGCATCAGTGCCAACTCAAATATTCTCAACAACAAAATCAACATCAACGTAAGCGCAACACTAGATCCCTATCAATACAGAAGCTTTCGAAACGGTGTGAACGCCCAGGATATGCCGATATACATCATCTCGCGTGTAAACCACTTAGTATGGAACACCGGAAAGTTGGGCAGGGTTACTGTGGCTAACCTGGCGCTGAGCACCAACCTCAACTCTAAAGGCCAAAAAAAAGATACGGAAACACGCGACAAAGTGGCCAAGTCAGCCTTATCTCAGGCCGACAAAAACTATCTGTTACAAAACCCCGACACGTATGTTGACTTTACCATTCCCTGGAATGTGCGGCTGAGTTATAATATGAGTTTTAATAATTCGAATCCCAACTCCTCGCCTACTATTACACAAGCACTTCGTTTTTCTGGCGACTTCAGCCTGAGCGAAAAATGGAAGATCACTTACAACTCAGGTTATGATTTTGTGGCCAATCAATTTACTCAAACCAACTTCAGCTTAAATCGCGATTTACACTGCTGGCAGATGTCGCTCAACTGGACTCCGTTTGGAAAATTCCAATCTTATACATTTAACATCGGCATCAAATCTTCCTTGCTGAAGGATTTGAAACTTAACCGCACGCGCAGTTTCAGCGATTCGTGGCTGGGGTATTAAGTGATGATTACGAATTGAGCCATCCTTCTATCTCTGGCAGCGAAGGATTTTGCACGGTATCTAACTTCATCTTTTTCCGCATGCCCGGAATGTCGTTAAACAACTTTGAAGCTTTCATTCCTTTTAATTGCTCAGCCGAGCGGATGCCCAGTTTTTCCAGAATAGGGAACAACTCAGCCCGGATGCCCAGCAAACCAAATTCTTTGGCCGGATCCAACTCATTTTTTTTCTCCGGCTTCATCTGCGGAAAAAATATCACATCTTGTATCGAAGGCGAGTTGGTCATAATCATGCTCAGCCTGTCTATGCCAATGCCCAAGCCTGCCGTAGGAGGCATGCCGTACTCCAGTGCGCGCAGAAAATCTTCATCTAAAGTCATGGCTTCTTCATCGCCACGCTTGCCCAGCTCCAGTTGCTCTTCAAACCGTTTGCGCTGATCTATCGGGTCGTTCAGTTCTGAAAATGAGTTGCACATTTCTTTGCGGTTGCAGATGGCTTCAAAGCGCTCTACAAGCCCGGGCTTGCTGCGGTGCTTTTTAGCCAGCGGAGACATCTCCAGCGGGTAGTCGGTAATAAAGGTAGGCTGGATTAAATTAGGTTCGCACTTCTCCCCAAAAATCTGGTCTATCAATTTTCCTTTACCCATTGTTTCATCCATGGGTACGTGCAGTTTTTTTCCCACTTCGCGCAAGCCCTTCTCATCCATCTCAGAAATATCTATGCCTGTAAAATGCTGAATGGCCTCATACATGGTCAGGCGTTTCCACGGACGTTTGAAGTCTATCACATTCTCTCCTACCTGCACCTGCGTAGTGCCGTGCAAATCCACAGCTACTTTTTCTACCATCTCTTCCACCAAGTCCATCATCCATTGATAATCCTTGTACGCTACATACAATTCTACCTGCGTGAACTCCGGATTATGAAACCGCGACATGCCTTCGTTGCGGAAGTCTTTTGAAAATTCGTACACTCCGTTAAACCCGCCCACAATTAAACGTTTCAGATAAAGTTCGTTGGCAATGCGCAAGTAGAGCGTCATATCCAACGTGTTGTGGTGTGTTTTAAAAGGCTTGGCGGCAGCACCTCCATACAGCGGCTGAAGAATGGGGGTTTCCACTTCCAGATATCCTTTCTTGTTGAGGTACTCGCGCATGGAGTTAACCAAGCGGGTGCGTTTGATGAATGCCTCGCGCACGTGCGGATTTACCACCAAATCAACATAGCGCATGCGATAGCGCTGCTCGGGGTCGGTAAAGGCATCGTGCAGGTGCGTGTTGCCTTGCTCATCTTTCGTTTCTTTGACGATCGGGAGCGGCCTCAACGACTTAGATAAAACTGTAAAGCTTTTGGCATGAATGGATCGTTCGCCTGTTTGGGTAGTGAAGGCAAATCCGTTTACGCCAATAATATCACCTATGTCTAACAGTTTTTTAAAAACCGTGTTGTACAAAGTTTTGTCTTCGCCCGGGCAAAGGTCATCGCGCCTGAAATAGACCTGCACACGGCCGGTTTCATCTTGCAGTTCAGCAAAGGAAGCATTGCCCATTACCCTGCGGCTCATGATGCGGCCTGCAACAGACATATCCTTTCCTTCGAGCGCTGTATAATTTGAGTGGAACTCGCTGGCGGAAATAGTTACTTCAAACAGCGGGGCCGGGTAGGGATTGATGCCGAGTTGGGTTAACTCGTCCATACTTTGCCTGCGAATGGATTCTTGCTCGCTTAAAATCATTGTCAAAAAATGTTAAGAGCGCAAAAATACAAATCAATGGCCATTCCTTCTGCGCTTCAGCTCTTTTCTGATCATCATTAGTTCGCGGCTGCTTTGGCCTGCCACAGACGTGTTCTCGGCTGCCCTTCTCAATAAATAAGGCATTACCGACTCTACCGGCCCGTAGGGTACGTACTTGGCCACATTAAAACCGGCTTTGCCCATGTTAAATGAAATGTTGTCGCTCATGCCAAGCAACTGGGCAAACCACACTCTTTCATCTTGGCGAGACATTCCTTTTTGCACAATCAGCGAAGCTAAAAACTGATTGCTGTATTCGTTGTGCGACCCGCACATAACAGCTACCCGGTGAATATTTTCTACACAAGCGGCAAGCCCATCGTTAAAGGCTTTGTCGGTTGAATCTTTATCGGGGTGAATGGGGTTGGGATAGTTCAGTTTGGCAGCTCGTTCAGCTTCTTTTTCCATGTAAGCTCCGCGCACTAATTTGGCGCCAAAAAAGTAATTGTCTTTTTCTGCCTGCGCTATCGCCTTTTTCAGGTTGCCCAGCATATCTGCCCGGTACATCTGAAAGGTGTTGAACACAATGGCTTTCTTACCATTGTATTTGCGCATCATATCATACACAAAATCATCAATCGGATTTTGGATCCAACTGTCTTCGGCATCAATCAGCACACGCACATTGTTTTCAAAAGCTGTTTTGCAAATCCGATCCACCCGGGCGAGCACGCTGCCCCAGGAAACTGACTCGGCCTCCGAAAGTTTTTCTCCGGCCTGCACTTTTTCCAGCAGCTCAAAGGCTGCCAGCCCGGTTACTTTAAAAACACTGAACGGGATAGCCGGATTGTTTTTTGCCTTCAAAATTGTTTTAATTATTTCATTGGCCGTAGCCTCGAAAACAGATTCGCTTTCTTCTCCTTCTATCGAATAATCGAGGATGGTTCCTACATGATATTGATGCAGCGATTGTATTACCCGCTCGCTTTGTTCTATTGTTTCGCCTCCGCAAAAATGTTCGAAGACGGTGCTCCGGATAATGCCCTTTACAGGCAAATGCGTAGCCAGACTAAACTTTACCAAACCGGTAGCCATAGAAGAAACCATCGGATTGTTGACCAGCGAAAAAATAAAATTTGCTTTTTTTAACTGGCGGTCGCTTTTATAACGGAAAGCTACTTCCGTATCATCAAACGGAATTTTCAAATCTTCATTCATGCGTATCTGATTTTGGCGCACAAATATAAGTTGTATTTAGAACCCCACCTCAATATGATTTTTATGATTTTTCTTAGTGTTGGGTTATTCGGGTAGATGACGGAATTGTTGATTTTACAACAAGTGGTAGTCCTACCCAAAGCAGGCACAGATACTTGCGTTTAGTATTTTCATTGCCGCGCTTCCAACCGTATATTTGGGCTCACACATTTACTGTAACCACAGCCGCCTGCCATGAATAGAGAAGACAACGTACTCTTTTGCACCCTGCCAGAACTGAATGAAAGATTGCGCACTCTTCCGGTTCAAAAAATTGCAGTGTTGGCAGACACTAATACGGTTGCGCATTGCTACCCGTTGGTAAAAAACGGATTGCCCGCACACCAGCTTATCTCTATTCCTGCCGGAGAGGAACATAAAACAATTGCTACCTGCGGGCTGATCTGGGAAAAATTCACTGACTTAAAATTAGACCGCCATGCGTTGGTCATCGTTGTGGGCGGAGGTGTGCTGGGCGACATGGGTGGTTTTTGTGCGGCCACTTTCAAACGCGGCATAGACTTCATCTTAGTTCCCACCACACTCTTGGCACAGGTAGATGCCAGCGTGGGCGGCAAACTGGGCGTTGATTTCATGAACTACAAAAATCAAATCGGGGTATTCTGCCCGCCAAAGGTCACGCTGATCTGTTCTGACTTTTTAAAAACATTGCCCGAGCGCGAACTGCGCAGCGGCTTTGCCGAAGTCATTAAACATTGCCTGATCAGCGATGCTGCTATGTGGCAAACTATCCGATCAAAAAAATTACTCAACCAAGACTGGAAAGCGCTGGCCAGCCACTCGGTAGCCTTCAAAAAGACTGTAACCGATACCGACCCTACCGAAAGCGGACTTCGCAAAATCCTCAACTTCGGCCACACCATCGGCCACGCGCTGGAAAGCTACTTCTTCACACATGGCAACCGGATATTTCATGGCGAAGCCATTGCCATGGGCATCATCATGGAATCATTTATCGCCCGCCAGCGGGGGCTGCTCTCAGAACATGAACTGACTGAAGCTTCGGATTACCTCATCAGCGTATTCCCAAAAGAAATCGCTGACTGGAATACCGAAAAAGTCATTCAATTAATCTATCAGGATAAAAAAAATAAAGGAGATAAGATATTAATGGCCTTGCCGGATGGAATAGGCCATGCCCGGTGGGATATAGAAATCAATGAAAAAGAAATCCGTCAGTCTTTTGATTACTACCGTTCTCTTTAAACGTAGTGTACGTCTTGATCGGTTGACTCCGGCTCTTCTTTTCCCTTGAAAGCTTTTTTGATCCGATCGGCACCTTTGGCAACAAACTCCTTTGTTTTCTGTTTGCGGTCACCGGTTAACAGCCACGCTGCCAACAATGCCCCGCCTGCCAGGCCCAATCCAATCGCTATCTTTTTGTTGGTGTTCATACTTACTTAAACTTCATTTCAAAATAAATAGTTTCATTGCAACAGGAAAAACAAATCAAAAAAATTATTTTTCCAAAAAAAATTGTGAGCTCCTCCATCACCTTAAAACGTAACGCTAAGCTCTTTGGTATTGCGCACCAGTTGCCTTCTTCCAAAAGTATCAGCAACCGGGCGCTGATACTCCAAGCGCTGGGTGGCAACCAAGCGAATGTTAGTAACCTGTCTGCTGCACGCGATACCAAGCTGATGAAAGCCCTGATAGGCAGCTCCGACAAAATGATAGACGTATTGGATGCCGGCACCACGATGCGGTTTCTCACGGCCTACTTTGCTATTACCAACCAACAAAAGATTTTAACCGGCACCAGCCGCATGAAGCAGCGCCCCATCGGATTATTGGTGGAGGCTTTGCAAAAGATCGGAGCCGACATAGATTATACGGAAACGGTGGGCTTCCCACCTGTTGAAGTAAAGGGATTTAAAAAACAGGTTGCCTCGCAACTGGAAATCTCCGGCAATGTGAGCAGCCAATATATCTCTGCTTTAATGATGGTAGCCCCACTCCTGCCCAGCGGGCTAACAATCCGGCTGGTAGGGCAAATCGGCAGTGTCCCTTATATTGAAATGACTGCCTCGCTGATGAAAGATTTTGGCGCTGCAGTAAACCTTGATTGGAGTACACACACTATTCAGGTACTGCCCGGCAAGTATGGGTTGGCCAACGTAACGGTAGAAGCCGATTGGTCGGCAGCCAGTTATTGGTTTGCTTTTGTAGCACTGGCACAAGAGGCAGAACTTACGCTGCCCAACATAACGCAACAATCTTTGCAGGGCGATCGGGTAATTGTTGACATCATGGAGAAGATAGGTGTGCAAAGCCGGTTTGAAGGGCACACCCTCCAACTGAAAAAGACAGCAGCATCTCGCCACCTGACGTGGGATTTTACCCATTGCCCCGACCTGGCCCAAACGGTGCTGCCGGTTTGCGCGGCAAAAGGCATAACGGGAACTTTCACCGGGATGGAAAGCCTGCGGATAAAAGAGACAGACAGGCTGGAAGCGCTATCTATCGAATTAAAAAAAATCGGAGCAGAATTGACAGAACCCCAAACAGGTAACTGGAAGTTGACACCCGGCAATGTTTCCAAACTAACTTCTCCCATCGAAACCTACCACGACCACCGCATGGCCATGGGCTTTGCCCCGTGGGCAACGCTGACTGACGTTACCATCCTTTCACCGGAAGTAGTGAACAAATCTTATCCCGGATTTTGGGAAGATGTGAGATCAGTAGGAATTGAAGTGCAGAGCAAACGGCTATGAAATAAACACTCCGTTACTTCCGTTACTTCCGCTACCAGCCTTGCAGATAGCTTGTCAGTGGTAAGCGTCCGTTTAGTTTTAGTGCTAAATTGATTTAGCTTAATGCGGATTCGTTAGTCTGCTTGATTTACTTTTTCCAGACAGCGTTTAACCATCTCCACTGCTTCATCAATTGTTTCTTTCTTTGTTCTAAAAGCTAAAATGGCTATCCTGATTACAAAACGTTTGTTGATGATTGAGGAGCTTAAAAAAACAGAACCGTCAGCATGGATTTCATCTATCAGTCTTTTGTTCTTTTTATCTGTATCAATCTCGAATGGATACCAAAAATAACTGACTGACAAGTCCGGCTCGGGACCGAGACAAAAGCCAAGCTCAGCCAGTTTATTTCTAAAATATTTTACCAATAACAATTTTTCTTCGAGGCAGGCTATGAAAGGTTCTGTTCCGTGTATTTGCAACGGTAACCATACCCGCAATCCTCGGAAATGTTTCGTCAGTTCGGGCGAGATATTGGCAGGGCTTTTTATCATCTCTTCATTGGCGCCATCCTGCATATAATTTGCCGTGTAATAATTTGAATGTAAAACAGCAGCGCTGTCTTTTATTAATACAGCTCCAACTCCGTACGGCAGGAATAGCCCTTTATGCGGATCAATGATTAGCGAATCAGCTTTCTCAATACCCTTAAACATCTCTTTCTTGGAAGTCATAATAAAAAAACCACCATAAGCCGCGTCCACATGAAACCAGATGTTATGCTTGTGGGCTATTGTCGCAATTTCATCCAAAGGATCAATAGCTCCTGTGTCGGTAGTTCCTGCCGTAGCAACGACTAAAAAAGGATGAAGGCCTTCTGAAATATCTTTTTCAATTAATTCATTTAGAGAATCAGTTTTAATCCGATAACGATCATCTAAGGGTACATAGCGAATCATGACATCTTCCAATCCAATAATGCGCAATGCCTTTTGGGTGGAGTGGTGCACCTGCTCGCTTACATAGACAACGCTCTTCCGAATAAGTTCATTCTTCACTTTGTGTTTGTCTCTTGCTGCGGTAAAGGCAATAAGAGTGGATACGGAGCCGCCCGATGACAAACTGCCGACTGATTTTTTTGGAAATAAAAAAACAGATTTCAGCCAATTGATCACTTCGTTTTCAACGGTGGCCGCCCCCGGTGATGCAAAATACACACTGGCATACGGGTTGGTAACAGCAGCCAGAAAATCTGCCAGCGCGGCAGTGAAAATTCCTCCTCCCGGAATATACCCTAAGTGTTTTCCTGAAGCAGCATTGATTCCTGTTTCGGCTACTTCCTTCTGATACAAATCAAGAAGTGCCGGCAACGATCTTTTTTTATTCGTAATTTCTAATGCGGTAGCTTCCTTTTCTTGAAAAGCCTTAATTGTATCAAGACCTGAAATAAATTGATTGGCATAGCTTGTTACGGCATCCAGCATTTCAATCCGTTCTTGTTCCGGAATATCGAGCTGCCGGCTCGACTCATTCAATTGTGCCAATTTTAAAATTATGTCTTCGGTTTTCACGATAGTGGTTCTTATTTTTCTCCGATATTAACAGTCTTGCCTACCTCATTCGGCATAAATCCTTTCTGGAATTTTGGTTGCCCTTGCCAAATTTACATTCCTCATTCATTGAGTTTTTTAAAATTAACTCATCATAATATGAAATTGCTCATCATAAGATGAGTGCCGTCATCAACCTATTGCGGCAAACTCGTCCTAATTAAATTCAATACAGCCACCGATGCCGCCTGTATATTCAATAATCGGTCGGTTGACAATTGCAATTTTTTTGTAACAGTATGATGTTTATCGGAATAAGCGATCCACACCAAGCCCACGGGTTTTTCGGGTGTAGCCCCTCCCGGGCCTGCAATGCCGCTGGTGGCCACGCCTACATCTGTATTGAATTTAGCACGTACAATATTGGCCATCTCGATAATAGTAGGCTCGCTGACGGCTCCGTACTGCTCCAGCACTTCTGGTCGCACACCCAACTGTCGCATTTTAATCTGGTAGTCGTACGGGATCATGCTACCTAAAAAATACTGCGAGCTTCCGGGCACGCTTGTAATCAGGTGAGAGAGGTAACCACCGGTGCAGCTCTCGGCAATTGAAAGTGTCAATCCTTTTTCGCGGAGGAGTTTTCCTACGGCCACTTCGAGCGGCTCTTCACCATAACCATAAATATATTCGCCCACCAGAGGTATTAGTTTTTGCGAAAGTCCTTCTATTTCAGTTTTTAATTTTTTCTCGTCTTCCCCTATTCCCGTCAGGCGGAGTCTTACTTCGCCAATGCTGGGCAAATATGCCAGACGGATGTGGGGTGGTAATGATTTCTCCCAATCCATAATTTTATCGGCTATCACCGACTCGCCAATGCCTACGGTGCGGATAACTTGATGGGCGATTACCGGTAGTTTGTATTTTGCTTTCAGCCGGGGGATGACATGGTCTGTCATCATTCGCTTCATTTCGTAAGGCACACCGGGCATAGACATAAATACCTTGCCCTGCCCTTCCGGCAGGCGAGCGTTTTTTTCAAACCACATGCCGGGGGCTGTGCCGAGCGAGTTGGTAATTTTTGTGCAGCAAGCCGGAAGATATGCCTGAAGTTTATTCGTGTCCGACAATTCGCGGCCACGGCTTTTAAAGAAAGCTGTCAGTTCGGCCAATGCTTCTTCATGCAGTTTTATTTCGCAGTTGAAATATTTGGCCATGCAGGGTTTAGTGAGGTCATCGCTGGTAGGGCCCAGCCCTCCGGTAATCAGAATAATATCTGCCCGGCTTTCAGCCTCGGCAAAACCTTTGAGGATTTCAGACTCCACATCGCCCAAAGTAGTTTTGCGGATTACTTTGATGCCCACCTTGCCCAACTCTACGCTCATCCATTGCGTGTTGGTATCCACAATCTGTCCGTATAAAATTTCATCACCAATGGTGATCAGTTCTGCTAAAACTTGTTTCATTCTGTTTTAAAAAAATAAGGCTGATTTTTTTTGTTGCGCAAAGATGAGAAAGTTTCACAAATTGATATATTTTCATTCTGCAATTAGATATCAATTCAAAATACCTTGCCATGAGAACCATATTTTGCATCTTATTTTTTTTCATAGTTGCGGATCTTTTTGCCCAGCTTGATACTGCTTCAATTGATCGTTTGTACACTCATAGCAAAAAATTCTGGTACACTAACAGGGATAGTTCGCTTCTCTATTTAAACAAAGTAAGAACATTGTCTGATCAATTGAACTACACTCGCGGGAAAGGGTATGCTGCCTATGGACTGGGGTGGCATGAGAAAAACATCTATCAGCAATTTCAACACTACACCCAAGCTCTAGAATATTTTAATCAATGCCACGATCTGTTTGGGTCGGGAATTGCATTAAATGCAATCGGCTTGGTATATGGCTTTATTGGCGATGAACAAAAATCAATGGAATACACGCTCCGTTCGATTGAATATAAAAAACAAACCAATGACTGGGGAGGGTTGGGATATAGCTACATCAATCTGGGTCATTTTTTTTCGAATAAAAAAGATTATGAACAGGCATTGAAAAATTATCAGCACGCATTGTTTTATCGAATAAAGGCAAAAGATCCTTTGGGCATTGGGTACGCTCAGATTAACATCAGCCAGGTATTGACCTATCAAAACAAATGGCGTGAGGCTATGATCTGGGCTAAGCGTGCCAAGCTGCAAATACAACTGACCAATGATTCAAGCGCTCACATTTGGACAACTTATCTCACTGGGCATATTTTGCTGCATACCGGAAAAACAGATTCGGCATATCATCAACTTGCTCCCTTAGCACAGATTACCAATAAGCAACAGTATAATTTAATGACCTTAGCTGCTAAGTCAGATTTTATTCAGCTACTTAAACAGCGCAAAGATTTTGTCAATGCTTTTCGTTTACAAGAAGAATATCAAGCAGCTAAAGACACACTTCTCAAAAGAGACAAGCGTATAGAAACACGAAAACTGGCCAATGAATATGAGTTCAAATTATCTCAAAAAGAAAGAGAGGAGCACGAAAAAAAAATGATTACCCAGATTTTACGCAGAAATAATCTAGAGTACCTGCTAATTACTGTTATTGTATTCATTTTTTTTGCTATCATTTTTTCTGGAAGGAAATTTTTTTCGGAAAAAATATTGTCTGCTCTTATTTTTATTGGTTTGCTTCTTTTATTTGAATTTATCTTAGTGATGACCGACCCTTGGGTAGAGAAGTTAACCGGCACTGAGCCTGTCTTCAAACTCATTGCCAACTTGGTATTAGCTTTGTTAATCCTGCCTGTCCACCATTTATTGGAAACCGTAAGCAAACAAAAGTTGTTGATGTTCAGAAAAAAATAAAACCTGTTTAGATTTACACTATGAAAAAAATTTTCTTCATTTATTTTGTACTGAGCGCCTGCTCAGCTGCCCAACTCAGCCAAGCCGTATCGGATGCCAACCAGGTGCTGGGCACTACTCAACCGCTTACCTCAGCCGATGTGGGCAATGGCTTGAAAGAGGCGCTGACAAACGGCATCAGCAAAGGTGCTGATCTCACTTCGCAGATAGACGGCTATTTTAAAAATCCTGAAATCAAAATCCCTTTCCCCTCCGATGCCAAAAAAGTAGAAGATAAACTCCGTGCCATCGGACTGAACGATCAGGTTGACCGGTTTGTATTAACACTGAACCGCGGTGCCGAAGATGCAGCCCGCGAAGCCAAACCTATTTTTATTGAAGCCATTAAATCCATGACGATTGACGATGCCTGGAAAATTTTAAAAGGACAGAGCGATGCTGCCACTCAATATTTACAGAAAACTACGACAGCTCAGCTAAAAGTCAAATTCAGCCCGGTCATCCAAAATTCGTTGAACAAAGTAAATGCTGCCAAGTATTATAGCGACCTGGTGGACACTTACAATAAAATTCCGTTTGTCGAAAAAGTAAACCCTGACTTAAACGCTTACGCCACCGATTTGGCTATTCGCGGATTGTTTACCATGGTTGCCAAAGAAGAAAAAAACATACGCCAGAACCCGGTTGCCCGCACTACCGATTTGCTAAAGCGTGTTTTCAGCGCGCAGTAATTAACGACACTTCTTGATTTTATTTCAACAACTCTTTCAGATAAGCCATGCTGGATGACAGGCTGGCGAATGCATCGGCAGGCTGGTCGTGTTCTACAAATGGAAACTCAAGCCCGGCCACGTCTGCATACTCAAATATCCGTTTGAAGTTAACAACACCTTGCCCTACGGGTAAAAGTTTTTTGAATTCGGCATCAATATCTTTTACGTGCCATGTCGGAAAACGCCCCGGATATAATTTAAAGAGCGACACCGGATCTACGCCTGCCTTTGTTACCCAGGCCAGGTCTAACTCAAATTTTATTTCGGGATGAAGCTGCGTAAGCAAACGGGTGTAGGGCACTTTTCCTTCTATGACTTTAAATTCAAAATCGTGATTGTGATAAAGTAAACCCAGCCCCGCCTTTTGGCAAAGTTCGTGTGTTTTATTCAGCACTTCAATCGAGCTGTCAATTTCTTCGTGGGTAGCCAGCGGTGTGCTGGCGCAAACCAAATATTTAATTCCGCTCTCAGCCACACTCTCCACAATTTCCTCCCTGTTTTCTTTCAGATTTTTCATCGCTGGTATGGTGATGGGTTTACCATCTTTGCCGGTGGGAAGTTTCGCTCCGGGAGGAAGTTTAAACGGAGCGCCAATAACGTGGTGGGCACGCCAGTTCAGCCCAAAGCTTTTTGCTTTGGCTGCAAACTCTTTGGCTTTCAATCCATAAAAACCACCCTTCATACTAAAGGCCGACTCCAACTCGGTATAGCCCAAGTCGGACAGCTTCTTCAGCGTGCCATCCAGGTCGCTGTCGATGATGCCCATCAGCGTATAAAGTTGCAAGCCCAGCGGCCGGGTTGCTGTAACTGATGAAAAAGAAAGATGCGGCAAAAATGTAGCTGCCACAGCGGCTGTGCCCGTGCGCTTAACAAATGTTCTGCGATTCATATTTTTAATTTTTTAGTGTTGCAATAACAATGATACCTCTTGCATAAAGAAAATCCTATACGTTCGTGTAAAACTATCGCACATTTTTAGCAAAGATTTATCAGTCCTCCATTGATTTTTAAGGCGGGGTCTTTATGCCGTTCAGGTCTTCCTACCCCACCCCAAATCTATTTTTTACAGTTATCGAAAGTTATCTATGTTTTAAGTGCCTCAAGTTGTTGGTCAGCAACCAATAACAACTTAGTTCTCATAATCATAAAAATTATCAAGCTTGTTAAGGGTTTGAAGAGCGTTATAGCGTTTATCCGCCAGAGCTAAAATTCCTCCTTGCTCATAGTGTTTGGGTTTATTAACAAATTTAATCAACCCCCGACATTTTGGGATGCGCCAGTAAATAGTATTTACCTTCAATGGCACACAGCGTATTAATTTTAATTTTCGTCAATTTTAAAAAGACTGTAACCCTTGATTAAAATTTACGCATACGCACCTATGGAACAAAGAGTTGAAAACTTACTTAGAATTTTGACTAAAGCGTATGCCGACAGGCGCAAATCATTAAGCTCAATTGATAGATTTAGGTTTTTGGTAGCAATGGAAACATATCTGATAGTTTTGGAATATATACCTGCAGGGCAACTTGGAATTCCCTATGGAAAAATACAACGCAAATTTTTGGGTATCATACCTTATACTTCTGAGGAGAGTTATGAAGAGTATATTTTGCGTTTGACGAGAGATTACATCTCGAAATGAAAAAAATTTTCTTCATTTATTTTGCTTTGAGTGCCTGCTCGGCTGCCCAACAGGTGCTGTTCGACATGTTAGCGAAGCGCATGTCAAACGACAAATAAAAAGGCATTTGTAATGCCGCCCCAGACCTCGTTACTTTTCATCATCACCTGCTGCAATACTGCTATAAAGTTGGGTGGATGAATAGGGAGAGTCAATACTTTTAAAGGAGTATTTTACCGCCCGGAACGCAAGTGCCGGTCAGGTCTCTCAACCTCACCCCAAAATCTTTTTATGGTCATCGAAAGTTATCTATACCCCTCTCCGGTGAAGAGGGGTGGCAGAAAGCTTTGCTTAACAGATGAGCTTTCCGGGGTGAGGTCTAAGTGTCAACCGACCAACAATAACTTGAGGATTTTTTTAACTCGGATTATAAAATCCTCCTTATCTGTCGTTCGACATGGCAAAATGTAGAACAGCAAGAAACTTCCTCTCCTTTGAAGAGGATTGTGGTGAGGTTTTTCGGGATGAGGCTTTAAGTGCCTCAAGTTGTTGGTCAGCAACCAACAACAACTTTGGTTTTTAAGGCGGGTTCTATAATAAAATCCGATATTTACCCCACTGAAAATTCAACTCTATGAACCTGTTCGAAAAACACGAGGCACTGCTGAAAAAAGCGATGGATGCCCTACATGCACGTACTTTTTTTGCCGCCTTCCCCGAGCACCCGGCTCCGGCTATTTATGGCGAAACTGCTGATGCCGATGGGCAAGCTCATTTTAAAAACCAACTGGGCAAAAAATTTGAAGAACTGAAACAAACCCACACTACCGGGTGGGGTGGGCAAGAGGAATCGCCCTACACGCAGGAGCCGCTGTCGGTTTTGTACCCCATGGCATCTGTTGATACTCTAATAAGCAATGCAACAAAAGCATTTCATACCTGGCGGAAAGTAGCTGCCAATGAGCGTGCCGGCATTTTGCTGGAGTCTTTGGAGCGGATGAAGAAAAGATTTTTTGAAATTGCCTACGCCACCATGCACACCACGGGGCAAGGTTTTATGATGGCGTTTCAGGCAAGCGGCCCACATGCTGCCGACCGCGCGCTGGAGGCTGTGGCTGCGGGCTATGAAGAGCTGAACCGCTTTCCGGCTCATGCCTTGTGGGACAAGCCCATGGGCAAGTTCAACATCCAACTGAATAAACAATGGCAAGCTGTGCCCAAAGGGATTTCAGTCGTTATCGGCTGCTCTACTTTTCCGACCTGGAATTCCGTAACGGGAATTTACGGAAGCCTGATCACGGGAAATCCGGTGATCGTAAAACCTCACCCCGGAGCGATATTGCCCATTGCCATTTTTGTAGCCGAAATTCAAAAAGTATTGGCTGAAAATAATCTCGACCCCAACACGTGTCAATTAGCTGTTGATACTTTCGATAAAATGATAACACACCAGTTGGCTGAACACCCATCGGTAAAGTTGATAGACTACACCGGCAACGCGGCCTTTGGTTCTTATCTGGAAGCTCTGCCGGGAAAAACTGTGTTCACCGAAAAAACGGGTGTCAACTCGGTGATCATTGATTCGGTTGACGATGCCGACAAGGCTGCTGCCAACCTGGCCTTCTCGGTAAATTTATACAGCGGGCAAATGTGCACGGCTCCGCAAAATTTTTTCATCCCGGCAGCAGGTATCCAATCGCCCAACGGAAAAATTTCTTTCGATGACTTTGCCCAAAAATTTGCCGGCCAGATCAGCAGTTTGGTTGACAACCCAAAGGCAGGGCCGTTTGTACTCGGTGCCATCCAAAACAAAAAAACAAAAGAGCGGACGACAGAGGCTGAAAAATTGCCGGGCAAACTGATACTGAAATCGCGTACGTTGGAAAACCCTTTCTTCAAAAATGCCAGAACAGCCACACCGGTTGTTGTTGAAATAACGGCAGACAAAAAAGATATTTTCGGCAAAGAGCTTTTCGGTCCTATTGCCCTGCTAATCAAAACACAAAATACCGATGAGTCTATTTTGCTGGCACAAGAAATGGCTTGGAAACATGGAGCCATCTCCTGTGCAGCTTACACGACCGACCCATCCGTAAAAGAAAAAATTGCCGATGCCATGGCGCTGGCCACTACGCCTGTTTCGTTCAACCTCACAGGAGGAATTTACATGAATCAAAATGCAGCGTTCAGCGACTTCCACGTAACGGGCGGCAACCCGGCCGGCAACGCCTCGTTTACCAACCCCGAATATGTAGCCAAGCGTTTTACATGGGTGGGCCATCGCGAGCCGGTAAAGCAGAATGGTTAGTAAGAGTACCTACCCAATACGTTAGAATTTTTCAAACGCTAACTTTTTTAAATTTCATTACCTGCCAGATTACGATCGGTGCGCCTATGAGGGAGGTGAGCGCATTGAGAGGCACCGACTGCACATCGCTGATGCGCTGCGCGAGCACATCGCAAACCAAAAGTAAGATGGCACCGCCTGCCATCACGGTAGGTAGTAATATTTTGTGATCAGCCGTTTGCATCACCAATCTGGCCAAGTGCGGCACGGCCAAGCCTACAAAAGCTATCGGCCCACAAAAAGCGGTGATTGCCCCGGTCATCAGCCCGGTAGCAACGACAATCAAAATCCTTGAGCGGCCTACCCGGATGCCGAGGCTGTGGGCATAATTTTCGCCCAGCAGCCAGCCATTCAGCGGCTTGATCAGCCCCATGCTGACGGAAGCTCCGATTAAAAATATGAAAGCCATTACGCCCACTTCGCTCCAGCCCGTGTTAGACACGCTGCCCATCGTCCACAAAAAATAAAACTGCAGGTCTTCTGCGCGGCTCACATATTGCAGCACGCTCATCAAAGAAGACACCGCTGCCGCCAACATCAAGCCAATGATCAGAAGAGAAACATTATCGCGCAGGGTGCGGGCTATGGCCAGCATGAAGAGCAGCACCATCATACCGCCCAAGCCAGCCGCCAACGCCAGCCCCCACGTTCCTGCGTGCCCATTCAAATTTTTTCCGGCCAGCACCACAATACCTACGGCTAAACTGGCGCCCGAACTCAACCCCAATACATCGGGCCCTGCCAACGGATTGCGAAACAATGTTTGCATCAGCAAGCCGCCACAGGCCAGCGATGCTCCGGCCAGCACGCACGTTACGGCTTTGGGAAACCTGAATTGCCAGATGATGGTGTGCCACGTAGAATCGGCAGTTGTAAAAAGATTAGAAAAAAAATTAGGAAGCGAAATGGAAACGCTGCCCAGCAGCACATCCATCAGAAAAAATAAAATTAGAAAAGCGAAGAGAAAAAAAAATTTTACTGGATAGGGGTTTGTTTTCATCTGAGAAGCCTTCGTTCAAAGATACAACCGCAACTATTTCTTCTCTGTACTTTTTTTCCCTTCGCAAGAAAATCAGTTGGCGCGAATGGCAACCACCGGATCCAGACGGGCAGCCACCGCAGCCGGGATAATGCCCGCCACCAACCCGATGATGGACGACACCCCTAAACCCAAGATGATGTTCGACACCGACATGGCTACTTTTAAACTGCCAAACGGGGCAAACGTTAGGAGCCATACCAGAAAGAGGCCGGTCATGCCACCGATCAAACTCAGAAAAATAGATTCAAATAAAAATTGGAACAAGATAAAATAGTTTTTTGCGCCCAACGATTTCTGTAGCCCGATGATGGAAGTCCGTTCTTTGACCGATACAAACATGATGTTGGCAATGCCAAACCCGCCCACCAGCATAGAAAATCCACCTATGATCCAGCCGGCAACACCCAGCACACTGAAAACACCATCGAGCGATTTGACGATGGCCTCGGGCCGGTTCATGGAAAAGTTGTCTTTCTTCTCGGGCTTCAGCCCGCGCTTGATGCGCAGCAAGCCCCGGGCTTCGTTTTCCAGTTCTACCAGCCCCACATCATCGCGGTATCCTTTCAGGCCGATAACAGAGCCTATTTCATTCGACCGCCCTGTGCCCGTCTGAAAAATCTTCCGGAAGGCATCGTAAGGAATGAAGCACGTATAGTCTTTGCTCGTGAAGCCCAGAAAACTTTCGCCTTCGCGTTTGACTACGCCCACTATCTTAAAACGCAAATTTTTAATCTTCACATACTCTCCTACCGGGTCTTCCAACTTAGGAAAAAGTGCTTTGGCCAATTCATTCCCTATCACCACCACATTTCTTCCGCCTTCTATTTCTGCGCTGATCAGGTAGCGCCCCCTGTCCACGTTAATTTCATAAAGTTTGTCGTAGTCCTGTGTAACGCCTGTTACCGAAATTTTGTTGATACCATTACTCCCGGCTTTCACAGTGTTCGACTCAGACTCGGCATAGATGCTCACCACTTTGCCATGCTGCAAGTTGTTTTTTAGAAAGCGATATTCTTTATACGAGCTGTTGGGTCGTTTAATATAATCCTTCCACCAGTCGCGGCTGTCGCCTCCGTTGCCCCACGGCCACTTATGTACATAGATAACGTCTGAACCTAAAAAATTCAGGCTGCTGATAATATTAGACTTCAGCGAATCTACCATGGTGAGCACCGCTATGATGGAAAAAATACCGATGGTAACGCCCAACAGCGACAAAATGGTGCGCAGCAGATTAGACCTGAGCGCCCGCCAGGCAAATCCTAAACTTTCTAATAACAACCGGAAGAAAAGCATGCTTAAACTATATTTTTAGGTAAACTGAATAGCAAACGTTTGGCCGATGGCAGAACCGAATACGGCAACTCGTAACAAACAGCAGCGCTGACCGCTAACTTCATATCTTTTGGGGCTTCATGCAACCCCGGGCAGGTCAGGTAAAAATCGAGCATGGGCTTTAAACGGTTTTTAATGGTAATAAGGTTGCGAAATTCAACAATTTGTGATGGTAAACAAGGAAGGTTGATCAATGTTTGACTTTCGCCTTCAATTCGTTTAGTTTTGCGCCTCAATTTTTTTAAATCAATGCCCGTTAGGGCAAGCCCGTAAGCTTATGAAATTATCCGAATTTAAGTTCGACCTCCCCAACAGTTTAATTGCCACCTACCCTGCCGAAAACCGAGACGATGCCAGGATGATGGTGTTACACCGCGAAACCGGAAAAATTGAACACAAGGTTTTCAAAGACGTCATCAACTATTTCAACGAAGGCGATGTAATGGTAGCCAACGACACCATGGTTTTCCCTGCCCGCCTGTATGGGCGCAAGGAAAAGACAGGCGCCAAAATTGAAGTTTTTTTGCTGCGCGAACTGAATGCCGAAATGCACTTGTGGGATGTGCTGGTGGACCCGGCTCGGAAAATCCGCGTAGGCAACAAACTCTATTTTGGTGATGGCGACCTGGTGGCTGAGGTAATAGACAACACCACCTCGCGTGGGCGCACCATCCGTTTTCTGTTCGATGGCGACTCGGCCGCTTTCGATAAAGTAGTAGAAACCTTGGGCGAAACACCCATCCCTAAATACATTAAAAGAAAAGTGGAGCCGGCCGATAAGGAACGGTTTCAAACCATCTTTGCCAAGCAAAAAGGAGCTGTGTCAGCCCCCACGGCCGGTATGCACTTTACACGCCAGTTGGTAAAACGGTTACAGCTAAAAGGAATTGATATGGGCTTTGTTACCCTGCATATCGGCTTGGGTACATTCCGCGCAGTAGATGTAGAAGATCTGACCAAGCATAAAACAGATTCCGAAAATTTTATTGTCGGCACGGAAGTCTGCAACAAGGTGAATGCAGCCCTCGACAATAAGAACAAAGTATGCGCAGTAGGCACTACCAGCATGCGTGCGCTGGAGTCGGCCGTGTCGGCCAACAACCGGCTGAAAGAACGCGAAGGCTGGACTGACCGCTTTATTTTTCCTCCTTACGAATTTAAAATCTGCGGAGCCATGATTACCAATTTTCAGCAGCCCGAGTCAACGTTGCTGATGATGGCAGCCGCCTTTGGCGGTTATGAGCATGTGATGAAAGCCTACGAAACCGCCAAAAAAGAAAAATACAAATTTCTGACCTACGGAGATGCCCTTCTAATTGTGTAATTTCGTTATCAAACGAAAACCAATTGATGAAGCAATTTTCGAAAAGAGCGCTGGTTGCTTGTTTATTTTTTTTCTCTTTTATAATCCTGCCGCAAACAAGCTTAGGCCAATCGTATTCATTTAGCCTGCTGCGTGATAACGACCCGGTGGAAATCCAGACGATGAACGAAGGGCTGTATTGCCTGTTTCGCACCAGCGCCAAAAAAGCTCCGGTTACTGTCTTTAAAAAAGTTTTTCTCAACGAAGATTTGAAGTGCGTTGATTCGCTCAACTATTCCATCGAAGGAAAGGCACGCCTTCTGTCGTCCACCGAAGATGAAAAATACGTGGTGCATGCTTTTTATACCAAGACCAAGACGATGGAAAAAATTGTCTTCATCGTTTCAGATCATCAGGGCACAATCGTTTCTACTTTTTTTAAAACAGCCTCAGATATGTCGCGGTATTTCGGCAGGCCGATAAAAAAACTGAAGAACGTTTTTCTGTCTTTCTTGCCCAACTCCGGCACGCCCGGCATGTTGTTAGTGCGTCCTATTTTTGTGCGATCTGTTGTAACCCATGGCAGTTTGTTTTCGCTGCAAGCAGAAGATGGCCGCGAGTTGTGGGTATCCAACGCACCGCAGCTCAGCAGCATCCAAACTACCGATAAACTGATCATGGGTCTCTCTTATTCAGCCGATGGTTATACGTACTTTCCTTCTGCCCGTATTTTTTGGATTGATAAAAGCACGGGGCAGGTAACGAAGACCATCGAGTTTTCACAAAAGTCGGGCCGCCACCGCAATATCTCGGTGTTCGCCACCAACGGACAGGCGCTGATGCTGGCCGGCAGCGATCATGAATCTTATAACGAAAAGGATGGAAAATTTTTTATGACACAGTATAGCCTGCAAGGCGACCTCATTTTCGACCGCATTGATACAGCCCAACGATTATCTACCAAGCGCATGCACCTGATGGGCAATACGTTTGATCAAAATGGGAACTTAGTGTTTGTGGCCGAGAGCTGGAAACCCGATGCTACCCGGATGATTGCCACCACAGCCGCCACGGTGGCACTGGCTATCCTTTCGCGCGGAGCTTATGTGAACACCGGTATTGCCGGTATGGATCATAAAATTGATCAGATCAACTTCGCCACACTTTCGCCCGACAATGGTTCGGTGTTAACTTTTAGAAAATTCCCCGTGGGGCCTTGGTTAAACTATGGGCGCTTGCTCACACAAGGCGAGCATGTATTGATAATCGTCAACAACCAAGCCATTCACTACAACGTAAGCGACCCCGACAAGCCACCGTCTTTATTTACTTCGCTGCAGGTCAACGAATCACTCATGCTTACATCAGCCGGCCCGGTGGTAGTAAATGTTACCAGGCGGCATTACAAACTGAAACGCCTCAACTGACATGGAGACAAAAGAATATGCGCTCATTGTGGCCGGTGGCCGGGGCAAGCGGATGAACCACCAACTGCCCAAGCAATTTATCAGGCTGAACGGCAAACCCATTTTGCTTTACACGGTGGAAGCATTTTTTAATTACTCAGAAAAAATTGAAGTGGTGCTGGTGTTGCCCGAAAATGAATTTGACTTCTGGTATGCCCTCTGCCGCGAATTTGGTTTTACTAAACCAGTCATTTTGCAAAAAGGAGGCGAAAGCCGTTTTCAATCTGTAAAAAATGGGTTAGAAAAAATTGACGACCACGGGCTGGTGGCCATCCACGATGGCGTGCGCCCGCTGGTGAATGTTGATTTGATCGGGGCATCATTCCGGCTGGCGGCCGTACATGGGTCGGCCGTGGCTTCCGTGCGGCTGAAAGAATCTCTCCGCGAAACCGACCAGCAAACGACACAGGCTGTTGACCGCTCTCGTTTTCGTTTGATCCAAACACCGCAAACCTTTCAGGTTTCCATTATCAAAAAAGCTTACCAACAGAAAGAAGACCCGACCCTGACCGATGATGCCAGCGTAGCCGAGCGGTCGGGGCACCGCATCTCGCTTTTTGAAGGAAGCTACGACAACCTAAAAATTACTACACCCGAAGACCTGATCGTGGCGGAGGCGTTGCTGAAAGCAAGGGGGTAGCTGTACCTGTTTTCTCAGCAGAGTCCTGTTAAGAGGCACTGCAAAAAAAGACATTAGCGGAAATTATAAACGAGATGACATTAAATGAATTTATAAAAAAGTTTGATACGCCAAATTCCATAGTTCTTCTTGAAGGCAAAAGGAACGTTTTGGACGTAGACAAAGAAAAACTGACAGCACTTGGAAGATTGTTGGCATCTAAGACAAGCCGAATGATATTTAGAAGTGGAAATGCAGAAGGTTCAGACCAATTATTTTCTGATGGCGTTATTGCAGTCGACAATAAAAGATTACAAGTTATTACTCCATATTCCGGACATAGACAAAAAACCAATCGAGCTTACGATACAATCTCTTTAGACGACATCAACATTGCTGCTGAACCGGAAGTGGTGTACCAGTCCAAAAGCAATAAGAAAACAGAAAAGCTAGTTAACCAATTTGTTTCTGGTGACAGAAATCGGAATACAATAAAAGCAGCCTATATTATCCGAGACACGATAAAAGCAATTGGGGCTGGCAAAATAAAGCCAGCCACTTTTGGTATATTCTATGATGATTTAGATAATCCAATGTCAGGCGGAACAGGACATACAATGAATATTTGCGAGCTAAATAATATTCCAATAATTGATCAAAAAATTTGGTTCGAATGGTTGAAAAAATAGAACAATATTGTAGAGCAGTGCTACCTACTCTTCCTCCCAAGCTGGCGCAAGGTACGCTTGTGCCTTATATTCCAAGCGGAATTTTGCCACAGATCTAGTGTTGCGCACAATTTTTGTGCGGTGGCTCGGCAAGCAAATCCATCAACCGATCTGTGCCTTCTTACACTCAACTGCACATATTCATTTTATCCATCTCATCAACTTTCTTCTCGCTCGTTGGTGAAGCCTACGCTCACCTCCTCTCGCAACACCAACGAGGGCTAGAAATGAAATTAAAAGATTCTTCTACGAGGTCAAAATACGCAGTAGGGCTTATTGCCGTTGCTATTCCGATCGTCGGATTTCAGGTGAATCTGCTGACAGGCAAGGATGATATTTTTAAAACCAGTTATGCCTTTATGGCTTTTGATATAATGCTTCTTTTTTACGCGTCTTTGACACTTCTTGCCATTTCACCATTGCTCGGGTTGAGTAGCGGTTTTATAAAATTTATTGAGAAGCATTATGACGTACTTCGAATAAAGATGGAATTAGAAAATAAGTCTTCTCGTAAAATAAGAAAATTTGTTAAGGGATATGAAAGGTATGAAGAGTATGCCATGAATTGTTTTGGCGTGCAGGTAAGCACTTTTGCGATGGGTTGTATGATGCTTGGATGTTTTTATTTCTGGCGTTACATTGCATAAAACAACAGTTAATTATTCCTCTATGAAAAAAAATATAATTATTTGGCTGTTAGCCGCTTTTTCTATTTCCTGTGTCCTTTACTGTTATGTGCAACATCTTGAACTGAAGGATAAGCAAGAGCAGTTAAATCGGATGGATGAACAGTGGCGAAAGGAGGAAGTTGTGGCAAAAATACAACAGCGGAATTGCGCAGAGAGCCTCAAAAAAATGCAAGAGGAGATTAAGCGTATGACTGATAGAACACCGAAATAGGCTAGTCAATCGCATACAATCCTCTCTAAAAATATTTGGCTCGATAATTCCGAAGGTAGTTTTCTACTTCCCCCGAAGCATAACCCTTCTTGAGTAGTATTTCGCAATACCGTACAAGAGCTTTGTCGCTCGTAAAACGAGGAGTCATATCGGAAGAATTGAAAGACTCCTTCTCTTTGCGTTTGACCATAAGAAAGTCCTGAATCTTAATCAACGGCCATTTCTTTTCAATCAGGTCGAACATTTCATCGACAACCTTTCTGGCCTTCCTCCATCGTTCATCGGTGATGTATTTTGGCTCCCACAGAGGAGCGCCAGGCAACATGCGGACAATCATCTCCTGGCCTTCGCGCTGGAAGAATCTCATTTCTTCAATGTCGCGGGTGCTTCCCGGATAGTAACTGTTCTTCATCAGGCGCAGGACGTAATTAATAAAATTGTCAGTGCTGTTTTGCTTTTCGCGATAGCCTGCCTTTCCTGAATATCCAGGCATGGGATTGGGTCGATGCTCAAAATAGATCAAGTGCATGTATTCGCTATTTGGATAATCCGATGAAATTGACCACCTAAATCCGGAACAAACTGACCAGGGAATCCGGAGCAAACTGACCACCGTTATCCGGACGAAATTGACCACCCTTATCCGGTCAAACTGACCACCC
>JAFDYX010000028.1 GCA_018267215.1 Bacteroidota bacterium
GAAATATGGAAAACTCCACCACCCACAAAAAGCCAACGCGGAGTTTACCACATTCCAACAGAATGGTGATGATTGTAATTGGGATTCTTTAATTTTGGGTGCTACTAAGTGAGGGGAGCTTTCACCATCTTTTAAAAATATTATTTGCGTTTATACCATTCTTGCCCACCTGACGGATACATTAGAATTAGCGTATCATTTTTAAATTTATACTTACTAACAACTGGCGGCTGGACTATTCTTTCAATCATTTTGCCATCCACTACAACATCCTTTGTAAAAACCTGTGTTAGTTCATCATTCTTTGTTTCCCAGTCTATATCAACGGTTAATAAATCATCTGAAACTTGAACGGGAAAGTTAATAGCCTTAAAACGTCCATTTCCATGTAAACTATAAGTTATTATGCAGTTATTTTTATCTTTTGTTATCGTCCCATGTCTAGAAACGGACTCAATGTTTACCCAACTACCAAGAAGTAAGGCATCATATTTTTCAGAAAATAAATCTTTTATATTAATACGTAGTCTATCAGATATTTTAAAAACCTCTTTAGTATTTTTTTTACCACCACTCAGGTAAAATAATTTTATAGATTTTTCTTTCAATTCGCCTCGAAGTGATAAAATTGCAAGGGGTGTCTGGCGTATATCTAATTGTAAAGTATCTCCTCCTATGCTTCCTGTAACTTCAAGTTTCTCGTTGTCATTCAAATACAATGATCCTTTCAGTAACCCATTATTACTTTCTATAAACAGGGCATTCCTTGGTGTAATAATTTCTCCAAAATAAACACCATCAATTTTTTGTGCTTGTACCAATACAACTCCAGATAAAAGCAAAACCAAAGTAATTTTAATTGTCATGTTACTAATTTAGTGAAAGAATTAGCTATCCGACATTTGCAATACTTACCAACAGGTTATTTTTGATTTTAGAGCCTCCTAAAAATAGATTCAGCGTTCTATCTAATACCAAAATCATAAGGAAGCTTATCTTTGTTAAAGCAGTTTATTTATTATTTAAACCATTCCCTCTGAATTATCTTCAGCATTTCGTTGTGAATGTTTCCTGAAGCACAGATTTCGCCTCCGAATAAAAAATTGTAGCCTCCCGAAAAGTCGGTGGCTTGCCCTCCGGCTTGTTGCAGAATAAACGCACCCCCGGCCACATCCCACGGCTTCAGGTCGTATTCAAAAAAACCCTCCAGCCTTCCGCAAGCTACGTAGGCCAAATCTATCGCTGCGCTGCCCAGCCTGCGTATGCCGTGCGTCTTCTCTAAAAATGTTTTGATGATATCTATGTACTGATCTTTTTTATCAGAATGATAATACGGAAAACCGGTAGCCAGTAAACTTTCATTCAATGTAGTGATTGGCGATACCCTGATCTCTTCCTTATTGCAATATGCTTTGCCTCCTTTGATGGCATGGAAACATTCGCGGTGGCTTACTTCATTTACTACGCCCAGTACGGTCTGCTCTCCTCTTCTCAGCCCGATGCTGATGGCAAAGATGGGCACGCCATGCAAGAAATTGGTGGTGCCATCCAGTGGGTCAATGATCCATTGATATTCGTTGCTGCCCTTGGCTTGCGTACCTTCTTCGCCTAAGAAACCCGATCCTGGTAAAATTTTATCCAGTCCGTTCACCAATTTATTTTCTGATTCTTTATCTACATACGAAACCAGATTGCTGAATGAATCTTTTTGCTCGATACGCGAGCGGTCAAAATTTTTGCTTTCGTGCCGTATAAATGCGGCCACTTCTTCGGTAAGCGCAATTACTTTTTCTTCTATGGATGCTAAGTTCATGTGTCGTCCTTTTTTTTCGATTTACCACTAATGATTAAAACAATTTCTCCTTTCACTTGTTTCTCTTGAAAATGTCGGATCACTTCCGCTGCCGTTCCGGTCTTTGTTTCTTCGTGCAGTTTGGTTAGTTCTCTCGATACCGATACCATCCGGTCTTCTCCCATGTATTCGTTTATCTGCTCTAATGTCTTTATCAACCGGTAGGGCGACTCGTACAGTACGATGGTGCGCTCTTCTTCGGCCAATTCTTTCAGCAAAGTTTGCCTCCCTTTTTTGTGGGGCAAAAAACCTTCAAACACAAAACGGTCTGTGGGAAACCCCGACTTCACCAGAGCCGGAATCAAGGCAGTAGCTCCCGGCAGGCACTCGACTGACAAATTATTTTTTAAACATTCTCGGATGAGCAAGAAGCCCGGATCGGAAATACCCGGTGTGCCCGCATCGCTGATTAATGCCATCGCCTCACCGTCATTCATTTTTTTGATGATGCGCTGCAACGACTGGTGTTCGTTGAAGATGTGAAAACTTTGCAGCGGTTTTGAGATTTGATAATGGTTCAGCAAAACAGACGAGGTGCGCGTATCTTCCGCCAAAATGGAGTCAACAGATTTCAGCACATCCAAGGCACGCAAGGTTATATCGCCCAAATTGCCGATGGGCGTTGGCACAATGTAAAGCGATGGTTTTTCTTTCGTCATCCGATCAGTTGGTCAATGGCGCGTGCCAAGGCTTCGTCTTTTTCTGTCACCATATTTCCGGCATCGTGTGTAGAAAGTTCGATGGTTACCTTGTTGTAGGTGTTCGTCCAGGTGGGGTGGTGGTTCATCTGCTCGGCCAGCAGCGCCACACGTGAAATAAAGGCAAAGGCTTCCGAAAAATTTTTGAAGGTAAATGATTTCGTCAGTGTGTTATTTTTTTTGATCCAATCCATCGTGCAGCGGTTGAGAAAGTTAAAAATAAACTCATCAAAAAAGAAACAACCCGATTTAGCTACAACGCGATAATGCCTTCTATGCCTGCTACCGACTGGTACGCCTCGATGATATTGTCGCTATTGGTTGCCATTATCTGAATGGTAACACTGGTGTAGTTTCCTTTTTCAGAAATTTTTTCTGTTACCTCGTGTGCCGGAAAAAGTCTTTTTACCTCTTCCACTTTTGCGGAAGGCACGATAAACTTAAAGGTGTATAGTGATGGCCAGGAATAAAACCGGTCTAATTTTTCGCGCAATGATTCTTCCCAAGGCTTCATGTGTTTAAAATTCTTTACTAAGAGCGCATGATTCTGGTCGTGACACGAATAATCATTTGCTGTTGGTGTAAGTCAATCGCATAGCTATTTCACAAAAAAAATCGGCAGAAGCCACGCCCCTGCCGATCTGTATGGGGTAGTTAACGATTAATAAAACTTATATCGTTCATCTTTAATATTCGACAGGTCTTTAATGGCTTGGGCAATGTTTAACCCGGCACTGCTGTTAATTTTTTTCTCCAGTTCATTTCTGAACATGGTATAATCGCCTACTTCGGGGGCAATGGTTTTGTTTTGCAGGTTTACTACCACCACACCATTTTCGCTGGCAAAGGGTTTAGATTGCTTTCCGTTATCCAACGAAAAAACGATACCTACGGCTTTGGGGTCTAACCCGGCACCGGGCAGCGAATTGGCACTAAATTTTAAATCGCTGGTAGAGTTGATCTGCGCATCATTGCCAAATGGTTTGGCCAGTTCTTCTAACGTTCCTTTTTGTGCGCTCAGTTTTTCGATGAGTTTCTTTGCTTTCAGTTCGTTGCGCACAGCCGGGGTAATTTCATCCTTTACCTGCTCCAGCGAACGATATCCTTCTTCGGTTTCGTCTGTCATCACGGCTACACCGTAGGCATCGTCCACATCAAATTCTGATACCGTACCTTTTTTGGCATCGCGGAAAAGCCACGTTACTACTTTGCGGGCATTGCCCAAGTTGCCTACATGCTGGTCATTGGGCGATAAGTCTTTTGCCTCCAACATATTTAGGTTTTCTTTCTTAGCTTTCTCTTTGAAGGCATCTATACCGGAAAGACCTGTAGCAAAACTTTGTGCCTTCAGGTAGGCTACCTTGTGCGTTTCATCGCCCGGCAATATTTTCATCTCAACGGTGGCTACGTTGTAGAAGGAGTTGTCTTTTAGTGCGGTAACATCAATGATGTGATAGCCGAATTGAGTTTCGGTGAGTTCGGGGAGTACGCCTGTTTTCTTCGCATTAAACACAGCAGTTTGAAAAGGTTTCACCATCTGGCCGGAAGAGAAATAGCCTAAATCTCCGCCACGCGAAGCGGTACCATCTGAGCCAAACTCGCGTGCTTTGGCGGCAAAGTCTGCCCCTGCTTTAATCTCTTTCAAAATCTTTTGCGCCTTTTCTTTGGCCTCTTTTTTCTTGGCAGGCGTTTCATCATCCCAACGGATCAGGATGTGCGAGGCCTTGGCGGTGTAAACGGTATCTTTCCCAGCCTTCACCACTTTAAATATTTTATAGTTTCCATCTGCCAGCAAAGGACCGATCACATTTCCGGCCTGCAACTGATCTTGATGGATAGCCGATGGCAGGTTAGCTACAGTATATTTAGAATAAGGCGTAGCTCCTTCGGTATTGGTAGCGGCATAGAGCGAATCATCAGCTACGGTTTTAAAATCCAACGCTACCTTTTCTGCTTCTTTATGGATTTTAGCAGAGTCTTCTGCCGATGGCACCACGGGAAAAGAAACATAGCTGAGGCTGCGGGTGAATTTCGATTTGTATTTCTCCTTGTTCTTTTTGTAGTAGTCTTTCAAATCGGCATCCGATACTTTTACCGTGGAGTCGCTCATGGCGAAATACGGAACAAATAATATTTTTGCTTCGGCTACATCGTTTTGGTTGTGGTAGTCGCGCTCGGCTTCGGCCGTGGTAACATAATTGGTTTTGATCAGCAGGTTTTCGTACTTCACCCGCTGGCGCCCCACATAAAGACTCTTCTTAAACCGGTTCCAGTTTTCTTGCTGAGCCAGCCACTGGTTGCGGAGTTGTGGGTTGGTGGGAGCCGGAATATCGAGGTTGCGTATCTGGGCTTTGACGGCTTCGCGATTGAATTTGCCTGTGGAGTCGGTGAACTGTTGTTTAATGCCCGGGTCAATATTTTTTCCCCACAGCATATCTTCGGCTTCATCGGCTGTTACTTTCACTCCGGCTTTGAGCATCTCACTTTCAATGGCATATTTTACAATCATCAGTTCCCACGCCTGGTTTTGCAAAGTGGATCTCTCTTTTTCGCCTGGCTGGCGACCCATGCGCAGGTAGTAATCGTTTTCCTGGTCTTGCACAAAATTCCGGTAATCGTCATTGGATATGCTGGTGCCGGCAATTTCCCCGATATTGTTTTTGTTTCCGCCAAATACGGAACGGGGCCCACTACCAAAAAGATCGCTGCCTACAATAAAGGCGCCCATGGCAAGGGCAACAAAGCCCACCACAAATTTTGTCATCTTCGTTCGAAGCGTACCTATCAATGCCATAATTCAACTATATTTTTACGTCTGTTTTCTTTTACTGAGTGTTCAATCTACCCTTTGGCCGGTTTTACCCGAAAAAAGGAGTGCAAATTTAAGCCATCGTGGCGCATAAGCAAATGGGTGGAAGTAAAAAATGCAACCTCTAATGGCGTTTTGGTTTAAAAGTATTGAACTGGTTATCAGAATTTTGCTAAAGACCTGTGGGGAGATGATGCCTGCCTGGTCTGTCTGCCTCCGGGTCAGTCGGTTGTATTTTTCTGCTCATCCAACATAACTTTCACCACATCAATTCTTTTTTTGTCTGTTTTTTGGATGACAACTGTAAAAGGAGCAATGCGGATGGTTTCACCTTGTTTGGGAAAATCTTCGGTGTACGATAAGATTAAGCCTGCCAGTGTTTCATATTCACCCGTGGGCAAATGCAAATTAAATTGCTCGTTGAGATACTCTACCTCCAGGCGTGCGCTAAACAAAAAAGTTTGGTCGTCAATTTTTTGTTCCAGCAGTTCGTCTCGGTCGTGCTCATCTTCTATTTCGCCAAAAATTTCTTCTATCACATCTTCCATGGTTACGATGCCCGAGGTGCCGCCAAATTCATCTACCACTACGGCTAGACTTTTTCTCTCCTTCATCATTTGCACCATCAGTTCGTTGGCCATGGTGGTTTCGCGCGTAATGATGAGCGGGGTCATGATATCCTCAATGCGAGCCGGTTTGCGAAATAACGCAGCCGAATGGCAATACCCGATCAGGTCGTCAATGGTATCGCGGTATATCAATATTTTAGAATGGCCGCTGGCCACAAAGGCTTCCTTCAGTTTCTCTAAGCCTTCTTCGAGTGCGATGGCGGTAATTTCCATGCGGGGTATCATGCAATCGCGCACGCGCACGGTTTTAAATTCTAAAGCATTATGAAAAATCTTCTTGTCCAGCTCAATCTCTTCATCTTCATATTTTACTTTCAGCATGTTTTTCAGGTAGTTGTTCAGATCTGTCAACCCAAACACGGGCTTTTCTTCCGAGTAGGGTATGCCGAGTATTTTAGTGATCACAAATTTGGAGAGCGTAACCGTAGAAAAAGTGAGCGGTTGCAGCACAATGTATATCAAGTTGAACGGCACAGCCAATGTGGCCAGCACTACATTAGGGTTGATGAGGAACAAGCTCTTGGGCAAAAACTCGGCCGTAAATAAGATGAGCAATGTGGAGATGAGGGTTTCCAGCAACAGCCGGATCAATTCATCGTTTCCGTTTTCGGGCAAAAAATCAAAGAGCGGGTCTATGAACTGTGCCATAAAAATACCAAACAGCACGATGGTTACCGTGTTGCCGATGAGTGTAGTGGCAATAAAACTGGAGGGTTTCTTTAAAAATTTAGACATGATGACGCCCCACGTTTTTCCCTGCTTGCCCTGCAGTTCTATCTGCAATTTGTTGGCAGCCAAAAACGCGATCTCCATTCCCGAAAAGAAAAAAGAGAATACGAGACACCCCAGCAGCAGAGGAATCAGCGAGGTATCCATCATCCTTGTTTTTTGCGGTAGGTGTAATAGAAAAATGAAGCCACCGAAAGCATGACAGCCCAATACCCGTTGCTAGGGCCCAGCGCCATCATCTCATAAATACCGATAATTAAAAAAACTACCGCCAGCGACAGCGGAATGATCAAACGTAATTTCATACAGCGTGCAAAGATACAATTTTTGAGGGTTGGGGCGAGGTAGGCCTACTCTTCTGTGGCATGCAAATCGCCCGATGTGTTTTTGAGCGAGTAGTTGGATAAATCCTGATTGGCCGAAAGCCCGGTGCCATAAATAACATCTTGCTGGTCGCGGATGGTGACAAATTTTTCGGTGAATATTTTTTTGGTTGCCGGAAACCAAAAAAGCTCTTCGGTGTTCAGTTGCTGGCCTTTCTCTAAGTTGATTACTTCTACTTTGCCCCGCCCCCGCCATTTATTTTCCTTCTTGAAAAAAAAGGCTGTGTTGGCCTTTAGGGTGGAGGTCATCACGCCCAACTCATTGTAAAATTCTAGATAGATGCCTTCGGGAAACTCGCGGTCGCCATTCAGAAATTCGTTGAATTTATCGGCCTGAAGGATTGTTTTCAGTTTTTCTTTTTCGGTGTAGTGCATCGTGATGTGCGTGGCCTGCTTCAATGGCCCGTCATACACAATCGGCTTGGCATTTTCTTTTGTGCTGCACGCTACCGACAGCATATAGCCTGCCAGCAGTATTGTATTAAAAATTTTGTTGCGTGCCATGGTTAAAAGTAAAAAGGCCGGTTTGTTATACCAGCCTTTTGCAAACAATTTTCGTGCAGATTAATCTTTACGGGCTTTTACCACCACGGTTTCGTCAATCCAGCAGGCTAATTTTTTGCTTTCGCCTGCTTTCCATCCTGCCTTGGTTAAGTCATCGTGGGTAGGGTATTCTGCCAAAGTGTGTTCCATCTTTTCGCGGTTTCCGGAGTTTTTGTATATCTGAAAGGCTGCGATGTAAACTAATTTTTCTTCTGCCGAGCCGGGAGTTTTAGAACATTCGGTTACGGAAGAAATATACAGGTCGCCCCAATGCTCGTAGGCATCTTTGCTGGTAGCATCTGTTACCAGCGCTTTTTTGTATAGCTCGCGGGCAGCCGGCTTATTTCCTTTTTGAAATTCCTCATCGCCTTTCAAAATATCTATCCATGCTTTTTCTGCCGGGGTGGTGGCTTTTGCCTGCACTGCGGCAATCAGCGGATCGGCCTTCTCAAAATTTTTCAGTTGAATGTACTTTAAGCATAGTTCTTTGGTGATATGGAAGTTGGGCGCTTGTTTGTGCAGTGCCTCTGCCGCCTCTAACCACACGGGGCTGTCGGTGCAGCCTTCTTCCAAGCCTACATGAAATATTTGTTTGGCCGTTCCCAAATCAGTGGGGTTAGCTTTAAAGCGGGGTTCAAATACTTTCTGTGAAAAGGCACAGTTTACTTTTACCGTTTTGGCTAATTTGGCATCAATCACAGATACTACTTTTTTATACTTTCCGATATCGCTTGCCTTGTTCTGTGTAGTAGCCTTTTTCATTTTGGCATCAATGATGTCCATCAGTTTGTTGTAGCGCTGGGCCACCTGATCTTCGTTTAAGCTTTTAGCATTGCTCTCGATTACATCCATGTAGGAAATCAGGTTCTGGTCGAACACATTGTTGCCGCTTACCTCATACGTTTTATCGAATATGGTCAGCAGTTCGGCTGTGTGGTTTTTGTTGGATCTATTAAACTTAAATGCCGAGATGGCTTTCCGGTTCAATACGTTTACTTCATCACCACAACTTTTGATGCGCAAGTCGTAAACAATCATCAACGAGTCGATGTACTTCTGTTTCGTGGCGGGGTCTAATTCTTGTTCGGCCAGTTTATCATACGTATCAAGGGCGGCTACGTATAAATCCGAGTGCCAGTTAGGCACGTTAACGAGCATCCAGTGCAAGCCGGATAAAGCGCCTTTGTAATTTTGCTCTGCCAAAGCGGCCTTGTAGCTGTCAACATATTTTTGTGCCTTCATCTGGTCGGCAGGCCACTGGTACTCGGTACACTGTGCACCGGCTGCCAACGCGGCTATTGAAAACACAAAAAGCATCAAAACATTTTTCATTTTCATAGGTTAAGAGATTAATCAAATTTTCGTTTTATAAACCACTGATCGTTAAAAGTGGCGCCAAAATAAAGCCTAAAATAGTTTTCTTCAAGTGTATTTTGAGAAGCGACTCCACGTTTTCCTATTCTAACACCTATATCAATGGTGGAAATCCGGCCTACGGGCAGGGAAATTCCAAACGTACCTCCCCGGTCAAAAACAGGATTTGAATTTACCAGAAAGGGCAGTTTCTCATAAAACGCCCCGATGCGGTAAGTTACGCGGTTAAAATAATTGGTAAAATCTTCATAGCGAGGAGTTAACTCACCACCCAGAGCTGTGCGATAACCCAATGTGGGCGTATTGAGCCCTTGAGAGAAGGCGTTATAGTCGCTGAATTTTTCTTCGAACGATACAAACTTACGATAGTCTGAAACAGCTACATCAGCGCCTACCGTCCACCGATCTACTTTCGATAATGAAATCCCTCCACCATACGTTTGAGGAAGATAAAATTTGCTACTTAAGTTGAAGAGGGTGGTGGAGTCAATAATAGCTCCGGTATTGGCAATGGTTTCTGTCGTTACCTTATGTGTAACCCCTACATTAGATTTTAATGAGTAAATGGCACCGATATTCAACCGATAATTTTTATGAAAGATTGAATCTTTATGAAATGAAATGCCGCCTGTCAGGTTAGTCCCTCCAAAAGAATAGCGCGACTGAAGTGCTCCGTAATTTGTGAGCCCATTCACGGTGTTAAAATCTTTGATGTTGATGGAGCTGAAAAGGTAAGATGCTTTGACCCCAACCGACAAATATTTATTAATGGCAACCCCGTTAGACCAGTAAAACTGAGTGATACCCCCTTTGCCTGTTTCCTGCACTTTTACGGGTATCAACGATGGCCCTCCGGTAACATAATCGGTGTAGGTAAAATTATAATTAACCGAAGAATAGGGCAGCGCTCCGATAGAGCTGCTCCAACGCCCACCGATAACCGGAAATGCCATGAGCAGGTAGTTTAAATTACCTCCTTTAAAACTTTGGTTATTAGTACCATCAAAAGCCGATCTTTTTTCATAACTCATTCCGCCCTGAAAAGCGAAGACACGGTTAAAAACCAACAGAGCCGGGTTCATGTTATTGATATACCAGCCGTTGGGGTTGCTGATACCAACTCCGCCCATGGCCTCGTTTTGAGCCAGCCCATTGTTGTTAAGGTCGCCTACGCCCAGCCGCGAAAAAGGGCTCGAAGCCTGACCATTTGCAGCCATGCTGGCAAACAAAAGCAAAAGAATAGATAGGAAACGCGCGTTACAACTGTGCATTATGAAGCAAAATCCGGTTCAAACCCACCAAAACCAAATCGGGGGCTGCAAATATGGGTTGTTTCAGTCTGTTTTCAAAAAAATTAGTATCGCCTCCGCATAATACCGCCCGTATGTGGGGATATTTTTCCCTATATCTTTCAATGACTCCCTCTATTTCGGCTACGGTACCATGTAGCACCCCGCTTTGCATGCAACTTTCGGTGGTCTGCCCTACCAATGGTGTAAATTCATCGAGCGGCACTTCGGGCAGCCGTTCGGTAAACGTATGCATGGCTTTCAGGCGCATGGACAGGCCGGGAGAAATCCCTCCGCCCATATAGTTCCCTTCGCCCGTTACTAGTTCATAGTTTATGCATGTACCGGCATCTATTGCCAAACAATCTTGCCCCGGAAATAGGGAAGCCACACCGCATGCAGCAGCAATCCGGTCAACGCCCAGCGATTGGGGCGTTTGGTATTGCACCTTAATCGGCAATGGAAGGGTGTGTGTCAACAAATATTTTTTTGAGGCTGTGATTTTATTCAATATTTCTTCTCCTGAAAATTTTACGGTGCTGACGAGAGCCCGGTCAGCCTGTTGATGTGCCAGATAAGAAAAAAGTTCTGGTGCTGAGGAAAAAAGAAATTTTTCCTGAAGATCAACTCCTGAAAACAACCCAACCTTAAAGCGGGTATTGCCGCCATCAACTACCAAATTCATCCTGACAAATGATTACTTTCGTTTCAATAACAACGCCATGAAAATTAAAAAGAAAAGCAAATATAGGGTTATCGGCCTGATGTCGGGCACATCGCTGGACGGTGTGGATCTGGCCTATGTGGAATTTTCATTGAAGAAAAAGAAATGGCATTTTTCGTTAGAGGCATCGCACACCTTTCCTTACCCGGCAGATTGGCGCAAAAAACTTTTAGAGGCCCCCTCGCTTCGTGCTGAAGAATTATTATCGCTTCACACAACTTACGGTCTGTTTCTGGGGCAGTTGTGCCGTCAGTTTATAGAGCAGCACAAAATCAAAAAGACAGATTTCATTGCTTCGCACGGTCACACTATTTTTCACCAGCCGCAGCATGGGCTTACTTTTCAATTAGGTAACGGCCATGCCATTTATGCGGAAACGGACGTTCCGGTGGTTTACGATTTTCGCAATCTCGATGTAACGTTAGGTGGCGAAGGAGCGCCCTTAGTGCCAATGGGCGATCAACTGTTATTTTCTAAATACGATGTCTGCTTAAATCTGGGCGGCATCGCCAACTTGTCATTAAAAAAGAATAAAAAAATAGTGGCGTTCGATATCAGCTTTTGCAACATGGCCCTTAACTATCTTGCTTCACAGGAGGGAAAAGAATTTGACGAGAACGGAAACCGTGCCCGATCAGGAAAAATAAACCATGAGTTGCTACAACAATTGGCCAATGCTTATCTGCCTTACCGGCAAAAGAAACCTTCGCTGGCCCGCGAACATTTTGAAAAAGATTTTTTGCCGCTGCTTGCCAACTCATCCATTTCCATTGCTGACCGCCTCGCTACTGTTTGTGAATCCGTAGCGCACGAAATTGTCCTCACCTTGCCTCAAGGTAAGTTCAAATTATTGGCCACGGGCGGAGGCGCACTGAATAGTTTTCTCATCGAAAGGATCAATCATCAATTGCCGGAGAAATCAAAAATAACCTTACCTAAAAAATCTATTATCCACTTTAAGGAAGCCATCGTATTTGCGCTTTTGGGAGTCTTGCGGGTGCGAAACGAAAACAATGTGCTGAAGAGCGTTACCGGCTCGCAAAGAGATTCTTGTTCGGGTTCAATAATCGGGTAGATTTGCACCCGAATTAATTTTACCATGAAAGAGTTGCTCGAAAAATTTGAAAACAAAAAACCGGAAATTGTCTTTGAATGGAAAGATTCGCAAACAGAAGCCGAGGGATGGGTTGTTATTAATTCTTTGCGCGGTGGCGCGGCAGGCGGAGGTACCCGTATGCGCAAGGGGCTCGACCAGCGCGAGGTAGAATCGCTGGCTAAAACCATGGAGGTAAAATTCACTGTCTCTGGGCCGCCTATCGGTGGTGCCAAATCGGGCATCAACTTCGACCCAAATGATCCGCGCAAAAAGGAAGTGCTCCATCGCTGGTATTCGGCTGTCATGCCATTATTAAAATATTATTATGGAACCGGTGGTGATCTGAATGTGGACGAAATCCACGAAGTAATACCGCACACCGAGCAAGTAGGTGTTTGGCATCCGCAAGAAGGTGTGTTTACCGGCCACTACAAACCTACCGAGCCGCAGAAAGTAAACCGCATCGGCCAGTTGCGGCAGGGCGTTATCAAAATAATCGAAGACAAAAAATTCACTCCTTCGTTAGAAAAAAAATATACCGTAGCCGATATGTGCACCGGTTACGGTGTGGCCGAAGCCGTGCGGCATTATTATGAATTATGGGGCGGAGCGCTAAGTGGCAAACGGGTGGTGGTGCAGGGTTGGGGAAATGTGGGCGCAGCAGCCGGCTTTTATCTAAGCCAGTGCGGAGCCAAGGTGGTAGGCATCCTGACCAAAGACGGAGGCCTGATTAATCAATCCGGTTTTTCGCACCAAGAAATTTGCCAACTCGTTACCAACCGGGTAGGAAACCGGCTAATATCTCCCGACCTTCTTTCTTTTGACACTGTCAATCAAAAAATATGGGATCTGGATTTTGAAATTTTTATCCCGGCTGCCGCTTCGCGGTTAGTTACCCGCCAGCAAGTGGACAAAATGATTGCATCAGGAGTAGAGGTATTTTCTTGTGGCGCCAATGTGCCGTTTGCCGATCCTGAAATTTTCTTTGGAACAACGGGTCTTTATGCGGATGAAAAAATTTCCATCATCCCCGACTTCATCGCCAACTGCGGCATGGCGCGCGTGTTTGCTTACTTTATGGAAAGCGAAACTTCCTTAGACGATGCCTCTATCTTTCATGATATTTCTCTCACCATCCGCAAGGCGCTGGAAAAATCGAAAGATGCCAATCCAGGAAAAACAAAGATTGCTCAGTCTTCTTTTGAGATAGCATTGAATCAATTAGTGCGGTAGCCTTGTGCCTACTCAAACCCTTGACTGAACAAAAAATCGGACTATCAACTACGCAGCACCAGCCAACAAATAGAGCACGGCCATGCGCACGGCCACTCCGTTCTCTACCTGATCCAGAATAATAGAATGATGCGAGTCGGCCGCATCGCTGGTCAGTTCTACACCGCGGTTGATAGGCCCCGGATGCATGAGCACAATTTTTTTCTTGAGGCTATCCAATGTTTTTTTGCTGATGCCGTAGTAAAGCGAATATTCGCGCAAGGAAGGAAAATATTTTAGCTGCTGCCGTTCTAATTGAATGCGCAACACGTTGGCCACATCGCACCACTCCAGTGCCTTGGTTACTTCCAGTTCTACCTGCACCCCCAGGGTGGCAATAAATTTAGGTATCAGTGTGGCCGGCCCGCATACCATTACCTCAGCTCCCAGTTTTTTTAAAGCAAAGATGTTGGAGAGCGCCACACGCGAGTGGAGGATATCTCCGATGATGGCAATTTTTTTCCCTTCTACACTTCCCAACTTCTCGCGAATGGAGAACGTATCGAGCAAAGCTTGTGTGGGGTGCTCGTGGGTGCCGTCTCCGGCATTAACAATGTTGGCTTTAATGTGCTTGGACAAAAAGTGGGGCGCTCCTGCACTGGCATGGCGCATCACCACCATATCCACCTTCATGGCCAAAATATTGTTAACGGTGTCCAGCAAGGTTTCACCTTTCTTTACGCTGCTGCCCGAAGCAGAAAAATTTACCACATCGGCAGACAATCTTTTTTCGGCCAGTTCAAACGACAGGCGTGTGCGGGTAGAGTTTTCAAAGAAAATGTTAGCAATGGTTACATCGCGCAAAGACGGCACTTTTTTGATCGGCCGGTTGATGACATCTTTAAAATTATCGGCCGTTTCAAAAATAAGTTCAATGTCTTCGCGGGTAATGTCTTTGATGCCGAGCAGATGACGTTGACTTAGTTTTGACATAATCAGTCTTTATTGATTAACCAGATTTTATTTTGCTTGTGTCCTTGCGCCTCGAGTTCTACCAGCACCCGTTGCGAGTCGTGGGTGGCCACATATTTTCCTACATAGTCGGCTGCAATGGGCAAGTCGCGCGTGAATTTGCGATCTACCAGCACCAGTAATTCCACCTTGGCAGGACGGCCAAATGAAATCATGGCATCCAGCGCTGCCCGCACCGACCGGCCGGTAAACAGCACATCGTCTATGAGGATTACTTCTTTGCCCTCTACTGGAAAATTGACACGGGTTTCCGAGGCTTTGGCCGGAGTATCGCGCCTGCGAAAATCATCGCGGTGGAAGGTGGCATCCAGATAACCCAGCGGAACAGAAACTTTCAGTGTTTTGAGTTTTTGATGAATCAGTTCGGCCAGAAAAACACCCCGAGGCTGCATGCCCAAGATAACACAGTTACTAAAATCAGTGTGGTTTTCAATAAGTTGCTGACAAAGACGGCTAAGAGTGATATCGAGTTGCCGTGAATCGAGGATCAGTTTTTTCAGCATGCCGGGCGCAAAGTTAAATGAAATAGTCGAAAAGAAGGGATTCTACATTAATTTAAGAGATGTCAAGTGTGATTTTAGGGGACTGGGAAGAATATTGGTTTCTAAGTTTGCACAATCCAGCGTTTTGCCGATATTTGCACTCCCTTTTTAAGGAGAGGGGTAAATAAATTGATATTTATGGCAAGGGTTTGCGAAATTTCAGGAAAAAGACCGCGCGTGGGCAACAAGGTGTCGCACGCCAACAACAAAACCAAACGCAGGTTCTATCCCAACCTGCAAACAAAACGATTCTTTATTCCTGAAGAAAACAAATGGGTAACACTGAAAGTATCCGCTAAAGTGATAAAAACCATTAATTTGAAGGGAGTCGGTGCGGTCATTAAGGATGCGCGCCAAAAAGGAACGCTCACCGCCAACATTTAATTTTCTGAACTATGGCAAAGAAAGGAAACCGCATACAAGTGATTTTAGAGTGCACAGAGCACAAGGCCAGCGGCATGCCGGGCATGAGCCGCTACATCACCACCAAAAACCGTAAAAATACCACCGAGCGTTTGGAATTGAAGAAATACAATCCGGTGATGAAGAAGGTAACGTTACACAAAGAAATTAAATAGTCATGGCAAAGAAAGTAGTAGCATCGCTTAAAAAAACAGACGGCAAGAACTATGCGAAAGTGATCCGTGCCGTGAAATCGGAAAAAACCGGTTCATACGTTTTCAAAGAAGAAATTGTATCGGCCGATTTAGTAAAAGAAACACTGGCCAAGAAAGGGTAAACTTTCCGGCTTTTAACTCAACAAGTCCCTTTTGTGGGACTTTTTTTGTTTTGGGGAAATCCTGTCATTATCCTGCGAACCGATAAGGCAGGAGAGTTGTTACACGCTTAAAAATTTTGTCTATGTCGTTTTTATCCAATCTCTTCTCCAAAGAAAAAAAAGAATCGCTCGACCACGGTTTACAAAAATCGAAAGAGAGTTTTTTTGGCAAGCTGGGAAAAGCGCTGATCGGAAAGTCAACTATTGATGATGAGGTGCTCGACAACTTAGAAGAAATCCTGATTTCATCGGATGTAGGTGTTGATACTACTTTAAAAATCATCAAACGGATACAAGAGCGGGTGGCTAAAGAAAAATATGTGGGCGCCCAAGAACTCGATCGCGTCCTGAAAGAAGAAGTGGCCTCCCTCCTCTCGGAAAATAACAATTCAACCGAAAGCGATTTTGAAATACCTGCCCATGCCAAACCTTATGTTATGATGGTGGTGGGCGTAAACGGTGTGGGCAAAACTACCACCATCGGCAAACTTTCAGCCCAGTTTAAAAAACGAGGCAAGACTGTACTATTAGGTGCTGCCGATACCTTTCGGGCTGCAGCCGTTGACCAATTGAAACTATGGGGCGAGCGCAACAACGTAGCGGTTGTATCCAAAGGAATGAATACCGACCCTTCGGCTGTGGCTTTTGAAACGGTGCAGAAAGGTGTGGAACAAAATGCCGATGTCATCATCATTGACACAGCCGGGCGCCTGCATACGAAAGTAAACCTGATGCAAGAGCTGTCGAAAATAAAACGCTCCATCGAAAAAGTATTGCCGGGGGCACCTCACGATGTGCTGCTGGTGCTGGACGGCAGCACCGGGCAAAATGCCGTGATCCAGGCGAGAGAATTTACCAAAGCCACCGAAGTAACTTGTTTGGCCATTACTAAACTGGATGGCACCGCCAAGGGTGGTGTAGTTATCGGCATCTCCGATGAATTTAAAATTCCGGTGAAATATATTGGTGTAGGCGAGAAAACAGACGACTTGCAAGTGTTCAATAAAATGGAGTTTATTGACTCGCTCTTCCAAAAAAATTGAAGCTGTCTATTTTCTTGCCGCAGGCTTTTCCTTCTTCCAGGCAAAACGCCAAAATATCTGATAATCAAAACCCCACCAGGGTGTACGGCCAACAATGCCGTAACCGGGCATATCGTAAGGTGCAAAAGCCGATGAGTTATTTTTTTCTGAAGGTGCAAATTTTATGCGCGCGGTGTAGCCCGTCCACAACTCTTTCCAGACTTTAACACGCAAGCCTGTTGTTAACTCTGCCCAACTGCCCGTTACGTGTGCATTGGTTTGGTGGACTGTAACCGGTAAAAATAAATTAGGCGAACTGTCTATGAATGTCAGGTTTTCGTGAAAGAAAGAGCGCCCATACCGAAAGCCTATAAAGAACATATTTTTGTCGGGGTCTTTGCCTAACAAATTGATATCTACGCCTACGCGAAAATAATTTCCTGAATTAGCATAAGAGCCATTGGTAATAGGAACATTTTTTGCCCACGAGCCTATATCTATTGTGGGATAATAATTGCGCAAATCCATATCGGCATTTACCTCCCATCCTTTGAAGGCCGGGCCGGCAAATGTTTTTCCCAGACTAATCAAATCCGTGGCTACGCGTATGCCCGTTGGTTTATAACTCTGCTCAGCCAGCGGTATCGGCTTCCTGTCTTGAGCCCACACCACCCCAACACACCACACACTAAAAATAAAACTGATAGTTAAGCGCATAATTTTGTGTGGCAGGATCCTTAAGAAGAAAATTATTAAAAGCTTTAAAAGAAAGCGACTTGCTGACTTTAATGGCGTTGAGATTAGAATAAAATTTGTAGGCTCCACAGTCTTTACCCAATACTTTAGTTTGAGCATTATATGTTACAATCAGTGTATCTGCCGGAATATTCTGAGTGCTGTCTGCACTATTAATCCTCTTAAAAATGTAAGAGGTGGTATCATGAGCTATATCTAAAGGAAGCAGAAGGTTTGTAACGGGTGCAGAAAATTTAAAAATTGAATCCGTTCCGCTGACAGTTACATTCATAAAGTACACAGAGGTATCAAGCGAAGTATTTGTTTTCTTTTTAAACTGAATATACATCTGATTGGTAGCCCGCACCAAGCAATCGCCTTCGCTGAAGCAACTGCCGAAAAGTGCCACTATCAATAACAACCCAATATATTTCATAGCCTGCAAATATAGGGTAGTCTGCCGCTCCGTCCATTTTTTGTACCTTTGTCCACTCAATTTTTTTTTAGTTTGAAAACAAAAAATACCCGAAAAAACAAAGTAAATATTGTTACGCTGGGGTGCTCTAAGAACCAGGTTGATAGCGAGGTGCTGCTGACCCAGCTTCGAGGCAACCAGATAGAGGCCACGCATGAAGCCGCCCAAGACGATGCCAACATTGTGGTAATCAATACCTGCGGATTTATTGACAACGCCAAACAAGAATCAATTGATACCATCCTTCGCTATGTGGAGGCTAAGGAAGAAGGGCTGGTAGAAAAGGTGTACGTTACAGGCTGCCTTTCGCAACGCTACAAAGACGATCTGGAAAAAGAGATACCCAAAGTAGATGCCTGGTTTGGCACGCGCGATCTTTCGCGGTTGCTCAAACAGCTGAATGCCAATTACAAACACGAACTGGTAGGCGAACGCATCCTCACTAACCCCAGTCATTTTGCATACCTGAAAATATCGGAAGGGTGCGATCGTCCCTGCTCCTTCTGTGCCATTCCGCTGATGCGGGGCGGCCACATTTCCAGACCGATAGACGAATTGGTGCTCGAAGCCAAAAACTTGGCACGAAACGGCACGAAAGAACTGTTGCTCATAGCACAAGACTCTACCTACTACGGGCTCGATCTCTACAAAAAAAGAAATCTGGCTGAGTTGCTGAAAAATTTATCAGACGTAGAAGGTATTGAATGGATACGGCTGCACTACGCCTTCCCTGCGGGCTTCCCGTTAGATGTTTTGGATGTGATGGCCGAACGCCAAAACATTTGCAACTATTTGGACATACCGCTTCAGCATGCATCTACCGAAATGTTGCAACTGATGAGGCGCGGCACCACACGCGAAAAGACAGAAGCCCTGTTGCAAACCGTTCGCGAAAAAGTGCCGGGTATAGCCATACGCACTACGTTAATTGCCGGCCACCCGGGCGAAACACAAAAACATTTCGATGAGATGATGCGGTTTGTAGAACAATCGCGGTTCGACAGGCTGGGCGTGTTTGCCTACTCGCATGAAGAAAACACCCATTCTTTTTCGTTGAAAGACGATGTGCCCGACAAAATAAAACAAAATCGATTGGCACAATTGATGGAGCTACAGCAAGGTATTTCGCTCGAACTTAACCAAGCCAAGATCGGAAAAACATTTCGGGTGCTGGTAGATCGCAAGGAAGAAGGAACGTATATCGGGCGAACTGAATTTGATTCTCCCGAAGTGGACAATGAAGTGGTGTTGACTTCCACGGACTATCTGCGCCTGGGTGATTTTGTAAATGCCAAAGTAACAAGCGCGGGCGAGTTCGATCTCTATGCAGAGGTTATTTAAAAGCCTGGTGGGTTTTTTGTTAAAAGATTCTTAACGGCAGTGCCGGAAGTGCGATAGCAATAATTTTTTTCTTGTCAGAACAAAAAGAATCATAAATTCGTTATCGGCCTAATGACTTACTTTACCTCTTTTTGCCACTGTCTATGAAGCTGCACTCTCTGCCGTTGCGCGAAACACATTCTTTCTCGTCATTTTTTCTTGATTACATTTCTCAGCATCATACTTTAGAAAATTTTTACCATCGCTTTCCTAACATCCAAAATTTTGAAGGGCAGATAGCCGAAAAAAAATCATTCTCTGGACAAAACAGAACCACTCTCTGCCAATCTCTTCAACAGCAATATGAAGGAATCAAAGTATTGCCGGCTGTAGAATCTAACCTCAGTTCTCTTAAAGACTCAAAAACTTTCACTGTTACTACAGGCCACCAGCTTTGTATTATGACGGGGCCACTTTATTTCATCTACAAAATCGTAACGGTTATCAATGCCTGCAAAAAACTGAAAGCACATTATCCTGATTATCATTTTGTGCCCGTGTATTGGATGGCCAGCGAAGATCATGACTATGACGAGATCAAATCGTTTCGGCTGAATGGCAAAAAATATTCGTGGGAGACTCAACAAACCGGAGCCGTAGGAAGGTTCGATCCCAAAAGTTTGGCAATATTAATAGATGAGTTGCCGGGCGATATGCAGCTTTTTAAAAATGCCTATGTAAAAAATAAAACACTGGCACAAGCTACTCGCCACCTCGTTAACGAACTGTTTGGCCACGAAGGATTGATCGTAGTAGATGGAGATGATCGCCAACTTAAATCACTTTTTAAAAATGTAATAGCTGATGATTTGTTTCGCCACACACCCAAGCAACTGGTTGAAGAAAAAAATAATCAATTAAAAAATTCCGGTTATCACCCACAGGTTTTTGCCCGCGATATCAACTTTTTTTATTTAAACAACAATGTCAGGCAACGGATAGAAAAAACCGGAGATCATTATTCGGTGTTGGAAACTGATTTAAAATTTTCTTCAGATGAAATCAACCGGTTGATTGAAGCTTCTCCGGAGCAGTTCAGCCCAAATGTTATTTTGCGGCCGCTCTATCAGGAAACCATTCTTCCCAACCTTGCCTATGCGGGCGGCCCTGCCGAAGTAGTGTATTGGCTGCAGATGAAGGGCATGTTCGATCATTTTCACATTCCTTTCCCAATCCTGATGCCGCGCAATTTTGCTGCCGTGATGGACGAACCTACACGAAAAAAATTTCTGAAATCTGGACTTGAACTGAAAGATTTATTTGAAGAAAAAAATTATTTATTCAACCACTGGATCGTGAAAAATTCGCAAGCAGATCTATCTCTTCAAAAAGAAATAGAGTTGCTGAAACAAATTTTTGAAGTTGTAAAGAAGAAAGCCACACAAATTGATTCCACCTTATCTCAACACACCGAAGCGCAGACTCATCTGTTAACAAAAAAACTGGAAGGCATCGAACAAAAAATGTTGCGGGCCGAAAAGCGCAAGCAGGCCGACCATCTCCGCCAACTGGAGACCATAAAAGATTTTCTCTTTCCCAATGGAAGTCCGCAAGAACGAACCGACAACTTTTTAAACTTTTATCAGGCCGATCGTCAGTTTATCCAAAAACTGATTCAGCATCTCGATCCATTCGATTTCCGGTTTAATGTCCTCGAACTTTAATCTCAACAACAGAACTTTTTTATTACGCAGAATTAGGTGCTATGCCCCACTTATTCATATCGGCATGGGCAAAATCTGAAATATATTTTTCAGGAATAGAGCCGTTGCGCATGGCGCCAATTTTTACCGATGGAAAAATTGCTTCGTAGCTCAGCATCTGGTTAAGCGACACACGCCTGTAGATATGAGAGCGCGTGATATTTTTCATTTCATCTAATCCGGATGCTCCCAGCAACTCTACAAAGCTTTTAACGGTAGCTTCATGAAAGTTGGCCAGGCGCACTTTCTTATCATCTACCACTAAGCCCACCGTCAACTCGGGATCTTGTGTAGCAATACCTGTTGGGCATCGGTTAGTGTTGCACAGCAATGCCTGTATGCAGCCAATGGCAATCATCATGGCACGGGCCGAGTTGCAGGCATCAGCGCCCAGCGCAATAGCGCGAGCAATATGAAAGCCTGTGTTAATTTTACCCGAAGCAATAATTTTTATATGCTGGCGAATATCCAATCCATTTAAAATGTTGGTAACAAAATCAAGTCCGTCCAACAACGGGGCGCCCACATAATTAGAAAACTCTTGCGGAGCAGCCCCTGTGCCACCCTCTCCTCCATCTACTGTAATAAAATCAGGGTAAATATCGAGGTGTATCATGGCCTTGCAGATGGCGATGAATTCGTTTTTGTGACCGATGCACAATTTGAAGCCAACGGGTTTGCCGCCCGACAAGTCGCGCAGTTTTTTGATGAACTGCACCATCTCCATTGGAGTGTTAAATGCCGAGTGATAAGGTGGAGACGACACTTTGGTATGTGGCTTTACATGACGGATTTTGGCAATCTCTTCGGTATTTTTTGAGGCCGGCAAAATTCCGCCATGGCCGGGTTTGGCTCCTTGCGAAATTTTCAGTTCAATCATTTTTACATGTGGGTGTTTTGCTTTTTCAGCAAACAGTTCTGAACTGAAATTTCCCACTTCATCGCGGCAGCCGAAGTAGCCCGTGCCGATTTGCCAGATCAGATCGCCCCCGTGTTTCAGGTGGTAAGGGCTTAGCCCGCCCTCGCCCGTGTTGTGAGCAAAGCCTCCAATTTTTGCACCGCCATTCATGGCCTCCACCGCCTGCGAGCTGAGAGAACCATAACTCATGGCCGAGATATTCAAAACACTGGCGGCATAAGGTTGTTTGCAATCTTTATTTCCGATCTGCACGCGCGGATCCTGATTGAGCGTTTCAAATGCCTTCGGGGCGATGGAGTGACACATCCATTCATAACCCTCGGCATATACATCGAGTTGTGTGCCAAATGGAATAGTCTCTAATTCTTTTTTGGCGCGTTGGTAAATTACATTTCTGTCCACGCGGTGAATAGGGCGGCCGTCAATATCTGATTCAATAAAATACTGATACATCTTTGGCCGTAGTTCTTCCAGCACATAACGAAGCCTACCCAACAGTGGGAAGATTCTTCTCACCGTGTGCCTTTTTTGAAGCATGTCCTGATAGCCCATCATTGTCAGCAGGAGGACAACAGCAAAAAAAACATACCAGTTGCGGTTTAAAAAAAATGGAGAGTGCCAGCGTAACCAGCAACAACAGGCCGGAGATCAGAATAAATTTTTTGCGCATATAAAAAAATTTAGCTGCGTTTGTTTTTCTATCTGTAAATATAAGTGTTATGGTTGCTGACTAACAACTCAATTCAGAGAAGATGTTGATGAAAGATAGCGTGCTACAAACTGTACAGCGCATGATAGTTAACAACTTTTCTCAGCGGAGTCTCCTCAAGGATGAATGAATGGAGAAGGATTGTACAGAATTTGTCGGTGTAGATTTAACGAAGTAGATTGTGCTTCGAAAAATTTTGAGATAGTGACAAAACAAGAAGCGCGGTCTATTTATCTAAAAAAAAGGTTGGCTCTTTCTAAAGAAGAAATTGAAAGAGGCAGCCTGCAACTTTGTGATCGGCTCTGCCAGTCGTTTGATTTGAAACCGGCCACCGTCATCCACACCTTCTTTCCGATCGCATCAAAAAATGAACCTGACACATGGCGAATCATAGAAAAGCTACAAACTGACTTTCCTGCTGTACTGATTTCTATACCAAAAATGGATGGAGATCGGTTAGTAAATTATTATTTCAAAAACCGTCAACAACTTGCCCTGAACCCATGGGGGATAGCGGAGCCGGCAAGCGGAGAAATAACACCTCCTCAAAAAATTGATATCGTCATCGTGCCCCTGCTGGCCTTTGATGAAAGCGGCCACCGGGTAGGCTACGGAAAAGGTTTTTACGACCGGTTTCTGCAAACTTGCCGAAAGGATTGTAAACGAATCGGATTGTCTTTCTTTCCGCCTGTCGCAATAATTGATGACACCACCCCAACCGACATCCGACTGACGCATTGCCTCACGCCCGAAAAAATTTATACATTTTAAATGGCCGGCTCTTGCTGGCTCAGGCAGTGGAACGAACCCAGCCCCCAAATAATATCGGTAGAGTCGAGACCAATTACCTGACGAGAAGGGAAACACTGCTGCAAAATGGCAAGCGCTTTGTCGTCATTCTTACAATTGAAAACGGGCGTTACCACATACTTATTCGAAATATAAAAATTGGCGTAAGATGCAGGCAGCCGCTGGCCTTCATATATTACCGGCAGCGGCATGGGCAACTCCACAATTTTTACCGACCTGCCGTTTTCTAATTTCATCTTTTCGAGCAACGCCACATTGTCTTTCAGCGGCTTGTAGTTTTCGTCACTTTTATCGTCCTCCACAACCGTTACCACCGTCTCTTCATCCGTAAAGCGGGTGATGTCATCAATGTGGCCATCGGTATCATCGCCCACGATGCCATCGCCCAGCCACAGTACATGGGTGGCTCCGTAGAAGTCCATCAAATATTTTTCAATCTGCTGCTGACTCAACTGCGGGTTTCTGTTTTTGTTGAGCAGGCAAGAGGTGGTGGTGAGCACCGTACCTTTTCCGTTAAACTCAACCGAGCCGCCCTCCATCACTATGCCGGGCTTGGCCAGCGGCAACTTTAAATGTTGCGCAATGGAGATAGGTATTTCATTGTCTAAATCGAACGGAGGATATTTTCCGCCCCAGGCATTATAATTCCATTTTACCACCATCTTCTTTTTTTCTTTCGGGTTGATTAAAAAAGCTGGGCCGTGGTCGCGGCACCAGGCATCGTTGGTGGGATGAAATAAAAACGCAACATTAGTCAGGTTGGTGCCGGCCCTCAGCAAATGGGCTGTTGCCTTTTGCTTCATGGTTTCATCGGCCACGTTGATGCAAACAATTTCACCTTCGGCAACCCGTTTTACAAATTCTGCATAGACCGGAAAAATACTTTCCAGCTTACCCGGCCAGCTTGCTTCTTTGTGCGGCCAGCTGAGCCATGTGGCATCGTGTTTTACAAATTCTGCCGGAAAATAAAAGCCGAGTTCTTTAGGTGTCTTTGTTTGCATGGATACAAATTTCAAATTACAGATTATATACTCCGGTTTGAAGTTTGCAATCTGTCGTGTGTTTTCGTTTGCAAAATACAAATAAAAAAAGCCGAAGTGTAAACTCCGGCTTTTCGTTTTGAGGTTAATAGTTTTATCATTTTACGGCAAAAGCAACTTCCGTATTTTCCCAGCGGATTACTACTTTACTTCCTTCAATAGCGATAGAAAGTTTTTCGACCAGTGCGGCAGTCTTGCCGGGTTTTACCATGACACGCAAGGCATCTTCCGATTCTTTGTAATCGAATGCTCCCCATTGCTTGGCGTTTTTGTTGAAGATAACCGTCCACTCGTTTTCATTGGGAATGGTGAACAGCGCATAAGTTCCTTTGGCCAAAGTTTTTCCTTCAATTTTTATGTCTTTGTCAACGGTGAAGGTGGTGGCTTCATTGGCACCTGTTCTCCATACTTTTCCGTACGGCTCCAGACCGCCAAAAATTTTTCTTCCTTTTACCGAAGGCGAGCTGTACTCGATGTCAATTTTTGCACCGTCAATCGTGCCTGCGGCTTTTGCTGCCGGGCTGGGGCGTTTACTCTTATCGCCTTTTTGGGCGAATGCAGCGGTGGCCATCAGGGTAACTACTGCTAATGTCAAAATGGAAATTTGTTTTTTCATAGTATTAAAGTTGGTTTATTGTTTCAATGTAAAATAGGAAAGCGTTCCGGAGTATCGGAACGCTTTCATCAATTCAAAAATACTAAAAACCTGTAAACTGAAAATTATAACGCAAACGGTTAATTTAGGTTGCCATGCCCGTTAACTATTTTGCCGGCATCGGTTCTGTTATCTTTTTGTTAAAACAGCGATGCCACTTCCCGGCCGTTCAACCTAACCTATTGCCTCCGGTTGGCAGATAGATGATTTTCTATTCAATAGTTCATTACCTTTCCATGCTTAATTTTTTATACATTTAATCTGCTTTAATTTCCAACTCCGATTGTCTCCAAAATTTATTTTTAAGTCGTTGGCCTTTGTGATGGCAGGTAACTGGGCGTGCGCTCAAAGCGAGCCGCTCACCCTGTCGCAGGCAGTTGATCTGGGGCTGAAAAATTATCAGACCATTCAGGCCAAGCGCAATTATTACAATGCTTCGCAAGCTTTAAAGCAAAACACCAAAAACGAATATCTGCCTAACCTGATCGGTTCTATTCAACAGGACTATGGCACGGTAAACGGACAGTATGGTCCACTGGGAGCCGTGGGCTTGCCGGGTGCGGGGGCAGGGTTGGCGGTGGCATCGGCCGGGCCGGTGGCAGGCCAGCAAAGTTGGAATGCCGCCTTTGGCGGATTGTATTTACTAAATGTTAATTGGGAGTTTTTTACGTTCGGCCGGGTGCGCTCGAAAATAAAAATGTCGGGGGCACAGGCTAACCGCGATTCGGCCGATCTTACACAAGAGCAATTTGTGCACAGTGTGCGGGTGGCCAGCGCTTATTTGAATTTGCTCACCACCCAGCGGCTGATTAGGGTGGCCCGCTCTAACCTCAACCGCTCGCTGGCAGTAAAGAAAACTGTACACGCACGCTCGAAGACAGGACTCAACCCGGGAGTGGATTCTTCCATGGCCAATGCCGATTTGTCGCGAGCAAAATTGGCGCTGATTTCAGCCATTAACAACGAACAACAAAACCGAAACCTATTGGCTCAATATTTAAAAACGGCACCCGACCCCTTTTTACTGGACACTACTTTTTTTGAACGTGTGCCGGCCGAGTATAAAACCACCGTAGATGTGGACAACAATCCGCAAGTACGATTTTATAAACAAAGAATAGAGTTCAGCAACCGGACGGCCACATTTTTAAAACGCAGCGCCATGCCCGTTACTAATTTCTTCAGCATCATTCAATCGCGCGGGTCGGGCTTTCATTATAACTACTCTCCGCTGGCGCCACAAAATTATTCGTCCGGCTATTCTGAAGGTGTAAATCCAACCCGTTCAAATTTTCTTTTTGGACTGGCACTTTCGTGGAATGTGATGAATCTGACCAAAATAAAACAACAAGTAAACGCACAGCGGTATGTATCGGCCGCCTACCAAAATGAATACGATCTAATTTCCACCCAACTACATGACCAACTGATTTTGGCCGATCAGAAAATTGAAAATAGTTTGCTCAGTCTGCAGGAAGTGCCTGCCCAGTTCAAGGCTGCTTTAGACGCGTTTGTACAGAAAACAACTTTGTATAAAAACGGACTGGCCACCATTGTAGAAGTGCAGCAGGCACAATATGCCTTCACACAGTCGGAAGCTGATTTAAGTATTGCCTATATTAATGTGTGGCAGGCGTTGCTTCAAAAAGCAGCAGCCTCCGGAGATTTTGATTTGTTTATCCACCAAGCCCGATAACGTATGGAACTGATACGCTTTGCTTTGCGCAAACCTATTACCATCTTGGTGCTGGTAGCGGGTTTGCTTTTTTTCGGTATCAAAGCGGTGAACTCTATCAAGATTGATATTTTTCCCTCTCTCAACTTGCCGGTTATTTATTTGTCACATCCGTTTGGCGGCTATGCACCTGCCCAGATGGAATCGTACTTCGGAAGAAATTATGTCAACCTGATGTTGTACGTGTCGGGGGTGAAGAGTATCGAAACAAAAAACATTCAGGGTCTTACGCTGATGAAGCTTACATTTTATGAAGGCACCAACATGGCGCAGGCGGTAGCCGAGGTATCTGCCTTTTCTAACCGGGCGCAGGCCATCTTCCCGCCCGGCAGCAACCCGCCTTTCATCATCCGCTTCGATGCCTCTTCGTTGCCTGTAGGCCAACTTGTGCTGAGCAGCAAGAGCCGTTCGAACAACGAGTTGCAGGATTTGGCCAATGTATATGTTCGCTCATCGTTCACCAGTATTCCGGGGTTGGTGTCTCCTGCTCCTTTTGGCGGCAACATACGCACCGTAGTAATCAAAATAGATCCGCAGCTATTGCGTGTGCACCGCCTCACGGCCGACCAGGTAGTGGAGGCCTTGCGGATAAACAACCTGACCTCTCCGGCCGGCAACGTGCGCGTAGGCGATTATAATTATTTTACTCCGGCCAATACCTCTGTAAAAACCATAAAGGACTTTGAAGACATACCGCTCTTTAAAGGAACAGCAGCCAACGTGTACCTTCGCGATGTGGCCACGATAGAAGATGCTGCCGACATTACCACCAGTTATGCTCTGGTAAACGGCAAACGGTCGGTGTATCTGCAAGTAACCAAGTCGCCTGATGCGTCCACTTGGGAGGTAGTTCAAAACCTGAAAAAAGCATTACCGCGTTTTCAAAGTGTGTTGCCCGAGGATGTAGAGCTTTCGTATGAATTTGATCAGTCGGTATATGTCATCAACGCGGTGAAGAGTTTAATCTCCGAAGGCGCCATTGGGGCGTTGCTGACGGGACTGATGGTGTTGCTGTTTCTACTCGACCCGCGTGGGGCATTGATTGTGATACTCACCATCCCTACTTCCATCATTTCAGGTATTTTGTTTTTGTCGTTGTTCAATCAAACCATCAATATCATGACGCTGAGCGGGCTGGCACTGGCCATCGGTATTTTGGTGGACGAATCTACCGTAACGGTCGAAAACATTCATCAGCATTTTGATATGGGCAAGCCAAAAGCTTTGGCCATTTGGGATGCCTGCAAAGAAATTGCGTTTCCCAAGCTGCTGATTTTGTTTTGTATTCTCGCTGTGTTTGCTCCGGCCTTCACCATGAGCGGCATACCCGGTGCATTGTTTTTGCCGCTGGCGATGGCCATTGCCTTCTCGATGATTACTTCCTACTTACTGGCGCAAACCTTTGTGCCCGTAATGGCCAACTGGCTGATGCGCCACCAACACAAAGACGAGCAAGGCGCCCCAACGCCTTTCGAGCGGATGCGCGCGCGGTTTCTTCGTTTCTTAAATCGACTGGCGCCACAACGAAAGTGGATTGTGGTGGGCTATGTCATTGTTATTTCCACGCTGGCTGTTTTTTTGCTGGCCACCATTGGGCGCGATGTGTTACCTAAAGTAAACGGCCGGCAGTTTCAGGTGCGCCTGCACGCCCCTGATGGTACACGGCTGGAACGCACCGAGCTTAAACTGTTGAAGGCTATTGATGTATTGGAAAAACTTGTTGGTAAAGAAAATATTTCCGTTACATCTTCTTTTGTAGGCATGCATCCGGGGCTTTTTTCTACCAGCCCCATTTACCTGTTCATGAGCGGCCCGCAGGAAGCCGTGCTGCAAGTACAGTTAGCGGAAACGTACACCGAAAATTTGGACGACCTGAAGGAACGGTTCAGAAAAAAAATGAATGAGGAACTATCCGATTTTAAACTATCGTTTGAGCCCATTGAACTGACCGACAAAATCCTGAGTCAGGGCTCTTCCACACCCATTGAGGTGCGGGTGCTTGGCAAAAACAAAAAGATCAACGAGCAATATGCAAGCAAGGTAATTAACAAACTGAAACAGATTTCCTACTTGCGCGATGTGCAACTGGCTCAGTCTATACACTACCCCACCATCGCCATTGACATAGACCGTGTGCGAGCAGCACAGCTTGGCACCGATGTATCCGAAATTTCACGATCGCTTACCGCTTCCACCTCTTCTTCCCGCTTCACCGAAAAAAATGTGTGGACTGATCTGAAAAGTAGCCTGACGTACAGCGTGCAGGTGCAAATTCCTGAAAACAAAATGAATAGTGTGGAGGAGATAACGCAGATACCCATTTTGCCTAACACGCTGCGCCCTGTATTGGCCGATGTGGCTACTGTAAAAATGGACACCACCTATGGCGAGAATGATAACCTGGGCGCTCTCCCGTTTCTGTCTGTCACCGCCAACATTCACAAAAAAGATTTGGGCACAGCCGCAACCGATGTGGATGCAGCCTTAAAATCGTTGGGTACACTGCCTCGCGGGCTGACGCTCGAAACAAAAGGGCTGACACAAGTGTTAGATGATACGCTTAGCAGTTTACAATCCGGATTGATGGTAGCCATCGTTGTTATTTTTCTGATGCTCGCAGCCAATTTTCAGTCGTTTAAAGTATCGCTGGTGGTGTTGGCCACTATTCCCGCTGTCGTGTTGGGTTCGCTGCTGATGCTGCTCGCCACGAGCTCAACCCTCAACTTACAGTCGTACATGGGCATCATCATGTCGGTAGGTGTGTCGATAGCCAATTCAGTATTGTTGATTACCAATGCCGAACAACTGCGCCTGCAAAACGGAGATGCGTGGAAGTCGGCCGAACAAGCGACTTCTTTGCGCCTGCGTCCCATTCTGATGACAGCCGTTGCCATGGTGGTGGGCATGATACCCATGGCATCGGGTTTGGGAGAAGGTGGAGATCAGGCATCGCCTTTGGGCCGTGCAGTAATCGGTGGGCTCATCGCTTCCACGTTTGCTGCTTTGTTTGTACTGCCGCTAGTTTTTGCCTGGATGCAAAATAAAACTACCATTGAGTCTGTATCACTCGATCCCGAAGACAAGGAAAGCAAACATTATATTCCTTCATCAAAATGAAAGCAGAAAAAAGTTGGATCTTGAGAGTAGCCGGCCACCTTGCCGTAGTGTTGCTCTCGCTGGCATTGGCAAACTGCTCATCCCGTCATCCGAAGGAAGACAAAACAAACGGAATGACAACCGATGTGGTGGAGTTGAAAACGGGAAAGTTGGTTGCCACCACACGCATCCCGGGCGAGTTGGTCTCTTTCCGCGATGTGGATTTGTATGCCAAGGTGAACAGCTTTGTGCAAAAACTTTTCGTGGACGTAGGCTCGGATGTAAAAGAAGGACAACTGCTTGCCCTGCTGGAGGCGCCAGAAATTATTTCACAAATCCATGCTGCCAAATCTTTGGTGGAATCGCAAACGGCTATTTATAAAGCCAGCAAAGCTAACTACGACCGCTTGCAGGAAACAAGCCAGACTCCGGGCACGATTTCACAAAACGATTTAGATCAGGCGCTGGGCAAAATGAAATCCGATTTTTCACAACTGGAAGCAGCGCGGGCTTCCGAGCGCGAAGTGATGGTTATGCAAAGTTACTTAGAAGTACGCGCCCCGTTTGAGGGTACGATCAGCGCACGCAATATCAATGCAGGTGCTTATGTTGGGCCATCGGGAAAAGGATCAACCTTACCCATGTTTACATTGAACGAACAAAAACGACTGCGTCTGGTGGTGTATATTCCTGAGGCTATTACGGGTTATGTTAACCTGAATGACTCAGTCGTGTTTTCAGTTAAAACATACCCCATCGAAAAATTCGTGGCGAAAGTAAACCGCAAGGCCGGTGCATTAGATAACCGGCTGCGCTCTCAGCGAATAGAAATGGATGTACTCAACAACAAAAAAAAATTACTTCCCGGTATGATTGCCGATGTGCAAATATCGCTGGCCACACATGCCAACACATGGATAGTGCCAGCCTCCGCTGTTGTCAACTCCACCGAAAAACAATTTGTTATCCGGGTAGAAAACAAAAAGGCAAAGTGGGTGGATATTAAAAAAGGGCTAGCGTCAGACAACCAGATAGAAATATTTGGCGATCTTAACGAAGGCGATCAATTGGTGATAAATGCCAATGAAGAAGTACGAGATGGAATAGATGTTGTGAACACAAAAATAGTTTCGCGTCAAAAAGTAAATTAGGTCTTTTTCTTCGTTCCCCGCACAGCCTGTGCCGTCCACGGATCGTCTGGCCAGTGATGTTTGGGGTAACGTCTGTGGAGTTCTTTTCTTACTTCGTGGTAGGTGTTGTTCCAAAAACTTTTTAAATCTTGTGTTACCTGCACGGGCTTATAACCGGGCGAAAGCAAATGCAAAATCAATTTTGTTTTTCCTTCGTTCACGGTGGGCGTTTCTGCCCAGCCAAACACTTCCTGTAGCCGCACCTTTAAAACAGGCGCATCGCCTTCCGGTGAATATTCTATTTTTATCATAGACCCACTCGGCACCTGAATTTTTTCCGGTGCCAGCTTGGATAAAAGGGATTGCAACTCCCACGGGAGAATGCTGTTAAGTATTGCTTCCACTTCTAACCTGCCAAAATCCATGCGGTTATTGACCGAAGTTAAAAAAGGTGAGAGCCAGGTTTCGCAAGTGCTTATCAACTGCTCATCGCGCACATCAGGCCATGCCTGATCGGGTTTCCATTTTTTTAAGCTCAGCACACGCGCCTGCCACTGTGCGTGGTGTTCATCCAGACTCAGCAGTTTCCATCCTTCCTGCCGGAATACATCGCATAAAATTTTTACCCTGATGGATTCATCTACTCCGCTCAACGGTTTGGCAGACAACACTAATACTCCGATTTGTTTTTCAAGTTGGGCAACCAGCACTCCCCGTTCTGCATCCCACTTCACATTTTGTTTTTCTGTTGCCTGCAAAACCAGATCGCGCTCGTCCAGCGGGACGGCAGAAAAAATTTTTCCTTCGCCTGCACCCAAGTCAACCGAAGCAAGCGCTAACCAAATGCGGTTCGCCAACGGATCATGATCCGACAGTCGGGCTATGCGGCCATTGGCCAGTTTGTAACGGGTGCTGAATTTTTCTGTCTGTCGGGCAATTCTGTCTGGGTAAACTTCCAGCAACAGTCTTCCTAAATTGGTGTCGGCAAAAAGAGAATTATCAGTTTCTATGTTCAAAATCCTGCGCCAGTTAGCGGCTAATTTTTCTATTCGTTCCAATGTCTGTTTATCGGCATTGACCCGTTCGCCCGCGCGCCATTTTCTGAGCAACTCCATTCGCAGCGACAAATCTGCACCCGACTCGCGCGGCAGCAGGTCGCGTTCTTCCAGCAGTGCGGCCAGGTCTGACCTCATCGCCCACTCGTAGTTGCTTACTTCCGAAAGCGGAGTAGTGAGCAGGTGCGCTATCCGCGGATGGGTGGGCAGCCTCACCATTTGTTTTCCCCGCTGTGTGATTTTATTATTTTCTACAGCACCTAACTGCGTGAGCAAATCTATAGCTTGTGCGGTAGCTCCGGCCGGTGGTGGCGTAATCCATTTCAAGTCGTTGACGTGTGTGCCCCAGTTAAACAATTCGAGCATCAATGGCGCCAGATCGGCTTCTACAATTTCCGGCTGGCGCGCAGACAACAGAAATGAATGAGTAGCCTTCGCCCACAGGCGATAGCAAACACCGGGACCGAGCCGCCCTGCACGCCCCGCACGCTGGTCGGCTGCGTCTTGTGTAACGGGTACGGTTTCCAACCGTGTGAGGCCCGAACGCGGATCAAATTTCGGTATGCGCGAAAGCCCTGCGTCAATCACGGTAGTAATGCCTTCAATCGTCAGCGATGTTTCTGCAATAGAGGTGGCCAGCACAACTTTTCGCAAACCATTGGCATGAGGTAAAATGGCTTCGCGCTGTTTTTGAAAAGGCAACTCTCCGTATAATGGAAAAATTGCGGCACCTATATTTTCTGCTTCCAATTTTTCCTGCACACGCCTGATCTCGCCCACACCGGGAAGAAATACTAACAGATCGCCCGTTTGTTCTTTCAATGCTTTTTTAATAATCCTCGCGACTGAAATAATGATGGGATCATTTTTGTCAGCAGCTTCGTAGATGAATTCTACAGGATATTGTTTGCCCGAACTATTGACAACAGGCGCATTGCCCACTAAAGCGGAAAGCGATTCGCTTTGTATGGTAGCCGACATAATCAGCAGGCGCAAGTCATCGCGTAATAACTGTTGACTTTGTAAACACAGTGCCAGTGCCAGATCGGCCTGAAGACTACGTTCGTGAAACTCATCGAAGATCACCAGCCCTACACCTTCCAGTGCGTTGTCGTTCTGCAACATGCGCGTGAGGATGCCTTCGGTCACTACTTCGATGCGCGTGTTTTTGCCTATCACATTTTCAAAGCGGATGCGATAGCCAACTGTTTCACCTAATTTTTCGTTGAGCAACTCGGCCATGCGGGCGGCCACGGAGCGGGCTGCCAGCCTGCGCGGCTGGAGCATCAGTATTTTTTTTCCGGACAGCCACGGCTCGTTTAACAGTTGAAGCGGCACCACCGTTGATTTTCCCGCTCCGGGCGGAGCCTGTAGGATTACTCTGTTTCCTGAAATTAATTGTTGCTTGAGCCGGGATATGATTTCTGCAACCGGATAATTGAGCATGTAAAAAAATCAGAATTAAATTATAAAAATTATAAACAGGTTTATTTTTCAATAAGGCATTAACCAGCCCATCCTTTCACCAACGCAATAGCTTTGTCAATTTCTTCTTCCGAATTAAAAATGTGTGTGCAGTGCCTTACGCCAAACACATCGCCCTGCGAGCGCGGGCGCATCCTTGCTTTCTCCCAATACATATCTTGCAGTTTGGCGCCCGTCCAGCCTTCCAGATTATACACGGTAATGCCCGCACACATCGCTTCGTCATTCGATGAAAAAAATTTCACCTGAGGTATCGACCGCAGCCCATCGCGAAGGCGCTTGCCCAGAAATTTGATGCGTTCGTACACACGATCAGAGCCAAGTTCAAAATGAAAATCCAGTGCAGCTTCCAGTCCCTTCAAGACCGGAAAATTTCCTGTGCCCCGTTGGGTAAACCGAAATCCTTCGTCTGCATGATCATCCCATCGGTAGCTTGAAACAGAAGTCCACAGCGTTTTAAGATGTTCCATTTTTACAAACATAAACCCGGTGCCGGGTGGTGCTCCGATCCATTTATGAAAACAACCAACGTAGGCATCGCAGCCGATGTCTTTCGCATCCACCCGAATATGACCAATAGTTTGAGCGCCATCTAACACAGTAAATATCCCGCGCTTATGTGCTTCGGCACACAATTCTTTCACCGGTAAAATAGCACCGCTTCCTGAAATCATGTGCGAGAGCATCAGCACTTTGGTTTGGGGCGTCATCGCTTTTATAATCTTATCATAAACGTCTGTAGCACTGACGCACGGCTTGCCTATCTCCACTATTTTGACTGCAGCCCCATATCTTTTTTCTTTCTGCTTCCATGAGGACAAGCCTCCGCCATGTTCTTGATCGGTGGTAATAATTTCATCACCCGGCTGTAAGGTAAGCCCGTTGGCTATGTAGCTCATGCCGTTGGTTACATTGTCAGTCATGGCAATTTCTGCTGCCTCTGCATTGATCAGCTTACCTACTTTAGTACGCAAGCTCATTAAATTATTATAACCGCTGATGTACTCCTCTTTGTTGTCGTCTTTGTATGCCCAGTCGGCCGTGTGGGTGGCGGTATAATTGAGGTGTGCTGTCATTCTTTCTACTACTACTTTGGGCATCGCTCCTATCGTGCCGGGGTTAAAAAAGACTGTATCGCGGTCGAGAGCAAATTGATTGCGTACATTCTTCCAAAAGTTGGGATCAGCCGGGTTGAGTTCTCCGGTTTCTTTTGCCTGGTTAGCCAACGAAGTGAGGGCCGGCAGTGTGAGGGCAGAAAGCCCCAATGATTTGAGCAGGTTTCGTCTGGAGATCATAGCATGAAAGTTTAGTTAAAGGAAAGATAACGATAAGTTTAGATTTCAGGATAAACCCAGATTACACGAAAATAAAAATCAGGAAGTTCTGATTGAGAAAATTCTATTGTCGTTCTAACGATATTTTGACGAACGGATTTTTTGCAAATCAGAAATTGGGGCAAGGAATAAATAATTTGTCGGGCGGTGGTTTGCGCGGGTCGCGCATACTCCAACTGTACACGATGCTGAACTCGTGCGCGCCTCCGCTGGCGGGGCCTAATTTAGAAATAGTGTAATCATAGCTGTAGCCGATATTCAGTATGTCCTTGTCTCCTTTTTTAGTGAAGCCTACCAACAGTACAATGGATTCGTTGTTAACAATGCCATTGACATTTTTAAAAGGAACACCGCGATACCACGTTCCTATAATCAACGGCTCGAAGGTGTAATACACACCCAAGTCCATTTGGTCGAACCTGCCCTGATGGCGATACTGCATGGTAGGTGTGATGCTGCGCTCGCGGGCTTTGTTGTAAAACCCCTGCCCCATTACTCCGGGTGTCAGATAAAATTTCCATCCCACATGGCCGCTCAGTTTCATGGGCAGCGGGTCGTTGGAGCCCACCAGCGATTGGTTGGGCTGCGTAATGTGTGATGCTGTAACACCCAGCCATCCGTTTTTAGAATAAAATAATCCGCCCATGGTGAAGTCGGGAAAAAATTTAGACTGACCGGAGTTCAATCCTTCTACCGAGTTTCTGCTCACCACCTGCCCGGTGGTGGGGTCGAACTGATCGCCAAAAGTCAGTTTATCAAAGTTGATGGCCCGGTTGTAGATGGAAGCCTGAAAGCCGGGGCGGAATGAAAGTTTTTTGGTGATGTTCAGTTCGTATGAATACATCGCGCCAAAGCTGGTGGACTGCAGGCCGAGCAACCCTTCGCGGTCGCGGTTCAAAATAAAGCCCACCCCGCTTTTTTTGTCTTCAATAAAAAAATCGGCAAAAGCAGAGATGGTGTTGAAGTTGGCATCTATGGCCGGCCACTGGTTGCGGTAGTTGGTGCCCACACGTGCCTGGCCTGTGGAGCCGGCAAAGGCGGGATTCAGGTACAGAGGGGCGGCATAAAATTGTGAGAATTGTGGATCTTGAGCAGCCACAGTCATGCTCATCAACCAGGTCAGCAGAAAAGCCGGACCCACTTTGCACATCCAAACATACGGTTTACCTACACACATCCGAGCAAATTAAGTTCATTCATCACATTAAAAAAAACATTTGCCGACAAATACCACAACGCAAAACTACTTAACGATATTTTTATTCAAATTGTATAATTTAGTGGGTCGGAGGCGTTTAAATACGAAATGAAATTACAAAAACCATCTGTTACCATTTGGCCGCAAGCGGATTAAACCGGATGGATGGGGGCATCAGAAAAAAATGAAGGCAATGCAAGCAGTGGGATTATTTAAGTACATACAAAAGTTTGGTTTTTTAATTGTCGTTTGGGGGTGCGCTGTTCATGCCCACGCCCAAAATCTGGCGCAGCACAACTGGTATTTTGGCAACTCTGCCAATGCCATCCGCTTCAACCGATCTACTAATGTGGCGGCCGCCATTACCGGTAAGGCTACCCCTTTTGGTACGGGCGGCAGTGCCGTAGCCACTGATCCGGCCACAGCCAACTTGTGGTTTTATACCGATGGCAATAATGTGTTTGATGCCACCAACGTATTGATGGCCAATGGTGCCGGCTTGTTAGCCAACACCTCGGCCAACCAGCCTGTGGCCATCTGCCCCATGCCGGGCGACTCCACCAAATTTTTAGTCTTCACCAACTCGGCCAATTATACCACCGGGGGAAATATTGTAGTGAGCGTGGTGGATATGACGCAGTTTGGAAACTCCGTTTTTCCCTCACCGCCTTTGGGGAAGGTGACCTACAAAAATATTGTTACCCCGATGGCCAACCGCTCGGAGGGGATGATGATAATTCCGCACGCTAACGGTACAGACTTTTGGCTGATCTCCCATCAGAATAATTCTGTTAATTATTTTGCGTGTCAGATTTCTAAAACAAGTTTCAATGCAGCGGGGCCGTCATTTACGTTTACACAGATTGTGCAGTCGCAAACACCGCTGCCCACTACTGTAGCTCTGTCGGTGGCCAATTTTTCTTACAACCGGAAAAAAAAGCTGCTCACGGTTTCTCCTCAAACAGCCAGCACCGATGCGCTAACGCTTTCGTTCAATGAAGCCACCGGAGCGCTGGCACTCGATAAAGTGCTTTACAACACCGGGGTAGCTTCCACCACCAATCAAAATATTTACGACATTCAGTGGGACAACAAAGGGCAGTACCTCTATGTGTCGCGCACGGGCGAAGCGGGCATCAATGCCGATGTGTTGCAATTTGATTATACCAACTCTTCGCCTTCTACATCGGTGATCACATCGGTGCTTCAGGCGCCCATATACAGAAGCTGGGGATTGCAAATAGCTCCCGACAGCGCTATTTATCATCTGTATCAGGCTACGAGCGGAGGGCCTTTCCTGGTGGAGAAGTTTACCAAAACAGATACCATTGCCTCGCATGTCATTCAAACCCCGCTGCCTTTCGGGGCGATCAATTTTGCGGGCACACAGTTTCCTTCCTTTATTCCTAAAATGACAATCTCTCTTCAGTTGTCTTTCACCGCTTCGGGCAGTTGCCAAAATTCTAATATTACTTTCTTCCCCAAAGTATTTCCTAATGCAGACAGTCTCCATTGGGATTTTGGCGACACTACACACGTAACCGACTGGAGCCCGGTGCATAAATTTAAAATGGCTAAAACCTATACCGTAACACTGACGGGTTATTACCAAGGCAACAAAAAAGTATTTACACAGCCACTTACCATCACGCCCTTTTCGCTGAAGCTCATCCTGCCTACAGATACTACTGCCTGTGCCTGCCAGTTGCCGATTAATAAACTGGCCTGCTCTATGCCGCAGTTTTCTGTGAAAGTAAAAACCAGTGGCGGCAATCCGGTTTCCTATCTCTGGTCGAACGGCCAAACCGGAACGACCCTACAACCTGATTCGGCCGGATTTTATTATGTCGTAGTAACCGATGCGAGCGGCTGCTCCGCTTACGCAGGCGTAACGGTGAAGCAATATAAAAAAACAGATCAGCGATCGAACATCTGGTACTTCGGAAACAAAGCCGGGATTGACTTCAACCAGCACCCACCCAAGGCTCTAAACAACAGCGCCATGATTGCCCCTGCCGGAAGCGCCATTGTGTGCGACCAAAACGGGCGCACCATTTTTTATACCAACGGCAGCACGGTGTGGAACAAAAAAAATCTGGTGATCGCCACCCATATCGGGGGAGACTCTACTTCTACCCAATCTGCTTTGATTATTCCGGTGCCCAACGACCCCACGCTTTATTACATTTTTACAACTCAACCAGCCAATGGTTTCTCGGGCAACGAACTGCGTTACTCTTTGTTCGACCTGAAATTGAATGGAGGCACGGGCGGCTTAACGCAAAAAAATATTTTGTTGTTTTCTAAAAGTACCGAGCGCATTACCGGCAACAACGATTGGCTCATTGCCCATGAGTACGGCAACAATACCTTTCGTGCCTATCGCATCACCGCCCAGGGCATCAGCGACCCGGTTTACTCGGCCATCGGTTCGGTACATTCATTTCAGAATGCCGCCAATGCAGCTGGCTATATGAAACTCGGCCCCAACAACACACTGGCAGTAGCCTTGTCAACTCCGGGCTCCAGCAACTTAGTAGAAGTCTTTCACCTCAACGACTCCACGGGCATGATGACGTACTATCGAAAAGTTACGTTAAGCAACACCAGCGGGCAGGTCTATGGCGTAGAGTTTTCTCCGGGCGGAAAAAAATTATTCATCTCCGTGCGCGGGGCTAATTCGGATATCTACGAATATTGGTTTGACTACAAAGGCCATCTCAATTTATTAAAAGATAATGTAGAAAGCGGAACAGATGTGGATGCCCTGCAAATTGCCCCCGACAGTCAAATCTATTTTGCCATCAACAACAGCACCAGCTTAGGAACTATTCAAGCTTTGGAAGACACCACCAAAGCCTCCATCATTAACCTGAGCGGATTTAATCTTGCTGCCGGCACCAATAGTTATCTGGGCTTGCCTAACTTCAGACAGCAAGTAGGTATAGGTTTTGGTGGCCCTGCGTTTAGCTTCACGGGGTTGTGTCTGGGCGACTCTACCAAATTTGTTGGAACACCCACCGATGCCATTGATAAGTTTCAATGGTTCTTTGGCGATGGCGGCAGCAGCACGAAAGGATCACCCACCCATTTATATGCCGCAGCAGGAACGTACAATGTACAAATGAGGCTCACCAACCGGTGCGGGCTCGATACCACCATTACCCAGCAAGTTGTGATCAGGCCTAAGCCCGCCAAACCATCGCTGGCAGCCGTTTCAGTTTTGTGCTCGTCATCTGTATTGCTAAACTCTAACACGCCCAACACACCGGGGCTCACTTACCTGTGGTCAACCGGTGCTACTACCGATACACTCCGCATCTTTAAGCCCACTAAACTGACGGTTACCAACACAGACACCAACGGCTGTTCATCTACTGCCATTGGCATTGTTGTTGACAACCGGCCGATCATCAACCTGGGGCCCAACGCAACGGTATGTAAAAACAGTTTTGTACTAAACCTTGACGCTGGAAACCCGGGGGGAAATTATACATGGACGATTAACGGAGTTGCAGCCGGCACATCGCAACAGCAACCGGTGAGCACTACCACGGCCGGAATCTTCAAATACAATGTGTTGGTAGTTGATCCGATCACTACTTGTCAGGCTACCGGACAAAAAACTTTTACTGTTGTAAACATTCCTACGGTTACCATGATCGGAACTAACCCTACCTCTTGTGGGGCAGCCAACGGAACCATCACGCTCAACCCTGTCACTTCTCCTAACTTATATTCTTACTTTGTATCGGGCGGGGCGTTCAATCAATTAGGTCAAAACCAGTCAGCAGCTACACAAGGTCCTTTTACAGGACTTAGTGCCGGCACGTACTCGGCCATCATCACCGATCAGATTACAGGATGCACCGCCTCTGCTGCGTACGGCCTGGTGGATGCTACCTACACCGCCTCGGCCACCTTTAACAGTTGCAACCCTTCGCTGGTAAAAGTAACTACTACCGGTGGCATCGCTCCTTTTAAATATACATTCACCAATGCCGGCACCGGACAAGTAACCGGGCCGCTGACTACCGACACCACTTCTTTAGTGCCGGGCAATTATGTAATACAAGTGGCGGATAATAATGGAGCTGGTTGCACGTATTCTTTCAATCAAAGTGTAAACCCGGTAGCACCTGTGCTGACCATTACGCCCAGTTTGTGTACCAACCCGGCCACGCTTACAGCCAATGTGGTAGGCGCCAGTTCTTATTCGTGGACAGGGCCCGCCATCAGCGGGAGCACGGCCGCAAGTTCTATCAACATTACAGCGGGAGGAATCTATCAAGTAGTAGTTAAAACATCGGGTGGATGTAAGCTGACGCAAACCTCTACCGTAAATTACAACGGCCCTATCACTCCGGCTTTTACGCAAAGCGATCCATGCCAAACCTCGGTGATACTCACCGCCACGCCTGTTGGCAATTATACCTACCGATGGTATGAAAACGGATCGGCCACACCCACACAACTTGGGCAATTGGTTTCTCTTTCCCCAACTGATAATGGCGCCACTTTTATTTTGCAAGTGATTGATGCCGTGTCGGGATGCACTGTTAGCACAGCTTCCAAAACAGTACAAGTAGTGGGACCCGTTACTGCCGGCCTCACCTCATCGTTAGCTTGCGATGACGGCAAGCCCTTTACGCTGACATCCACTACCAATGCCGGCTCGCCTACTTATGTGTGGCAATTGAACGGAAACAATATTAGCGGTGCAACATCGGCCACGCTTCAACAAACTGCTACCGGTACTTATCAAGTAAACATCACCTTGGGTGTATGTAGTGCTTCGGCCAACATCTTAATTACACGAGCCCCCGTGCCGGTGGGGCAACTGCCGGTGCAGGCCACCATTTGCAGCGATGTGGACAATCAAAACCCCAGCACTTCTAAAGTGACACTCGACCCCGGTTTTTTTACGGCTTATGATTGGTTTAAAAATACTGTTACGCTGAACTATACGCTGCGGTCTTATGTGGCCGACAGCCCCGGTATTTATTCTGTCAACCTCACCAATACGTTTGGTTGCACCAGCACGAACACGGTCAACGTCATCAACGACTGCGAGCCGGTGGTAACAGCGCCCAACGCTTTCCGGCCGGGCAGCACGCATCAGGTCAATACCTATTTTCAGGTATTTAGTTTTTTCATCACCGACAATTTTGAGGTGCTGATCTTTAACCGGTGGGGCGAACTGGTGTATGAATCTAAAGACCGCAACTTCCGGTGGCATGGCGACTTCAATGGAAATGGAAGCCCATTGCCGGGAGGAACTTATACTTATCTGGTTCGGTACGTCAGCACCTTCCATCCCGATCTGGGCGTGCAGGAACAGCGGGGCGGTGTAGTTTTGTTGCGGTAAAGCTTTGATTATCCATTCTGAGCCAGCACGATCAGGCAAAGAAGTGCAACCCTGCATGAAAATATTTAGTTTCAAAATGTACCGTGAATTAAGTAAACTTACACCAAGTTTTTTCACGAATAGATGCGATGAGTAATTCTTTTGACGAATCGAGAGCTATCAGTCGTCTCAAACATATCCTACCCACGCAATCACCGCTGAAGGATTTCATTCACCACAACACACTTCATGGTTTTCAGGAAAAAAAATTCTTAGCCGGAATACGCGAAGCTTCCCAAATATTAGGTTACAAGGTTTCTTTGAGACTTGATATGTACCGCGATCTTTTTGGGGATGGCAAAATATCCGAAAAAATATTAGACCGTGTTCTTACAGAAACAAAAGGTCTCGATCAACTCTCCGTCTGGAAGAAAAAACTCATCCAAGCTCAGTACAACCAACATTTGCCTCCCCGGATCGGCTCACTCCGCGCGGCCTGGAAGCGCGACTACGGTGTTGATTTAGATTCATTGGTGCACCCCATACTTTTCAGAATACTATGCAGTTTTCTCGATCAGGGTATTGCTATCTGGGGTTTTCCTGATAAGGACTTGGGTTTTCTCCAGGCTATCCGTGAACTGGAACGAAATAGCCATTCAAGTTTTTTTCGCACTAAACGTGCAAAGCAACTGCTGATTTCTTCCCGTGTTAGTATCAAAGAACTGCTCCGCATCTTAGTTGGGGAAGATGAAAGTTTGTACGAACACTATCTGTTTGACCAACAGTTTGCCCATCAAGGGTGGAGCGGCATGGTATCTGTCGTTGAGGATCATCCCATCACATTGCTGGACACCCGGAAAATCTCTTTACGTGAATTGATTCTATTCGAGTTGCTCTTAGAAATTGATGCACTCGATTATCGTTTCAAAGGCGGATGGAAACCCTTAAGCGAAAGTCTCACACACAGACCACAAGCCCTCTTTTCTGATATTGAGTTTACAGAACTTCACGAGGTGCTTTCGCTGTGGCAGGTTGCTTATGAGTGGTCGTACTACGACCCTGTGTTAAAAGGGATTGGCGCTGCCATTGATTTGCCAAAAAAATCTCGTGATGTAACGTTTCAAGCATTTTTTTGTATTGATGACCGCGAGTGTTCTTTTCGCAGGCACATCGAAACTTTGGATTCACGTTGTGAGACGCTTGGCACACCGGGTTTCTTTGGTATGGAGTTTTTCTTTCAGCCACAAGGCGGAAAATTTTACTCAAAGCTTTGCCCGGCTCCTGTTACCCCCAAACATTTGGTCAGGGAGTATGAAAGCTGCAAAGAGTTGGAACGCGATCTGCATTTTACAAAACATTCGCACAATTTTTTCACCGGATGGTTGATCTCTCAAACACTCGGCTTTTGGTCTGCGTTTAAACTGTTTCTTAATATTTTTAAACCTTCACTCAGCCCGGCTACTGCCTCTTCATTCAGGCACATGGATACCACCGCCTCACTCACCATTGAGAACAAAAATCCAAACAATCGGGAGAATGGCATGCAAATAGGTTTCAGTATTGACGAAATGGCCGACCGGTTAGAAGCGTTGTTTAAAAGCACCGGGCTTATCGATCCATTTGCCAAGCTTGTCTATTTTTTCGGTCATGGATCTACCAGCACCAACAATCCGCATTATGCGGCCTATGACTGTGGCGCTTGCGGAGGCAGGGCTGGCTCAGTCAATGCGCGAGTAGCAGCCTATGCCGCCAACCATCCGCAGGTTCGCGAGTTGCTGGCTAAGAGAGGATTACCTATACCGGAAGAAGCTAAATTTGTAGGAGGGCTGCACGACACCACCCGTGATGAAGTTATCTTCTTTGATGAAGATTTGCTTTCGCCAACGCAGGCATCTCTTCATTCGGCCAATAAAAAAATATTTGATGCCGCGCTGAGCCTAAATGCAAAAGAAAGAGCCAGAAGATTTCCGACTGTTAACATCCATCAGCCTGCGGAGAAAATTCATGAGCAAGTGCGCATACGTTCGGTAAGTCTATTTGAGCCGCGACCCGAATTGAACCATGCCTCCAATGCCCTTTGCATCATCGGAAGAAGAGCACTGACAAAGCATCTATTCCTCGACCGAAGAGCTTTTCTAAATTCTTTCGATTACCGGATTGACCCGGACGGAAAATACTTGTTGAATATTTTGAAAGCAGCAACCAATGTATGTGGAGGAATTAACTTAGAATATTTCTTCTCGCGTGTGGATGTTCAAAAACTCGGAGCGGGTTCAAAACTTCCCCACAATGTGATGGGCTTGTTTGGTGTGGCCAATGGTATAGATGGCGACTTGCGCCCCGGCTTGCCTCGCCAAATGATTGAAATCCATGACCCGATCAGGCTGATGATGGTGGTTGAGCACTTGCCCGAAATCGTTTTATCAACTATCAGGAAAGATGCCGACACCTATCAGTGGTTCATTAAAGAATGGATTAACTTGGTAGCTATCCACCCGGAAACACACCAAATGTTTTTGTTCAAAGAGGGAGATTTTACTGAATACCAACCTATAACGGAGCATCTCTCCTTCATCACTGACATGGATCAGTTTATTGAATCATCCACTGAAAATCTTCCCATCTGCTTACTTAAAAGCGCTTGATAATGAACCTTGGACTACTCATTTTTATTGTCATTCCTTTATTAAGTTTTTTCATCAGCATCGCCATTCCCGAAAGAAAAGAAACAGCGCTCTCGTACAACTCTTATTTCTTTAATGGCGTCCACTTGGTTTTATCTCAATTATACTTTTTCTATTTTCTTTTTGGCAAGCATGCTTCAGTTACCTCACCTAAGCTATGGATATTTGAAGCACAAGGCTTCGAATTTTTTCTGAGTTTTGGTTTTGACAAGATTACAGCGGTATATCTTTTTGTCGGATCCATTCTTACTTTTCTAGTAACTGTGTACAGTCGGTATTATTTACACCGCGAGCCGGGGTATAAAAGGTTCTTCAATACAATACAGTTTTTCTACCTCGGCTACAACATTGTCATTTTCGCCAGCAACTTAGAAACAATGTTTATTGGCTGGGAGATCATCGGAATCTCCTCCTTTTTGCTTGTTGCCTTTTATCGAAACCGTTACTTGCCTGTAAAAAATGCGGTCAAAATATTTTCGCTGTACCGTGTGGGCGATGTAGGATTCATCATGGCCATGTGGATGGCTCATCATTTATTCCAAGGGAGCATGACCTTTCAACAACTTGGCGACCTGTCTATCCTCAACGAACATCTGAAAAGCCATACGTGGACTGGCGTATTTATCTCAGTCATGATTTTAATTTCTGCTTGGGTGAAGTCCGGTCAGTTTCCATTTTGTTCCTGGATGCCGCGAGCCATGGAAGGCCCCACTCCATCGTCTGCAATTTTTTATGGCTCCTTATCAGTAAACATTGGTGTTTTTTTGATGCTCCGCACCTTTCCTTTTTGGGAGCACCAGTTCTCTGTACGCGTGCTGATTGGCGTCATGGGTATGGTTACCACGCTGATCACAACAGGAATAGCCCGTGTACAATCTTCAATTAAAAGCCAAGTAGCCTACGCTTCACTTGCCCAAATAGGATTGATCTTTATAGAGGTGGCCTTAGGGTTTGAAAACTTAGCGCTTTTCCATTTTGCCGGAAACGCATTTTTGAGAACCTATCAATTGCTTGTTTCCCCCTCTGTTGTCAGTTACATGATTCGAGAGCAGTTTTACAATTTTTCGCCAAGAGAAAAAACCATTGAAGATTATTTTCCTAAAAAAATTCGCAACACATTATATATTTTGTGTATGAAGGAATGGAACCTGGATACACTGATGTACGAATACTGGTGGAATCCATTGAAACGTGTCGGAAACAAACTGAACTTCCTCACATTAAAGAAAGCTTTGCTGTTTTTCATTTCTGTGTACGTTATTGGGCTTGTGTTTTTATTCCACCAACAAGTTCTCTCCACCACTACGCATTTGTATCTTCCCTACTTATTTTCAGCTATTGGTGTCGTTACAGTCTTAAAATCGTTTGCCGAACGGCAGCATGCTCGCCTGGCCTGGACACTGGCAGTGATGAACCACTTTTGGATAGCGTTGGCCATTTCATTCAATGAGCCGCTGGAATTGAAGGAGGCAACAACTTACTTGCTGGGGGTTGGGGTAGCCGGTATTATCGGCCATGCATGCCTGCAAAGGATCAAAACTTTGGAGGGAAGTGTTGACCTCGATCAGTTTCATGGTCATTCGTTTAAGCGCCCTATGTTCGCTCTTGTTTTTCTTCTCTGTTGTTTGGGTGTCTCCGGGTTTCCGATCACACTTTCCTTCGTTGGAGAGGATCTTATTTTCAGCCATATCCGCCAAGACCAAACCTGGTTGGCAGGTTGCACAGCATTAAGCATAATTGTTGACGGCCTTGCCATCATTCGGATTTATGCACGCGTTTTTTTAGGCCCTCATGCAAAGTCTGTTTATGAGATGGCCTACCGATCGTCTTAGTATTTTTCTTTCTATCCTGATACTGCATAACTCCTGCGTTTAAATAGATTTTAAGTAGCAAATACTCAATCATTATCTCTTTTAATCACTCACTTGTTTTTCTAACTTTCGTAAAAAATACAGGTCATGGAAGAAACCAAAGAAGGATCATCTGAAAAATTCTTTAAGGAATTCGGAAAAAAAATGGATCAGTTTGCCAAAGAACTGAAAGAAGCCGGGGCGCGGGCAGAAGTAGATCTGCAAAAAAAATATGAAGAAGTGAAAGCAGCAGCCCAAAAACTGAAGACAGAAGCCAAAAACAAAGAGCGGTGGAAGGAAGTGGAAACCAGTTTAAAAAAAGCCGGAGACGAACTGGAGAATGCCTTCAAAGCCGCCTTCAAAAAGAAAAACAACTCCTAACGAAAATCCGTATATCTTCATTGACCCGAATTTGAATAAATATCTTATTCAAAATTGTTTTGATTTTTTAATTACACAAAGTCGTTATGAATTATCTAAAGACCATCGTTGTTGCATTTATAGCCGGCTTGGCCGGTTCGTATGTTTTTTACACTGTTCAAAATAAAAAACAAAATACGGCTGACTTGCCTCCGCAAAGTACAGTCACTGGTTTCTCTCCCGTCAACAATTATCACCCGGCAGAGGTGGCCAATACTGTTCCGGCAGAGAATGTAGATTTTGTTCTGGCCGCTTCCAAAGCTACCCCCAGCGTGGTTTTTATCAATAGTATATCGCAGGCCGGAGTGAGCTACACCAACTGGGATTGGTTTTTTGGAAACTCACAGCCACAAACCCAAGTCAGTTCGGGGTCAGGCATCATTTTTACTGCTGACGGATACATCGTAACCAACAACCACGTGGTAGAGTCGGCCGAAAAAATACAAGTACTCTACAATAAAAAATCGTACGATGCCGAACTGGTCGGCACGGATCCTTCCACCGATCTGGCGGTTTTAAAAATAAAAGAAACCAACCTGCCCGCTATTTCCATGGGGAGTTCAAAAAATTTATTGGTGGGCGAATGGGTTATTGCGGTGGGCAATCCGTTTTCACTATCATCTACCGTTACAGCCGGGATCGTCAGTGCCAAAGGAAGAAAAATTAATATTGTGGACGACCGTTTTCCGATCGAGTCGTTCATCCAAACCGATGCTGCCATCAATCCGGGAAACAGTGGTGGCGCGTTGGTCAATAAAAATGGAGAGCTGGTCGGTATCAATACTGCTATCTTTTCTAAAACCGGTTCGTACACCGGCTATGCTTTTGCTGTACCGGTTGATATTGCCAAAAAAGTAGTAGCCGACATCGTAAAATATGGTGTTCCTCAAAAAGCAATTTTTGGCGGGCGTATTATGGAATACGATTACCAAAATGCCCAAAAATATGATATGGATGTAAATGTCACTTCTTTTAAAGGAGTGCTCTTGGGCACTGTTGATAAAAACGGGCCGGCCGCCAATGCCGGCTTACAAGAAGGAGATGTGATCACCAAATTTAATGACCATGATGTAAACAGCGAAAGCGCATTCGAAGAAGAACTCAGCTATCATTACCCCGGTGATAAGATTTCAATAACATACCTGCGCAACGGAAAAGCGAGTACTGTCAGTGTAGTGTTGGTAAACAAGCGGGGAGATTCCAACATCGTCAAACGCAAAATTGTAAGCGATGCCACAACAGGTGCCAATCTGGAGTCAGTAGATTACGGAGTAAAGGCCAGCAAATTCCGCGATGGCCTCTTCCGCAAAATCGGGCTTCCCGAAAACTACACCATCACACACATCAACCGGCAAAAGATAAAAGACCCACAAGAGGTCATTGACTTTTTTAGCAAATACAAAGGGCGAGTGTTGTTGTTCGGCTTCAATAGCTACAAACAAGAAATACCGTACTCGTTTATTCTTCAGTGAAAAAATCTTGATTTGTCTAACCGTGGTTATTGCCCAAAACCACTAATGGCTTTTTGTTCTTTTGGCTGCTTTGTGGTGTGGCAGTTCTATTTTTTTGGAATTGTCCTTTTGTTCGAGCCTTATATTGTAGCGAATAGCCCGCCAATAATCACCTCCATACCCCACCAAAATTTCTGAGCCTTTGGGTATGTTGCGAGTGGCTTCGATGAAGCATCTTTTTTGTTGGGTAACGTATTCCGAATTATTTTTTATGCCTGGCACACGCACAATGCCCTGTGCATCGTTGGCAAAATGGGCAACCGATTTCTTCGTCTTCCACGCATCAATACAATAGCGGCTGCTAAAATAAAAGACGTAGCCGTTACGGTCGTCAGCCATCTTTTCTACTTCGCGCCAGGTTACAACTTCTCCTTTGTATTCCACGATGCGTGTGCCTTTTTTAATATCAACTTTGGTAAACAAACCTCTGCCCGCTCCGGGCAGCGTTGATTTTTTTACCATCAATTTTTTTTCGAGTAATGCCATGCTGTGTTTTTTTTGCGAAGAAGGAATGCTATTCAAAAAGAAAAGCATCCCGTGGTAGCAGGATGCCTTTTGTACCTTTTAGTGAAAATCAAAAACTACACTTTGATTTCTACGTCAACACCGCTGGGCAGCTCTAACTTCATCAAAGCATCAACGGTCTTGGGACTGCCAGAGTAAATATCCACCAAACGCTTGTAGGTGCAAAGCTGAAATTGCTCGCGCGATTTTTTGTTTACGTGTGGCGAACGCAATACCGTAAATTTTTCTTTCTCGGTAGGCAACGGAATAGGCCCGCTTACCACCGCACCAGTAGCTTTTACTGCACGCACAATTTTCTCTGACGACTTATCAACGAGGTTGTGGTCGTACGACTTGAGTTTGATTCTGATTTTTTGGTTCATTTTATTTTAATTTACTCCCCGCCTGGGAATGTGATTCCAATTTATAAAATCTTATTTAGCTACGGCTGCTCCTTTTACTTCTTCAATTACTTTGTCGGCCAAGTTCTTGGGAACAGGCGAATAGTGAGAGAATGTTAACGAAGCCGAAGCACGGCCAGAAGTGATCGTGCGCAGGTCTGTAACATACCCAAACAGTTCCGACAGCGGCACATCTGCTTTGATAACCTGAGCGCCACCACGTGTATCCATCCCTTTCATCAATCCTCTTCTTCTGTTCAAATCTCCGGTAACCGAACCGGTGTATTCGTCAGGAGAAATTACTTCTACTGCCATAATCGGTTCCAATAATTGCGGTCCGCATTTTCTGGCAGCTTCTTTAAAGCCGATGCGGGCAGCCAATTCAAATGACAATGAGTCGGAGTCCACATCGTGGTATGAACCATGGAACAATCTTACTTTCATAGAGTCGATCGGGTAGCCAGCCAGCGGGCCATTTACCATCGATTGTTCAAATCCTTTCTGTACAGCCGGAATAAACTCGCGAGGGATTACACCACCTACGATATTGTTTACAAACTCAAGACCCGGCTTATCTTCAGGGCCAAGTTCGCGCGGTCCGATTTCGAATACGATATCAGCAAATTTACCCCGACCACCGGTCTGTTTCTTGTAAACTTCTTTGTGTTCAACCGACTTGGTAAGCGCTTCTTTGTAAGCTACCTGCGGAGCACCCTGATTGATTTCAACTTTAAATTCGCGCTTTAAGCGATCAATGATAATCTCCAAGTGCAATTCACCCATTCCACGAAGAATGGTTTGGCCTGTCTCCTGATCTGTATTTACGCGAAGTGTTGGATCTTCTTCAACCAATTTAGAGATAGCCATACCGAGTTTGTCGGCATCAGCTTGTTTCTTCGGTTCAATGGCATAACCAATTACAGGCTCAGGGAAAATCATTGACTCAAGGATCACCGGGCGCTTTTCATCACACAGTGTATCACCGGTTTTAATATCTTTAAAACCTACCACGGCACCAATATCACCGCACTGTAATCTTTCAATTTGATTTTGCTTATTGGCGTGCATTTGGAACACACGAGAGATACGCTCTTTCTGCCCTGAGCGAGTGTTCTGGATATAAGAACCAGACTCCAGCACACCAGAGTATGCACGTACGAAGCAAAGACGACCTACGAATGGATCCGTTGCAATCTTAAATGCAAGACCAACGAAAGGTTCACTCTCGCTCGGGCGAATTTCAACTTCACTTCCATCATCAGGATTTGTTCCGATAATCACATCCTTATCCATAGGAGAAGGAAGTAATTCCATCACATAATCAAGCATGGTTTGTACGCCTTTGTTTTTGAAAGAAGACCCGCACACCATCGGAACAATTTTCATATCAATAACCGCTTTGCGAAGAGCGGTTAAAATTTCTTGTTCAGTGATAGAGTTAGGATCGTTAAAAAACTTCTCAATCAAAGTCTCATCATATTCTGCTACTGCTTCCAGTAGTTTCTCGCGATATTCTGCTGTTTCTTCCACCATGTCAGCAGGAACGGGCACAACTTCGTAAGTCATACCTTTATCTGATTCATTCCAGATCATACCACGGTTGTTGATCAGGTCAACAACACCTCTGAAGTTTTCTTCGGCACCGATCGGCAACTGAAGCGCTACGGCTTTACTCCCTAATTTTTCTTTTACCTGCTTGCAAACACCAAGAAAATCAGCACCAGAGCGATCCATTTTATTAACGAACCCGATACGCGCTACTTTATAGTTGTCGGCTAGCCGCCAGTTGGTTTCAGATTGTGGCTCTACTCCATCAACGGCACTGAATAAAAACACCAGGCCGTCTAACACACGCAATGAGCGATTCACCTCAACAGTGAAGTCAACGTGACCGGGTGTATCAATAATGTTTACGTGATAGTCGTTCTTTCTGTATTTCCAGAAAACGGTTGTAGCTGCTGAAGTGATCGTGATACCACGTTCTTGTTCCTGCGCCATCCAGTCCATCGTGGCTGCACCATCGTGCACCTCACCGATTTTATGGTTTACACCGGCATAGTAAAGAATGCGCTCTGTAGTGGTAGTCTTTCCTGCATCAATGTGCGCGGCAATACCAATATTCCGTGTAAATTTTAAATCCCTTGCCATTTTCTTGATTTACGATTTTAGATGTATGATGTACAGTTTGGGATTAAAATCTGAAATGAGAGAAAGCTTTGTTAGCCTCAGCCATCCGGTGGGTGTCATCCTTCTTTTTGATAGCTGCTCCTTCTCCTTTGGAGGCGGCCATAATCTCGCCTGCCAATTTATCGCTCATGGTTTTTTCACCACGTGCTTGTGCATAGTCTATCAACCACTTGATGCTCAAATTAATTTTGCGCTCAGGCCTGATTTCCACCGGTACCTGAAAAGTAGCTCCGCCTACCCTGCGGCTTTTTACTTCTACGGAGGGCATGACGTTATTCATAGCGCGTTTCCATACTTCCAGCCCGGGCTCTCCACCTGCTTTCTTTTCTACTTGCTCGATGGCATCATAGAAAATAGAATAGGCTACACTTTTCTTTCCGCGTTCCATAATATAATTCACGAACTTGGTTACCAATGTATCGTTGAACTTGGGATCGGGGAGGAGATATCTCTTTTTCGGTTTTGCTTTTCTCATGGTTCTCTGCTTCTAAATTATTTTTTTCCGCCTTTTGCAGGTGCTGCGGCCGCTTTGGCTGCGCCAGCCTTCGGACGTTTAGCTCCGTACTTGGAACGCCCTTGAAGCCTTCCGTTTACACCTGCCGTGTCTAAAGCACCACGTATAATATGGTAGCGTACACCGGGTAAATCTTTCACACGGCCACCGCGGATCAGTACGATCGAGTGCTCCTGCAAATTATGGCCTTCTCCAGGTATGTAGGCATTCACCTCTTTACCGTTGGTCAGGCGCACACGAGCTACTTTGCGCATGGCTGAATTAGGTTTTTTTGGCGTGGTAGTGTACACACGCGTGCATACGCCCCTGCGTTGGGGCGAAGAATCAAGGGCAGGAGACTTAGACTTAAAAGTAAGTTTTGTTCTTCCTTTCCTTACAAGCTGCTGAATGGTAGGCATTTACGTAATTTTTTTATACCCTTCAAAATTAAGGAGTGCAAAGGTATTTAAATTATGGAAGGATGCAATATTAAGGCTCAGTGATTTTTTTAATGGTTTGGCAGGGATATCTTTAAGAATAGAGCTTATGAGGGCTTTTTCAGTTGATAACAAGCTTTTTATTGTTGACTTTAATCAGTAGCACTCATAGCAAAATATGAAATGAAAAGCAGCAACTTGCAGCCTCTAAATCACCCTCACAAATGAAAATAACGTATGTCTTTGCCATTGCATTCATTGTATTGTCGGCTTGCGGAAAAAGCGCCAATCACGAAGAATACACTAAAACAGAAGCCGAAAACCCCAACGAGGCGCTTTATGAACAAGTAATGGATGTGCATGACGAAGTGATGCCCAAAAGCGACCAACTATACTCATTAAAGAAGGAATTGTTGGAAAAGCTAAAAAACAAGGATTTACCCAACGAGGCAAAGAAGCACATTGATACTATTATACAAGAACTTGACTCGGCAGACCATGCCATGATGGATTGGATGCACCGTTTCAGGCCGCTGCCCGATTCGGCCAACCGGGAAGCCGCCCGCGAGTACCTTGAAGACGAAATGTTAAAAATTAAAAAAGTGCGCGAATTGACTTTCAACTCCCTGCAAAAAGCAAAAGACGAGTTGGGCAAAAAATAACACATGCTCAAAATCCTTTCATCCCCGCAAATCAAAGAACTAGATCGGTACACCATCGAGCACGAACCCGTTGCAGGTATTGATTTAATGGAGCGTGCCTGTGTGGCTTTTGTTGATTGGATTGCGGCACATATAGCTGTTGATAAAAAAATCGGCATAGTATGTGGCACCGGTAATAATGGTGGTGACGGACTCGGCATCGCGCGGTTGCTGTGTGAACGCGGGTATGTTGTTTCGGTTTGGGTTGTACGCGGAACAGCAACGGAAACCGAAGACTTCAATACTAACTTAAAACGGCTCAGCCCGGCTATCAAGCCGATAAATATTTCAGTATCGCCAGACCGTAGCTCTTTCCAACACTGCCACGTACTTATTGATGCAATCTTTGGCTCCGGCCTCTCTCGCAACACATCTGGAATTTATGCGGATGCTATTTCCATGATGAATGAAAGCACAGCTTTGAAAATAGCCGTTGACATACCCTCGGGCTTATTTGCAGATGCTCCTTCTGCCGGTACAATTTTCCAGGCAGACCACACCGTTACCTTTCAGACAGCCAAGCTTGCATTCTTACTACCTGAAAACGAAAAATGGGTTGGCCAAATGCATATTGTGGATATTGGCTTAAGTCAAGATTTTTTAAACTCTGCTGAATCGAAAAATTATTTTATTGCCCCCGGGGGCATTAAAAATCTTATCAGGCCAAGAAAAATATTTTCACATAAGGGATCGTATGGCCATGGGCTTATCATTGCCGGATCTTACGGAAAAATGGGAGCCTGTGTGTTGGCCGCGAAAGCCTCCTTGCGTGCTGGCATTGGCTTGCTAACTGTGCATATTTCCCAAAGTGGTTACACTATTCTCCAAACTTCTGCGCCCGAAGCCATGGTATCTGTGGATGAATCAGAATATCTATTTACCAACCCTCCGGAAGCATTAAATTATACTTCCATAGGCATTGGGCCAGGGCTGGGTACATCTGAAGAAACCGTGAACGCATTGGCCAAGACACTCAAGCATTTTAAAAAGCCGATGGTGATTGATGCCGATGCTCTCAATATCCTCTCGCAAAACATAGAACTCCTTTCTTTGATACCTGAGAATAGCATCCTCACCCCCCACCCCAAGGAATTTGAACGGCTGGCCGGCAGCTGGCAAAATGATTTTGAGAAACTTGCGCTCCTGCGATCATTTTCGGCAAAGACAAAATCAATCGTAGTTTTAAAGGGAGCCTTCACGTCCATCTGCTTTCCAGACGGAAACATTTATTTCAACTCCACGGGCAACCCCGGAATGGCCACGGGTGGCAGCGGAGATGTACTTACCGGCATACTCATGTCTCTGCTATCACAAGGTTATTCCCCCACATCTGCTGCTTTGGTGGGCGTATATTGGCATGGCTTGGCTGGCGATTGCGCAGCCCATAAATTCAGCCAAAATACTATGATAGCCAGCGACATCATAACTTTCCTTCCAAAAGCCTTCAAAAAAATTGCGGTTTAACGAAAAATTTGTTATTAAATTGCATAAAATTTAAACTTTTGGTTTAAGCCTTGCATCTAAATCACGGGTAAGGGCGTATAAGCGAAAAGAATGAAGAAGATATTTTTTTTAGTAATGATAGTATCCGCCTGCCATTTTGTTTATGGTCAGGGGCGCGATGAGTTTTTCCGGGCATCTGACCCGGCCAAGTCAGTACAAGTTTATCCCAACCCGGCCATCGATTTTATTACAGTTAGGTTTGAAGTCCCCTCTGCTAAAATTGTTAAACTAGAGTTTCATTCTATCATTGGCAGCACGCTGGACTTAGAGCAAGAAGCAGTTGACGATTTCGAAATCAGGGTGAAAGTGAAAGAACTTCCGGTAGGCTATTACATTATAGCCATTAACGACCCAATAAATAATACAAGGGCTTTTTATAAGTTCCTTAAAAGATAGGCGCAGACATTCTTTCTGACTGTCACTTCTCCCTCATAATTGTTTAACCAAAGCCTTCATCATGTTTTCGAATTGCGGATGTGCGTTATTGCAGAGAACAATAATTGTTTTGTGGCAATCCAAACAACGAAAAATTTCTGTTTTATAGCCGGGATTATCTCCGGTGTGGTAAACTACTTTGCCCAGCGTTGAATCCATTTTCAACATCCAACCAAACCCATAGTTTGACAGTGTGCCATCATTCAGGCGAGCAGTAGAATATATTTCATTCAATGTTTTTTCTGATACAATCTGAGCATTGTTCAGAGCGGTGCTCCATTTCAGTAAATCCGAAGAAGTGGAACTTACACGCCCGGGGCCTTTTCTGCCACCAAGCCAAATGGTATAATTAGAGGAAGGAAAAGAATCGGCCAAAATATATCTCTTCTTATCTTCTGCGTAAGTATATCCTCTTGCGAAATTGCTGATCTGATCTTTTTGCGCTTTACTTCTGATGTCTGTATTTTTCATCTGCAATGGATCAAAGATTTTTTCGTGGGCAAACGTGATAAAATCTTTTCCTGACACTTTTTCCACGATACTCCCCAGCAGCACATAGCCGGTGTTACTGTATTCATATTTTTCTCCGGGATTGAATAGCGAAGCCGGATGGAATTTTTTTAAATAGAAAATAATATCATCGTTGTTGGCCACTTTCGATTTATCCCATTTTTCATCCATCAGTTTTTGGTAGTCGGGCAGGCCGGAAGTATGGTTGAGCAAATGGCGAATAGTAATATTAGGGTAAGGTAAGCCGGGCAAATATTTTTTGATGGCGTCATCGTAATGCAGTTTCCCTTCCTCGCTAAGCATAGCAATGAGCATGGCCGTAAACTGTTTTGAAACAGACGCTAATTCAAAAACTGCTGATGTATCCATGGGTTGCTTCGTTTCCCGATGGGTGTACCCAAAAGCTTTGTGGTAAATAGGTTTATCGCGGTCGGCCACCAAAACAACTCCACTGAAATCGGGCACAGTTGTCATGATGGAATCTATTCGCTGGCTCAGTGTTTTTACCGATGATGTCTCCTTCCTGGGAGTACACTGCACCATAAATACTATGACGAGTAAAAAAAGAATGGAGGCTTTCATCTATTTTTGTTTTTTATTGAAGTAACCAAAATCTATCCGAATTGCAAAACGTCTCCACTGTTTTTCACTATTTTCCTTCTCTCTCCGAACGGCAACAGCAACAATTTTCGGCACTTGCGTCCTTGTATGCCGAATGGAATGAAAAGATCAATGTTATTTCGCGCAAGGATATTGAAAACATTTATATCAATCATGTTTTGCATTCGCTGGGGATTGCCCGGGTGGTATCATTCAACAAAGGCGCAGAAATTATGGATGTAGGAACCGGTGGGGGTTTTCCCGGAATCCCACTATCTATTTTGTTTCCCGAAACTCAATTTTATCTAGTTGATTCCATCGGAAAAAAAATAACGGTGGTGAAAGAAGTAGCTGCGGCATTGGAACTGAAAAACGTCTTTGCCGAACAAATCAGAGCGGAGCAGGTGAAGCGTAAATTCGATTTTATTGTGAGTCGAGCCGTAACACGGATGAAGGAATTTTACGGCTGGACTCACAAAAACATCAAGCCAAAATCCATACATTCTCTTGATAACGGAATTTTATACCTGAAAGGCGGAGACTTAGACGAAGAGATGCGCGAACTGAAAATGCCGTACAGTGAATATCTGCTTTCGGATTATTTTAAAGAAGATTTTTTTGAAACGAAGAAAGTGATTTACGTGCCGGTTCATTAACCGTTCTCTCCCCAATACATCCCTCCGAAAGTAGCTGCCAGGCAAAGCAGCAAACTGGAAAAAATATAAACCAGCGTGGAGAAATGAAATCCGTTTTGAATGAGCGCCAGTGTTTCAGCGCTGAATGTTGAAAAAGTACTGAAGCCTCCGCAAAAACCAACTGCCCAAAAAAGCCGGGCTGCCGGGGAAATTAGCTGCCGGTGGTCTGCCACCCCGATAACATAGCCCAGCACCAGGCAGGCCACCACATTAACGGTAAGCGTGCCAAAAGGAAAATGATGTGTGTGCAGGTCGTTCACCCACTTGCCCAGTACAAACCGCACGATACTTCCTGCGCCTCCGCCCACAAATACAATCACGATGTCGTAAAAATATTTCATTGGTTTTCTTCAATCATTTTTTTCATTACATCAAATGCCTGTTGTTTCAACAAAGCAGCTTCGCTGGATGCAGCCACAGGAATTTCGCTGCCTACAAAAATCTTAACTAACCCAGGCCTCAGGTTAATGGTGCCGGGTGGCATTAATTTTCCCGCGCCTATCACTACTATCGGCAGCAAGGCCGTTTGGGTATCTACCGCCAGCCGAAATGCTCCGTCTTTAAAAGGCTGCAAAATTTCTTTCGATCGGTTTTGTGTGCCTTCGGCAAAAAGTAAAATCGAAATGCCATGTGCCAATGTTTCTTTTAACCGATCCAAACTTTTTTGTTTGCTCTCGCGGTCTGATCGGTCAACGATAACCGTTGCCCCGCGTGCAATCCAGCCGAACACAGGTATTTTCAATAATTCTTTTTTTGCCAAAGGTCTGAATTCCCCGGGTATCAACAGCCGTATGCCGGGCAGGTCTAAAAAAGAGGTGTGGTTACTGACATAGATGTACGATTTCCCTTGGCGAAAATTTTCTCTACCGTAAAACTGATAACGGATAAACGTAAGCCAACTGAAGACCCCTGACCATATCCATAAAAATTTATAGCCGATCCAACTGAACCGGTTGCCAAACAAAAAAGGCAGTGTGAGCCCCGGCAAAAACAGGAGCATAAAAAAAGTAAATACTATAAACACCCAAAAAATATACAACGCACTAATTACTTTTCTAATGATGACCAAAGTGATGTGGTTTTAAATGAATGATTGGTGTTCGCCATTAATTTACTGTGTGGGATTTGTGGGATTCGAACCCACGACCCCTACCCTGTCAAGGTAGTGCTCTAAACCAGCTGAGCTAAAACCCCATTATTTTTTTGCTAAGATATGAAAAGGAAACACACACACTTGATAGAAACGATTTCGCAAAAACTGAACTGATCTATAAAATCCTTACGCACCACCCGCTTGGGCGAGGATGCTCTGAACCAGCTGAGCTAAAACCTCATTATTTTTTTGCTAAGATATGAAAAGGAAATACACTAACATGATAGAAACGATTTCGCAAAAAACTGAACTGATCTATAAAATCCCTGCGCACGACTCTCCCGCTTAGGTGAGAATTCGTTAACCCAACTGAACTAAAACCTCAATAGTATTTTTAGAAGACTCACGCCATCGGCACGTTTACATGGCGTTCGGCATGGTAAGAAGACCGAACCAATGGACCCGATTCAACATACTTCAATCCGCGTTTCAATCCTTCTTCTTTGTAGAGGGCAAATGTTTCGGGATGGATAAATTCAGCTACTTCCACATGCATTTTGGTAGGCTGCAAGTATTGACCCAATGTCAAAATCATCAGTCCGTTGGCAGCCAAATCATCCATGGCTTTCAGTACTTCTTCTTTTGTTTCCCCTAAGCCCAGCATGATTCCGCTTTTGGTTCTCTTGCCGGCTTCTCGTATGCGCTTGATCTGCTCGAGGCTGCGTTCGTATTTTGCCTGCGGTCGCACCATGCGGTAAAGCCTGCCTACCGTTTCCATGTTATGGCTCACTACTTCCTGGCCTGCTTCTATCATCCGGTAGAGGGCATCCCAATTTCCTTTGGTGTCGGGTATCAGGGTTTCAATGGTAGTGGTGGGGCAAAGTTGTTTTGTTTGAAAAACAGTTTGATACCAAATCTCTGCACCCCGGTCTTTCAGTTCATCGCGGTTTACAGATGTGATGACGGCATGCTTCACGCCCATTTTTTTGATGGCAACCGCTACACGCTGGGGCTCGTCCACATCATATTCGGTGGGGCGGCCTGTGGCCACCGCGCAGAAGGTGCAACTACGGGTGCACACATTCCCTAAAATCATAAAGGTAGCAGTGCCTGCTCCCCAGCATTCGCCCATGTTGGGGCAATTGCCGCTTTCGCAAATGGTGTGAAGTTTATTTTCATCTACCAGCCTGCGCACTTTGGCATACTCCGGTCCTACGGGCAACTTCACGCGCAGCCAGTCGGGTTTGCGTTTTTTGGGTTCTTCGATAACAGGAAGTTCGATCATAGCTCAGAAAACTTTAGATGGCGGCAATACCTTTGCAGGTTAGCCTCCTCTATTAACCCTTCTATTTACCAATAAGTTCTTTGTACTGATCTGCACTTAAAAGTTGTGCTGTTTCTGCCGGGTTGCTGATAGTCATTTTGATCATCCAGCCGTCTCCGTAAGGATCGTTGTTTACTTTGTCGGGGGCAGTCTCCAATGATTTATTAAACTCCGTGATTTTTCCCGTCAGGGGAAGAAACAAGTCTGAAACAGTTTTCACTGCTTCCACGGTGCCGAACACATCGTGCTGATTAAGTGTTTGGCCTGCGGTGGTAACATCTACATACACAATGTCGCCCAGTTCGCCTTGGGCAAAAGCAGTAATACCTACGGTGGCCTGGTTACCATCCAGTTTAATCCACTCGTGATCTTTGGTGTACTTTAATTCGGAAGGGATGCTCATATTTTTGTTGATAAATTAAGAGCCCAAATTTAAACTATATCCGTGAGAAATTATTGGGTCAACTGGAATATCAATTTAAACCCACCCCGGGTGGTAGCCCGGTAATACGAGTTTGATACCAGCGGATTGTTGGTAGTGCGTTCGATATAAAACTGAAGTTGCAGTTTCTTGTTGATGGCATAACTAATGTTGGGTCTGAACTGGAAATTGATGTTGCCATTGGTAATGGTGCTGCCCTGATCTATCCTGCGTTGGATGGTGGCCGTACTCATCAAGCTCATGGTAAACCGGAAGGTGATATCGTTTTTCAGGGTGATGATGCGCCCTGCATCGCGAAAAGGAAGGCGCATGTTATTTTTGGTGTAGCCCACCTCTACCGACCAGTCTTTGCCGTTTACTTCTGTAATTTGTGCGTTAGGCACACTGAGCGAAATATCGCGCTTGGTTTTGTAGTTAAAAGTGAAACTCAATTTAGTTTTCGTTCTTACATTAATGCCTATTAACGGAGCAAATGTTTCGCTGATCAAGACCTGACTGATTACAAAAACCGGAACTAACTGCCGCAATGAATCGGTGTTAAATTGAGATGCCAAATAAGAACGGTTATAATTTTCTACAGAGCTGGAAACATTTAATTGATTAAAGTCATTATACAGCAGCGAATTAGAATAGTTAGCAACCATGTACGATGACGAGTACGCATGGCTGATCAGCACAGAGCTAAAAATATTTTTAAACGGCTCCAGTTTATTAAGTCCCGAATAATCCAGCCGCCAGTTGGGTAACGGAATGGACGGAAATGGCGAGAGACCCACCGTTTGGGCAGACCTGCCCGAATAGGCAGCGATAAAGGCGGGTATCAGCACATCTTGCGATTGGGTGTTGTATCCATCGCTGCTATAGGCTTTAAACCTTCTTTGTAATACACCCAAATTGGTTTTAAACTGATTGAACACATCTGAATTCATGTCATTATTATTTTTGAAAGCCGTTGCCACAGAAATAAAAGAAATTTTGTACGAACCATTTCGCGATGGATTTAAACCCGCATACGCGCCCTGACCGGTCGTATCTCTGAAAATTTCTTGAAAGGAGGCATTCGATGTTTTTTTGGCATCGAACTGAATTTTCACGTCATTAAACGGCTCCATCGAGGCACGCAGGCTGAAGTCTTTCGTCTGCGTTTGCGAAAAAGGCGTAGTCAGTTTTTTATTGTGAACGAGCCATCCGTTGTTGGCCGCCTTTTGCGCGATGTACGGATCTTGCTCGCCCAACACAAAGCCAACACCGGGCGCCATCCACGACTGATCCAGCCCGAGGAGCTTCGGTGTTTTGTTAAAGCCGGCCAGCATGGTTCCTTCTGTAACCATGTAGGTTACGTTAATGCTGCGCAGCGACATAATCAGGCGCAGCATGGCTTTCAGCAATTTCAGTTCGGGCGGATGCGGCACCGTATCGGCACGGGCTAACCGCAATCGTTCTGCTTCATTTTTAGGCGGTGGCGGTTTAGGCTTGGGCGAGTTAATGTCTTTCAAAAAACCAATCTTATTATACAACTTAACCATGTCCATTTTGCCGGTGAGTGCCTGGTTCCGCGTATTCTGAATGGTATTGCCTATTTTTAAGCTATCCACCGTTTCTAACGGACCCGCCCGCCAGTTATAGCCTACCGTATATTTATAATCGGCACTTACCCAGTTGGTAGCAGGAAATTTATCGAACGGCAATGTGTAAGTAGTGTTGATGTTCTGTTCAAAATATTTCATGCGCCCCAACTTCTTTAAATTTCCTATCACCGAATCGCGTGCATGCTGGGTGTTGATGTCGCCATAGGGTTCGTCTATAATAGCGTTGGCGGTGGCGTTATAATCTACCTTTAGTGATTTGGTGATAGCCCAACTCATATTATAGTAACGGTTGAAGACAAAGAATTTTTGGTAATTGGGCAATTGTGTAATTGAAGTGGGGTCGTTGTTGCGGTAAGCAATTTTAGTGAACGATCGTTCTAGCTCGCCCCGCACCGACATAGAGGTAGGCACCGGGTTAACATTAAAATCTTTGAGCAACTGCAAATATTTGGAGGAAGTAAACTTCACATCTTTCAGCGGCTGGATGCCTTTAAACTTAGATTGATACTGCCAGCCTACCGCGCCCTTCACATTCTTGCGTGTGTTCTGCATCAAATTGAAGTTGTGCTGATTGGCCTCCGTGTAGAGGTAGGTAAACGTAAAATTTTCTATGTCGTAGATATGGTTTACCGCATCTTTCTTCACTTTCATTTTTCGCACATTCGTGAAGTTGATACTCTTCCGGGTGGATATATCCATGATTTTATTTAGGTAGGCCGATCGTTGTGCATCTGTGGCAAAGGCGTTGAGTGCAGCGTTGATCCGCAAGTCGGGATTGGCCGGATCGAATTTCGGGTCGGCAATGATGCTTTCGTAACTGAAGAACATCGGGATTTTTAAACCCGTGTTGCGCGGCAAAAGTTTTTCCAGGTTCAGGTTCATCGAAATATCAAACTGGTTGATGTTGCTGCGCGAGCGCTGATAGATTTTTGTTTGCACATCGCCATATCCAAACCCAATGTGGCGGTACGAGCCGGTGATGGTGCCCAGGTCTGCCAGCTTCGTACTCATCACTACATTGGCGGCCCATCCGGGCGTTTGGTCGAACCCCGTCAGGCGCAGTTCATCTGCCCACATACACACATCATAACTTCGGCCGTCATCGCGCGGGTTGCGGATACCTATCATAATCATTTTAAGCTGGCTCAGGTCGGGGCGCCCCATAATGCGGATGGAGTGTTTGCCATCGGGTAAAGGCTGCGGGCCATATTGCGGGTAAGGAACCGTTAACGGATAAGCCGCTCTGTCGCGCTGGATTTTAAGCGCATACAAATCATCGAGTGCCAAGTCAATTTGGTTTTGCAACGGCCACACTTCACTCTGCGAATTGGTATTGGGCGGGGTAACTGCCAGCGGCAATTGCACCTCATAATAGTTCTGATCCCAGTCGGTACCAATACGTAAGAAGCCAATGGTTTGATTATTTTTTACCAGTGGCCCGTGCACGCTGATGAACATCTGAATCCGTTTGTAGTTAAACAAATCCATCGTTACGTTCTTGTACATGGCGCGTGCATCACCATCAGGCAGTCCTGTTACACACAACTGCACAGACTGTTCGTTTAGCCTTCGTTGCACAACAGAGGTTACATCATAGTCGCGAGCCAGCGGAGTTACATAGCCGGGTTTGTTTCCATCGGGCTGTCCATTCTCTTCGATGTTTACCGTGGAGATTGTAAAATTGTCATAGTTGGGTTCGGGTACTTCCGTCAGGGCAGATTCAAGCAAGCTGCCTGTATATTGCCTCCACCGCTGCCCCACCAAGCGGAAGTTAACCATGCGCAGCACTACCGGCTGGTTAAATCCCGTCATCACCATGCGCAGGTATTTAATTGTTTTAAAGCCGTTGATTTCTCCCACTTGTGAATCGAAATTTCTGATGGGGATACGGAACAGATACCAGGTTACACCCGGAAAAGCCGAAGGCGAAATTTTGTCAACAATATATTTGTTGCCAACCTGCAGTTGATTGGGGCGCAGGTTGATGTTGTAAACATAGTAGTCTTCCACGTCAGTCAGCGTATTGTCGCCATTAATGTCTTCGTTGTCGGGCAGCGTAGTGCCGGCAACCGAGTAAGCCGAGGCGCCCGAAACGATGGGCGAGTTGTTTTCTAAGCCGTTATAGTTTTTGTAGCGTTGCAAAACCTGTGCTTTGTTATTGTCGTAATCCTGCCCCAGATAATACTGAAAGTCATCGGCTGAGGGGTCTTTCAGTACGATGGGCTGAGCTGTTGCCGGAACAGCGTTTATAAAACTTTGAAATTTTGGGTCTGTTGCTTCCCGTGCACTGCTGAGTCCATCAAAGCCTACATCTTGATTGGGCCGTGATGTACTCGAGTTATCAAATGCATTGTTTACATACTGTTTGTTGGTGATGTAGCCCCATGGGCTGTTTTGATAAACATTGTTGGAGCTGAGGTTGCCATCTACCGGTAGCCCGTTTTCAAATGCCTGCTCATTGTCGTGCCCCACATCTTCTGAAACATTGCCCAAATGGAAAATCAAATTTCCTCCAGTTGTATTGTTTGTATTGAAAATCCCATCTTGCACTACCCCGTTCGCCCCGGTGATAAACGGATCCATCATCCAAAACTCCAGATACTCAATGTTGGCAGCATCAAAGTCCACATTGGTGCGAATAGCCGTAGTGATCCCTGCCCAGTTATTGGCGGGCGCTTGCAAGGTAGCATCTGCATTGAGGTTAGGGTTGTAGTTGTACTGGCCGCGTTCGGAAGGAAAATACGCTACGTTCAATACCGGTTGATAAAAATTGCCGATATAGTTGTCGAAGTAGGGAAAAATTTCTCTGGGCGCTACGGGTCGTTGGTAGTGGTTATTTAAGTTAATATTGGGCGGTGCATAAGAATATCCGCCAGACACATAAAAAATATTATCAATCTGAAACCACGACATCTTGGCTCGTAAGTAACCCGAGCGCAAGTCATTTAAGGCGCCATTGGTTTTATCATAAGCTGATTCGCGCGGTGTAGAAGCCAGCTTCCATGCCTGGGGCGAGAGCAGACTGTACGGTGTGGCGGCATTTTCAAAATCATCAATAAACGAAGTGGCTTGCCCCTGCACTTTGTTGGAAGAGCCCGGCAACAATTGGGCAAACTCAGCATTAAGCGAAAAAGTAGATTTCTCCTTAGTTTCCAGAAAGGGCAGCGCATCTACCATCTTGGTAAGCAGCCGCGAATTTTTCTTCATGTTGATATCCAACCCATATTGAAAGTTGCGAGCCGGCTCATTGCCGATCAGGTTACGTGTAATCAATGGCCTTTCGTTGTAATACAATAGTGTTGCCCCGATGTTTACGTCATCATTGAGTTTGTAATCCAGGCGAGTGCCCAGCAGAGATCGAGTTTGAAAAGAAAATGGATCTTGTTGCTCGTAGGTGATGTCCATGTCTTTGCCCGAGTTGAGAATACCCTCATTCAGTATCGTCACTTTTCCGAAGGTATAGTCAACAGTATAATCAAACCCTTCGCGCAGCGGAGTGCCCCCCGAATAAACTTTTACAGAGCCGGGAGTCAGACTGAAGGCACCTTGAATGATAATGTCGCGGCCGGTGCCGGACTTAAAACTTCCGACAAAAAAGAATTTGTTTTTATTATTCACCAGCACGGCCTCGGCCTGTGTGGTGTGATAGAGGGTGTCGTACAAATATTTATTATACAAAAAATCCCTCGTGTCGGGGTTAGATTCGAATTTAGAACTGAACAAATATTTAAGCCCGTCATTGAACGGCTCTACATAAGGTACAACGATGAGCCCTAAGGCTGAGTTGATGGTGATCCCCTCCAGATAGTCGAAGTTGCCATCGGGTTGCGGGTCTCCATACGGGTTGAGGCGGTCGAGGCTCATGACCGAAACAAGTTGCTGTGCCCGCACAGGCGGGTCGCCATCTTGCAACTGCGGATTATCTATACCGGTACGGTCATCGCGGTAGATAACACGCAGCTGAAATCCATCTTTGGTAAGGTTGGTTACGCCTAGGTTGTAAATGTTTTTCATCATCAGGTTCCAGGTGGGGTATATTCCCCCGACACTGTCTTTGATATTGATGGCACGTGGGCGCAACATTTTCATGTAGATCACATCGTTGGTAGGACTGTTGGAATAATCTTCCGTCATCTGTCCTACTTTATACGACCTGCCGTTGTAAGTATATTCATACGACACGGCCAGCGCCTCATCATTCTGCAATTTCCGCTGTAGCGTAATATACCCGAGTTGGGCATTGAGTGTGTATTCGGTGGGGCTCAGCTTGCGGGCACTTTGCAAACGCTCAAAATCATATCCTTGTTTCAGCCCTCTTGAAGTGAGCGCGTTTACCACAGACGAGCTGTTGGCACTGATGCCTCCGGTTGTCAGTATGTCGTAAAGGTTATTCGATTCGATTCCATGCTGGGGGGGTGGATAAGCGGGGGGCGCTCCGTTGCCAGCTTTTTGGGTAATCACATTTTTGCGATAGATTTTGTTTGTTTCGCCCATGTCCATAAACGCTACTACATCGCGCAATGATTGTGTGTCGTTTTGGCGGTTTATCGAATACACTTCGATACGGGTGATGTTCAAGCCTGACGAGATCTGGCCGGGGATGTCGGTAGTCCAATGGAAAAAATTATCGCGGAAAAATTGAGCCAGAAAAAAATGGCGGTTGTCGTCATAGTTAGAAGCTACAATTTCAAACGGTCGTCCTTGCGACATCCCGTTGCCGCTGCCCGTAATGTGGATGGTGTTTTGTTTTCCGCGTTGGGTGGTGGCCAGCACGGTGGTGGTAAGTTTACCAAACTGCAATTGGGCTTTTACCCCAAATAAATTTTGGGCGCCTTTTATCAAGCTGTTGTTTAGTGGAAGACTGACATTACCGATCTCTAATTTTTTTAACAGGTCTTCTTTCAGTCCTGAGTATTCCACCTTCATCCGATTCTGAAAATCGAAGGAGTTGTTGGTGTCGAAGTTGGTCGAAATTTTTAGTTTCTCACCCACCTTTCCCTGCACGCTCAGTTGTATCTGTTGGTTGAAATCCAACCCACCGTTGCGCTGCTGGCGGATGGGTATAGACGGGTTTTGAATTTTTTGAAATGAACCGCCCAGGTCGAGTGTTACGTTTCCTTTGGGTGTCAGCTCGATGTAGCTACCGCCAAAGATCCGGTCCAGTACGGGGCTTAAATATATTTTGGGCAACAGGTTGCGGCCGCTCACCGCGCTTTCTCCATCCAGCGCTAAGCTTTTGTTTTGATAATATTGCTTTTGAAATGACTTGTCCTGCTGTTTCGAAAAATCTTGAAACGGCATAGATGAGTTGGGGCGATACTGCACATTGCCCATGTTCTCATAAATATTGTACCGCATGCCCGAGTCGAGGGTGATTTCTGTTTTAAGACTTTTGGGATCTTTCAGGTAAAGCGGTGAAGACGTGGTATAATTAGAGAACGGATCGCCATAGCGGTCGCGCAGGCGGAAGTTGGGGAGATACGGGTTAAGGAATTTAAGTGAGGTAGAGTCCTTTTTTTTCAGGCGGAGAGAATCCTGTGCGTGAACAGCCACCGGCCAGCCGGCCGAAAGGCACAGCACCAGTCCTGCGATGGCCTGTATTTTCCGTTGCAATTCCCTCAATCGTATTTAGGCAGTTTTTAGTGCTTGTTTCACCAACTCTTCCAAACTGATGGCTCCACCGGTTTTTTTCAGCAGGGCATCTACGCTCCGTTCGGCCTGCACTCTGCCGATACCCAGCGTAACCAATGCTGTTAACGCCTCGCTTCGCAGCGTATTGCGCGAAATACCTGAAATAACCGAACTATCTTCTATAGAATCCTTCTTCAGTTTATCTCTCAGTTCTAAGATCAGGCGCTGGGCTGTTTTCCCTCCTATTCCCTTCACAGCCTGAAGGGCGGCCGTATTTTCGTGGATGATGGCCGATTTTAGTTCATCGGGCGGCAAATAGCTGAGCACCACCAAAGCTGTGCTGGGCCCTATCCCGTTTACTGAAATGAGCATCTGGAACATCTGTTTTTCGGCTTCGGTGGCAAACCCAAAAAGTATGTGGGCATCTTCGCGCACATGCAGGTAGGTAGCCAACTGAATGTCTTCCCGGTCTTTAATTTCAGAAAATGTATGCAGTGAAATACCTACCTGGTAACCGATGCCGTTTACTTCAATGATGGCATGAGTCGGTTCTTTGTGAACTAATTTACCCTTGAGATAGGCAATCATGAATAAGTTTAAAAAATAGGTTTAAAGAAAGTTGAAAATTAATCAATTTGGATGGCAAGTCAAGTGTGGCAGAAACAAAATTCTGATTGGAAAACCCGTGAGTATATCTCTAAAAAATATTTATGAAAATTAGAGTATGCAGGGCGGCATATTGCCGCAAGAACGGTATTGGAAAACAGCTTGACAGAAAATATCTTAAACGCTTTATCAATCCCACTAATTAATTCTTCGGCCATAGCCAAGCTTGTATTACTACAATTGATGTAATGATACTTTCTATAAAAGACAGCATTACATAAAACATCCTCCACTCTGAAATGGATGAGATACCTACTAACAGAGTGAACAAGGTAAAAAATATTCCAATCCCTACATTTATCCATTTTGTCAATTTGGGCGATAGCATTAGCGAAAGAAAAATCATTAAAGCCGGGATTGCCAAAGTAAAAGATGCTGCGAATAATTTTATTGGAGTGTTCAACATATTTTGTCCGTCCAATAGTCCGGCTACTTTTTGGGGAACGTATAGTTCAAAATAATCACCATAGATGTAACAAAACATTACTGCCGTCCATAAAGCAGATAGTTTAACCCTTACATTTATCTTGTATTCTTCCAATTCCTTTATCATGTAGTGGTTAATTTATTGTTTACTCCTACAATTAATAGCCATAAGCAAGTGCCTATTTCACCAATGCTTGCTGGCAAACTTATGTAAGATGAAATTCCTAAATCAGAATAACTTGGGATTATACTACGACCAAAGAAATTTATTAAATATCCAAAACAACCAAGCATTAGCAGCACTCCTAAAGTTTTGGGAAGAAAATTTGATTTGAAAACCAAATAGCCAAACGGAAATAACCAAAGTCCAGAAAAAATGTGAATAAGGCGCATCCCATCATCATATTGGTTAATGTAAAATAAAACCTGCGATTGTACATACTCCATAGAAAAACCTTTGAGATAAGTTGGGTTTGTAACCAATGAAAGTGCTGTAAATTCATTTTGAGCATTTATAAAATACATTGGCACACTAATAATTGCTAAAAGAACCATCAGCTTTGCCATATTCTCATTGACTTGCCGCAATAGTTTATACAAAACAATGGGTAAAAAAAGAAAGAAAATATAACAAAGTAGCCCTCCGGCAATTCCCAATCTGAATGTTGTTTCTGACGCTGCAATATTTTGAAAAGTTAAAGTGGCATCGGTATAATTAATGAGTTTTGAAGGAACATACATTAGGCTAAATATTCCTGTTAGTACAACGCCCAAATAAATTAGGCCTGCAATTCTTGAGGTCTGATTTTTTTTTGACATAAATAGTTTCTGGCTTATTAGACGTTCAATTTCAGACTTTGTTACAAGTGTCTGTTTGCAATGACTCTAACAAGCCTCTACCATATTTACCGATAGCATACCCGCAAAAAAAGTTAATTGGGATGCGATGATAAAATCGCGCCTACTGGGCGTCCTGATAGCCTGAAAGACGATTCGAAACGCAATTAATCAAACAAACCGCTGCTCAAATATTTCAAGCCTGTGTCGCAAGCTACTGTCATCACTGTGTGACCGGCACCTAATTGGGCAGCTATTTTCAGTGCTGCCGCTACATTCAGTCCGGTGGATGTGCCGGCAAAAATGCCTTCCTCGGCTGCCAGTTTTTTTGCTGTTGCCCGGGCTTCTGTTTCATCTACGGCACGGATGTCATCATAAAAATCTTTGTTGAGCAGCGGAGGTACAAAACCTACCCCAATGCCATCCACTTTATGAATGCCTTTTTCACCGCGGCTCAGCAGCGGTGCCGAAGCCGGCTCCAGCACGGTAACTTTTGTTGTCGGGTTTACTTTTTTCAAATACTTCGATGTACCCATCAACATACCGGCCGTGCCCACCGCGCCACAGAATGCGTCAATGCGTTGGGGCAATAGTTGACTGATCATTTCTTCGGCCATCTTCTGATAGCCCACAAAAGCATCTTCATTGTAAAACTGCCTGGTAAAAAAATAACCGGGCTGACCGGCAAGGTTTTCTGCCCGTTTAATCATCCTTGGAACAAGGTCGGGAGTAATCTTCCCCCCATCGCTGGGTTCCAGTTCCAATTCAGCACCAAGCAACTGCATGGCCTGCAGTTTTTCTTTCGCAAATGCATCCGAAGAAATTACCTTGAAGCGGTATCCTTTTGCGCGGCAAACCATAGCTAGCGAAGTGCCGGTGCTGCCGCCCGTACATTCTATTACCGTCATGCCGGACGAAAGGATGCCTTTCTGTTCGGCACCTTCAATGATGGCCAGCGCCATCCTGTCTTTGTAGGATCCTGTCGGGTTAAAGTACTCTAACTTCACATACACATCGGCACTGTTGGGTGGCACAATGTGGCGGAGGCGCACCACCGGTGTTTTTCCGATGGCTCCTAAAATGGAATGTGTGTATATCTTGCTATTGGCTTCCGTTTTCATCAGTCATCGCATCATTAAAATGGTATTCACGGCCTCCACCTGTTTTGAAAATGACAAAAGTGTTTGCGTTACAATGGCCAGTTGTTCTTGTGCTTCTGTAAAATTTCTCTGCTCAATAGCCTCTCGCACACCGGGCAATGTTTTTACGCCATAGCCTGTATAAAATCCCGGGGCATAAATAGTATGGCGATACCACGGTCTGCGCGGCAACCCCTTTTCGGAAATCAAAAGCCTCTCTGATTTATAAAGCAGTTGATTGAGGCGCACCAAGTTGGTATTGGGTTTGGGATTGGATGAGTACAGGTCGCTGAAGGTGTTCACATTTTTTTCTAATTGGCTCAACGCATTTTGGAGATCGGCAAAGTTGAGATAAGGCACACTTGCTTTAGGAGTGGGCACCACAAATTTTTTAGTGGGATCGGCAGCCTGCGTATAACGGTTTTCGCGTATCATCTGGTTTTCTACTTCGGTACTTTCGCGCAGGTTATCAATTAATGCCGTTACCTCCGAAGCATACACAGCCACGGTTTTCTGAAATGTTTTAAAATCAAACGGCAGCACATCGGCATCGGCCAGCCGCAGCGTAGTGCGGCCGGTGGTTTGGGCGAGGGTTACGCCATATTGAAAATTGGGGTCTTTAAACCTGCGGTAATGGTCATAGCTGTCGTAGATAGAATGGTATTCTCCTCCATCACTCTCACCGCCATAGCCGAAGTCGAGCGAAGCAATGCCGAGGTGTTGGATGAAAGGAGTATAGTCTGAGCCGGAGCCCATCGCCCCGATAGCTATTGATTTCCGGTTTAAAATTTCTTTTCGTGCTTTGGCCGATCCGGCATGTGCTGCCTCGGCCGATTTTCTCCGTTCTAAAACACTGACCTTTGTCTGTGGGTCAATCACATCGCGGGCTACTTCATTCACCAATGTTTCCAGCGTATGCGATCCCTCGGCATACAAAAACCCACGCCCGCTGCCATCTGTGTTAATGTACACCACAGCCTTTTCCGACAGCTCGTCTGCATGGTGTTCGGCCCACTCGGTGGAGCCCATCAGCGATGGCTCCTCGGCATCCCATGCACAATAAACAATAGTACGTTTTGGTTTCCATCCGGCTTTTACCAACTCGGCTACGCTGCGGGCTTCTTCCAACTCTGCCGCCAGCCCGCTGTCGGGGTCGCTCGCCCCGTTCACCCAGGCATCGTGGTGGTTGCCGCGAATAACCCACTCATCGGGGTACTCCGATCCTTTTAGTTTGGCGATGACATCATAGGCCGGTTTAAAATCCCAATTGAATTCGAGCTTCAGGTGAACCTTGTCAGTGCTGGGGCCTACATGGTAAGTGAGCGGCAAAGCCCCGCGCCACCTTTCGGGCGCCACCGGCCCGCCCAAGGCAAGAAGAAGAGGCTTGGCATCTGCATACGAAATCGGGATGACGGGAATCTTCAATAAGTTAGCTGCATCCTTCCGGTCTATGCGCTTGGCATCAACCGTAGATCCATAGCCGGGCGTGGTGGGGTCGCCCGGATAGATCGGCATATCGAGCACAGAGCCGCGCTGCACGCCATGTTCATTTTTGTAAGCTCCTTTCGGATATACATCGCCCTGAAAATAACCATCTCCTTCGGGATCAGAATAAATGATGCACCCGATAGCGCCATGCTCTTGCGCCACCTTGGGCTTGATGCCGCGCCACGAACCGCCATACTTGGCTATCACAATTTTTCCTTTTACATCTATGCCCAACTTATCGAGCTCTTCATAATCGGCAGGCACTCCGTAATTCACAAAAACCAATTCACCCGTTACATCGCCATCGGGCGACCAGCAATTGTACACCGGCAATTGCTCAGACTTCTGCCCCGATGTGGCATCTTCCTTCAAAGCCGGCTCCTCCAACTTGGCCACAAATTTCTGAGCACCTAATAATTCCAACATTCTGACTTTGGGCGTAGGGAACAGAACCTGAAAAGTTTCGATCTGCGTATCATATCCCCAGCTTTTAAAAAGATCGCGGATATATTCGGCATTGACTTTTCCATAGGGCGAGCCCACGTGGTGCGGCCTGGCCGACAGGCGTTTGATCAGGTCGTCAATATTTTTTGATTGCAGGTGGCTATCAAATTTGTTCTCCAACTTTAGCTGGGCATCGGCATTTTCTTTCACAAAGCCGGTAAGCGACTGGGCTTGAGCTTGTACCCCAAAAAGCAGACAAGTAAAAAAAGGGATAAACAAATAGCGATTCATGGGTAACTGATTAAAGGTTAGATTTTTTGAAGCCTACAAACAGAACTGTGTCAGTTGGTTTTTAAAATTAAAAATTTCAATAGTCATTATCAAGACTAATATGGATGATGGCTGGCTTTCATCCGTGTGTGGTGGCTCATGCACCTTCCTTCAACAGTTCCGTTTAAAAACATAAAAAGCAGGTATCGTGCAGTTTTTGTTACTGCACATACCTGCCTAGTAAAACTAATTATTCGTTCCTTGCTTATCGCTTAAATCAAAATAGCCATGGTGGTAAGTTGGCTGGCTACTTTGAGGTTATTGTTGTTTATAGAAGATTGGTTGATTTCAAATTTCAACCTTTCGTCCACCACTTTAAAGTTAATGCAGCTTCCTTTGGCTCCCAGATTAGAGCTATCGGTAATGGTGAGGACAGACTTTCCATTGATGGAACTGCGCACGTTATCAAAATCCTTGCTTTTATTTCTCCCAATGTAAACTACGGAGCAGGTAGCTGCTTCCGATGGCGATGCCAATTTCTTAATGACATATTTTTTGGCGCCTCTCGGCTTGCCTTCGTAGTTTTTCAGGATGTTGAACACCTGGTCTTCGCCCAATACGCCCACTACAAATTCTGTTTCCTCATCAGGCGGCCACTGAATGTACTTCATAAAATTGTAGATCATGGCAGCCTGAACTTCTTGAATCGGCTTTTCAGTTTGGGCAGACACGCTGGCTATAATGCCAAAGAATAATGCCAAAAAAATATTTTTCTTCATGCACCGGATTTTAACGGTGCTAATTAGGAAAACTTTCGGAAACAGAAAAACTCCTATGTTATTTAGGAGTTTTCATGTTTTCTTAAAATCGGAATGGCTTATGTATATCGCTATCCGGCTTTGTATTTTTTAGAGCCAAGCCTCACCCGGCTCGCCACCTCTTACAGTAAAATAGCCATACTGGAAAGTTGGCCTGCTACTTTGAGGTTGGCACTGGCCATAGACCCCTGATTGATTTCAAATTTCAATTTATCATCAACCACCTTAAAATTGATACAACTTCCTTTTTTGCCCAAGTTAAAGCTGTCGGTAATGGTCAGGATAGATTTAGCACCAATGGCATTGCGCACGTTATCAAAGTCTTTACTCTTGTTTTTGCCGATGTACACCACAGCGCAGGTAGTCGCTTCAGATGGATCGGCTAATTTTTTGATAGCATATTTTTTGGATCCTTTCGGTTTGCCGTCATAATAACTTTTCAGGGTATTGTAAACGTTGTCTTCGCCCAATACACCCACCACAAATTCTGTCCCACCATCATCCGGCCATTGGATGTATTTCATAAAATTATAGATCATGGCCGCATGGATTTCGTGCATCGGCTTTTCAGTTTGTGCTGACAAACTTGCCACACTGCACAGAAACAAAGCCAAAAGGAAAATTTTTCTCATTTTGATTAAAATTTTATGTGCTAATTAGAAAATCTTTTTTAAAGTCGAAAACCCTGGTTTTACCCAGGGCCTTCTTTCACACAAACAAACCCAATTAGATCAATATGGCCATGCTGGTAAGTGCGCTTGAAACTTTGAGGTTTGATGCCTCAATAGCTTGTTGATTCAACTCAAAACGCAGTTTTTCATCTACCGTTTTGAAGTTAATGCAACTTCCTTTTGCGCCCAGCCCGTTGCGGTCAGTAACTACCAGCGTACCTTTGCCTTTTACTTTATTGTTGACAGCTTCAAATTCACCGCTTTTGCTTTTGTCCAGAAAAATAACCTGACATTCAGTTAATTCAGATGCATGGGCAAAATTCTTGATCACATACTTTTTATTTCCTTTGGGTTTGCCACCATACCAACTGTTCAGCGTATTATAGATGTCGCTGTTTCCAACTACACCGATCACAAATTCTTGGCTGTTATCATTGGCAGGCCACTGTACATACTTGACGAAGTTGAACACCATCATAGAATACACTTCATGTGCAGGGCGATCTTGTGCCTGAGTGGCAAATGAACATGCTAACAGGGCACCGAAAACTAAAACTTTTGCTTTTTTCATAACTGTTTATTTTGTGTTTGTGTTTGACATAATTAACGATACAAAAGTAGGCTCCCCCGCCTGAGCAGAAGAGCCTACCTTCGATTGTTCCTTTCTGATGTAAGTTTTTCGGGATTCTACTTAATATAACGGAAATCGTGACCCGGTTTTACCTGCAGCAACACTTCGTAAATCAGTTCTATAACGTTTTCAACATCTTCTTTGTGCACGGTTTCCACCGTGGTGTGCATATATTTCAAGGGTAATGAAATCAGGGCTGATGCCACTCCTTCGGCCGAATACGCAAAAGAATCAGTATCTGTGCCCGTTGAACGCGAAACGGCCTGGCGCTGAAAGGGTATTTTTTTCTTTTTAGCTACATCAATAATCATTTTTAAGACATTGTTTTGTACCGCAGGGCCATAGCAAACAACGGGGCCCAGCCCACATTTCAGGTTGCCGCTCTCTTTCTTGTTGTACATGGGCGACCCGGTGTCGTGGGTTACATCCGTACAGATGGCCAAATCGGGCTTTATGCGCCTGGAGATCATTTCTGCCCCGCGCAAACCTATTTCTTCCTGAACGGAATTGACTACATATAGTCCAAATGGCAATTTTTTCTTGCTTTCGCTCAGCCTGCGGGCTACTTCGGCAATCATAAAGCCGCCCATGCGGTTATCTAAGGCGCGGCCTGTCAGGTAGTTTTTGTTCAATTCCATCAATTCGTCTACAAATGTAGCCACACACCCCACATGCACGCCCATAGCCTCTACTTCCTTTTTAGACTCAGCACCTATATCTATAAAGATATTTTTCAATGAGGGGGTCTCTTCCTTGCCAGCATCGCGCACGTGGATGGCAGGCCAGCCGAATACGCCTTTTACTATTCCTTTTTCTGTGTGGATGTTTACCCGCATGGAGGGCGCTATCTGATGATCCGACCCCCCGTTGCGCCTGACATATATATAGCCTTCATCGGTGATATAATTAACAAACCAGCTGATTTCATCTGCATGTGCTTCTATCACCACTTTATAAGCCGCCTTGGGGTTGACAATACCAACGGCCGTGCCATATACATCTACCAAGTGGCTGTTGACGTATGGTTTTACATAGTCTAACCAAATCTGCTGACCGGATGATTCAAAACCGGTAGGCGATGCATTATTCAGATAACTGTAAAGAAATTGTTTGCTTTTTTTGTCCATAGAACTTCAGATTATATTTCCAAAAATAAAAAATTTAGGCCAAAGCACCTGTTTCTTGTCACCTTCACGACAAAACTTTGATTAGCCTAACAAAACTAAATCCCTGCGGAGGGTGTTCTGCGTATATTCGATAAAAAAGAACATCATGCAAAAGATTGTTTTCATTATCAGCATATTTATGGCCAGCGCCTGCAACGGGCAGCCTGCCAACAAAAAAGAAACTATGGAAACCCCGATTAAAAAAATAAACCATACAGAAGAAGAGTGGAGAAAACTTCTCACCCCGGAGCAATACCATGTCTTAAGAGAAAAAGGCACCGACCGGCCTTTTACAGGCAAATACTACCTTGCCCACGACAAAGGAGTGTACAAGTGTGCAGCCTGTGGCCTGGAACTCTTTACTTCTGATATGAAGTTCGATTCCTCGTGCGGGTGGCCCAGTTTCGATAAAGAGTTGGCAGGTGGCAATATCGTTCAGCAAAAGGATTATTCCTTTGGCATGGCGCGCATCGAAATTTTATGTGCCCGGTGCGGCTCGCACTTAGGTCATCTTTTTGACGATGGCCCCACACCCACCGGCTTGCGGTATTGCGTAAACTCTACTTCGATAGACTTTACAAAAAAATAAAATGATGAGCCGTCAGGTATTGTAGTCACTAACTATGGTTGATTAGGGACTTATGATGATTTTAGATCAGAATCGTATCATTTGATGAATAAAGCAAAGATCAAAGAATAAGCCAAAGCAATAATTGCTGCTAACCAAAATTTTGCCTTATAAGCGTATACAGCAAATAATAACAGAGCTGTTGCCCAAAAAAGTGAACCTGTAAAATGAAATACATTTTCGCGTTGAATGATAACTGCAGACAGAATATATATTGCCGGACCGACCAAGTATAAATAATTTTTAGCGTCTACAGCCAATTGGCGTTTTAAATAACTGGCTATTAAAAAAGTAAAAATTAAACCATTGAATGCAGTAAACCATGTTGTGTCACCTGCGCTGAGGAATGATAACCCCCAAAAAGGGATAAGCAAAAGTGAAAAACCAATGATCATTAGCTTTTCTACTGAAAGATATTGAATTGTTTTTTTCATAATTGTTTTTTTTTATCAAAAATACATCATTTAGGAATATGCAGTACAAGATTGAAGCCAGAGAAACCCACATCCGGTTGAAGTTGAGTTACATTTTTTAGTATACAAAGGACCGTCTTCATCACAAGTCCAACGGCAATTGCAATCACCTGCCAATGCGTTAATCATTGATGGCTTAGTGCTTATCTGATTAGAGTAGTAACTTTTCATTGCAGCCAAAAACTGTGGCGAGGGGTTTCCTATACCTTCTTTTGGCATTTTAAAATCAGCTAGACCGCAAAACATCTGAATATACGTTTCTTTAGATGTTATGCTTGCCAATTCAACTGCTGAATACTTAATCAGATCATTATCCATTAATTGAGTCGTAGATTGGGATTTCTGAAGTTCTTGGATAATTTTTTCTATCAGAGCCTTATGTGCTTCAGGTATTGAGGACTCACTCACTTGATTAAGTTTGTTTATCCAAACGGCAATTTTATTAGATTCAGTAAGCCCTTGATACGAAACATTTAATTCTCCTGAGCCATTATTGTTTGCTAATTGCAAGCGTAGTTTAGAAATAATTAAATCATTCTTAGATGTACTCACTTCAGGTTGACAACTAAAGGTTATCCAAGTTAGCAAGACTGCGAAAATTGCTTTATTTTTGTTTTTCATAATAATTTTTGTTTAATGTTGATAATTGGTGACTATGCAAAGAAGATGAAACCTCTTCCTGCATACAAACTAAGAATGTTGTAAACTATCCTTAATAAATGGATTTTTACCTAAAATACTGAATCCATGAATTCAATCGGACAGAAAATCAGGAAATTAAGGGAACTTAGAGGTTACTCTCAAGAGTATGTTGCATCTAAGCTTGATATGTCGCAAAATAACTATAGTCGCATAGAACTTGACCAAGTGAAAGTAAACTTGGATAGACTTAAGGATATTTCATTGGTTTTAGAAATTGATCCAATAGATATTTTAAACTTTGATGAACGTTACATTTTCAACAGTGTTTCTAATAATCAAAATGGAGGCGAGGTTACAAATAATAGTGGGATTTTTAAAGAAAAAAATATATCTCAGCACCTTAAAGATGAGATTGATTATTTAAGAGAAGAAAATAGACGATTGCTAAAACTTCTTGAGCAGCAGAAAAAATAACTTATTTCTCCGCAGTGTCACCCGTTTCGGGGACGCTGCGCGGGTGAAAAGCAAGCTCCCCGTTGAACCCCACACTGGCGCAAGATCCGCTTGTGCCTTTTATTGCAAGCAGAGTTTTCTTGCTGTTCTACATTTTGCAATGTCGAACGAGAGATAAGGCGGATTTTATAATCCGCATGGCTCGGTAAGTGAACGCACCTGCATTTATTCATTTTGTACATCTCATCAATTTTTTTTCGGGAGAATATGCTGAGACAAAGTACATGGAGCTTGAAGATGTTGATTTAACGAAGTAGGTTGTGCTTCGAAGGCGCAGAGTTCCTGAGGCAGGTAACTCTGCGGGGAATAACACCAGGGCGAGATGCTTGCGCCAAAAAAACAATAGCAGCCTTTTACATTTTTAAATCAGTGCTGTGTTCATCTACAAATTTTCAAATCAAAGAGGGATGTTGCCGTGTTTCTTGCGGGGCAGTTTTACTGCCTTGTTTTCCAGCATATCAAAAGCCTTGATCAGTTTTATCCGGCTCTCTTCGGGGAAGATCACTTCATCAATAAACCCACGGGCAGCCGCGATGTAGGGATTGGCAAATTTGGTGGTATATTCTTCTACCTTCTCCGCTAATTTCGCTTCGGGGTCTTTTGCTTCCGCAATTTCTTTTTTGAAAATAATTTCTGCGGCTCCTTTGGCGCCCATCACGGCAATCTCTGCCGTAGGCCAGGCATAGTTCAGGTCTGCGCCAATGTGTTTGCTGTTCATTACATCATAAGCGCCACCGTAGGCTTTGCGTGTGATGACCGTTACGCGCGGAACTGTTGCTTCGCTGAAGGCATACAAAAGTTTCGCTCCGTTGGTGATGATGGCATTCCATTCCTGATCGGTGCCGGGCAAAAACCCGGGCACATCTTCCAACACCAGCAAAGGGATATTGAATGAATCGCAGAAGCGAACGAAGCGCGCACCCTTCACGCTCGAATGAATATCCAACACACCGGCCAGCGAGGCGGGTTGGTTGCCCACAATGCCGATACTCCGGCCCGCCAGGCGTGCAAAACCCACCACAATATTTTCGGCAAAGTTTTTATGTACTTCAAAAAAAGAATTCTCATCTACTATGCCGCTGATCACTTCGCGCATATCGTACGGCTGGTTGGGGTTGGCCGGCACCATATCATTTAGCTGCGGCCTTTTCTCATCACCAAACGTGTAGGGCAGGCGGGGTGCATCCTCTTCACAATTTTGCGGAATGTAGCCCAGCAGTGTTTTGATCTGGCCAATGCACTCGGCTTCGTTGGCGCAGGCAAAATGGGTAACTCCGCTTTTGGTGCTGTGTGTGGAGGCGCCCCCTAATTCTTCTGCTGTTACATTTTCGTGGGTAACGGTCTTCACTACGTTAGGGCCCGTTACAAACATGAACGAAGTGTTCTCCACCATAAAAATAAAATCTGTCATGGCCGGAGAATATACAGCCCCGCCCGCACACGGCCCCATGATGGCCGATAGCTGCGGCACTACGCCCGATGCCATCACATTGCGATAAAATATATCGGCATAGCCGCCCAGCGAAACTACTCCTTCCTGAATGCGGGCGCCTCCACTGTCGTTCAGGCCGATAAGCGGTGCGCCATTCTTCATGGCCAGCTCCATTACCTTCACAATTTTTTCTGCGTGTGTTTCCGACAGCGAGCCGCCCAGCACAGTAAAATCCTGAGAGAAAACATAGACGAGCCGTCCGGCTATGGTGCCGTAGCCGGTTACCACGCCATCGCCCAAAAAATGTTCTTTGTCCAGGCCGAAGTCGCTGCTGCGGTGGGTTACTAACTTCCCCAGTTCTTCAAATGAGCCTTGATCCAGCAATAGATCGAGCCGCTCGCGGGCTGTCAGTTTTTTTCTGGCATGTTGCTGCTCCTGGCGTTTGGCGCCTCCTCCCAATAACGCCTCCTTGTTTTTTTGGGCGAGCTCATCAAATTTTTTCTGAATTTTTTTATCCATAGGCGAAAGGTAAAAATAGAAATCGGAAGTTTTTAAAATTCAAAAAAAACAAAAGGCGGGTATTTCAGCCCGCCTTTGTAAAAAACCTCTATCGAAAAAATCCGATTAGCGTAAAAACAATATTTCGCGGTACTTCACCAGCGGCCAGTCTTCGTTATCCACCAACAGTTCCAGATCATCTACTGCATCGCGGATTACCTCGAAATATTTTTCTTTTACATCATCGCAATAAGCAATAGCGCGTTTATGTGTATCGGGCATTTTGTTGATCCGCTTGCGCTCGTCAATCATGGCGCGCACATTTTTCTTGATGATCTCAATGTATTCTGAAATTTCTTTGATCGTATGGATCACCGCCTGATTGTCCATGCCAAGCCCTTTGAGGCCGTTGGCATTCTCGATGAGTTTGCTTTGGTAGTTAATGGCAATCGGCACGATGTGGTTCATGGCCAGGTCGCCAATGACGCGGGCCTCGATCTGCACCCGCTTGATGTAACTTTCGAGGCGGATTTCATTGCGGGCTTCCACTTCCTTGTGTGTCAGCACGGCATGCTTTTCAAATAAGTCCACCGATTTTTTTGACAGGTAGGCATCCAATGCCCGCGGCATATTTTTAATGTTGCTCAGCTTGCGCTTGGCTGCTTCTTTCACCCATTCTTCCGAGTAGCCATCGCCTTCAAAGCGTATGTCTTTCGATTCTTTGATATATCTCCTCAACACGTTTACTACCGCTATTCTTTTCTCTTCGCCCTTCTCGATAGATTGGCTTACTTCCTCATAGAAATGGATCAACTGATCGGCCACTATTAAGTTAAGCACCGTCATCGGTGTAGCACAGTTGTCGCTGCTGCCCACCGCGCGGAATTCAAATTTGTTTCCGGTAAATGCAAAAGGAGACGTGCGGTTGCGGTCGGTAGCATCGAGGATGATCTCGGGAATCTGGTCTATGCCCAGCTTCATGTACATATTGTCGCCCTTCTCGATCTTTACGTTTCCTTTTTTCTCCAGTTCATCCAGCACAGCCGACATCTGTGTGCCGATGAAGGCCGAAACAATGGCGGGCGGTGCTTCGTTAGCGCCTAACCGGAAGTCATTTCCGGGTGTGGCAATGCTGGCGCGCAATAAATCGGCATGTTCGTGCACTGCCTTGATGGTGGTAATGAAGAAGGTAAGGAACAATAAATTATCTCTGGCCGAACTGGACGGAGCATAGAGGTTTACACCCGTATCGGTAATCAGCGACCAGTTGTTGTGTTTGCCGCTTCCGTTTACTCCGGCAAAAGGTTTTTCATGAAAGAGTATTTTCAGTTTGTGTTTTTCGGCCACACGGCTCATAATATCCATCATCAGTTGGTTGTGGTCGTTGGCTACATTTACTTCCTCAAACAACGGGGCTACTTCAAACTGGCTGGGTGCTACTTCGTTGTGGCGGGTGCGCACAGGGATGCCCAATCTCCAACATTCTATTTCAAACTCGCGCATGAAATTATAGACACGCGAGGGGATGGTGCCAAAGTAATGATCTTCCAGTTGCTGGCCGCGGGCGGGGGCATGGCCAAAAACAGTGCGGCCAGCCATCACCAGATCGGGGCGTGCGATGTACAGCGCTTCGTCCACCGCAAAATATTCTTGCTCGGAACCGAGCGAGGCCGTTACATGCTGTATGTCCTTATCAAAAAGCTGGCAAACTTGTGTGGCGGCTGTGTCCACTGCTTTCAGCGCTTTCAGCAAAGGCGACTTGGCATCGAGTGTTTCTCCGGTATAAGAAACAAAAACGGTGGGTATGCTCAGGGTGCGTCCATATAAAAACATGGGCGAGGTAGGATCCCACGCGGTATAGCCGCGTGCTTCAAACGTGCTTCTGATGCCACCGTTAGGAAACGAAGAAGCATCCGGCTCTTGTTGCACCAACTCACTTCCTTTAAATTTTTCTATACCTGCTAAAGCATCAAAGAATGAATCGTGTTTTTCGGCCGTGCCACCCGTCAGCGGCTGAAACCAATGTGTAAAGTGTGTAGCTCCTTTGGCAATAGCCCAGCTTTTAACTGCCGAAGCCACCGCATCGGCCGTGGCTTCATCAATTTTTTCGTGGTTCTTAATGGCATTGCTTACTTTTTTAAACACGGCCGGGGCAAGGGTGGCGCGCATTTGTTCATTTCCAAAAACATTCTCGCCAAAAAAATGGGAGATGTTAGGCGTAGGCAGTTCTACATGTACCTTCGCCCGTTCGTTCAGTCTTTTAAGTGCTTCAAAACGGAGTGTAGCCATAGGTGGTAGTGGTTTATTTTTCGGGCGCAAAGTAATTTTATTTTTTATATATGGGTGTTTTTTAAACCAAAAATTTTAAATTTTTATATTTTTTTAATTTTTATGGGTAAAAAACAACCGTTAGCATTAAAAAATATAATATTTCAATCGAATTCGGTATTTATCAGAACTTAACCTGCTATCCATGACAAAAACAGCCATTATTGATATGGGCACCAACACTTTTCACCTATTGGTGGCCGCCTGGAACTCCTCACACTACACCATCCTCTGGCAAGAACAATTGCCCACCCGTCTTGGCGCTGGCAGCAGTAACGACAACAAAATATCAAGCGAAGCTGTGGATCGTGCTTTAGAGGCGCTCACTTATTTTAAAAATAAAGCCGAAGAATTAGGTGCCGGTAAAATTCTGGCCATCGGCACCAGTGCCTTGCGCCAAGCACACAATGCAAAATCTGTCGTAGAGCAGATAGAGAAAACCACATCCATCCGGGCACAGGTTATTTCGGGAATGCAAGAAGCATCTCTTATTTATGAAGGCGTAAATTTAGCATTGCAGTTGGGTACTGAGAAAGCTTTGATGGTTGACATCGGAGGAGGGAGTGTAGAATTTATCATCGGCAACGGGCAAGAAATTTTCTGGAAAGAAAGTTTTGAGATCGGGGGCTTGCGCTTGGTAGAGCAATTTCAGTTGCACGATCCTATTCTGGCCACAGAAATAGAATCGCTCTCTCATTATTTTGAAAAACAACTACAGCCTTTGTTTGCACAAATAGAAATCCATCGCCCCGCGCTGCTGGCCGGCTCGGCCGGGAGTTTTGATACCCTGAGCGACATCTATTGTGCGCAGCAAGGTCTCGATTTGCCACGCACACCGGAAAAACCTTTTGACATCGCCTCGCTCCCTCCTATTTACACCGAACTGATTTCTAAAAACAGGCGCGAGCGTTTGAACATACCGGGCATGATCGAGTTGCGGGTAGATATGATGGTGCCTGCCTGTTGCCTGATTAAATTTATTGTAGAGAAATTTCAGTTGAAGAAAATCAGGGTTTCTTCTTTTTCGTTAAAAGAAGGTGTACTGGCTTCGCTTATGAAAGGAAAAATATCTTAATTGCCCCATCCTTATTTCTATGCTAATGAAAAAACAATCTATACTAATCGCGGGTGCGCTACTGGGTGGCTTGGCCGTGGGCTTAGGTGCCTTTGGCGCGCATGCGCTCAAAAATTTATTGTTAGAAAACGGCCGCACCGACACCTACGAACTGGCCGTGCGCTATCATTTTTATCATGCGCTGGCTCTTTTGCTGATCGGCACGTTGGCGCAAGAAAACAACAAGCGGTTTTCTTATGCCTCACTTTTTATTTTAACGGGTGTAGTCTTGTTCTCGGGCAGCCTTTATCTTTTTGCCCTGACCAACATCACTACCTTTGCCATGGTAACGCCCATCGGTGGCCTGCTGCTGCTTGGCGGATGGATTACTTTTGCCATAGCTTTGGCTCGTAAAATTCAATGATCAAAAATGAATCTATGATCCGCTTACTATTTTGTTACATCTTTTTTTATCTGATCATTAGTTTAGGCGCTTGCACCAAATCCAACACCCCCGTTGTTTCTCCCATACCCGTAATTTATTTTGCCAAAGGCGCTGATGTCAGCTGGGTAACCGAAATGGAAGATGCCGGTGTTAAGTTTTATAACAGCGCGGGCGTTCAGCAAGAGTGTATGTCTATCCTAAAGGACAAAGGCATCAATTCAGTTCGTTTGCGGGCATGGGTAAATCCATCTGCGGGTTGGAACAATACAAAAGACGTAGTAAAAAAAGCACTTCGCGCCCAGACACTCGGCCTGAAGATCATGATTGATTTTCATTACAGCGACACCTGGGCCGACCCATCTCATCAAACCAAGCCGGTGGCCTGGTCATCGCTGACAACCGGTCAACTGATAAGCACGCTCTCTGCCTACACCACCGGTGTGATGGACACGCTCAAGTTAAATGGCATCCTCCCCGACTGGGTGCAAATAGGCAACGAAACCAATGATGGCATGCTGTGGGAAAACGGCCGTGCCTCTACCTCGATGGCCAACTTTGCATCTCTGATTAAAAGCGGCTATCAGGCTGTTAAATCTGTCAGCCCCACCACGCTGGTCATCGTCCACCTGTCTAATGGCTACGACAATAATTTATTCCGCTGGATGTTTGATGGACTGAAGTCTAACGGAGCTACCTGGGATATTATTGGTATGTCGCTCTACCCCAGTTATGCACCACAGGGCGTGAGTGGCTGGGTCAGTGTTAACCAAGCCTGCCTCGACAACATGAGCGACATGGTTTCGCGCTACAACACGCCCGTGATGGTTGTTGAAGTAGGCATGCCTTACAACCAACCTGATATGGCCAACCAATTTTTGGCAGATATTATTTCTAAAACAAAGTCAGTAGCCAACCATCAGGGGCTTGGAGTTTTTTACTGGGAGCCGGAGTGTTACAACAACTGGAACAGCTACACGTTGGGTGCGTTTGACAATACAGGCAAGCCCACCACTGCTTTAGATGCCTTTATGAATTAACCGGCTACTTCAATTCTAAAATTATAGCCGCCATAGCGGGCAGCATAATTTCTTTCATGTTTTGTGTTGTCTCCCCGGTCAGCACGTTCTGTGCGCTGGTCTTCCCTTTCATACATTCGCTGAAGCGGGCAGTGTTGACTTTCATGTCATGGTCGTTGCCGTTCATCAGTACCATCACGGTTTCACTTTCTTTTGTTCGGAAATAAACATACACGTTGTCTTCGGGTATGAAGTGAGTGAGTTTGCCCTGATGGATTACGGTTTTTGTTTTGCGCCACTGTAGCAGCTTGCTCATAAAATCATACGCTTCGTTTTGTTCCTTCGAGCGGCCTGTTCTTACAAACTGATTTACTTTGTCTTCCGCCCAGCCGCCCGGCACATCCATGCGCACGGTAGGGTGAATGGAGTAGTTGCCATCCATCAGCAGTTCGGTGCCATAGTAAAGTTGTGGTATGCCGCGTGTGGTAAGTAAAAAAACCAAGCCCATCTTAAATTTATTCATGTCGCGTCCCATGTTGTGAAAGTAACGGCTCATGTCGTGGTTATCAAGAAACGTAACATTGTTGTTGGCATCAGGGTAAATAAAATCGTGACTGAGCGTAGTGTATAATCTGGCCAGGCCGCCATCCCACGATCCTTTTTCATTCAAGCCTGCATTGATTGCGTTGGTAAGCGGAAAGTCTATCACCGATGGCAAGTGCGACTGGTATCCATCGCGATTCGCTGCGCCTTGCTGCCAATAGCCCACCATGGGTTTTGAGTTGACCAGCACCTCGCCTACGATATTGAACTGAGGATATTCCGCCAGCACCTCTTGCGCCCAGCGTGCCATAAAATCGCGGTCGGGGTAAGGGTACGTGTCCATCCGTATGCCGTCTATGCCGGCATATTCAATCCACCACAAGGTGTTTTGAATTAAGAAGTTTGCAAACAGCGGATTGTTTTGGTTGATGTCGGGCATGGTGTAATCAAACCAGCCGTTAGTCATTTTGTTTAAATCTTCTTTCGATTGATAAGGATCGGAAACCACTTCGCTGCGGTAGTTGGAGCGGGTAAATTCCGGAAACTGATGTACCCAGTTTTTTTCGGGCAAGTCGAGCATCAGCCAGTTAAAGTTGCCCATGTGGTTGATCACCATATCCTGCACCATCTTGATGCCGCGCGCATGGCATTTTTCTATCAGCGCCACATACTCTTCGTTAGAACCAAACCGGGCATCTACTTTATAAAAGTCGGTGATGGCATAGCCGTGATAGCTCTCGCGCTTCTGGTTGTTTTCTAAAATAGGATTGAGCCATAAAGTTGTTACGCCCAAGTCGGCAATAAAATCAAGATGGTCGGCAATGCCTTTCAGGTCGCCTCCATGTCGGCCAAAGGGCTGATCGCGGTGCACACCTTGGTAAAATCCAGGCAACGAATCATTTTTTACATCGCCATTGGCAAACCGGTCGGGCATGATCAGGTACAGCACATCGCTGGCATTAAATCCCTGAATGCGGTTTTTGGCTGTTGCCTTATTTTTCAGTTCATACAAAACAGAAAAATTTTTTTTGCCCGACTTAAACTGAATGGGCACACTACCCGCTTTCGCCTGCTCTCCGATTTGCAGCGTCAGAAAAAGATAGTGCGGGTTTTCTACTTTTATTTTTTCTTTAATGGAAACGCCCGCGTAGGTCAGCGAGGCATCGTAGTCGCCAATGTTGGTATCCTTGTTGTAAAAAAGAATCTGCAACTCTTTGTTCTTCATGCCCACCCACCAAAAGGCAGGCTCGATACGATCAAACACAGGTTTGCTTTTCTTTTGCGCTTCGCCCGCAAAGGGCAAAGCAAAAAGAAGAATCCATACTATTCTTTTAGCCATTTTTAATTTTTAATACTTGATCATTTTTTTTCTCACCATGCCCGCATCGGTTTTAATCTCTACCAGATACAAACCGGATGTGAGGGTGCTGACATCCCAAGATGTTTCATCTATCTGGTGCAGATTTAGCGCTTGGCCTGTAAGGGTTCGCACTTGTAGCGACAGGACGGAGCCGGCCGTGCTGATATGTATCCGGTCGTGGGTTGGGTTGGGAAATAGTGTCAACTCAACATCTGCTTTGTTCTCGACAGCGGTAACGACAGCGATTGATTTAATCTTTATGTCGGTGTACAGTTTGTAACTGCCGGGGCGCATCTGTACGGTAACAGGCGAAGCAGTTACACTCACCGGTTTGCCCCCGTTATAATAATCGTACCACGTGCCGGTGTGCGGAAAATTGACAGCCGCATTTTGATAGCTGACATCCATATTGGCCACGACCACGGCATTCATCTGGCTTGAATCAACCGGAGCTGAGGTGTAAGGAGAATTTTTTATCACGATCTGCTGCACCAGCCCCGAGGTATTGAATTGCGCTGCGCCCGTAGTAGTAAAGAGATTATAATTTTTACGCAGCCGCAGCAAATCCTGAGTGTGCCTCCAGAGCGATAGCCGGTTGGGGTTTTGCAGATAGCTCCACAATACAGGTTTGGGATCCAGCCGGCAATTTCCCGAATTATCCACCGTGCCGTTCACACATTCATTGATACTTTGGTCGTAGCCCATCTCGCCAAACTCCCACAACATTTTGGGGCCGGGGATTGTATAGAAAACCAACGAGGCCGCCTTCATGCGCACCAGCGCGGTGTCTAAAGTCTTGGCAGAATAATTTCCGTACGCATTTGCAAACTGTTCATTGTTATACATCAGCCGCTCTTCGTCATGGCTTTCCATATACCCCACCGCCCGTGGGGCTGTCCATCCTTTGTTGCCGTAATACATACCGCTGATGTCGCTTCCGCTGGCGAAGCCCATTGTGTTTTGGTTGTAGGCATAATTAAAATTTTCCCACAACATCATGCCCTGGTTTTGGTTAACCTGATAGTTGGCCAGCACGGTTTCTTCTGAGTTGGCAGCAAAATGTTCGAGAATAATATAGGCGTCCGGATATTTTGACCACAGTACCTGAGCCATCCGCTGCAAGTTGTTCACCCGCGACTGATCGTACTGCCCCCACAAGCCTACGTTACTTCCGCTGTTAAATTGGGTAAACCCTTTCGACAGATCATACCGGTAACCATCCACTTTAAATTCGTGCATCCAGTAGTAGTTGATCGTATCTAAATATTTTCGGGTGTAGGGGCTGTCGTGGTTAAGGTCGTTAAACACACTGTACGGGTGAGGCGCCACTACATTAAACCATTTGTTGGACGACTTAGGTTTGCCATTGACAAAATCATAATCCAACATGGCGTACGAATTAGGAATGTCCTGATGGTTCATCACCAAATCCATAATGACGGCTATGCCGTTGGCGTGGCACTTGTCAACAAATTCTTTCAGCTTGTTTTTAGTGCCGTAATATTTTTGCACGGCAAACATGGAAGTAGGATTGTACCCCCAGCCGATAGCCCCGTTAAACTCCGCCACCGGCATTAGTTCCACGGCATTGATGCCCAACCTTTTGAAATAGGAAATGGTGTCTATCAGATTTTGAAAGTTTCGGTTGTTGCTGTCAAAAAAATCGCGGATCAGCAACTCATAGATCACTAATTTTTCTTTGGCCGGCTTTACATAGTTAGTAGTCTGCCAGGCATAAGGTGTCTGCCCTGTTTGCAAAACAGAGAAATGATTGAAATACCACTGCGAGCTCATGGCGCTGGCGGGCACGGTTTTCAGGTTAGGGTAGGTGGTGGCAGGAATTACATTATCGCCTTGTTCCAGAATTTTATCGGTGTAGGGATCTGCAATGCGCAAGGTATCATTCACTAAGTATTGAAAGGCATACTCTGTTCCCGCAGTAAGCCCATCTATCTCCACCCAAAAATGTTCGCCATCGCGGTTCATTAAATATTTTGGATCTACATTCCAACTGGTGAAATCGCCAAAGGCATACACCGAAGTTTTGTTGGGCGCCCAAAAGCACAACGTTACTTTGGTCTGGTCGCTTGCATGATAGTTGATGCCATCAATGATGCCGGCCGGCCGTGGGGCAGATGGGCTGGCTTGAGAAAATAAATAACTGAATGAAAGGGTGTCTATGTTGGTGCCCGAAGTGATGACTAAGTTGCAGAGATAATAGTTCAGCGTATCGCTGGCCGTCAGGTTCAACTGATAGTTAGTAACAGAAGGAGTGCTGTTAAACAATTTGTTATTGATGTATAAATTAAATTGCGCGGAAGCGGAAGCCGATGCTTGCACCGATACCGTGCTGCCGTTAGTTACAAACAACGGATTGGTAACAGGCGAAATCAAAGTAGTTTGAAAATTGCTGCCGATCAGAAAATTAACCACATAGTCTGTTGTCTGCCCGTTAGGCCAGTCCACACCTTTCAGCAAAATACCCATTTGGGTTTGGGCACTGATATCGGACGTAAAAAAATTGGCCGGAGTGAAACTGATGGTAAACAATGTTTTGCCGCCCGGTGTTGACTTGGTGCATTGTGCCGGGGCAGCCGCAGCCGTAGCCGGAGTAATATTGTACTTGGCATTGATGGATGTGTTGGGTATCCACACCCACACATAAGCTGCTGATAAACTTGCCAGCGCTGTGCCGGTTACATCATAGGTAACCGTTATCGGGTCGTTGTAGTGAAACAAAGCCGGGGTGATGGTGGGATTGAGACTTACCTTCTGCGCCCAGCCAAAGGTAGTGGCTGCCGTAATAAGGAAAAGGAGTAAATATTTTTTCATGCCGCACGGTTAAACATCATTCTAACTAAAAAAAGGGTTAGATGTGCAAAATCCTAATTTGTAATAACCATCCTCTTTGTATCAATGAGTTGATTGTTTACAATTAAAGAATACAAGTAGATTCCTGATGATAGTTCGCCTCCAGAAATATTTACAGAAATATTTCCTTTACCATTTACATAAATTGTCTTCAATTGGGCTCCCTGCAGATTAGTAATCATTAACACTGCCTGCTGAGAAGTTTCAGGAATGAACATATTAATTTGTGTATTAATAGAAAAGGGGTTTGGAAAATTCTGATTAAGATATGCTTGCCCTTCTATGGAAGATCCACCGATGATTTGTCCAGGGTTGATATGATTTCTAAGTGCATCTAGAAGATTTGTTAACGAATCAATCTTTTTGTTTTGAGACACCATTTGATTGCTGAGTTCTTGTACTGCTTTTACTAATGGCACTACAAAATCGCTGTATCGTAAGCTATAATGATCTTTTTCGTTTTGCGGAGCTACCAAGCCAGAGAATGTTTTGCCATAGTTCTTTAATATAGCTTCAACTTCCTGAGCAACAAAGCCCGAATATCTGACAGGTTTTGCATTGGTTAATTCAATGTTAGAAGACAAACCTTTGGTCTTTATATTCTGCATTTTGTCAAATGCTCCCGTAAATTTGTCAAAGATATCTGAGTTCAGTTGATAAGTTACTGGTCTCAATTTTTTTATAAAATCCAAACCTAAAACATCTTCTTTAATATTTAATTTAAATCGACCATCGGAAAGTGTTGACCAGCTAACTTGCCCTCCAATGCTTGTTACACTACTATTGCCTATCACTATTGTATTACTTGCTGTTGGGGTGGCTTGATAACCAACTGCTGTTGTGTTTGATAAACTGGGGTTGGATGACCCAGGGCCACTATTAAAACCAATTGCAGTATTACTGTTCCCATTTGTGTTGTAAGACAAAGAGGTGGTTCCGATAGCCACATTGTTATATCCAGATGTATTATCTGCAAGAGAACCATAACCAATTGCAGTGTTTTGATAACCAGTTGAGTTAACGGGCAAGGATATCGTTCCTAAGGATGTATTAGCCGTCCCTGATGTATTTAAATAGAGAGATTGATACCCAATTGCAGTATTGTAAGACCCGTTATTTCCGTAAAGCGTCTGATATCCAATTGCAGTATTTTGACTTCCTGAATTATTAGAGTATAAAGAACCTGAACCCATAGCCGTATTTTGTGAACCTGATGAAATAGATGGGCTACTATTATATCCAAAAAAAGTGTTATTCAAAATAGGATCAATTCTTCCAGATTTTACATTATTTACACGAATATTAAATGGAACATTATCAGTAGTTCCAATAAAATTAGTTCCATCAATTGTTCCTGCATTTCCAGTAAGTGACCATCCGCTGCCTCCTGTAAAGGGTGATCCGTTCAAGTAATAACTGGTTGCATTTATCGAACCATTAATATCCAATTGAAAATTAGGTGTAGAGGTATTTATACCAACCTTTCCAGTAGTTTTAATAACCATCCAGTTAGTGTTATTAGCGGCTAAATAAAAATCATAATTTGAACTGGAGCCCATCCTAACAGCAGGTATTGGTGTTATGTCAGACCTAAAAAAACCTACTACTCCACTCGCATCTGCTTGTATTATACTGGAGTTAGGAGCGGAAGTGTTACGTATTCTTAAAATTGGATTTACACCAAAAATATCTAAGTTATATACAGGAGAATTTGTACCAATGCCTACATAGCCTGAATTAGTATTGTAAATGTTTGACCCACTTGTTGCCCATTGACAGTTTCCCCCTAAAGCCAATAACAACAATGGAAAAAAAATCGTAAACAATTTTTCCATATAAGTAAAATTATAATTATAAAGTCAGGGGTTATTACCCCCTGACTTATTATTTACTAATTCCAAAACTTATATTCTCCTGTTAAAGAATTAAAAGTTATTTGATAAGTATAAGATGTTTGTACTGGTATGTTATCAGAGCTTCCTAACCCTGCTATGCCTGAAGGGAAACTATTTCCTCCCCAATTAGTAGTCCAATCGTTATTAACTCTAAACTTGGCTGATTTACCTCCAACAAGCGCTGCTTTAACAGACCATTTATAAGGATTGGTTGGATTTTGTATCATAGCAATATCAGGTCCATTCCACCCATTCGGGGTTGCATCACCAACTACCCCAATTGGAGTGAATGGTGTGGCTGCTGCAGTATTGCCAAACATAAACTCGCCAGAAACATCATTAAAGTATACAAAATAATTGCCTGCAGCGATGTTTATGTTGCCAGGTGCAGAAGTTGATGCATACCCTGAAGGGGAAGTAGCACTAGCCCAGCTTGTAGTCCACGCGTGATTAGCCCGGAATTTAATTCCACCTGCTGAGGCGATGGAAACTGTGCCTGTCCAAATATGCCCGCTTGCATCAGGTGTCAAATCATCATCAGCACTCCAACTGTTAAAATCTCCTATCAAACTGATATTAGTAAAAGTTGGTGGCGACAATAGAGTAAATGAGTAAGCTCCAGTGCCTGCATTAAAATCAATTTTATAATAGCCCGCAGTCGTTAAAGGAATGTTTCCTCCTGCTTGCGTACCTATACCTGAAGGAAAACTGCTTCCGCCCCATTGAATAGTCCAAGCGTCATCAGCCCTGAATTTCACGCCATACGTTGCTGCATTTAAATAGGTAATTAGTGTCCACGCCCCCGGAGCATTGATTGGATCCAGTCTGTACATATCTGTATCTACGCTCCAGCCTCCAGCAGTAGCATCGCCAATAAGCCCAATAGAATTATTGGCAGCATAAGGTGTAATGGTAATCGTTACCACATTAGAGTAGATAGAATTTCCTTGCTCGTTAGTTGCCATAATTCTGAAATCTACCGGTGTGGCTACACCAGTGGATGCACCTACCCCAATAGCGATATTGTTCAGGTTCACCACCGTGTAAACCTGGCTAAAAGATGTAACCGAAGTAGAAGTAGGAGCAGCAAAGCTGGTCCCTCCTTTCGCGTATTGAATCTGGTACGTTACTACACCACTATATCCTTTAAAGGCCGTGCTCCACGTGAGCGTATCGGCCGGGTTGCTGGCATTGGCCGCGGATAACACTTTTGTTATAGAAGAAATAGCAAAAGATAAATCTCCGTAAGGCGAGAATGTAATCTGCACCGTGTTGGAAGTTATTGCGTTGTTGTTGTTTTCCTGCGAGGCAACCACTTTGGCATCCAGCGTAATAGCTTGCCCTACTTTGCCGCCCAATTTGGCTGCCATACCGTTCAGTTCCTTGCCCAATAAACTTCCCGATAATACACCATTAAAAGTTTTAGATGTAAATGTGGCAAAGTCGGTGCCCGTTGGGCTGAGGTACAATGTAAACAGTGTGTTGGCTACCCCGACAGAAAGTTTGGGGTTATTCCATGAAACCGTCAGCACTGCGGTGGCCGAGTCGGCAACCGTAGGCGTGATAGTGGTGGCAGAAGGTGTAATGGTTAACGCAGTTTTGCTGTTGGCAAACTGGGGCGTATTCTCCAGTGTATTGCACGACCAGACAATGGCAAACAGAGCCAGTGCCGTTAGCGTATAAATAAGTTTGTTCTTCATATACTACGTTTTAATTGCTGGTGATGGTATATTTTCCTGTACTGAAATTAACCGTGATTTTATAGTTGCCGGTAGCGCCCGGGCCCTTGAAGTTGCCGGGGGCGTCCGGGTAAAAGAAGTCGCCCATGGGGTTGTTGCCATCGGCCGTGGTAAAGGCATACTTGTGAGTCCAGTTGCCATAGACGGGCACGAGCAAAAACTCCTGACCACCGATGAGTGTGATGTCATTCAGTACAAACAGAAACGCATTGACTTTTGTAAACTGCTGGCTTGTTGCAGGGGGGTCGCCACCGCCCATCCAACTCAGCGGAGTGGCCGAGCCGGTAATGAAAAGTTCTGCCGGAACGGGGAACACCACATCCAGATAAGGTGTGATGGTAATGTTTACCACATTAGAATAAAGCGGCAGGCTTTTGTTCGTTAACGTAGATATGATGCGGAACGAATACTGGTGCGGCACACCATTATTCAACTGCAACTGGCCTACGGCTGCATTCAGCGCCTTCACGGTAAAATTGTTAGCCACTACATTGGTAAACGCTATCACTGCCATATTGGGGTTGGTAAAGTTCGACCCTACCGTATCAATCTGAAGCGTGTAGTTTACATCTTGTGTGTTGACGCCATTGGAGAACATATAATTCGGGTTCGTCCACTGAAACTGCAGCGAGCTCAACACCGAATTGTCGGGGTTGGGGGTCAGTGTCAGGTCGGCCGTACTGGAAACCGTCAGCACGGGCGCGGTGCCCGAGCTATACGTTACTTTGGTTTCCGGGTTGTTGCAGGAGGCTACGACAAAGCCTGCTGCCAGCAACACGGTTAAAATTTTATTGATCTTCATATTCTTCAAATTATTAATAACCTGCGTTTTGTTTTAAAGTAGGGTTGGCGCTTAAATCAGTAGAAGGAATCGGGAAAAGATTTAAGTGCGCGTCTGTAGCCTGGCCATTGGGCACATTGCCTTTCCACGGCCACTGATAAGTGCCATTGGTAAATTGGCCAAAGCGGATTAAGTCCGTTCTGCGGTGGCCTTCCCAATACAACTCGCGGGCGCGCTCATCCAACAGCCAGGGTAATGTCAACTGAGCTGCCGTAATATTGCCTGTGGCATCGCCATAAGCTCTTGTCAGCACTTGGTTTACATAGCCCAGAGCGGTAGTATTATCGCCACCGGTTCCTCCGCGCAATACGGCTTCGGCATACATCAGATAAGCATCTGCCAGCCGGAACATGGGGTAGTCTGTATCTACAAAGTTGAGGTTGCCCGATGCCGATGGCCCGCCCGTTGAGGTGAGGTTAGTAAATTTTTGAATGGCATAGCCGTCATTAAAGTTGCCGATATCGTTGATCACCAACGATTGGCCAGCGGTGTAAAACTGAGCTCTTGCATCAGGCCCGCTCACCGGGATGGCAAATTTATTTACCAGCCCAGAGGTGGTGCGCAGGCCGGCCCAGCCACCGCCCAACCCGAAGTTAGCGGGGTTCATGCTTCCGCCCACTTCTGCGTGGAGGATGTAGTCCATGCCGCCATACGACTGCGAGCGGTTTCCATCGTAATTGATAGTGAAAATTAACTCGGGACTTTGGTAATTATCGGCTGCAAAGTTTTGCAGATAATTAGTTGCCAGCGAGTATTGGGTAAATGCGATTAAATTATTGAGGGCCGTCAGACATTCGGTGTACTTGCCGTTGCCGGCTCCTAAATATACTTCGGCATTCAAATACAACTTAGCCTGCAGCATATACACTGCCCCTTGCGTAGCGTGGCCATAGTCTGCCCCACCGGGTGTTAAAGGTGCCGGAAGAAGAGGTGCAATAGCTTTCAGTTCATTATCAATGTAAGTGAACAGCGCACTCGGGGTAGTCTGCTTGGGGTAAAAAGCACCCGGCAGGTCTGCCTCTGTAACGAACGGAGGGTTGCCGTACAAATTCAGTGCATGCCAATAAGCTAAGGCGCGGCAAAAGCGAGCCTCGGCATTGTAAATTTTTACATTCGCATCGGTTGACTTGGCCGACTGCCGGATAAACTCATTGGCAATAGTAACGGTGTACATAATACGCGAGTACAGTGCTGCATTAAACACATCGCTGGGAGTCCAGGTTTGCCAGTGAAAGTTTTTAATCGTCTGGTCGTTCCAGGCGATCACGGCTTCATCGGTAGTCAGTTCTTCCGCATTCCACAATACGCGCAGATACACACCAAATCCTTCATCCAAACCGGCAATGTCAGAACTTCCTGCCGGGCCGTACTGACCGCTCAAGGCAAAGCTGGCATATACTTTTGCCAACCCCGACAAATAATCGGCCGGTGTATTATAGACGTTGGATGAATTTTTCACCTGGCTTCCCAGATTCTGAGGACTCAAATCATTCACACAAGAGGGCAACAATGACACCATCGCCACCGCCATCATCATTATTTTTACTATTCTCATTTTCATAAGATTCATTCGTTAAGCGATTAAAAAGTAATATTCAAACCCAACAAAACTGTGCGCGGGCGAGGATAGATGTTGTTGTCTATACCGCCATCCACTTCGGGGTCAATACCCTTATACTTGGTAACAAAAAATGCATTTTGCACCGTCAGGCTCAGCCTGGCTTTTAAGCGGCTCATAAACAACTGATCCAGCGTATAGCCGGCACTGATGTTGTCCATCTTAAAGAAGGAAGCATTCTGCACCCAGTAGCTCGAAAAATACTGTGCTGTTACAAAGTTAGCATCGGTAATAGCTGTGGGCAGGTTGTTGAAGAAGCCCGTAGAGTTATACATGGAATTGTAAAAAGCACGTGCCGACAAGTTGTTGTTATATACATAGTTGCCAAAGCTAAACCTACCCGAGAAATAGAAGTCAAATTTTTTGTAGGTAAAGCGCGAGTTAACACCGATCATCACATCAGGCTGAGGTTTGTAATAATGGAGACGGTTGGCATCGTTGTTCGAAGCGTTTCCACCGTTTCCGGTACGATCTACATAAAGACCTTCGATAGGCTTGCCGTTGGTGTTATAAATCTGCTGGAAAACATAGAAGGAGTTGATTGGGTAGCCCACTTGTATGTTTTGCACCTGGTTGCCCACCCCGCCCGAGATACCTCCGGTCAGGATACCGAGGTAATTCGGATCGTTGGTTTTGAGCAGCTTGGTAACCTTATTTTCGTTGTGGGTAATGTTGATACCGGGAATCCACTCAAAGTCTTTCTTTTGGATGGCCACCGCACGCAAGGTCAATTCTATACCTTGGTTTTGAAGGTCGCCCACATTGGTAGTAATATAGTTAGACAAGTTGCTACCTGCCGGCACCGGAATAAAGTTGATCAGGTTGCTGGTTTTCTTTTGGTACACATCTAACGTACCGGTAATGCGGTTGTTCAAGATGCCGAAGTCCACACCGATATCAGCCTGCGCAGTTGTTTCCCATTTAAAATTCGGGTCGTACGGTTGTGGCCGCCAGGTTGGCACAAACGAACTTCCAAATTGATAATTCGCTTGTGCGTTGCTCAATTGGTATAAACCGAGGTAGGGGTATGTGCCCCCCACATCCTGATTACCGGTAATACCATAGCTGGCTCTGAGTTTTAAATCAGAAACCAACTTCGAGTTTTCGAGGAACGATTCATTCTTCAGTTTCCATCCCAACGCCACAGCCGGAAACAATTTAAACCGGTTTTGAGGCGAGAAGCGAGAAGATGCATCATCGCGCAAGGAAGCTGTTACCAAATATTTATCTCCGTACGAGTAATTGACGCGGCCAAAAAAGGAAACAAGGTAATTGGGGTTAGGGGGCGACTGTAACGGTATGGCTGTTACTCCATCTGAAGCTAAACTGTTAGATGTGTATATGGTAGCCGGAGGTGCCGAAAGCCCTGAATAAGATGCATACGTGCCGGCATTCCATTGTGCTAATGTAGGCGGAGCGTTGCGGCTGAAGTTGGAAGAGAAACGCTCAAACGCCTGGTATGAATAACCTGCTGTTACATCAATTTTGTGATTGTCAATTTGCTTAACATAGTTAGCGTATATATCAAGCAGACGAGAACGGTTTTGGCCTGTGTAGTCAGTCCGCTGCCCCATGTTGGGCCAAGTCCAGGCTGCATTGTAGGGAGCGTTGTTGTGCCCGGTAGAGTTTGAGTAATCAAAACCAGCGTTTACAGTAAACTTCAGAGCCGGCAAAGCACGTAACCGATAGTCGGCTTTTAAAGTACCGATACCGCGATAAACTTGTGAACGGTTATCGGTTTGATACAGCAGCGAAACCGGGTTGGCCGTTGCAATCGTAATCGGCAGCCCGTTGGGATCTACGGCTCCGCTAGGCAACGAAGTTTGCGACCAGCTGAAGTAGCCGCCCCAGTTAGTGTTGCCATTGTAAACAGGCTGGGTGGGGTCAAAAGAAACGGCAGCACCCACAGCTCCTGCATTTCCAAAATTTTGTTGGGTGTACATGCCCTTGAAAGAGGCATTAACCACCAAGTCGCCATCTAAAAAGGTAGGACTTAAGTTGACGTTAATAGAATTACGAACAAAGTCGGTAGTTTTTAAAATACCGTTTTGATCGGTGAAGCCATACGAAACGCGGTAGGGCATATTTTTGTACGTGCCCGACACACCAACATTGTGGTCTTGTGAAATGGCAGTCTGAAAAATCTGACGTTGCCAGTCAGTGTTGGCTGTGCCCAGTCGCTGCAGGGCTGCGGGCGTTAAGCCCGACAAGCCGGCTGCCAGTTGCGCATTGACAGTTTGCTTAAACTGCGAGGCATTCATCACATCGAAATATTTCATGGGAGAGCCGGCCGTTACCGTCACATTATAGAAAAACTGGGGCTTCCCTTCTTTTCCTTTTTTCGTGGTGATGATAATCACGCCATTGGCAGCACGCAATCCGTAGATGGCAGTGGCCGAAGCATCTTTCAACACGGTAAATGTTTCAATGTCATTAGGGTTTAAGGTAGCTAACGGGTTAGCCAACCCGGCCGTTCCGTTATTGTCAACCGGGAAACCATCAATAACAATCAAAGGATCTTTACTGCCGGAAGCAGAGCCATCGCCACGGATGCGGATAGTAGAACCCGAACCCGGAGCACCGCTGTTGCTCGTAATCTGCACACCGGCAATTTTACCCACCATCATATCTTGGGGCGAGGTGATAATGGCTTTATTAAAATCTTTGGTTCCGAGGTTAGCCAACGAACCCGTTACATCTTTTTTCTCCTGCTGGCCATAACCAATCACCACGATTTCAGACAACGATTTGGCGTCTGTATCCATGATAAGATCTACCACAGAACGTCCTGCTACAGATATGTCTGTAGTCTTATACCCAAGGAACGAAAAAGAAAGAACCGCGTTGGCATCTACCTTGATGGTGTAGGTTCCGTCTGCATCAGAAGCTACCCCGTTACTGGTTCCTTTTTCCAAAATGTTCACACCCGGCAAAGGCAGTCCATCATCCGATGAAGTAACCTTTCCCTTCACGGTAATTTGTTGTGCGTAACCGGAGATGGCCGCACACATCAAAAAAACCGTCAAGCACCTGCTTACCGACAGATAAAATTTGATCATGTTAACTTTAAGATTTAGGTTAATTAATTATTTTTCCGAAACCGCACTTTCGTTCTACAATTATTTAGTAGTATAGAACAAAAATTGCCTTTTCGTCATGAAGCCAAATGTATATGATTGTAACGCTGAAAAATTAAAAAACCGCTTAAATTTTGCGGGAAACGAAATCGCAAACGTTTGCATAAATGAGTATAACTGATCGTTTTTTGTTGACCCTCTTACTTCCATGAATTTCAACCAAGTAACCATTAAAGACATTGCACGGGAATTGGGCATTTCGCCCTCCACAGTTTCTCGCGCGCTGAAAGACCACCCCGACATCAGTGTGGAAACCAAAAAGGCCGTGAACGCGCTGGCAGAAAAGCTCAACTATCAACCCAATATTGTGGCGCTGAACCTGCGCCAAAGAAAGACCAACACCATAGGCGTGATCATTCCGGAGATTGTGCACTTCTTTTTTTCCACCGTCATCAGCGGCATAGAAGATGTAGCCTACCAGGCAGGTTACAATGTTATCATCGCGCAATCCAACGAATCGTACGAACGTGAAATGACAGACATGAAGGCGCTTTTCAACAGCCGCGTAGATGGCATGTTGCTTTCGCTCTCGCGCGAAACAACCAACTTCGATCACATCGAATCTTATATCTCTAAAGGCATGCCCATCGTATTTTACGATCGGATGTACGACAGTGCCAATGTCAGCAAAGTAATTGTGGACGATTATGCCGGAGCCAAAGAAGCAGTGCTCCATTTAATTGACCAAGGGTGGAAAAAAATTGCCCACCTGATGGCTGCCCCAATTTTAAAGATCAGCACCGACCGCCTGAAAGGTTATGAAGACGCACTGAAGGAAAATAACATAGCGCCCAATAAAGACTGGATCATCGAATGCCACTCGGGCACGTATGAAGAAGGAAAGCGGGCCACCAAAAAATTGCTGGCGCTGCCCAATCCGCCCAATGCCATTTTTGCCAACAACGACCCCATGGCTATGGGTGCTATGATGGCGATCAAAGAAAAGGGCTTGAGAATACCTCAGGACGTTGCCGTGGTGGGCTTCAGCAACTGGTTTTTTGGCGAGTTGATGGATCCCTCCTTAACTACGGTAGATCAGCCCGGCTTTGAAATGGGGCAAGAAGCTGCGCGCCTGCTCATCCGGCAGATAGAGAGCAAAGACAAAAGCAATGTGCAGCCTGAAATTAAAATACTGAAAACAAAACTGGTAGTGCGCAACTCATCCTTAAAAAAGGGAACTAAGTAAGTTCAGACACCAGGCTATAAAATACTCTATTCCATTTTATTTATTTGCTTCGCTGCCGCCAACAAAAAGGTTGCAACCGTTTGCTGAATTTTTTTTGCCTTCTCATTAGGTTTAACCCTCAGGATTAGGGTTACTTGTGTAGCTAAATCCGGCAAACCTTATGATTAATCATTCATTAAAAAACAACCGGCTGGGGTCGGTAACAAATATACAAACCACTTCTTCTTCGCTTACAGCCGAAACTACTCATGGCCGGTTCAAGATAGTTGCTTTCAGTGATCAGGTCATTCAGGTTACGGCTTCGCGCGAAAGCAGTTTTGAAGATTTCTCCTACACCGTGCAAGCCGCACCCCAAAATTTTTCAGTCGAAATAAATGACACTCCAGACCAGATTGAGTTGACAACGCCCGCGCTGCGCGTGCACATTGAAAAAAATCCTGTGCGCATTACATTTAAAACTGCCGAAGGAAAAATAATTAATGAAGATGACCCGCTGGGCATTAATTGGATTGGCGAACAAGTAACCAACTACAAAAAACTTCAACTCGGAGAGCGCTTCCTCGGACTGGGCGAAAAAACCGGCAGCCTCGACCGCAAAGGTCAGGCCTATACCAACTGGAATACCGATGCCTACGCCTACCACTCGGGAGCCGACCCGCTCTATTCATCTATTCCGTTTTACATCGGTGTGCACAACGGCTTGTGCTACGGCATCTTTTTCGACAACAGTTATAAGTCGTTCTTCAACTTTGGTGCTTCCAACAATCGCTTCGCCAGTTTCTCAGCCGATGCGGGCGAACTAAACTATTATTTTATCTATGGCCAATCGGTGGGCGAGGTGATTCAGCACTACACGTGGCTTACCGGCCGCATGGAGTTGCCCCCGCTGTGGAGCATCGGCTACCAGCAATGCCGCTACAGCTACTACCCCGACAAAGAAGTGCTGAGTGTGGCCCGCACCTTTCGCGAAAAAAATATTCCGGCCGATGCCATCGTGCTCGACATCCACTACATGGATAAGTATAAAATCTTTACGTGGGATCCGAAGAATTTTCCTGACCCTAAAAAAATGATTGATACGGTAAAGCACGCAGGCTTCCATATCGTGATCATGTGCGACCCGGGAATAAAAATTGAATCGGGTTATGAGCCGTACGATGATGGCGTCAAGAAAAATGTTTTTTTAAAATATCCTGATGGCGAAAATTACAGCGGCCAGGTGTGGCCCGGCTGGTGCCACTTTCCTGATTTCACCAACCCCGCTACGCGCAATTGGTGGGCAGAAAAATTTAAAGACTATGTAGCCCTCGGTGTAGAAGGATTTTGGAATGACATGAACGAGATCGCCACCTGGGGGCATGGCCTGCCTGAAAATATTGAATTTGATTTTGAGGGAAACAAAGGCACGATGCGCAGAGGTAGAAACCTGTACGGGTTTCAGATGGCGCGCAGCACCTATGAAGGCACTAAAAAATTACTGAACGGCAAACGTCCCTTCAACCTGACGCGCTCGGGCTTTGCCGGTGTGCAACGATATGCAGCCGTGTGGACGGGCGACAACGTATCGTATGACGAGCACATGCTGCTGGGCGTGCGCATCGTCAACAGCCTGGGGCTATCGGGCGTAGCCTTTGCCGGCTATGATACCGGTGGCTTTGTGGGCGATGCCAACACCAAACTTTTTGCGCGCTGGATATCCACGGCCGCCTTCTCCCCTTTCTTTCGGGCGCACACCATGATCAACACCCGCGACAGCGAGCCGTGGAGCTATGGCGAAGAAGTAGAACAAATCAGCCGCAACTTCATCCGCCTGCGCTACCAACTGATGCCCTATCTCTACTCTCTGTTTTTCGATGCTGCCCAACGGGGTATGCCCGTGCAGCGTGCGCTGGCCATTGATTATTCGGACGACCCAAAAATTTTTGACGGCCAATATCAAAATCAATATCTATTTGGCCCCGGTATTTTAGTCGCACCCGTTGAAAGCACTAAAGAATTAACCAAAGTGTATTTGCCGGCAGGCAATTGGTATTATTTATACACCGGGCAGATGTACGCAGGCAATCAGGAAATCATGATCGAATGTCCCATTCACCGGCTGCCGGTTTTTGTAAAAGCCGGAGCCCTCTTGCCCCTGCAGCCGGCCGTGATGCACACCGGAGAAAAAACACAGGAGTTGATCGTACACTTTTACTACGGAAAACAATCATCTGAATTTTTATGGTATGCCGATGATGGAGAAACTTATGCTTACCAACAAGGTAATTACAGCCAACGGCTGATGGCATTTCATGCCAACGAAAAAAAACTAACCATCAGCAAACGGGAAGGAACCTATAACACCGGCAAACAGGAAATCAGATTTGTGCTGCATGGCTTTGCGCCCGATCATATCCTAGTAAACGGACAGACAGCAAAGCTGAGCGCTGAGAGCATGTCGTTTTTTACGCCTCTTGAAAAGTACGATCCCATCAACGATCCCGACTCGATGGGTGAAGAGCCGGTGAAATCATTTTCAATTCCTTATACCGAAGAAGCCATAGAACTACACTGGCAATAATATGGCAGCCAACAAATTTTTATATTCGCAAACCACATTCGATGAACTCCTCCTCTAAACCACGCCTCTCACTCGGCCAGATTTTCAACATGAGCTTTGGCTTTTTCGGCATCCAGTTCGGCTTTGCCCTGCAAAACGGAAATGCCTCGCGCATCCTCACCACCTTCGGTGCCAATGTAGAGCACTTAAGCTGGTTTTGGCTGGCAGCTCCCTTAACGGGAATGATCGTGCAGCCGCTGATCGGCTACTACAGCGACCGCACGTGGACATCGCTTGGGCGAAGAAGACCTTACTTTTTGGCGGGCTCTATCCTTGCCTCCACCGCACTTGTGCTCATGCCCAACGCCCAAGTGATGGCGGCTCTGCTGCCACCACTCTACGTTGGTGCCGGCATTTTGATGGTGATGGACGCCTCCTTTAACATAGCCATGGAGCCTTTCCGCGCGCTGGTGGCCGACCTGCTTCCCTCCGACCAGCGGACGCTCGGGTTCTCCGTTCAGACTTGCTTGATCGGACTGGGAGCCGTTATCGGGTCGTGGCTTCCTTTTTTGCTAGCCGAATATGCGGGTGTCTCTAAGGTAGGAGTGGCCGACTCCCCCGTTCCTTCCAACGTCATCTATTCTTTTTATGGAGGTGCTTTGGTATTTCTGGTCGCCATTTTATGGACAGTTGTAACCACCAAAGAATTTCCACCCGATGCAGAATACCTGAAAGGAGAATCAGCCAAAGGCAAAAAAGGATGGCGGCAAATTTTATCAGACTTTGCTGCCATGCCCAAAACCATGAAGCAATTAGGCGTAGTGCAGTTCTTTAGTTGGTTTGCGCTGTTCTCCATGTGGGTATTTACTACACCCGCCATCGCTACACATGTTTACGGGCTTCCGGCAGACGACCACTCATCAGTAACTTATAACGAAGCCGCAAACTGGGTAGGCATTATCTTTGGTGTGTACAATGGCGTGTCGGCCGTTTATGCTCTGCTCCTGCCCTTCATTGCCGCCAAGATCGGAAGGAAACGGACGCATAGTTTGTCGCTCATCTGTGGGGGCATCGGGCTGCTCTCCATTTATTTTATTCATGATTATCATTTGTTAATTTTATCCATGATCGGTGTGGGCATTGCCTGGGCCAGTATTCTGGCGATGCCGTATGCCATCTTGGGGGGCGCTATCCCACCTCATAAAATGGGTATCTACATGGGCGTGTTTAATTTTTTCATTACGCTGCCGCAAATTTTCAACGGCATTATCGGGGGGCCGATTGTGAAATACCTCTACGGATCGCAAGCCATTTATAGCATCGTCATGGCAGGCGTATTTTTACTCTTGGCCGCTTACAGCGTTCGGTTTGTAGATGATGTGGATGACCCTAAAGCACATAGCGTTTGATTAAATCCCTTATGATGAGACTCTCATTTTTTGTCATCTCATTTTTTTCGCTGGCAAATGTCTTCGGCCAGGATTATTCGTCATTCAAAAATAAATTTTCTCAACTCAACCGGTTTTCTTCTATTACTGACTCCATAGAAAAAAATAAATCTATATCCGCCTGGATGACAGATTTGCGCAAGGCCAACCAAATTCCTTTTACTGATCAAGACTCGGTGCTATTTCTCTATCGGGGCGAGGCTGATGCCGTTTCCTGGATTGGCGACTTCAATGGCTGGGGCTACGACAAAAAATTTCACAATCAAGGAAAGAAAATAAACCAAACTGACCTGTGGTTTTTAAAAGCATCGTTTCCTAAAGATGCACGGTTGGATTATAAGATATTGGTTAACGGCAGCAACTATCTGTTAGACCCAAGCAATACTGCCCAGCAATGGAGCGGCTTAGGCGGAGGCAGCCCCAATTCAGAATTGCGCATGCCTTTGTGGAAAGAAGATGTAGATGTAGAAACGCACATCGGCACACCGGCAGGCACGCTCACCCCCGACATTTTATTTACCAGTAAAATCTTGGGCTACCAGATTACCTACCGTGTTTACTTGCCGCCCGGCACCACTTCAGAAAAACTGGATTGCATTTATGTAACCGATGGATATGAATACCTGCACCCAAAGTTGGGCAACATGGAAGTTATCCTTAACAACCTGATTGCCGAAAAAAAAATAAAGCCGGTGATGGCCGTATTTGTAGATCACCGCGAGCCCACCAACCGGGGCAATAACAAGCGTATGCAAGAGTTGGCCATGAATGAATCATATCTCAATTTTTTTCTCAAGGAATTAATTCCGGCTATTGAAGCGGCTTATCCGGCTAAGCCCGAAGCTTCGGGCCGCGCTATTCTGGGTACTTCTATGGGCGGGCTCACCGCCACCTATTTTATTTTTAAACACCCCGATGTATTTGGTATGGCCGGCATCCAATCGCCTGCCTTTCACACAAAACCTCAGATCTATCAGCTGTGTGCTGATCCTCCTCGTACTAAAATAAAAATCTCGATGACTACCGGGGTCATCAACGACACCGAAAAAGAAGCCCGCAAAATGAAAGACATTTTAGCAGCCATTGGTTGCGAGTATCATTACCGCGAAGTGAACGAAGGCCACAGCTGGGGCAACTGGCGCAACCTGATCAGCCGCATTCTTACTGATTTTTTTGCCGGGAAATAACTTCTTATTTTTCAGGTTCGAAAATCAGTAGCACCCCCAACCCAACCTCCCGATGAAAAAAATACCGGCCATCGTTTATGCTTTTTTCATTTTTTCCCTCCTCGATGCCTGTAGTTCGGGCAAGGCAGCGATGAAAAAAGGCAACTACTATGATGCTACCATGGAAGCCATCCAGCGTTTGCGCGAAAACCCTAACCATAAAAGAGCTATAGATGTATTGACGCAGGCCTACCCACTCACAATTGATTACATTGACAACTCGATTCAGAACGGAATTAAATCCGATGATCCTAAAAAATGGCGCAATGCGGTAGCCGGTTATACTAAAATCAATTTTATCAACGACCAGATCAACACTTCGCCCGGAGCAAAAAAAATTATTGCCCATCCGCAACTGCGCCTGAAAGAACTGGCCGATGCGCGGGTAAATGCTGCCGAAGAAGCCTATAGCGAGGGCATCAATGAAATGATGAAAAACCAACGCGAAGACTATAAGCAAGCGTACTATGATTTTAAAGATGCCAACAGCTATCAGCAGGGATACAAGGAATCTATTGAAATGCAAAATCAGGCTGAGTTTAAGGCTACGGTGCGTGTAGCGTATGAAGAGATCAATAACTCGCGCTATAACTATGGCTCATTTCAGCCCGTCATCCATTCCTTGCAACGTTTGTTTCTCTCCTTCAAGCCCATCGCACAAAAAGACACCGTGCCACCTCAACAATATTTGCGCATCATTTTTAACGGCTACCAGGAAAACCGCCCCTATATTTCTACCCGCACCGAAACCCAAACACGCCAGATTGTAGTGGGGCAAGTAAAAGGAGCAGACGGAAAAATGGTAGATCAAACGCAGAGTGTGAGTGCCAACGTTACCTATTTTCACAAAACCATTGCGGGTAGCAGCCAGGCCAATGTTACCATCACGAATGTGGCAGACAATGCCCAACTGCAAAATTTTTCTGTTGACGGAGCGTACAACTGGGTATATGACTGGGCTACCTACTCGGGCGATGCGCGGGCTTTGAGTGGCAATGCCTCCAGTTGGGTTCAGCGCAGAGAGAGTTATCCTAATCCGCAGGATGTGTACAACCAAACTATGCGCGTGCTGCAGTCTAACCTCAGTCAGCAACTGAAGTCGTACTACAATCAATATTAAGCGGGTTTGTATTTCAGCCGACAATTTGGGCGCATCCTAAGAACCTTTTATCCGTAAATTGGTTTTGTATTTAAACCAAATAAAAGATGAAAACGAAATGGTTTATTGTCGTTGTTATATTTTCAGTCCTATCGGCACAGGCACAAACCCACCCTTCTATGGAATCAAAAGAATTGAAAAAAATTACATTGGGAGCCGGCTGCTTCTGGTGTACGGAAGCAGTCTATCTTCAAGTGAATGGAGTTGTCAAAGTAGTGTCGGGCTACGCAGGCGGCAAAGTGAAGAACCCCACCTACCGCGAAGTGTGCTCCGGACTGACAGGCCACGCAGAGGTAACGCAAATAACGTACGACCCTAAAATTATTTCGTACACCGACTTGCTGGAGATATTTTGGAATATGCACGACCCCACTACCCTGAACCGGCAGGGAGCCGATGAGGGCACGCAGTACCGCTCAGTAATTTTTTATAATGATGAAGGAGAAAAGAAAATTGCCGAGCAGTATAAAAAGCAACTCGATGAAGCCCACCTCTACAAAAGCCCGATTGTAACGGAAATCAGTATTTTAACTAATTTTTATCCTGCTGAAGATTATCACCAAAATTATTATGCTTTAAATCCCAATCAGGGTTATTGTCAGTATGTAATCAGACCCAAAGTGGAAAAATTTAAGGCTCATTTCGCTTCAAAACTGAAAAAATGAGCTGCTGTCTGTCATTCATAAAAAAAAGCGAAATACAATAAAACTTTCTGCAACCCTTAAACCATCTATACGTTAGAGCCTCATAGTAGAGTATTTCTCTCATAGGTTTAGGTTTAGGTAACAAAAAACCCCTCAGGCGGAGGGGTTTTTTGCTTTATAGCGATGTGTGAGATTAGCCTTTGATGGCCGTTATATCCAAAACAACCTGCGTTACTTTGGTTACTTCGCCATCGCGGTTGAGCACCGGGTTAAACTGCCCCAACAGCCACACTTCTTTGCCAAATTTGGTAATGCCTTTGTACTCGCCCCGCTGCGATTTTCCTGACGACAGATCTTTCCAAAACTTGCGGTACGCTTCGCCACCCCGGTCATCGCGTGGCACTAATATCTTATGGTTCTCTCCTTTCACTTCATCCAACGAGTAGCCGAACAACTTTAGATAATTGGTGTTGGCAGTAATGATATTTCCTTCCGCATCAAAGTCGGCCATAGCGGTAGAACTGTTGATGGCCTCCATGGCAGAGGAAGCCTCGGATTGGTTGCGCTGCATTTCTTCCTGGGTAGCCTGCAACTCTTCCATGTTTTGGCGCATTTCCTCTTCTTGGGCGCGCATCTCTTCGGTCATCTGCTGCGACTCGCTCAGCAACCGCTGCGTGCGGGCATTGATTTTCACTGACGAAATAGTAGAAGCAATACTTTCGGCAATACGTTTTACAAAATCAATTTCATATTCTTTAAAAGATCCAAATGAGGCCACCTCTACGACACCAAAAATCTGTTCGTTTACTTTCAATGGTACGACCAATAACGCGTTGGGGTTAGCATCGCCCAGCCCGGAGGTAATGCGGATGTAGTTCTGCGGCACATCGGTCAGGTAGATCACATCTCCTTCTTGCCAGCATTGGCCGGTCAGGCCTTCGCCTATCAGAATTTTTTGATTGATATATTTCTTTTTATTCCATGCATAACACGCTACCATAGACATGGATGATTCTTGCCCCTCGCTTGTGTCGTCCACAATGTACAGCGCACCTTGGTTAGCTTTCAGGTATTTCACCAGGTTGCCGATAATTTCATCCGATAGTTTTTGCACATCGCTGCTGTTGCCTCGGAGTATCTCGCCAAACTTAGCCAAGCCTTCGGTAGTCCAGTTTCGTTTTTTATCTTCTTCCGCCACGCGGGCCAGATTGGAGCGCATGTTCAGCAGGGCATTGCCCAACACATCGTGGTTGCTCAGCGGGCTGAATTCCGAATCATACTTTCCGTTTCCAATGTTTTCAGCAAACAGGGTGGTAGCTTTCAAGCCATTCACCAAACTGTCGGTGGCGATGGCCATCTCGCCAATTTCGTCATTGCTGAATTTAGTCTTCTTATCATCCACCAGTTCGCCACGGCCTAACTTCACTACTACATCTTTAATATAATTGATGGGGCGCGTAATGGTGCGCACCAACACGGTGGCGCTCAAAAACCCGATGACGACAATAGCCAGTCCCAGGCCGATGGTAATGAGCCGCAGGCTGCCTGTAGATTGAATCAACGTATTAGATGTACTCTCTGCCAGCGACTCTTGCTTGGATTTGATGGCCGAAAGGATGCCGATGATTTTATTCGATTCGGGAATAACTGTTTGATCTACATAATCGCCCGCCAGCAGTTTTTTGGTTGGGTCGTCATAATCTTCAAATTTACTTAGTGTGTTGATGATGTTTATTTGTGCGCCACTCAATAAAGAATCGTATTTTCCAAACGCACGGGTCATCAACGTACGCTGAGAGCTGTCTTTTTTAAATTTCGAAGAGGTGCTGTCGGCATCCCAGCTTTTCATCAACTTCTCAATCTTCTCTTTCGTTACTTTATACTCGTGCGAGATAATGAATTGCAAGGCCTTCTTGTCGTCATCGTTGGTTTGCAAAAATACCCAGTTGGTGATGAGCATGCGCGAGCGGTGTACCAGCGTAACCAATTCGTTGATGGCATCCTTCGAAGGGTTTACCACTTGCGAGGACATCTCTACATTTTTATTGATCGTATTGATGGTCATAAAAATGATCAGTGCGTTGATGGCGAAAAGCACGATCAGGATAGTAAACCCGCTGAATATTTTGTTGCCAATGCTCAGCCGGATTTTTAGTTTGGATAAGAGATTGTTTTCCATAGTTGTTTTTTCAGTTCGTTACTGCAAAGCGCACCAGCTCGGCAGAAGCCTTGAGCCGGTGCTTGGTTAAGTTGGGTGAATTTATTTCAAAAGCTAATTTTCCGTCTTTGTGGATGAAGTTAATGTCTCCTTTATTAGTACCCGTAGCGTGTTCGGTAATAATCAGGGTGGGCAAATCACCTACCTTGCCGGCCACCTCGCTGTATTTTGAAAGCCACTCGGTTGATACATACAAAATATGTCCTTTCTTAAATTCTGAAGGCCCTGCAATTTTTGATAGCTGAATGGCGCGGCTTCCTACTTTTTTCTTTTCAGACATCGTTTTCAGTTCAGCAAAAACCGGTGAGTTGCCCAACACCACAATTTCAAAATCTCCTGTATTGACTTCTTCAGGCCACTGTACAAACTTAGTGAACGAATAGACAAATAAAGTTACAGTTTGATAATTGGTAGCCTGCCCCCAGGCCATGCCAACACTTATCCCTATCAAACCAACTGCAAAAAGCTTTTTCATCTATATTAAAGTTTCAAATGTACTTGCCGAAGGACGTTAAAAATATTAAAAAATGAGCATTTTAGCACATCAATAGTTTTTAAGCGTTTTTCGGCAATCTTTAGTTCCGGGGCGAAAATCTTGGTTTTATAGTACGAAAGCAAACATTAAATTTTTAGTAACTTTTCAAAAAACATACACTATGTGCAGGCTCATGGCTTATAAGGGTACCCCGATCGTCATCGACAAATTATTATACCAGCCTAAAAATTCGCTGGTCAACCAGAGCATCCATGCCCGCGAAATTGAAGAACCCCTCAATGGCGATGGGTTTGGCGTAGGCTGGTATGTGCCCGAACTAAACTATGAGCCCATCACATTTGTGTCAGTCAACCCGGCCTGGAGCAACCGCAACTTGCGCAACCTGGCACCCAAAATAAAAACCGATTGTATGATTGCCCACGTGCGGGCTGCCAGCGTAGGCGATGTAAGCGAAAACAACTGCCACCCTTTTCAATACAAGAATATGCTGATGGCACACAACGGGGGCATCGAAAATTTTTCGAAAATAAAACGGGCCGTGCGCGAGCCGCTTTCAGACGAACTCTACAACTGGATAAAAGGGCAGACCGACTCCGAGCACATCTTTGCTTATATGCTCAACGAACTCTTCAAAAACCATCAGGCCGTCAGCCCCGAAACCGTATTTGATTCCTTTGAAATTACTTTCCGTCAAATGAAAAAGCTGATGGCCGCACACGGCATACAAGAGCCCGCCTACCTCAACATGGTAGTAACCAACGGCCTGTTTTTGGTAGCTACACGCTATTGCAGCGACCCTAAAGAAGAGCCGCTCACGCTGTATCATTCGGAAGGAAGCCGCTATGTGGTAGAAGACGGCAACACGCGGCTGGAAGCCCCCGAAGACAACGACCATGCCGTGCTGGTAGTTTCAGAAAGACTGACAGATGATGCCAACTGGACGATGATACCTCCCAACCATTTTGTGATTGTAGAACAAACCCTGAATGTGCGCATCCGCCCCATCCACGATTGATTTTTTAATTTGCAGCCGCTAACTTTGCTCTATGACGTTAACCATTAAAAACAAGAAAGTGAAAGCCAAGCCCATGAAGGACGCCAAAGGAAATGATGGCTACTTCATTCCAGCCAAAGAACTTTCGTTTCTTGAAAAGCCAACAAAAAGCAAACCTAAAAGACCATCCATTTACCCTGAGGTGAAAGAAGCCCTTGAAGAAATGAAACTGATGGTGCAAGGGAAACTAAAAACTACCGAAGCAAAAGAGTGGTTAAAATCTCTGTAAATTATACGCACTGTGTTTCGGGTCATCCCTACCTTTCGCTTTCAAAAAGAGTCAAAAAAAATTGCCAGAAAATTTCCAGCTTTTAAATTCAGTTTAGATCAACTTATTACTTCACTTTCCCATCAACCCATTCAGGGCAGTCATTTGGGTGAAGGAATTTACAAAGTGAGAATGGCCATTGCAGGGAAAGCTTCGGGCAAGAGTTATGCGCCCGCTCCATCCATGCGGTGATCACTTTCAGAAAAGAAGTTTATCTACTATCTGTTTACGACAAGAGCGATAAAAAAGACATGACAGCAAAGGAACTCAAACAAATGGTTGAAATAGTAAAACAAATCAAGTCAGCGTTATGAAATGTGATGTAGTAGTAATCGGTGGCGGCATTGTGGGACTGGCCACAGCCTTGCAAATCCAAAAAACAAATCCTGCGCTGAAAATTTTGCTGCTCGAAAAAGAAGTTGCTTTAGCCCAACACCAAACAGGCCACAACAGCGGGGTGATCCACTCCGGTCTATATTACAAGCCCGGAAGTTTAAAAGCCACCAACTGCATTCGCGGCTACCACCTGCTGCTGGATTTCTGCCAAACCCACAACGTGCCCTATGAAATATGCGGAAAAATTGTGGTGGCCACCGAACCGCACGAACTACCCCTGCTCGAAAACCTCTACAACCGCGGCCGGCAAAACGGGCTGACAGGCTTTAAAAAACTTTCGGCAGAGCAACTGAAAGAATACGAGCCGCACGTAAGCGGCCTAGCCGGATTTTTTGTGCCCCAAACCGGCATCGTTGACTATACCAAAGTGGCTCTTAAATATGGAGAACTCCTCCAAAAAAACGGAGCAGAAATAAAACTGGGCGAGCGTGTCATTAATATACAACCGGCTAACCATGAGCAAGAGGTTATTACAACCGCAGCAAGCTACGCAACCAAACTGGTGATCAATTGTGCCGGCTTGTATTCTGATAAAGTAGCCAAGCTAACGGCAAAAGATTTAAACATGAAAATCATTCCGTTCCGGGGCGAGTACTACCAGCTTAAAAAAGAAAAAGAATACTTAGTTAAAAACCTGATCTACCCCGTGCCCGACCCCAACTTTCCTTTTTTGGGAGTTCACTTTACGCGCATGGCCAAAGGCGGGGTAGAAGCCGGCCCCAATGCCGTGCTGGCATTCAGGCGCGAGGGCTACAAAAAAACAGACTTCAGCTTGCCGGAGTTAGCCGAAACGCTGGCCTGGCCCGGCTTTCAAAAAGTGGTCGCCAAATACTGGCGCACCGGCATGGGCGAAATGTACCGTTCGTTTTCTAAGGCAGCCTTCGCCCGCGCCTTGCAAAAGCTGATACCCGAAATCTGCGAAAGCGACCTGACAACGGGCGGTGCGGGCGTGCGCGCACAAGCCTGCAGCCGCGATGGCGGGCTGGTAGATGATTTTTTAATCCTAGAAGAAAAGAATGTCATCAACGTGTGCAATGCCCCCTCTCCGGCAGCCACTTCCTCTTTGGCTATTGGCGAAACAGTGGCCTCCCTGGCGCTGAAAAGATTTTAATCTCTGCCCCGCTACCGCTAATAAAAAACGGGAAATTTCCCGTTGACTGGCATAGCACTTGCTTATAACTTGTAACAAAAAAGACGACCCTGATGTTACTCGGGGCCGCCTTAAATGTTTTCACAACGGAATAATCCTTATTGTGATTTGCTTCAGATTGATACAAATATAAAAATAAACTGATTATGAAAAAGGTTTTAGGATTGGATTTGGGGACAACTTCTATCGGTTGGGCTTTGGTAAACGAAGCCGAGAACAACAATGAAACATCATCAATCATCAAACTTGGTGTACGAGTAAACCCCTTAACAGTTGACGAACAACAAAATTTTGAAAAAGGGAAAAGCATAACTACCAATGCCGACAGAACATTGAAACGCAGTATGCGTAGAAACCTGCAACGCTATAAACTTCGCAGAGAAAACCTGATTGAGATTTTGAAAGAACATCAGTTTATTTCTAGTGAAACCATTTTATCCGAAAACGGAAATCGCACCACGTTTGAAACCTATCGCCTAAGAGCAAAATCAGCTACCGAAAAAATTTCGTTGGAAGAATTTGCCCGTGTGTTGCTGATGATTAACAAAAAGCGCGGTTACAAAAGCAGCCGCAAGGCCAAAGGAACAGAAGAAGGTTCGTTGATTGATGGAATGGAAATTGCTAAAAAATTGTATAACGAAAATCTTACCCCCGGGCAGTTTTGTTTGCAGTTGATAGTTGCAGGTAAAAAATATTTACCTGATTTCTATCGCTCAGATTTGCAAGCTGAGTTCGATAAAATTTTTGATAAACAATTGAGTTTTCATTCTGAAATACTTTCGCTTGAATTGAAAGAAGAATTGAGAGGAAAAAAGCGTGATGCCGTTTGGGCTATTTGTGCTAAAGCCTTTAAGGAAAAAGGATTTGAATTAGTTGGTAAAAAACGGCAAGGCAAAGCTGACGAACAGAAAAAAGAGAATTATGCTTGGCGTGCAAATGGATTAACTGAAAAATTGGATTTGGAAAAATTGGTTATTGTCTTACAACAAATCAATGTACAACTCAATAGTTCAAGCGGCTATCTCGGGGCCATCAGTGACAGAAGCAAGGAATTATTTTTCAATATAATAAAGAAAGAAGACGGAACAGACCGTGCTCAAACAGTTGGTGAATATCAAATGAGTGTGTTGGGTAAAAACCCGAATGCAAGTTTACGCAATATGGTTTTTTATCGTCAGGATTATTTGGATGAATTCAATGCCATTTGGGATGAACAAGCTAAACATCACAAAGAACTGACTGAAAAATTGAAAACAGAAATCCGTGATGTCATCATCTTTTATCAGCGAAGATTGAAATCACAGAAAGGACTAATCAGTTTTTGTGAATTTGAAAGCCGACAAATTGAAGTTTTGATTGACGGAAAGAAGAAAACAAAAACCGTTGGTAACCGTGTCATTCCGCGTTCTTCTCCATTGTTTCAGGAGTTTAAAATATGGCAGGTGGTGAATAATGTTGAAGTATATGGCAGAGGAAAAAAGAGCAGAAGAAACACAAAGGAAAGCCAAATTGCCAATCAAATTTCAGAAAACGAAAGAAGGTTGCTTCATCAAGAAGAAAAAGAAATTTTAGCTGCTGAACTTTCTATAAAACCCAAAATAACAAAAATTGAAGCGTTGAATTTGTTGTTTGAGAATCCGAAAGAGCTGGATTTTAACTTCAAAGAAATTCAGGGAAACATCACACAAGCAAAACTGTTTGAAGCCTATCAGAAAATCATAGAAGTATCAGGACATGAATTGGATTTGAATAAACCAGCAGAAGAAATTTTAAACGATGTTTCAAACATCTTTAAAACACTTGGCTTTAACACCGACATTTTACAGTTCGATTCTGCTAAACCATTAGATGAACAAGAGATGTACAAGCTTTGGCATGTACTCTATTCGTTTGAAGGCGACAACTCAAATACAGGAAATGAAAAACTCATCAACAAACTGATGACTGATTTTGGTTTTGATAAAGTTTCTGCAAGCATTCTATCCAATGTAAATTTTTTAGACGATTATGGAAGTTTGAGCGCAAAAGCTATTCGAAAAATTTTACCACATTTAAAAGAGGGGAATCAATATAATGTGGCTTGTGAATATGCTGGCTATCGTCATTCAAAATCTTCGTTAGAGAAAGAAGAAATTGAAAACAAGGTTTACAAGGATCGTTTGGAAATTTTGGCAAAAAATTCTTTGCGAAACCCCGTGGTGGAGAAAATACTCAATCAGATGATTAACGTGATTAACACCATCATTGAAACGTATGGAAAACCCGAAGAAATCCGAATTGAATTAGCGCGTGAGTTAAAAAAGAATGCAGAGGAACGCAAAAAATTAACAGAGGCAATTAGCAAATCAACAGATGAACATGAGATCTATAGAAAAATATTGACAGACGAAAAAGGCTTGTTTCGTTTAAAATATATTAGCCGCAACGACATCATTCGTTACAAATTATATGATGAATTAAAAGACAATGGCTATAAAACACTCTACTCAAATACATACATAGAACCAGGAAAATTATTCAGTAAAGAATTTGACATTGAACACATCATTCCGCAAGCACGTTTGTTTGACGATTCGTTTTCAAATAAAACATTGGAAGTGCGAAATATTAACATTGAAAAAGGAAACAAAACTGCTTATGATTTTGTGAAAGAAAAATATGGAGAAACAGGAAGCGAAAATAGTTTAGATAAATTTTTGGTTCGCATGGAAGATTTGTATAAAAAAGGAGTTCTTAAACGCACCAAATACAACAAACTAAAAATGTCGGAGAAAGACATACCTGAAGGATTTATCAATCGTGACTTAGGCAACACGCAATACATCGCCAAATACGCAAAAACAATGCTGGGCGATTTGGTAAAATTTGTTGTGAGTACAACAGGTACAATCACAGATCGCTTGCGCGAAGACTGGCAATTGGTGGATGTGATGAAAGAATTGAACTGGGAAAAATACAACACACTTGGGTTAACAGAAGTTCTTGAAAAAGAAGATTACGAAGGAAACAAAATCAAAATCCGAAGGATAAAAGATTGGACTAAACGCAACGACCATCGCCATCATGCGATGGACGCTTTGACCGTTGCCTTTACCAAGCGACAGCACGTTCAATACCTAAACAACTTAAATGCACGAAGCAATAAAGGTTCAGAGATTTATGGCATTGAACAAAATGAATTATACCGAAACGATAAAGGAAAGCTATTGTTCAAACCACCGTTTGCATTAAACGAGTTTAGAATTGAAGCAAAAAAACATTTAGAGAACACATTGATTTCGATCAAAGCAAAAAATAAAGTTGCTACGAAAAACATCAACACAACAAAGAAAAAAGGAGGTGCGAACAAAAAAGTGCAACTCACACCACGCGGACAACTTCATTTGGAAACAGTTTACGGTAGCCTGAAGCAATATGCTTCCAAAGAAGAAAAAGTAGGAACAACTTTTGACGAAGCTAAAATTTTAACCGTGAGCAGACCAGCTTATCGTGAGGCTTTACTTAAACGCTTGCGCGAAAATGCTAATGACCCCAAAAAAGCCTTTAGTGGAAAAAATGCTCCGACAAAAAATCCGATTTACATTGATGAGGCCAGATTACATCCCGTTCCTGAAAAGGTAAAAACGGTAACGCTTGAAACGGCTTACACTATTCGCAAGGAGATTACGCCTGACTTATTTAAAGATGCGAAGAAGAAAGACATCTTTGAAAAAGCTTTAACAGAAACAACAAACTTATCGGAAATAGAAGTATATGATAAGGCGATTGATTTCATTTTTGACAAGGGAATTAGAAATGCTTTAATCGAACGATACAAAAAGGCAAAGCAAGAAATTGAAGAATACAACAAGCACTCAGAAAAGAAAAACCAAAAGAAAGTTCTTGATACGGCCTTTTCTAACATTGGCGAAAACCCTATTTATTTAAAAGAAGTTCGGGACAAGAACGGTCAAATTGACAAGACAAAAAGTATTGAGATTAAACGTGTAACCATTTCGGGCATCAGCAATGCTGAAGCCTTACATAGTAAAAAGGACAAGAACGGTAATTTGATTTTAGATGAGAACGGAAACGAACAAGCTGTTGACTTTGTAAACACAGGCGGCAATCATCACGTAGCTGTGTATCGTGATGCGGAAGGCAACTTACAAGAAAACGTAATTTCCTTTTACGAAGCCATAGCCCGAAAAAATGCTGGGTTACCAATCATTGACAAAACATACAAACAAAGTGATGGTTGGCAATTTTTGTTCAGCATGAAGCAAAACGAGTATTTTGTCTTTCCTAATGAAAAAACAGGTTTCAATCCTAAAGATTTTGATTTGTTAAATCCTGATAATTATTCTTTGATAAGTCCGAATTTGTTTAGAGTACAGAAATTAGCAACAAAAGATTATTTTTTTAGGCATCATTTGGAAACAAGTGTAGAAAGCAATAATACTTTAAAAGGTATTACTTGGATTAGGGCAGGATTGAGCGGAATTGAGAAAATCAACAAAATCCGAGTAAACCACATTGGTCAAATAGTTTCGGTTGGAGAGTATTGATTTTGTTATTTTAAACAATGGAGCCCAACCAATCATACCACCTCTACACCCACGCCAACGGCTCAGAAAATCTTTTCCGTAACGAAGAGAACTTCCGGTATTTTTTGAAGCGGTATGAGGAATATATTCCGGCCGTAGCCGATACGCTGGCCTACTGCCTGATGCCCAACCACCTGCACCTGCTGGTGCGGATTAAAAGCGAAGCTGAGTTGACGGAGTTTTTTAATAAAAAAGAAAAAGACCTGACAGGTCTTTTAAGCGCGGATAAACAAGACCTGTCAGGTCTGGACGTACTTCAACGCCTTACCATCCTCCAATTCAGCCATCTTTTCAACGCCTACACCAAAGCGTATAATAAAGTTTATAAACGAAGAGGGTCGCTTTTTATCCGCGCCTTTAAACGAAAAGAAATTACCAGCGACAGCTACTTTACCGGCATTATCCACTACATACATCACAACCCGGTACATCACGGTTTTGTAAAACAGCTTACCGATTGGCCGTGGAGTTCGTACCACCACTTTCTTTTACCAGAACTTACTCCGGCTCAGCAGGAAGTAATTGATTGGTTTGGCAATCGGCAGCAGTTTATTCTATTTCATCAGCAAGCCCCGGTGCCCACAACTGAAATTTTAGAACATGATTAAACGCACCCTCTACTTCGGCAACCCCGCCTACCTGAGCACCCGGCTCGACCAGTTGATCGTGCGGCTGCCGGCCGTAGAAAAAAATGCGGATGTGCCCGAAGAATTTAAAAAAGAGGCGCAGGCTACCATCCCCATTGAAGACATCGGCATTGTCATCCTCGATCACCAGCAGATTGTCATCAGCCAGGCGTTGGTAGCCAAGTTACTCGAAAACAATGTGGCTTTTATCACCTGCAACAACACCCACCACCCCACCGGCTTGCTTTTAAATTTGGATGGGCACACGCTGCAAAGCCAGCGTTTTCAGGCACAGGTGGAAGCCAGCGAGCCGCTGAAAAAGCAACTGTGGCAACAGACCATCAAAGCAAAAATTAAAAATCAGGCTATCGCCCTGTCGGTGGCCGGAAAAGAAATACAAAATATGCTGCACTGGGCAGACGAAGTAAAATCGGGCGACATCGAAAACCACGAAGGGCGTGCGGCCGCCTGGTATTGGAAAAATATTTTTAGAGATGTGCTGGCCGGCCAGGCCGAGTTCGTTCGCGACCCTGTGGGCGATGCCCCCAACAACTTGTTGAATTATGCCTACGCCATCATCCGGGCTACGGCTGCGCGCGCGTTGGTAGGCTCGGGCTTGCTGCCTACGCTGGGCATCTTCCACCGCAATCAATACAATGCGTATTGTTTGGCCGATGATGTGATGGAGCCCTACCGCCCCTATGCCGATCTGCTGGTAAGGAGTATTATAAAAGAAAGTGATGGAATGCTGCCGGAGCTGACGCCTGCCATGAAGAAAAAGTTGTTGCAACTACCGGCCATAGATGTGGTGCTCGAGGGCGAAACCAGTCCGCTGATGATTGCCCTGCAACGCACCACCGCCTCGCTGGCAAAATGTTTTTTGGGCGAGGCGAGAAAGATTTCTTATCCGCTGATGGAATAAAAAGATTTTAGAATTATGATTTGTGATTGATGATTACAGATTGCTGACCACATCAAAAATCTAAAATCACAGATCTAAAATCAAAAATGACTCAGGATGAAAACCGATCGCCTAAACGCCTATCGTATTATGTGGATCATGGTATTGTTCGATTTGCCCACCGAAACTAAAAAAGACCGGAAGCACTACACCGATTTTCGCAAGAAGATGATGAAAGACGGGTTTACCATGTTTCAGTTCAGCGCCTACCTGCGGCACTGCGCCAGCCGTGAAAATGCGGATGTGCACGTAAAACGGGTAAAAGCTAACCTGCCGCCCAAGGGGCACGTGGGGATATTAACGGTAACCGACAAGCAATTTGGCATGATGCAGCTATTTTATGGAGGGATGGAAAAAGAAAAAGCCCCGATTCCGCAACAGCTCGAACTGTTTTAGGCGAGGCTTTTACTTGATGGATTGCACCATTTTTTTAATCCTGTTGAGCGATGTAATGTTCTGAGGCAGATGCTTTTAGCAATGGGTACGCTGTATGCAATCTCATCAAAGAACAATCTGAAAGCAAATCACAACA